>NZ_JAVFVU010000027.1 GCF_030929615.1 Dyadobacter sp. LHD-138 | reverse complement strand
GAGCCACTCCCGCATAACATGCAAACTGTCGGCTGTTATTAAAAGCGGTAAAATTCTGTGTATAGATTATAAAAGCCACTGCTGTGATAAGGCCTATACCAACCACGGAATTGACCAAGTCAAAGTGTTTTTTTATTTGATCATCTTCTTTTAAAGTCACTTCTATTTGTTTGTCTGTGTCATTTATCTGCCTTTCGATTAGCTTCTGATGTTGCTCAGATTGATTGACAATGAAGGTGTTATCGATCAACTCCCCTAGGTTTTTCAAATCCTTAATTGCATTTTTTAGACCCACATTTGTTTTTACAAGCCTTTCACGAAAGGCCATTAGGTTTTTTAATTTAAGTAAGCACGTGGAAGGTAACTGTATTGGCTTTAGTGTTCTATGATGCAAGCAATTAAATTGAGCAATTCTTTTTGCGTCTAATTTATCGTTTTTACCTCTTGTTATCCCCAGTGATTTTTTCAGATGCAACGGGCTTACCAACGTAAAGGCGAACTCCTGATCCTGTAAAAAACAACATAAAGCCAAGGTATAATGTCCTGTATGCTCCATGCAAAAAAAGCCATTGGTGGTATTCACACCGTTTTTTAATAACCAAGTCATCATTTTCTTAAATCCAACCGTGCTATTTTCAAACTGATGATAAATAAACTGAGAAGGATTATTGAGGTGGCAAAGTGCAAAATCTAAAGTGGCCTTAGAGACATCAATACCGATAAACCATTCCTTTTCCATGGTATAGTTGTTAAGTTTGAGTTACAATCCGAATGTATTGAAATGCTAATCCCTTTAATAAGCCGGTTGCTTAACATTCTAAATGGCACCTGTTCAATACAAAAGTGTGAAGGACTAATTCCGGCGTTAATTCTAATTAATAGGCGGCCCCATAGTTCACCCTCATACTTCCAGATTTTTACTTGGACAAAAGAAAGTTAATATTTATTGTGCTAATCTAAAGGGCGACCCCGCAGATCCGGAATTCACTTAAATATGTGGCTTCCAAAGATCAGAAAACCTTCATGCAGGACTTAAAAACTGTGTATCAGGCATCTACAAAAGATAAAGCAGAATTGGAGTTGGATAAACTCAATGATAAATGGGGTCTTAAATATCCGGTTGTGATCAAATCCTGGCAGAACAACTGGCATAAACTATCCACTTATTTTGCTTATGATGAGCAAATTAGACGACTTATTTATACCACCAATGCAGTTGAAGGCTTTCACCGTCAAGTCCGTAAAATAACAAAAACAAAGGGCGCTTTCCCCAACGACATGGCTTTACTCAAATTGATCTACCTGGCTGTGGAAAATATAAGTCGGAAATGGACTTCACCTTTGCAAAATTGGGCACTTACCGCTCAACAGCTGCGTATCAAATTTGGTGATAGAATGAGAATGGACCTTTAATTTTGCTTCCCAATATAAAACGCAAAAATAGCCCGTTATTGAATTTATCAAGGGTATATAAACGGCTTCGTGCCTCAGCCGCCCTTGACAAACTCAATAACAAGCAAAAAAGCTTTTGAAATCGAAAAGAAAAATTAAATTTGAATCAACTTAGATGGCCAGACAGAGTTCAGATTACACTCCCTGCATATTTATTTGACACGTTAGAGCAACTGAGAATTTTATCTGATCAATGGATGGACACTTACAATAGCAAACATCCTCATCGATCAATGAAAGGACTTACACCAAATCAAAAGGGTATCTTGCTAGAAGAGGAGGCAATGAAAGAAAAAGAATTAACTGTTGAAAACCATACTTTAGTCTAAAATTCCAACGTCCTAATTATGGGAAGCCTACACCCTAATCCTTATTGTGGTACAATCTCCATCCCTAATTGACGAGCCATTTTTTTGAGCATTGCAACTTTTCTAATTTTGTAGCTCTCTTCATATTTTTCCAACCCTACTTCCACATACTCTGTTCCATTTTTAATGATATTGTAAAATAGAACAGCTATCTTTCTGGCAGTCGCAACATTTGCCACCATGGGGCCACTCCTTGACTTAATTCGCCGATAGAATCCGCCGAATGCGTTAAACTTGCTATTGGCCAGGCTTCTGGCGGCTCCCCAAAATTTGTCCGGCTCTGTTTTTAAACCGTTTCCTTATTTTTTTACTGCTTTTGCCTGACTGATGTTTGTTTGGTGCCAGCCCCAGCCATGAGGTGAATTGTTTTACGGTAGGCCAACTACTAATATCCAATCCAACTTCCGAAACTATTTTCATTAAAGTCTGATCAGTCAAGCCAGGAATTTGGGAAGCGTCTTTCCCATCGGTTAATTTCATCATCAAGACGTGTAGACCGGCTATGTTAGGTTTATGATTTTTTATTACTTTAGGAGGTTTGATGTCTGTAGGTGTTGATTTTTCTTGGGTCGTTTTATGCAATAGTTTTTCTATCTCTTTATCACATTCGTTTATTTGAACAAGATAAAAATCCAAGCAAGTCATGGCCTGCCTTAATGAAAAAACATATTCTTCTTCATAATTTCCTTGTAAAGAGGAAATTACCTGATCTTTCTTTTTGTTTAAAATCTGCTGGTTGCAAAGCGACACAAGACTGTTGGCATCTCTTTCCCCCTGGACAATTGCCCTGATGATATTCATACCGGATGTTCCAGTAATGTCGCTTATTACATTGTGTATTTTAACGTTCATGAGGTTAAAGGCTTTCTGTAGGTGAAGTTTGTGGGCAGAAGCCATCTCGATATGGTCGTCACGTAGTCTAATGTAGGTTCGAAGTTTTCTTATCGTGTTGTCGGGGACAAATGACGATTGAAGTAATCCGTAGCTGTGCAATTGTTGTATCCATTGGCAATCCTGCACATCTGATTTTCTGCCCGGAACATTTTTGACATGCGCTCCGTTTACTACAAATATTTCTATGTTACTCTTTTCAATCAAATCATATAAGGGAATCCAGTAAACCCCAGTCGATTCCATTGCCACTGTGGTGACCTTGTTTTCCTTCAAATAGACACAGGCTTCAATTAAGTTTTCCGTAAATGTGGAAAACTTCCTTACTGGCAATCCGGAGACAGATATAAAGATCATCTCGGTACCAATATCAATACCTGCAGCATTCGGATTGGGTACATCCAGACTTTTCATCATAATATATTTTTGGTAAAAAAACTAATAAGCCCGGAAAGGGAATAGAGTTATGCTGTCAAGCGGGATATGCTGGAAGTCGCATTCACCAATAAGTAAACCACACTTTCCGAAACAAGTCTGGAGATCGGGAAATATCACCAGATAAGAGCACTGTCATTTTGCTTATTAGGAACTATGAATTTACGTTCCTTGTCCATAAAAAGCAAGCACAGCCTTGTTTACGGTCTGGAGAGCAACTCGCCAGGAATAGCCAAACCGACGGAAATGAAAAAGGGGCTGAGAATCTCGCGGCCCCTTCTCAAATTCATTTTTTGAGTAATCCCTAAAAAAACTCAACTGTCAGATCTAGTGTTGGCTATTACAACACAGTTCATTTTACACTCCCATCAAATCTTAAATCTGTATCGCCATTTTTAGGGCTGGCCAACTGAACCGCTTTAAAACATAAGTCCCGTCCCTATTTTTTCAACCACCTACTTTTTACCCGTCAACGGTTTCGTCGTTCGTAAAAATGACACTAGATCCGTAATTTCCTTCTCCGACAAAGCCTCCAGTAATCCGGAAGGCATCATGGATGTCGGGGTTACTTCTCTGGTCTGGATGTCGGATTTATTTAATAAAACCGCATCCTGTCCCACGATCCGCAACGTAAGCTGTCGTTCTGTTTCTTTGGCTACGTTGCCCACATAGGTGCGACCGTCACGTGTGGTAACCACCACCATTTTATAATCATCCTGAATTTCGCCACTAGGATCCAGTATATTACCCAGCAAATAATCCAGATTCCCCCGGTTGGAACCGGTCAGATCGGGCCCGATGATCCCGCCTGCCTCATACATCTTATGACATGGACCACAGGTATTAGTAAAAATCAGCTTCCCATTTGAAGGGTTAGCCGCCGACACGGCCTTGTCGGTAAGCAATGTTTTGTATTTATTATAGGCTTTTTCATCGAAGGCTACATGATCGATAGGCCCCCACACTTCCACGAAACCGCTTCCTACCACACGCCGCAGCTGACGGGCAACATACGTAGGGACGTCGTTTTTGGAAATCGTTTTTTTCGCTAATGCCTGCGTCAGCAACCAGCCATACTTCGGTCTGGAGGACAAGGTCTGAATTGCCTCCGCTTTTTCCTTTTGATTAAAGCCTGCATATTTTTCAAGTAACAATTTACCCAAAGACTCCTGATCATAGCTCGCTATCGCCCGTATTGCGTCAAAACGAAGTGCAGGCGAATCCAGCAATCCTGGTAATTCCTTAGCGAGTTCCGGGCGTTGGCGGGCAGCTAGTGATTGCAGCGCCAGTTGTCTCTGTGCGGTTGGAGCCTTGGTATTTTTCAGCGTGGTTAAATAGGTTTTCGCTGCTTCTGTATCACCAAAATGCTGTGCAAGCTCCACTGAAAGTTGCCCGGTTTTTCCCTTAGCATTTTTCAGGCGGGTATAAACAGGCTGCCAGTTGTCTGGTGTCTTAATGTCGGAACGCCCATCCAAACCATCCCGCATTCCTTCTAACATATCAATTTGGTTGGCCGAACCTTTCCCAATGGCGGCAATCAGTATTCCGATCGCATCTGCGTCCACTGCACGGCGCGCAATAAAATTGGTTACCATAGGAATTTTACTTTTCGCTGCAAGTTCCAGCCCTTTCGCCGGATTGCTCTTCATGAGCGGCTCAATGCCATACCAAATCATTTTCGGTAAATTATGATCTTCGATATCTTCCGCGTGGTCTACCAAAGCTTCCGCCAATTTCCACCTTTGCTCCGGTTTGATCCGTTGCAAAGCAGAGGCTAAATAGAGTCTTACTACCGGTGAAGAATCGTCTTTCCCCATCTTCTCAAACTGAGCCACGGTAAAGGGTGACACGGCTTCGTTTTCACATAAAAACTGGATCGCCCAGGCACGTATATACGCATCCTTATCAGCAAGCGCCTCTAAAAGTCCTTTTTCATCCAAGCCATTGGTTACCTGCAATGCCCACATGGCACGAAGACGGTAATCAGCATCACGATTAGTACGGTAAATATTGACCAGACGCTCATGTGCCTGCTGGCTTAATTTCCCTTTTGTCGCCCTGTTTTGTAATATAATACTTGCGCGTCTGGCATGCCATTCACTCTTGCTTATTTGCAGATCCGCCAGCTTTTCATCACTCATTTTATCCAGATCGGCATACCTGCCTTCCCAATCTTTTGCCTGCGTGACTTTTGGCATAATCCTGAAAATCCGCCCGGTTTCTGAATTTAGCACATCCGATCCACAGATATCCGCATCATGCCAGTCCAGCACATAAAGTCCGCCTTCCGGACCTATCTCCATGCTGAAACCAACCCATTGTGCATTATTGGCCATCATAAAATCGTCACCGTGCTTGCCCACAAAACCAGAACCTTTCGGCTCCAGAACGTCTGACAAAATGCCATGCTCATGAATATTGGCCATAAATATTTTACCCTGCTCCGTTTCAGGAAAGGCATCCGAAAGATAAATCCGTGCCCCTCCATGTGCAGAGCGATGGCTATGGTTGCCAATGGTCTTGATGTCATTGTAAACATATGGATTAAAATGCTGACCGCCTTGTCGATGATAAATACCGCCTGGTACTACATGCCAGAGATGTGGAATCACACAGGCCGTGATAAACAACTGTCCCTTAGCGTCATAATCAACACCCCATGGATTACTGAAACCGTGGGCCACCACTTCAAATTTATCTTTGGTAGGATGATAACGCCACACCCCGCCATTGATGTCCGTTCCTTCACCCTGGAAAATATCTTCCGGAAACGGATCCTTATGCCCGTAAAGTTTCCCCTTTCCTTTCGGTTTACCCACTTTTGAAGGGGTTGCAAAACCCTGCAAACCGTACAGCCAACCGTCCGGTCCCCAGTGAAAACTGTTCAAAGTTTCATGACGATCACGAATACCCCATCCTGTTAACCGCACTTCAATATCCTCCATATCCGCTTTGTCGTCCTTGTTTCGATCAGGAACAAAAAGCAAATTGGGTGGAGCACCTATAAACACGCCATCAAAACCAACCGCAATCGCTGAAGGAAAGGCAATGCCCTCCATAAAAACCTTCCGGCTATCGGCTACGCCATCGTGATCAGTGTCTTCCAGGATCAGTATACGGCTGTCACCGGCATTCGAAAAACCTTTACCTCTGGATTCGTAATCTCTGTTTTCCGCGATCCACATCCTTCCTCGATCATCCCAGCAAAACGCCATCGGTTGCGTCATCATCGGTTCGGAGGCCCAGGCATTTACTTTATAACCGTCTTTCACGGTCATTGCGGCTACGGCCTCCTGAGCGCTGAGAAATTTGGCTTCCCTACCCTCCTTTTGCGCAATTGCCCAAAGTGCCGCCGTGTTGTATGTACCATCATTCCCTATAAACTCGCCAAAAGTTTTGTTTAACTCCAAATCGTTGAGTTCGCCGGTATACACGACAAGTTCATGCTTAATTACTTCGGTTTCTCCCTTTTTGATATACCAATCCCCTTTTCGGGCACGGGCAGGTCCGGCTCCCAACTGGCCGTCCACACGCCAGGTTTGGGGATAGCTCTTGTTTTCGGGATGATCAAAAATAGCAATATGCGCCAGATCATTACGGCCATCTACCTGCATACCAATATCTACCCACATCGCGGCCTGCCCCTCAGCCTTTTCATTATGCTGCCGTGCTGCATTTACCACCTCTCCTTTAATCCCCGCTTTCCATGGCATACGGACAAATAGTCCACCATAATCGTATTTCCCAATCGTTACATCCGTTTGCGCCTCTCCGTTCCATTCCAGATCCAGCAAATACTTTCCATCCTTCTGTCGCATGGACCAATTTTGTGTTTCCTGCAAAACGGCCTTTCCGGTGGAGTCCAAAAGGTCATAGACCGTCTGCCATTTCACCACTGCTCCTTTACTTTCAACCACGGTTGCCGACACCCTTTTCCAGTAATCTCCCTCCGGATGATGAAAGTAGTCGCGCCCGTTCACCCGGGTATAACCCCAGTAAATACCGGTCTGGTGTTTATGGTGCCCGGGGCTGTATTCCGTAAGCACTCCTTTGCCGTCCGGGGGGACGATCGGATGTAGATAGGGCCGAAAATGAGCCTTTGCATTCTGAACCAGAACAGGCTTTTCTTCGTCTCCCCGAAAAACACTGATTGTCTCTGCACGCAAATCCTGTACGATACGGAAGTGCACTTCTGCGGGAACCAAATTAATCTTGTTTTCGGATGAGCCGTAGAAAAAATATCCCAGGTTCAAACACAAGAAAAGGGCTAAATAAGGCAGCGATTTTAACATAATGATAACGTAAAATATTGGAATCTATAAAACAGTATCCCGAAGGATTCTTCCTTACAGAAAAGAAATGTTTATTGATTAAGCCTTCGGACTTAAAATTGGATTTAACCATTCATGCAACACACAGACCTATCAGATGCACGTATTCATCATGCTGAAAATGTACAAAATCATCCTGCGTACCGCTTACCAGTTAGGATTCTGAGTTAAATTAGGATTAAGTTCTCTTTCCCGTTGAGGGATAGGCCACAAATAATCGCGGTTTTTATTAAAGACTTTTACAAATGCCTCGATAGAAATTGTTTTCAGCTCTCCCTTCGCATCGGTATAGGTCATACCATATAAAACGCCGGGCACTACGGTTTCTGCAATTTTCCAGCGGCGGATATCAAAATAACGCAGACCTTCAAATGCTAGCTCTACCAAACGCTCATTCCTGACTATTTTTCTTAGCTCCTCCTGTGAACCTAACACAGCTACTGGCGGCATTTTCACATCCGGACGATTCCTTATCTTATTGATCGCATCCAAGACACTTTGATCCAATTCATTGGCTTCAATTTTAGCTTCTGCATAAATCAATAATATTTCTGCATACCGCATCAAAATGATGTTGATGCCACCGTTATTGGGTTGTAACAAATCCTCTTTGTTGAGATACTTCCGTGTATTGAAACCCGTGCTTGTAGAATTTTCTGAATTGCCAATCGCATCTCCTGTACCGCTGTCTGGTCTGGAATTATATATTTTCCCATTGGGCAACTCCGAACCCAACACATATATAGAAAATCGAAGCCGCGGATCTCTGTTTACATAGGGGTTTTTAGGATCAAAACCACTGGCAGGATCTGCGATGTCCTTTCCGGTAGTGGTTTGAAAAGCATCCACAGCTAGTTTTGTAGGAACAAAACTATTTACCTGAGGAAAAACACTGTTGGGTGTAGTAAGGCTAAAAATATTGTTGGATTGGATGTCTTTGATCGACTGCTTGTCAAAAATGACTTCCACATTATTTTCGGCCGCATAACTGAAAAGATTTTCATAAGAGGGATACAGATTGTAAACATTCAGATCCATCACCTGCTTGGCAGCTACCGCGGCCTCCTTAAAACGGCCTGCATAGAGTAACGCACGGGCATTGAGTGCCAGGGCTGTTCCTTTGGTGACCCTGCCTTTGTCGGTCTGGCTGGTTGGCAACAATGCTGCCGATTCGGTATATTCCTTGGAAATAAAATCCCAGACCTGCGCAACGGGGGTACGGGTAAGCATTCTGCTTTCTTCTACCGTCATATTGGTGATCACCAGCGGGACGTCTCCGTATAACATCGCAAGTTTTGTATAAAAATAAGCACGGAGCGTTCTTACTTCACCTTTCAGGCGATCCATTTTCACTTTGTCGGCAACGGAAATTTTATCCACATTCGCCAAAAATGCGTTGGCTGCCTGAATGCCTTTGTAGGCATCATTCCACTCATTGAGGATTTTCCCATAGGTTGCGTCATAACTTCCTTTTTCAATAACAGATTCTTCCCGCCAGCCCAGGGTTACATGGCCAATATCCGACATGGCATCCCAATTCGTAAAATTGGCCGCTGATTCAAGATAGGTATAAACCGCATTTGAAGCCAGCACAGCATCGTTTTCTGTTTTCCAGAAAATTTCTGACGAAACCCGGTCATTGGGAATGGTTTTGAGCAGGTCGGAGTTACAGCCGTAGAAAAAGAACGTTGCTGCAAAAATGAATGATATGGTTTTATAATTTCTCATTGGATTCTGCTTTTGAGTAAACATGAAGATTAAAGCTGAATGTTAAGTCCTACTGTGGAAACGGCGGTCTGGGGATACTGCTCGGTGCGTCCTCCAGGAATTGTTTCCGGATCGACATTCCATTCATTCAGTGCCGAAAAAGTGAGCAGATTGGTGGTGGCAATGTACACACTGGCTCTTTTTATGCCCACTTTCTGAGTCAGAGAACCCGGTAACTGATACACCAGCTGGATATTTTTCAAACGTAAATAAGAGCCGTTCATCAGATCACGGTCTGACATGACAAAATTCCTGAGGTCGTACTTAAGCGGTCGCGAAAAACGTGCATCCCGGTTTTCGGGAGTCCAGTAATTGCCCGCTATCAGTTCATGCGTAAAACCTCCCCAAATACCCATTTCAATGATTGCACCACCCACTCGGGCTTTGGCTCCAGCGGCTCCCTGAAACAGCATATTCAACGAAAATGCCTTGTAGGAGAAGTTCAGACTGGACCCGAAAGTAAACTTAGGGAAACTCCGTCCAAGATAGGTCATATCGGCCGGGGTAATTTTGCCGTCATTGTTCAAATCAACAAACTTAACATCACCCGGCATTACGCCGGTCCGCATGGTGGGATAATCCAGTATTTCCTGCGGAGTCTGGAATAAACCATCGGTTTTATAACCCCAGAAAGAATTGATAGCATAACCTTCTGCGGTGATGTAACGGGTTTCGTTGCCCCCGGTAATATATGGTCCGGTTCCTGCCAGGTTGCCGACATTGTTGTTATTGACGTTGAAATTAAAGTTGGCATCCATCCCGACCCCGCCGAATTTATTTCTTGTGCTCACTGCAAACTCCCAACCTTTGTTGGTCACTGCGCCGGCGTTTTGAGGAGCCGGAAGTAAACCCAGGGTACCCGGAACCGGTAACGTCAGCAGAATTCCGTCAGTGGTTTTATTGTAATAATCCAAACTTAACGTAAGCCGGTTATTCAGAAAAGCGGCATCCAAACCAACGTTAGACTGTGTGGTCGTTTCCCAGGTCAGGTTCTGATTGGCAATCCGTGTTTGCTGGAAAGTCTGGGCCGGTAATCCGGAAAATGAATAGACACTTGAACTCAATGTAGCCAAACCACTATACAAATCCACTGCCTGATTACCCGTTTTACCCCATGACCCTCTTAGTTTCAACTCCCCAACATAGTGATTAAGCCCACCCCAAAATTTTTCCTCGGAAATTCGCCAGCCAGCCGACACTGAAGGGAAGAAGCTGTACCGGTTGTTTTCCAAAAAACGGGAAGAGCCGTCGTAACGTCCATTCGCTTCAAACAAATATTTGTCTTTGAAAGTATAATTTACACGGCCAAAATAAGATCTTAGGCCCCAGGTATATTCACTTCCGCTATTGCTTTTGGTAGCGTCATTTGTTCCTGAGCCAATAGATTCCACATCATTGCTGTAAAATCCCTGACGGTATGCACTAATAAAGCGTCCCTTGTTTTCAATCTGAGAATAACCTAACAAGGCATGTATCGCATGTTTGCCAATGTTCGTGGAATAATTGAGCAAATGATTAAAAGTATATTCCCTGACGTCATTTCTCGTTTCTGTCAGACTGTTGATCGGTACATTTTTCCGTACAACCGAAGCATTGTAATAGTCCCGGACTTCATACTTATTGGCATAATTCTTTCCCGTGGTCAGGTTAATCCGCGCACCGATCTGCGTGGTAAAAGTAAGCCCCTTTAGTATTTGCAGTTCTCCCTTAAAATTGCCCAGCAAATACTCATCCAGTGTTTTAGCAGTACCCGCTTTTTCGGCTGATAAAAGCGGGTTGTGGCCGTCAGAGCTGATACCGTACGTTCCATCCGGATAGCGCGGTACCGTCCATTGAGAGGTCTGCAGCATTTTATTGAACACATCATTCTCATTGATTGGAGCAATGATGTTGTTGGACCTGTAATTGACATCGGTAGTGAATTTCAATCGGGAAGACAGGCGATAATCCGTATTCAGACGAATTTCACTAAGTTTCGAATCAGAATTGGCGAGAATAATCCCCTGTTGATTCTGATAACGTACGCTCAGCAGTGCTTTGATATTTTCATTGCCTCCGCTGACGGATAGCGAATGATTCATTTGGGGTGCTGTGCGTAACACTTCATCATACCAGGTATTGGGCAATGGATACTTGAGACGATCCGTGGCGTTTACATATTCCTTAATGTAATCATCCGTAAAAATACCAGGTGTCCCCGTCGAATTCGTCCAGGCCACTTTTTGAAGCTGGAGATAATCTCCCAAGCCCATGTGCACCGGATTATTGTTGGTTTTTTGCAGGGCGTAATAGCCATTGTAGCTAATCGACATTTTCCCCGAAACGGCTCTTTTCGTTGTGAGTAAAATTACACCGTTTGCAGCACGAGACCCATAAATTGCCGTAGAGGATGCATCTTTTAATACGGAAACAGATTCAATATCCAGCGGGTTAATATCACTGAGCCTTTGCTCAATCCCATCCACGATCACCAGCGGTTCATTGGCTCCCAGCGTGGTGATCCCTCTAATGCGCAAAACCATATTGGATTTACCTGGCCCTGCGCCCTGATCCAGAACGGTTAAACCCGGAATTTGTCCTTGCAACGCCTGCTGTACATTGGACGTAGTGCGTTTAATGAGGTCTTTTCCTTTGATGGCGGCTACGGCACCGGTCAGCGACTCCTTCTTGATCGTGGAATAACCTACCACAACAACTTCGCTAAGCGGATTTTCGTCATCCAGAAGTTTGACATCAATATTTCTTCGGTTACCTGCAATCACTTCCTGTGTGGCATATCCCACAAAAGAGAATACCAGTGTTGCGTTATCATCCAGCATTTCCAGACTAAATTTACCTTCTGTGTCTGTGGTCGTGCCCCGTGTAGTTCCTTTAATTACGATGCTTACTCCCGGTAAGCCTGCCCCTTTTTCATCAGACACCTTTCCCGTTATTCGTTCTGCTACCGATTCGTCAGAAAGTGTTTCTACTTCAGGATTATTGCCGGCTACAGTAGCGGTTCGTAGCATCTGTAAAACATCCGTTCTATGTATCGAGCTAATTTCTGATATTTTTTCAGTCTCCTTCTTCACGATCACATAGGTTCTTTTACCCGTTTTCCGATATGCAAGGCCATGGGGTTCCAAGAGCAAATCAAGCTTTCGTTCGAGCTTATCCGTAGCGGTGATGCTGTTTTTTACGAAGATCTCCTTTACCGTCGACTCCTCAAACACAATGCTTACCTGGTATTTATGGCCCAGGTCGACCAACACATCCTTTAATTTCATAGCGTTAACCAGTTGCTCGGGCACGGATCTCTCCGCATTCACAGGGCGGAGATAAGCAATGTTCTGAGACAGGCCAATTTGCTGTTGCAGCAACAGGGACACCAGCAATAACCCTGCTTTTCGATGTAGTGATTGTATCATAATTATTGTTTGGTTTGTGAACGCAATTCAATATGATCTTGATTTTGAATAACCTCAACCTTAAGAAGATCTGACAAAATCAGAAGCAGGTCGTCCGGGTGTTCGGCCCGGTAAATCCCCCCAATACGACGCTCCATCAAAACGGTATCCGATACACGTACATCGATATCGAACCGCTCTCTCATTTCCCGGCTAACATCCGAAAGCGTTGTATTATCAAAATAAAACAATTGCTCCTTCCATGCCGTGTACTTCTGAGGTTGGTCAGGAACGGTGACATCAAAGGTGCAGTTAGGCCCTGAAGCGAACAAATTCCCGGGCTTCATATAAACCTGTTTACCTTCCGGAAGTTGAACCTTTACTTGTCCTCTGGACAGAAATACCCGTTTCCCCCTCGCTCTTGAATAAGCGACAAATTGTGTCCCCAGAACTTCAATTCGGTAACGATCTCCCATATTCACAACAAACCGGTTATTGGATCTCGTATGTTTTACATCAAAATCGGCTTCTCCCTCCAGCTCCACTTCCCTGGATTCCGAGCCAAAGCCAAACCGAGGTATCCAGAGTGTTGAATTTGCATTTAGAAGTACTCTTGTCCCATCCGTTAACACATATGCACTACTGCTTCCTGTGCCAGACTTCAATGATTTCCACATCAATTCCTTCTTGAAGGTGACAAATGCTGCTATGAAAACACTGGCCGCTATCAGGGTATAACACCATCTGTCAAGCCTGGATTTTTTTTGCAATTTTATCTCCGATTTAGATACCGATCTTTCGGTATTTCCACCAGTCATTTGGCTCATATAATGCTGCATGGCCTTGTCCGAATCAGGAAAGAACTGCAAATTCTTACTTTCCCATTCATCCAGATATTGATAATACATCTCCTGATTTTCAGGAGATGACAACCATTCCTCAATTAATTTCCGCTGTATAACGGTCGTTTTTTCTGAGAAAAAATCGAACAGTAAACGTTTCGTCACCGGGTTTTCCATAGACTTGAATTTCACATTAACCGCTAAAAGGAAAGTCCAATTTTGCGGATTACTTAAAGTTGTATGTAACACAAAAGGATCCCGCCCAAAAACCAGTCATCCCTAAGCTCCTTCCGGAGACGGGCCAATGCCCTGCTCACAAGGGCTTCTACTGCTTTCGAACCAATTTGTAATTCGCTGGCTATCTCATCGTACTTTTTACCATCTACTGTTTTTAAAAGATAGGCCCGTCGGCATTGGGGAGGAAGTTGCTGAATAATCATTTCTACACGCTGGTGAAGCTCACTGAACTGAAGTAATTCCTCTGGACTCAGCGTTTCCGAAATCACACCAAGGTCCTCCGACTCTAAGGATCTGGTTCTGTTCAATTGCCATTTAAGGTAATTATAAGACCGGTATCTGATAGACTTGTAGAGGTAAGCACGGTAAGACGTTGTAATTTGCTCAAAAACTCTGTTCTGCCAGAAACTGGCAAAAATTTCAGAAACAATATCTTCAGCAATTTCCTTTGAATGAACGAAGCGAATCGCATGATTACAAAGATTCACATAATATCTTCTGAACAGAAGCGCACATCCTTTTTCCGGATCTTCCTGAAAGGTACTGTGTAACAGCCACTCATCATCGGTGGGTACAGTTTCGACATGTAGTACGCCAGGCTTCGGTGAATCCTGGCGGAATCGCTTATTCTCTAAACTATCCAGATAAATGTCTGTCATCTTGCTATATTAAACTATGCCGAAACCTCGGTACTTAATACAGACAAGGTTACAAGACTTTCCCCTATACTGTAAATAATAAAAAAAATTGGCGGAATAGTTCAACAATATCGTCTACTACCTCATAACCAATAACATGCTAGTACTCAGCACGGCTTTCTTATAAAAATTTAATTTTTGCCAATCATTTGATCAAAACCTCAAAATCGTCGGAGAATAATTGTAACCGGAGCTTTATATCCCCAAACTACACACCTACAATTAGTTCACTATCATTTTTTTACATTAATATATTGCCTTTGACACATGGGTTTTACTTGTTCTTAATTTATCTTCTCGCAGTGTTACGACGTGGACATAATTATTAGTTTCGATTTTCGATCGGCCGAAGCGATGGTTTCTTGTGGCATCAAAAAGTTCGTTCTTATTTTGATGGGTCGTTTTCAAGTTGGAGATTTCCTTGCTTTCCTTTTTAGTGGTGCATTCGTAACTCATTCTGTCTAAGTAAACGAATGTCTTGAAAATTAGAATAATCCCATCTTTGATCGAAACAAGCAAATTTAATATTGTAGCTTTTGTAGCTCCTTGGGTTAATCCTTCCATGAGCTTTCTGGGTGGGCAAGGGGCGAAAAGGCCTTGATTGATTTGATGTTTTTAGATAAAGCAAGCATTTCTTTCAGTAACTCTTGTTGGTTTTATTTCAGACCTATCAGGTAAGTCCCTCCGCTCTTTTCTATTATTTTGGTCGTTTTCGGGTTTAGGTGCAGAGCGTCATAGTAGCTTTTTGGACGGAAAGATCTGCGTTCAACAATGTCCGCACATAAGGCATTTCGCTCTCTTGGAACAATTAATCCTCATAAGCGAAGTCATTCCGTTAAGACTTCATTTCCAACTATCGAGCTGAATCTATCTTTCGTAAGCCAAACACAATTTGCCTTAAAATATTCAAAAAAATAAAGAAGATAGCCTTGAACTACAGACTCTTTCCGAAGCAATGACCACCCTTCCAAAAAAAAATGCAAAATTTTGCTTCAAACATGCTTGATTATCAAAAAAGGGTGCGAAGTCTTTGCGCAATATACCCTCCTGCAAGCAGAAAGGCATATCACATTAACAGATAATGTCCCGAATCTCCGCACATTACTTCTTGATATAATTTTCAAATTTCAACAACGACTTATACAATAATCGCTATTTTCGGAGACAATTTACCTTTCAATAGTTGCATATCATGGCTCACCTTAATAGCCAAAATCTTTGCATAGATCCGCGTAGTTCGGATATTGGTATGCCCAAGCATCTTTGATACCTTTTCAATTGGAACCCCGTTCTGTAGGGTAACGGTTGTGGCAAAGGTATGCCGGGCAACATGGCAGGTTATCGATTTATTGATGTCACAAAGCGTCGCAATTTCTTTTAAGTACTCATTCATCTTCATAGTTCTTTTGCTTTTTCAAATAGAAAAGCAGACTGAAATTTGTCTTCATAACTTTTTTAGTTAAAAGGTTAAACAAAGTTAGTCTTGCAAATTCGACAGCACAAGATGTTCATTTACAGAACAAGCTGTAATACAATTGGCTGAGTCAATTTCGATGAGTTTGAGAGTGCTGGAATTTACTCACCGAATCACTCACCTTTTTTTTGAGAATTATTGAACAATTTGAGGTGTTTTCCAAAAACAAAACTCCTGCAATCTTTTTATTTGCAGGAGTTTAATGTCTTTTGATACTGTTTGGAGTGATCCCGCTGGGATTATTTTTTCTACCGAAAAAGCGCCTTTATTCATTCATTTTCAACATTTCGCCAACTGGGTAACCGAATACTTTGACCTGATATGTTGTGTTTTGAACATCATGTCTCTAATCCAAAAATATGAAATTTATATTTTATTGCAATATTTCCACAGCGAAAACTTAGATATCTACAATGTCCTAAAGAGCCTTGCAACTTATCTCCGGTATCTAATGAAATTATTCAAATCAAATAGATTTCTTAATTTTTGTAATGTATTTAAAACCGTCCAATTCTTTAGCTGCAATCAGGCTCGCCACTCTACTGTAACATGTCCAAGATGAGTGCTACTAAATTTTAAAAAAAGACCAAACCGATACCGAAACCCAAATTCCTTTCTTTTCCCCTAACCAGATAAAAACGATCGAAAACTTTTGATAAGTTTACTTTCATTCATCAACGGCTTTGAAACAAACTTGTTTACATCGATGTCCGAAATAGTAATATTTTGATGCAATCTTTTTCACCCATTGAAGAACAATGATGCAGCAATTTTATCAGTGCTTTTTTCCCGACTATTGATAAAAATAGCGATGGAGTCTCAACACCTCACGATTTTCCGTTTAATCCTCAGTTTAGTTTTGCTCTAGTATTTCTTATCTGTGAGTTGAAGTATCGCGTTTATTTATCCTATACAACATGTATATAATCAGCGACTTCCGAATACATGAATGAACTCCGAAATGTGAACTATCACAATTACTACCGTAACTTCGATCACGGCCTACATTCTTTCCGCACTTTCATTAAATATTAAACCTGGATACAAACTGAATTCATTATAGTTTTCGCTTAGGAACTTAGTTATATCTTCTTTCAAAATATTAATATCCCGGCTAAGGCTTGATTGATTGGCCTCATTATAAAAATTGAGGTGGCTCCCAAAAACGACACATGTTTGTAAGTCTTGATGCAAGATGAAAGATCAAAAAAACAGTAAAACCCGTAGGAAGATACTAATTTCAACCAAGAAGTGACCTAAAATTGCATGTAGCTTCCGCATCACTTTCTTGAAATCAAGCACTTCTGAAAATATTTTTCGTAGTGACATCCACAAAAATTAAAATTACTCCAGGAATATCCTATTTATAATACAATCAACGTGTATAAAGTGCAAAAATTTGAAAACAAAATACTAATTAGTTATGTTTGCAGCATTTAACTCTCACTAGTATTGTAATACTAAATTTTCGGATACGCAAGCGTGAAACTGACAATGGTAATTTAGAAAATGATGAATCTGCAGGGATTAGAAAAGTTGCTTGTACGGATATCAGAAGGTGATGAACAGGCTTTCGCTCGTCTGTTTGATATCTATAAGGACAAAATATACTCGGTTACTCTGAGACTGACTGAATCAACATCCCAGGCGGAGGATGCTGTACAGGACATTTTTCTAAAATTATGGTTAAGACGTAAGAAACTTGCCGATATCGTCGATTTTGAAAATTACTTGTTCATTATGACTCGCAATGAGGTGTACTCTGCTTTCAGATCTGCTGTTCGGCAAAAGCAGCTTTCAGAGGTTCTTGCATACAGCACGCCTGTGTCAGACAATAATACCCTTAGTTCCGTAATGGAAAATGAATTTGCGCAAGTTCTGGAGGAGGCCATAAACCGACTCCCCCACCAGCAAAGGCAGGTCTATTTACTCAGCAAGGAACATGAGATGAAGAGGGAAGAGATTGCAAAAACGCTACATATTTCCTCTGAAACAGTAAAAACACATCTTACAAGAGCCCTGCGACATATTCGGGCTTATAGTCTTTCTCGTCTGGATATACAGCTATCATGGCTGTGCATTTTTTTGTTAAAATAAATTTGAGTCCTGTGTCCCCCAAACGAAGTTTGTACGCGTCTTTATTAAAAGTCAGCCTCAGCAATCTATATGTGGGATAAACGCCTCGAACATTTGTTTAAACTGTATTACCAGAAAAAAGCATCCGACTCCGAAAGGGTCGAATTGATGAATTTTCTGGAAAATGATCATTACCAGGAGCAAATTAAAGATTTGATATCCAACTTGATCACGGATGATTCGAAAGATAATACGTTGGCCCAAGAGGTTTCTAATGATATTCTGACGTCAATTTTCCAAACCACCCGAAACGAGGAGGTGGATAATAATGTAGCCGAGAGCTCCGATCAGCCCCGTTCAGAAAGATACCATGTCGTTAATAACTGGAGATATTGGTTGGCTGCGGCCGTGATTTCAGGCATTGCGGTGCTAGGTGGATATTCCTTGATTCCCTCCCATCCGCAAACTCTTCCGTTGCAGAATTTTGTCGGGAAGGATCTACCCCCTGGTAATGACAGGGCTCAACTTGCCCTTTGGGATGGTACGATCGTAGAACTGGGGAACGGTGTGGACAGCAAGGTACCTCAAAATTCTGGCGTCAAAATCAATATTTCAGAAGGGGAGATTATTTCTGATAAAAAATCATATTCAGTCGGTTACAATACGCTGAGCACACCACTTGGCGGACAGTATAAGGTGATATTGCCAGACGGCTCTAAGGCTTGGCTAAATGCCGGTTCGAGCATCCGATTCCCGACAGCCTTCACAGGCGACAAAAGGACTGTAGCCATGAGCGGAGAGGTGTATTTTGAAATACAACGCAATAAGCAGATGCCCTTTACTGTTCAGTTATCGGATAAAAAAGTGGACGGTGGGAATATGGAAGTGACGGTCCTTGGTACACATTTTAATATTTCTTCCTACGCTGATGAGCCGTCCATAAAAACCACGCTGGTGGAGGGAGCGGTGGAAATCAAACAGGGAAATGTGAAGAAAGTCCTGTTGCCCGGTGAGCAGGCACGCGTTTCCCATGGAGCAAATAAATCCGCAATACTTATCAAAACCGTCGATACACAGGGTGTAGTTGCCTGGAAAGAAGGAAGATTTGAATTTAATGGAAATGTCCAGGAGATCATGAGACAGATCGCCCGCTGGTATAACGTTCAGGTGAGGTACGAAGGAAATACCGATAAAAAAGCATTTACCGGGGCGATTTCCCGTAAAAACAACATTTCAGATGTTCTCAAAATGTTAGAACTCACCGGAGAAGTCCAATTTGTTATAGATAACGGAACTATTGTTGTAAAGCCTGTCCACTAATCGAAGAAAATTAATCTTAGAAGTCTTATGAAGCTATGCTACCATTGGTAAATTCAAGTTGAGAACATTTATTCACCAGGGCTATTAAAAAAAGCCGGGAACGCTTGCGACGGCCCCGGCTATATGGATCAGTCCTGACATCATTTGCCTAAACGATTGTTAAACCTTTAATCCAATATTACAAAAGTATGAAGTTTTTATACAAGGTCAAAACCGACCTCAGGGATACGTATACACAATATCGTTTGGTGTGTGCGGTCTGGATATCCATTCCATTGCTGAGGAAAACAATTCGAGCTATGAAGTTATCGGCATTGATACTCCTGGTTACCACACTGCAGGTCATTGCGGAGAATTCTTATGCACAGAAGGTATCTTTTCGGAAAAAGGATGCAACGGTCCTTGAAGTACTACGGTCCATTCGCCAACAGACGGATTATTTATTTGTATGTGATCTCGACATGATTAAAAACGCTAAAAAGATTAGCATAAATCTTAAGGATGCGTCTCTAAAGCAAATTTTGGACGAGTCGTTTCGGGACCAGCCTCTGTCATACGTAATTTACGATAAAACCATTGTAGTAAAACGAAAAAGTGAAATTCCGGAGTATAGGAGAGAACTGAACCAGCTGCACTTAATCAACGGGGCCACACAAAGTTTGGCAATGGAAGATAAAGTGAGAACTTTACTTGCAAATAGAATTAGCGTAGTCGCACCGCAGGACATATCTGTAAAGGGAAAAATAACCGACGAGAAAGGTGAAGTACTTCCAGGTGTAAGCATAGTATTGAAGGGGACACAGCTGGGTACCATTTCAAATCCGGATGGGACTTTCAAATTGGAAGTGAGTCATGAAAATTCCGTGTTGGTATTTAGTTTTGTGGGATATCTGTCAAAAGAAATTGTGGTCGGGACAGAAACAACACTTGAGGTAAAGTTGCAGGTTGATGATAAATCGCTGGAAGAAGTCATTGTAGTGGGTTATGGTACCAAAAAAAGAGAGAATGTAACAGGCGCCATTGCGCAGGTACGCGGATCCGAGTTGACGAGCAGACCTGTAACCAAGCTCGGACAAGCGTTGCAAGGCTTGATTCCCAATTTAAACGTCACTAATCCAGATGGTAATCCAAATGCGAATCCTGTATTCAATATCCGCGGGACCACCTCGTTGAGCGGAGCTGGGGCGCTGATACTTGTTGATGGTATTCAAATGGACATGAATCTGCTGAATCCTTCTGACGTAGAAAGTATTACGGTTTTAAAAGATGCCGCCTCCGCCGCAATCTATGGGGCACGTGGCGCGTTTGGAGTGATACTCGTAACGACGAAAAAAGGAACTAGAGACAGAAAGCCTCAAATTAGTTATTCGGGTAGCATGCAGTTCAACAAGCCTACTTATCTGCCGGATCTGCTGAACACAGTCGATTATCTCGAATCGCAAAACGTTGCACAGATTAATCTGAACGGGACGCAAAAATACACTGACGACCAGGTAAACTGGGTGAAGGCTTATAGAAGTGATCCGGTGAATAACCCCAGTTACCACCTGCTTCCTAACGGAAAGATTTTCTGGAACGCTTCGCCTGACGTAATCAAAACGATGGTTCAGTCATGGGCTCCCGGCCAGACGCACACGATCAACGTAAATGGAGGAAATGAAAAAACTTCTTATTACGTATCGGGCGGAATGCTAAATCAGAACGGATTATTTAAAACTGCGACTGATATTTTCAAACGATACAACTTTACCACCAATGTTTCCACAGACCTGACCAACTGGTTCAAAATCGGAGCCAAAGTCAATTTCGTATCTACCAGCTACGACGAGCCACACAAATATCCCAACAAAGGATCTGACTGGTGGGAACAAATGACGCGTGGGGAGCCTCAAATTCTGTTCCCCGCCAAAACGCCCGCAGGTTCACCGGTCGGTGAAGGAATTGCAACTGAAAGCTTTGTTAACTTCCTGGAAAGCGGCTCCCGGAAAATCAACAAATCGTCAACCGGCGTTTACAGCGTCAATGCTGATGCTGAAATATTAGACGGCCTTAAAATCAGTGGCAACTTTTCGTATACCGCCGTACGTCAAAATACGAAGGAAAATCAGGTTGCTTTTCCCTACATCAGAGACACATGGATTCCACAGATTTCTGGTACTTCTCCTTCATTTATTCAGAGAAATTTTTCCTCATCTGATTATTTCGCCGGTAACCTGTATGCCGATTACAATACCGTTTTAGGTCAAAAACACGCTATATCCGCCTTGGTCGGGTACAACCAGGAATGGTATAATCTGACCAGCTCCGCAGTCAAAAAACAGGACCTGATCAGTGGAGGTGTACCGGTCTTCAATCTGGCGACCGGCACAGTCACAACAACCGACCAGCAAGCATCCTGGGCTATTCGCGGCGTGTTCGCCAGGTTTAATTATGACTACATGGGCAAATACCTCATTGAATTTAACAGCCGCTACGACGGTACTTCACGGTTTCCGTCCGGCAGGAGATTTGGCTATTTCCCCTCTGTGTCGGCAGGCTGGAGAATATCGAAAGAGAAATTCATGAAACCACTATCGCCGGTTTTGCAGGACCTGAAACTCAGAGCGTCTTACGGTAGCCTCGGCAACCAGCTGGTAGATGGCTATTACCCTTACATTTCATTGTTCGGTATCACGCAACAGGTTGGCCATATTCTTGGCGGCAGTTTACCACTGGGAATCTCGGCGCCAGGTTTGGTAAGTCCTGATCTTACATGGGAGAAAGTTTCAACAATCGACTTCGGCGCGGACGCAAATCTTTGGGGCAAGCTAAATGTTGGATTTGACTGGTATAAAAGAACAACATCAGGAATGCTTGTCGCCGGAGACAAGCTGCCAGCCGTACTCGGAACCGCCGTCCCCCAACGAAACGCAGCGGAATTGAAAACAACAGGTTTCGAATTCAGCGTCAAATGGGGAGAGCAGCTGGAAAACAAGCTTCGTTACGATGTCGGTTTCGTTCTGTCCAATTATCAGGCTATAATCACCAAATTTGACAACAACCCCAACAAGCTGATCAGTACGAATAATTCCAATTATTATGTCGGACAAAAGGTAGGCGAAATCTGGGGTTTCCAAACCGCAGGACTTTTCCAGAGCAGCGGTGAAGTGACAGGCGAGGCAAATCAGGATCAATTGGGAAATGCCGGCAAATGGAGCGCAGGAGATGTTCAGTATGCGGATCTTAACGGCGACAAGGTGATCAGCCGGGGTGCCAATACAGTTTCAGATCCGGGCGATCAGAAAATTATCGGGAATACGACGCCAAAATATCAATACGGCGTAACGGGTAATTTGTCCTGGTACAATTTCGATTTCAACCTGCTTCTCCAGGGTGTTGGCAAACGAGACTTTATACCCGCAGGGAGTTATTTCTGGGGCGCGATCAACAACGCCGGCGCAGTCGGAACAAAAGAAGTGTATTTTGATTCCTGGACAAAGGACAAGCCTGATGCTTACTATCCGATTTACAAAGCCGGATCCACTTTCAATATTTTGCCTCAAACGCGCTACATACAAAGTTCAGCCTATTTACGCCTGAAAAATATCTCTCTTGGCTACACGGTGCCATCAAAAGCGCTGGAAAAAATCAAGCTTTCCCAGGTCCGGATTTATGTAACCGGACAAAACCTGTGGGAGTACACCAAACTAAAGGGAAATTTCGATCCTGAAGTTACCGGAGCTCCGACCGTTTCTTCATCCGGCTCGTCAGTGACCAACACAGGTGATGTGGGGATGTTTTATCCACTCCAAAGGGTTATTTCATTTGGCATTCAGCTTTCTTTATAAATCAGGCACATCATGTATCATAAATATATAAAAGTAACAATTGCATTTTTCGCACTGTTTGCAGTCTCCTGCTCCGACGACTTTCTGGATCGATATCCAACTGATTCGTTGAATGAAAGTAACTTTTGGCACAACGAAAACGAGCTGAAACAATATGCCAACATGTTGTACTCGAATTTTACCGGCCACTCGACAGGCACAAACCTGAGCCCTATCATTTCCGGCGATAACCAAAGCGACAACATGGTTCCGTTAAATTTCGACCTGATCGCAGCGGGAAAAAACATCGTGCCGACGACTTCCGCCGGCACGAGCTGGAATTGGGCTTTAATCAGGTCATGTAATTATTTTCTGGCCCGGTATAATCAGACACCAATCAGCCAGGAATTGAAAGACAGATATGCTGGTGAAATTCGGTTCTTTAAGGTATGGGATTATTTTAACAAGGTCAAAGATTATGGTGATCTGCCGTGGCTTTCCAAAGACCTGAACACCAATTCCCCTGAACTCTTCGCACCAAGGGATAGCCGCACCCTGGTTATGGATTCAATCCTGAATACAATTAATATGGCGATTGTGAATCTACCCGCAAAAAGTGTATCGGAGCCCGGCCGAATCAACAAAGACGTCGCCTTGATTCTAAAAGCAAGATTGTGTCTGTTCGAGGGGACATTCCGGAAATATCACGGCATCGCTGGAGGAGAAAAATTTTTACAGGAAGCATTAAGTGCCTCGGATCAGCTGATCAGTGAGGGACATTACCAGCTCCATTCCACCGGAAACACTGCCACGGATTACAGTGCATTGTTCAATTCGCTTGATTTGAGTACAAATAAGGAAGTTTTGCTTTACAAGGCTTATGAAACCGGCTTGCTGGGAAATGCAACACTCTATGCTGTCCAGCTTAATAATTTTAACACGAGCGCGTCAAAATCTCTGGTTGAATCCTATCTCTGCAAGGATGGAAAGCCTGTTTCTCAAAGTTCTCTTTACTCTGGCGATGACAGTATTCAGGTCGAAATGAGCAACAGGGATCCGCGATTGACACAAACAATTGTATTTCCCGGAAAAGCGATGCAAACGGGTTTTGGCGCCCCTGCAATACCAGGCTCCGGTTATAGTGGCATTGGTCCGGTGCCAACCGGTTATCAGATCCAGAAGTTCTGGATGAACGATCAGACAGAATATGTTCGAATTCAAAATGGGATTATGGATGCTCCTTTGTACCGGTACGCGGAGGTCCTGCTGATCAATGCCGAAGCCAACGCTGAACTTGGCAAGGCCTCCCAGGATGTGATCAACAAAACGATCAACCTGCTACGAAAAAGAGCAGGCATGCCGGATATGGTTATCGGTAATCTGGTCAAAGACGTGAAGTCAGATTTCCCTGAAATACCGGTATTACTCGATGAGATCAGGCGTGAACGCAGGGTTGAACTTGCAATTGAGGGTATGAGATTTGATGACCTCCTCCGCTGGAAAGCTGCCAAATTGTTAAACAAGACAGTCCTGGGGATGAAATTTGTCCAAAAGCAGTACCCAAAAGCAGTAGTGGGAAGCAGTATTTTCATCAATAATCAAGGTTATATCTTACCATATGGCAAATCTTTACCGAACGGACGGACCTTTGATGAATCAAAAAATTATTTTTTACCGTTGCCGCTCGATGAGCTGGCATTGAATAAAAATCTGACACAAAATCCGGGTTGGAAATAAATTGACTGAAATAACGCAACCGATATAAATACCAAATTCAAAAACATGCATAAAAAATCACTTCTGTTTTTGCAAGTATGCGGCTATCTCTCGCTCACACTTTTAATCAGCGCAAGCCGTCAAAAAAACGTGTCAGTATCAAATGACAGCAAACCAAATATCATTTTGATATTTACGGACGATCAGCGGTTCAACTCGGTTCATGCGCTGGGAAACGACCAGGTGATTACGCCAAATCTGGATCGTCTCGTTAAAAACGGGACAACCTTCACCCATGCTTACAATATGGGTGCATGGCACGGAGCGGTCTGTGTCGCGAGCCGTGCAATGCTGATTACGGGTTTGTCGGTATGGGATGCAAAAAAACAGGAAGCAAATTATGCTCCCCTGGTCGCAGCCCGCGGATTTTGGCCGCAGCAATTGAAACAAGTTGGCTATGAGACCTACATGACGGGAAAGTGGCATGTGGCAACCGACGCTCAAAAACTCTTTGATCATGCCAGTAACATTCGCCCGGGAATGCCCAACCAGACTCCGCAGGGTTATAACCGTCCCCTTTCCCGGCAGGATACGACCTGGCAACCATGGAACGAGGAATACGGGGGATTTTGGAAAGGCGGAAAGCACTGGAGTGAGGTTGTCGCGGACGATGCAGTCGGCTACATAGCGGATGCATCTAAAAAAGATACTCCATTTTTCATGTATCTGGCATTCAATGCGCCACACGATCCGAGGCAGGCACCCAAAAGATGGGTAGATAAATATCCAGTCGATCAGATAAAATTACCGGTAAGCTATTTGGACGATTACCCATATAAAACTGAAATGGGATGCGGTACCGATCTGCGGGATGAACAACTCGCACCATTTCCGAGAACGCCTTTTGCGGTCAGGAAGAACATACAGGAGTATTACGCAAGCATTTCTTACATGGATGAGCAGGTCGGCAGAATTCTGGATGCGCTGCGGAAGAGTGGAAAAATGGAAAATACTTATATCATTTTCACTGCTGATCATGGCCTTTCGGTTGGCCATCACGGACTCATGGGCAAACAAAGTATGTTTGATCACAGCGTCCGTCCGCCCCTGGTGATAAATGGCCCCGGAATTCCCAAAGGAGAAAAAAGGGATCAAAATGTATACATGCAGGATGTGATGGCGACATCATATGAACTGGCCGGCGTCAAAAAACCCGCACACGTATTTTTCAACAGTCTGCTGCCGATAATCAGAGACAAAAGGACCAAAAGCCCGTATTCGGATATTTATGGGTGCTATATGAATACGCAGCGCATGGTCAGAACGGACAAATACAAAATGATTATTTACCCTGCTGCATCGAAAATCCTTTTGTTTGACCTCCTTCAAGATCCCGAAGAAATGCACGACATTTCTGACCTGACGACGAGCAAAAATATTTTAAAAGAGCTGAAAACAAAATTGCTCGAACAGCAGAAATTAATGAAGGACGAACTCGATTTATCTTCATTCCTTAATAAAATATAATTTCCGGCAACATCCTGATGCCTGTTCTTTCCAACTGAGTTACGCGCAAGTTAAATCGTAATTCAGTTGGAAGATCTCGTCTGGTTTATTCAGAATCATAGCCTCCCTGTTCTTCCTGAAGCTGTTCGTGGTAAGCAATAATCTTGTTAATCACGTCGGCGATCGTAAGCTTTTCGGCTCCTATGAGTTGCTTGTAACTTTCCTGCAAGCTGACGGCTGTGTCGCTGGCATCCAATACAAACTGTTTGCCTTCTGTGGATAATTCCAGAAGTTCTCTTATCATGTTTCATCGGCTTGGTCACGACAAAACCTTTTTCCTGCAGTTCCTTAATAGTACGGCTTATAGACTGCTTAGCGATCATCGATTTCCTGGCAATGTCAATCGAAGTACTACCGTCCAAATTAATGTTGAATATTACTGGCATATGAGAAATTTTAACATCTCCCCAATACGGCTTTATATTTTGGTGGGACCAAATATCCAAATGCTTACGAAGAACAAATACTAAACGCTGCGCTCATACTTACTGTCTTGCCCTGTTTTTGCAAGCCCCAACAATCTGAAAAACCGGTGGATTTTGACAAAGGCACCGTCCAGATCATGGATTCGCTCGTAAGCCGCATGTATGGCAGGTGGAATCTCCGGGAAGTTGAGTTTGACATTAAATACAGCAATCCAACAGGCTCAGTAAAAAGAGATACGATTTTTAAGGACTTTGCTAAATTACAGATTAACAGTATATCCCGCGAAGAAGACAGCCGCTATCCTGTTTGCAAGGGTGAGCTGTTTTTGCAGGGAAAAACATGGCCAGTGACATTCCGGATGATGGCCTCCGCTGAAAGAATTGTGAAGAAAACCGGCCCGCAAGCATTTACTTTATTCGAAACAAACTTTCCGACAGGATCGAGGCCATGGAAAGATGATGAAATTTTCTTCCGTGACCTGGGCCTGACCGGAGAAAATTATTCCATCGAAATTGATTATTCGAACAACCGAATGCTGTGGAAAGGCCTCAATCGTGACATCAAGCAAATATTCCTGGAAAAACGCTAGCCAATTCTCCGACAACCAGAAAAGTAGAAATGGAAAATAAGCAACCACTAAATCCCGAACTTCCGAAGGTTATATACGAAACTCACCAGAAAATATCGTCTCAAAACAACGCTCTGCAGATCTTCCACATAAGTCTCCGTCATGTTACGTGACAGACTGCGGTTCTGGTTCAGGATATCAAATACATTGATCCTTATTTCACCTTGTTTCCCCTTTAAAAACTGGCGGGATAATGCAACATTCCAGAGTGTGAATTTTTGGTTAAAACCAGCAGTGCGGCCCGTGTTTCCGGTGTAAGTCAAATCAGTACTGAGTACAAAATTGAATGGAAGCCGCCAGTGCAGATCCGCCGTCAGATATTGCGACCAGTACTGCGCATTCTGCTGCGGCAAAAGCGAATATTTCGCCTGCTGATAATTGAGCCGCGCACCAAACCCGTAGTCCACATTTCCATCAAAAGCCGATTGTATGCGAATTCCCTGGCCTAGCAAGGTCGTTTTCGCCTCGTTTTTAAGGTTATTGATCAAACCTTGCCCAGCGGACATATTGACCTGTGTATGAAGGCTTAAACTAAATTTTAACGCAGGAATATGCTTGCTCCACGATACAAAACTGTTCAGCGCCAAGAAACCCTGCGTATTAATGGGTTTGGAAAAGCGGGCGCCCTCAGCGCTGATCGAGCTCGCATCGTTGATCCGACTGTTGCTCTGATTGAGATTTGCAAAAACAAAAAGACTGCGCTCGCCGCTGTTTTTCGAGCTATTGTAGGTAAGTGTCAGTGTATTATAATATTCGGGACGGAGCCCAGGATTACCGTTTTTGACGTCCAATGGATTGGTATTGTCGATCACAGGCTGCAACTGCGTCACACTCGGCGGGGCAATGCGCGTGCGATATTGCAGCCGCGCGCGGCGGTTGCCCGAAAACGTATAGCTGAACAATGCATTGGGCAGCCAGTGAAAATACTGCTTGTCAATGCGTGAACCTTCTGACAAATTATCGGAAACCTGCAGGGAGCTCTGCAGATCAAAACCCAGCGTGTAGCTGAACCTGAGCCGCTGTGTCTGTAACGCTGCGCCCGCTTTATGCGCCACAAATGTTCCCGCAAAA
The DNA here is from genome assembly GCF_030929615.1 of Dyadobacter sp. LHD-138. Taxonomy (GTDB): domain Bacteria; phylum Bacteroidota; class Bacteroidia; order Cytophagales; family Spirosomataceae; genus Dyadobacter. The sequence continues at coordinate 122,442 of NZ_JAVFVU010000027.1, read as the reverse complement.
CGGTTGGTCAACATGGAATCAGGAAATGAATAGCTATTAGTCTCCTCATTTTTATCAAAAACATACCGGGACTGACGGTTTTGATTATTCAGCCAGGCGTACCTTACTTCCAGCTTTTGACGAAATGAAAGCGGCTCTGTAAAGGAAAAACTCAGGTTGTTTTGTACCGAAAAACTGTTCTGTCGGTTTTGCTGGTCAATTTCGTTACCTATTTTTTCCAAACCCAGCGAATCGTAAAAGACATTTCGAGACTGATTGTAGCCTGTATTCCGCCCATTTGACAAAATCGTATTCAGGTTTGCGGACAATGTCCGGCCCAGCTTCCCGAATTTCCGCATGAATATAAGGTTGTTATAGCCGTTTAAACCGTTCCCAGTCAAGCGGTAATGCGTTTCCCCCGCATTCAAAGAGTCGCCGTCCGTGGAGTAGGAATGATTACTCAAATTGCTGTTATAGCGTACATTTTGCCATGAAATGTTCGGAGTGAGACGAATGCTCGTCAATGAATCCAGCTGAAATTCAAATCGTCCGTTAAATCGCTGATTGAATGCTTCGTTTCGGTTAGAATTGGCTTGATCTGTAAAAAAAGACTGGCCGGGAAGAATGTATTCGCGCCGGTTTTTCTGATCGGTGGTTGTGATCGCCTGATTGGCAAAATAGCTAGCCGATATTTCCGCCCGTTTTCCATAACGCACTTTCTTGCCCTCGGCCCGGTAGTTGCCTCCCCCCGCCCGAACTTCTGTAATGTTCGCCGACGACTGGGCATTTTCATTTCCGAAAGAACCCGACTGACCAATGAACATCTGCCCGCCCATTCCGCCACCGGGCAGATTGCCGTTGCCGAGTGAGAAATTCTGCTGATTCAGATTGTTAGCCTGACCAACCAGCGATATCTGCCTGCCAGGCCCGCCATTTCGGTTATTAAATCGGTTGAGGCTCAGCTTTCCCTGATAACGCATTACGTTCGTTTCCGTATCCCGGCCGGCGCTAATTGCATTTTGACCAAAATAACCTTTTCCCTTGTCCTTCTTAATCGTAATGTTGATCGTCCGCTCGCGATCACCATCGTCAATGCCGGAGAATTGCGATTGGTCGGAAGACTGGTCGTACACCTGCACCTTATCGACAATGTCGGCCGGTAGATTACGCGTCGCCATTTTGGGATCGTCCCCGAAAAACGGCTTTCCGTCCACATACACCCGGCGCACGGCTTGCCCATTGCTTTTGATTTCCCCGTCACGTGAAACTTCCACACCAGGCAATTTTTTGAGCAACTCTTCCAGCTGCGCATTCGGTTCGGTCTTGAATGCGTCTGCATTGAATTGTACCGTGTCCCCTTTAATGCTCACTGGCGGCGCTTCCTGTTTGATCACCACTTCCTGTAAATCGGTCCCCTGCTCGGTCATCCATAATGTATCGAGGCTGACGGGATTGCTGCCGGTGATCTCAAAGAACGCAGATTTGTTACGATAACCAATAAAGGTGGTAAGCAAACGGTAACTCCCAGCAGAGACATTTTTGAGGCGGAACTTTCCATCTCCGTCTGTAACATTTGCACTAACATAAGCAGAGTCGCGCTGCGTGAGCAGGGATACGGAGGCCGTGCGCAAAGGTTTTTTGCTGACCGAATCGAGAACAATGCCTGACACTTCCGCTCGGACAGTGGATTTCTGTCCGGCGGCGGCGAGATGCATCAGGATAAGGATGGCTAATAGTATACTGATTCTCATCATGTTACCTTCCACCGTCTCCCGGCATCATTTTCTGCTGACGAAAATCGGCCAGCACTTTTTCACGCATGTCATTTAGCTCTTCTTTGGAAATTTGCTGTGCGCCCGCCTGCGGCCTCACGTCTGTGGGATTTACCATTTTGGACTGCACTTTTGTTGCCCTGAATTGTTCCCGCGCACTTTCAATTAATAGTACTACACCTTTTTCCGGCGTCAACTCGTGCACCGGCGAGTAGGTTCCGGGCAACTCCTCGGTGATCCAGACGGCATAAGACTCGTTTTTGAACTTTACAGTGGCTTTTTTGCATGGGTAACCTGCGATTTTTTTGGTCTGGTCGGTGAGCTCCCAGCCGGGAACAGGCTCAATTGCAGATTCACTTTTATACGTTTTTGCCTCCGGACCTTTCATGCTCAAAAACGTGATCACCTTTTTTCCTGCCAGGTCTACACATTTATATTCATCAAATGGCCGACCCAGATTGGTCGTTCTGGGAGGCCCGCCATCGGGGAAAACGCGGCTTACAATTGTATTCTGATCATCCAAAACCTCTCTGACATAATTTCCGTCAAAAAGCGACTTTTGCCCAAACGTGCGCGAATCCGGAATGTCAGTCGGGAAATTCGGGTCACCTGGTTTAACGGGCTCGCCATTAATGACCATCTTCAGTTGCGAAGGATCGATCTTGCGGACGATCTCGTAGCTGATCTGTCCCGAAAACTGCGCATAAGCCTGCCCGGCGGCCAGCCACAATGCAGCCAGCAATAGTTTGATTTTCATAGCATTCTCTTGTTTAGTTTTGATGTTCCAAAGGTGCGGCGAAGCTATGTTAAGCACTGGTATTTTGTGTTAAATAGTGTTACAGCCGCATCAAAACAGCGTTCAGCAATGTAGCTTTGTAGTATGAGCAGCACCCGTATCCGATTCATTTTCTGGTTGATGACCATTTGCATTGTAGCAATCAATGCGTTTCAGGCTTATTGGCTTTTGACGACGTATCGGCTCAACCGCTCACAGTTTAAGGAAACCGTTCAGGAAGCACTCTTTCGTGTTGTCGAGAAGGAACAGATCGCGCGGGCGGATGCTATGTTCAGCTACGATCGCCAGAAACTTGGGGCGCCGGGCCCACCGCCATTATCCCGCCCAAAGATGATCGTCAGAAAATTCAAATCGGGGCCAAATGCGCAAACGCACCTGTACATCAGCTCAGAAGGTGTAGATCAAGCCAAAGCAGCAGCACCGGGAGACACCTTAGCAAACCGAATCTCGAGGATGCTCGTCATGGGCTGGGCAGAAGGCGATCAGATCGACAAAAAAAAACTGTATAAAGCCTATCAGTCCGAACTTCGGCTGCGTGGAATTCAGGCTGCATTTTTTATTGATACCCTGCGCATCAGACCCAAAATCAGTGAAGAAAATACATACTTCATTGATAACAAATTGGATGGTTGGAATGCGACGAAGCAGCTAAAGACATTCGCCGTGCCTATTAATCCGGTCAAGCACTTGTTCGTGCAGGCGACCTTTGATATGCCGTTTTTTTATTTGTTCAAAAAAATGGGTGGTTTACTGGCGGCGAGTTTCTTTCTGCTAACCCTGACGACCGGCTGCTTCATTTACATGCTGCGAACGATTTTAAGACAAAAGCGGCTTTCCGAAATCAAAAACGATTTCATCAATAACATGACCCACGAGCTCAAAACGCCCATTGCAACGGTAACGGCCGCCGTGGAAGCGATGATGAATTACGGCGTGCTCGACAATCCTGAGAAAACAAAAAGCTACCTGACCATTTCCCAAAACAACCTCGGGCGTCTTTCTGAACTGGTTGAAAAAGTACTCGATATGGCTGTGGAAGACAAGCAGGACATGAAACTGCATCGTGAGCCGGTTAACCTGCGCCAGCTTATTGCTGAAATCACCGAAAACTATCAGCTCAAAGCCACCAAGCCGGTTCAGTTCGAGCATCATTTTACCGACAACGAAACAGTAACAGTAGACCGGATGCATTTTGCGAATGTGGTTAGCAACCTGGTTGATAATGCATTGAAATATTCCAATGAAACAGTAACGGTGGTTTTTAAATTTAAAAATGAAGGTAAAAACTGGCAGCTGGCCGTAGCGGATAATGGAATAGGTATTCCAAAAAACCACCAGCAAGCCGTTTTCGACCGTTTTTTTCGTGTACCGACGGGCGATTTACATGCGGTCAAAGGTTTCGGGCTGGGGCTTGCCTATGTCCGCCAGGTGGTGGAGCGGCATGGTGGGAGCATTGATTTGGTCAGTGAACCAGGCAGGGGAAGTGAGTTTATTCTAAAGTTTTAATTATGCCAAAAGTTTTACTCATCGAAGATGAAACTGCATTAGGGATGATCGTCAAAGATAGTCTGACTTATCGCGGATTCACAGTTTTCTACGCAGAAAACGGGATTGCCGGACTTGCTCAGTTCGCAGAACATCGTCCCGACATTGTCGTCGCCGATGTAATGATGCCGGATATGGATGGTTTTACGGTGGCCGCAAAAATTCGCCGGCAAGATTCAAATGTACCCATTATGTTCCTGACTGCCCGCTCACAAACCGCCGACGTCGTGAAAGGTTTCGAGCTGGGTGGAAATGATTATCTCAAAAAGCCATTCAGCCTCGACGAGCTAATAGTCCGCATTGAAGCCCTTCTCCGGCCTAGAAATACAACTAACTTTTCTTCGGAAGTTTTCAGCATTGGCAAATACGCATTTGATCCGGCCAAACAAAAACTGTCACTAGACGGTCAGGAAGCTTCTTTATCTCACCGTGAAGCAGAGCTGCTGCGTCGCTTGTGTCAGCTGCGCAACCAGGTGTTAGAAAAAAACACAGTACTTTTAGAGCTTTGGGGTGATGATTCCTTTTTCAACGGCCGCAGCCTGGACGTTTTTATCACACGCCTGCGCCGCTACCTAAAAGACGACCCGCAGGTGCAGATTGTCAACATTCGTGGTATCGGGTATAAGTTGATTTTTTGAATGTATCGACAAAACCGGTACCGCCCCTTACCTCATCTCCTTTTTGCTCCTTGCCAAATTTAATCTTTAAATTGTCGGGTGCTTACCGTCTTGTGCAATGCAGAATCTTCCCTCAATCAATGTATAGCGCCGGTCTGAGCAGCACCACAAGAGAATGTAAACCCCGATTTTTCGTTTACACAGTTTTTGAAATAGTGTCCTTGTCTGCGCCTCCAATCTATTTTTCTAAAAGGAATTAACACTTTCCTCAATTAGTTTTCAACTAGCGTCCAAAAATTCAGCCAAATAAGAACACGATACTATTCCTCCCACTGACCGTTGTTAGGAGAGTATATGAAATATTAATTAACCCGTTGGGTGAAATAGAATAAAGGAAGAAAAAGTCTACACATATTTGATTAATATACTGAATTTCAGTATATTAAAACCACCAAACAAACCCCAATATGTATGTCAAAAATAGTGAAAAATTACCACAAAATCCTGGAAACGATTAAACATCCACCTTCTCAGAAGGTGGATGTTGTAAAAAGGTGAAGGCATAGCCTTTAACTGCTTTCACACTTAGTCGAACAAATTGAAATGCTGACCATTATTTTCTTCTTTCTTATCCTCTTCTTCTTGATATTTCACGTATCGGCAGATTACATCTTCGTTAATACCTACTGTATTGACAAAGTACCCCCATGACCAAAAATGATTACCCCAATAGGGTTTCTTCTTCAATTGTGGATAACTTTTGAATAGTTTAATAGCTAATTCCCCCTTCAAGGTGCCCATCAACAACGATATAGAAACCTTGGGAGGAACCGACACAACTAGATGAATATGATCAGGTTGTATGTTTAACGCTATAACTTCACAACTTTTCCAGTCACATAACATCTTTATATCATGATCCACAAGATCTTTAACCAAACCGCTTAGAATCCGAAATCTATATTTGGGAGTCCAAACTATGTGGTAGTCGCATCGCTCCGGCGACCCGGTTCCAAACTACATGGCTCTGTTTCTTGTATTTGCTCATAAAGCAAAGATAACTGGCAAAGCCAAAAGTAGATGACCACCTGCAAAGCAGGTGGATTTATAAGATCAATTAAAAAGGATCGGCTGAACTGAACACACGTTAGTGATTTAAAATACTGGCAAACGATGCAGCCAGACAGTATGCAGTGAGCAACATTCCTTTTAACATGCTATTAGATCCGGAAGGTAAAATCCTCGCGCTTAATTTACGGGGGACGATTTACAAGATTACCTTAAAATCAGTCTTCGGTAAGATACTACCTCCTGAGGTGCTGTTCGAAATCCAGACCTACCTTTTTCGGCCCCGACGGAAGCGCTTGCATGTGATAAATTCTTGTATATCTTTAATGAAATCATGCTTGATGTGGGAAAGGATATTAAAAAAGCTCAACAGGAGTAACTCAATACCAGACACGGTAAAATTTGAACTAGTGTTTAAATCAAATAGCAACCTATCTGAATGTTGATTTGATACGGCGTTAGATGAATTATCAAAGGCAGCACCAGTCGTTGCTACGATAGCGCTAATGTGGAAAAATCAGGCCAGATTTACGAACTGCCTACGATCTAACGTGTAGCTGAAAACCGGTCTCCTCCGACAGCATCTTACAGGCTTCGCAGGTTCGGTATTCGTTGACAAACGGCATAAAATTCTTCGGCAGCTTACTAATCAACTTGGATAACTAATGCCCGGAAGCGGAAAACCGGTCATCATAACCGCCGGCCAAAAAGCGATGATGATTCAAAAAGCCTGCGAAAAATCAAGTGGGGTTACATTTCCGAAGGAAACATTAACAGTCTTTATTAACAAAACGATACTTTACAAGATTGTAGATCAAAGAAGTCATGGATTTCTGTTGATGCAGTCATTACCTTTTCGTTCAGAGCCGCCATAAGTTATTCGACCACAATTTTCCGTACGATCTGCTGCACGCCGTTATCGAATTTAATTAAATATATGCCCGGCAATACCCCCGTTAGCTCAAATCTGATTTTGTTAAAACCCTTTTGTAAATCGAGCTTCCTGGCAGACAGTATAATGCCCGCTGTGTTCAATACCTGTGCCTCCCAACTGCCGACCTGATCCATATTAATGTCCACAAAGCCTGTTTTATTAACCAGTGGATTTGGGTAGACGCTACTTATCTGTGTTTGATCAGCATCGTTTTTAATGGCGACAATTCTGGACATCGCAAAACTTCCATCCAGGCCGTCCGCGGCGCGGTCCACCATTTTAAGACGGTAATAAAGATTGCCAGAGATATTAGTGTTCCCAGAAATTAGTTCGTCGATGAACTGGTATTGTGTGGTGGTTGACTGCTCGTTTGCCACCGCTCTCACCTGACCAATCTTTCCGAACTTCTTTCCCTCAATACTCCTCTCAACCTCGTACCCGGCAAACTCCTTTTCATCTGTCACGATCCATTCCAAAACATTCGTTTTCTCGACTCTTTTTCCTGTAAAAGAAACCAGTGTAACAGGCAATGGGTTAAAAATGACCGTAATCGTGGGTGAATGAGCACCTTGCCCGAAAACCGACGTTTTGTCAGCGGAGACGCGGTAATAGTAGTAAATACCCCCAGCCATTTGGCGACCGGAGCCTGAAGTAGGCAGCGTTACTTTTTTTGATGTTGCATCTACTTCCAAAGCTTCGTAGCCCGGAAGGAAACTACCGGCCGCAAAGTTTTCGCTCGTCGAAACATCCAGAAAATATCGTTCAGCCGTTCCGGTAACAGGGGCCGACCAGTTTGCCGTAAAGTCCGTTGCGTTAATGGCAGCCCCTGCCGCCGGAACGGGTACGACCATGGCATAACTCTCAACCCATCCCTGGTTGAGTGGGTTAAAATGGAACAGCGTGCCGGTGTTCCCGTTGCCGGTCAGATCGGTCAGAGTTGTGGCGTTCTCCTGTGCGCCTGTGTCAAAATTGTAGAAGGCCATCAGGTCCTGATGTGTCGGCGAAATAGCCCGCAGCATATTGTCGGCGATTTCAGCGTGACTTCTGGCAGTCTTCCAGATGCGGACTTCATCCATTGAACCCGTAAAAGCACCAGGCGCATAGCCCGGATTACCTCCGAGGGCAATGTACGTATTGGCGTTCAACGGGAGGGTACCTGCTCCGGAAGTATTTTCTTTGTCCAGTTTTCCATCAACATATATTTTGACCGATACACCGGCTTTCCGCACAACCGCCACATAGTGCCATCGACCATCGACCACGCTAACCTCCCCAATGGTAGTGGCATTGCGGTTTCCATCGAAAAAGGTGATCTTGTCATTGAGAATACCCATGACGAAATCGTTTGCCGTTCCTCCTTTGTCGGAATTAAAAAGGGCGGAGGCAGTATAGCCCAAAGACCCGGTTACGGAATGCTCCGAGGTCCTGATCCAGGCTTCCAGTGTGAAATCAGGAGATTCTATTTTTTTGTCGATTTTTACATACTCCTCTGCATTGACGTCTGTTTTCGATCCTGCGAACTGAAGGGCGTTACCGGGCGCTTTAAAAAGCCTTGTTACGGTAATGGTATAGATCGTTGCAACCGAACCACCAGGCGAGCTCACTTTTACGCTTATGATATTTACGCCATGCGCCATATTTAAAGGGTCGGACGGTGTATTGTTGGCGATCGGTGTATAATTGCCGCCATTTACTTTGACTTCAATAGTCGCAGAAGCATCTCCCGATATCGCAGCGATCACCACCGAACCCGAACCTTCGCCTATATTCGCTGCATAAGTAAGTGTTTTTCCGTCGAATCCAGGTAAAACGGCGCCATCCAGGAGAAGTGCCTGAAGTTCTATTTTAGATAAGGTTGTTACTGTCGCAATGCCGGATAATGCCGCCTGTTCGCCCAGATATCCTTTGAAGCAACCCACACGGTAATAATAGGTCGTTCCGGGTTTGAGATTTTCCATATTCAAATGGGTGTCCGCGGTACCAAACATTATGGTTGCCGGTCCGGGAAAAGGAAAGGTTGGGTCTGTCGACAAAAAAACCTGATATATTTCAGTTGTACCAACAGGTGAGGGGTTCCAGTGTGCCGTGAATCCATTTTCTGAAATATCTTTCACCGCAGGGGAAGTATCGGGAACCACCATGGCGTAGCTTTCTACCCAATGGCTACCGGATGGATCAAAATTATACAGCGTGCCTGCGTCGGCAGAACCGGTCAGGTCTTCCAGTTCAATGGTATTGGTAAGTGTCTGCACATCGAACGAATGGTAGGCGGCCAGTATAGGATGATCCGGGGGTACGACATCTGACCGGAATGCGGTTAAAAACTCTATAGGAAGAGCTTCGTTCCATATCCGTAGTTCGTCCATCCAACCATCAAAGGAAATATCCGGATTATTCGGATTTCCTCCCAGGAAGATATTAGGGTTTACATTCAGCATATCGGCTCCCGCAACGCCGGTCACTTCCAGGTTGTAGTCCAGATAAATCTTCACATTTTGACCTGCCTCTCGTACAACCGCAACATGGTGCCATCTGCCATCCGTAACGTCTGTTACTCCATAGGCATTCACGTTAGCACTTCCGTCAAGAAAAGCAACTCTGTTGTTGAGAATGCTCAGGACGAAATCATTAGCTGGTCCGCTTACATCGGAATCCAGCAGAATGGAGCCGTTGTAAGCATCTGTACCTGTTTTGGAATCGACATCCGTTCTGATCCAGAGTTCAATGGTAAAGTCGGCACTAGAGATCTTATTATTGAGCTGCACATAGTCGTCGGCCCCGTCGAAACGCAGGGCATTTCCCGGGGGAGAGCCATAGAAAAATCCCCTCTTACTGGCTGTGCCATAGGCAGTTGTCACTTGCAGATCCCCTCCACCGGGTTGCGTCTTCTGGGCGATGATCAAATTTTCATTGACTACCTGGAACGATGCTACGGCCACACCGCCGATGCTGACGGTTTCAACGCCGATAAAATTGTGTCCGTGGATCGTTATCCCTACCGGCCCATCACCGGACGAAGGTGTGAACGAAGTGATGGCTGGGCCGATATAGGTTTGCATCTGGTTCTCCATCAGATCGTATTGACGTGATTGATCCAATAGGATCAATTCACTGATCCAGCCGTTTAGCCTGGATATTCCCTGCTGATCGGAACCAATTACTACCGGGGTCATACCATCAGCATAAGCCGGATGGCTGTCCTGGGAGTTACCATTCGGGGTGTTATTCAGAAATGTGCCGCCGAAACCAAGTTGTTCACCGATAAATAACCATGTAGCAAACGGATTGGCCGCAGTGAAGGGTTTTGTCAGATTAACAGTTGACAATTCGTCGGTTCCGTTGCCAATCTTGAATGTGCCTCCTGATATATCCCAGGGAGCAGGCTTGCCTTCAGACGCTTTGCTCAGCAGCCCATTAAGGCCTGAGGGCTGATCTGTCCTGACGCCGGCCACTGCGAAGATTGAAAACCTCTCTGCAAAACCCTGGAAGGGTGGTGAAGTCAGGTAGGTATTGCTGGTTGTTGAGCCGGTGAAATATAATGTGGGCGCACCGTTCTTCCGATCGACTGTTCCGGTATGCGCAATGCGCGGCTGGCTGTTTGGTTCGGTTTGAACAGCATCGAAATCAAACCCACTCTGATCATACCAGACAGGAACAAAAAGGTCATCGGCTCCAGCAAAGCGAAGCATAGTAAGTGTATCCAGCTGGCCGTGTGCATCGAAACCGATGTCCAGCTGGGCATCGTCGACAGGACGGCGAACCCGGATGACCGGTAAGGGCGCGTTGGTAAAACCGGGTACCGGCTCAGGAGGCTCAACCCCGCGATGCAGATAGGTGCTGGCCAATTGCCGGAGCGAATAAGCCACTTTGGCGTTTGACTGTTCATGATTGGCATTGTCCAGATTCGCTGCCCTTTTGACCCGCATGGTATAGACCGTTTCAGTACCCGCCTCCGAAGTCACTTTTACGGATATCATATTCTGGCCAAAGGGGCCATCCAACGGCACTACGGTTGGTACACCGCTTACCGCGGCCACATCATTGATCGTAAGCGTAGCTGCCGGATGCTCGACTGTTGCGGTTACCGTCACGGACTCCATTCCTGCGCGAACGATAACTTCGTCATAATTGGAAAGTGCGGGCTCAAATGCGGGCGAGAGCGGCCCGGTACTTAGTGTAAGAGCGGACAGCAATGCATTCCCGCTTCCTACCATAATGCTGAAATTGACGTCTTTACCAACGCATCCCGCGCTATTACCTGCCCTGAAAATAAAATCATATGTCGCGATAGCCGGGGGAACATTAACACCAAAAACATTAGGTGCAGGAAACTGGAAATTTCTTTCTTCCAGGAATCCAGGCAGCTTTCTTGCCCCGGCAAAAAGCGAATACCGGTCCGGATCGCCGGCTACTTTGGTGTACGGGATTTGGGCGGTCTGGGTATTCGTCCGGGCTTCAACGCGTATCACCGGGTCGATAGCCACCTCGGGAATGGGGTTGACAGTAACTACTTGCGAAGAAAGAGCCTTGGCACATCCATTAGGAGTTGTAGTAAACGCCTGAATTTCCACAGACTTCTCCGGCCTGATTACCGAAGGATTTGGGAGAATTTCATTTACATAAATAGAAAATTGATGCCAACGCCAGTAAGCTGGTCTGGAATAGGTCATTCTGACATTGTTTATTCCCCACGCATAAGGAGTGACTCCAGATGGAAGTCCGAATTCCAGATGGGAGAAAAAGCGGATATAGATAGCCGGTTTATTTTCGAAGGTGGCCGGTACTTCGATTCTTGTGTTAAAAAAAACAATGCCATTTTCAGCGGTAAGGCCATCTTTTCTTACAAAAACATCCGTCCAGGAAACTCCATCCAGTGAAAGCTGTACCCTGTTCACGGTGTTGGGATTCGTATTGAGTATGGCTACTTCATTAACCGTAAGGGCAATGTTTGTATAACCCAGTGTGCTGATAGCGGGTGATTTTAAAGTCCGGGTGGTCCGCTCGGAACTAGTTGAAGGTTGACTCTTAATGAAAACAAAACTGCTGCCCGCTTCCTTTTTTCCAAAAAAAGAGTATTTATCTGGAACAATCGCCCAATTTTGATTAGCCGCTAAGGTCGTCTCCATCTCTGACGTCCAGTTCACCAATCTGGCTTCGCTATTAAAATCTTCTTCATATATAAAACCCCCTGAGTACGTACTTTCACCGCCTGTAAGCGTGACAGGTGTTCCGGCACAAATCTCTGTACTGGATATGGTCGGCTGCCTGGTGATCGTTAGTTTGGAAGAATTGACAATTTTAGTTGCTGCCGTACTGCAGCCGTCCACCGTACCGGTAACTCTGTAAATGGTTGTTTCATCCGGCGAAGCTTCGACCCTATCTCCGGTGTTTGTGTCAAGCCCAATGGCAGGGAACCATTTATAGCTGTCGGCTCCGGAGGCTGTCAACTTAATAGGCGTATCGCAAAAAATATCAGTGTCAGAAGCAACAAACACCGCAGGACTTTGTTTGACTGTGACTATTTCGGTTGGTTGATTATCGGCCGTATAGTTCACGACACATCCGGTGGCGCTGGAAATGCTTGTTATCTTGTAGGTCTGTGTTCCCTGAGAATTTGTTTTCAGGGGAATGTCTATGCTTCGGCCTACATAAACCTGATTAGCACTCTCAGGCGTACTGTAATTGATGGTATAGGGTAAATCCCCGCCTATGACACCGATGGATACGGTGGTCTGATCACCTGTACATATATTGTCGGAGTTCACTTGCACAAATCCACTCGCCGATCCCTTGATGACTCCCGACATATTCACATCACTATAATTGCGGGTACAACCATTTACACTGGAGACACTAAGCAGTAAATAGGTAAAACCTCCTGGGGATTCAGTTTCAAGCGGGATGGACGCCGAGTTTCCCGGGCCGGTTGAGATCGAATGGTCACTCGCTCCGCCATGAAAGTGACGATAGTTGAAAGTATATGGTGCTTCTGCCCCTGAGCCTGTCAGCGTGATATTGGATGCATTATACTGGCAAACGCTTGTCGGGACCGTAGTCGTTGCCGCGGGTACCGGCTTCACCCTAACCGTTACCTGGCTTGCTGCCCCCCCGCAGCCATTGCTGGCTGAAACACTGTAAGTTGTCGTCACCAACGGCACGATAGATTGCTCACTTTGTAAATTGGATGTATAGCCCCTGGGAACGGAGGTCCACCGATACCCGGCAAGACGCACGGTCATGCTCTGTATCATCCAGTAATTGAATTGTGAATTGCCTTTGGTGTCGACATACCTGAACCGCATGTACACCTTTTCCTTATTCTCAAATGCGGTCGGAAGCGCAATTTCCTCCGTTTTAAACTTGTTTAGTCCTCCTTCGCGGTACTGATCGGTGTAAGTAACCAGGGTTGTCCAGTTATTTCCGTCCGAAGAGGCCTCGACCGAGGCGCTTGATGCATTCTCGTTTCTTAAAAAATGGGTGAGAAAAACAGAAACACTTGTCAATCCCACAGTGCTGAAAGCGGGCGATGTCAAAGTCGAGTTGATCGTCCGGTTGATGGCCGTGATCGAGACGAGCGTGTTTAGTGCGTAGGCAGGTCCGGAGCCTATGTAATGGGTATTTTGCCGCCATACTTCACCCAATTGCCATGCATTCAAATTGCCGTTAAAATCACTTTGGTAAATGGAAGGAATGCTCGATGCCGAAAGGTTGATCGAGGTTCCAGCGCACACCTCGGTGGAAGAAATGGTCGCCGTTACAGGGAAACTTGCGGGAGATTGTACGACAGAAATGACCTGACTGGTTCTGGACGAGCAGCCTGTAATATCGGTAACCGTCAATGTCACCGTCTTCGTGCCATGGGTAGCATATTGATGGCTGATCGCCACGTTATCCGTTGTCTGATAGGTTCCGTCGCCAAAATCCCAGGCGTATGTAACCTGCGAAACCCGCTGCGCATTTGCCAGGGTCAGGTGCAGATTTTTACCGCTTCCATCGAACGCCTGTGCCCCGCCGCTTTCGTTGAAGTTCCAGCTGCCTGTTGGCGATGAATAACAGACATCGGCACGCAGTCCGTTGATCTCAGCCATATTGAGCGCTCTTTCCCAAATGGCTACTTCATCGATAAACCCGCTGAAATTTTCGGTGCCGGAGGCGTTTTGGCCCACAGAAAACCTACCGCTCGCATATGCCCCCGGCGTATACGGTGCGGCGGTGGGAGTGCTCAGAGGATAATATAGGCCGTCGACATACAATAGCCAGGTGCCATTATTACGGACTATGGCTACGTGTTGCCATTTGTTGGTCGTCAATTTGACGCTGCTAGTCAGATAGGCAACGCCGCCAAGCAGAATCGTCAGGTTTTTTGTCGGACCATCGATATACAACCCATAGCCCGAGTTGCCGCTGTTCCCGTTCATCATGATGGCTTGGGATACGCCGTTTGTAATGTTTCCGTCCCATTTGACCCAGGCAGCAAGGGTTATGAAATCAATCTGTTTGGTAGGATACATATCTGCCGCAGAAGCAGCCCCGGAAGAAGTTCCGTTTCCCTTAAATGCGTTCCCGATGCAGGCGCCGTTCGCCTCAAATCTGGCAGCTTCTGTCAGACAAGTCGATAGCGCTGTGAAGTCCGCATTGGGGTATTTGACACGTAGTATCTCAACTGTTTCGTTTTGGCTTCCTCCCTGGGGTATGTAGCTATACGTGTCGGAGAAGTTATTGGTGATGGTTAAAGTCTTGCCGGATCCGAGCGAGCCAAGATGGGGTTTAGTGTTGTTGAACCAGGTGGCGCCAGAATATTGGCTGGGCACCGTAAAAGTGAGTGAGGCGGGCATCTCGTTATTGCAGTTTGTAATAACGGCAGCTGTCTGTGAGCATGTGTGGTGTGCGTATAGCAACGCCGTTAAAAACAGGACAAATCTTTGGCCGAAAGTCCGTTTAAAACCTACTGATAGAGAGGAGAATTTTGTCATAATGCCGAATGTCGTATAAAGAAGGAATTACCGCTTTTTGCCAACCACGGGGAAGGGGAAGCCGTGGTGTAAAACAGCGCTTTATATAACCAAAAGCCTAAAACCGACCGTAGACAAAGTGTAGACAAAACGATTAAAATTTCAGTTTTTGGCCAAAAATTGACGTTTTGGTGGTGATTTGAGCGGATAATGGAAAGGTTACTCTAACTGAGTGGCTCACTCATCTTCGGGAAGTGCCATTTTTTTGTACAGCCGTGTTTTGGCACGGCGAACACTGGCAGGGTCAATGTTGAGCAGGGAAGCAATCTCCTTCGTGGCGAGTTTCATATGAAAATAGGCGTATATGCGTATTTCATTTTTGGTCAGGCTCGGGTGTTTAACATATAAGTCTTCAAAGAAGCGTGGATGAACCTGTTCAAAATGCAGTTTGAATTTTGCCCAATCGGAATCCAGGTAAAGGTTACTGTTAAGGATAGCTTTAACTCCGTCTAGCCCCTGATGTTTATTGTCGGGAAACTGTTGATTTGACTCATGAATTTGTTTTTTTAGATCTGCCAGCATCTTGTTTTTTTGGACGATATAAAGCGTCGTCGATGCGAGTTCACGACGGTTTGCTTCCAGATTATGATGCAACAATTCGTTTCTGCTTTTTTCCACAAGAATTTCAGCGTTGATCTTTTGATTTTCCATCTCAGTCAATCTTTGGGCGAGCGTCAGTTCGCGCAGATCAAATTCCAGTTGCCTGGCTTGCATTTCTTTCACCTTCAGGTCGCTTTGAATCAGTCGCGTCCGGGCGACCAGAGCGATCGAAAACCCCAGCGACTGGGCGATAATGGCCATATCCGGAAGAAACGTGTTATCACTGTCATTGACCCCCACCAATACGTGAAAAAGCGTAGTGCCGACCATGAAAACCAGTGGCAGCATATTGGCCAGCAAAAAGGAACCAGCTGCCGGGAGTTTCCTGAGATAACCCGCGACACAGGTCGACAAAATAATGAGAATGAGAAAAAGCGCAAATAAATTCTCAAACGATCTGGTGTAATGTTCCAGATAAAATACCATCGAATTAATCAATATGATAACGGTCGTGATCGAAACATATACAATCAGTCCACGTTTCAAAACCGTATTGAGTACCGGAAGTGTCCTTTTTGTATCAAAAAACGATCGGGTGAATTGTACAAGACCATACATAATGCCTAGTATGCCTATATGCATCAGGAGGTAATTCAGATCATAGTAATCAAGCCAACCGCTGGGCTTTATCCAGAAAGTGAAAACCGGGCAATAAAAGATGAGGGAAAAAAAGTGCCTGTAAGAAGTGATATAGATTATTCCGCCCAGTTGAGCGATGAGATAGTATAAAACGGTTTTGTCCCGGAAACTGAAATAGATATATACGTTATTTAGAAAAAAGAGAAAAAGAACCGTTATCGCCACCATCCATGCGATCCTTAAATTTTCTTCCTTGCCAAGAACGCTATTTTTTCTGTTGAACTGAATTTTGCGTTTCAGTACATAGCCAAACTTCCTGAGCGATGACACCTCGACTCTGACATACAGCGTATTAACCATTTTAGCCTGTAAGACACAGGGCATGATTCCCTGAATGCGCCGATTATACTTTGATTCAGTCAGAATACCCGCCCTATACCCTACCCATTTTCCCGCATTATAGTCGAAATTATATAACGTATTGTCCATCAAAGGCTCTACCCGCACGTCGTAAGACCTTGCGTAACCGTAAGGGTTATTGACCTTTACTCTCAGCCAGTAAACTGGTATTTCGGCAAGCCGGAGCGAATCTTCTGCACTGAATGGCAATGAAGGATTGGCCAGGATCTGATCGAACGTGTAGCCGCGATCGGGCAGGATCTCGTATTGATCAGTAGAAACTGAAGTGCTGTCATTCAAGGTATATACCGGCTGTCCGACAACTTGAAAAGTTAACAATATGCAAAAGAAGAAGTAGGTCAGGTTCAATGCAGCGGCTGGTAAGCAATAAAAACAAAAAGCGATCAAGGGAAGTTTTGCTACCTCTTTGAAATCAAATCTGTTGGGTACAATAAGCGAATTCCCGAAAATACAAATATAACTTAGAAAATTATAAATCTATTCTGCATAGGAAAAGCTAATGAATCCAGAAAAGATCCTTTTACTCCTTTTAAAGCTTTTTAAAGACGTTCTGTACATCATAAATCTCGGATCAATTCTAAAAGTTGTAGAGCGCATAGGACTTATCCAGGTTTTTGCTTGAATCAATCTAGTCTGTTTTGGAGAGTTTCCTGCCTATCATTCCATTCCTGTCATCTGGGTTCGCCCCCGAAAATTTCGAGTTAGCCTCCATCGATCGACAGGAAGGCGTGTTCCATGGACATATAGAAAAACACGGATGATAATGACCCGGAGAGAAAGAGAACCTGCTCTCCAAAAACTTTTTTCCAACGGATAAGATTCAGGGTCTCCCAATTCGTCCCCACAAGGTTTTCTTCACATTAGACTGGAGAATTCGGATACCCGGACCAGTGGATTCCGCGGCAAAATGACCACTTTGAAAAATCGTTCAACCCTGGTGTATTTCTTTATTAATCAATCATTTGTAATTAATTTCAATGTCCGATTTTATATGACCTCGATTTCCGTATTCAGATGGTCACAGGCACCGAAATCTCCAGTCAACCTTTCCTTTCAAAACTGCATTCTGACAATACTTTTTTTGGCTAAGTCACCATTTTTTGACCATCGAACCGAACCAAACCGCCCTGGGTCGCGATCCAGATAAACCCGAAATTCCCAAAACCAGGTCCTGTATGCTATTCTGGGGGAGGCCGTTTTCGTCTGTAAATTGCCCGAGAGAATACTTTGGCCAAACCCGTTGAAAGCCATAGCACGGCAATACTGCAATAAAGTATAAAGAAGAAAGTAAATATTTAGGCATCAAGAACTATCTCGTTCCAAACTACACTGACAATTTCGCAAATTAATCCACATTTCAACTTCGAATGATATGATTTTTGTCATAAAACCAAAAGCCGCCGGAGGCTATTCCCCGGCGGCTCTTCGTTAGTCAGAATAGATCAGTAACTGAGCACAAACTGCTGGCTGAATGCTTGCCCGGCTATCCGGTACGAAATCACATAAACCCCAGCCTGAACATCCTTGCCGAAAGCGAACTTATGCTTCCCGCCTTCCCTGGTCAGCTGTACTGGCACCTCCCTGCCCGAAGCATCATACACAGTGTACGATTCAATCGCAGAGATGCTCGCAATGGATATGCTCCGGCCATACGAAGGGTTAGGATAAACCCGGTACAATTCCAGCCTATTCCAGCTCGTCACAGTAACAATCCTTGAATAGCTGTAAGTCCCATCCGCATCGACCATCTTCAAACGGTAGTAGCTCCTCTCATCACGACCCACCCCATCCAAAAACGAATATTGCGAACCGCCCCCTCTTACCTCACCGATCTTCACAAAACCAGCTTGTGGCTCTGTCGATTGCTCGATCTCGAAACGGTCGAAATCCCTCTCGTCCGCAGTTGTCCATTTTAACAAAACACCCTCTGCTGTTTTACCTGCGCTAAAAGAAACAAGTGTAACTGGCAGGGCGGAGTAGGTAATGGTCAGTTGCGCAGTGTTGGAAGTATTGCCCTCACCGTCTTGAACGGTATAAGTAATCGATGTAGGGTTACCTGTATAGCCGACTTCCGGTGTAAAGGTAATTTCACCTGTTGCCGTATTGACAGTCCACGTTCCCTGTCCGGTCACCACCAACGGGTCCCCGGGGGTTGCAGTACCTGTGATCTGAATTGTGGCCCGGTCAACCAGGTCACCTGTAATGTCATTCGCCGTCACATTGACTGTTGCAGCAGCATTATAGGTGCCTGAACCGGAGTCATTGGTCGCCACAGGCACATTGTCGACCGTGATTTCTACTGGCACAGAGGTTTCCCCGTCATTGTCCTTTACCGTGTAAGTAATCGGTGTAGGATCTGAAACAAAGCCTGTTTCAGGGGTGAATGTTACCACGCCAGTGGATGTTACTGTCCAGGTGCCTTCGCCAGGGACCGTCAGTTCGTCACAGTCGCCATCGGTATCGGTGTCTGCACAACTCCCGCCTCCGGCAACAATCAAATTAACGGTAGTCGGATTGACCGGGTCCCCCCCCGCATCGTTGGTAAGCACATTGACGCTAGACGCAGAGCCAGGTGAATTGTTGGTGATGATGTCGCTCACCGCTACCGGCGGTGCCACAGGGACGCAATTCGCTGGCTGGGAACCTTCGTCCTGGGCCGAGCCCAGGACCTGGCCGCCCGAAACAAGGGTAGGCACACCATTGGCATCCACTGTGGTGCCCAAATTGTAATCCACGGGCCCTGCCGTGCCCCCACTATTCCCGCCTGGCATGGAAGAATGCACCAGGTCCGCCGCAGTAATGGCATCGCTGCCGTCGTTGCTGCCCCCTTCCATCGCATCCGAACAACCGTCGCCGTCGCTGTCCAGATCGTGATGGTTGACAATGCCGTCACCATCACTGTCGGTCGTGCACGATGGCTTGGGATGGGCCGATGCAACGTAACCGGTGGTGTTGTGAACGGAAGCCACTTCATAGGATGTGATTGCCGGGGTGCTCGTACCTGCTATTTTGACAATGCGATAGTATCTGTAATTATTGGCAGCATTGTTGTTAACAGTAAAGGTTTTAGTCGTAGCGGTTGCACCTGCCGCAGCCGTCATCAGGTCGTCCCAGGTCGTCCTGTCGTTAGAACCCTGGATCATTGCGGTCGCCGAAGTGCCGAAAGTGGTCCCATAGTGCGTAATGCTGGTTAACCGCACCGTCGTCGGATATTCCATGTTGTACACCACCGTGCCATTCACAGCCGCGTTTATATTGATCACATTATTGCTCGCAGCCACGCTGGTCGTCGTACCATCATGCATGAAGGGCAGGTCCACCTCGGTCCCGTCGTCGTTGTTCAAGGCAGTTGATACTTTGGCGATAATGCCGGCCTCGGCCGCGGTGTAAAAGCACCCGGGGCTTTCCACCGCATCCAGAATACCGTCGTTGTCGTCGTCGATATCGGTGATGTCACTAATGCCATCGCTATCCGTGTCGGCGCACAAACTGATGTTACCAGCAATTGCAAACTGTGTATACGTTGACGGATAATTTGTGACACCATTCTGGTCCGGGTCCACACTGTCGTTCAGGCCGTCGTTGTTGGCGTCTGCTCCGGCAGTATCCAGCTGACTGTCTGCGACATCCGCTATGCCATAACTGCCACCATCGTTGTTGGTCCCTGAGGCAGGAGAGCTAACATCTGTCCGCGGATTGACACCTGCTTCCCTCACGTCGGGGCAGCCATCGCCGTCGCTGTCAAGATCGAGCCTATTGGGCACGCCGTCCAGGTCCGTATCGAGATCCACGCAATTCTTCTCTTTAAAATAGAATTCAGTAGCCCAGCCCGTACCCACTGCGCCAGAGATACCGAAATATCGGTAATATTTAAAGGCAGTCGCATTCTGGCCAAAATTCGCAACATTGGAACTTGTTTGCGTACTCTGCCCTATCTGGTTATTGGCGTAGATTAAAGTTCCGGAAATGTCGGTCCACGAACTTCCGTTCTGGCTACCCTGTATTTTGTAGGTACTGGTTGTACTGAAGAGCGTTTGCCCGCCATAATGCCCTACTTCCCATTGGGTCAGTATTTTCGGGGTCGGAAATTCCACCCTGAACCATTCTGCATTGCTTAACGTGCCGGTGGGGTTATACATGACCAGTGTATTTGCATCCACTGCATCCACCAGGTTGGATAAAGTTTGGGCACCGTTAAAAGTGTAGTTGATCGTCGAAGGTTTGGTAATCGTAACGCCGGTCTTCGAAGTATTGGAACCCGCACAGTTTTCTTCCTCAATGTCGATTATTCCGTCATTGTCATCGTCGATATCCACTACGTCCTTGATGCTATCCCCATCGGTATCCAGGCACGCGTTCTGGGACGCGGACAATGTGTAAAGATTGTAGGTAGAGGTATAATTCACAATGCCGCTCTCCGGTACGGTTTCCACCGGATCCGCCAAACCATTGCTACCAAACGGGCCAGCTGTTACCGCATTATCGGTCGTAACATTACCGGTGCCGCTATTAAACATTTCGCCTGCCACCAGTGTCCCGCTCACACCCGCCTCTACTGCATCCGGGCAGCCGTCGCCGTCACTGTCACGGTCAAAAAAGTTTGATACCCCATCACCGTCCGTATCCGAGTTACACCCCGACTTCACCGGATGTCTCGAAGCATTGTAATTTTTGTATTGAATGCTGAACTCGGCCAGCCTCGCATTGTCGGTTACGTTGGTATTGCTCGTGCCCACGATCCTGTATGAGTGATACGCTTTGGCAGGCTGCAGTGTATTGGAGAATGTAACAGTGGTATTTACTGCGTTCATCGTTTGTGCGGTCGAAAGCGGCTCCCAAATGCTGCCCATACTCAGCCCTTGCAACTGCCAGCTACCACTTCCAAATGCAACAGCTCCCACGGCCAGCTGAACATTGTCAATAACGGCAGTATTTATTACAGGCAGTTCGAACGTAACGAGCGCTTTGTTTTGGATATTCACTGCCGGGGTAACCTGACCAAAATTGGAAAGGTTATTGTCATAGGTCCTGGCAAGCGAATTGGTAGTATTCCACGCAAAGTCCGAGCTTACCCCCTCGGTAATATCCATCGCCTGCGCTTCGGTAAAGAAGCAACTTGGGGATTCGGTTGCATCTGTAATACCATCGTTGTCGCTATCGATATCCTGCTCGAAATCTGGAGTTCCGTCGCCGTCTTCGTCCGCGCAGGCATTATTATCGGCCAGCGTCGCCAGGAACAGGTAGGTATATACATACTTATATTTGTCAGGATCCGTATCCGACTGCAGTGCGTCGGCAAACCCGTTGCTTCCATACGGGCCAGGAACCACTGCATTGTCCGTTGATACGGTAGAAGTAACCGTACCTCCGCTGCCATTTTGTACATCGCCAGCTATGGAAGCGACGTCCGAATTGTTGAAAAGAATTGCCTCCCGGGTATCAGGACAACCGTCTCCATCGCTGTCCAGGTCCAAACGGTTGGGTATGCCGTCATTGTCTGTGTCCGTATCGGCTAATTCATAACATCCAAATCTAAATTCAGCAAGAGTAAGATTATATTGAGAACTTATACTTGTACCACTTGTTGAAACCCACCCATCATTTTTTGCAGGACTGTCGGAATCGTACCAGCCGTTCAAAACACTAATGCTTATTTTTGTTACGTTGGCAAATGTTTGTCCAAAATCAAACTTCTGTGCATAATTTGGCGTACCACTACCAGTTGGTTTTACCGTAGTAAATGTTTCACTTGTAAAGCTATTGGCTCCATTATTATACGTTAAGGTAACTTTAAAGTCTTTTATGGGACCGTCTCCACCAACAGTACCGTCGCTTGATTCCGTCGCCCATAACAAAATATAACTTGCACTTGATCCTGCTGGAAGAGTATAATCAATAGCAGCTGCTGTCACATTGTCAGCTCCGTACCAAGCGTTTGAAGTTGTTACAGCTGCATCAGTGGTTGCCGAAATTCCCGTACCAATCATCCCTGAATTGTCTATCGTGGCAGCAATTGGGCCCCAAGAAGTTGATGGTGCAACTACAACAGAACTCGGTATCGCTGCCTCTATATTACAAACGGCTACCATTTCCATGGAGTCCAATACGCCGTCATTATCATCATCAATGTCTATCAGGTCTCTTACACCATCCCCGTCGGTATCTGTACAAGCATTAACAGAAGAAGCAATTGCATAGGAGTTATATGTCGAAGTATAGTTTATGATACCATTGTCTGCAACGGTTTCCAGTGAATTGTCCAATCCGTTTTCACCCATAACTCCAGTAAATTCATAATCCGCAGTGGTAGTTGTCGTTGCCCCTCCTTCCAAAGCATCACTGCAGCCATCTCCATCGGAATCCAAATCGAAACGGTTCGGAACGCCATCATTATCGGTATCCAGATCAACTAAATTGTTGCATGGATATGCAGAACCGTTTTTAAGCGCTATATTTATTACTGCCCGTGTATTAAGATCGCCATTTTCATAAACTATTATCTTTAATTTCGTATTAGGCTCGAAGTTTACTTCTTTTGAAGGCGTAGCTGTTGTCCAATCGTTGTTACAGTAAATCAAAGAATCTGTACCATTTGCCAATACTTTATATATCTTTTTTCCATCGTAAATAGTTCCTGCAGAAAGGGTATAAAGGCCTGCATCTAAATTATTGAATGTATGTTCAAAAAAAACGGCATACGATTTGTCAGGGGGATTAGCTCCTGTGATATTTCCTCCGGAAGCATTAAGGGTTGATAGTACCGATGTTTGAGTATTTGGATTAGTCCAGTTAAGAGATAATCCATTGTAGGTCATTGTTCCACTGGCATGCTGTGTTAGCGTACCCAAACTATTAGCATCAGTACACGTCCCAAATCCAGTAGTGGTATAGTCACAAACGGTTACATTCCAACTAGGTAGTTGACTACATCCTATTTCTACTGCATCCAATACGCCGTCATTATCATCATCAATGTCTATCACGTCTCTTACACCATCTTCGTCGGTATCGGCACAAGCATTAATAGAAGAAACAATTGCATAGGATCTATACGTCGCAGTATAATTTATTATACCGTTGTCTGCCACGGTTTCCAGTGAATTGTCCAATCCGTTTTCACCCATAACTCCGGTAAATTCATAATCCGCAGTGGTATTTGTCGTTGCCCCTCCTTCCAAAGCATCACTGCAGCCATCACCATCTGAATCCAAATCGAAACGGTTTACAACTCCATCGCTGTCCCCATCTATATCTCCACAGTTTTTTTCTGTAAAATAAAATTCAGTCGCCCAACCACCTCCTGTCGAACCGACGATTCCGTAGTAACGATAGTACTTATAGGCAATGTTATTTTGTTCAAAAGTCGCAATATTGGAGTTGGCCTGGGTACTTTGCCCGAAACCGTTGTTTGCGTAGATAAGAGTTCCCGTTATGTCTGTCCAGGTGGTGCCGTCCTGGCTTCCCTGAACTTTATACGTACTTGTGGTAGAAAACAAAGTTTGACCCTGATAATGCCCTACCTCCCATTGCGTTAATACTTTTGGGGAAGGGAGTTCCACCCTAAACCATTCGGCATTGTTTAGCGTACCGTTGGGATTATAGATTACCAGCGTATTGTTGTCAACTCCATCCACCAAATTTGCCAGGGTGTTACCATTAAAATTATAATTGATGGTAGCTGGCTTGGTTACTGTTACGCCACTTTTAGATGATGCATTGCTTACACAAGCTTGTTCAGTAACATCCAGCACACCATCGTTATCATCGTCAAAGTCAACGCCATTGCAGGCACCGTCACCATCAAAATCATCGGTCGGTTCCGTTCCGCCAACGGTACCACCGCAGGTGGCCAGCACCTTTTCAGCGCCGGACAACAATCGCGCGAGCACAGTTTCGGTGTACCATTGACCGTCAAACAGAACCGTTCCCGCCGGAGACTGCTTCAATAGCAGATAGGCACTGGAAACAAGGCGTTTCTGGTTTCCTGCCATTACCGACTGGACGCAAAAACAGAAGCTGAGCAAAAAAAACGTTGAGTGTAAAAGCAAAATTCTTTTCATAAATGGCATTAGTTTGGTGAATTGTATAATTCAGAATAAATCGCTGCTTCTGTGAGCGAGTCTGATAGGAGGAAGAATTACGGGAATTGATCTCCAACGAACCCAACACAATTTCGCTGTTAAAATTAACAGCAGATACTCTAATCCACCGTCGCAAATACACCTTGAACTTGTAGCTATATTTGCGAGTTTATAGCAATTTTGTTACAACTATTGTGATGTATTGATAGATACTTCTACGATCAAACACGAATTAAACTCAACCGCAAACCACTTCATGTTAAAAAAAGACTCAAACTCATCAATTAGGCATGGAGCCAGCGCTGTTACACTTGAGCCATCCAAGTCAGTTCAAGTTTGCCTTAAAAAAAGCCAGCATACCTGCTGGCCCCTTTAAGTGTATGTACCCCATTTTTCAGACAGCCATTTGTTGTTGAATTTCTTTTGGTGGAGTGAGCGTAAAATGGAGGGGCTTTTTATGGAGGCTCATCCAGCGCGAAAGGAGTCAACATTCCTGACACAGAACAGGTGTTTTTGATACCAAACTATATTATCCAAGATGCTCTTATTAAAGACGGAAGTCAACAGTCACTTTTGAATCAACGTTATGATTTTTTTAAGGCGACTGGAATGTCAATGAGCATCTTGGATTGGAACCTGACACTTGCTGACGGTCTTGCAAAAATTATGGGTGCTGAAGTGAAGGTTTTTACCCTGCTGCCGTAGTTTTGGACTGAAGCGTTGGCATTGTTGTTTGGGTATTGATGGAAAGGAGATTTTGGTCGTTTAGAGTGATGCCGACTATGACTGGAATAGTCTATCCACTTGGGATCAGGTGAAAACAATTGTATGGGCGTTGGGTTTACGGGACTTGTTTTTAACTCATTCTGGTTAGCCGTAGCTCCTGGTACAGCTTCAATTCGGATGGCCGTTTATGACGACCTTGATTAATTTTAATAACACTAATACAAAAACCATGTTATTTTTTTTCATCAACCTAAGAGATTTTTTCTATACCCGGGCAAGCAAAAATTCGGGATCGAAAAATATTGATTATCGATTATCGATGTCAACACTATTTGTGCTCCATTACATGGCCTTGTGGATAATTATTGACATAGTTTTAAAAAAGTATCTACATGGATTTTCAGTTATTGAGTTATTAAGAGCGGCTCATCTTCTGCCCAAAATATTGACAACAATAGCTTTTTTTTCTCCTTTGGCAATTGTTATGTTTTTGCTATTTAAAGAACTTAAAAAGTACGAAGTAACAAGAATGGATAAAGTAGAGGAAAGAAGATGGCTGTTTGTTACAATCACTATCGTCGTGACAGGTGTCATGGCCTTAATGATCTTACCTCGTTTTGTAATGAAAATTTTGAACTGATAAAAATTGCGTATTGAATCAGATGTCAAACAAAAAGAAGTTGTCTCAAAAGGGCAGCCTCTTTTTATCCTTTTATGAATCACTCTCAAAATACCACCTTCTGAAATAATTTGGAGAATTCACTAAAAATCAATCACTACCTTTTTCAGATTACCTGCAAAAGGATAGGATGACTTGGAGCATTTGGATTCGCCGGTTCTCCATCATTTATCGGGCAACTACAGCCATGGTTCAAGTCAGCACCACACAAACTTCAACAATTACAGCTACCTAATTACACCTTTCAAAAGCGGTCCAATTTGCTCCTCCGAGGGCGGCTCATGTTCCGTCTTAGACATTTATGTCTATACCTGGTAAGCATCTGGTTTAAATCAAGCCAATTCTTGCATTGGTACATAGGCAGAAAGGACGTTAACTTGATTTTGATCATCTCATCAAATTGCTCGTTTGTCATAGTGTACTTCTATTTTACCCTCAATAGCTTTGCATTAACTGCAACCACAATGGTGGATGCGCTCATCAGGACTGCCCCCATTGCCGGGTTTAACATGAAAGAGGGATACAAAACACCGGCAGCCAATGGTATGGCAATCACATTATAACCTATTGCCCAAGCCAGGTTCTGCACCATTTTTCTATAAGTAACCCTGCCAAATGTGATCATATGCACCACATCCATCGGGTCACTGTTTACCAGGATGATATCCGCTGTTTCAGCTGCAACATCTGTTCCGGAACCAATGGCAATACCAACATCAGCCTGTGCAAGAGCAGGTGCATCATTTACTCCATCGCCGGTCATGGCAACAATTTCTCCTTTATTCTGAAATTCCTTAACCTTATCCTGCTTTTGATGCGGCAGTACATTAGCCAGATAGCCGTCCATGTTTAGTCTTTTGCTTACGGCTTCTGCAATCTTCTCATTATCCCCTGTTAAAAGGAATGTTTTAATGTTCATCTTTTGCAATTCAGCGATGGCCTGGGCTGCACTTTCTCTGATGCTATCAGCAAAAGTGATCAAGCCAACAACCTTGCCATCAATAAGTACAAAGTTCACCGTGTCAGTAGCCTGGTCTACTTGATCCGGAATAGCTGGTACCTGTTTGCTTTCCTGTTTGAAGTAATTGGGGCCCGCAGCAACAACCTTTGTATCGTTTACTGTACCTGCTACGCCAACTCCCTGCATATAACTAAACTCTGTCGAAGGCCACAGCTCTAATCCTTTCTCTTTTAGCTTACGCATGACCCCATGCGCGATATGATGTTCAGAGTTTTGCTGAATTGCCCCGGCATACTGTAAGATCTGATCAGGTGAATACTGATCATCAATGGATATAATCTGCTGGATTTCATGAGAGCCTTGGGTCAGTGTGCCCGTCTTATCGAAAATAATAGTGGTAAGCTTACGGGCATTTTCAAAAGCAGTGCGGTTCCGGATCAAAAGACCGTGTGTTGCAGATAGTGTAGTTGAAATAGCAATGACCAAAGGAATAGCAACGCCTAATGCATGCGGGCAAGAAGTTACCATGACTGTAACCATTCTTTCCAAAGCAAACGCAAGATCCTTGCCAGCAATAGACCAAACAATAAAAGTGACCACGCCAACAGTAATGGAAACCAGCGTTAACCATCCAGCCACTTTATCAGCTAAATTCTGTGTATTTGATTTAGCTCCCTGGGCTGTTCTAACCATACTAATGACTTTTTGCAGATAAGTATCATCGCCCGCATAGGTTACATGAATCTTAAGAACGCCATCACTATTAACTGCACCTGCTATGACTTTGTCATCTTTCTGTTTCTGGACTGGAACGCTTTCACCGGTCAGCATACTTTCATTCACATAGGAACTACCTTCAAGGATCACACCGTCAGCCGGTATTTTTTCACCAGGCTTTATAAGCAACACATCACCGCTGCGAAGGTCTTTTAACGGAATGTCTGTTACCTGATGATCCTTCTGAACATGCACCACGGATGGAAGCAAAGCCACCAGCGATTCCAAGGCCTGTGAAGCCGCCATCTGGGATTTCATTTCCAGCCAATGCCCGATCAGCATGATATCAATCAGAGTAGCAAGCTCCCAAAAGAAGTCCATACCTTCCAGCCCAAAAACCACGGCAACACTGTATACATAGGCCGTCGTGATCGCAACCGCTACCAGCGTCATCATGCCAGGCTGCCTGCTTTTCAGCTCCCTGACAAGGCCCATCAGAAACGGCCAGCCCCCATAAAAATACATAATCGTACTTAGTGTCAAAAGCACATATTGATCAGCTGCAAACTTCCAGTTAAACCCAGCCCACTGCTGGATCATATGCGATAGCAAAAGGATCGGCACGGTGATGGCCAGACAGATCCAGAAGCGTTTAAGAAAATCTTCTGTGTGATGTCCAGCATGTTTGTCATGGCCCTGGTCATGAGAAGATTCCGACATAGCATGCATGCTTTCCACTGGCTCTTTTGGATGATGCTCGTGGTGGTAGTGATTTTCCATTGATTTAATTTTGTTTAAAAACTGGAACTTTAAACGCACTCAGGGCCGACAGCAGCAAACATCTTTTGGTCAGCCCGTTGAAATCTTGGTATTGCTGCCAGGGTTTTAACTTAGAAGGAAAATCCTGCCACATGTTAAACAATCCCCTTGATTAGAACCTTACTAATAAGCCCCCACCCAGTTTATACCTGGAATCATACCCTCCGGATAAGGAAATGTATTTACCAAGCATATATTCCAAGTCCAGATGGTATTCCTTATCGGTGTTGATACGCCAGTTGAAAAAAAGTTTTGGCAACAGCCATTCCTCCCCTTCCATCGCAAATCGTACACGCCCATTTGAATTTACACGCAGATCTGCATCGATGAAAAAAGGAAGGGTATAGCGGACTCCAATTACCGGCAAGTCAAAATCCTGCGCAAACGTTTGTTCCCCGTTGAATATATTGTAGTACCGCTGTTTCACGGCACCAAAGCCAATGTAGGGCCGCAGCCAGTCTCCAATGTATCTTTCGTAACTGATATTGGCCTCATATTGAGAACCATAGTTGTAATTTCCTTCAAACCGGATCGCACTACTTCTATTAATAAAATTAGCCTTCGCTTCTGCCATATGTGATTTGGCAGCAATACTGCCATAAAAAAACCACATTTTATCTTCCTTAAATAAATTTCTTAGCGGGTAGCTGGCCAAAGATGTATCACGGGTACTTCCCTGATATCCAACAATACGGGCCATTCCACTCATCATATGGTAAAGTACGTGACAGTGAAAAAACCAATCTTTTTCCTCAGTCGCATCAAATTCAATGGTAACGCTTGTCATTGGAGGAACATCCAGGGTGTGCTTTAAGGGAGAGAAACCCCCTTTCTTATTGAGCACTCTAAAATAATGACCATGCAAGTGCATGGGGTGGTTCATCATCGTGGTATTCTCTAATTCGAACTGCACGATTTCACCTTTTTTTATCTCTATCTTATCGGCTTGCGAAAGAACTTTATTATCCATCGACCATACATAGCGGTACATGCTACCGGTTAATTTTATGTGAACTGTCCTTCTGAGTTTTGACCTATCAAAAGTTGTTTCCTGTTTTGCGCTTAACAAATCATAATTGAATATCGTCAGCGAGTCGTTTTTAACCAGGTCCACACCTTCCATATTCATTTTGCTATGGTCCATTTTGGTCATATCCATACCCTCATGGCCTTTTTCCGGCTTCGCAACAGGCTCCTTCTTGGGTGGCTGCTCCATATTCATTTTACTGTGGTCCATTTTGTTCATGTCCGTATCGGAATGACCCATTCTATCCGGAAAATTAACAGACATGTCCATCATCATCTCATCCATATTCCAAACGTTTGGCCTGGGGACAGGTGTGGCAGATAGTGTATCCCCTTTACCCAGATATAAAGAAGCAAATCCGGAGACATCCTGAGCAGTTGCCCTGAACTCAATGGTTTTATCCTTCGGCACCGTCAACAGAAAATCATAGGTTTCAGCGATCCCCATCAGCAATCGGTCTATTTTGATTGGCTTTACGTCGATCCCATCCGATGAAATCAATTCCAGTTTCCCTGCCCCGCCGTGGAGGTAAAAATAGGTCGAAGCCGAACCGTTAATGACACGTAACCGGACTTTATCGCCCGGTTTTAAATCCGGAATACTTTCTTTGCGTTTTCCATTGGCCAGAAATGCGGCATAATAAACATCCGACAGGTCCATCGGCGGCATACGTTTCCAGCCATTCTTGATTCTGTTGCTCAATCCTTTGTGCTGCATTAACTTATCCAGGCTCTGGGCATACCCTTTTTTAATGGAATACCACTCACTTGCAGGATCATTCCTTTTCAACGCATTCAGCACACGCCTGGGGTTCTCATCCGTCCAGTCTGATAACAAAAGCACAAACTCCTTATCCACTTCATAGATTTTTTTTCTGGGCTGGATTACGATTGAACCGTATAAACCACTTTGCTCCTGGAGCATGGTGTGGGAATGGTACCAGAACGTACCGCTTTGGATGAGTGGGAATGTAAAAGTATATTCGCCTCCCGGCTCGACAGGAGCTGTTGTCAGATAAGGTACACCATCTTCTTTATTGGGTAGCAACAGCCCATGCCAGTGGATTGATGTTTCATGCTGCATCAGATTATGGACATGAATCACGGCGGTGTCACCCTCTGTAAAATGTAAGGTCGGTGCAGGGATCTGACCATTTACAGCAAGTGCCGGTACCTTTCTTTTGCCACTGATGTTGGCTAATGTGTCATTTACATACAGATGGTATTCGACCTTGCCAGCTTTTGAGTTTTCGAAAAGTGGTTTTTTTACCGATGCCGGGCCGACTGATCCGGCACCATGCTGGTGCTGCGCGAAAACATCCACAACAGGCAGCCATAATAATAGTAGTAGTAGTATAGTGAATAGTTTCATCAGAAGTGCTTTTAAGTATTGTTGAAAATTGGTTCAGGGCAATGCCCTGAACCCGGTACTACTGGGATCAAACTTCGGTTTAATTCACCGTTTCCTTTACTTCTCCACAGGAAATCATTTTATCACCGAAATATGGATTTTTAATCTCCTTCTGGTTTGAAAGCCAATAGGCCCCTTTAGCCTTATTGGCCATTGGGCAAAAATCAACATACAGCTCCCCCCTACTTAAACCCGCTTTTTTTACCATGGGGATAAACTCGTTACTTAGTGAGGAATACAGCCCCCTTTGTTCTTCGATATCTTTGGCTTCTGTAATTTTTGAAGCTATTTTTGATGTGGAAGAACTTTCTAAAATCTGGCCTAAACCTGCTTCAATGGCACTGGAAGCTATTTTTGCTTCTGCTACGTCTGAATTGATTAAGGCCGTGGTCAAATGTATATAGTGCTGGTAGACTGCATTAAGCTTATCATCTTTTAATTCGACTTTACCTGTTTCTTTGTCACCCATATCCATGCCTTCATGGTGCTCATGGGCTGTTGAATCCTGATAGGAACTGGTGTTGCTTTCTTCATTTTTGCTGCCACAGGCCGAAAGAAATACTATCATTGCCACTGGCATTGCCCATTTGGTTACGTTTTTCATCTTAATAAAATTTATGGTTAAAAATTGGCTATTCATGTAGATGCAGCGCCATAGGATCAGATCCCTTTTTCAGTACGTATTCACTGTATAAAAGATAAGCACCCGTAACAACCACTTTCTCGTCTTTGGCAATACCTTCCTTAATTTCAACCAGGTCAGCATTTTGCATACCAATCGATACCATGCGTGCCTGGAAAATGCCCGGCTTCGTTTCGATCCACACGTGCGCGCCTTTCGCGTCACGGATCACGGCATCGACAGGTAAAGTCATGGTATTAATCGTACCCGTAATGGGTAATATCAAATTGGCCTGTAATCCTGGCTGCCACCGATTGCCTGGGTTTGGAACAGTCCCCCGGACCTGCATCAGCTGACTGCCACTTTGAATTGCTGGTATAATGAAGTCGATGCGCATCGGCTGGGGCTTATCTTCCCAGCCTGCCACCTGAACCTGTACTTTTTCCCCTCTATGGATGCTGGCCGCTTCTGCCGGATAAATGTCGGCTTCCACCCATAAAGTAGAATAGTCTTCCAGGCGAAGTACGACGCTCCCCTCAGACACATATTGGCCTTCTGTTACCGAAAGCTCCGATATGGTGCCGCTAATCGGTGCCCGATACGTAATAAACGGCTCCTGCTTCTGGTTTTCCATTAAGTCTTGTATATCTTCTTCACTTTGATCAAACAACCGTAGCTTTTGACGGGCCGCCTTTTCAATGGCCCCAAACCGGATGTCCGAAGGGAACTGCTTCATTTGGGCATATGCCAACAAATATTCCTGCTGCAATGCGGAAAGCTGCTCAGAGTATATTGTATAAAGTGGCTGTCCTTTCCTTACCGGCACACCGGTTTCTTTGAAGTATAGCACCTGGATTCGCCCAGCCACACGGCTGGATACCACAGCAGTTTGGTCAGGGTTTACCGCAAGCCGGCCATTAAGCCTTTTGGAATTGGTCAAAAGGCCTCTGCCCACTGCCATTGTCGTTATATTGGCTAACTTTACTTGGCTTTCGCCCAATGTGATAGAGACATCCTTACTACTTTTATCGAAAATCACCAGGTCCATCCCACAGATCGGACAGGTGCCTGGTTTGTCCTGAACTATCTGTGGATGCATAGGACAGGTATAAGTCTTCTGCCCGGCTTGTGCGGTTTGCTTTTTTTGATCATCTTTACAAGCAATCAGAAGCATCCCAGGCGCAAAAGATGCAAAAGTGGCGAGCCTTAAAAATGCGATTCTTTTCATATTTTTAATTTTCAACGGTACTATTATCCTTAATAAAGCTCTCACTGTCTATCAGATAGGATGCATTGGACGCTACTTTCCAATCCTTGATATCAGATCGTATTTGCACCATCCCATCTACAATTGCCCCTGCTTTAACCTGCGTGGGTACCAGCACTTTACCTTGCTGCTTAAACACAATAGACTTACTACCGGTCTGCCAGACCGCTTTTTTATTCAGCCATAACCCATTTTGAAAAACAATGGGAATGCGCGCTGTCAGCAGTTGTCCTGGCGTCAGGTTTTTGCCTTTGAGATAGACCCTGGCCAAGGTGAAACGCTCGCCGCTTCGAAGAACCGGTTGGATCAGTCCAATCTGGCCGCTGGCCATAGTTGTTTTGTCATTGCCCGCATAAAAGAGCAGTTTTTGTCGTGGTTTGATGCGGGAAGATATAGCTGGCGATAGCGCGAATTCCGCAATCAGGCCTTCGGACGTATAAATTGTAAACAAGGTTTGTCCGGCTGTAACATACTGCCCGGCACGCAGAAGCACGGGAGAAGCCGCCGTCGATGGCGCAGCAGGGGCTGCCGGTGCAGTTGAGCTGCCTCCCATCTCATCCATTGCGGCGCCATCAACGCCGGAAACTGACGGCATAGGTGCGCCAGTCTGCGGTAAGTTAGCCGATTGTTCCAGGATGTATCCACTGGCAGGACTATACACCGGTACCTTATAGAGGATATTTCCTGACTTGATAATCTCCTGAATTTGCCCTGGACCTATTCCCAGTAGCTCCAGGCGCTGTTTTGCCTTTAGTAGTAAATCCGGACTGCCACCATCGTTACTAAGCATCAAAAGTTCCCTTTGAGCGGATGCCAGATCCGGTGAATAGACTTCCATCACCAACTGTCCTTTCCGCACAGGCTGGTAGTTGTATTTAATCAGCAGCTTTTCAATACGACCACCCACTCTGGATGCAAGTGAAACCTGGCTCCGGCTGTCATAAGTTACTACTCCTTGTGCCTGGGCTGAAAAAATACGCATCCCACGCTCTGCACTGATCAGTGGGATGTCGGCAATCACCTGGGCATTCACCGGCTTCAACAAAGCATTGAAGCTGCTATCAACGATCAGCTCTTTATTTGCTTTTTTTGCCACCAGGTCCATGCCACAGACCGGGCACTTGCCTGGTTTGCTGCTAACTACCTGCGGGTGCATCGGGCAGGTATACTGCTCCGATTCCTCATGAGCCGTATGCGCATTTTTTGGGGTTTTACGGTCACAGGCGGTTAAAAACACGGTAGCTAGTATCAGCACCGTTAAAAGGCTACCGATATAGTTCTTTTTCATAATCGACTATCATTTCATAGAGTTTCAATTTCTCATCCAGCACGTTCATCTGCATCATTGTCAAAGCTTCCCAGGCATCAATAACCACAGGAAGCTGGGCTTTATTTTCCTGGTAATTAACAAAATAGGAATCCATTGCTTTTTGAAGGACCGGAAGTATTTTATCCTGCATGGTACTAACCCTGGTTTGCATGGACCCAATCTCTGACTGCATACCATACAACATGCCCTGCGTTTCCACCAGCATGGCAGACCGCTCTTTGAGCATCCCCTGGATATTGAGCTGCATAGCCTTGATATCCGACTTATACATTTTCGATGACCAGGGAGCTATCGGGATACTGAGCATCCCCATTACGCTGTAAG
This sequence comes from Dyadobacter sp. LHD-138, assembly GCF_030929615.1. Taxonomy (GTDB): domain Bacteria; phylum Bacteroidota; class Bacteroidia; order Cytophagales; family Spirosomataceae; genus Dyadobacter. The sequence continues at coordinate 88,157 of NZ_JAVFVU010000027.1, read as the reverse complement.
CATTAGGCATCATGGCATCCAACGGGTACATATGGTCAAAGCGAATTTTAAAATCCGGCTTTTTCTGTTGTTTCATGCTTTCGATATTCAGTTGCATGGATCGGATACTTTCATTCATTTTAAAAACATCCATTCTGGCATCAGCCAGCGTAGCGGTATCGTAGTGCATAGCTGGCTGAAAGGAAGGTTTATAGGCAGTGTCAATTTCAAAAGCCTGGTTACCAGTCGCATTCATCAGGCTATTGAGCCATCCTTTCGCCTTCCCAATAGTGCCTTCCTGCATACGGATCATATTCTGGTTTTCCAGGATTTTCGACTCGGCCCGGTAAACCCCTCCCAGTTGTGACTGATTGTAGGGATACCTGACTTCTTCGATCTTTTTCATCATGACCATAATTTTCTCATTCTCTTCGAGTACCGTTACACGCTGCCTGGCTATGAGCCAGTTGAAATAGAGTCGTTTTGCTTGTGCCTTATATGTATTAAGGGTGATGCTTCGGTTAGCCCTTTCCACATTACCCTGCGAAGCGATATATTTTCTCTTTGCACTGAGCTTAGCCAGATTAGGGATATCCTGCTCGATCTGCAGCATCAGGCTGCCCTTGTCTCGAGCGTCCATAATCATTTGATTGGGATAAGGCATCATGAAAGTCCCCAAACCTATCATGGGTGCCATCCAGGCCGTGGCCGCGTCGGCGCTATGTTTGTAACTGTCCGCTTTAAACCTGTAGGACTGCAGCATCAGGTTGTTGTTATCAATTCGTTGTAAAATAGTATCTAGTGTCAATACAGGCTTCTGAGCCCAGCTTGCAAGTGGCAGCAAAAACAGGATCAACCATTTTACATATTTAGTGTTGCGTGTCATGGATTTGCAGTTTTCCGTATTTACGTAGCTCATATTCCTTTGTCATTAAAAATATCAGTGGTGTTACCAGCAGGATATGCGTAGATGATGTAAGCACGCCTCCGATCATCGGCAGCACAATAGGCTGCATCACGTCCGTTCCTATCCCATTGGCCCAAAGTACCGGCACCAATCCAAATAGCGAAACGCACACCGTCATCAGCTTGGGGCGCAGACGTTTGACCGCCCCATGGATTACGTACTCGCGCAGGTCATCTTTAGTGATTGTTTCAGCGGAGTTGCCCTGCTTGGTGACCAGCTGCTGCATCGCATCATTCAGATAGATGACCATTACGATACCGGTTTCTACGGCAATACCAAATAAGGCAATGAAACCCACAGCCACTGCCACAGAGAGGTTAACACCCCAGAAATAGATCATATACGCCCCACCGATCAAAGCAAAGGGAACGGTGATTAAGCTTAGAAAAGCTTCACGTAGCGAGTGGAAAGCGAAATAAAGGGAAATGAAAATGATCAAAAGTACCACCGGTGCAATCCACAGAAGCGTTTGCTTACCGCGTATCAGGTTTTCATACTGTCCGCTCCATTCCAGATAGTAACCCGGTGGAAGTACACCATTTGATTTACTGATCTTTTCGATGGCTTCCTGGACAGTTCCGCCTAGATCGCGCCCCCGAACATTGAACAAAACCGCACCCCGCAGCATGGCGTTCTCCGAGACTATCATCGGTGGGCCGTTTTCAAATACTACGTCCGCTACTGCTGACAAGGGTACTTCTCCCATGGAAGCAGACATCAAAGGAAGTCTGTTGATAGTTTCTACGCTATTTCGATAATTCTGGGCAAGCCTGACACTGATTGAAAACCGCTTTCTACCTTCAATGGTATTTCCTATCGGCGCGCCTCCCAATGCAAATTCAACTGCTTGGTTGACATCATCGACACTGAGACCGTAGCGGCTTAAATCTTCTCTTCTGGGGTTGATAGACAAATACTTCCCCCCTGTCACGGGTTCTACATAAAGATCACTGATGCCTGCCGTGCCTTCAAGCGTTCTTTTAACCCTTTCAGATACATTGGCAATTGTATCCAAATTCTGCCCATACACTTTAACACCTACATCAGTGCGTATCCCGGTCGAAAGCATGTTGATCCGGTTGACGATCGGCTGGGTCCAACCGTTGATCACACCCGGGATTTGCAGTTTAGCATCAAGCTCGGTAATAATATCTTTCTTTGTAATCCCAGCCCGCCACTCTGACTTTGGTTTCAATTTGATGATCGTTTCAATCATGCTGATCGGGGAATTGTCAGTAGCTGTACTTGCCCTTCCGGCCTTTCCCAACACCTTATCAACCTCAGGAACTGATTTAATGATTTTGTCCTGCACTTGCAGGATCCGTTTTGCTTCCGAATTCGAGATGTCCGGCAGCGTCACCGGCATAAAAAGGATACTTTGTTCATCCAGGGGCGGCATGAACTCCGAACCAAGACTGGCCAGCAACGGCATGGTCGCTAAAAGGGCAATGATATTGATGCCCAGCGTAGTTTTGCGCCATTTTAACACCCCCCTTATGACCGGCTCATAAACACGCTCAAGGACCCTGTTGACAGGATTGGCGTGATCGGGCCGGAACTTTCCTTTCATGATAAAAGATATCAGCACCGGGGCCAGCGTAATGACCAGTAAGGCATCCACAATCAAAATGAAAGTTTTCGTATAAGCCAAAGGGTGAAACAGCTTACCTTCCTGCCCCGTAAGCATAAATACGGGAAGAAAAGAGGTTATAATAATGACTGTTGCAAAGAATACCCCCCGGGATACCTGCTTGCTTGATTTTTCAATAATGGCCAGGCGTTCCTGTTCTGAGAGCCACTGAGGCTGTTTTTTATTTTTAAACCATTTCATAATGATGTCGTTTTCTGCTGCTCATACCGCTCAGAAAGATGCTTGTAGGCATTTTCACTCATAATAATGCCATTATCAACGATTACGCCGATAGCAAGGGCGATACCCGTTAAGGACATGATGTTGGATGAAATCCCAAAGGCATTCAGTAAAATAAAACTGGCGGCAAGGGTGATCGGGATCTGGATAATTATACTCAATGCGCTGCGCCAGTGAAAAAGAAAGATGATCACCACTAATGAGACTACGATCATTTCTTCAATTAACGTGTGCTTGATCGAATCAACGGATTCCTGAATCAGCTCTCCGCGGTCATAGACAATATCGAATTTAACGCCCTTGGGAAAACCCTTGGCCGCTTCGAGCATCTTTACTTTCACTTTCTCAATAACAGCCGCGGCATTCTCTCCATAGCGCATCACTACAATACCGCCAACGCGCTCGCCTTCCCCATCCTGATCGAAAATGCCCAGCCGGGTTTCACCTGTCATCTGCACGGAAGCTATATCTGAAACCCTAATGGGGATACTGGCCTGATTTTTGACTGGTATATTCTCAATTTCCTCAATGGATTGAAGATAGCCCGACGTCTTGATAATATAGCCAATGTCGCTTAATTCGAATTTCCTTCCTCCGGATTCATTGTTATTCAAGCGGATTGCACTTATTACCTGCGGTACAGACAAGCGATAGTAAAGCAGCTTATTAGGGTCCACCGTGATTTGGTATTGCTTTTGGAAACCACCAAAAGATGCAATTTCACTGACCCCTTCCACATTCTGTAAAGCGAACTTGATGTACCAGTCCTGCAAAGCCCTTTGTTCCCCCAGGTCCATTTCGGGGGCGTCCAATGTATACCAGAGTATATGTCCAACCCCTGTTCCGTCAGGACCGAGCTGCGGGCTGACCCCGGTTGGCAGTGACCGGGATACCGTACTTAATCTTTCCAGTACCCGCTCACGCGCCCAATATACGTCCACCTCATCATTGAAGATGATATAAATAAAACTCATCCCAAACATGGAGCTGCCCCGGACATATTTGATTTGGGGAAGCCCCTGAAGATTGGTAACCAACGGAAAGGTAATCTGGTCTTCAATTAACTGGGGTCCGCGCCCCATCCACTCTGTAAAAACAATGACCTGATTCTCGGATAAATCCGGAATGGCATCAATAGGATTCTTCTTCACGGCAAACGCGCCCCATACAAGCAGTCCTGCCGACAAGACCAGTACAATGAACCGGTTCTGTAATGACCATTCTATAATACGATGTACCATACTGAATTCTATAAGTTGACCTAACAAGGTCTTAATAGTTATTAATGATGATGCTGTTCCAGTAAGTAGCCTTTTGCCCCAACACCATACTTATGGACCAGTTCCGCGCCATGATGGCCCGTATAGGCAACAAAGAATGCGGCCGCACTCATGGCGATAGCTACAGAAATGTTAACCCAAACATTTCTTTTCAGAAAAAAAAGGTTTACCGATTGTATCAGCAGTGCTATTCCTGACAGCCATTGTGTATAAGACGCATATTTTTCATGCTCTTCTAGTACAGCCTGAACCGCTGCTGCCAACTCGGAGGTATGCGGGTGAAACCAGGTGGATGAAGCGTAAGCCCCAATAAAGCCAAATAGTAAAACCACCCAGGCAATGATGGTGATTTCCTTTTTGTAGACAAATAATCCAACCCATTGCAGAAGGGCTGCCATGATCAACAGGACAATTGGAAAGTGTACGACCAAAGGGTGTAGTGTCGGGAACTCATTAAGTCCATGTTGATGAGCACCATCCGTGCTCATAGCCGCTTGCATGGCTGTGCTATCATGTATACCATGCTTGTGCCGCGAAGGTGAGGAAACTGCCTGGATAAAATCCGGCTTGTGCTTGCCATGGTCTTTCCCATTATGGGCAAATAAAGATGCACCAATCAGCAATAACATGCATGTCAGCAAAGCTGATATTTTAGTTATTAATTCCATTGGAATGAGTATTAAATAATTGTATCGTGGAACCTATTTTTTAACTAGCTTCATGTGACATTTGGAGCTGCTATCCCCCTCTTTTCCCCTGATCTCTGGATGCATCGGGCATACTTAGGCAGCAGCCTAAGTGATTGGCTTCTTATGGCTGGCATCCAGACCATTATCAAAGCAATGTAAAACACAGGCCATTCCTTTACAACTGGAATGGACATTGCCTATTATCTTACCGGATGCATCTAAGATATCGCAGGTTTCCCCTTTGTCCTTTACAGTTAAATGTAATTCGCCATTCGCATTGAAATAGGTCTTTCCATCTTTACCCATCCGTCCCATTTTTTTGTTGGTTTTGGCATCGACCAGGTTTCCTTGTCCATCCACAAAGGCAATCTTATGGCCATCATGATCCTGGACAATTTTGTCTTTGGTAACCAATCCGATGGTTACCCCGCCTGAGTCAGCAATCTTCCCATCTTTTGCAATACTCATCGGCTGCTTATAATTAGTCTGTGCAAACAGCATGACAGGAAAGGCAAAGATTGCCACCAAGAGCAGCGCGGATATTTTATTACATGGTTTCATTGTTTTACTTAGTTCATGGTTACAAATCGATTTAATAATTATTGTTTTATTGCAATCCCATTTGGCTTTTTACCGACCGGAATATCTTTGATTTTTGTATGGGTGGAAACATTGATAAGAGATACACTCTGCGCCATTTGATTGGTTACATAAGCCAAGTTGCCGTCCGCAGTAAAACCTATTGCATGCGCACCAGCGCCAGCATCAAAGACCCCGCCATGCATCCAGTCTTCCATCGCACTGTCCCATTTCCAATAATGCACTTTACCGTTATCCGGGTCGGTTACCCATAATTCTTGTCTTTTAGCGAGGTGGGTAGCACTGCCCGGCATAAAACCGAGTGCGATGGTCTGAATAACCTTGTCTGTTACTACATCAATAATGCTAATGCTTTGCCCATCTTCGTTGTCCACATACATCTTGCCATCGTAACCAATCCAGGCGGCAACCGGGTTATCGCCCACGGGAATGGCCGCTACGACTGCTTTACTTGAAGGATTGATGACCGAGACATTATCATCTGCGCCATTGGCGACGTAAGCCTTAGAGCCATCGGCCGAAAATGTCACTTCGGCAGGCTCCATACCCACAGCAATCGTGTTTTTCAAGGTGTAGGTAGCTGCATCAAAGACAAGCACCTTTCCTTTGATATCCATTTGAGATGTCCATATTTCTTTGCCATCGGGAGAGTAAACTGCGTTGTGGTTCATGACAGGTACTTCCAAATCTTTTAAAACTATACCCTTTACAGCATCCAAAACAAGCACCCTCCCTTTCATACCAGCCCTACCCCCTGCATGGCCAGCGCTCAAATCCATTCCAGGAACTGCGACAGTCAACCTATGCTCTCCTAAGCTTTGGAGATGATAAATGTGATGTGGCCACATGATCATCCCTGCTGAACCAGTCATTAGATCCAAAGTTTCGGAAACTGTTTGATCCGATAAGCGGATCACAGAAACCGTAGCATCTTCTCCATTAACCACATAGGCAGCAGGATAATCTATATTTTTTTCCATGGGCATATCGTCCATGACATGTTTACGGCAGGCAGAAAATGAGGTAATGGCTAGCAGCAGAATTGCTCCATAGGTAATGCGTAGCATAGCTTTTATGTCTTAATAAATGAAAAGAAAGATTGACCAGTGCTGACAGGAGTATAGCACTAGGAGCCCGGCAAGTACATTTTGCCTGGCACGAAAGGAGTAAAAAATTTTAAATCAGGTAACTGCAGTGCAGAATATAAACCGGGACTGGCTTACTTCGGGGAGGAGCATTACTTTGATTACTCGTCTCTAAAACATTCGAGTAAAAGGCTGCTAAAAATTCATACGTAACCACTTCATTTAACATTGCCACAGATAGCAATGGGTTACTGAAAGTATCTTCTGCCAGTTCCCGGGAATCGTCTGTCTTTACTTTTTTGAACTCATCTTTACAGCATCCGTTTTTTGTGGACTGACTTTTCTCCATCCCACAATTTTCACAGTGTCCCTTGTCAGCCTTTGTAACCTCCCAATTGACGACCTCCCCCATACAGTAATGCAGGTGTACCGTAACACCGGTTGCAGTACCCAGGTAAAGAAAGGTCAGGAAAAATATAGTAAGCTTTCTCATGAGAACATTAAAAATCTAAAATTGACAAAACAATATTGTATTTTATTGTATAATTATGGATCAGACTTACATATTTTTTGGATTGATTAGCATTGACCGCACATCCCTTTAAATTCTTATTAAGTAAACCCGTTGGGTGAAATAGAATAAATACAAAAAAGAAGAATGCACATTGGTTAAATTGAACACAAAGTTGGAAGAAAGCACAAAGTGATTGATTTAAAAGTATTGGCATTAAATTTGATAGCTAAATATATGTCTATAGACAGCGAAATTTTGCTTTTTCAAATGATTCCTCTTTGAGAGCCTCTATGGCCACTTTTGCCTTAAAGCTCAGACTAAATTTTCTGCGTTCTTTTTTCATAGTCAACCACTAAGTTAGAAATTTTAACAGCTGTCCAGTTATTGGAGAGTATTATACTTGAATGAATGCCAGACTTCTGAAGACTTTCCTCAATACAAGATTGATTTTGGGAACTCTAAGAGAAACAAAACCGCCGAATTATGCCAGTTTCTAACATATTCGGCGGCTTTACTTTTGTAACTTGCTATTTATCAAACAAATGAACTCTTAATTTAAGCTCAACATCAAAACAGTCTCGCATTTGTTTTGATTATTTGACAACTGCTATTTTGATTGTTTTATTCCAACCATCAGACGATGTCACATTTACTAAATACAGACCCGTAGCAAGTCCTTTTGTTGGTAGTTGAATACTTTTCAACTTGGAATTTGTTTCAAAAACCTCATTTCCAGATAGGCTATGCATTTTTATTTTGAAAGAGCTCTGACTTTCAGGAAGAGATAGATTTATAGTTTCTCCTGCTGCCAGTACGGTTGGCCACGCAACTATAGTCGGCACATTCTCGAAGCGCACCGACCGCATGCTGCTGTAAGCATAAGTGCCGTCAGTATCGATCATTTTTAACCGGTAGTAGCGTGTACCTGCCAGCATAGCTGCATTTCTGTCAATGAACTGGTAGTTGCCGGCTTTAAGTTCGTTGGACTCCTCGGTACCCACGTAGGCGAACTGCTTTCCATTGAGCGAACGTTCAATCTCATAGCGGTCGAAGCTTACCTGATCGGCCGCTTTCCATGTAAGCAAGACATCATTTTCCTGTGACATGGCCTGAAATGATACCAATCGCACCGGAAGGGCCGGATTATACCCAACAACCGCGGTGGCATTGTCAGTCAATCCCGTACCGGTTTCGGTCAACGTATAAGTAATTGCCGTTGGATCGCTAGTGAAACCAGGATTCGGATCGAAGGTCAGATCACTAGTGGCAGGGTCATAGGTCCATACACCTTGCCCAGGCACGGTCAGCGTGTTACCCGAAACAGAGCTGCCGGCCGGCAATCCGGTCGTGGTCAGCAGAACAGAAGTGTTGGCCGGCGTCGCCGGGCTTCCATCGGAAAGCAAATCGTTGGTCAGGATATTCTGTGTAACATTTGTCCCCGGCGTATTGTTTGTGCTGCTATCGTTGTTTGCTGCCGGGGCTACCTGATTATACCCAACAGCAGCGGTCGCATTGTCGGTAAGTCCCGTACTGGTTTCGGTCAAAGTATAAGTACAAGCCGTTGGATCGCTGGTAAAACCAGGATTCGGATCGAAGGTCAGATTACCTGTGGCAGGGTCATAGGTCCATACACCTTGCCCAGGCACGGTCAGCGTGTTACCCGAGACAGAGCTACCGGCCGGCAATCCGGTCGTGGTCAGCAGAACAGAAGTGTTGGCCGGTGTAGCTGGGCTCGTACCGTCTGAGAGTAGGTCATTGGCCAGGATATTCTGTGTAACATTTGCGCCTGGCGTATTGCCGGTGCTACTATTGTTGTTTGCAGCAGGGGGAATACAGGCATAACTAACAGTGGCTACCAAAAAATTATTATTTACTGGCACGAAGCATCCAGCATTAGTCAAGCCATCAGGTGTGGCTGCCGGAGCTCCATAAGTATTGGTTGTATTGTCATTTACAATAAAATTTTTCGTTCCCGCTTCCTTTGCATCTGAGCAACCATCACCATCGCTATCTGTATCCAAATAGTCCGGAACTCCATCTGAATCTGTGTCCGCCGGTGCAGAACAAACTACCGTCGTTACACCTGTGGGGCAACCATTATCGTCCAAAATTGATGGATTTAAATCTAACCGACAATTGGTTAATGTTGTAGATAAAGATGTACAACCAGACTCATATGCATCCGGTATGCCATCATTGTCACTATCTAAGTCCAATTTATTAGGGATATTATCTCCATCAGTGTCAACAGCGCATGGTTGCGTACTTGCAAGCCAAACTGATATGGCGTCCGCAATTCCCGCCCCTGACGTACCCGCTCCGGTAAAAGAAACAGTTACCGTGCTCACCAAATCATTAGATACCCCTTTGAAGATAATAGAGGCGGTGGCATCCGCCGAGGGCGCATTGCTCGTAACCGTCGGGAAAGTTAAAGCTCCCGTCGACCTGTTAAAAAACCCGTTTGCGGTAGAACCGTTAGTATAATACTGATAGAAACTGGCCCTGGATGCGCTACTGCCGGCAGCAGCTACCACAGAAAAAGTACCGGTTACGGGTGTTCCCGCAGCATTCCGTCTGTCCACATCAACTAAATAGATCAATATTTCCCTCGCGGGTACAGCAGGAGAAAAGGTGTAAGTAATCGTACCACTCCCACTATTAGTACCCGCCCTCGTTCTGGCAGTGAAAGTTGAGGAAGGTATTCCAACACTGTTGGTAGCGGTGGCAGCGGATGTAGTGTTATAAGTCGTCAAACCAGCTGTAATAGATCCAGTCGCTGTTCCGTTTCCGGATATCGACACCGTGGAAGATGTACCACCGGTCCATGCGGCACTAGCCCCTGATGAACTGACCCAACTTCCAGTTTCCGGGCCACATTCAAGTAAATTAGAGATCCCGTCGTTGTCGATATCTGCGTCAATAACATCGGGGACGCCATCCCCATCTGAGTCAGGGTTAGTTGCCGAGGGTGAAATACACTGCAAATTGAATGCATAACTTTCCATTCCCATAACAGCGACAGGCTCCCCAATTTCTAGTTTCCAATCTCCGTCCTTACCTGTAATATCAGCTGATGCCGAAACACTAAGTCCCAAGGCGTCTTCAAGATATCTCACAGCGTTTTCCCCTTTTTCTCCTTTCCCAAATTCACAACCATAAACATTTAAATGAGAGTAATTAGTAATTCGTTGCTTTAGAAATTTTGCAATTTGTTCAGCATCTAGCCAATGTCCATTTATGGACAGTTGTCCCGATCGACCGTGCGAGAATAAATGAAAAGTGTTATGATCCAATACTCCTTCATTCAAAGAATATTTGTTTACATTAATGTCCACAAACACATTCGATTTATATTCTTCGTTAGAAATATTAGCCATGAATAAATTGGCCTCACTGGCATTCACTGTATTTACCTCCCAGAGGCACCATGTCAGAATCCAAAAAACAAAAGGTATAATCTGTTTCATAAAAAATAAATTTGGTTGTTACACAATTACTATTTGTCAAGATAAATGAATGAAAATATCCCGTTGGGTGAAACTACGTGATTTGAACTTTGATGTAATTTGCGCTTCTGTTAGCACATAATTGTTAATATATTGAATCGAGGTTAAAGCAGTAGTTCTTGCAAGAATTCTTGTTTAAAACCATCAAAACTTTTGGTGTAATTTCTCCCGATCATAAACTGATCACGCAATTGGAAAAAGCGTTTCTATTCTTTTTCTGGTTCTTCTGAAGACATATGTCTGATTTTTACATTTCTTTTGGTTACTGCTCATTGGTGTTTCCAGGAGGATATTAACTGATTGAAATAGGTCCAATTGCTGTTGAGTTGATATGCATCCGCGATCCGCAAGTAGTCGTACATTAGACAGTTGAGATTTAACGTCTTTTAAATATGCTATATCATAAACGTTGGCTTTGGTAATATTAATCGAGCTAAAACGCCTGATATTGTACATACTGCATGTACTCTAACTTTGTATTCAATTAAAGCAATATTCAAAGACTCAAGTGTTTCAAGAATTTTACGGTAATTTTTGAAATGCATATTGGGGTTTGCTTGTCAATTTTAACACACTAAATTTCAACTCATTAACCCAGTGCACATTCTTCTTTTTTGTACCTGTCCTGTTTCACTCAACTGGTTATTATATAATTATCGATCAGACTTACATAATTTTTGGATTAATCAGTAACAATCACTCTTACCTTTAAACATTCGTACAAGATGTCGCAGCAACTACAGCTTCGGATAAAAACAGCCCAAGGTATTAAACATAGAATAACTAACTTCTCGGGTACAACTGCTCATATTTTTGCATGAGGTCAAAAATATTATCCACACCCATTTTATTGAAAATGCGTACACGATGCGTATTCACTGTCGATGTGGAGAGATTCAGATGTGCCGCTATTTCAGTAACACCTTTTCTAGCGTAAAACAATTGTAAAATTTCTCTCTCTCGTATCGATAACAATTCCAGCTCATTTGAAGAAAGGCTCTGAACTTTATGAGGCTTAATGTATGTACTCAATGTCAAATCGCGGATATCTTCGCTCAGATAAATCCGGTCTCTTAATAGCACAGTTTCAATCGCTTGCCGAAATTCTGTTTCCGATGCCCTTTTGGACACGAAACCACTCGCTCCAGCTTTCACATATGGCAGCGCATAAATACTTTCTTCATAACCAGAAAACATCAGCAACCGTAGAGTGGGATGTACGGTCCGAAATTTCTCTACCATCTGCACCGAATTTCCGCCAGGTATAGCAATATCCATAATCACCAAATCATATTGCTCGGTATTGGTCGCCTGCAATGCTTTCCAGAATGTATCCACTTCTGTAAGAACTGCGTCAGTCAGGTAATTTCTGATCATCTGACAAGTTCCGGCGCTCATGATCGGGTGATCTTCAACTACTAAAATTCGCTTCATACTTGCCTCCGTTAATTGATTTGACAATACTATGGCAAAGCAGTCAGATATTCGTGTAGCAATTTTGCGACAGTTACACAAAATTTGTGAACGAAGTCATTGTAATTATGACAAAACGTTGCCGAAAATCAAATTACCTTTACCCCCTATGACTCATCAACGGTGATGAGACTGAACTGAATTCCGAAATTAGCTTGGCGGAGCTATTCAACAGACATTAAATGCAAAAGCTGCATACGATTCGGGAGATACTTTTCAAACTTCTATTTACGAATAACCGGTCAAGCCAATGGTTGTAGCGATTATTGACTCCCACCCGGTCTTCCTTAGCGGACTGACCCAATTTTTATATGAATTCTTTCCGAAAGCCCAAGTAATTAGGTCTGTTAGTCTAAACGCATTTGACGAAAACAGAGTTGAGCTAAAACCGGATTTACTAATTCTAGGTGTAAACAGCTTCTTTAAAGTTGGAGAGTTGAAAACCCTAGAGGCAATCAAAGAATCGATGCCATCTGCCTACATTGTTGTATTATATGATGAGATTCACATGGCCATACCCCTTCTCAAGATTGGCGCAAGGGGCTTTCTTGCTAAAAGGGAAAGTTCAATTGAATTATTAGACTGCCTTCAGTGCATCCTAAAAGGCAAACGGTACCTCAACGAAGAAGTGTTTGAATGGATTGTCCGACCCACTTCTTAAAATTTAGCCTCGTTAATCACCATCCACCTCAATTGTGTTCGGTATACGAGTTGAAATGCTTTTTGCATCTCCAAGTTAAATCTTATATATTTCTACAAATCGTATTGCCCGATCGGTTTAAGAGTAACGAAACTTTATTTCGGGTTTAACTGAATGAAGACATTTTTACGATCAGTATTTTTGTGCCTCGTCTGTACTCTCGCGGGATACGGCTATCGAACGGATACTACGGGTTTCTCTGTCCAGCAATTTTCAGATGAAAATGGCCTGCCACAAAACAGTATAACTGGGCTCGCATTTGACAACATTGGATTTATCTGGATAGCCACACAAGGCGGATTGGCCCGATTCGATGGACAGAAAATGCTGGTATTTAACAAGACACAACTATCAATCGAAAGTGACCGGTTCGTGGGGTTAAAGATTAACGCTCTCACTGGCGGGCTCTACGCCTTAAATGAGCATAAGCAATTGGTTGTCATCAGAAATGGTTCTGCTAAAAAAGATACATTGTATCAGTCGGAACGCGCCCTGGAACTAGCAGCGATTACTCCATCAAACCAAAGCAAACGAACTGGATCCGTAAAAATTGACACGGTATCAAATGAAGGAATTTATCCCAAATACCGGCTTATCACAGGAGAAAAAGACAGATACTATCTGTATTCCGAGCATCATGTATCCTTTTTTAAGACCGGAAAACTGACGGGCACAATCCTTTTTGCCGGAAAACCGACTTTTCATCCCTTCCCGGGCGAACAGAATATGCGAAAGAAGTTTATTCAGCAGCATAAGAAATTCATTTGTGCCGACAACTTTATGGCTATCGGTTCAGAATTGTTTTACCACCTCAATAGCGAGGGCCCCGACTTTCTAAAAGTCTCGGAACATGGCCTGGCTCCAATGCCGCTCGAAGGAGACATTAAACAAAATCCCCGATATCGCAAAGAGCATACATCCATTCGCGTTATAACAAACAGGTTCAAAGGTCAGGCATTCGCGTATCTGGCGGGAAACACCTATCATATAACCTACAACGCAAAAGATAATGTTTTAGAGACGAAGTTGCTGATCAAAGGTTTTGATATAGAACAAAGTATGGTTTCACGCATGCTATATGACGAAGGTAACCGATCGCTATTCATGGGAAGTTTTTCAGAAGGTCTGAGAATGATCCGCCCAAAAATATTTCAAGTTTTGACGAACTTTAAACAACCGGATTTCCACAATGTTTATTACGCACATCTGCCTTATTCAAAGTCTTCGGTTATCATTCCAGATGGCGTTATACTGGGTAACTACCAAGCTTCTAAACAAGAAGGTATTATTTTTAGAAGCGCTGAGTCAACACTTCGATGGAGTATGCTTAAAGACAAGGCCGGTGATTTCTGGATATCAAAACAAAATCGATTACTTCAATTAACATCAGACGGCTCAAAACAAAAGTCTGTTTGGAAATTTACGAAAAACCCGCAACGCATATATCAGGGACTGGATGGAGCAATTTGGATTGGCTTCGAAAATGGGAATGTGAGCCGATTAAAACCGAGGGCTGCTAATACAGATAAACCTGATTGGGTGCTGAAAGTCGAGGGAGCCTGTACATTTCTTTATCAGGACAGACCCGGCCGAATCTGGATCGGAAGCAGCAAAGGCCTTGTCCTCTATGATAGCATAAAACGAATCGCGCGTCCCATCAAAGCCCTGGCGAAAAAACAAATCAGGAGTATTTACTCGACAAGCGGAGGAGAGCTGTGGGTTACAACCTATGGAGACGGAATATACCTGCTTGTCGATAATAAACTTATTAAAATGCCTCTGGATAAAAACGGTTATCTTAACTATGCACATTGCATTATTGAGGACGAACAAAATAATTTCTGGATATCTTCAAACAAAGGCTTGTTCCGTGCGTCGAAAGCAGACATGCTCGCCTACGGAAAGGGCAAAATATCACTTGTATTTTACAGATATTTTGGAAAAGATGACGGATTTATGACCAACGAGTTCAACGGCGGGTGCCAACCATGCGGCGTAAAGCTGGATGACGGGCATTTGTCATTTCCTTCAATGCGTGGCCTGGTTTGGTTTAAGCCCGCTCAGATCCCCTACCCCGATTTAAGTGCATCTTTTCTCCTTGAAAATCTAACAATAGATGATCAGGCACAAATCATGAACGATACACTACGGTTACGTTATGATTTCAAGCACGTGGCGTTTAATCTGGCTTCTCCGTATACCGGACGACCCGACAATCTGGATTTTCATTATTCAATGCAGCAAAGTAGCTCGGAGCCCAAAGGCTGGATCCGGGTTGATAAGGACCAAAAGATCAACATCTATAACCAAGAAGCAGGAACCTACACCATGATCGTTCGTAAAACCTCTGGTTTTGGGAACCGTTATGTTGAGAAGAAGCTAATATTGCTGGTAAGTGGCCCATGGTTTCTAAGTTGGTGGTTTATCTTCCTTACGCTATTCGTCCTGGCGACGATGTTCTGGTTATTAACCAAATGGCGGGTACGCAATCTACGCATTCAGAATGCGATGCTGAGCCAAAAAGTCGAGGATCGTACCGCAAATTTATTGAAAGTTCTTGATGACCTGAGAACTTCCGATGAGGCGCTACAAACACAACTTCAGTTACAAATGCGAATAATCGGCGTAATCAACCACGACGTTCATTCTCCGCTGGGTTATCTTAACAAGCACGTCCCACATTTTCTGAAGCAGATGGAACCGTTTTTGCCAAATCCCGAGACGGCTCACCTTGGCAATGCCATTAGTAAATCGACACAGAAAGTTTACGGTCTGGTCGACGACCTGTTGAAGTTTATCAAAGCCACGTATAATAAAAAGGGTCACATCAAACACGAACAAGTTATTATCCAGCAGCTACTTGAAAAAAAAGCACAGTTTTTTTTTGAAATGGCTCATGAAAATCAAACAGTAATTTCCGTTGCTCCAGGGCCCCCTTTGACGATCCACACCAACCAAACTTTGCTTGAAATAATGATTCACAACCTACTGGACAACGCAGTAAAACACACTCTCGGACAAAAGGTCAAACTGTCGGCCAATGAGTCACCTGAAAATAGAGCCACCATCATAATAGCAGATTCCGGTTTTGGGATTCCTCCCGAAATTATTGATTGGCTAAACGACGCGATAAGTTCACAAAACAAAATACCCAATGCAGAAATCCCTGTTAGTATCGGTCTGGGACTGGTGATGGTGAAAGAAATCAGCCTTCTTCTGGGCGTGCAAATAATAGCCGATTCTACCACTGGTGGAACGACCATTAAGCTAGTATTTAACAAATAGACTTACCAATTTACATTATCCAAGATTTCGGTTTTGATTCACTCCTTCTAAGATGACACTATAATCAGACAAAAAAATGCTGGCTAATCAGTCAGCATTTTAAAACAATAATACTAAACACTTCAATAAACTCCACCACAAACTTGTTACATCTCGATTCCGAGCGTTGCCGTCAAGACGTTTTCCTCTTTTAATCATCCTTGAAAGCGGACTCATTGCCTGTTCATGCCAACGTGCATAGTAAACAGTCCAATTCAATACCCAAACCACCATTCAAGCGGCAGAATACTATTCGATATTGCTTCTTGTAAAAACGGGCCTGGTTGCTCTTGCCTACCGAAAGCTCGTAGATTCCCATTACTCCGCCTTTCAGATTAAATTAAAAAAATGCGTTTTGTCCTGCGTCAAGTAAGTGCCACCCCAAAGAGGAACTTTTAATGAATGAATTCTCGGCCCTTTCAATAACGGGGGCATTGACTAAGCTGACTTTCTAATCTATCAAGTTCATCCTCGTAGCCCGCGAGCTGCCCGCCAGAAAACTGCGCGGGAGTCGACTGACTATAAAGCTCCCTGTGGACTGAAACAGCCAACAGAATAATCGTAATTTAGTTAACTTTAATATCAGCTATTTGGAAATGGTGATTCTCATTTGCTATTCATGTCCTCCTAAACCATCCTGATTGTAGGAAATACATGACACAACTGGACAACATTTTCCACCTTAAGTTTGGAAAAAATTATTTTTTTAACCGTGCTAATCGTAGATGGTTTTTTACCCAACTTGGAGGCTATCCAGTTCGTAGACCGTCCGTCGGCAAGGAACCGTGCAACTTCAAATTCCTTTCTACCCAGCTTGTCCGTAGATCTGGGTAGTGGCACCCGTGCACTTTTATGCTTCGCTCTCCAATAGAGTATCCATCCTTCCGGTGACAAATATTTCCCGCCATTTAAAACGGTATCAACACATTCGAGTAATACCTCTTCGGATTCGCTTTTTTGCATATACCCTCGCGCCCCTGCCTTTATCCATTTGATCATGGTACTTTGATAGCTACCTTCATCAAATAAAACCAACGGTACGTCCGGACAAATTTTCATGCACTGTTCAATTTCCGACAATGGATTTTTGTTTTTAAAGGTATTGACGGTTAAAACCAGCATGTCCGGCGTCAGCTCCTGAGTTAACGCAGCTATGGCATCGATACTGGAAACGGCCCGAATTTCAACCTGAGGCCTCTTATTCTTCAAAAACTTTGAAAAGCCTAATACTACAACCGGATAGGGATCAAAGAACACTAATGTCGCCATAGTTTTATAAATGTTTATACGAAGGATACTTTGTATATGTACTGTCAATTTTGAACGCAATGCCAAATATTTTTTTAGCCGGTGTTATCGTCCGCCTAATCGATGTCGCATCTCTTGATGCTATTTTATCACCCGATGTCTTGTATCAAATGTAATGGCGTTCCGGTTTTGTTACCTGTCATAAATTCCCACTACCCCTGTCATTATTTATATGATCTCGTAGCAAAATTGCGACAGGCACATACGAATTCCCGTAACGATTTGCCGATCGTTCCAAAACCGGAAGTACCAGAGTCATCTGTTTCATTTTTTTAACAGCAAGAGCTTTTGGCAGACTTATCGCCCCTATCGTTGTAAAAATCACCGCAGTCCCTTAGCACAAAAATCTAAGAGCGAACTACTTGCAACCGTCATAATCATCCCAAGGCGCCATATAGAAAAAATACTACAATACATATTTTAAAAATTGCATATAGTGACTAAATTTGTCCTACACTCCATCCCTCATCAAGTTTAGGTTCTTCCACTAATGGGAGAAGATATCACATGGAGCGATGCTCAAAATCATATTAATTTGATACAGCAATACTTACTCACTTTAATTATATTCTTTTCTGCATGTTCATGCTACGGCTTTCAATCGATTAGGCCGAAATATCACCTTCGACAATTTACCGATGAAAACGGCATGCCTCAAAATACCGTTCAGGATTTTACATTCGGGGACTATGGATTTTTGTGGATAGCAACCCAGGGTGGGCTGGTACGGTTCGACGGGAAGGAAATGATAACGTACTCCAGGAAAGATTTGTCTCTCAACAGTGACCGGTACGTCGTTGCCGGTTTCGATCTGGAAATGGGTACTGGCATTTTGACCGCTATAACCGAACATAGGCAACGGGTTATGATTAAAGGCGGTACAGCCCTCAAGGATCCACGGACAAAAACAGAACAAACGGCAAGTATAAGGTACATCCAGTCGCAGTTACTTTCCAAAAAAATTCGATTTGATACGATCAGGAATGTTGATGATTATCTTCAGTACAAAATTATTGGGACAGGTAATAAGCGATTTTTTATTTACACAGACCAAAAGGTAGTCTTTTTCGAAAATGGCAAGTTGACCGACGTCATACCCTTTAAAGGCCTGCCCTACTTCAAACCATTACCGTCGGTTCCTCATATCCGAGAGCAGGTGGTTTCACAAACCAAGCAACTCGTATGCCTTGATAATTTCATGGGTATCAGCAATAACCTGTTCTATCATCAAGGAAGTAAAGGAGTGATGCTTCTTAAAATTTCTAGACAGGGAACGACCCCCTTGAGACTGCGTGGTGACATTGAACAAAATCAGGCTTTTGACAAAGAAAAAGATCGGATACGCATCATAACCAACCGGTTTCACGGGCAGGCATTTGCCTATTTACGGGGCAGCATCTATCAGATTCTTTACCGCAAATCCACCGGAAAGCTTGATACCAGGCTTTTGATTGAAGATCTAGACATTGACAAAAAACTGATCCATAGGATGATTTACGACGAAGGAAATGGTACATTGTTCTTAGGAAGCGTTTCTCAGGGTTTGTTTGTAGCACGACCCAATCTGTTTCAGATTGTAGGCCAACCTGCAAAAAAAGAGTTCAATAGTTTCTTTTACGCACATCTGCCGTATTCCGACTCATCCGTAGTTATTCCCGAAGGATTTGTTGTAAGCAGTTCAGGGGCATCTCCACTCGACAAATCGTTCTTAAAATTAGGAATGGATGGCTCTGGTTATGGAATGCTGCGCGATACTGATGGTGATATCTGGAGTATCGGTACACATGCGTTTTTTCGATTATCGCCACAAGGTAAGCTCAGGAATCGTTGGCCAACCGGTACTAAGCAGCCCGAACGGCTCTATCAGGGCATGGATAGTGGAATTTGGATCGGTTATCGGACGGGTGAACTCTCCTACCTTTCCAATTACAAGGATATCTCACAGCCGCCTCCCCTGGTCACCAAATTCAATGGCAAATGTACTTTTTTACATCAGGATCGACCTGGTCGGCTTTGGGTCGGCACCAGTGCGGGACTTTATCTTTATGACAGACTCAGAAATGTGACTTTTCCTGTACGGGGACTGAAGGGCAAAAACATCCGCAGCATCTTCCACACAAAACCCGATGAACTTTGGATTACCACCTACGGCGAGGGTATTTTTCTTCTGACCGGCAACCGCCTGTACAAAATGCCCTTAGACGATAATAAGTATCTGGCTTACGCACATTGTATACTGGAAGATGCTTACGGGTACTTTTGGATCTCAGCCAACAAGGGACTTTTCCGAGTATCCAGACAGGACATGCTCAATTATGCGACGGGAAAAATTGATAATGTATTCTACTTGTATCATAACAAGGATGACGGCTTTCTAACCAACGAGTTCAATGGCGGGTGCCAGCCCTGTGGCATCAAACTGGCTGACGGACATTTTTCTTTCCCATCGATGAATGGCTTAGTCTGGTTTAAGCCGGAAGACATACCACTTCCTGACCTGTCAGCTCCTATACGTTTTGAAGGCTTCACGCTCGATAAGCTGCCGATTAGTCCAAACGACACCATACGTTTGCCATACAATTACAAACACTTCACTCTGAATGTAAGGTCTCCCTTTATGGGGCTGCTTACTGATAACGTCGAGTTTTTCTACTCTCTTCAGCAATCCGCAAAAGACCCGCAAAATTGGGAACGGATAAACAAAGCAGAACGTATTGATTTGTATCGCATAAACGCAGGTGTTTATACCCTTACTGTCCGTCAGAATATCGGCTTTGGAGGCAGACATCTGGAGAAGCGCCTTACCTTGATCATCGAATCGGCTTGGTTCCTTAGCTGGTGGTTTATCTCGTTAGTGCTGCTGGTGTTGGGTCTAGCTTTCTGGCAAGGGATCCGGTGGCATGTGCGCCGTTTGGTCCACCAAAATGCATCATTGGCGCGAAAGGTGCAGGAACATACCTCCGATTTGTCCCGGACCCTGGAAAATCTGAAAGCTTCTGATCAAGCATTGCAGACCCAGTTACATATACAGATGCGCATCGTCGGGGCCATTAACCATGATCTTCACGCTCCGCTGAAATTTCTGAGTGCTTGTATCCCGCGTTATCTGGAACAGGTTTCCCGCCAGCCGGATGATCCTGAGACGGTCCGGCTAGGCACATCAATCGGCAACTCGACACTTAAAGTTTACAGACTGGCTGACGACCTGTTGACGTTTATCAAAGCAACATATAATAAAAAAGGCAAAATCGTTTACGAAGTAATCCAGGTCTGCGAAATCTTAGAAGCCAAGATATTTTTTTTAGTGAAATCGCACATGAGAACCAGGCAACCATTCAATTGGAATGTGCCCCAGACCTTACAGTAAACACCAATCGGGTGATGATTGAAATAATCATACACAATCTGATCGACAACGCCCTGAAGCATACGTACGGACAAGTTATTCATATTGCTGTGACCCAGGCCGAAAAGGATACCATTGAACTTACCATTACTGATTCAGGATTTGGAATGGATGACGGGATAACTGATTGGTTAAATCGTATCTACGATGCTGTCAGCGCCGATTTCTCCAATCCTCCTCAAACGCCGCCGAACCTAGGGCTGGGGCTGATTATGGTTAAGGAAATTACCATGTTACTGGGAATTCGGATTAAGGCTGTTTCAACCCATGAGGGTACAACAATTATGTTAATTTTTAATAGATAAAATATTGTTTACCAGTAAACGCCATCACCCGGATAGTAATTTTGACTTTATGCTGGTAAAACCGGCTTTTAGTTGTTGTCCCAAAATTCATTTTAAAACAAGGTTCAATTTTGTCCAAACAAAATGCAACATTTTACCACATGCAAATGAGTTGAGTTCGTACAATTTGGAATTTCGTGGAGTACCCCATTTGCCAGTCACAACAGGTTATCTTAAATCAGTTTCATCGGTTTTAGTCAGGGCATTTTTAACGTTGCCAGTTGAGCTTCGTATTCAGCCACCTTATTTTTGAGCGACTCAATATCCCCGGTAAGGTCTTTATGCCTTTTTTCTGCCTTTCTGGCTTTTTTCGCATCACGATGCGCTTTACGTGCGGCCCTTTTTGCTTGACGCGCAAGTTTTCTGTCTTGCGAATCCTTTTCGAGCGCGATCGCAGCTTCCTTATTTTCATCCGCCGATCGCTGAGCCGTTTCAGCAGTCTGGTTTACCTGCGCCGTTTTCTCTTGTAACTGATTTTCAAGCCTCGCAAGTTCTAATCTGCATTCATTGAGTTTTTTACCGATTCCCAACATTTCCTTCCGGGCATACAGGACATTAATTGAATCTTTCGATACTACCTGGCTGTACGAAGCAATCGGCATAAATAGAAAGCCGATAACTGCAATCACTTCTTTTAATATCATAGTTGAAATTGTCAAGTAATTATTATTAGCAATAGACATTATCAAGATTTATTTTGTAGTGCTTTCGGCAGTCGGCTCTAGGCCTTCAGATTAGCGTGCGAAACCAAATTTTGGACGATTGCCGACTCCAAAACTGTCTTACAGTTTAATTCGTGATAAGGTCTGATGACTCACAAGAGAATCCTTATGTATTTTTAAAAAATAACGCGATCAAAAATATGTATCTGACAAATCCACTGCATCGATGTCGTATTTCAAAGTTCGATCGGCAGAAGGTATTTTAACAGGACAAAACAAAAAACACACCCTATTTGCATTGAAAAAAAATTGACACCATTGTCGTAGGCACATCCGCAAATCGATAGATTACCACGTGGCTTTGGCCAGAATGAATCGGACATTTCGACGATGCGAGTGTGTTCAAGTCAGGATATCCTTTGGCATTAAACGTTAAACTGCTTCTCAAAAAATTTCTGCCAACCTTATATGTCACCTCAACCTTACGCTCTATTGAGCGCCGCTTTCATAAACTGCATAAAATAGCGCAGGCCAGCGCCTGGCATAAAGGGATAAGCTTCATCAACTAGATAAACACTAAAAGCTATTATGGAAACTATTGAAACATCATGTTTACATTTTGGTAACAATTCAAAATTAGTCGGTAAATCCGGTCATTTTTGTAACAATTCGATTGCCATCGAGTCAACTATTTAATTCGACTGTCGCAAAATTATGAAAGTCCGTCCGTCATTTTATTACAGGCATATTGAGATGAGGTATCGTACATTAGGAGACATGTTAAGCATGGCTGTCCTACTTTAACAAACCACCTACCCAGCAAACAGAATACAATCATTAACCAAGTATTTACATGGATTATTACAGAAAAAGCTCAGAAAAAAGCGTGCTGCGACGGAATTTATCGTTGATTTTAATAGTAGGCCTCGCCTTACTATTATACATCGATAATTTGAACGATAAACCGAAAAGCAAAACGAAATTATTAGATGTACGGGAAAATAACGACGCAATAAATATGTACGTTGACTATATTACTCACAACACGGATCAGATGAAACCGGATCATGAATATAGTAGTCAGGCCTTGTTAAAATTATTATGGGCGACAACAGCCGCCGCCGATTTTTCGGAAGTGACTCTTGACGGTAGTGCTGAGAAAGTGACGAGGTATGCCAATAACATAATGGAAAATCCGCTCAAAGCTACGCACGCGTACGATATACGGAAAGCAGCAGATATACTGTCAGAAAACTTGCAAAAGATTCAGCGGGAACATTATCCCAGTCTTGCTTCAGAGGCCGACAATGTTAAAACCGCCGCCAGTCAAATCAATCCCGATATACTCGCACTTCAGCAAAAAGACGCGATCAACAACTTTTTTCTTAACGCGGGTCATCTCTTAGAAAAGATCAATTAAATGGTAACGCATATCACCAACCGACACATCTATTATAAAACTAGTTGTACTTTGACGATACTACCTGGACCGTACGATATCTGGTTGTGGAGACTGGTAACTGGCTATTCGGCAAATCAAAAAAGCCCTGACGTAATTTGTCGTTAAGAAGCAAACACCATTTCCGTACAATAATTCAAGCTCCCTTGGTATAACAAATGATTCATATCCAACGGAGCTTGTCTGTTTTTTACCTCATCTGAAAAAGAGTCGTATTTTTAAGATGTTATGGTATCTTAAACACTGTGTCTATTCCCCATGACATAACTGTTCATACTTCTGAATGAGGTCGAAAATATTATCCACGCCCATTTTGTTAAAAATGCGAACACGATGTGTATTGACCGTTGAGGTGGAAAGGTTAAGATGCGCAGCGATTTCTGTTACTCCTTTTCTGGCGTAGAACAATTGTAAAACTTCCTTTTCCCGTATCGAAAGCGACTCCAATACATTTGGAGAAAACACCTGGATTGCATGGGGTTTGATATAAGTATTCAACGTCAAATCACGGACATCGTCACTAAGGTAAATCCTGTCTCTGAAAAGTACAGTTTCGATTGCTCTCCGAAACTCTGTTTCGGAGGCCTTTTTGGAAATAAAACCGGTTGCACCAGCTTTAACATAGGGTAACGCATAAATACGTTCATCAAAACTCGAAAACATCAACAGCCGTAAATTTGGATGAACACTTCGGAACTTCACGACCATCTGAACTGAATTTCCTCCAGGTATTCCGATATCCATTATCACAAGGTCGAATTGCTCTACATTTGCAGCATGTAAAGCCTTCCAAAAAGTGTCTACCTCAGTAAATACCGCATCCGTCAAAAAACTTCTGATCATCTGACACGTTCCGGCACTCATGATCGGATGGTCCTCAACAATTAATATCCGCTTCATACCTGTTATCATTTAGGGGGGCTCTTATTGCAACCGAAATAGGTCACATGATGACAATAATTGATAACATTACAAAATTTAAGTAATTTTTTGTAATATAAATATGACATAAATTTCTACTTAACAAAAGTATTTTTACAACATTTTAATTATCAACATCTTGGCAAGCTCTGTAATTTTCGAAATGAATCCTAATACATATCGAATACATTGACCGTGGCATAACCAAGCAACCGAAATCCGATCTTTCAATTTGTTACATTGTCGCAAATAATTCGTTCCCTATTTTTAGCTGCCTTTATACCGGTTATCTCAAAAGGTCGCTCTCTCCACAAATATCTTGAGAGAATCGCTTTTAACCCTTACCTTTAACCAGCCTGAGATCTGCCCGAGCGAGCGAGTCGTCCGCGCGGGCGCGTCCGAACCTACTACTACGACCGTGTAGTTGCGCCGCTGTCCCGTTTTTCCGACAAATGTCTGTTTTTCGGCCGAGCAATAGGCCACTTCCGGAAACAGCAACTTCATTTCCGTGAATAGCATTCCTCCCATTCCCTTGGACTGCACAACGCTGTCCTGCGCCTGCAACGATCGTCCAAGCTGGCTTTTCAATTGGGCAATTTCTGTCTGGTATGACTCTCCCTTTAAAAACTCAGACGATACGTCGGAAACCGAAAAGCCTTGTTGGACTGTCAGCTGCGCGTCAGCCAGGCCATAAATACGCTTTCGTTTATCGAGCCTCTCCTTTTCGGTATTACTGATCGTTTTGCCTCCATAAATAAGCTTGATTCGCCTGTGCGTGGGATCCACCTCATTTTTCAACAAAAAATCCCCTTCAATGAAGCTTTCGTTGACGATAAAATTATTGGCTCGCTGGATAAAGTTTTCCCGCTGGACCAGCAACCAACCATAGTAAATCGCAGGAATAGTGGTAATCACGGCGATGAAGGACACCCACCGGTTGGCCATCCGTTTCTGGTTTTCATCCGCAGAATTCCTAACCGGATAGCCGAGCAGCCGCACGGTGATCAGTGTTGCACTCCCTATGAAAACCGTGTTGATTGTCAGAAGGTAAAAAGCGCCCAGGAAAAACTGCCAGTTGGCAGTCGCCAGCCCGTAGCCGGCCGTACAAAGCGGTGGCATCAGCGCCGTGGCAATTGCCACGCCCGGAATCACATTCCCTTTAAACCGGCTAGATATCGCAACAATACCGGCCAACCCGCCCATCAATGCGATAATCACATCATATATATTAGGCTGTGTCCGGGCCAGTAATTCGGAATGGGCCTGGTAAATCGGTGTAATGTAAAAATAGCCTGCCGACGTCAACAGCCCAACCAACAACGCAAAAAGATAATTAAAGAATGCTTTCTTAAACAAATCAAAGTCGTAGGTCGCAATGCCGTACCCCATTCCGAGGATAGGTCCCATTAAAGGTGAAACCAACATGGCACCAATAATCACGGCCGTAGAATTGACATTCAATCCAACCGAAGCAATAAAGATAGCGAAAATCAGAATCCAAAGGTTGGTACCTTTAAATTCGATGCCACCAGCCACCGTGTCGTGGATCACCGAAAATTCTTCCCTTTCAGGAGAAATATCTAACTTTCTTCTAAGATGTTCAAAAATAGACATATAACAGAAGGTTAAGTTGCCATTAAAAGGCTATTCAAATACGAGCTGAGATTTATTTTTCGAGGTACATCTGCTCATACTTTCGGCCTAGGACAAACGCGTTGTTCGTCCGCATTTTCTTGAAAATACGCAGCCAGCGGGTATGGAGGTCGATGTGGAACTGTTAAGCACAGTCTCGATCTCCCGTTCATGAAAAGCACCTTCCTAAACGCCAGGCGAGATTCCGCCCCTGACGCTTTTTTCGAAACGGACTTATCGGCCCCGGTTTTACCTGGGAGAAGGTTCAAACACCACTCGAAGACATTAATAAAACGAGTTAACAGAAATACCGTCTTGATTTTCTCCTCCATCTGTACGGAGTTCGTCACTGAGATTGTCATATCCATACTCACTAGGTCAAACCATCCGGCACCCGACGCCTCCACCTCCTGCCAGAAACTATCCACTTCTACAAAGATCGAACCAGCCAGATATTTTTTGGTCATCTGGCAAAATCCTACGCCCATAACTGGAGGCTCTTCACCTATTAATCGCTTCATACTATGGGATTAAATTCAGCACCCAAAATATACCAAACTATGTATAAGTCAGTGTCGCAAATTTGTGACACTGACACAAATTTGCGAAAGGCACTACCATTTGTATTGCATCACCTGTCCCTGAAAGGAAAACATTTTACGATCAAGTTCCTGGCGCCAAAGATTTTTAAAACAGCAACTGTTGTAATATTATGCTTCCACCAGTATTTCCGAACGGCTTGATTCAGTTCTGTTAGTATCTGATTTTCGCACAATTAAATTACTCAAAACATTCAAAAAGTAAAAATTAACCTGTCTCCTGCATTGTGGGCATCGAAAACCTTTCCCAGCCGAAAGACCCCAAATTAATCGATATCGTCCGCCGGTTCTCTGCCTAATAGTATTGCGAAGATATGTAGGAAACTATGTAATCGATTTTCACCTCCGCCCAAATTTCAAAACCTAGCGCATACCCGTAAAATAGTTTTAAGGGCATGGAAAATTTTTGATCACTATGATTTGTCGTAATCACTACATTTTATCGTAGTTACGGCAGCGTAGTTTCACGTCGTGAGGTACCCCCTGGCGGGATGCATGGGCGCGAGTTAAGGGGGGACGCACTTCATCCGCTCATTTAATGGACTGGTAAGTAGGAATAAACATTATCGACTAAATCGTTAACAATCTTTGACGACATCCGTACTTCGCCGTCCGGACTTTTGCGGCAAATTTTGTGTGGACGCCGATCTGTTTCATTTTGGAACACAAGAATTGTTTGTTTGAAACGAGCTCATACGCAGTAAAAGCGAACTACAAACCAGCAAAAAATTACGGGCAAGAAACATAAAACCTGCAGAGACTGCGCTTGATATTGCTTAAAAGTACCAGCTCTGTTACATCGTCCAATCCTTCACGACAAAACAGATAATGTCACTTTCGCGATAGTTCCCATCTTTGATCCGTTACGCAGGGGCTTTTTTCCAATTTCGTTACATGCGGGATAGAGATGCGCTCAACAAAGTCCATCGTAAAATGCTTTCTCCTCTGCTGAGAACGGATCGTTTGATTGATTTTATACGATTAACAATATTGTTACAATATCGCAAATATGGTGACCGTCACCGAACGAATTTGCGACATCAATAAAATACGATTTGTGTGTACAATTGCATAAGATATATTGTATTTGACAGCCAACTAATTGATTTAAATCATTTTACCCTCTGCCAAATTCAGTTTATAAGAATCAAGAAAATTTGTTTGTCAATCCTAAAACTTACTGTTTAAAGGTTGAGCGTATAGCTCATGTTTGACCCTGCCAAACAGGTTTAACACTTAAATTAAATAACAAAGTTGACATACATATTCATTTTACAAATTCACATACCTTATGAAACAATTTACATTCTCTATTTTGCTGTGTTTACCCTGGGTGCTTCATGGAGTGCTCCCGGTACAAGCCCCGGAACGGAGTTTCTCCCAGCGCCAGGTTTCCAGCCAGAAAACCTATCGGGAACAAATGCCGAATGTTTTTATCGATGCCGCAGTAAAGAAGTCTGGCCTTGAAACGGCCGAATTCGATACCAATATATATCACTTGCTTTCGCACGGCCGCCCTGGCGAGTTGCTGATTGATGGAGAATGGAAGAATGCCGGACAGATCGCGGCCTTTCTCAGAACCGTAACACCAAACATTCCAACTCAAATTCACCATTTGAATATTTACGGTTGTGAATTTGGAAAGGGACGAAAAGGACAAGAGGCTGTGGAGTATCTCGAAAGTACCCTAGGGCTCAGCATTTCTGCATCTGATGACATTACCGGTAAAGGCGGCGACTGGGTATTGGAGATCGGAAAGCCCTGGGCCGGTAACGGAAGTCTGTCATCATACACTTACTCATTGCAATATGGCCCCAGTGACGATTTCGACGGAGACGGAGTCATCAACAGTGCAGATATTGACGATGACAACGACGGTGCGCCGGATGACACGGAGAATGGTTGTGTTGTCCAGACGTTGATAAAATCGGGAATTTTTGCACTTTTCGAGTGTATAGTTTGTGGACATAGTGGCACTACTAAACGAAGTTTACCACAAGAATGTACATGTAAACAATCCCGAACTGCCGCACACCAAACTTGAATTAACGCTTCCCTACAGTAATTGGGAAATGACCAAACAAACTTTAGTCCTGGTTCTCGGAATAAAAACCAGTGATCTTGTTGAAGAGAGTATGTAGTTTTCCAAAATACTAATCTGGCTTTCTCAGGAATTCCTGTTTTCGATAGAAATGGGATTTTATTGTCAACTAGGCTCCTGACTAAAAACGATTGTTATTTTGTCGCAAATTTGTTATAAAGTAACAAAATATGAGACACTTTAATATTCGATTTGTTACAAGTTGTCAGCAATGCTGATAGTAATTTTGAAATATGAAAATCGGTTGGCCGTCAGTGATATAGACGGTAATCATTCCCTCGATTATTTACACAAATCAGCCAATATCAATGAACCGAATTTTACTCTTGCCCGTAGCCATGTGCTCTATGCTCATCTACGCGGTCAACCGCGAGCCGGAAACCGAACGCCTCCCCAAGGGCGGTAAAACTCCTGTTGCGAACGTCTACAATGACTCCGAAGTCGCCAGGGTCGCCCTGGATTGCCCTGGATTGCCCTTATGGTTCTTCCACAATTACACCAAAGGTTGACTGGGTCAGTAACGGGAATTTGGATGGATTTACAAGCATTAGCGAGAATACTCAAAATAATACTGGAGGAAAACTTTACAGTGACGGAGCCAATGTACTTTATGTCAGTACCGGCGGTTTTCAGGGAGGAGATGTTATTACAATCAGGGGAAGCTACCAGAACGATACCAGGCGGGGTCCTATTGTGCTTTCCAGTGCTGGTAGCAATGTGTTTAATTCAGGTTCTGTCATGAACAATGCTTTTCCGGCAAGTACTTCTTGGAGTGATGTTACATATACTGTTCCGGTGGGAGTTCCTAACTTCAACATGCTTAATGTTACCGGTGCCACGGAAAATGGTGTTTACGTTAATATTGATGCGATAACAGTTTCAAGGACGGCTTGCAATACTTGCGACATTACAATCGCACCGACATTATCGGCTTCAACTATCTCGAATTCGTGCCCGGGCACAACTTTCAATCTGAGTGACATTACGGCAAGCAATACGCCTATCGGAGCGGAATTGACCTGGCATACAAGTAATCCTGCAACGGATGCTAACAGAGTAGCTAACCCGGGAGCAGCTACGACCGCGGGTCGCCAGTTTTATGCTGCTTTCCATAGCATAGCCAATGGCTGCTATTCCGGTCTCAACGGAGCAGCCACCACATCGGTAAAAGCATTGGGTGATGTCGATTGCGATGGTGTAGGAGATCTCGCAGACCTTGACGACGATAATGACGGGGTATTGGATACCGTGGAAATGGTACAATGCCCGCTGGCAAGTTCTACGGCAAGTGCAATTTTGTGGGATAGGGAACAGGAACAGACTCCCGCCGCAAGTCTTGCTTTTTTCAGCTGGAAGCCGAATATTTCATGGACGCCGGGAACGGGGACAAGCATTCCACCGTCCGCATCCGGCGCATGGAACCTGACCGGGCTTGACAATAATGGCACGTTGACCGATGCCATAGCAAAAGGCGACTACCAATACGCGATATTTACGACAGGGGCAAAAGGAGTATATGTAGATGCGTGGACCTATGAAACCATGACACCGCTTGTGCCTTTCGGAGTGTTGATAGACGATGAGCCCAGCTTCATGAATCCGATTGTATTGAGCGATGGCACAACAAGTACAGCAACCATTGCTAACGTACCCGCCAATACCGGCCCGGTGAAAGCAGTTGCGGCTTCGGACCCTGCCTACCTGGCTCCGAATACTACCTACTATTTGAGAATGTATGCGTTAACTACATTGGCGTCCGTCACAATAGATGAAATGGGGCTTCGATTCTTTGAAGGCGCCTCGGCAACCAACTGTGGTAGCGATCTGGATACTGACAACGACGGTGTTCCTAACCGCCTGGATCGCGACAGCGACGGCGACGGCTGCCCCGATGCCGTTGAAGCAGGTACTTTTAACAAATCCGGCGTAACAACAACTGCCGGCATTGTGGAGAATGGTGGAAGCGGTTCGGTAAATTCCAGCGCACCTGTTGCCAATTCACAGATCAACGGACCTTATAACGGTAATGGACTAGCCGACCAACTTCAAGCTGCCATCGACACAAACAGTTACCGATATATTTACACTTACAACTATGCTGTTGCGAGCAATTACAATTCGTGTGATCACATCGATACGGACGGAGATGGTATCAATGACACGGCCGATATCGATGATGACAATGATGGTATTCAAGATGCGGTCGAAAGCCCGGCATGTTATTATACACTCGGCGAATTAAAAGCCGCATCTACCATACAAACCAACTTTACGCTCCATTCCGCTGCAACTACCACATTTGCAGCAGCCATTGACGGAAATGACAATACCTGGGTCGATTTAGCCTTCTCGGCCAACAACTCGGGTAAGGCACTCGTAGACATAACGCTCCCATTGGCTACGCCGCTGACCATTTCAGCGGTAACGGTTAAGATCGGGATCAATAATGCCTTCCCTTCAAGCATTTTCGTGCTGCAAGGTTGGAATGGCAGTTCCTGGGATATACTCTCGAACGGTCTAGCCATGAGTACACCCAATACAACCTACACTTTTACCAATTCCTTAAACCCCGCCGGTAAATACAGCGAGTTCAGGATTTTGGCTAACTCCGGTTCCACCACTAGCGGTGTAAGGCTTCATGAGGTGAGCTTTACCTTCGGGCAAACATACAATCCAAGCATGGAGCCCAAGCCAAGCTGTTCAACCGATACGGATGGAGATGGAATCTTCGACCAGCATGACCTTGACAGCGACGGCGACGGATGCTCGGATGCCATGGAAGGTGGTACCAACGACGGTAGCGACCCGATAACAACCGCCAACCTTATCCATTCTTCATTGCCAGGCGGAAATTCCGGTGGAGGTTACACGGGAAGTGCAGGGCCAGTTGATTATAACCTTGGGAATAGTGTTGATTTAAACGGGGTGCCTAGTTCCGTTTCGGGCGGACAAATCTTGGGTTCCTCGCAAAATGCAAGCATTCAGCCCGCTAATTGCATTCTCCCTCCTGATGCGGTAAACGACAATGTCGGTGGCGTATCACCCGGTTCGAATGCGAAGCAGAACATTCTGACCAACGATTTGCTTTCCGATGGAAGCCCGGCGACACCGGCCAATACTTCTGTTCTGCTGACCACCATTGGATTGCCCGCCGGCAGTTCTGTTTCAGGAAACACGCTGACCGTGCCTGGGCAAGGTCTATGGACCTATGACCCTGCCACGGGTGATCTGACCTTCGATCCGAATCCTGGTTTCACCAGCGATCCAACGACTATTACTTATACGCTGACCGAGACCAGTACGGGATTGACTGACAATGCCACCGCTGCCGTTGATTATACTCAGGTAGCCCCGGCAGCGAGCAACGATAGCAGCTCGGGCAATACACGAGGTGTAAATACCAGCCAGAACATCCTGACCAACGATTTGCTTTCCGATGGAAGCCCTGCGACACCGACCAATACTTCTGTGCTGCTGACCACCATTGGATTACCCGCCGGTAGCTCTGTTTCAGGAAACACATTGACCGTCCCAGGGCAAGGTGTATGGACCTATGACCCTGCCACAGGTGATCTGACCTTCGATCCGAATCCTGGTTTTACCAGCGATCCAACGACTATTACCTATACGTTGACCGAGACCAGTACGGGATTGACCGCCAATGCCACCGCTGCCGTTGATTATACTCAGGTAGCCCCGGCAGCGAACAACGATAGCAGCACAGGCAATACGCCCGGTGCAAATGTTAGCCAGAACATTCTGACCAACGATTTACTTTCTGATGGAAGCCCTGCGACACCGGCTAATACCACTGTTACGCTGACAACGACCGGCTTGCCGGCAGGAAGCTCGGTTTCGGGTAATACGCTGACTGTGCCAGGCGAAGGTGTGTGGACTTACAATCCGGCCACCGGCAACCTAATCTTTGATCCGAATCCTGGTTTCGCGCTCGATCCAACGACAATTACTTATACGTTGACCGAGACCAGTACCGGATTGACCGACAATGCCACCGCGGCTGTCGATTATAATCAGGTAGCCCCGGCAGCAAACAACGATAGCAGCACAGGCAATACGCCCGGGGCTAATGTCAGCCAGAGCATCCTGACCAACGATTTGCTTTCCGATGGAAGCCCGGCGACACCCGCCAATACTTCTGTTCTGCTGACCACCATTGGATTGCCCGCCGGCAGCTCGGTATCGGGTAACACGCTGACCGTCCCAGGGCAAGGCCTATGGACCTATGACCCTGCCACAGGTAATCTGACCTTCGATCCCAATCCTGGTTTCGCCAGCGATCCAACGACTATTACCTATACGTTGACCGAGACCAGTACGGGATTGACCGACAATGCCACCGCGGCAGTTGGGTATAATCCGGCCCTTCCGGTGCGATTGATATCATTTCAGGCCATGTCACAGGAAAATGATGTCTTGCTTACATGGAAGGCGGCCGATCAGGTAAACTTCGACCGCTATGAAATTGAACGTTCGCTCAATGCAAAGCAGTTCGCCTACGTGGGTACCGAGGAGTCCAACGACCTTAAAGCGGGCAACTACCAGTTCATTGACAGAAATGCAGCGATGCTGGCAGGTACGCTCTACTACCGGTTAAAAATGATCGATACTGATGGCACTTATGCTTACAGCAGCATCCGGTCGGTGCGCTTCGAGAATGTGCCGGCTATAGTTGCGTGGCCAACCGTACTGGCAGCAGGAGAAATCATAAACATTTCGATACCCGCTTACAAAGGCTCAGGATATGTAAAAATATTCAATGCCGCCGGCAAGGAAATACTTGAAAAATACATCGATTCAACAAGTATCCAATTGTCCACAGAGGGTCTAACCACTGGGGGTTATTTAGTCAAGGTCACTGCTGGAGCTTCGCAAAAAACAATCCGGATCGTTATTGTCGAATAAACCAAAATAGAACCCGAATAACCTGAAAAGCCCCCAAGAGTATCTAATCTCTTGGGGGCTTTTCAGGTTATTCGGTAATATTAACGGCTATGTAAAACAAATCATGGTTTCGGGAAAACCCAAAAGTATGACAATACAACGTGGAGCCCTGATTAATCATGACCTTCCTGACCTCAGAAAACACCGAAAACCCTACCTTCAACCATCTGACAATCAGGAAGATCTTCAATTCCGCAACAGAATGGCCACTTTGAGAAAAAGTTTGACCTTAGTGTGTTTCTTTATGAATCAATCATTTGTATTCAATTGCAATATCCGATTTTACATGACCTCGATTTCCGTATTCAAGTGGTCACAGGCACCGAAATTTCCACTCAGACCACAGTAGAGCAACATTTAAAGGAACTGAAAATATCGGTACCCCACATGGAAAAATCAATCCTAGAGATCATATTTTTTTGAAGCCTAATTTCACAGAGAAGGATATTAGATTTTTCCAATAAGTTTGGAGAAAAATGCTTTTACCGTTAAATTTGAAGCCCCTTCCAGTCGCTCAAAATTTATGTGTTAATCTTAAATAGCAGAGAATATGACTAGCCGAGATGAGTCACAGTACAATGATCGATTGTTGTTTCTTGCTGATGATGACAACGATGATATTGATCTTTTTAAGGACGCTGTTGCTCAAATTGGTATCAGGAGCGACTTGTATGTCCACAGCAACGGACAACAGTTACTGGATACACTGAGCATTATTGCCCCGCTTACACCGGATCTTATATTTCTGGATATCAATATGCCGGTGAAAAATGGTTTCGAGACATTGGTAGAGATCCGGACGTTTTATTCCGACAAAATTCCCGTTTTCTTTCTTTCCACTTCACGGGATGAAGAGGAAATCGAAAATGCACGAAGATGGGGAGCAACTGGTTATTTGTCCAAATCAGCTTCACTTCCAGGGTTAAAAAAAATCCTATCCGATGTGTTGTTAAGGGATTGGGCTAAAGGTCGGGATCAAGATTTTTACGTCAGAATTCAATATGACTACTCTGAGTAGCGTAGTACAAAACCAAAATAAGTCAAAATTTCCTTCCCTTGCATGTATCAGTGGATAGGGCCTATTGGTGGTATGCCTGTATAACATCGTGAATTTTTGAATTATTTTGGACTGCGATCCCGTCAAAATCAGTTACACCTTATGACAATCCACGCAATTGTTACCTCTGTTTTTACTATGTAGTATTCGGTGGAGAATTCGCATACAGGGAGCAGTGGATTCCGCGACAGAAAGACCACTTCAAGAAAACATCCACCCCTAGCCTATTTTTACTAATCAATCATTTACATCTAACTACAATGTTCGATTTTATATGATCTCGATTTCCGTATTCAGGTGGTCACAGGCACCAAAATCTGCTGCTGCGTATTTCATGACTCGGTTTGTTTTAGCTAGGATCTGGATCTATTTTTCTGAATAATCAAATGTGTTAAGCCGGGGTCTTCCAGGATACGTTCGAGCTCGCTGTCAGCAATACTTTGAACATCCTGACGAATCTCATTGTAATTTCGGTTAACCATATTTTCATCCAGCGTTCTGACTGCTGGGATGGGCACGTAAGCCTGCTGCTCGGCTGCAATCGCCTTATGATCATTAATAATTTCAGCATGAAAGGTTTTGAGCTCGATTTTCTCATCGGGGTTATCGGCTACCATGCCGACAAATTCGCCAGAACTAAGCCCGGCAATTTTGGAGGCCGGGATGGCCATATCAAGCTGCTTTGACCGGCTGATCGAGGTGTCTGTCCGGTTGATGGAGTAACTTGTACGGTCCTGCATAATCTTGCCAAAACGTTCTGAAAGCTGGTATATCGCCTCACGTGTTTGGCGCCATCTTGCCAATGTCGAAGCGATTGACTTTTATCCGCTTTTCCGTCCGTTCGTGCTGGGTTTTGCCATCTTTATCTTCCCTTCGGTGATCGCGCTTCTCAATGCGGTGCTCTCTCCTACCGTCCGAGAAACCTCAGGGATGGTCCAGGATTCGGACAAAGCCATTGCCCTGCTTTTAAAAAAGAAGGAAGAGGCCGTTAAATCATCCAAATTCTGGGAGATATATGTGGGTGATGATCAGAAGGGATCGCGCGAGAAGTGGCTCAAATATACCTACGGGGATGGATACTGCGAGGGCTAGGCTGTCCAAAATAGTTATTTTTGTTCTTTCACTTTTTGAAAGCTTGGATTCTTCTATTGACCTGATTAACAATGAGATTATCTGTATTCCATTGTTTTAAATTGGCCATAAAAACACTTTCCAAGGCCTGTTTAAAATCGCAATGGATGGTAGATGATTCTCTGTGTGTTTTTGTGAACAATGGCAGCGATAGCGCAAAAGGGGTTACACCATGTAAACTGTTGCTTGCTTTCCGGCTTTTATACAAGCCAAAAAGCGATTCTATCACATCAGACGAAACATGCCATAGCGTTTGGCTATCAGGCAATTTTTCTTTTTCGCCTTGCAGATAGTCTTTGATACGGCAGATTAACCGCTCTATTTTCGGGTAAATAGGTCCGTTGTAAAGGCTGCATTTTTCGATACAGGCGGCTATGCTGCCATAACACAGGCCTTCGTTCTTCAAAATCCGCAGCAGCACATTGACCATCTCAAAAACAATGCCAAGTTCACGGATCAGACCTTTATAACTGTTTAAAAAGTCAAATGCTTTCTGTTGGTCTTCATTGAAACCGGATTGTATGCCCAGCATGCTGGCTGCCCATTTTACGGTCTTTGACAGGTTCATAAAGCGGGCTATGCTGCGTTGCCTGGGTGGTAACAAATAGGCTGTGGGCTTCATAACTTCCTTAAATTTGCACAGTGCCATGGCTTTATTGAAGGAGATAAATTCAGGCACATGCTTATAGATCTGCTCAGTCACAAGGCAAGCTGGTGCCCACTGTCACAGATACGGGGTATGCCTGCTTTGTACAGCCCCATTCTAAGGTTGGTCGCCCCGTCACTGATGGCATACAGGGCGGGTTTCCCCATTTTTTCAGTAACCGATTGCACCATCGCTTCCACGGCCGCACCGTCCCAGCTGGTTTTTACCTTTAAAGCCAATATGTCTACATCGCCTAAGTTCAGGGCCGTTGGGACTGTTTTAGCCGCCGGCACGCCCAGCACTGCCAGCATCCTTTCCTGGCCTACTACCATGCATTCATCGACGATGATACCATAACCATCCTGGTATTTTTCATCATCCACGTTGGCATAAATGTGGTAACCGGCTTTCTGAACCCAATTTTCCACGGAACTTTTACAGGGCAGCTGCTTTAAGTCCCATTGCAGCGTCTTGTTTAAATAGGAAAGTATACTGACAACCCGGCGGAAACCGCTGCGTCCCAGTACATAAATATTGACAGAAAGATCCACTAGCAGCGCGTCATATTTATGTCTGTCAATCCTGGATGTAACTGAACCCGAGCAGGGTAAAGCCTGCATCTTTAGCTTTTTTTTGGTCGTAAGAAATTTATCCTTCCACACACTGCTGCTGGCAGCAAGCTCTTTTATTTTGCAACGTAATTGCCGGTTCTCTTTCCGTAGTTCCCGCAGCTCGTTCTCTTTTTTTTTCAGCTCGCTTTCAATCTTTTTTAGGCACATCGCTATTGGCTCGTTTGATAAGGTATGGATGCAAAAATGAAGGAAAATATTAACAAATTTTGGACAGCCTATCCGAGGGTTTTACTGACGGCATCTCCAATGACATCAAATTTTACATGTCCAAACAGTCTTACAATTTCAGAAACTCGATCAAGGCTGCGCTCAGCGAAGTGCTCCGGGTTGTGTTTGAATCGGCAGCTTTATGTATCAATACAATACGGACCTTTCATCTGATCGTGCTGGCAGTCATCGGACCGATTGCTTTTGGGATCGCTGTCTTTGACGGGTTTCAGCATACTTTGACCGCGTGGATTGCCCGCTACATTAACATCTCTTTCCATTTAGCAAACTTTCCGAACGAACTCGGATGTGTTTGGATTTGAGAAACGGGAGTATACATTGGCGTCTATCTCGTCGGCAAATATCGCAGTCCCATGCTGAGCATCTTCAAAAGTAAAACTTGACGTAAGATAAAGTGGCACAGCGTGCTCCCTGAATGCAGATTTTTCTGCCTGACTACGGATTAACCTGGTTTGCTCTTTCATCATTTTCAATTTTCTGACCAATCTGACAAACGTTTTGAGAAAGCCAAATTAACAACCATTAATCCGGCCATGACAGGACTAATGATGGAATTTATCCATGGTCATGATGAAATTATTTGATTGATTTAATCTCCCCTGAATACATGCAAGTATATGAAATTCCGGATTTCTGTCACGATTTACAACTTGGCTGAAATGATTAAAAATATGGCCAGATTCAAGAAAAAACAGCTTACATCCTTTTCTAACTTTGTACCCCAGAATAACAAGAATATTTTATCCGGCTTCGCAGTACCATGATTCAATGAAGCAATGCTTCATAAACATCATTATTGTACTATTAAATGAAATAATTATTTTTAGCAGTGCTGACCGGCCTGTTGTTTGTTGGCTGTGACAAAGATCATAAGACGTTTAAATTGAAAACAATTAAACTGAATTCCTACAAAAGCATAAATCTACCCGCACAAAATCTATCATTTCGCATCGTTCATGGGATTAATGCGCAGACACCATTGGCGATAACAGATACCTATCCAACCAAATTGCCATTGCCTGTTACGTTAGCGGTACCCCCCTCTTTAAGCGCAAAGCTTTACTCAGAATCCTACTCCATTCAGTTACTGGGAGATTCCACGGGTTTAATCGGGTCCTGTACAGTCGACATGGATCAGTACAAGATTATCTTTCCCATCGAGATGGAGATAGAAAACGAAGAGATGAACATCTCGATTTCTGGCAGCTGGCATTAACAAAACACCATCATTTTTCTTTTAACATTTATCCTACCTTCACCATTTCCGGCGTTATTGGAATGCCAGCATCGAACATTCAGTCCATGTGACCATATAAAATCGGAGAGCACAATCAACAGCAATCAATTGGTTAACAAATAAATACACCATTTCAAAGTAGTCAATCTTCGATAAAATCCTTAAAAAATGCGCT
The DNA here is from genome assembly GCF_030929615.1 of Dyadobacter sp. LHD-138. GTDB lineage: Bacteria > Bacteroidota > Bacteroidia > Cytophagales > Spirosomataceae > Dyadobacter. Next base: position 49,670 of record NZ_JAVFVU010000027.1, on the reverse strand, counting down.
TTAAAGCGGCGGGTAAAGCCAGGTTTGATCGTGTATCGCCAGGTACCCCGATCTGATCGTGATGGACAATATCTGTCGTACAAAATGAAGAAGCTGATCAGGACTTTTAAGCTGAAACAAAGCGGTCCGCCAGCGGTATGTCTCGTGCTGATGATCCGTACGGCAAATGCATGGGCCTAGTCGTTCCAGAGCAGGTTTAAGGCGGATGAGAGTCTAAAAAAATTAAAATCCGTTCTATTTGAATACATTGTCGGATACTACAATATCAGGAGGCTACACTGCGCCGGCGGCCTTGCCCTCTCTAAACTATTTGAATCCAGTTGCCTTTGAAGCCGAATACCATCGACAAACCGGATGAGAATCGAGATTTTTAATATTTTACTAACCCGCAAAAGTGTAAACCAAAACAGAACCACCTCAGCCTGAGGTGGATCCAAAAACCGGCACACATTTTTGCACATCTTGATGCAAAATGAAAGACAAAAAACCAGTTATGGTTCGAAGGAGCTACGATGCTGATTTTAAGCAGGAAGTGATCAGAATGCTGACTTCTGGCAGAAGTGCAAAAGATATCTCGGATGCATTTGGAATTGCCGAGAATGTGGGTCGCCACCCCGGTTCTTGATCGTTGGAAAAGAATGGCAACAAAAAAGACAAAATCGACTCCCGGGGAAAATAGCAACGATAGGTCAGTAAAGCTGGCCGCTGAAGTTGCTAAGCTACGTGCTGAAAATGAGCGTTTAAAAACTGATCGCGAAATTCTAAAAAAGGCATTAGGTCTCAACTATTACAGGTAAGATCCGAAGTTCTTCCAAGGAGTCAGAGAAACAGGCACCAAGGACATACTTGCGATACATTTTTTCAACATCTTTTGACAAAGCCACTTGGAGTTCCCAAATTATTTCTATTTACTTTTAGAGTTGACCCAAGAAGCTATAATCTACCGTCTTCAATTGAAACCAACGATTGACTTCCCACGGCCGAAAAGGTATTGAAAACTAAAAAAAATGATAGCCCTAACAAAACTTCAATTTCATCTTGTTAGGCTATCACTGCTACTTACAATCGTAATCAACCATCCAATCTATAATCATAATCAACCATCCAATTAATTCCGAATTTATCAGTCAACATACCAAAAAACGACCCCCAGAACGTTCTTTCCAAAGGCATATTGATCCTTCCTCCCACAGACAATCCGTTAAAAAGCTGCGTTGCTTCCTGCTCGCTACCAGCACTGATCGAAATCTGGATATTGTTTCCATCAATGGTATCTTTCGCCCATTCGCCTCCCACGTCACTACCCATCAGTAAAGTTTCTTGGCCAACCGGTAGTGATATGTGCATAATCTTTTCGCCATCTATTTCATGCGACTGACCATTTTCAGATGGAGGCATGTCTTTGTACCGACCTCTAAATAAAAATTCTCCTCCAAAAACGGATTTGTAAAAATTAAAGGCCTCTTCGCAATTCCCTTTAAAGTTGATATAAGGATTGATTTTTGCCATGTCAGTTGTTTAAGTTTAGTTGAACATTATAATAATTCCGGAATTTTTCCGGGGAGACTGCCCTGTGAGAGTGTGATGAGTACTTTTATATTCAGTTGCCCGCTTGTAAAAAATAACTTTCTAAATGAATTCAGTTGATAGCCCAGGTGCCGTGAATAATTAGCCGGTTGCTGGCCGCACTGTTAAACCCGATTTATAGCCCAGAAAGATATTACCGTTAGCTGTCGCAAGGACTCCAGCATTCGCTCCCCCACATACGCATTCTTGCTGACCGATCCTGTCTGCCGTACATAGCCAGGTCAGCTAGCTACCTGATGCGGGTCAGCGAACAAAGAAGGAGGAACTTTTTTTCTTCGATCACCTGGGGCTGATGGTATTTTCTGAAAGATTAGGCAGTCGTAATAATCTGCCTTAATGCAACAACATTGTCTATGCTGAGTTTTCTAAAAATATTCATTTTTATTGTACTGATTGTCGATGGCTTTTTTTTCAGTTCATTGGCGATCCATGTTGTTTTGTACCCATTGCTCAGGTATACAGCAATTTGCTTTTCTCGCGGAGAAAGTAAAGGTCTGCCTTCGGTCTTTGGAGCCCAGGGGTTTGTAAGGGCTCCTTCCAAAATAAGCTCCTGAAAATCCTGTCCTATGTATCGCCTTCCGTCCAACACCTCAGTTACACATTTAACAAGTTCTGGTTCACTGATTCTTCTCGAAATACAACCTATAACGCCATTTTTAAAATATTCCCGTATCACTTTCACATCAAAGACGATATTGTAAACCATAATAGCACCTGGTTTGCAAAAATTCTTTAGTTGCACAATTTCACTTGTAATGTCTATTTCCATTTGTTGGGCAAAAACAACCAGATCAGGTTGTAAGTCCCTATGCTCCCGGCCAAAAGATTCCACTGATTCAGCATCCAGAATCAGCATATCCGGAAAATTTCTACTCAATATGGTGTGAAGTCCTGTACGCAGAATGATGTTGCGGTCGATGAGTGCTGTAATCATGATACTAGTAGGATGTTATAAAAATAAGATGAAACATTGTTGGGACTTCTTTTTAATTTTTGGATAACAGACATAACCACATTTCACTCATGTGGTTATGTCTGATTATGGATAATTAAAAAGAAGTCCGTAACAAGTTTGGTTATCAGTGAGCAATAATGATTTTATTGGTTGAGAGAATACCGTTAACGCCCGACACCCTGACCACATAAGCGCCGCTTGGAAGCTTACTGATGTCTACACCTTTCGATACTATATCTGACAAGCCGCGCTCGCTGCTGCTCAGGTATACTATTTTGCCGGCAATGTCAATGATCTCCACCGATTTGATTAATTGTTTGTTCACATTTATAATCTGTAAGAGGTCAGATACCGGGTTAGGATACACATTTAGGTTATGCTCTCCTTCAAAAGTGATGCTCACAATGCGGCTGAACGCATACGTTGCATCTTGATCGATCATTTTCAGGCGGTAGTAGTTTAACCCATTTACAGGTGTGTCGTGCGTGTACATATAGTTTTTAACAGTTTTACTTTCACCCGATGCAGCAATGGTTTTAATCATGTCCCAGTTTTTACCATTGGTGCTATGCTGAACTTCAAACTGCTCACTGTTGATTTCCGCTGTTGTTGCCCAATCGAGCATTACAGCATTGCGCTCACCTTTTTTAGCGGTAAAGCGCACCAGCGTAACCGGAAGCGGATTAGCAATCACAGGTACATGGATCGCTTTAGCGTCAGAGACCACACCGGCATTGTCCGTTATGGTATAGGTAAATTCAACCGTTTTCACCTCCTGGTTGCTGGTGCCAGATGGATCAACGGAAACCTTGCTCGGATCAAAGTTTGGTATTGAAATACCTCCCGCCGGTACCATGATGCCATCGTAGTAAAGATCTCCATTGGCTCCCGGAGTCAATGTGACTGTTCTTCCTGTCAGGTTGGCCGGGTAGCTTCCGTCTTCAAGATCAGAACCTGCAAACAGGCCAGACGTAACGGGTACTGTTGCGCCAGCCCCCGAACCGCCCGGGTTGCTTTGTGGGGCATTTGTTCCGCTCGCAACAACCGGCTTTTTGTTGATCCCAAAATTGGTATCTGTTACATTGTTGGAAGTCACGACAATACCGGACAAAATTCCATTAGGTGTTCCATCTGCTCCATTGACAGCAGTCCCAAATTGTTCACCGGCATTGTCCCAGCCTGTTGGCAATGGTGAGTCAGCAGAAATAGTGCCCGCGGGATTTATGCTCAAAACAACGGAATAAGTACCAGGAGCAACATTTTGGAATTCGTAGGTTCCACTGGCAGATACCGGCACAGTAGCTACTGCGACATTGCTTGCATTGACCAAAGTTACATACAGCGCTACCCCTTCCAGGTTCGTTCCATTGATAGGATTTAGGGAACCCACACCGTTTCTGCTTACTGTGTTATCCGTATTCCCATTTCCATCATCATAAACATTACCAGAGATTCTAAGTTCCAGCGGTAAGGCGACGCAGGGAGCTGACGCAGCATCGTAATATACGTAAGATGATGTACCGGGAACCGGCGTTGTAACATATGTCGTCGGATTAAGTTGGAATACACCAGCGCTACCATTTGTTCCCGTTGTTACATATACGTTCAAACCGTTGAAAACAATGTCCGAAATTGTGCTCGCCGCAACTGAACCAGTAAGCTGTCCCCTATAAATAGCAGTAGTTGTTCCCTTTTTTACTTGCCACAAATAGTGATTGATATCGGCAATAAAATAGTAATCCCCATTTGCATCAATTGTAACGTCCAGGCCATCACCAGGTGGTGGAATAAAGTTGACTCCCGCTGGCGCACCTACAGTTGGAATTGATGAGACATTATGCCAAAGAATTTCCTGCACACAGGTCGCAGGATTAACTTTGACAAAAGTATGTCCTTCGTTGCTGTTAAAATATATATTCCCTTCTGCATCGCTTGTCCCGCTGATATAATATCTATTTGAGCCAAGTGAGGGTAAAGTACAGCCAGTGTTAAATACTGCGCCTGTTGATGGATTCAACCCGTAAATACTTGGATTTATTGGGTTTACCTCGGAAGTTACGGTATAAACATACCCATTGCTGGACCATGCAACGGCGTAAGCTGTACTAAATGGCAATACATACGTTTTAATGGGAGCAAATGTTGTAGCATTGATTTGCTGAAGATTATTAGTAGCAGTATACATTACATTAGAAACGCAAACTTCAGGCTCTTCAAGTGTAGGTAGAGCTCCCGCCTCACAAGGTGCAGAAGCAACTTCCGATGAATTATAGGCGCTTACGGAAGTTCCTACAAGCATTGAAGCATCCACCTGGTAGGTTCCATTGCCGCTGGTTGCGACAAACAAATTGGTGTCATTAAAAAACACATCTCCAACGGTACCTGTAACTCCAATTATCTCACCTCTGTATGCAGCCTGTCTGGTTACCGGATTTACAACCCAAAGAGAATGTCCGAAATCATCAACAAATATCAGATTACCCGAAACATCAAGCGTCACGTCTTTAAAGTCACTCGTAAATGAAAGATTATAGGGGCGTTTGGGATCGTCGATAACGGGCGTGGAAGCATCCCAAAGAGTAGTCACCGTACATGAGGCAGTTGGGTTAATGCGATAAGCAGCATGCCCGTGATCCGTAACGAAATACAAATTACCGGCAGCATCGCTTCCTCCAGAGATATAATACCTTCCCGCGCCAGGTGATGGAAGTGTACATCCCGAAGTATAGCTCAAATTAGTAACCGGATCAAAAACATAAATCGGAGGATTGCTTGCACCAATGCTGTTAGTAGCATAATACACTTTACCGTCTGCTCCGTTAAAAGTGGTCGAGTATGTAGGTACTAACGGAATGTGCGTAGCGATTACAGTAAAGGTTGTCGCATTAAGTGTGTTGATTACCGAACCATTAGGGGATGAAGCGTACATGGTATTTGCAGGACAAAGGTCCGATGTCGTTGGCAAAAGTAAAGTTCCGGCGGCACAAAATCCAGAGGTTACATCCTCATATGTATTGATCCCAGCCTGAGCCCCGACCGCTAAGGTCGTCGAGTTGATAGGATAAGATCCGGCATTATCCGAGCTCAAATACAAATTCCCATTGGCAAAGAAAATGTCTGTTGCATTATAGCCGCCTGGCAACCCACTTACAGCCCCCCTGGCAGTTGCAGTTCCTCCCGTTTTTGGAACATTGTATAGCATTTTGGAAACGGTATCAAAGAAAATGAAATCTCCATTGGAATCTACCACAAAATTTTTAGCGTTATCCGTATAAAAATCCGGTGCTCCTAACCCAACAGTTGTGAGAGGAGATGTATTGTCCCAGACTACTGTAGGTACACCGGTTGTCGGACTAATTTTGACCATCATCCTTCCATTGTTGGTCGCAAAATATAGATTACCATCTGCATCCTGGCCGCCGGATTGATATCTCGTACTTGCTCCTGCATTGGCTATGGTGACAGCAGGTAACGTATAGCCCGTGGAAACTGCGTTCACAGTAGGCGTTGCAGTGTTATATACATACAGTACAGGGCTCACCGGGTTATTTGCTCCAGTAACGACATACATCGAGTTAGTACCCGCATTAAATGCATTTGCAACCGCAAAAACAGGTAACTTGTTGTTATATGCTGTTTGCGTAAAAGGTGTAACACCGGTGTTTATGCTATACACACCGGTACCACTTACTGCCCATGAAGTAGTGGTAGAGCATTGGCTGTAACCCTTACCAACCAAAAGAGACAAGGATAGGGCCATCATTAATGCCTTTTTAGAACAGGTAATATAATGTTTCATAAGTTCTAATAATTTAAAGGTAAAAAACCGACCAATGATGTCCGCCCCGCATGTAAAACTGTAGCGATACAAGGAGGCCGACAGTATGTTAAATGATGGGAATCACCCACATTTTTTTTTAAAATCAGTGAACCACAATGATTTTACTGGTTGAGAGAATACCGTTAATGCCCGACACCCTGACCACATAAGCGCCGCTTGGAAGCTTACTGATGTCTACACCTTTCGATACTATATCTGACAAGCCGCGCTCGCTGCTGCTCAGGTATACTATTTTGCCGGCAATGTCAATGATCTCCACCGATTTGATTAATTGTTTGTTCACATTTATAATCTGTAAGAGGTCAGATACCGGGTTAGGATACACATTTAGGTTATGCTCACCTTCAAAACTGATGCTCACAATGCGGCTGAACGCATACGTTGCATCTTGATCGATCATTTTCAGGCGGTAGTAGTTTAACCCATTTACAGGTGTGTCGTGCGTGTACATATAGTTTTTAACAGTTTTACTTTCACCCGATGCAGCAATGGTTTTAATCATGTCCCAGTTTTTACCATTGGTGCTATGCTGAACTTCAAACTGCTCACTGTTGATTTCCGCTGTTGTTGCCCAATCGAGCATTACAGCATTGCGCTCACCTTTTTTAGCGGTAAAGCGCACCAGCGTAACCGGAAGCGGATTAGCAATCACAGGTACATGGATCGCTTTAGGGTCAGAGACCACACCGGCATTGTCCGTTATGGTATAGGTAAATTCAACCGTTTTCACCTCCTGGTTGCTGGTGCCAGATGGATCAACGGAAACCTTGCTCGGATCAAAGTTTGGTATTGCAATACCTCCCACCGGTACCATGATGCCATCGTAGTAAAGATCTCCATTGGCTCCCGGAGTCAATGTGACCGTTTCTCCTGCCAGGTTGGCCGGGTAGCTTCCGTCTTCAAGATCAGAACCTGCAAACAGGCCAGACGTAACGGGTACTGTTGCGCCAGCCCCCGAACCGCCCGGGTTGCTTTGTGGGGCATTTGTTCCGCTCGCAACAACCGGCTTTTTGTTGATCCCAAAATTCAGGTTATCAACATTAACAGAACCGACAACAATATTAGTCACCACGCCATTGGCAGTAAGTTGCTCTCCACCAAGTGCCGTTCCAATTTGCTCACCGGTATTGTCCCATCCCGTTGGCAGTGGGGAGTCTGCTGCGGAGGTTCCGGTTGAAATTGTGCTCAAAACAGTTGAATAAGTCCCTGGCTCCACATTATTAAAAGTATAAGTACCACTGGAAGATACGGCCACTGTTTGGATAACTGCTCCGCTGCTATTGACAAGAGAAACATAAAGTTGAACTCCATCGAGGTTTGTTCCATCTATGGGATTCAATGGACTGAGACCTGAGGTATTTACCGTACCGTCTGTTGCCCCGTTACCATCATCTAACACAGATCCGGAAAGCGTAACAAATGAAAGACTGGTTGCGCAGTTGGCCCCATCTCCACCTATTGCGATGGTAAACCCGTTACCATTAAATAGTGTAGCGGAGAGTCCTCCACCGGCTACATTGGTAATGCGATACATATCGTTACTTCCATTTCCAGCTTGGATGTAAAAGTTACCGTTAACATCAAAATATTGGGTAACATACCCCACACCTGCCGGCACGCCACTCACTACCCCCAAAGTGTTAACCGAACCTGTGGTGGGGTTTATTCTGATTAAATTATTGTTCACTGTCACAGCGTACAATAGCCCATCAATAGGATTAAATGCAATATCTGTAATAGCACTAATATTACCTACACCCGGGCTATGTGACAATGGGATAGCCCCCAATAATTGCAGGTAATTGGGTGAGGATGGATTAATATCAACAAGGTAAAGGTGAGTTCCTTCAATGCCATTCAATAAATACGACACGCCGTTGGCTGAAACATCTGCTGAAGTAAAAGCAGTATTGTCTATCGAACTGACAGTTGGGCATGTATTCGGCAAGCTCTGTATGGCAAAAAAATCGACTGTGTTGTTAGCTCCTATCCTTACCAATTGATTCGTACCCAATCTGTATCCCCAAATGTACCCATCAGTAGGATTGTACCCCACAGCGTTTATTGCCGTGTTACCACCAAAAGAATTTACTAATTGCCCAGATGTTGTAAATGCACCTGTTAAAAGATTATACTCCGTAATCGTAGAGGTGCCGTTATTAGCATCGCAACCATCGAGATCATAAGGGGTATTTTGAGAAACCAAATGAGCTACTCCCTGCTTACAACCTATGGGCGTACTGCTCGTTAACACTGAGGTGATACAACTGGCACCATCCGTGTTTGTAATAGCAGTATTTAAGGCAGGTGATACTAGGGTTGTACTGGTGGAAATGGAATAGGCTGGACCTGAAATTTCATATACACTCGAGCTTGCATTAGTGATCAGAAACAAATCGCCCGTGTTGTCCATAAAGACAGATGCTGCAACACCTGCTCCGCCAAAACCTACTTCTGTTGCCGAAATAGCCCCCCCTCCAATGGGATATCTGACTAGCTGACCGTTACCGGCAGAAATCCCATAGATGTAGTTACCATCCGGGCTTATCGATATATCCTGAAGATTGGCTCCCGTAGTAAGCGTTATGGATGTCAGCAAGGTCATGCTGTTCAAATCTATTCTTTGAATACTTGTAGTGCTGGCTACATACAGATACATGATACCCGTTGGCGATACAGCACCAGCGGTATAAGCAGAGGTGGGCAAGCCAGGGATATCGATAAGGGTGGTCGTCCCATTTGACTCAATCTTTACGATATCATTGGTCCCACTTACCGCTGCATACAGATAGTTATTTACACTATTATATCCTAATCCAGTAAGGTTTCGACTGCCCAAGGCAGCAGCGTTAAAAAGCTCCGTTTTAACGCCTGTGCGAAAATCAACCGTGTACAAAACTGACGGGTTGCCTATGATCTGATAGGCTACACCATCCTGGCAGGAGAAGGGGCTCTGGGCAAAAAGTTTGCTTCCGGGAAACAGAACAATTACCAGGCATGAGAAAATTAAACATGTAAAGTGCCTTTTCATAACATGAATTTGTTTGGATGAAAGAAAAAATAGTTCGACTTAGATTTGATAGCTGATGATTGTTATCATCTTCAATACCCGATTAACCCAATATTTTAATGGCGTTTATTCAATCAATTACCCAATTCATTTACTTTCAACTGTGATTTCAGGAGCTCTGAATGCTGTAAATTAATACTCCTTTTGAGGGCCTTGATTGCGATAGTCGTGATCTTATATCTGGAATGGTTAAATTGCTGAAAATAGAAAAATCAACCAATACTGTCCGCCTCACATGTAAAACCGTAGCGATACAAGGAGGCAGACAGTATATTAAATGATGGGAATCACCGCATTTTTTACAAATCAGTGAGCCACAATGATTTTACTGGTTGAGACAATACCGTTAACGCCTGACACCCTGACCACATAAGCTCCGCTTGGAAGCTTACTGATGTCTACACCCTTGGACAGTATATCTGACAAGCCGCGCTCGCTGCTGTTCAGGTATACCGTTTTACCCGCAATGTCAATGATCTCTACCGATTTGATCAGTTGCTTGTTCTCGTTTTTGATCTGTAAGAAGTCGGATACAGGGTTGGGGTACACGTTAAGATTACTTTCACCTTCAAAGCGTACGCTCACAATCCGGCTGTATGCATATGTTGCGTCTTGATCGATCATTTTCAGGCGGTAGTAGTTTGAACCGCTCACAGGCTTATCGTGCCTGAATGCATAGTTTATAACCGCCTTACTTTCTCCTGAAGCATTAACCTTACCAGCAACAGCCCAGTTAGCGGCATCATGACTGTGCTGTACCTCAAAGTGATCACTGTTGCTTTCCTCGGTAGTCGTCCATGTCAATTGGCTGTAAGCTTCGGTTTTGGTTGCAGTGAATGACACCAGCGTAACCGGTAAAGCCGTTGTAAATGGCACCCGGATCGTTTTGGGATCGGATTCAACCCCTGCTTCATCCGTCACCGTGTAAGTAAATATCGGATCTGGTGAAGCACCGGTTAACCCGGTTGTTGTACCTGTGGCCGTAGGGTCTACACTTACTTTGGTTGGATCAAAGTTGGTGATCGTAAGCGGACCCGTGACCGGGTTCCCATTATAATACAGGGTGCCGTTGGTTGCCGGAGAAAGCGTTACCTCTCTGCCAGTCAGATTCGCGGGATAAGTACCATCTTCTTTGTCGTCTCCTGTAAACAAGGTAGATGTAACCGGGCTTTGGATAGCCCCTCCCGGGTTAGGCCGGGCAGCATCCACTGCCGTATAAACAACCGGTTTTTTCTCAATACCGAAGTTTTGCTGTGTTACGTTCGCGGTGCCGGTTGTCACGGCCAGCGTTCCGTTGGGAGTAAGATCGCCTGGGCCTGTGTTTCCTGCTCCGTTTTCGCCGGTTGTTACCCAATCTGCCGGAGGCGTATTGTCAATGGGCGTAACATTGGTATTTGTACCCAGTTGATACTGCACAGTCGAGAGTTCAATGGTGTAGCTTGCATTAGAGCGTGCGCCAAAAGAATAGGTGTTACCCGATCCCAGATTTACCACGTCAATAATCACACCTGAGGCGTTGACCAGGTAAACATACATGTTTGCCGGAATCGTCAAGCTGGCATCCACACCGTCAATCAGCGTATTGCCATTGGCATCATCGAATACGGTACCGCTGATGGTTATACAGGATGCCGGATTTACGGTTACGGTCACAAAATCAGTGGAAGTACAGTTCCCGTCACTCAATGTCCATGCAAAACTATAATTACCTGCTACCGTTGCGCCCGTGTAGACCGCTTTGGGGTCGTTTGCATTGGAGAATGTTCCTGCACTCGCTCCAACCGGGAAATTGGTAACCGTCCAGGTTCCTGTCAAGCCCGCCGGGGCAGCCGTTGCATTCATCAAAACGGTACTGTTCCCACTTGCGTTACACTCCGTGAAATCGGTTCCGGCATTGGCAACAGCTGATATATTGCTGATCGTTACCACCACATTGTCTGTGGTAACACAACTACCGCCAAGGCCAACCGACCAACGGAATGTATAAGTACCTGCCACCAAGCCGGAAATTAGTGTATTGGGATTTGCTGTATTGGCCAATGTTGCGGTATTAGGGCCGCTAAGCTGTGACCAGGTTCCGATGGCGGGTTCCGCATTCAACGCATTTAGGTTGGTCGAAGTGCTGTTACATAAGTTAATATCAGCCCCTGCTTTTGCAGGCGCTACATACCTAACGGTCACCAGATCGCTGCTGGACGGGCCACAAGCCGTATTACTTCCATAAGAATTCCAGCGTAAAACAACCGTTCCGGATTGTGTAAATATAATCCCGGAGGTTGCGGAATTTACATTGGCAATCGTTGGTACAATCCCGTCTATGATCTCAACGATTTCCCATACACCTGTACCTGCCGTCAACGGTGTAGCCGCCAGATTAAATATGCCTGTCGCGTTGCAAATTGATACATCAGGACCGGCCTGTGCCAACGAACCGGGACTGGATGCCACAATGGTTACGTAATCTGTAAAACTGCAAGTAGGATCAGCGCCGATAATTTCATATTTAAATCGGTATGTTCCATCGGCAGGTAATGTAACGGCGGTGTTACTGCTGGTCGAACTTCCGAATGTTACGTTCTGTCCGTTTGAGCTATAAAGCAGACTCCAGTTTTTCGGAATTGCCGTAGCCATGCCGTTCAAAGAAGCTACAAATGGAAAAGCACTGACAGAACACAAGGTCTGGTCATTTCCGGCAAAAACAGAGGTCCTGTTAGCCAAAAAATATGTTGTAACCGTATCACTGGCAGCTTGTCCCGAGCAGCTCGCATTGCTGACCGTCCAGATGAATGATACGGCCGCATCAGCCGACAGGTTCAGTTGAACCGTTTTACTCGTAACAGTAGAACCCGTTTGGGTTGCTGTTCCTGAGCCGGCAGGGACGACCACGATGGTGAGTGCGCCTGTATTGGTTCCCAGTGCAGGATGCGTCACCACAACACTGTTGGTATAAGGATATGAGGATACTGAAGTAGCCGAGCAGGCGCCGCCTGTAATTGCAATTGTTGGCTTGGGAGGTGCAGTGTTTGAATTCGTTGTGATCACCACATCATCAAAGCTGCTTCCGCATCCATTGGTAAGGGTGTACCTGAAGGTATAGGCCGTACTGGCAAGCAGACCCGAAACCGTAGGATTAGCGGTGGTTGCATCGGAGAAAGTAACAGGCGCACCAGCTGGCGTTACCACCGACCATTGTCCCAGCGCAGTACCAGGAATTACAGAGCCATTCAGGGTGAAACTGCCAGCGCATACCGTTTGATCCACTCCGGCATTGGGAGCAGGCGGTGGCGTATTGGAAACCACTACTTTCACATCGTCTACGTCCTGAACACAGGTAGTACCCGCATTGTTGGCATACCGGAATATGTAGGTTCCATTGACCAATCCGGAAATGGGCGGATTTCTCAGTTGATGATTAGCGGAATTAATCGGATTTGTAGCACCGGCAGGCATGGACACCGTTTGCCACGTCGCAAAATTATCAATAACATTACCTGCAAGTGTGGCATTGGTAGCACCGCAATTAAGAAATACGTCAGAACCCGCATTCACGCTAATGCTCGTTCCCCTGTCGACAACAACATCTGCCACATAGGTACTGCATTTGGTTGTATAGGTAACCCTGTACTTGTATTGGCCAACAGTGGTATATATGCCGCCATTAACAACATAATAGGAAAGATACTCCCTTTGGTCGGATTCACCAGTGGGCGGTATATACAATTCATCAGGAGAAGACGCGTTTCCCGTATTCCAGAATTTTTTTGTAAAGGTCTGGCCCAGGGCAATGGTAGTGCTTGGCACATTGTTTTTGATATTACCATTTAGTGAAGTCCCTATGGCAGTATAATTTAGAATCGTGGAAGCAGGCCCGGAAATATAAGTGACGGATACGGTAAGCTCATCCAATTCGTTAAAAGCAAAGTTTCCCAACTGAGCCGTACGGTTAACGAGACCGGGTCCACCCGAGCTCGGTAAAAAGTCAGTGTTGCATGTACTGGCATAAGTATTGGATAACACGAGCTCCCGTTCGACAAAAATGGATACTGTATCCACCCGAGAGCAGCCGCCCGGTGCTGAAATTTTATAGGTAAACTGATAAGGAGCACCTGCACTTGTAAGCCCGGACACAATAGTATTGGGGCTGGAAGGGTTGGCAATCGCTACGCTCGTACCGCCGCTTAGGAACGACCAGGTCGCGGTTTCGCCTACGGCCGGTGTGTTGCCACTTAACGAAATAGTTCCCGGATCCGAACAAAAGTGCTGGTCATCCCCAGCTTGTGCCTCAGATACCGGACTGCCACTACCCACAAAAACATTCACAGTACCAGTGCCATTACTGCACGTCGAACCCGATACTGTATATCGAAATGTGTAATTTCCCGGAACGAGGTTGGAAGCTCCTGTATTTCGGGATGATGCACTGCCAAAAACAGGAGCCGGTGCCCCAGCAGGTGCACTTTCCACTGTCCAAAGCGCCGTGCCGTTACTTGGGCAACTGCCTTTGAGTAACACATGGTCGCCGCAAATATTCAAAGGTTCCGCAGTCGCAGAAAAAGCATATTGTCTGGAAAATGAATACTTACGGGTAGCCGACCGCGTGCAACCGCTTGCATTGGTGATGATGTAGGTTATGTCGATAGCATGTGTGGCTGTACACTCATCAAAAGGAAAATTGGGTGTAAAGTTGGTTGTGCTGGATCCAGCTGCACTGAATGAACCGGCGCCATTGGGAACAAACCATTGGGCTGTCTCTCCGGCAACCGGTGGGGTACCGGAAATACTGATGGGGCCACCCGTGTAGCAGGAGTAAGTTGTAGTTCCGGACTGCGTTGGCACAGCTGGTACAGGATTGACCGTAACGCTCACGTCATTGTTGGTAACAATATTGTCACCGCATTGTACAGTAAGCCGGAATACATAGGTACCGATCACGGTTGAGATGCCAGTGCTGGCATTAAAGCTATGTGGATTGGCTATGGTAACGCTGGCTCCTGCTGGTTGGCTAACCACAGACCAGGTCAGCGTACTGGCATTGATCGGGCCACCACTACTTCCTTCCAGATTAATGGGTGCTCCCAGACAAATGGTCTGGTCACCACCTGCGTTGATCGAGCAGTTTTGGGCATGTGCCATTACCGAAAACAAAAGCAGTAGCAATAGTATTTTTAAACATTGTTTCATAGTAAGCTGGTTAAAATTTGATGGTTACAACATCCTATGTGCTGCAAAAATGGGGGACGTAATTCATATGCCAGCAAACTACCCTACCGATCGGGTATTGCAACTACTCAAAATAGCAATCATAATAAGTTTGCTGAAGCATATTCATACCAGTGTGTTTTCTATCGGCTGCTAGCCGGATTGAGTTTTAGCGTCATTTTTCAGATAAACAGTGTGCTTGGGTTGATGAAATATTTTATTGGGCTTCAATCAATGGGATGGTACATGCATAGGCATATTTTTTTGAGTGGTGAATTTTAATATGAGGCTTGTCAGTATCAGATATGACCCCTTTTTTAACGGTAATTGTTCATCAATCAATGAGGGAGAAAAGCTCAGTAACCCTTTGCGTTAAATAGCGTTAACGCGATGCAGGTGAATGACATAAAAGTATAAACGTCTAGTCAGACCAAAGGAAGCGTCTTAATTATAGTGGATGCAAGGTGAACAGAGGCACAGCCAACAAAGTCTGAGCAAGGCTTACGTTCAGGTATAACTTTAGTTAATTCTAATGTATTTAAATCGTATAATCCGCCTGTGAGGTATTTCACACCTGGACCTATTTATTTCTCCTCCCGTGGTCTACTCGCCTCCCTTTACCTCCACCGCTGACACCGCTGTCAGACATGATGGTACAAGTAAAAGCTGTAAAACTGCGGTACAAAGTAGCTTCTTCGCTATGCAATTATTAGTTACCGTATCACTACATACGTCAACAGACAAATCAGCTAAGCCTATAAGCTTACCAACAAACATTACCAAAATAATGCCCCCTGATGAAACCCAGGAAAAAAACCATCCCTATCCGAGGTTTATTTTGGAAATGGTTAACCGAATTTTGCGCCGGAATTCTTTTTTCATGATTTAGTTTAAGTTAGCGTACATCATCATTTCATTATGGTCTCTCAAATGATTACCCTTGATTCATCATATAGGAACATGCTCCTAACTATGCAGAAATAAAAGGGTTCCATTGAGGGCAAATCAACCTATGGCCTATGCAATTTTATCTTTAACATGATTAAGTGCTTTGCTCGATATCCGTTTATCTTGTTCAGAATCCGCTCACAAAAGGTCCAACCATTAGACCTATACACGGCACCGTGATAAGTTCCCATTCGTATACTATACTCTCGTTCAATGATATTATGCATATGGCAGTTGATGAAATTATTGTATTGCAAAATTTGATAATTAATGCCATTAATAAAATACACCATTTAGTGTATTTTTATGTATTCCTCCGTATGCGTCACTTTTGAATGGCCAAAAGGAAAAAATAAACTCATTGCAATCCATCAGCTGATGCTTCTTTGACACAACGTAATGCTGAATTCGAGCGCGTCAAAAAGCTGTATCCGCACACAAATCAGGCAAAAAAATATCAAAGCGTCATGCAACGTTGTAAAGCTAGTTTTTACACCTTGTTTTCTAGGCATGGGAGATGAAGCAATGGGTTAGAATCGTCTTTACAGAAAGGCACTGGCTTTGTATCAAAGATATTCGTTGAAAACGAATAAGCAGAATCAGGTTCTGAATTTTGAACCTGATCAATATAAATGGTATACAATAAAAAAGTAAAGCAAATTCCCCATCCACTATCTGGATGCAAATCCAATTTCTGCTGCGTTTGAATGCTACTATATGTCTGATAGAATTTTTTTTATACTTTTATACAATATTAACAGGTTCCATTTAGCTTGCGTTACTCCTTAGTTGACCGCAATTCAAGACTTCTAAATTGGTTACAGTAATATTTGAGGGCACAAAAAATAAATTTTTACACTTCGTACGCATTTAAGAAGATTTTAAAATCAAATATGGAAATGTTTCCTCAAGCCCGTCAAATGCAAACTGCGGTCATCTACGAAGATCATCTATTTTTTGGACAGGCGTTCTCCGAACTACTAAAAAGTACCGGTCTATTCGATGACGTGCATTATTTTTCGTCCGAAAAGCAACTTATTGAGTATTGTAAAGTTTCCCGTAGCGGAGAGATTTGTTTGTTTTTAGATTTTTTTATTGGAAGGGGTAACTCCCTGCACCTACTAAGTGATCTTCGTAAACTTCCCGTTGATATCCGGATTGTTATCGTTAGCAGCGTTGATAATGCTGTACTGGTAAAAAAAATATTACATCAAAAAGTGGATGGTTTTCTTAGCAAAATTGATGATATCAACGAGGTAAAGGAATGCATTGCGGCCCTGTCCGATAAAGGTACTTACATTTCACCGGCCATCAAGGAGCTTTTGATTAATGAGGAGATTCAAAATGAGAATAAGGAATTGACGACACGCGAGATAGAAATAGTATCATGGCTTTCAGCTGGACAAAGCACAGCACAAATTGCTGAACAGCTGAACCTCAGTATCCATACGGTGATGACTCATCGCAAAAATATAATGATAAAGATTGGTGCAAACAGTATCTCCCAGGCAATCGTTTATGCGATCCGTGCAGGGCTTATCGAGAATCGTTAAATTTCTATTTGGACTACCTGCACGATTGGAGAAATATATTTTAGTGATGTTGATTGTTATCGCTTGGCATTTTTTACCGCTTTATGATGCATAAATTAAATGGCTGGTATCTAATGATAGCATTTCTAATGTTTTCATCGGCAGCATACGCCCAGATCAGCGAAAACCTGTTTCGTCATTTACCTGATTCCACACAACCCAGGTATCGTCTACGGGTTCGATTACAGGAGACTGGTCGAATTTTGCGGGCATACTATTCAATTCCCGATCCTATGCTTAGAAATGAGTTGGCAGGACTCGCTAAACTGAAGGGAGCAAGGTATCGCAACCTGGCTGATGTAAATGAGCGTATGCTTTTTCTTAATGACTTATCCTGGTTCTGGTATCAGAGAAATATTCCGGACTCAGTTGATAAATATTCAAAAATTGCATTGCAAGAAGCTTCACGATTTACAGGAATTGATCGAAGGAAGGAGGCTTATGCACGAAAAATTCAGGCTTATGTTAAAATTGATAAGGACAATTTTTCCGGCGCCTATGCGGATTTTCAAAGTGCAATTGATATCTTTAAAACGGCCTCTGAATTTGAACAAATCAGTGATTGCCATTCGGGAGTATTGATGATATTTCAAAAACTTCAGTTATACGACAGAGTCATATCAAGTGCGGATTCAACATTTACCTTTGTTACTAAGCACAGCAATTATAATGCCCAGGAACATTTAAAACCGTATTTATTACTGATAAAAGCAAGAGCACATATTTCGAAATTCAGTGAACACCTCGCAAGCCATTCTGCTGATTCCGCCAGTTTTATACTTAGAAAAGTTTTACAATTTAAAGAGCCAAGTCAATTTCGGTGGCGCATTGAAGCCTATACCGAACTCGCCAGACTAGCCTACCACCAGAAAAAATATAAGCACTCCATCATGTTTGCGGATTCGGCATTTATCCTTAAAGGACCTAATATTTTAGAGAATACAAATGAGGAAGTCCGGCTGGTTTATAAAGGATTAAGTCTCCTGGAAACTGGAAAAATCAATGAAGGGGTTTCTTTACTTAAGAGCATCAATCGGAAAAAAGATGCAGAGTACAACGGTGTTTTACTCAAACGACTGGTCGAATACGAAGCTGAGCACGAAAATTATGACATGGCCTTGCATTACCATATGGAATTGCTGGACCATTTTCGACGCAGTCAAATTTTGGGGCATCGGGGTGACGTGTTCGAGCTGGAAAGGAAATACAATATGCTTGTGAAGGACTTAGAAATCAGTCGATTACGTAAAAAGGAACGTGGATTGCTTCGCATAACCTTTGGCGTACTGGCCTTACTTTCGGTTTTGGGTTTATTTTTTTGGAACCGCTACCGTGTTGCCAGAAACAAAACCAGATCACTGATCGGTCAACTCGCTGAACTTACCGATATCCAGATGATCAGAGTAGAAGATGCGGAAAACAGGATCCGAAAGAAAATTGCACAGGATCTACACGATGATTTTTCATCCTCCATTGCAGCCAGCACACAGTTTCTACAAGCACAAACTTTAAAAGAAACAGATACTGAAGCAAAAAGAAAGATGAATCTCATAGTCGGTATTCTTCAGGATAGCTATCGAAAGGCCAGAACCATGTCTCATCAAATATACTATGATGAAGGTGAAACTAAATTCTGGGAAGGGTTGGTTGACCATATTACGCTATTCTTTTCCGGAAGTAAAATAGAACTAAGTGTTGACGTGGAGCCGAATGGCTTAATTTTGCCTCTGGAGATAAAAATCACGGTACTGTTAACGGTAAAGGAAGCGATTGTCAATATTATCAAACATGCTCAGGCAACACACGTTGAAATTTTAGTTTTTACCGACCCGGACTGGCTTAACCTCGAAATTACTGATAACGGAAGAGGAATGTTTATGCCGCAAAGAAAAGGGATAGGGCTGGATTCAATTAACAAACGGGTACGAGCAATTAACGGAGATTTTTCCATCACCAATCCCTCCCGAGGAGGAACTACCTTAAAAGTTCGTATACCTGTGGATACTACACTTTAAATCTGCCAAAAGGAATGGAAGCAAGATCAGAGCACGCAACGATTACAGGAGAAGGAGGTGAGATTGTTCACGTTCTATTCACACTTTCATAGTTTTCTTATCCTTGATGTCGATGGTTGATAATCAAATTTGTAAAGAGTCCTTGTTAACGTCGATACCGACTTGCTAGTAGCGCAATACTGCTAAATTATCTGTCAGGGTAGATATTTACTCTCCATGTGCCGCCCGCGGTGGACCGCATTGAGCCCCCTTTCATTTACCCAAAATATAGAACATACCATGGTTCGCAAAGCGTATTTTTTGAGGAAAGCACAAACAGTACTTTGGGTTCTTCAAAATGCCAACACCGACCGAAGAGTCAAAAAACTGAATCAGAAGTACTAAAACGACAGCTTTTCCAATTCGAATGTCTTTAATGATAAAGCCCAGGTGCTGTTTTTTTAAATGAATCCCCTGTCAATATTGATACTAAACCCATTTTAAAAAGTGTCATAAATAAAAACATGAAGCTCTCAGCCATTTACGGACTACAAGATGTATTTTCTCAAAAAATGCAGTTTTCAGACTTAAAACGGATCTTTGATCCGATAAATTTTTACACCTTAAAAATTGCTCTCATTACCCCCTTTGTAGCTCAACAAGATAGATTTTCACAAAGTGTACATGAAATAATTCTTTATTTAGCAATTATCATGTCCTTGATACAATCTCACAAACACCTTTATCAGCTTCTTCCAAATAACTGGGGCAAATTACGAAATCAAAATTTATTTAGGATTATATAAAATTTGTAAATTTAAATCCTTGGTATATAAAAATAATTATTTTAACAGCGTCTGACTGTAATGTTTCATTTCGGCTTTAACAAATGAATCAAAATTTTCTCGCCTAATATTAAAGGTTCTTTCAATAGTCCGATAAAAATCTTCCGAGCTGCATCCAGCCAAAAAGAGTCTTTTCAATCCATTAAATCCACTTTTTGCATAAACTATTTTGCAAATTAGCCCTGCAACAGTATACTTTGCATTTAGATCATCAGCTATCACATAACTATTTTCCAATATATTATTAAAATCCAATTTATGATTCAAAATATACTCACTTAGCATTGTAATTTGATAGTCTAAATCATGTCCCAATGATTTGAGTTCAACAGAGGAGTATATGTCTTTGGATAGTAAAAACCTGTTATGTCAGATAATCCCTAAAGATTCGATAACAAATCTTCTCGAAAGAAGCCAATTTAATAAACGCAGACGAAAATTCTTCACTTGTTCCTTCAGGCAGACTTTCAGTAGCTCTTTTAAATTACCCCTCCGTTAAATCAGAAGTTTAATGATACATCAATTGTATTTTGTTTTATCTGATGCAACGAATTAATGACTTTGTCCGGTCTATTAACCAGGCACCAGTAGTCATGACACATCGCCTCCTTTTCCCATTTATTCAATCGAAATAACTAACAAAAAAATGAAAAGATTAAAAGTTCTGATAACTGCAATAGTTTTTCTTATCCAGGCATGTAATTCAGGAAAAGACCATGTCGTAGAGCCTGCCGAGCAGGTTCCTGCCACTTTTATAGCGTCGGTTAAAGAAAAATACCCTACTGCAACCGCGGTCAAATTTTCTGTCCTGGAAGAAAATAAGGTATATCAAGCCAATTTTAAAATGAGCGGAACGGCCGTATCGGTGGTATCCAACAATCAGGAATTCCTCACAACTGCCCGGGTTGCCGGTGAAAGTTTTCATGATTCTCTGCAAGTCAAACTAGCCGGTCTTGCAATTGCAGGAGGGGTTTCTTCCAATTACCGTATCGTGGAAATTCCTGGTCAACCGCAGCGTCATGTAACAGACTACCTGTTGAATGGGGTTAACTACACATTGAGTATAAATACAAATGGCTATGTCCAGATGGCAACCCGGCAATTGAGCTATGAAACCAAATCATTGAATGATCTGCCGGAAGCAATCCAAAAATTTGTTAACGACAGAAACAAGCCCAATCCGGCATATGTGGCTTCATTGCAGTTGGAGGAGCAGCTTAAACCTCATTTGCTCGATAAAAATGAACTGACCTACAAAAGCGGCTCTGTTTTTTTGACGACAAATGGAACAAAACGGTATCACGTAATGGTGAGCTACTATGGAATGACGGATTTACCGCTATTATTTGACGAGCATGCCAACTTAATCTGGGTATCGAATTTTAACCGGGTGGAAAGTTTTACGAATTTCGATTCGCTCACCGGGGGATTAACTAAAATTTCAGATAGCGATCTCAGTCATTTTAAGAATCTGTTTAACTCCGGAGCAGAATTCCAGAATTTCGCGCTTGGAAATCCTGTTTCCAATACCAGGGCATCATTAAATGTCTATGGAGGCTTAACTTCCTATGAATTTCTTCTTATCAAGCAGCAATCCAATGGGACTGCCAATGAATCCTGGAACCTTTGTTTCGATTCGAATAAAAATCTAATAAGCAGTACTTACTTCGGGCAGACAAACTAAACCTGTCAGCGGATATCAATTGACCCAATACCGAGCGGGCAAAACCCAATCGACCGGACTCAAACCCCTGACGCAAACTTAAATTCTGCTTAATCAGACTGCAATTCCCATGAAAATAAACAGACAAAGCCTCTTTGCTTTTATAATATCGGCGCTTGTACTTTCTTCCTGTTCGAAAAAATCAAGTAATATAGACCCAATCACGTTGGAAGAACGTCAGAATATTGTTTTGGTCCCCACAGACAAGCTAACTGCCCTGGATGGCAACACGGGTATGGTCAAGTGGGAAATGCCGTTTCTTGGTGAGGTCAGTGCCGGAACCGCCGGGAAGCTCTATCTCAACCAGACGGCCTATGGCAGGATCGGAATGTATTCAGATACTGTGGTTTTGTATAACAATCCGTCAAAGGCAAAAAACCTGATCTCGGTAGAACCATCAACCGGCAAAGTAATACAGCAGGTTTACAACCAGTTAAAACCAGGTTTCTACCTGGGCTGTTGCCATGAGTTACAAATAAATCAGTTGATCGGAGTAGATAATGGCACTGCGTTTATGGCTTTGATGTTTAGGGGGCCATTTTCAAATGGATGGCCTACTACACAGAGATTTGCCATTTACGCTACGGATTTAACAACGGGTTCAGTTAAATGGGCCACAGACATTGCAACCAGCGAGATTCCGGCCTTCGACAATGTTTAGCACATGATGCGGCTAACGGACAATAAAATCTATATTGGAGGCACCAAATTTTCATACATCCTGGATGCCGAAACCGGAAGGAAAATCCAAAGTTACCCGATTGGCGAGCTTGTGAATCCAATTGATGGAACCTTTTATGCGATGAACAATGAGAAAATTCTTGCGGTAGACTCAAAATCCGGGTCAGTAAAGTGGGAACTGCAAAAAACTAACCCGGGTGCGTACACTTATCCGGTAGTTGCCAATGGATCGTGTTTTTTCGGAACATCGGGAGGAAAACTATTTGCCTACGATGCTGAAACAGGGAAGAAAAAATGGGAACGGCAATTTGGAGAGTATAACCAGGGAGGGTTCCATCAACTCGCTACCGAAAATGGAATGTTATTTGCATCGTATATGAATGGTAAAATGCTGGCAATAGACCAAAGTACGGGAAACACCCAATGGGAAAGCCAGATGTACAACCCTGATGATATTTCCCCATGGAACTTTGAAGTGAAAGGAAATTTCATTTATGCCTGGGCAATTAATAAGGTAGTGGCACTTGACAAGCAAACAGGACTAAAAAAGTGGGAGAAAACAATGAACAGCTTGTTTACCCGCAAACCCCGTGTTTTTGATGACACCCAGTTGGATCTGTAATAATTTTAATCGCCGGATCTGACATGCAAGTCAGATCCGGCTGTTGGAACGAGAGGCAAGACTCGACGATTACCTATTTACCAAATACGGATGGTCCACTTATTTATCCTGACCCAATTTCAACTGAATCGACAGCCCCACTTGGGATGGCCCTATTGTAATCTGCTGGTCTGCTGCCTTTATCCTGCCAAAGCTATATTCAAAATAAGGGCCTACACTCATGTTCGTCGAAGAATGAATCAGAAAACTTTTTCCTGAAGAGAAATTAAGAAAAAGTAGACCTCCCGAATTCTGACCAAGAAATCTGGAATACTCCACTCCGACGGTTGTATAGAGCCAGCCAAGCTGGCGGCTGGTAAAATCAATTTGTTTTTTTGCTCCCAAACCCAATAAATTACTCGATTTGCTTTCCGATTTAACCACGCCCAGACGCTTTATTTCAAAATCATTCAATGGTTTTTCGACGACCTTAAATTCGGCCGATGCATATGCATAGTTTAGATGAGTATTGATCCTGCTAAAATTCACCAACAACTGAAAACCTCCCTTTTGCAAACCAGCTCCAAATTTATATCCCAAAGTCGAAAGAGTGCCCGCAAGCTCAACGTTCTGAATGCGGTAGCCCTCCCTGGACAACACACTTACCTGTTGAAGAGTTTGAAATGGTGTGACAGTAAAAACAAAGGTCATTTTTTTCAATGCCGATAAGTCAATGTACAATTTCCTATGTAAACTGTCCGGTTTTACCCGAGCAAATGAAGCTAAATCTTCACTCTTTGGATATCCAATTTCCGGCAAATTCATTTTGCTGCCATTTGCAAGAGTCGATCTAAGAGAAAGCAATTCAATACTGCTTGTGCTCCGCTTCCGGACTCCCTTCCCTGTAATATCGCCTTCATTTTCTTTGCTGTCAGTTTGCGCTTCGGGCGTCAACTTCTGGCCGGCATACAGATTCTTACCCGGTTTTATTGTTTGTTGATCTATTGGGTAATTAACCTCCTTTATATGCGCACTGCTCCTACCCGCTTCCTGCTGTTTGTCTGTGTCAGACAACAAGGTTATGTTAGGCCTCACATTGGCACCCGCCCGATCTGCCTTCTGTTTTTCAGTTACGCTGTTGTTATCCAAAGTTTTGCCATTCGGAATTCCTTGATAGGCCTCGACAATCGGCTGGCCCAAATTAGGTATCTCAGGTAGCGTCTTCCTGTCAATCATTGCAACACTCTGCCGGGCATTAGCAGCTACACCCACCGGCTGATCGGATTGTAACTGCTCTTTGTAAATGAATACACCAGCTCCGACAAAAAGCAATAAACCAACCAAGCCCCATAGCATGTACGGCTGTTTCCAGTAAGGTGCTTTTTTGAGCATTTGATACATTTTGTGATCCATGTCCGCATCAGGTTTTCTTTCAAAGTCGGTAAGGGAACTTTGGAGCTTTCTGCGTATCGCATCATTTATTTCCTCTTCAAAAGGTTTCATATTGTTTGATGCCTTTTTGTTCCAATTTTTTTAACAAAAGATTGCGTCCCCTAAGTAGCTGTGAGCGTGAAGTGCCTTCAACGATCCCAAGAATCCCGGCAATTTCTGCATGCGTATAACCATCCACGAAATACAGGTTGATTACGAGTCTATATCCATCAGGCAGCTCGTTGATCGTTTCCAAGAGCACAGTCACTTCGAATTTATTAAGTAAATCCTCAGGATCATTGGTGCCCAATTCCAGGGGAATGTCTTCATATGGCCCTTGTAAGTTTTCTTTCCTTGTCACCTGATTGTAATAATCAACAGCATAGCGTATCATGATGGTTTTCACCCAACTGTCAGCCGATTGAGGATTTTTAAGTTCCGTAATTTTCTGAAAAATTTTAAGCATACCTTCCTGGAAAATATCCTCAGCCTCTGAAACAGTCCGGGCATATCGAATGCAGACTCCCATCAATTTCGCTTTATACCGATCATAAAATAAAACCTGAGCCCGTGAATCCTGCTTTTGACAGGCCTGCACAAGCTCAGATAATCCCAGTTTAGATTTGGATCTGAACAACTTCATTAAATCAGACTGATACGCGTCTCTACTATTCTATGCTTCATTTACTGCCGCTGCTTAGTTTCTGGTAATATAACCCATATACTCTTCCGACAACACCGGCTCTGATGCAGGGTTTGTCAGGATTTGCCAGGATTCAACAATAGATTTGGAGCTACCTCCGTCCGTTTCAAAATTCGTCTTTGTAAATAAATACCTCACACTTTGCAATCCCTTGAAAGAGGTTTGAAATGCCCCAACGATTGGTTTAAAATCAATGATATACTTGCTCGATTTGGCCAGCAATTCCGCGCGTCCTATCTCACTGTTGACGGTGGGAACAACCGCCGACCCATCCGAATTCTGCCCGATCCATGTCAGATTAAAGTCCTTGTCAAAGCAAATGGCATAATGGGCAGGGTTAGGAGCCCATAATGCTTTCAGGTAGGCACGGTAAGTTTTCAAACCCGCAGGATCGACAAATACATAAATATCGTTGTCAACCAGAGATAAGGAATTATCGGAAAAGAATTTCACGATCTGCTGGGGAATATCTTCTGGCTGTAATACATAGTACGTGGAGAAATTGGATATAAGTCTTATCTGATCAGACTCGCCAACCGATGAATAGTGTAACTGATACGACTTCCCATTTAATCTGTAATTCATCAACGCATCATAATAGATAATTGGGCCGATATTTTTGGTTGTACCTTCAACAATCCTAAGATCTGAAAATTCACCTCCTTTGATTGATAGCTGATCCGTGAGGCTTTTGTAAAATGAGAAATCACCATCAGCCTTCCTGATTACAGGACCTACGATCGCAGTGGCACTTAGCTGTGTTTCATACTGGCTTGCATTGCTTTTAAAACTGGTATGCCACAACTTATTTAAAACAAGTGTTTTCATTAAAATATCGTCCGCCGAAGGATAACGGCGTTTCAATGCTTCCACTGCTGTTGGTGGTACAACCTCGGGATCAATGGGTTGAAGATCTTTGACATTGTTACAACCCAAAGAACAACCCAATGCCAGGATCAGAAAAAATTCAGTAAATACCTTCATGGTAAAAAACAAATAGGCTTTGGTTCGCACCTATTCTATAATCAGACGGAATATAATCACCCGCACGTTGCATGACATCGAAATAAAGTTTTAAAGTAGTGTTTTCCATCCCAACAGTGCCATTAGGAGGTAAAAATTTAGAAGTTCAACCATTCCAGTCGGCATTCAAAATACCGGATTGACCTGGGCAGTTTTTCTATTTTAGCCCTGCCATGTAGTGAGCACATGCGTTATACGATCTCTAATTTTTACCTTCACAACAACTATTCATGGCTTATCGTCCAACCCATCTGATATATTTAATACGTTACCAGTTGCTTATTTTGGAAAATTCGGAGCTATTGGGTTCTTCGTCAATTTTGGTGAAACTTGAAGAGCCAAATTCTCCGAAATATCCAACTAATATCCCGAGTTTTGTTTCAACAGCGGGTTCAGAGCAATCTGATTCATCGGAATCGGATAAAGTTCACGGTGCTTCTGACTTACTGGTTTGAATGTCCATGCGGCAGTGAATTTATCAAATCGAACCAGGTCTTGTCTCCGATGCAGCTCCCAGGCCATTTCTCGGCCTCTTTCGGCAAGAATGCTAGCCTCGGTAGTGAGTGCAGCCACCCCACGTCTGGTCTGGACCGCGTTGATATCGGCGAGGGCTGCTACCGTTTTGCCTAGTCTGAAATTCGCTTCTCCACGCATCAGGTAGACATCCGAGATTCTATAAATCACGAAATCGTTGCTCATATCAAAGGTCGCACCTTTTTCTACCTGGTATTTAACAGAGCGGTACCCGGCAAGCTTTGCTTTTGGCCCTGCATCCATTTTAAATGCCGGTATTTCTTTCGTCAAAATAGCAGGAACACCATCATCTTTCAATGCTTCACCACTCGAACTACAAATCTGCCCGGTCAGCCACATTGCACGTCTTTGATCTGCCGCCTCAAAGCTGTCATAAAATTCTGCAGTGGTACAATAGCCATTCCAGGGTGCTGAACCTAGGTCGTAGGTAAACTGGTGCAGATAATGCAGTCCGGCGATCTGGGCATAGAAACCCGTGCGTTTAGATTTGTCATAAGGCGTCGACAGGATAATTTCCGGCGAATCCTCATTGTTCACACTGAAAGTTGACAAAAAATCCGAAGATATGGTAAACTTCTGCGACTCGATGATCGCATTACATTGCTCGATGGTTTTCTCCCATTGGGGCTGCCCGGTATACACCTGCGCATTCAAGTACAGTTTGGCCAGGATCATATGAGCCACATACTTCGACATTCTACCATATTTGGACCGGACAACTGTTGAGAGGTTAGGCAAGGACTCCAACAATTCTCTTTCTACAAAATCATAAACCTCTTTCCTTGTCTGCTGTCCCGACTTGTCCGACCCGATCGTGGTGGCGATGATCACATCGCCGAAATTATCCATAGCCAGATAGTGATAGAATGCCCGAAGCGTACGCAATTCGGCTTGGACTTCGGGAGATGCGAACCCTGGGTTGGTGATTTTCTCATTGATCTTGGCTATGTTAGAATAGATCCAGCTCCAAAGATTATCGAACGCGTAAAAATTGGTCGGCCAGGTATGCTCCTCCATAAACCTCCACTCCGGTTCCCCCCAGTCGCCGCCACGTGTAGGCGCTAATTCTTCATCGGTAACGCAGTTCAGCAGCTCGAACCGGTTCCAGTAGTCGCCCAGACCGCCGTACAAAGGACCTATCAGCGTGTTTAGCTGTCCCTGGGATAGTCCGAATTTATCCCTTTCGACCTGGTCTTTTACCTGTTCATCCAGCTTGGTACAACTCATGATGAAAATCAATGCGGTCAAGACAGCTATTGATCCGATACCTGATTTTTTCATGTTACTCATATTATTGATTTGCTTCAATGCCATTTTGATCAGAATGAAAGATTTATCCCCAGTTGGAACGATCTGGTTTTCGGATAGATATAGCCAGAATCTACGCCAATGCTGGCAGGTTGCTGCTGATTGACCGCTATGTTTCCATTTACGGCCAATTCTGGGTCTATTCCGGTATATTTGGTGAGCACAAACAGGTTGTTTCCGCCAACATAAACCCGGGCATTACGTAGTATTCCCCTACCCGGAATGTTGTAGCCCACCTGCCAGTTGTCCAGCCTTACGAATGCACCGCTTTCCAACCAGTAATCCGATAATGCAGGGGTACTGTAATTGGCAGGAAAGTCGTTGATATCCCGGATCATATTATTTTCTACCACGCTACCTGACAAGGTCAGGTTTGACCGCAAGTTATTCAGGATCTTATTTCCGAATACTCCACGAAGCTGGAAAGAAAGGTCAAAATTTTTATAGGCCAGGTTGTTTGTCCAGGAAACGGTTGCTTTCGGAATACCTAAACCGGATTCAAACTTTTTCGCTTTGCTGTAATCCGCTGTTAACCCACCGTCTTCTGACTCGAAAGTGATACTTCCGTCCTGATCAAATCCAGCAAATTTGGGTACATAAAATTCACCCAGCGGGCGACTTTCACGCAGCTCCGAGGCCGTTATAAGTCCGCGACCATCAAAATTGTTGTACAGAATCTGTCCCGAGTCAAAATTCCGATCATTCAGGCGCACAATCTTATTTTTATAAACGGAGCCAACCAAATTGGATCTCCATCTGAAATTGTTCTGCTCCACAAGGGTCCCACCAAACGAAAGCTCGACGCCTTTGTTGGACATCTGACCTACGTTTTTAAGTATGTTCCCTACAAAAATATCAACGCCGTTCTGCGCCACTGAATAATTATAAAGCATATCATTGGTACGCTTGTCATACACTTCCAAAGTACCGGACAGTTTCCCGTTAAATAATTCAAAATCAAGCCCTAGGTTTACCTGTGAAAGCACCTCCCATTTCAGATCTGGATTGCTGTTCTGTATTACATCTACGCCCGGCAGGTAATTTTTGAGAACCGGATCATAGTAACCTGAGTTCGATTTTAGAATATTGTAATTTGGTTTGTTAGAACTGTGTCAAATTTGATGGCTGGCTTTTTGGGAAAGAAACAATAAGCAATCAGACCAGATATTAAATTGGTTATAAAATTCCCAAAGGATCTGTGTCTAGAATGTTCAACTTGGCACATATTCTTTAGTTCATCGTTAATGGTTTCAATCACCGATCGCTTACGAAGTAGTATTTTATCTCTGAGTTCCATCAGGCAATCGCCCGGCGACCCGGTTTTCATTTTGTTTCTGATACCGGTGATTAAATGTATTCCATCAACAAAAAGAATTTGAGATAACTGTTGGGATACATAGCCTTTGTCACCATACAACTTACCTCTCACAGATTTTATAAATTTCTCATTTTTAAGCGGTTGTCGATCATCAATATTGGCTTGGGTAATTATAAAATTTAGAATCTCGCCCTTATCATTTATAATTAGATGAAGCTTAAAGCCATAGAACCAGCCTATGGTTGACTTACCTACCGTGGCAATATCCTTGAAAACTTTGTTACGTTTAATTCGTTTATTCTTACATACCCTGATTGGCGTCGAGTCAATATATGATATCCCGGTACATTTACCCAAGCAACAGGACTTCCGAAATATCGTCATCGGTAAAACAGCAGATTGCATCAATTCTGTAAAACGATTGTAGGATACAGTGTTGGGAAATTCACTTTTCAAATGCTTTTTTACATAATAGAGATAAAAATGCTTTATATCGCGAAATCCGCCAGTATGGAAGAGGATCATAATTGTAGTTTGCCGGCAGTACTTCCTTGCTTCCGTAGCCAACATAAGAGAACACCAATATCGTATTCGCGTCAGTCTGGATGCTAAAATGCCCTCCATTGTCAGTGGAAGTGCCATTGGTCGTACCCTTGGTGATCACATTGCCCCCCGGCAAGGG
The DNA here is from genome assembly GCF_030929615.1 of Dyadobacter sp. LHD-138. GTDB lineage: Bacteria > Bacteroidota > Bacteroidia > Cytophagales > Spirosomataceae > Dyadobacter. Next base: position 19,635 of record NZ_JAVFVU010000027.1, on the reverse strand, counting down.
CTGGTTATTCTGGGAATCCACTACAGTACCAGTCACCATTCGCTGTTGAGCAAATGTAAAGACGGGCATCAGCAATAAAAGAAACATAAACCTGAATCGGTATCTTTTTATCATATTCACTCGAATGGTTTGTAAGCACGTTGAAACGGCATTCAATTGTGAGGTCAAAATTCGCTATTACCATCCTGCGTTGTCTTATTATTATCCAGTTATTTCTTTATTTTATCTTTATTCGGAGTAAAAAATCCGTTATACAGATTTTGTTTTTAATATGGTGAAGTATTTAGAAGCTGCTTATCAACCCCGTTTTCAATTATGAAGAATCCCTGGTTTATTAAGATTCATTTTCCACAGAGCAAGGCCTTTGATATTGTCAAGGTGTCCCGCCCCTATTTTATCGTCCCCTGGCATTTCCATCCTGAAATCGAGATCATGCTACTTACCAGCGGCTCGGGGACACGCTTTGTCGGCGACAGCATTGAGACATTTCAGGCGAGCGAACTGGTGATGGTAGGTGCCAACCTGGCCCATGTCTGGAAGAGCGGTGAAAGTCATTTTGGTCAAAATAATACGCAGCTTGCCGGGGCCATGTATATTGTCGTCAAGGAGACCGGGTTGGAACACGTATTGTTGTATGAAGAAATGCGACCTGTGCGGGAACTGTTTATACGCGCGCAACGCGGGATCCAATTTAGTCATGAGACTACCAAACGGGTCGGAGAAATGATACTGAAAGCTTATCAGCAGTCTGGCCCCGACCAGCTCGTTTCATTTTTGAATATTCTCAAAGAACTTGCCGAAACCGGTGACTACCGCTATTTGTGTTCCGCTCACTACCGCCAAAAGGTTGACCACCACGATATGACTAAGCTGGACAGCGTGCTGGATTACCTGATCATGAATTATAAAAATGAAGTGCGGCTGGAGGAAGTTGCAGATATTGCCAATATGTCCCTCACGGCATTTTGCAGATATTTCAAAGAGCGGGCTCACAAGACGGTCATTCAGTTTCTGAACGAGATCCGAATCGAGCATGCTCAGAAGAGCTCCTAGAAACGCAATATAACGTCGATAAGATCAGCCTGGAATGCGGTTACAAGAATATCACCAATTTCTACCAGCAATTTCAAAAAATCGTGGGAACCACACCTCTTAATTTTAGAAACAAAACCTGGTTAGGCTTTAATGGGCCGGTTCCAAATCAGCGGATGACTCTCTGATAAAAATCGCAGCAAATACGCAAACCACGGCAACCACAATGGCATTGATGAAAAAGATGGAAGAAATACGCAAATGGGCCTCATACAGATAACCAGTCCAGAAATTACCCAAAACCGCCCCGATACCAAAGTAAGCAGCATACAGCAACGACTGGCCCGTCGCCCGTAACTCAGCTCTCACGAGCAGATTCGTGTATTCAACACAAACCACCCAGAACAGCGACCAGGAGAGACCATGAAGGACATCAATTCCAATGGCCCATTCGAGAACGTCCACAATACTGTACAACAGCATTCGCAAAGCCGAGGCGCCAATGCAGACCAAAAGTGTCCATTTCATACCCAGCCTTTTGAGAATCCTGACGGAGTAAAAGAAAAATGGTATTTCAAACAGCCCTTGTAACGACAAGCCTACGCCTACCAGCGAAGCTGACGCCCCGTTCTCTTTCATATAAATAGAGTAAAAATTCCAGATAGTGGTGACACAGGCCGATACAGCAACAACGATCAACAAAAAGAAAAGCAATTTCTTATCCGACAAATTTCTGATACTTTTAAAGATCGAAGGATTGCGCTTCGGAGCGCGGCTTATAGAACGGGGTAACCATAGTGAGACCAGGAATGCAACCGCCAAACTTCCTGCCGAAAAAAAATAGATTACGCGGGTATCGACCTGATCAATAAAGTATCCCGTGACAATACCCGTTGCCGCCCATCCGACCGCTCCCGCGGCACGGATCGAGCCATAATTGAAAGAGGCAGAGGTTTCCGTCAGCTCGAGTGTGAGGCTATCCAGTGTCGGCTGAATCCCGTTGTAAAAAACTGACATGCAAATAGTGATCAACACCATTCCGGTAAAAGAGTCCCATTTGAGGTAAGCAAGGAAGGAAACCGCCGCCAGCAAGGTGGAGACCAGCATACATTTCCGAAAACCAATGGGGTCCGCTATAAACCCATAGATCGGCTGAATGGCAAACATTGTAACCGGGGTAATGTTGATGATCATGGCGATTTCTATTCCCGAAAAGCCCCTGGATTTCAGGTCATCGGCAAAGACGGGTAACCAGGCCGCTGTGCAGCATATAACCAGCAAGTACAAAAGCCGAAGCTGGTTGGCCACAGAAAGACCTTTCCAGGCAATCATTCGTCTGGAGTTAAGAGTGAAGCCGCTTTCTGGTCCAGCATCACCAATCCGTTCGAATGGTTCCTTATAATCGTCGATGGTACCAAGGGATCTATCGTCCCTTCCAGCGTCGCTTTCATAATCCGCGCCTTACGATCCCCCGAAGCCATCAATAAAACTGAATTTGACTCTTGCAAATGTTTCAAACCAAGTGTAATGCCTTGCCCGAGAGTAGTTTTTCCCGCAAAATACTTCTGCCCAACAGTCCGTGTGGTATCGTCCAGCTCGATGACATGTGTATAAAGTTCGGTAGAAACGCCAGGTTCGTTGAAACCGATATGTCCGTTCATCCCAATGCCCACTACCATGAGGTCGATCCCGCCACGTTTGCTTATAAATTCGTCCATCGCGTCGCATTCTGCCTGCAAATCGAGAGCTATTCCATCGAACAATTTGAATTGACTCAATGAAAGTTTGAGCGGCCCGATAAGGGTTGTATGAAGAAAATAGCTGCAACTGCCAGTATTCTGAGATGGAATGTTTACCCATTCATCCAAGTCGATCAATGTAAATTGCTGATGATCGACACCCTCGCCCAAGAGAAGCGTCGACAGTAAATGATAGGCCAGAAACGGAGTTTCACCCGACGCCAAGCATATAACCGAATCCGGTTTGTTTTTTATTTGTGTTGCAATCATCCGGGCGGCCTGAAAAGACATTACCTGGTGGTCGTCAAAGACAGCTATTTTCATTTAATTCTCAGGGTAAAACAGGTTTCGGCACTGTATTGACATTAAAGCAATGGCCATTTAAAACTCGACTTTAGCTGAACTCTTGTGCCGGTCTGCTGCGATTTTCTTGCTGCCTCAATAATTTCCAGCACATGCAGAGAATGAAGCGTGGTGATAATAGGATCTACCCCATTAGACATGGTCTCGGAAATATAACTTGCTCCCTGCTGCCATACAAACGAGCCTGTTTCGGTTGCAAAACGCTGCGTCTTTTCATGATCTTCGGTAGCCATATCCACACCCGTTGGTGCCCAGTCATATCCGATCAGCTGCATGTTCCCTTTGGTACCCCAAATAGAAACTGTAGGTTTGTCCTGTCCGCTGCCTTCATGGCCATAGGGATCAAAATAATTGAACCCGCTTTGAACATGCGAAAGGGCTCCCCTAGCATGCTCCATCAGTACCATACTGTTATCCTCTGCCTCCACCGTAATCGGATTGGGACGGTTGTCTACTTTCCTTGTCGGGGTAATGATATTGAGCATTGCCACGATGGATATGACCGGTCCGAGTAACCCCGTTAGCGTGGCCATATTGTAAACAGCCAGGTCGGGCATGCTGCCTCCCAGTTTTTCATAGAAAAATGCAGACCAATGTGGACCCCGGTGGCCGTAATGTGCATGAGCAGCCGAGACCTTGCCGAGTTTTTGCTCCTGTATTGCTTTTGACATAAAGGCAAACTGAGGACTCAGGATAACGGCTGGCGCCCCCCAGATCTTCAATTGTTTCTTTTGGGCAAGGGCAAGCAGTGCTGTTCCCTCCGCATAGGTATTGGCCATCGGCTTCTCGCTCCAAACATTTCTGCCATTTTCCAATCCTATCTTATTGAGGCGCCCATGTTCCTGCATATTGGTGAGGTTCACCATCAAATCGAACTCTGTCCCTGCAATCATCTTCTCGATGGAAGTATAGTAGTTGGTAATTGAGTACTTCTCAGCTGCAGCCTTTGCTCTTTCCTCAATGATATCGCAGGTAGCAACCAGAGTCACAAAAAGGGATTTACTCAAATGAGGCAGATACTGCGTTGAAACACTACCGCAACCGATCACCCCCACACGGATCTTCTTTCCTGCTGATCCTTCCGCCATCAGCGCGGAAGGCCAAAGTGAAGAAATAGCGCCGATTATACCTACCTGACGGATAAACTCCTTACGAGAGATCTCATTCTGATTTTCCATGTTAAATACTTCCTTGGGTCTTGGATGATTGAAATTGATTGAGCCAAAAATTGCATTCTTACCTTTCCCCAACAAGCGCATTGAAAAAAAAGATGAAATTCTAAGAAAATACTGTAGATATCGGGAAACTTTGTAGAGATGATCCCTTCACAGGACTTGCTAAGTTTACATGCCAGTTCGGATCAGCTCGTTCCGGCATCATTGTCACCGTTTCTTTCAACAAAATCAAAGTTCCATGGATACCCGCTCATTACTTGAAAACTATAAATCGGGATACAGCCTACCGCAGGCATTTTATACCGATGAAGAGGTTTTTGACATGGATATAAAGCATGTATGGCGTAAATACTGGCTTTTTGCAGGTATTGCTGCCGACATTCCTAAACCTGGCGACTACTACTTATAAAGTTCATCCCGATTCCGTCATCATTCTCAGGGACGACAAGCACGGGATCGTGGCCCATTATAATACCTGCCGCCACAGGGGGGCCCTAATTTGCACGAAGGAATCCGGGTCTGCGACCAAGTTGATGTGTCCTTATCATCAATGGGTGTACAATAAAGACGGTTCCTTGTTTAAAGCCAGGCACATGCCCGAAGATTTTGACAGGTCCGCATTTGGCCTGCATTCGGTACATATCAGGACGGTCGAAGGATTGATCTTTATTTCACTTGCTGAAAGCCCTCCCGATTTCGAACAGGTTGCCAGGGAATTTGGCCCCTATCTTCGACCATACAAGCTCCAAAAGACCAAAGTAGCTGCCAAGAAAAGGTATGTTTTAAAGACAAACTGGAAGCTGATCACAGAGAATTTCCGGGAATGCTACCATTGCGGAGCAGCCCACCCCGAATACTGTAGAGCAGTCATCGGTGCTAATCTAAAAGAATCCACTGATCTATACCAGCAGGAAAAGCAGATCGAATGGTCGGCAAAAGGATTGGAAACCAAAGGTATTGAATTTAAGGATAACTCATTCCATTTTGCTATCAGGTATCCCCTCCGGGATCATGTGGAAAGTTACAGCCTGGACGGCAAATCCGTGTCCTTACCAATGGGCGATCACCAGGACTATGACGCCGGCGTCCTGGGACTGGTATGTTACCCCAATTTCTGGATTGATGCCGTCAGCGACTATGTGTGGACGATGTGTATCACACCTGTCAGCGCATCCAGCTGTACAGTCGATCTTTCGTGGCTGGTTGACGAAAACGCCGTTGAAGGCCGCGACTATGGCCTTGACAGGCTGACCGAATTCTGGAAAATCACTGGTGAGCAGGATTGGGAATTGTGCGAAAACAATTTCAGTGGAATACAGTCTTTGCATTATCAGCCGGGACCCTACGCGCCCTCAGAACTAGATGTGGTAAAGTTCGTGGACTGGTATATCAATCGTTTAAAAGAAGGAATAGGTTTACCCGTTACTGATATAGCTGCTAAAACAGACTTATAAAATGCGGGCTCTCACCGTGCACGATGTAATGCGTGGTGAGCCTGTGCCCCATGGCCAATGCCTGGGCGGTGTTCATTTCGAGAAGCATGGCGGTACAAAAACCAGTGTTGAAATTATCCCCCGTCCCAGTTAGCAATTTGGGATTGGATAATTGCGGTGTGCTGCACTGGGTTACCCCATCCACGTCATAACAACACGCTTCCGCCGGGTGGTGCACCACCACCTTGCCGATGCCGAGCGCATCATGAATCACGGCTGCGATCTTCCCGATTGTCGGCGTTTCTTTTGGATTCCGCAGTAGTGCGTCATATACTAAGGTCGATTCATTCCTGTTCAGGCTCAACACCACATTCCAGTAATGCGAAAATCCGTCCAGTAGCTCTAAAGCTTCCAGCAACTGGCTGCGTGTCTTCTTGGAACAATCCGACAAGGCGACAAGCCCGATCGGCTTTTCGATGCCGGTACCAGTAAATGGCTGGACCTCTTCGAGCAGGCCAGCCCATATCCCTGTTGAATGCGCCACCTCACTCCAGTTAAGCAATCCCACCAGGTCCTTTCCCGAGAAAACAGATCTCAACTGATCCAGCCCGATCGTGTCCTTGATGTAAGACCAATCGGCGCTGTTGATTTGCGTGGATTCGGCCATCATCATTTTACTACTGTTAAATTCGATCGCCGTGCTCATGCCTGGCTCCGCATAACTGTACAAGGTTCAGTTGGGCGACATCAGCTGAAAAATGTGGTGAATATCCGGAAGGCCAAGTGCTCCGACGCAGTCCACCTTGCAACCCATTTTGGCAAATGCATTAGCCGTGATGGGCATATTCCCACCGACTTTAAGCAGCTCCTGTTTGAGCTCCAGCGAAAAATTTCGGTTGGCCTTTTGCACAATATAATTCCCAAAATCAGTGATGTCCTCAAAATACAGCTGTGAGCCATCCGCATTCTGCTTTTTGACGATCTTCACAATAGAGTCGATGCAGCCATCAAAACCCAGGGATATCTTTTTGGAAATCAACACGTCATGCCAACTCGCGACGTTTGAAATATTACTCCTTTCGTTAGGATTCAGTACCAGCATTGAAATGTTTGAAAGCGGTGTGTAAAACATCAGCACTATTGCAATGTCAAGGTAGAGCTTATTCTCTGTGCCGGTCTTCGCCTTTTTATCAAGGTCTCGTGGAATCTTAACAAATTATGGGTTTTCCTCCAATATTTCGGTCACAATGTCTTCGATAATATGTATTATAGTAAAAAATAACAGGAATAAATTACTATGATTATCTCACTTTCCAATCCAGGATCTGATTCCGGAAATCTTAGAATCGGTGCCATCCGGTTTTTTAATGGCTTTGATCCCTCGGGTCATTTCAGCCATTCACATTCCCAAGTCGAGCTAGTATGTGTCCAGGAGGGGCAAACCTCCATACTGGTTGGCGGACATGTCGAGCAAATCACGGCCGGGGACATATTCCTCGTAGGCAGCGGACTTCCTCATTCGATACACACGGTATCATCAGTGGAAACCCGTGTCGCTATCGTTCATTTTGACAAAATATTTCTGGACGGCCTTATAACCATCATCAAGGATTTTCAGCTGACGGGCCACCTTGCGTATTTATGCAGCCAGGGAACTTTGTGGAGAAATCAAACCGAGGGATTGGTCCCGGAGATTTTAAAACTGAAAGATACAGAAGGGATGAACATCGTAATCCTGCTGGTACAGATCCTGTCGGGCCTGCTCGGGCAGCGAAAATACCAAACGCTTAGCCAGTCCCGTCCTAAATTGGTCCCCGTACTTGATGTCAACGAGGATAAAATCAGAGTAGTTCTCGATTATACTCAGCAACATTACCGGGAGACGATCACCCTGCCACAGATCGCTGCCGTGATCAATTTTACAGAAACATCATTTTGTCGGTATTTCAAAAAATGGACTGGTAAAAGTTACTATCACTACCTGAACGAAGTCAGGATAGACAAGGCCTGTGCGTTGCTGATGGAAGACAGCTCCAAAACCATTGAGGAGGTCTGTTACTCCATTGGTTACAGCAGCCCTTCCACGTTTTACAAGCATTTCAAGAAAGTCCTGAATATGGCCCCGGGAAATTATCTTGAAAAAATAAAAAGCTACAAACAACAGAATAACATTAGTTAGACTGGTACCGAAAGAATGTGGCTTCCTGTTGGTTCAGGTCGGTCTTTCTATTACTTCAATGCAAAAGTCAAATACCCTCCTCTGAATTTTTTTGCAAAATTTACCCTCCCACCTATTCTGACATATTGCTTCGGTCGAAGGAATGGAGCACCCATTACCTGGCAATTCGCCTGTCCAAAGTATTTTTCCCGTTATCTGATCGGACGCACGAAATATATTATTAGCGGTGGATGCAGTAAATACGAGCCCTCAGGCTGTGGCGATCCCACCGCGGTTAAAAATGCCCTTTTTTTTGATATCTATTTCGGTCAATTTCTCATCTTCTCCGAGTGGCACCTGCCAGAGTATTTCTCCTTTATTAAGATCAATCGCATTCAAGGTGCCGTATGGAAGTTTGATTTCCAGGTCGTCTAAGATGAAAACATTAGTCATTTTGAGCGCAAAAGATCAAAAACTTCTAACAAGCACTAACCCAGCGACGAGTATTTCCCTGGAAAGCCAAACAAGCCCCGAACAAAGAAACATGGATGCCACGAAATCAAATAATGGTAAAGGAACTCTAAAAATAACCAAAAGACCAAAGGTAAAGATGAAAGGGAATATCAAAAACACATGCTGCTGAGATGGCTGTTTCATGACTGCGAAAGCCGTTCTATGAGCCATCAGCTGATGTCTTTTGGTAATATGACGAAAGAGATGGACTTCTCCATGTAATATCAAGTTGATTATTTCTTTGTCAATTCTTCTATCCATTTGACAGGTCAAGTTACAAGTTGGTTACATCTAAATTTAGAAAACCAGATAAAAGCTGAGATTGCCAGGTAGCTATTTCACATCAGATCTCCGCATGTCATCCGCTTTATTAAAAGCTGCCAAACAAATATCCAGCGGCTGCCCTTGCTTATAAATGCAATCGCAGAAGGCCTCACAAGCCTCTGGGTTCTTACTAGTGAGACATTGACTTCGGGCCTCTTCTTCAGAATCGCCAGGCACTATTTCGTATAAATATGAAGTGCCGATGATGATAACAGCCAGGGCTGCGATACAACCTCCAAAAAATAGGATGCGCAGCCGCTTGCCCAGTGGCCTTCTAATTACCTGTGGAGCTGGGTGAGGTTGCCTGAATGGCAAAATATGTTTGATACGGTCATAGTCCCATATCAGTAGATACAAGCAGGCCAATACCATGATGGTGACAAGCCGGGTGCCATGGAAGCGGGTGGCATAAGTTAGCACACTGATATTAACGATCATGCAAAAATACATCAGCGTGCCAAGCAGCGCAGTTCTCGGTATCAACACTAATATGGCTATTGCCACCTGAGTGATCCCAATAAAAGTATAGTAATATCCTGTTGCGAGTAGGGCGTCAAAATAACTCCCCAATGGATTGTTATGGGATAGCCCTTCAGCAAAGCGTTGTCCCATTATTTTAACATAGCCCGTCGGAAGAAAGCTAGCTGCGAGGGTGATGCGGCAAAAAACAGCAAAGTTTTGAAACCATTTATCAGACTTTGCTTCATTGAAAATTTCCCTAAGTCTATTCATGGTGGTATATTAAATGACGTAACCGGATCTTTTTTTGTGCATTTACTCCAAACCTTCGCAATAATAACCAGTGGGATATGATAGTCTCTTTAAAATTCATGATTTTTTACACGTGATTATTTTATTGAGGAGATAATAAAGAACCAATGCTATTGCGGCCCAGTAAGTAGCAAACGCAATCAACAGTACAGGAGGTGCCGGATCCGGATCCTGGGCCAAAGATGATAAGGGGCCTATCAAAACAAATTTCACTGGATATATAATTGTGGCTAAGGTACTCCTACAGGCTATTGCTGAATCTGCTCCGGGGAACCACTCGCCGTTTTGGGGAAAGAGTCGGACTTCAGTTCCCAAAATTGAATTAGAGATAAATTGAAAGGCGAACGCCAGAATGAGAAAGCTAACGATGAATTTTGTTCTTGAAATCTTCATGGCTATAAAATCTAACATGTTGTTCAGTTCTCTCTTGTAAATATGCCTTCATCCTGGAGTGCTTAACGATCATTAGCTTCTTTGCAGCATCGAATTCCGCGGGAGCTCTCGATGCGTAACTGAATTTATTGGTTGTTGTAGCTTCAAGAGGTATAGTCGTTCCGTTGTTTTCAATGGCAATAGTTTAGCCGTTTTTTCCACTTTCATTTTTACAGGTTTACCCGATATAGCATAAACGTCTACGCATTAGTCGAGAGTTAACAACGCCATTAATTGTTGCTGCAAATAATATCTTAATATTTATTGCAGCAATAATTAAAAGTACTTTGATATTCAAAGTAAATAAAAACACGTTGTATTTCAAAGTGTAAAAAACTTTTTGTTAAAGATGAATGTCTAAACTTTAGAGAGGTGCATAGAGACCGGACGGTCCTCCAGTAGGATTGGCCCTACCAATAAGCCAATCCAATCTCTCCAGTTGAAGTAAATGCAAGTCATAATAATTATTACAAAAAAAGTTGTGATAATTATTGAAAATTCTTGGAAGAGTTTAGTTAGCTTTAATTATAACATGGTCCGTGTGGTCTGGTTAAAATAATATTGTTCATGGCGTCGAAATCAACAATCTCCGGCTGTTGTTTTTTTTCAATTATACTTTTTCGAAGCACCAATCTGATGGCTCAAAAAGACGACCATTTAACCGGTGCTGAGTATATAGTGGACAATTCGGAGCCACTGATCACCTCAATTCAGAAATTGAGGACAGCCCGTTTCGGTTAAAATTCACCGAATAATAAAATGATATACAATCACTTAGCACATATCTAATAATTGCCTATTAATGGTCAAATACGCCACGAAATCAGATAGTCAACGCTTCCGAATTCTCCAATAAGATATCCATTTTATAATAAAAAAGCATCCGGCTATTGCGAAAAAAAAGGTACCTTTCGAAAATATGGTTAAACTGCTGTTGCTTAGAGAAAAGCTCAATCTGACCCAGGACGAACTGTCCGAAAAATCAGGTGTTTCTGTCAGAACGATCCAGCGGATCGAGGCCGGACAGGTTCCCTCAGGCTATACCCTCAAAACCCTTGCGAAATCACTCGACATCTGCGAGGCCGACCTACGGGATACGCATGAAGATCGAAGCGGCCAAGATCTGAAATGGACCAAGGTCATCAACCTTTCATCATTGCCCTTTGTAATCCTTCCCCCGCTGAACCTTTTTATCCCCCTGATCATCATATTTGCAAAAAAGCAGGATACTCCGGCAAACCGAAAACTTATCTCCATTCAGGTCATTTGGACGCTTATCGGCATCCTTTTGCTTATCCTCGTTTTGGTCCTGAACGACTGGTACGGCGTCCGGAGCAGGCAAACGATGCTCATACCACTAGTCTGGACGATCGCAAACGCAATTAATATCCTAGCCAATGCCGTTAAGATCAGTAAAGGTCAGTTGTCGCGCATCTCACCTCCTATCAGCATATTATAAGTGCTGACGGCCTGTTGACGGGACATTGGCATCTTATTGGCGGGTGATAAATTTAAGTTTTGCCTTGCCTCTCCCTTTCTTTGCCGAAAAACCAAGCCCCATATGAGCAACAACATCACGCGTAAAAAAAACGCCGACAGAAAATGCCTCGCCATCTTCACTCTGTCCGCGCTGTTCTTTGTGTCTGCGCATACCGCCACGGCCCAAGAAAAAAAAGCAGTCATCAAAGTATCAAACGAAAAGGCATCGATCACCGACGGCGAAAATTTCAGCATTGACTGGAAGCTGGATCTCAAATCAAACCCGGATACCTATTATGTAAATGTCCCGCACAAAAAAAGCACCGTGCGATTCAATACAGACCAAGACCAGCTCACCTTCCATACTCAGCCCGGAGAGACCTACACTTTTACGGTTCTATTGAAAGAAAAGGATAGCTGTATGATACGGATCGTATCCGCCCTGCCCCCGGACCTGCCTGCCACGGAAGTGCCTGACGCATCCCAGACCAGCTTCCCTTTCAAAATGGTAGGCTCAAAGATTTTTTTTCAGGGCCTGATCAACAAAAAAGAAGTCACGATTGAATTCGACCTGGGCGCGGGAACTAGCGTAGTCAACAGAAACGCTTCTGAAAAACTGGACCTGGAATTCTCGGGGCACACCATCGTCAGCAACACAGACGGAGTAAATAAAGAGAGGAAAAGTACAGGCAACCGGCTAAACATCGGCGGCATCACCTGGAGCGGCGTTCCACTTACCGAAGTCGGAAACATGCAACCCTACGAAGACCTGATCATAGGAAACGGCTTTTTCAGGAACCATGTTATAGAGATAGACTATGACAAAAAGAAATTTATCGTACACAAAAAGGTGCCTACCAAGGCGGCAGGCTACACCAAGCTGCCTGTCTTCTACGAGCAAAACCGTCCCAAGTTCAAGGCAGATATAACGCACAACGGCAAAAACTACAGCTTCTGGTTTCTTTTTGACACCGGCAGGGACGGAAGCATGCTTCTTGGAGAGGATTTTACTTCCAAAGGCAGCCATTGGCAGGAGCTCCAGCCCCTTACTACCATCAACGGCCGTAAAATCGTGCGCCTTGACGCCACCATAGCGGGCATCCGCTTCGAGGATATCGTCACCAACGCCGCCGATCCGGAAAAACCGAGAGGCAGGCCAAGCCTTTTTGGAAACCAGATCCTAAGCCACCTCAACGCCATATTGGACAATATCAATGGCTTTATCTACCTGAAGCCTAACAGCCGCACTAACGAGCCGTATTCAAATTATCAGGACTACCTCAAAGAGATGGAAAAGATCAAAAAAAATTGATAGAACAACAACTATTCATCTCCAAAGTCCCAGGGGCATGGAAAAATAAAGCGGTCGTTTGCCCCCTCGATTTTCCAAGATAAAAACAGGCCTGATTATAGTCAATGATCATCCAAATTTTGGTCCGGTCGATTAAAACGAAGGAAGCCATTCGACAATCCAACGGTATCTTTCATTAGTCGCTCCTATCAATGCAAATTTTTCAGCAGCATTCTGAACACTTTTGTCAGGCCGAGCTAATATTGATCCAACACAACTTCAATCCGTCCAATTTTGCAAAATACCTCACAAGCAGAATCTTATAAATGGTAGATGCTCATCGTATACAAGTCGAAAGACTGTGAAAATGCATTTGTGGCTTGCATTGGAATTCTGTTTTATCTAAAATTTTGGATCGTTTGACGATTTTCACCAAAAGTGGGGATGAACCCAGCGTATCCGAAATCTCCACCATCATCACAACTTAACACTAGTAGTAATGATTGAATAACCAAATTTGTCGATTATTCAATCATTACTGCTTACAGAATAGAGAGGAGAGATTTCTTAATAAAAGAATTGTTCTAATACAATCTGGCCGTCTTTCACTTCATACAGCATTATCTGGTTGATTTGTATTCTTCCCAATCCCTGCACCGTTATGTCTGTCTCTCTTCCAACTGTAAAGTGATTGCCGCTTACAATGGGCTCGGTTGTATAAAGTCTATGCGCTACCTCGATCCGTTTTACCAAATCCTCTCCTTTTTTGCGGACTGTGGATTTGCCTTCCGCATAACCAAAATAGGGAGAATTTTCAGGATCCATACTCCTTACATGATCTGCAAAAAACTCATCCTGTATTTCAAACCATTTTTCTTGCTGAGCAAGCGCCCTGAACCGTGCCGCAACTTTTTGAGTTGTCATCGCTGTTTTGTTTGCTGTCATAAAAATTTGATTTTTCAGTTTGGTAATCTGTTATTTAATAGAATTTCCAATTTTTTCAGTTTCGATACCCAGAACTTGTCAAAGTAGGATATCCAATCTTGCAACTCATTAAACCCATCCTGTTTTAGCGTGCAATACCGTTCCCGGCCAACATCCTCGATAGAGATAAATCCGGCATTGTGCAAGATTTTAACATGTTTTGAAACAGCCGGACGGCTCATGTCGAAATTATCTGCCAGGCTATTAATCGTCAGACTATCCTCTGAAAGCAGTATCAGCATCTTCCTTCTACTGGGATCTCCGATCACCTGGAATGCGTCAAGCGTTGGTGTTGCCATTTGGTGCAGCGTTTAAAAGGTTGGCGATCTTTTGCAAGTTTTTAAGCCAGCCGTCCGTCAAACCATTGTAAAAACTCAGGTTCTCTTCTTTCTCGAAACCGCTATGTTCCAGGTAAAGCGCTGTGCCTTTTTCTGTTCGCTGCAATTGCCACACAACGACGGAATCAAGTGTAATCTCGCCTTCGCCGGGTCCGCTCCTCCATGAATAGGAAAGCTTTTTAACGGGATCAATCTCTAATACCTTACAGTAGAAGATTCCATCGAAATCCAGGCTGGGTATGGGATTTGTCTGGAATTGAAAGTCAACCCCTACAATTGGCTGAAAGTTGTTTTTCATTAGCCATAACCCCATCAATTCGGATTTCGTCAGGTATTCCCAAACCATCTCGGGCGGATGCGGGAAGAAAAATTGGTGTTTTATACTTTTTGTCATGATGCGTAACTTTTAAGTTACTCAAATATATAGGTAACTTTTGAGTTACGCAAATTTTTTACAGAAATATTAGAAAAAAATCGAACAAGGAATCGTCCTGGTTTTAACTATTGAATCGATGGGCTGTATTTAACTTAACTGTTCATCGGAACACCACGCCAGACCTCAGCGAATGATCTGCTGGACAAAATCGTCCGCATCATCCGTGAAATAGCCGGGGCCAAGAAAATATTTCTGATTCCGTCCGCGCCAGGACAATCAGCTGCTACAAAATTTTATTGTTTTGACAGATAGCACAGATCCTAAATCTACCGGCGACTACGAAACGAAAATTAAGAATCTTACAGCGGGATAGATTCACAAAATTTACACATGCCATCAAAAGCACAAAGATTGCTATAATACCAAAAAATCGTGCGTAACCGATGCGCCCACCTCCGTTGTATTTACCATCCTTAAAATCGCTTCTTAAATATAAATCTGTTAATCCGTGTAAGAAAAAGGATCTATTATCAAGCTTAGGGAGATCTCTGCAGGCCATATGACGAAGTTGGGCTGTGACATTTTTTGCGTCAGCATTACGCCCAAGCTTAACAAAAAGCTGTATTGCAGTGGCCGTCCAATCCGTTGATTGAATTTCTTGGGATTGAAACAGTCTTAAGTAATCAAATCTCAGTGTTGAGTTCACAGGTGGAGAATGCGGACGCGTTGACCATCTGATTCTGTGGCAGATTGGTTCATCCCCACTTTTGGTGGTAAATTCGTTAAAAGTTTTTATTAGCTGGTGAAATCTTTAATGATCACCAAAAGTGGAGATGAACCAACGTATCCGAATTATCCACCATCCCTTACTCAATAAATGTAACCAATGAGACCTGTCTGTGTACTTCACAGTCCTAAATCTTGACAGGTTAAAAATATGCTGTAAAGCCTTGATCATGTAAAAGACTCTGTAAGCCATTTATGCCAATAAAGCTAAATCGGAAAAGTCTATACGTCTAAATGCCGTCAGTACCCGGCTGCTATAAAAAATCAGGTGCGAAATCAACTGCAAAAAAGAATTATTTCCAATACTATCTTTCCAGTTAACCTGCGGAGCCCAGAGCGCCCTGGCAGCTTTTTCTAACGGCAAATACCATTCTTGATTACTATCAGTCTTTCCCAACTGTTCTAAAAGTTCTAGTCATACCGGGCCGTTATGTTGAGCAAGGCAACCTAATGACATAAAATTAAACAAGTAATGAAGTTTTCATATTATCATTTGGACAGCATTTACCAGCCAAACAAAAACAATCTGTTACACCCGGTTGTTATACACTCTCATCGCCAAGATATAAGCCAGGAGCATAATTCCAACACACCAGGCAAGCGCCAGCCATATTTCATTGCCTGCCGGCTGGTTTGAAAGTAGCGCGCGGATGGTCTCCACAATCGAAGTCACCGGCTGATTTTCCGCAAAGGCGCGAACAGGCCCCGGCAAGCGGTAGGTACAAATGCCGAGCTGATTAAAGGCAGGAAGTGAATCGGATAGGCAATTGCAATTGCGCCATCCACCGATTTTGCAGAAAGTCCGGCAACCGCCGCGATCCAGTCAGGGCCAGCGTAAAGAGCACGAGGATACCAGCCACAGCAAGCCATGAGAATACGCCCGCCGGCGATCGGAAGCCAATCATGAGTGCTACGAGCATGACTACGACAACCGAGATCGCATTGGATACCAACGAGGTCAGCACATGTCCCCACAGCGCTGTCGAACGAGCAATCGGCATGGAATGCAAACGCTCAAATATTCCCCGTTGTACATCATTAAACAGACGGTAAGACGTGTAGCCAATACTGTTTGCGATGGCAATTAGTAGTATACCCGGCACCAGATAATTCACATAGTTATCCGTGCCGGTTTGAATCGCGCCACCCAACACATAAACGAACAACAGCATCATTGCAATCGGCATGATCGTAACGGTGATGATCGTGTCCACACTGCGAAGATGATGGCGCATGGAGCGTCCAAGCATGACGCCCATGTCATTGAAAAAATAATTCTTTATCGTTTCCATTTACTGTTCCTGTTTTTTGCCAACAATGGCAAGAAATATATCCTCCAATGTTGACTGTTTTTCAATGTATTCCACTTTTACTGGCGGGAACAGCTTTTTCAGTTCCGCGAGCGTGCCGTTGGCGATAACCCTACCCTCATGCAGAATGGCAATTTGTAATGTGGTGAGGATTTTGACAATTGTTGTCTTGCCAGCACCGTTTGAGCCGAGCAGGGCAAAAATATTGCCTTTCTGCACCTGGAAATCCACGCCTTTCAGAACATCAAGCTGCTTATAGGACTTTCTCAGGCCCTGCACTTGGATTGCTTTGTCTTCCGTATTCATTACTCCTTAAATTTAAATAACTATAACCTTTGACAAATCAACGACCCGTAGGCCTTGAAGCGCAGCATAGGTCAGCTTATCCATCATCGCGCCGTCGAAACAGACGCTTTTGAAGTCACGGTAAGATTTGTTTGTCAGGGAAAAAGGCAGACGGAACGATACGTTCCTGAGGGTCGCTCCCGAAAAGGAAACGTCGTTCAGTGCAGACCTCTCAAACTGGACACCAATGAAAGTATGCCCGTCAAAACGCATGCCTCGCAGGTCGGAATATTTAAAGTCCACACCGTTAAAGACACAGTTTTCAAAGATTGTTTTCCGAAGGTCGATCATGGTTAACTTCACATCGGTCAGTATCACATCCTTAAATTTTGTTCCAATCAGCGAGGACTTGTTGAAGTCTGTACGTACAAGGACGGATTTACCGAAGCTCGCATCCGAAAGGTCAGTGATCGAAAAGGTACAGTCTGTCAGATTTGTACCGTCAAAGTTGGCCTCACGCGCATCGCTGGCCTCAAACGAGCTGCCGGTCAGGTCGGCGTTGGCAAAGTCGGCGCCGCACAACGGGCTCGCGTTGAATTTTCCTTGGTGTAGCATGACGCCCGCGAAATCACTATCCTGCAAATTGACCGCAGTGAGGTTTATCCGCACCTGACGCTCCTGGGTACGGGAGAGATCTGCCCCCTCTTGTGCAGTTTGCTCAATGTTCCCAATAGGCATCCTGGAAGTAGTCTCATCATCAACGGATTGAAAGTTTTCTGAAAAATAGTTCAGGTCAACGCCCAAGATTTCCGCGAGACGGTTTAAAGTAGTGATGTCCGGCATTGATTCACCCCGTTCCCATTTCCCAACTGCTTGAGGGCTGATAAATAGAAATTGCGCAAGTCGCGCCTGAGACATATTTGTTTTCTTTCGTGCTTCGGCAATTTTATTGCCGATCATTTTAGTATTTAACATAGGACCGTTTATTTTTTCGACACCACAAAGGTATTTGAGTGCATTTCAGGAATCACAAAAAGGTCAACTACTTATCGTTGTATTTACGCTACTTTTAGTTGTTATTGACAGCTAAAAGTAGTCTTTGTCAACGCCCATCGTAATAACGCGGGATATTATCTTTTAAGAATGAAAAAAAGAATAACTAATCGCAAGTTCTTAACTTCAAACTAAGAGGAATAAAACCAGTGACAAACGTCATTGCAAGTATCACTCCCGGATACCCAAGTCTCATCTTTCCCTCAAAATATTCCATTTCGCGGTTCAGTTTTAAAGCGCTGTCCTCGTAGCTGCCCAAACCACTTTTTACAATTTCATTCAGGATGTGATGGGCTGATTTGCATAAGCCCTGATTTAGAAAATTGTCCCTGCTTTGTTCGACCGGTTGCCATGGCTTGCGATGAATGGTTATTTCTCTCCGTTTTTAGCAAACCATAAATAAAGCGGAGGAATTAATATAGGTGCAAAAAGAAGTTTACTGGTCAGCCCTCCAATGATTACCGTTGCCAGAGACTTTTGCACACATAAACCAATGCCTAAATAGACCTCCTTGACAAAATATCATTAATAAAAAGATAAGGCACCCGCCTTATCAAAATGATAAAACCCTTCCATTTTGATAGAATCAGAATCTTTAACCCTACCGATATTTCACTTATCAATTTGAATATAAGTAATTTAACTAAACAAAATAAAACCGAGTGCTTTTGGCACACATTTATTACGTATAACGGTAAGAGTTTTCAATCTTAATCCATTATCACCATGTTTATCCTAATCGTTGGAATCCTGATCGTAATTGCCGGTTTTGTACTTCGCAATTCTTATAGCAACATATCCCGATATGCCACAGTTTTTAAAATTGGCGGTCTGGTTCTTATCATAACAGGTCTTCTTTCTTCCGGCATCCGACAAATTGATGCAGGAACGATCGGAGTTCAGTCCTTATTTGGAAAAGTAAGTCCGCAAGTGCTGGAAAATGGTCTAAACTATGTAAATCCATTGGCAGAAGTAGCGATTTTCGACACTAAGACGCAGAACTATACCATGTCTGCTCAGACAAATGAGGGTGAAGTGAAGGGTGACGACGCCATTCGTGTCCTTTCAGCGGACGGTTTGGAAGTTGTTATTGACCTCACAGTACTATACAAGATCATGTCCGATAAGGCGCCCGCCATTTTTAAAGGGATCGGTAGCGACTACAAAGATAAAATTGTAAGGCCAATCACCCGTACCCGTATCCGTGACAATGCTGTTTATTATGATGCTGTCGCCCTTTATTCAAAAAGAAGGGACGAATTCCAAAGTCGGATTTATCAAACCATTGATAAAGATTTTAAAAGCCGGGGATTAATATTGGAACAGCTTCTAATCCGTAACATCAATTTACCGGAATCTGTAAAGAAAACGATCGAATCTAAGATCAATGCAGAACAGGATGCACAAAAAATGGAATTTGTGCTTCAAAAGGAAAAGCAGGAAGCAGAACGTAAACGGGTTGAAGCAAGAGGTATAGCAGATTACCAAACCATTATCGCTCTCAGCCTGACCGACCGCCAACTGCAGTATGAAAGCATCAAAGCGCAAAAAGAACTGGCAGCTTCACCCAATGCCAAGATTGTGGTACTTGGCGGTAAGGGCAGTGTACCTCTGATCCTGAACGACAAATAAGTACTTCGTTAGTCTTGCTGGTTTAAATAGCTACGATTGGATGAGGGCGTCTCAAATTCGAATTGAGGCGCCCTCTTTGTTTTGTATAGGCTTTCGTGATGTTTTATCTTTTTTATGCTTCTATCAAAAGCTCAGAGCGTTATCAGATTGAATTATGTAAT
>NZ_JAVFVU010000026.1 GCF_030929615.1 Dyadobacter sp. LHD-138 | reverse complement strand
CTTAAACGAACTATCTTGTTACTCTCTTCATCATGTCAAAGAACTGTGCTCCATCACTTCCGGAACTTGTGGCAGTGATCGTTTTCAGCGCCGTATTACCCGATTGGGAGTGCAAAAGTCCTACTTTTATTTTTAAGATGCAAGCCCGGATGCAAAGTATTTGGAAAATAAATAAACAAATTTTGTAAACGCCTGTAAATCAAAAATATCTGTCTGGAAATATTTCCATGTTTTTTTCAAAAAGAAGGTATTGACAATACAATACCTGGTTGAAATCATGGTTTAAACCGCAACGGATAGCTTTGTAGATAGCGGCTCACTTTCTATTGAGGCGTGGGGAGAAGAGAACAGGCCTTGTTTAGTAGTAATCAGTGGCGTTTTGCAAGGACAGGTTTGGATATGCTGGTTTTTACGGTTTGTCGGTGTGATTCTATATGATGTAAAACGCGGGTGGTTTTGCATCATATAGAATTGAATGGGTTCAACGGGATTCTTATTAAGGCCTTTCGTTCGGCAGGGAAAAGTTACAGCCCCCTGAAATACTCGATCACGTGCATCTTCAAAAGCGCTTCCTGTTTGTCCAGGCCGCCCTGGGGCAATGCTCTGTTCAAAGTATAATGCGGCCAGCCATCTTTATCTGTTTTTTCAAATACATAATAGGAAGACAGACTTAACACTTTACAGATTCCAATATGCATCAAATCTTGCTTTTGTTCTTTTGTGAACCTTTTTGGCCCCTGCCCCAGCTCCTGCACCCCGATCAGGAACAATACGCCATTTAAATCCGTGGGCCTTTTTCCCAGTGATTCCTCCAAAGTCTGAAGTAAATGTTCCCATTGTGCTTCCAATGGCTGGTCTTCTATATTTAATGTGCTCATAAGTGTTGTCGTATTGTTAAAAGTGCCCCGGTCTTAAATTACCTTCAACCGTCTCAAACCAGGACAATGGTTTACATCTATATATAGGAAGGAGATCAAAGAAATTTTTGATTCCGGATCAAATCTCCGTTATGTTTCTGTTTTATCAAAACCAATAAGCAGAAGCAGACGTTCTATTTGTCGTGATGTTTTAGTTTTCCCGTAAAATGATGGTAAACTCTTGATCATATATGGAATAGAAAAGAGTGCTTTTACGGGTTTTTCCTAACTTTGGGTTTTGTGCGATAATAATGAAGACTACAGATACGAATAATATAGATAAGGAAGGGGATCGTTTGAGCAAGATTGATTATCTGAATACGCTGAATGAGCCGCAGCGTCAGGCTGTAGTATATGGCAATGGCCCTTTGATGATCATTGCCGGTGCCGGTTCTGGTAAAACACGTGTGCTTAC
Organism: Dyadobacter sp. LHD-138; assembly: GCF_030929615.1. Lineage (GTDB taxonomy): Bacteria > Bacteroidota > Bacteroidia > Cytophagales > Spirosomataceae > Dyadobacter. The sequence continues at coordinate 74,578 of NZ_JAVFVU010000026.1, read as the reverse complement.
CTACCGGATTGCCCATTTGATCGAAAACGGCGTAGATCCGTTCCGTATTTTATCCCTGACCTTTACCAATAAGGCATCCGGTGAAATGCGGAAACGTATCGAAACGGCTGTGGGAACGGAGGCGAGAAATATCTGGATGGGTACTTTTCACTCGGTTTTTGCAAAAATTCTGAGGATTGAGGCAAGATATATCGGTTATACCAGCGATTTTTCCATTTATGACACGGACGATTCCAAGTCCTTATTAAGGAGTATCATCAAAGAATATAACCTGGACGACAAGGTTTATAAGGCCAATGTGGTTTATAACCGGATTTCCGGCGCGAAGAACAGGCTCGTTTCTGCGGACGATTATATGAACAACAGCATAATCCAGGCAGACGATGACGCGGCTAAAATGAAGGAAATCGGCCGGATCTACAAAACCTATGTAACGCGCTGTTTTCAGGCGAATGCAATGGATTTTGATGATCTGCTTTTCAATACCAATATCCTGTTCCGGGATTTTCCGGATGTGTTGTATAAATATCAGCACAAATTCCAGCACGTGATGGTGGATGAGTTCCAGGATACCAACGTTTCACAATACCTTATTACCAGAAAATTATCGGCGGTTAACCGGAATATCGTCGTCGTTGGTGACGATGCGCAAAGTATTTATGCTTTCCGCGGGGCGAACATTGAGAATATCCTGAATTTTGAAAAGGATTTTCCAGACGTTCACACGATCAAACTGGAACAAAATTATCGTTCAACCAGCACGATTGTCAATGCTGCGAATTCAGTCATTGCCCGAAATAAATCCCAGCTTAAGAAGGAAACCTTCACGGTCAATGAGGAAGGTTCCATGATCGATGTGATCAAAGCGGGTTCAGATAACGAAGAAGGACGTTTGGTAGCCGGAGCAATTTTTGAAGAAAAAATGCAGAAATCGCTCAAAAACGAGAATTTCGCAATTCTTTACCGTACCAACGCCCAGTCACGTTCGTTTGAAGAAGCGCTCCGGAAACTTGGAATCAAGTACCGGATCATCGGCGGACAATCTTTTTATCAAAGAAAGGAGATCAAAGATCTTTTGGGTTACCTGCGTTTTACGGTGAACCAACGCGATGAAGAGGCTTTTAAAAGGATTATCAATCTGCCTAAACGTGGGATTGGCGACACGACTGTTGCACGTATTACCGTAACGGCTGCGGAAAATAACGTTCCGATATGGGAAGTTGTCAGCAATATTGGGCATTATGCAACAGGACGGACGATCACACCCATTGAGCAGTTTGGTACCCTGATCAAGAGTTTTATGCTCATGCTTGATCAGGGAAAGGATGCTTTTGAAGTGTCGTCGCACATTGCAAAAGTATCGGGTATTCTTCGCGAATTGTATGAAGACAAGACGGTCGAAGGCCTTTCCCGTTACGAAAACGTTCAGGAATTGCTGAATGCGATCAAGGAATTTGTGGATGACGAGGAGAACGAAGATAAAACATTGAGTGCGTTCCTTCAGTCGGTTTCGCTTTTGACCAATGCGGACGAACCGGATGAAAACGAGGATAACGACCGGGTAACAATGATGACCATTCACTCGGCCAAAGGTCTGGAATTCAGAAATGTGTTTATCGTCGGCCTGGAAGAGGATCTTTTCCCAAGCCAGATGATGCTGGAAAGTCGCCAGGATCTGGAAGAAGAACGTCGTCTCTTTTATGTGGCGATCACGCGGGCGGAACAAAAGCTTACTTTCTCCTATGCGGAAAGTCGTTATCAGTGGGGGCGCTTGAAAATGTGCGAGCCAAGCCGTTTTTTACTGGAAGTGGATCAGAAATATTTAAATGTTTCGCAGTCATTTCAGCGGGAAATGGGGCGTGACAGCGCACCGTCTCCGATGTCTTTTGTGAAAAATCTGGTTCCGAGAAGGTCTGCGGAGCCAAAGCCGGCTACCGGCGCAGCCGCACATACGCCGTCATCTGATTTTGTCCCGAGTGATACCCAAAACCTTGCTGAGGGCGACAAAGTGGAACATTCCAAGTTCGGTTTTGGCACGGTTGTTAAAATGGATGTGAACGGGACAGACCGCAAAGCGACGGTAAAATTTGATACAGTTGGTGACAAAACTTTACTGCTTAGCTTCGCCAAATTAAGAATAGTGAAATAAATCATATTGCATAGTTATAGTGCGATTGTATAGGACTTTACCTAATATAAACCACGCACCGCCACAAGACTCATTAACTTTTAATACTCTCATGGCGATGTTCTAATTTTTGATTTTTTAAACAATTAAATTATGTTCATCGAAAAAGACCTTCAACAGATTCAGGGCCGCGGAAGTGATGCCACAGTAGTAGAGGAACAAGTGCAGTATTTTGTAAATGGATTTCCATTTCTTCATCTTTCAAAAGCAGCGACGGTTGGAGACGGGATTATCCGCCTGACCGATGCACAGATTGAGGAAGTAACCCATGAATTTGACAAAAGCGCAGCAGAAGGAGAAGTCGCTTTATTGAAATTTGTGCCAGCTTCCGGTGCTGCAACACGTATGTTCAAGTCGTTGTTCAGCTTTTTACAGGAAGACAAGAAGGATAAATCTGTGGATGAGTTTTTCACAGAACTGCCGGAATTCGCTTTTTATGATGACCTGAAAACTTCTCTTGCCGCCGATGGGCATGATATTGCCACGGCTGACGAAAAAATAATTGTTTCTTACTTTCTGACAAACAAGGGGTTAGGTTATGGTGAGTTGCCGAAGGGCTTATTGAAATTCCATAATTATGAAAGCCGTTCACGTACGCCGCTGGAAGAACACCTTGTAGAAGGCGCCAGTTATGCCAATGCGGGCGGAAGTGTGCAAATTCATTTCACGGTTTCTCCTGAGCATCGTGACAAGTTTGAAAAACTGGTGGTGGAAGTGCTTCCTGCCTATCAGAGCGAGTTTGGCGTGAAATATATGGTGTCGTTTTCAGAGCAAAAAAACGCTACGGATACCATTGCAGTGAATATGGACAACTCACCTTTCCGTGAAAAAGACGGAGGTTTGTTATTCCGTCCGGCCGGACACGGTGCTTTGCTGGAAAACCTGAGCCAGCTGGATGCGGATATTATTTTCATCAAAAATATCGATAACGTTGTTCCGGATCGTATCAAGGGAACGACCGTAACCTATAAAAAAGCATTGGCTGGTATCGTTCTGGACTTCCAGAAAAGAATATTTGGCTATCTGGATAAGTTACAGAATCATGCCGATGCTTCTTTGTTGGCCGAACTGGATGCATTTTTCCGGAATGAACTATGTGTTGTACCTCCTGCGACCTATGAAAGCTGGTCGGACGATCAGAAAAAAGCCTATTTCGTTGGGAAACTGGATCGGCCGTTACGTGCCTGCGGGATGGTGAAAAATCAGGGAGAACCTGGTGGCGGACCTTTCTGGGCGGAAAATGCGGATGGATCTTCTTCTCTTCAGGTTGTAGAATCTGCACAGGTTGACGTCGATAATGAACAGCAAAACGGCATTTTCAAGAATTCCACACACTTTAATCCGGTGGATCTGGTTTGCGCGATCAAAAACAAGAACGGAGAATTATACAATCTGAAGAAGTTCCGTGATCCTTTGACAGGCTTTATTACCTATAAGTCGAAAGACGGAAAAGAGCTGAAAGCGCAGGAGTTGCCGGGGTTATGGAATGGCTCGATGGCAAACTGGAACACGCTTTTCGTGGAGGTGCCGCTGATTACCTTTAACCCGGTAAAAACAGTGAACGACCTTTTACGGGAACAGCACCAATAGTCAATAATCAGACTGACAGATAAATAAAAACGTCGAATCCTTTATTGGGTTCGACGTTTCTTTTGCAGGAATAACTCCTAAATGTCATGCTGTCAGGGGCAAAATTTCAAGGAATTGGTAAAACCTTACTTTCTTTGAAAGTAGACAAAATCACCATCGTTTGTGTGCTTGCCACTTCTTCAATTTCGTTTATTTTTTCCAGCATCAGCTTCTGATAGGTGCTGATATCCTTAGAAATTACTCTTAACAAGAAATCGCCTGTACCTGTAATGTGGTGACATTCGATTACTTCTGGTATTGCATGTATTTTTTCAACAAATGATTCCGTTACAGCTTTTCTGTGACCTACCAGAGAGATTTGTACAAAAGTACTTACACCTAATCCAACTCTTTCAGGCTCAAGCTGTGCGTGATAGCTCTTAATGATACCTGACTGCTCAAGTTTCTTTACACGTTCCAGTGTAGGTGCCGGTGAAAGCCCTATTTCCTTTGAAAGTTGTGCGTTCGTTATCTTGGCATTCGTTTGTAAGATCTCCAGTACTTTACGGTCTATCTGGTCTAATTTAATGATAGCAGACATTTCTTATTACATGGTTTATAGTATAGCCCATTTTTTAGGACGCTGCAAAACTAATTAGTTTCCCGAAGATAATTATAATTTTATATCGAAATTTTGTCAAAAAAAAGAATTTTAATAGGTAAAACAGCTTTTTAGTGCTGAATTGTTGGGTAATACTTTTAGATAACCCATTAATATCAATTTCGTTAAACGGAATAAGCCTCTATTTTCTGTAAAAAATCCTGATATGTTATACGTATCCCATCGGTCAGATCTGTCTTATGTTTCCAACCCAAAGCATGTAGTTTGCTCACATCCATCAGCTTTCTCGGCGTTCCGTCCGGCTTATCCGTATTCCAGTGAATTTCGCCTTCGTATCCTACCGTTTCCTGAATAAGTTCAGCCAGTTCTTTGATCGAAACATCATTGCCAACCCCGATATTTAGGAAGCCCGGTTCGCTGTAATTTTGCATGAGGAAATAACAGGCATCGGCCAGATCATCGGCGTGCAGGAATTCGCGCAACGGCGAGCCCGTTCCCCATAGTTCAACAGCTGGCTTGTTGTCTTCCTTGGCCTCATGGAATTTACGGATCATGGCCGGTAACACGTGCGACTTGTTGAGGTCATAATTGTCATTCGGGCCGTAAAGGTTCGTAGGCATTACCGAAATAAAATCACAGCCATACTGACTGCGGTATGCTTCACACATCTTGATCCCCGCAATTTTAGCGATCGCGTACGGTTCGTTGGTCGGTTCCAGCGTGCCGGTGAGCAAAGAATCTTCGTGCAGCGGTTGTGGCGCCAATTTTGGATAAATACAGGATGAACCAAGAAAAAGCAGTTTTTTTACATCAACACGATAGGCGCTGTCGATGATGTTATTCTGGATTTGCAGGTTATCGAACAAAAATTCGGCACGGTAAATGTTGTTGGCCATGATACCACCCACTTTTGCAGCAGCAAGGAAAACGTATTCAGGACGCTCGGTTTCAAAGAAATCCCGAACAGCAGCCTGATCGCGCAAATCAAGTTCTGAGGATGTCCGGAAAACAAAATTATTGAAACCTTCTGCAACGAGTTTGCGGTGAATTGCTGAGCCTACCATACCGCGATGCCCTGCGATATAAATTTTAGCGCTTTTTTCCAATGTGTTATGTAAATTTGTAGGTTGAAAAATCAATATCTTTAAGAACCAATTCGTTACAAAAGTAACAATCTTACCCTGAAGAAAAATTCAATACACATGCAAAGAGTTATTCTGGTCTGGTGTTTCTTATCCGTTTTCCTTGTAAAAGGGTCGTTAGCACAGACTGAAACAAAGGAATCCTCCCCACCGTCGTGGTTGCCGAAGGCCGCCAAAACGGATTCTGCCAATGCAAAAAAAAGAGGTTCCAATGATTTGAAATCATTCGTTTCCGGGCTTGATCCTGCCGCCAGCGCTACCCTGCCCGGCGGTCATAGCAAATCAACGTCGCTTACCCAGCTGTTTGGCGAAACGATTCCGGATCTGGGACTTAAAGTAAGAGAATACAAAAGTCAGAAAGCGGACCGGAAGTTAAAAAAGGAGAAGGCGCGGCTTGCCAAAGTGATGTATAAGGGCGTGCCGATGGTTGGAATGGATATTCGATACGGAAGCGGTGAACGGACAACCGTTGAAACATTTCATGTGTTGAAGGAAGCTAAGCCGCTGAATAATTATGCCCGCGCCACAGAAACGCGCTGGTATGATACCAAAGGCAAAAAATTAAGTTCGGCACTGATCAAGGAAAAGGAGAAATCACTGCTGCTTCACGGATCCTACAAAAAGTATGTGGGCGATAATCTGATGGAAGAGGGATTTTACTACATGGGCGTGAAAGACGGGCGCTGGGTGAAATATGATACCAAGTTTAACCTGGTCGATAAGGCAGTTTGGGATAAAGGTTTCCCGGCAGAGTCGCGGATCAGTTATTACGATTCGGCACATACCAAAGTAAAGGAAGTAATACCGGTTGCCTTTGGCGAAACCTCGGGAGAATATCTTGAATTTTATAATGAAGGCCAGTTGATGACCAACGGAAAATACGATCACGGTAAAAAAGTTGGACGCTGGGTGGAGTATTATCAATATCGTCGCCAGCGCAAGAAAGAAATTCAGTACCCTAAAACAAGCTGGGATGAAGAATTTGATCCTTTTGTACTCCGTGAATGGGATGAAAAAGGCAAACTGCTCTACGATTATACCAAAGATCCCCGCGCTTCGGTAGAAGAGGAAACTGAAAATTAACTACCCGGATGGATGGAAATTGCCGTCCATCTGTTTTCTTCGTGTGTTGGATTAACACAAGCAACTTCACTTATGTTTAAAGCTTTTTTAGATTTTGCCAGGACTAAAACCTGGCTGGCAGTAATCTTTTGTATCATTCCGGTTATTATATATTTTCTGGTGTTTAAAGTTATTGCTTTGAATGTCAATTATGTGGCATTTGACGATATCCTGATTCTGGGTGTTATTCCCGGTTTTGAAGACGCTGGCTGGCCTGAACGCTGGAAGCGGCTTACAGAGCTTTTTCCGGAACACCGGCTTGTTTTTTCCCGCTCTATCATTCTTTTTCTGCAATCGGTTTTTGGGACAATCAACATGATATGGCCGATGATCGTGGCTAATATTTGTTGGACCGGGTGTGCATGGATTTTTTACCAGGCGTTTCGTGGTTTGCGTCTTTCGATATGGTATTTTGTACCGGTGATGTGGCTGTGGTTTAATATTCAGTCTTTTGAAAATGTATTCTGGGGCGTAAGTTCACTTTGTAATTTCGGCGTTTTACTTTTTGTGTTGAGCGCGCTTTTTTTTGCGGCTTACCGTCCTAAACAATATTATCTCGCGCTATTGTTCGCTGTTATTGCCACTTTCACTTATGGAAATGGCTTAATGGTATTCCCTGTCATTGGTCTGATTGCCTGGCTGACGGGACGGAAAAAGGATTTTGTGATCACAGCGCTGGTGGTAGCTGTTGTCGCGGTCATTTATTTCATTGACTTTACGCCCATTACCCAGGATCTTGACTTTTCGAATCCAAAACAGGTGAAGGAAGGTTTCCTTGGCTACTTTGGTTTTATCGGTTCTATCGCCACAATTTCGGCTTACAATGGTATGCCAGGTGTGTTAATGTCGGCTGTCGTAACCGGGTTTGTATTGGTTGCGGGGCTGCTGTATATATATAGAAGGCAATTGCTTCCGCTGTGGCATGCTGCCTGGGGCAAGAAAGCTTATATCCATTCAGGATCGTTATTCGCCTTGGGCATTGCCGCTTTTGTGGCCATCACGACGCTGGCCATTGTTTACAAACGCATTCCTACCGATACTTTCGAAGGCATGTTCAAAGGCCGTTACCGCATGTACTCCACGCTTTGGTGTATTGCGATGTATTTTGGCCTGCTGTCACTTACATCGAGAGCCTTACTTCGCTTTTCTGTCGTTGCGATTGTGCCGTTTTCGATCTTCCTGAACCTGATCATCTTGCACAGCAATTTTGCTTTGGCCGTCAATAACCGCCGTGCTGCCATTGTGCAGGAGTTTAATGCCCGTTACAATGCAGACTGGCTGGGTGTGAAAATGTTCTCCATGGATCAGGCGCATTTTGAAAAAATAAGGGCCTATTACAAATCAGACGATCCTTTGGCAGAAGGCTGGAATCCCCGCAGTAAAACGGATTCTATTGCCTGTGCGAAGCTGTACGAGCCGGATACGGTGAAAAAAGAGGGCAGTTATATCGTCGTGAACTTCGAGCAGGATTTCTTCAAAACAGAAAAGGATTATTCGGATGGCGCCTATGTGATACTCAAATCCGCCGATCATACGTATGCATCTGCACAAACCCAGTACCCGGTTCCGGTGCGGACAACGTTGCGTAGGCTTATGTATTTCAACAAAGGTGCTTATGTGAATTTCCACGCAGCCACCATCGAGCCTGGTTTATACAGAATTTATCTTCTGGTCAGGAAAAATGGATTGAATACGATTTACTGTACCAGTAAAACCTGGAAAGAAGATTAGTACAGACTTAAAACTTACGGTGAATTTCAGTTAAAATCCGCTCAACTTCTTTGCGGACGTCCGCGCTTGGCCGGGTAAAGTTGTTGTTCATAAAGCTGAAAACAAGTGTTTTCCCTTTTTTGGTAACAAGATATCCGCTGAGGTTGAAATTGTTGCTGAAACTGCCGGTTTTGGCAAAGATAAAAGGTGCTTCACCCTTGAACATATTTTTCAAAGTTCCGGTACTTCCGCCATTGGGCAGAATTTTGAAAAGGCGTTCCTGAGGGACTTTTGCATAAATTTTTTGCAGCAAGGCCGTGATCGACCTTGGTGTAAAAAGATTGTAACGGCTCAATCCCGAGCCATCTTTCCAAACCAGAGGATCGGGCATGTCGCTCAGGTAATTCTTTTTTACATGGTCGATGGCTTTATCGGTATTCAAAGGCAAACCTTTTGTGGATGCGTATAACAACATAAGCTGATCAGCCAGCATATTGTCGCTCACCTGCATCATGCGCATGTAAAGAGAGTCAGAAGGGATGCTTTTTACCGTTTGCAGATCAATATTCAGCGGAATATGAATCAGTTTTACTTCTTTTTTCAGTGCATCGCTTAAAAGCTGAACGGTCAGCTGATCCGTCATGTGCACGGGAATATCTTTGGTTTTTCCGGCGGCAAGCGGCTTTGGAGAATAATGAAACAGGTTCTGAAATTCTTCTCTTTTTATACCGACTACTGTGGTATCGGGCTGAAGAGACTTTTCCCAGATCTTCGGTTTAACCCTGAACTGGCGTTCAGTTAGGCCCGTAAATCGTGCGATATTACCATAAACGGGCATCGGTGATATTTCCGGCTGGTAGTCGTCGTTGTAATCGCTCCACGCCCAGCCCGGGCCATATCTTTCGTCCTGAAAATTTGCCGGAGAGAAAAAGATCTGTTCTTTTCTGCTTTTCAAAAAGTCAATCACGGCGCTGTGCGGCAGATCGGGGTGAAATAGGGAAGGATCGCCGGTGCCGCGGATGATCAAAAGCTCTCCCCATTCCAGATATTCAAGCCCGGGCAGTGAGTCGCCCAGGGCGCATAAACCCGCGTAGAAGCTGAACAACTTGGTATTGGAAGCGGGATTAAAATATTTGTCGGATTGATAAGAAGCTAATGCCTTGCCGCCCGTTAGATTGTTAATGGCAACACCGGTATGCTGCTGGCTTAAAACCGGAGAGTTTTTTATTTCACGTTTTAAATAATGAGAAACCGAGCAACCAGATAATGAAAATAATGTAATCAGAACAAGAAGCGTGCGCATAGAAATCGGTTAAAAATAGACTGTAAAGTTAATATTTTCGGGTAAAAAACGAAGAAAGCGTTCGCTTAGTTTAAATGGCTTCCGATTTTTTGGAAAGCATTCCGTCTTCGAATTTACTAATTTGCGATTCTTTTGATAAACGTATAACATGAGTAACCTTCAAGCTGTCCTGAAACAATACTGGGGATATGACCAGTTTCGGCCTGTGCAGGAAGAAGCGATCCGTTCGGTACTGGAGGGGAATGACACACTATTATTATTGCCAACCGGCGGAGGAAAGTCGATTTGCTTTCAGGTTCCGGTACTGACGATGGAGGGCGTTTGCATCGTGGTCACGCCACTGATCGCACTCATGAAAGATCAGGTGGAGCAGCTGAAAAGGCGGGATATCCCGGCGGCGGCAATTCATTCGGGTATGAACCGGCATGAAATTGATATCACGCTGGACAACTGCATTCACGGGCAGACCAAGTTTCTCTATGTTTCTCCAGAACGCCTTCGGACTGATATCATGATTGCCCGGACGAAACAGATGAAGGTTTGTCTGCTGGCTGTGGATGAGGCGCATTGCATTTCGGCCTGGGGTTATGATTTCCGGCCTTCTTACCTGCTGATCGCTGATTTTCGTTTACTGATCCCGAAAGTACCGGTGATGGCACTTACGGCAACGGCGACGGAGCAGGTTCAGATTGATATCGTGGAAAGACTGGAAATGAAGCCCGCCAAGGTTTTCAGGCAATCTTTTGCGCGCGCCAACTTATCTTATTCTACTTTTTTGGAAGAAAATAAGGAAAGAAAGCTTCTTCAGATTCTGAAAAATGTGCCGGGAACAGCCATTGTGTATGTTCGGACGAGAAAACGCACGAAGGAACTTGCAGACTGGCTGACCAAACAGGGTGTAAGAGCAGCCGGATATAATGCCGGGTTACCCTTTAAAGAACGATCGGACCGGCAGACGGCCTGGCTTAAAAATCAGGTCAGGGTGGTTGTGGCAACCAATGCTTTTGGCATGGGGATCGACAAACCGGACGTGCGCGCGGTTATCCATTTTGACCTTCCTGATAACCTGGAAGCCTATTATCAGGAAGCAGGCAGGGCAGGCCGGGATGAAATGAAGGCGTTTGCTGTGGCACTTTTTAACAAAATTGACCTGGATGAGCTGGCCGAAAATGTAGAAAGAAAATATCCGCCAATGGAAGTGCTGCGTAAGGCTTATCAGTCGCTGGCAAATTATTACAAGGTGCCTGTCGGCGGTGGGGAGTTTATGGGTTTTAATTTTGATATACAGCATTTTACAGGAATATTTGGACTGGTCGTCAACGAAACGCATTATGCGCTGAAACTGCTGGAAGAAGAAGGTTTTATTCAGCTCAGCGAAAATTTTAATGATCCGGCCAGAGTACATTTTCAGGTTGATAACCGTCAATTATATGATTTTCAGATACGGTATCCTGAGTTTGATTCGTTTATCAAATTAATGTTGAGGCTTTACGGCGGAGAACTTTTTACGGAGTATATAAGGATTTCGGAAACAGAACTCGGACAGATTTATTTTGCGCCCGAGGCTGAGATCATCAAAAAATTGTCATTTCTGAAAGAACGTGGTATCGTGGATTATGAGCCTCGGAGAGATAAACCGCAGTTTTCTTTCCTGACACCACGATTTGATGCGGCACAATTGCCATTGAATGTTTTTGAAATAGAGCGGAGACGTGAGCGTGACAGGCAGAAAGCGAGGGCGGTTATCCAGTATGCATCCAATAAAAACCGGTGCCGGACGCTCCTGCTGCTGGAATATTTCAATGAGATGGATGGAACGGAATGCGGGGTTTGTGATGTATGTCTGAAAAAAAAGAAAAACGAAACGAACGGTGCCGTCAACGAGGAATTGGGCAATGCTATGCTGCATTATTTAAAAGACCATGGTTCCGTTACACCGCGTGCGTTAAGTCTTGTATTTGAAAATGTACCGGAAAACCTCTTTTTGCAAACATTGAAATACTTAATTGAAGCAGAAATTGTCCAATATGACAACGTTGGAAAATTAAATTTAAACAGCAGATATCATTCTTGAAAAAGCGACTTTACAATCTCACAATACTGATCAGTTTTTTTGCAAGCACGGCCTATGCCCAGCAGATTCCAGGACTTGTTGCCAGTAATTATGGCGGACTTTACAGAGCCACGGAAAATCCCTCGGTGATAGCGGGTTCGCGATACAAATGGCAGGTGAATCTGGGGACGATCGGCAGCAGTATCAACCATCGCTATTTTGTGTTTTTGGGCAAAAACTCGCTGTTTTATCCACTTTTAGCACCACATTCCAAAGACGAACTGTATGGGCGTTCGCGCACGATGGGATCGCTTACAGATAAAAATCCGATCTATCTGGCTAGTGAAATTCGCTGGCCGTCTGCGATGTTCTCGATCGGAAAATATCAGGGACTGGCTTTTCAGCTGAGGACGAGAGGATTTGTGCAGGGAAAAAATGTTCCGGATGAGGTCAGAAACCTGTATTTCAAACGACTGGATACCGGATTGGCGGAGGTTGCCCGTCAGGAATGGGGTGATTTTAGCCTGGTTCAGCAGAGTTTTTCAGAGATGAGCGTTTCTTATGGCATACAGTTGTTGGATCTCGAAGCCCATAAGCTGCGGGTGGGAACGACGATTAAGAGGGTTTTTGGGGCAAGAATAGGATATGTAAAGGGTTCCGTACAGGATTTTCAGGTTCGGCAGGTCGCCGGGGCTTCGGATGAAAACGAGCTGGTATTGAATAACTTTTCTTACGAAAACGGATACAGCCAGGCTAATCAGAAGCTGAATTTGGGTGATATTTTCAGCGCGGATAAATATGCCGCGGGCTGGGGTTATGACCTGGGCGTGACTTACGAACTGGGCGATTTCTGGGAAAATAAGGAAGAAGCTTTTGACCAGAGCCCGAAATATTTGCTGCGTTTGGCGGGATCTTTAACCGATATCGGCTCCATAAAGTACCGTACGAAAGACAGCCGGGTTGTCACGGGTAGCCAGCAGCAAGCCATTATTGGGCAGAAGGAACTGGAAATTATTGGAAATGAAGGTGCCGACGGATTGATGAATTTATATCCGGGAACGGCTGATACGACCTTTAACAGGCGTGTAAAACTTCCGCAGGCTTTCCACTTGGAAGCAGATATTCAGCTGGTAAAAGGCTTTTTTGTAACGCTGGCGCAAACAAAAAGATACAGGCCCAGAACAAATAATCCGCTGGACCTGACCCAGCCCAATGTCTTCACCATTACGCCCAGGTTTGAAGATGAGGACTCGGATTTTGCCTTCCCGATCTCTTTTATTCAGGGAAATAAAAAGGTTGCGCTGGGCGCTATGGCACACTTTGGGCCATTTTTTATTGGTTTCAGCAATATCAACGGACTGGTAAAAAAAGGTGGAGCCAGAGGAAGCATGGCTTATCTGGGTTTTTCTGTTTGGAAGTTGAAGGATTGGAAGAAGTAGGGATTGTAAGGTAAAGTCACTGGATAGAAAAGAAGTTGTCGTGCTTTTTGGAATTTCTTTTAATTTAACCCGCTTTGCGATAAAATAGCAAAAATGTAAAAATAGTGATTGACACGTGGCACGTTCCATTCGTGTTATGATTGTAAGTTTCAGACACAAAGGTTTACAGCTTTACGCGACCAAAGGCGACCGTTCAAAGCTACAACAAAGCCACGTTGCAAGAATTAGGCTGATTATTAGCCGTCTTAATAGAGCAACAGAACCAGAGATGATGAACCAAGCAGGATATTATTTTCATGCCCTGAAAGGCGATTTAAGGGTTTTTATTCGGTCAGGGTGTCGGGAAATTGGCGCATTATCTTTCGTTTCGAGGGAGAGAATGCCGCAGACGTTGACTACATAGATTATCATTAAACAGGAGGAATAACATGATTTTATTTGATCCCGCCCATCCGGGCGAACTTATCCGCGAAACGCTTGACGGAATTTATGAGGAAACAGGCAAAAGGTTTACAGTTGAGCAGGTTGCCACAATATTGGGGACAACGCGTAAAACCCTGTCGGCTATTATCAACGGGAAATCTGCCGTGTCCCCAGAAATGGCAATTCGTTTAGGTGCAGCGTTTCCCAACACGACGGCAGAATTTTGGTTAGGGCTACAGGAAGATTATAACCTAGCGCAAGCTAGAAAGCGCGTGGATGCATCTAACATTCGTGCAATATGGCAGCCAAAGGTGTTGCAGCCAGCCTAAATAATCCCGAATTCGTCAATCAGACGAATTCGGGATTATTTTTTATTGTAAAAATCAAATGACTTAACTTTTTCTTCCAAACAACCTGCCAATACTCCTGAACATCCTTTTTTCAAATTCCAGAAAGAAGGCAAATTTTCCCCATATCCAGCCCCAGGCTAATAAAACAACCTGATAGAGCGGAAGGATAATAAGAATATTTACTGCCCAGAGCATCCAGGATGGTGTTGATTCCTTTGTCAGTCCCACCAGATCGAAAAGGGCGCGCTTGATGTATAAAATCGAAAACCCGGTGCAGGCGAAAACCAATAAAATGACTACTACATCCCATCCGGTTTTTACATTCCAGCGTTCCTTTAATTTTTCAATCATAAATGGTTATTCGTATAAAAAGCCCAGGTGTTCTGCTTTGATTGGTTCGGTATCCAGCGGTAGGAATTCTTCCCAGAATGGGTCATTCGGTACGCCGGCTTTACAAATAATAGGTTCTTTTTTAACCGGATGTTCGAAGAAAAGACGGCGTGCGTGCAGGTTAATGCTGGCGTCCGGATTTGCTTTCGGATATCCATATTTCACATCTCCACGAATCGGACAGCCCATAGAGGCCAACTGAACGCGGATCTGATGCGGACGCCCCGTTACCGGTGTTATTTCAAGTAAGTTAAATTTGTTGACATCGCCCAAAAGTCTGTAACTAAGTTCTGCACGCTGTGACCCCGGTACTTCGTAATCATAAGCCGTGGTAACATTTCTGGATTCGTCCTTGATAAGCCAGTGCACCAGTTTGCCTTTCTTTTCCGGCGGACGGTTTTTTACAACGGCCCAATAGGTTTTCTGAACGTCACGTTTACGAAATATTTCGTTCATCCGTTCCAGTGCTTTTGATGTCTTGGCAAATACGACCAACCCACTCACGGGACGGTCCAGACGGTGCACTGTGCCCAAAAATACGGCTCCCGGCTTGTTGTATTCCACTTTGATATAGTCTTTTAACATATCAAGAAGCGGTTTGTCACGCGTTACGTCGCCCTGTACCAAAATACCTGGCTCTTTGTTGACGATCAGTAAATGATTGTCCTCGTATATAATTTGAAATGGACGCTTTGCCATAATACTCTGTTTTTAATATTTTCTTTTTCAACTGGGAAAAAGAAAAGGAGGTGATCAATAAGACTCTTTCTCGTCCGGGAAAGATTTGCCTTTAACATCTTTAATATAATTCGTAATGGCCTCGTTCATGATGTCATTCAAATTGGCATACTGGCGAAGGAAACGTGGCTTAAAGCCTTTATTTATGCCCAATACGTCATGCAAAACCAAAATCTGTCCATCGGCATGAGGCCCCGCTCCTATTCCAACCGTAGGAATGGATATACTTTCAGAAACCTGTTTGGTCAGTGCGGAAGGAATTTTTTCTAAAACCACAGAAAAACATCCGATTTCATCCAGCATTTTGGCGTCTTCCAAAAGCTTTTTCGCTTCAACTTCTTCTTTGGCGCGTACGGTATAAGTACCAAATTTATAAATCGACTGCGGCGTAAGTCCCAAATGTCCCATCACAGGAACACCTGCGCTTAATATCCGCATCACGGATTCCTTAATTTCCAGTCCTCCTTCCAGTTTTACTGCATGAGCACCCGATTCTTTCATGATACGAATGGCAGAACGAAGCGCTTCACCGGAATTTCCCTGGTACGATCCAAACGGGAGATCCACCACAACAAGTGCACGCTTCACAGCGCGTACAACCGATGAGGCATGATAAATCATCTGGTCAATCGTTATCGGCAGCGTGGTTTCGTGTCCGGCCATGACGTTTGAAGCCGAGTCTCCCACGAGGATAAGCTCAACGCCAGCAGCATCGACGATACCAGCCATCGAGTAATCGTAAGCCGTTAAACAGGATATTTTTTCTCCCCGCGTCTTCATTTCCTGAATGATGTGGGTCGTTACGCGTTTTATATCAGAACTATGTACAGACATGGTGGTTATCTTTTATTCGGTATTAACAACCGCAAAGCGGCAAACTATTATTTCGGAACATCTTAGAACACAAGCACTAAAAGAGTCCGATAAGGCAATGCCTTAACATTAACCATTTATCATTAAGCAGCTGTTGGCAACTAGCTATATGCGATTAGCTCTGTAACCGGGTGATTAATAACTTATTATAAAAATCAATAATATAAACTAATTTTTCACTACTACTTAACAATTAAAACTATCTTCTGATCAGCCAGCTTTCCGGGTTAAGACGGGACGTATTTTTCCAGATCTGAAACTGAAGTTCGGAAGTTCCGTCACCATCCGTCGCTACGCGGCCTATGGTTTCTCTTGCTTTAATTTTCTGGCCTGCCGTCACGGTCACACCCGACATTTTAGCATAAACCGTCATATAATTTCCGTGCTGTATCGCAACCACATTGCCCATTCCCGGCATTTGTGTCACATCCAAAACAACACCATCGTAAACAGATTTTACAATTTCTCCGGCATTCGTCTGGATATCCACACCGAGGTTATCCACCATTACACCTTTCAAAACCGCGTGCGGACGCTGTCCAAAGTGGCCGGAGATAAATCCTCTTGTCGGCCACGATAAACGCGATTGAGAAGCTGCAAATGAGGAAGCAAGTGTCACTTCTTCATCGCTCATCCCGCTGGAGGAAACCACAGGCTCTTCCTTCGGTTCTTCTTCCACGACTTTTGCCTCGCCCTTTTTCTCCCTTTCCGCATTTTCGCGTGCTATACGCTCCCGTTCCGCCTTCCTTTTGGCCTCACGCTCGGCACGCTCTTCTCTTTCACGTCGTTCTCTTTCCCTTTTTTCACGTTCAGCAATCCGGCGGATATTCGCTTCAAGTAAGTTGGTTGCCTTACGATTTTCAGCCAGTTGGTTACGCAGCTCCACTTCTTTTTGTGAAAGCTCCTGAACAACCTGATCCTGTTTTGTCTTTAACCCTTCGAGTTTGGTATTTTCCGAAACTTGCGTTGTTAAAACGGTCTTTTGCTGTTGTTGCTTGGAAGTAATACGCTGACGCTCTGCCATCAGTTCCCTTTCAAGCACTTCCATCTGTTTTACCTGGCCTTGGCGGGCTTCGGTATATTGTTTCAAATACTTATAACGTAAAACAAACTGGTTGAAAGTTCCCGAAGAAAACAGGAAAATCAACTGGTTCATATAGACATTCCGTTTGGAAGCTTCATAGATCATGTCGCCATATTCATCCTTCAGCTTGCCCAGATCGTTTGCTAAAACCTGACGCTTTTTTTCAAGCGTTTTAAGTTCACCATCCAATAGTTTTAAATCGTCGGAAAGCAGATCAATTTTTTTCTTAAGTGTGTTAATCTGTTGGTTTAAAGCGCGGAGCTGACCTAAGTTAACTTTTTTCTGAGAAGATGTCTGTTTCAGAATGCCCTGAATTTCATTCATCTTGCTCTGGTTCTCACTTTTTTCCCGTTCCAGTTGTTCACGGGTCTTCTGAGCGAATACGCTGATGGACGTACAACACAAAAGAGTCAGTACTAGAAATAAACGTCGATAATACGGTTTGTGAAAGGGCATATTCGTTTTTCTTGCTGCCAAAATACCTTAAAGGGCACGTAAAGTTAAGCAGACTTCACGTTTTTGCGCCTATAAATGCGTGGACAATCTGTTATTTACCTTTTGCGTGTATAACTTGAAGGGATACTGAACGGGAATCCGGGACTTTGGTTCAGCAATTCAACCTTGTTATGTTTGATGCGCATGGTGGTCTGGTAAAACTGCTTGTCTTTTTGCGACTGGACATCGAGTTTAATCAGGCTGCTGAAAGGAAACAGAAAATTATTCACATCCTTAAAATCTTCATAACTAAGCGTAAACGTATTTTGAGTCGGTGTTTCCACGGCTTTTAGACGTTCCAGTTTCAGATTTTTTTCACCGATATAATTATCGATATCGATGCGTCCGCTGTTTTGATGCAGCGTAAAAAACTCGTTTTCTTTATAAAATTTAGGATCACTCCCTTGTTCAATCGGCAGATTTCCGACGATAATGGATTGCAGTAATTTAAAATTCAGCTCAAAATTATATTGCTTGCTGAGCTGGGCATAACTGAATACAAAATATTCTTTATGGAATTTATCAAGAAAAACGATGGAATCGGGGGTTATTAAGCCACGTCCCACCTCAAAACCAATCCCGGTTACCGAGATCCAGATCAGACTGTCTTTTTTGATCCTGATGTTCACATTGGTATTCTCGAAATCCTGCGTACTGCTGCGAAGCGAAAATTTGGATTTGGCCGTAAGGTAGTCGAACGCAATTTCCTGAACTTTTACAGAAACTGTTTCAACTTTGGCTACTGAATCGGTTTTTGAAGAATCAATGGATACAAAACCAGAATCTATAATGGGCTTGGCTGTGCCTTGTACAAGATGTTTTTTGTGGCATGAAGTTAACCAAATACATCCTATGGCCATAAACCATACCGTAATCTTATTGCTCATGTAACGTTCCGGTTGCTATTTTTTTGTCAAGAAGTTCTGTTGTTTCACCCATTTTTTTAGCCTTTTTCCACTGTAAAACCGCGTTTTCGCGTTCGCCCAGTTTGAACAGCACGTCGCCATAATGCTCAACAATCGTACCGCTGACGTTGTTCGTATCGCGAAGTGCCTTTTCAAGAGACTCTTTTGCTTTTTTGTAATCTTTTCTGATATACAAAACCCAGGCATGCGTATCCAGATAGGTGGGGTTATCCTGGTGCTGCTGAACCAGGCGCTCAGACATTTTTAACGCCAGATCCAGTTTTTCTTTGCGAAGGGAAAGGAAATAACTGTAATTATTTAAAACGTGGTCATTATCAGGATCTTCCTGAAGTGCCAGGTCGTAGGAAGCATCGGATTTTGCATTATCGCCCAGGCCGTTGTATGCGTCGCCCATCTGGGCATGGATATAGGGATGCATGGACTTATCGGTAAGCAGTTTCATGCTTTCTTCCAGAGATGAAATGGCTTTTTTGTAGTCCTTTTTCATCAGATTGGCCATCCCGTTGAAATACCAGAGCATGCCCTGATTCGGAAAAAGTTCCAGTGATTTTTCCGAATGGGCAAGTAAACTATCCACCTGGTTAAGTTCTCCGTCCAACTGTAATATTGCGCCCCAGGTTTCATAAACAGCGGCATCAAGCCTTGTCGCCTTTAAGTACAGATCACGGGCTTCGGCTTTTTTCCCCTTCCGCACCAGTAAATCGGCGTAAATAACGTTGGTACGTGCTTCATTCGGATGGGTTTCGGCAAGTTGTTTCGCCAAAACAAGCGCTTCATCCGTTTCCTTTTCTGTTTTAAGCATCGTCAGATAGCCAGAAAGAACACGGATTTTTGGTTCTGAATCGAGGTTTGGATTCGCAAAAACAAGCTTCAGTTCCTGATTGCACTTTTCTACATCACCGTTCCGACGATAAATATCAGCAAGTAGTACGTGTGCCTGCGCTTCATCCGGATTAATTTTTAGCGCTTCCTCCAAAGGAGCCACGGCTTCGACGATGCGGTCGTTGGCGATCAGCATTTCGGCAAGCTCTACGCGGTAGCTGACTTCGTTAGGTTCCGTATCAATCAGTTTTTTTGCCTCAGCCAGGGCTTTATCCAGCTTATTTTGTCTTAAATAAAGCTGTTCTTTCTGGTGCGTTATTTCTTCGGTTACCCCAATTGATTTTTCCAGAACATCATACGTCTGGATTGCTTTATCGAACTGTTCGTTAAAAACATAAACCGCGGCAAGTTCAATACCATATTGAATATTCTCGGGGTTGCGGGCCAGAAGCGGTTCGTAAATCTGGGCAGCTTCGGTATATTTTCTTCGTTTGGCGTACAATTCGGCCAGTTGCTGGGCATAAAAAAGATTTGCCTTATCGAGCTCGTACGCCTTTTTTGCCGGAATAATGGCATCATCCTGCCTGTCAAGTTTCAACAATGCGGTGGCTACCAGATAATACCCGGCCGGGTCCTGGGGACTTTTTTGCGTGATTTGCTCAAATATTGGCAGTGCCCGCGCCGGCTGGTCGGTCATCATATATTTCATGCCTTCCGCAGTGAGCGTTTCTTCTTCCAGACGAAAGCCGCCGGTAGAAACAATTTTTTCCTTTTCACGGCTTTTGCTTCGGCGCTGAGCGCTCACGTCCTTGATTCCGGAAGCCAGAACAAGGCCTGTTAGCAAGAATATCTTCAAAAATTCTGTCCTCATATTTTGTCATGTTGCCCATCAGAAACTGAGACAGACTGGCTATTTCAACATAAATAGCAAAGGTATGATTTTTTTTCCGGGTTGGTCGGCAGAATTCAATGTCTGCCGTTGATTACTAACGTATTTTAGAACGTAATCTTATAACGGGGCTGTCTAGCGTACCGAATAAGCGGTTTCAGAAAATCCCGGTACGCCATACGCACTCAAAGCTTCGGCGCGAATTGAGACGTTTGTACTGGCATCGGTATTAAAATAACTGAATTTCACCCTGCCATCTTTACCCGTTTTAAGCATAGGTGCCCAGAAGATCGTTGACCGAAAATCGGGCCGCACGTCTTCCGGTCGTTTGAGATCGTAACGCGGCGCATAAAATACCCTTGGCGTATCGAAACCGGCAATCTTTGATACGGTGACACCGGGGGTAATATCCTGGGAATAGTCGTAATTGCTATTTCCGCGTTTTGTTAAAATTGAAATAACCCCGCTTCCTCCCCGACTGCCATAAATAGCCGCCGACGCCCCTTTTAATACATCGATTGACTCGACATCGAAAATAGACATGGAGGTAATCATGGCTTTGTCAACCGGCATGCCATCCAGCAAAAAAGTAGGTTCTGTCCTGCTTCCGCGAATGGAAATCGATGCATTAGACCCGGACCCGGAAACCATGACCCCGGCAACCCGGCCCTGAAGCATATCCAGCACGGTTTGTGCGCCACCAGTCATTTGTGGCGTGATTTTTATCGATGCGTCGGCATGGCTGTATAATTTTCTGGAATCCCGCACCTCTTCTCTTTTTCCTTTAATGGTAATTTCTTTCAGTAATTTCTCCCGGTTCTCTCTTATTTTTCGCTCAATCTCCAGATACTCTTCTGCCCGTTTTAAGTAGGCCGCCATTTGCAGGGCATCGACGGTTATCGGAAAAAACGGAATGCTGGAAATCGTAAATTTAGGCGGATCAAAAGGGATCAGGTTAATATTCAGACTACTGCTGTTTTTGGCGTTCATGCCCTGGAGACGAACGTTCAGGGAGTCCTTAAAAATCAGGTTGTCAAGGGAGAAAAGTCCCGTTGCACCTGTTTCGGTTGTCAGAAAGGTATTGATGCTGTCATTGGTCAGAAAAACGGATAACATTACTTTTTCAACGGGTTTTCGGTTGTTCTTTTTTACTTCGCCCTGAATGGAAAAACCCTGTTCTACGAAACGGCCAGGTTGTGTGTGGTTATCCTTTAAAACATCGTCCCAGCTGAACCGGCGCCATCCCTGTGTCATCATCAGCAAATCCAGCTTAATCTTTCTGTCTCCGTTTTTTTGATCAAAATAATAACCCGGCTGTTCAATATGCCCTCGCAGGTCGGAAGAAAGGAGTAAATAGGAAACAATATTCTGATCATTAGGTTGCTGCGCAATTTGTCCGGCATCCGTGACAGCAACGGAAAGATTGGTTTCCACTGGTTTTCCGGCACTATCGGTAACCATGATTTCCACATCCGTTTTTTCCCGGGCGCTGAATGCGTTTTTATTTGTGCTGATCTTCATATGCAGGCGCTCTCCATGATCAATAAAAATCAGCCGTTCGCAAACGGGCTTGTTCTGGTGATCGAAAAGTGTAAGCTGTGTTATGCCATCGGGCAGGTCTGCGGTAGGGATACTAACCTGTAAACCTTTTTTTGATATTTTACCCTTGGCTGCAAAAGCGACCAAACCGCGGGTATGGGCTATAATATTTACTTCTTTATCAGTATTGTCAGGAAAGTTGGCATAAACGAGAACCCGCATTTTTTCCGTAGTCGTCAGGTTATTAACCATCATGGTATATCCTTCGGCTTTCACTTCCGGGAAGTCAAAGCGCTGATAAGGCTCCGATTTTTTACGCAAAAATGCCGCGTATTTATGATTGGCAAGGGGTTCAAAGGAGAACCGGCCTAAGCCTAAATGCTCGCTTTTCAGTGCGGCGACGGTGTCGTTGTTTTGATCCAAAACGTATCCGGTTACATCTGCTCCGAGCCCCGATTCATCAACAGCTTTTAGTCCTACACGGGTACTCAGTCCTGCAACAAGCTGCCCGCCTTCGGGGAAAAACTGAACATCCAAGGCGGCCGGTGCCTTTGCCGGCTTCTCTACGTCATCATTAAAAACATAAATGTCTTTGTGAAAGAAATAGTCTTCGGGGAAATTTCGCATCCAGTTCGTGTATGCACGGATGGTGTATGCACCTTTGGGCAGAGCGTCGTCCAGTTTGATGTCTCCGGAGCCATAACCGCCGTCCAGTTTCACGCGACGCAGGGAAATATTTTTACCCGTTCGTTTTTCAACAAGGTCAACATAAAGTACCTGGCTGGCGCTATCGGCAAAATGGACGGAACCTTCGGCCAGATAGGCTTTGAACCAAAGCGTGTCGCCCGTGACATAATGAGGTTTGTCGAGATGGAGGTATGCTTTTTCCTGGGGAAAGACCCGGCGGTACTCCTGCAATTTGGATAAAATGAGTTTTGAGAAATCGTCCTCAGTCCACTTATAAGAAGTAAGAAGGAGAAGAGCGCCAATCAGGATTGTTGATTTGAAAAGCGTGTGTTTAAGAGGCATGGCTATTGATTTATGGATAAAGGTTACAAAATGGATTTTATCATGTTTTTTTGAATAAATAATGTGAACTGGGTTGGTTAGTATTTCTTCTTTCACCCCTTCGGGGTTTTAATGAATGGGTTTTTGTTCCTTTTTCTATAATACTGCCATCCCTTCGGGATTGTGGACGATCAGTTATTGGTATCTTTTTATCCGATTTATTGATACTTTTTGAATCGCCTTTCTGTGTCACCCCTTCGGGGTTTTAATGATTGGCTTTTTGTTTCTTTTTCTATAATACTATCATCCCTTCGGGATTGTGGACGCTCGGTTATTGGTATCTTTTTATTCGATTTATTGATACTTTTTGAATCGCCTTCCTGTGTCACCGATTCCGGATTGTAATGATTAACTTTCTACCTTTTCCTACAATACAATCATCCCTTCGGAATTTTGATTGATGATTTTTATTAACGTTTCCACTATTTTGTGTCGTCTTCTATCCTTTACAATCCCGAAGGGATGGCAGTATTATAGAGAAAACGTAAACAACCCGGATCCCAAACCCGGAACGGGTGACAGAAGCGATGCGATGAAACCATTAGACGCCCAATTTTCAAACGCTATTCAATCCAATCAAACAAATATTTTTCATCATAACCGATTTGACATTTGTTTAACATATCTAAATATTCTTCCCGGAATGTTCTTTTCTGGTGGTGGATTTCCTGATTCTTTATGTACTTAAATACCGACTCAACCTGAGATTGACCATATGAAAATGCGCCGAAACCTTCCTGCCATGAAAACTCTCCCGGCGACCATTTTCTTTGAATTGATAAAATTGGACGAATTGTTTTTAACATCGCGTACAAGGTCGGAAATGGAAATGGATGGTTTAAACCCGATAAATAAATGGATATGGTCGCTCACTCCGTTTACTATAATCGGCTTTTGACCTTTGCCTTTGATGATGCCTGCGATATATTCATACAATGCTTCCCTGAATTCCCGCCGTATTAAATTTTCTCTCCCTTTTACTGCAAATACCACCTGGATGTACAGTTGTGAAAATGTACCTGACATAATAACTGAATTTAGTGTGTGAATCCATTAAGATACAGGAAGTTAATTAATTTAACGATTCAACCGTTGTACCACGAGAAAAATCGGATAACTTATTACTAAAAACAGCAGCGCATACCAGCTGCTGGAAATATCCTGGAAAATGGCCGAGACCAGAAATGCCAGGGAGATAATGAGCATGAGGATGGGCAAAAAAGGATAAGCGGGCACTTTCCACGGGCGCGGCAAAAGCGGTTCTTTTTTTCGAAGGGCAAGCAGTGAGGCAAAGCCAGAGGTATAGCCTAACACAAAGAAGAATGTGGCAATATCGGAAAGTTTTTCACAGGCTTCCTTACCTGCCAGTATCAGTAAAATAGCAACGGTAGCAGTAATTGGCATCGCCAATGCCGGCGTTCCGCCTTTGTTCACATAAGTGCCTGCATTGATAAAAAGCCCGTCGCGGCTCATGGAATACAGCACCCTTGGGTTGAACAACATTTGCGCGTTGACAATGCCCAGGATGGAGACCATCAGGAAAATGGTTACAATTTTACCGGAGCCATCCCCAAAGATTAACCTGATGGCATCGGCAGCGGCGAGTTTTGAATTGGCCAGATCATGCATGGGCAGGATATATAAGATGGCCATGTTGCATAACAGATAAATCACGATAATCAGCAAAACACCGCCAATCATCGATTTTGGAAGGTTTTTACTTGGGTCTTTGTCTTCTTCCGTGAAATAGGCAGCCGTATGCCAGCCGTCATACGTATAAAATATGGCCTGAAGTGAAAAGATCAGCGGCCCAATAAAACTGCCTGTCTGGATGATTTTACTGGTGGTCAGACTGGCATCAGCAGGTGATATTTCTTTGCCATAAATAAAACAAACGGCGACGAAGGTGAAAAGGCCGACTGCTTTCAGAAAACTCATCACGTTTTGAAAATTACTGGCCAAAGCCAGTCCTATCCAGTGTATTCCGGTCAGGACTAAAAGAATTGTAGCGGCAATGTACGCTTCGTATCCCAATAGTGAAGGAATTAAAAGCGCCATATATTCGCTCATGGTGTACACGCCGAAACCCAACGCAGCACAGGTGCCAAGCCAGCTGTTGATCCCGACGACAAATCCTGCATAATTTCCAAAGGCCCGCTGGGCATACACGTACCAGGCCCCTGCTTTCGGGACTGATGTCCCCAGTTCAATGGTGCATAATGTGCCGAGAAAAGCATAAATACTGACAGCAATCCAGACGGTCATGATAAGCCAGGGTTCTCCCAGTTGTGCTGCAATCGGTCCTGGTTTTCGAAGTATGCCGGTTCCGATTGTTCCGCCGATGGTGACGGCAATGCCGAAGCCGACGCCTAAGATTTTAAGAAGTTCTTTTTTGGGAGAAGGTTGCTGCATAGGAGTGTTCTGAAAAGTGCTTCTTCGAAAATAGTTAAAGTTTCGGAAACTTGTAGAAATCACTACCTAATTGTAGATCAAGGCTATTGATCAAAACGCAAAAAAAATAGGGTGCGGGCAAAAATGCCTGCACCCTACAAAAAAATATAATTTTACCCTACAAAATCGCCTCAGCCAAAACCAAAACTTTATTGTTCAGTACCTCAACCACACCACCATCGATGGTATAAGTTTGTTTGGCGCCACTGATATCGACAACCACATCGCCACGTTTGAGAGAACTCACAAGTGGTGCATGACTATTCAAAACCTGAAACTGTCCGTCGGTACCCGGTAAAGTAACAGCATTTGCCTCTCCGGCAAATACTTTTTTATCTGGGGTAATGATATCTAAATGCATATTTAATTGGCTTTTGGCTGTTAGCGATCAGCTTTTAGTATTGATATAAATATCTCACTATCAGTCTGTCAATCAATATTGTGATTATCTGTTAGCAGCTTCTGCCATCATTTTTTCACCTTTGATCTGAGCATCTTCAATAGTACCAACAAGGTTGAAAGCCATTTCAGGAAGGTGATCGTATCCGCCATCCATGATCTGGTTAAATCCTTTGATCGTATCGTTGATGTCTACCAATACACCTTTAAGACCTGTAAACTGTTCAGCCACAAAGAAAGGTTGTGACAAGAAACGTTCTACACGACGTGCACGTGATACAACCAATTTATCTTCGTCAGATAATTCTTCCATACCAAGGATCGCGATAATATCCTGCAATTCTTTATAACGTTGCAAGATGTTTTTCACACGCTGCGCACAGTTGTAGTGCGCATCACCCAATGTTTCAGCGTTCAAGATACGAGAAACTGAATCTAGTGGATCCACCGCAGGATAAATACCTTTTTCAGCAACTTTACGGGAAAGCGTAGTTGTTGCGTCCAAGTGGGTAAATGTCGTCGCTGGTGCTGGATCCGTCAAGTCATCTGCAGGTACATAAACAGCCTGTACAGATGTAATAGAACCACGTTTTGTGGAAGTAATACGCTCCTGCATCTGACCCATTTCAGTAGCAAGCGTTGGCTGGTAACCTACCGCAGAAGGCATACGTCCCAAAAGGGCCGATACTTCTGAACCTGCTTGTGTAAAACGGAAGATATTGTCAATAAAGAAAAGGATATCACGTCCCTGACCTTCGCCATCTCCATCACGGAAATATTCAGCAACGGTAAGACCCGTCAAGGCAACACGCGCACGCGCTCCAGGAGGTTCGTTCATTTGTCCGAACACGAAAGTAGCTTGTGAATCTTTCAAAGTTTCATAATCCACTTTTGAAATATCCCATCCGCCTTCTTCCATGCTATGTTTGAAATCGTCACCGTATTTAATGATACCAGCTTCGATCATCTCACGCATCAAGTCATTTCCTTCACGCGTACGCTCTCCCACACCCGCAAATACGGAAAGACCAGCATATGCTTTTGCGATGTTGTTGATCAATTCCTGAATCAATACCGTTTTACCAACACCGGCACCACCAAACAAACCGATTTTACCACCCTTTACATAAGGAGCAAGTAAGTCGATAACTTTGATACCTGTGAAAAGTACTTCAGTAGCTGTTGCCAAATCTTCATATTTTGGAGCAGCACGGTGAATTGAAATACGGTTGTCCGTAGCGTCAACTGGATTAAGACCGTCGATAGGCTCTCCAATTACGTTAAACAAACGTCCTTTAATTGATTCACCCGTTGGGATTGTGATCGGAGAACCAAGAGGTTTCACAGCCATTCCGCGGAACATACCTTCGGTACTGTCCATCGCAATAGTACGAACTCTGTCTTCGCCTAAGTGTTGCTGACACTCAAGGATTACTTTTTGACCGTTTGATTTGATGACCTCTAATGCATCAAGAATAGCCGGGATGCGTTCGCTGTCTTCAAATGATACGTCTACAACGGGACCAATTACCTGCGTAATTTTTCCTAAGTTTGTCGCGTTTGCCATTATAAGAATTTTAGTATAGTCTATGAGAGGTTATTTTCAGACCGCAAAAGTAGGAGATAATTTGGTCAGTACCAATAGTGTCACGATTCATTTATTGGATATTTTTTAGAAAATCACCCAAAATCAGTCAAAACAGTATAGAAATTATCAGAAACGGGTTAAAAAAATGTTCTGTCAGGAACTTTTTTTTCAATATGAACTTATTTTTTGGATACACGAATATTTCAATATTAGCCCATTGCGATTTGGAATGGATTTGATGAAGTTATGAAAATCGGCTAAATTTGGGTTATAAATCTTTATACTTCTGATAAATGAATACACAGCTTTTAGAGCGGATCACGTTCAATCCGAATCAATGCGGAGGAAAACCATGTATTCGTAACATGCGTATAAGAGTGACAGACGTCATTGAGTTATTGGCAAATGGATTAACACCAGAGCAGATTATCTCGGAAGAATTACCTGATTTGGTTCCGGAAGATATCACCGCTTGCCTTCTTTATGCGACTGTCAAGCTGAATCATCCTGTTTTACAAGCAGCTTGATGATCATCCTTGATGCACATATACCTCCTAATTTAACTTAACCCAGGCATTAGACCTGCTTCAAACTACCGATCTCGTAGAAATCACCGGGCGTTAATGTTCGATTTGAAACATTATATCAAATTGTGGCAGGCAGGCGTTGGTAAATTTCAGTATCGGGCTAAAAAATATTTATGAAAGAACTTTTTTTTTGGAAAGTATGGTCTTCGTCTGAACGCAGGATTACCATTGCTGCTTTCGTCATTATACTATTATCAATACTTTTTTTCGTTCTGAAAGGTATTGATCCTCTTGCCAATGTAATCCGCTGGGATGTGCTCAGCGAACTATCCGATATCTCCACCGTTGTTGATGTTTTGAAATTTGATCAATGGCAATATGGAATTTCGGTTCCTTCCAATCTGGTTACCGAACAGTTTGTCGCTTCCACCATGGAAACTGACTTCCTGACTTTGAAAATCTTTTGGGGATTTGTAATGATTGGCCTTTCATTCATCCTGGCGGCGCTGACCACCATGCCGCGTTTCTGGTATTTGGCAGGAATGGTCGCATTTATTCTTCTGCTGGCTTCGGCGCGGCTGGAAACCCTGGGTGTGTTTGGCGAAGGAAGCCGGGCGTTGTTTATTATAACGGTAACATTATTTACGGGTCTCAGCTATCATTTCCACGCATTCCGCCCAGACCTCGGCATTGGGATAAGGATTCTTGGGCTTGTGGGTGTTTCTGTTTTGCTATTGGCGTTGGTCGGCTTTGTTTCTCCTGTTTCGTTCCCTGCCCTAACGGCTGCTTCTTATTCCCTGCCAATCTGGTTGCTGATCTCGATTATATTTTTACTGGTTTCGGCCACAGAAATTGTGGCAGCGCTGGTATGGCTCAGCACAAGCGGAGAAAGTAAAAATGGCAAATCGGGTCTGACTAATTTTCTGGTGATCAGCATGCTTTATCTGTTGTCCCTGCTCCTGCTCTACCTGAAAAACACACGCCAGATTGATTGGGACCTTACTTTATTGAGTCCGGTATATCTTGCCATTGCCGCCGGGGTATTAGGTCTCTGGGGTTTTAAGAAGAGAATTGATTCTACCAACGGGTTAATATCTTTCCGGACAACCGGTTTCTGGTTATACATAGGCCTGTTCATTGTTACGGCAGCTTTTACCGCATACGCTGCGGGGACGGCCAATGATCCCTTACTGGAAGTATTGGAAGATGTGGTCGTGAACGGCCAGCTGGCCATGAGCATTGTTTTCCTTTTTTACATTGTCGTTAACTTTTATGCCGTTTTCAAACAAGGACTGGCTGTTCATAAAGTACTGTATAAGCCGATGCGTTTTGGCTTAACGCAGACCCGCTTGTTCGGTTTCGCGGGCGTCGTTGTATTGTTTTCGATGCAGAGGCTGCTTCCTGTTTATCAGGGTGTGGCGGGATATTTTAATGGATTGGGTGATTTATATGCCAATACAGGAGAATATCCGCTGGCGGAGCAGTATTATAAAATGGCGCTGCAGCAGGAATTTCAGAATCATAAGTCAAACTACGCGCTGGCCTCCCTTGCTTTGCGGCAGGGCGACAAGGTGGTGGCGGCTCATTATTTCCGTCAGGCGTTATTGAAAAACCCTTCTCCACAGGCATATGCGGGTCTTACGGGCGTACTGATGCAGGAAAGTCTGTTTTTTGATGCCGTTTTTAGTTTGCAGGAAGGCCTTCGGGCTTTTCCGGAAAGCGGAGAATTGTTGAATAACCTGGGGATGCTTTATGCCAAAACAAACGTGGCCGATTCGGCACATTACTACCTGGATAAAGCGGAAAAAAATATCAAAAGACCAGAAGTTCCGGCGACGAATTTACTGGCAATCTGGGCGCGGAGCACCGATGCGGGGTTGTTAGACTCCCTGGTGAATCACAGCAGTGCACAAAAATATCTTTCCTGGCAGGCCAACTGGCTCGCCGTTCAAAATTTGCGCCAGAAATTCCCTAAGCAGTTCTTTAAGGATGATGCGATCAATCCGGATTCTGTTTTGAGCGTTTCCAGCCTGGCCTATTTATTGAATTATGCAAGGAATCAGGCTGGTGCGGACAGTTTACCGGCTACATTTTTACCAAAACTGGCCAATAAAAATCCGTTGCTTTCGGAGGATTTGTTATTGGGTGCGCTGTATCCTGAATTTTACAGCGGAAACAAGTTAAAAGCCATTGAAACGCTGTCAGTTTGGGCGGAGCAAGGTGGCGAGAAAAGTAAAATGTATCATAAAGTGCTTGGACACTGGTTGTTGCAGGTTGGCTTGTATGACAGGGCCATTCAGCATCTGGCCCATGTAGACGGTGTGGAAGGGATACTCGGACAGGCCGTTGGCTATGCACTTTCGGGTCAGCAGGCTATTGGTGGGCTGTTGCTTCAGAGAATGCAGGAAAAAGAACCGAATCCTGCTCTGCAAAAATTACAAAGCTCGTTGATGACGATTAAACCGCCAAAAACCAGGGCCGATTCGCTTTTTGCAACCGCTCAAAAAACGCCTTCCGACAAGAATTTCGATGCAGCGATTCATGCCAATCCTTTTGATGCCCAAATTGTAGCCGCAGCAGCCACTTTTTATGGGCAAAAGAAGCAGGTTTCGAAGGCGTACAAAATCGTTTTGGATGCGATGAAGTTCAATGATCGTGCCCCTTTGTTATGGCAGGAATATACCATTTTAAGTTTGCAGCAGGGGCTCACCGGCCAGGCGGATGAAGGCGAAACACAGGTCAGTGAATTATCCTCCCCTGCCGATTATCAGGCTTTTGTTACGCGCTATCAGCCTATGCGTGCTCTCATCGAAAAACAACGGGCAGCGTTTCATTGATTTTTTATTTTAGCATTTGAAAGATGCTGTCTGACCATTTTGTAAAGTAACTTTAACACGCTTTGCAATCAGCGTTGTTCAAAATCGGGAAAACCTATGAGATTACAGTGGAAATCATCAATGAATGGCCGGGAAATCCGGGTATTTCGGGGAAAACTGATCGCTGGATTATTGAAGCGCAGTTTCTGGAAAGATGATGCCTATGGTGAATTAAACGGTCATATGATGCGATTCAAAACCAAAGGGTTCTGGAAGCGCACGACACGGATTTTGAACATAGATGGTACAAAAGAGCTGGGCCACATCACGTTCAACACCTGGAAAAGCACAGCCGTGGTAACCTACGAAAACCAGACCTTTGTCTGGAGATTTGATTCGTGGATGCGGAAGAAGTGGAAGCTGGGAAACGGTGAAGATTTTGTTCACTATGTGAAAACAAGCAGCTGGAAGAATGAGGGCGATATAGAAACAGAAAATATTTCTCCGGCACTCGTCTTAACAGGACTTTTTATTTATGGTTATTTCTGGAAAATCGCGGCAGCATCCTGATTATAGAAAACTTCCTATCAAACAACAATTGTTCATTATGAAAATCATTGAAATGGCCGATATCTCGAAGCGTTATGTAATGGGCAGCGAGATTATTGAGGCACTAAAATCAGTAACCATTTCCGTTAGTAAAGGTGAATATGTGGCGTTTATGGGCCCTTCAGGTTCAGGGAAGTCTACTTTGATGAATATTATTGGCTGTCTGGATACGCCAAGCACCGGCAAATATATCCTGAATAGCAAGGATGTCAGCGACATGTCGGAGGGCGAGCTGGCTGAAATCCGAAACAAGGAGATCGGCTTTGTGTTCCAGACTTTTAATCTTTTGCCCCGGATGTCTTCGCTGGATAATGTGGCTTTGCCATTAATTTATGCCGGTTTAAATAAGGCAGATCGTACAGAAAAAGCGATGATGTCGCTTCGAAATGTGGGGCTGGAAAACCGGGCCGGGCATAAGCCAAACGAGCTTTCCGGGGGACAGCGCCAACGTGTAGCCATTGCGCGTGCGCTTGTAAACGACCCAAGTATTCTGCTTGCTGATGAGCCGACGGGAAATTTGGATTCCAAAACTTCATACGAGATTATGGATCTTTTTGATCAGTTGTACAGCAAAGGCAATACGATTGTGATGGTAACGCACGAAGAGGATATCGCGCATTATGCACACCGTATCGTGCGGTTACGCGACGGTTTGGTGGAGTCCGATACGATCAATCCGAATCCTACGAAGGTTGGGCATTTGGTGCAAGGGGTAAATGTCATTTGATATAATTTTATTAACTTTCGGAAAAAGAAAGGAATTAAGATGGAAGGAATCAGCTATTTAACAGATGATGCGGGCCATAAGAAGGCAGTGGTAATTGACTTTACCTTGCTCAAAGACCGCGATAGCTTAACTGAAATTCTTGAAGAAATTGAAGATGAAATCGCCGTTGAATTGAGGAGAGGTGAGCCATCATTTGACTGGAGTGAAGTTAAAGCAGGGTTGATGGAGAAGGACTGATAATATGTATAAAATTATTATCGTGAGGTCAGCACTGAAAGAATTGGAGGAAGTTCCCAAAGTATCCAGGCTTAAAATAATTTCAAAAATTGATGAACTGGCTATTGAACCGAGACCAAGAGGCGTTAAAAAACTGGAAAGCGAATCTAATTCGTATCGAGTCAGGGTTGGCAATTACAGGGTAATATACCAAATTGAAGATTTTAAGCTGATTGTCAATATAATTAAAGTCGCAGACAGGAAAGAAGTATATAGAAAAAGATAGTAAGCGCTATCTGATTTCAAAGAATTTATTAGACGAACAGTACAAGAATCAAAGTAAAATCCGAATGAATTACTGCGTCGTTGTAATTTATTCGGATTATTTTTAGTTAATACCTTTATGAAAATCAATTTCGCAGACTTAATTTTATTTGAAGACGAGGACTTTCTGCTCGTTAATAAACCACCGCATCTGGCGACGCTGGATGAACGTACTGCCGACCGTGGAGGCAGTGTTTTACGCCTTGCAAAAGCATATAATCCGGAGTTACAAGCCGCGCACAGGCTGGATAAAGAGACTTCGGGCGTATTGGCTTTTGCGAAAAATCCGGCGGCTTATCGTCATTTGGCCATGCAGTTTGAACACAGACAAGTTACCAAACGGTATCACGCTGTAACAAACGGTATCCATGACCTTGACAGTATTTCTGTTTATTTACCCATTTTGGCATTGAAAAACGGGACGGCGGTAAAAATTGACCGGGCCGAGGGAAAGGTGGCCGAAACCATTTTTAATACCTTAAAAGTGTATCGCGGTTACACACTTGTGGAATGTATCCCCATTACCGGGCGCATGCACCAGATTCGTATTCACCTTTCCTGCCTTAAAGCGCCTATTGTTTGTGACCCGCAGTATGGCGGTGAGCCGATTTTCCTTTCGAGCCTGAAGCGCAAGTTTAATCTTAAAAAGGAAACGGAAGAGCAGCCACTTATCCAACGGGTAGCATTGCACGCATTTTCTCTTTCTTTTGCTTTGATGAACGGCGATCCGGTGAAAATTGAAGCACCTTATCCAAAGGATTTTGAAGTACTGGTGAAGCAGTTGAACAAGTTCGGCGTTTAAAATATTAGCCATTTCTTATCTAAGTCACACTTCTTTATGAGATCAGTTTTATTCGCATCCAGGATACTCTTTCTGTTTTGTTTCTTTTTTGTAACATTAACAGGCTCATTAACAGCGCAAACGGTTCGGAAGAATGATGTGATTGTGAGAAAGGATAATGAAAAAATAGAAGTGGTTATCACGGAAATTGATGCGAATACGATCCGGTATAAAAAAGTAAGCGACCCGGACGGACCGGTTTTTACGGTAAACAAAACAGACATCTCCTCCATTTTATACGGAAACGGTGAAGTGGAAAAGTTTGATAAACCGACGGATGAGTACTTTGCTCCGGGCAGTGTTCCGCCGCCTGTTATTTATAAGCAAGAGCAGCCAAAGACGTACAATAGCGCGGGAGGCAGGCTTTCTGGCCGTGATCCTGAGCAGCTCCGGTCGAATTACAACCTGTATGTTAGAAAAGCCAGATCTTATAGAAAACTGGGTTTTATAGGCGCCTCTGCCGGTTTGTTGTTTACTGTGGTGGGCGCTGCCATTCTTTCGAGCGCAGAAAGCTATTACAACACAGGTACAGGAACCTATGTATCGAATGACGACGCGGTGGCTGGAGCATTACTTGTGACAGCAGGTTTGGGTGGAGGAATTCCCCTGACAATCATCGGTTTCGTTAAAAACAGGAGCTATACCAAAAAGGCCATAGCAGTGCAGAATGAACTTCGTAGAAGAAATCAGCCGTTATCGTTGCGGTTGAGTCCCGGGTTTAACCAACAGACAAATACAGGATATTTGTCGCTGAAAATTGCATTTTAGTAGCCCATAAATCATTAAAAAAGCGGTGCAAGAAAACGCTTGCACCGCTTTTTTAATGAAGTGTAATATCTTAGAATTTGAAAGTGATTCCAGCTTTGAACGGAGAAGCATTGTAACCAACTTCTGCAAAAACACCCATTTTAGGCTTGAAGTAGTAACGTGCACCAGCGAAAGCACCAAAGAAAACACCGCTTCCGTAACCGTCATTATACGCCCCGGAAAAACCATCAGGATCGCTGAATGAAGAAACGCGATAACCCAAAGCAGGTCCTGCATAAAGGTCAAGATTGTCCATTGTAAGGAAGTGTTTTCCAAAATGGTATGATCCTCTTGCAGCAATCGTGAAGAAATTGTATCTCCACTTATAACCTACATAGCCGTAGTTCCAGGTAGTAAAGTCAGCTTGTCCACCTATACTGATGAAGTCGTGAATACCTACCTCATAAGATGCTCCGACACCAACACCGCCTCCGCCATAAGTACCACCCAGGTTGATCCCTGCATTTAATAGTTTATCTCCTTTTTCAAATTGTTGTGCAAGCACTGACTGAGAAGTCATACCCAAAACGGCAATAACGATTAGCGTTGATAGAATGTTTTTCATTTTGATAGAATGATTAAGTAAAATAATGATGACACAAATTAAAGCGATTATTTTTTTGCTTCAAAACTTGTGCCATTGATACTTATTATACGGAAATTTACAATGATGAAAGGTCTTTTATGCTTGCTTCCGGCTTTTCATCGTTAAATATTCTTTTTGAGCTTGTCATGAAAAACCTTACGGAATTTGTCAAGCTTAGGTGCTATTACAAATGCACAGTATCCTTGATCCGGGTTTTTAGCAAAGTAGTCCTGATGGTAATCCTCGGCTGCGTAAAACTTTTCTTCCTTTGTAATTTCAGTTACAATAGGTTTTGCGTAAGCGCCGGATTTGTCCAGTTCCTTTTTTGCTTCTTCAGCCAGTTTTTTTTGCTCATCGTTATGATAAAAAATCACGGAGCGATACTGGGTGCCGATGTCGTTTCCCTGACGGTTCAGGGTTGTAGGATCATGTCCCCGGAAAAAGGCTTCCAGGAGGGCTGTGTAAGTAATTTTTTTCGGGTCGTACGTAATTTGTATGCATTCTGCGTGGCCCGTCGTGCCCTCACAAACTTCTTTGTAGGTGGGTTTTGCAACGTGTCCTCCGGAATAACCGGACACTACATCTTTAACACCTTCCAGCGTTTCGAATAAAGCTTCCGAACACCAGAAACACCCTGTTCCGAATGTAGCAATTTGCGTGTTGGCGGTATCGGTTGGAGTCGATACAGA
This sequence comes from Dyadobacter sp. LHD-138, assembly GCF_030929615.1. Classification (GTDB taxonomy): domain Bacteria; phylum Bacteroidota; class Bacteroidia; order Cytophagales; family Spirosomataceae; genus Dyadobacter. The sequence continues at coordinate 39,253 of NZ_JAVFVU010000026.1, read as the reverse complement.
GGTTTCATTATTCATTTTTTTCTTTTGTTTTTTATCCGATTGCGCGCAAGATATAACAACCATGCAGCACAATAATACGAACGTGAAAATCGGGATGATTGGTTTCATCGAAAGTATATGGTTAATTTTAAACCTGTGTTCGCTTAACAGTTATTTTCGACAGAAAGTTTACACGGTGACTTTACATTTTTATTGATAAAAACAAGCCAGAAATGGTCGGAAACGGCATGTATCTGTCAATAAATATACGATGAAAACATCAGGTACGGATCATTCTTTGCATAAATCATGTTAGCTATCGGAAGCCTGCGTTTCTGCATGCCTGTTGTCATAAGATGTCCGTGACGTAAACGTTCGTTGTACCGTTTCCGTACAAGATTTTTGCTAATTTATATTACTCATTCGTAATGACCTATTTACACTTTAAAGCGCTCCATATCATTTTCGTTGTAAGCTGGTTTGCGGGGCTTTTTTACATGCCCAGACTGCTCGTATACCACACCGAGGCCCAGGGTAAACTGGAAGCTGCCAAAGAAATCCTGAGTGCAGAATTTGTTAAAATGGAGAAACTTCTCTGGAATGCCATTATGGTTCCGGCCATGTGGCTGACGTTGATTACCGGCGGCACGATGATCTACTTAACACCGGGTTGGCTCAGCCAGGGATGGATGCATATGAAGCTGACATTTGTGCTGGGGCTTATCGGCTATCATTTTTTTACCCGAAAGTTAATTCTGGAAATGCAAAAAGGGCATTTCCGTTTCTCATCTGTCCAGCTCAGGTTGTGGAATGAAGTGGCTACCATTTTCCTTTTTTCCATTGTATTTCTGGTTGTACTGAAAAACTCCGTGGACTGGCTCTGGGGTGTACTGGGGCTGATCACTTTTGCCGTTATCATCATGTCGGCGGTGAAGATTGTTAAGCGGATCCGGGAAAATAATAAGTAGGTTCTCTTTTCGTTATGATGTTGGGTTAAGATTGACAATAAATGATTTAGAAAAATATGGCACCTTTCTGCTTGGTACAGTTCTTTTAATTCTTTAATGTTTTTATCATCAAACTCAAGGGTCATGACATACATCAATAAGATAATATATTTCCTTGCAAAGGTATGGTTTGCCTTTGTGATGTTGTTGGCGCTGATACTCACGGCGATTCTTTCGGTTCCTTTTTTTATTTTGGAATGGATAGACAAATCACCGGCTGACAGACAAACGATGATGCTCAGAAGTAAAATAGTAAGGCTGAATAAAACACCAAGCTAAAAACCAGGGGATCCTGTAAAGGTAAAAAGGGAGCTTCATGCGATGGAGCTCCCTTTTCTTGTTTTATGATGTGCTTATACTTCGACGCTTTCGTACAAAGACGGGATGTGGATATTTTTATAACCCGCTTTTTCAAGTTTAATTTTAAACGCAACCTGCGTCTCATACTCGCCATGCACCAGGAATAGCTTTTTGACATGCGCAGGATTCTGGCAGGATAAAAACTGGATCATTTCGTTGTAGTCACCATGGGCGGAAAATGAATCCATAACCTCGATCCTGCTTCTCACCGCGAAGGTTTCCCCAAAAATATGCACTTCTGTATCGCCGCGTTTCAGGGCGCCGGCGAGTGTGTTCGGTGAAGCGTAGCCAACCAGCAAAATGGTTGAATTAGGGTCTCCTATATTGTTTTTGATATGATGTTTAATACGTCCGGCCTCCGCCATACCCGATGCCGAAATGATGATGCAAGGGCCTTTTTTATCGTTCAGGGCGATGGATTCCGTTACATCTGAAATGTAGTGAAGGTTGGGAAATGCAAAGGCATCACCGTCTTTTTCGATGTAGTCGAGAATCGCAGGATTAAAACATTCCTCATGTTCCTTCATGATCTTCGTGGCACGAATCGCCAGCGGACTGTCAATGTAAACATCGATACGCGGGAGTTTTCCGGAGCTGGAAAGCTTGTCGAGCGCATAGATTAACTCCTGGGTACGGTCAACGGCAAATGCGGGGATAATGACCTTTCCTCTGCGTTTTACACAGGTTTCCTCCACCACCCGGAGCAAATGTTCCTGCATATCAACCTCCTTTTGATGGAGCCTGTCGCCGTAGGTCGACTCACAAATAATAATATCTGCCTGCGGAAAAGTATCCGGTTTTCTCAGGATATTGTCTTCCGGCCGGCCAATGTCGCCAGTGAATGTGAGCTGTTTAAAAGTTCCCTGATCGGGAATGCTTAAATGCACGGCGGCGCTGCCCAGAATGTGTGCTGCATCGGTAAAGAAAACAGACACCTCATTGTCCGGGCCCAGATAAAAAGTCTGGCCATATTGCACCGGATGCAGCAGGGTGAGCGCTTTTTCAGCGTCCTCGCCGTCATATAATTCTTCCAATAAAGGTCTTCCCTGTCTCTGACGGCGGCGATTGATCCTTTCCAGATCTTTTTCCTGAATATGCGCACTGTCCAGCAGCATAATACGGCAAAGATCTGCTGTGGCGGCGGTACAATAAATGGGGCCGGCAAAACCCTTTTTTACGAGTCGGGGGATTAACCCTGAGTGATCAATATGAGCGTGAGAAAGTACCAGATAATTTACCTGAGCGGGTTTAAAACCAAAGTCCTGATTAAATTCATCGGTTTGGATACCCTGGAACAAACCACAGTCTAGTAGAATCTTAGTTCCTTTTTCAGTGGTAATCAAATGCTTGCTGCCTGTAACGGTGCGCGCGGCACCAAAAAACTGAATTCGCATCTTAATAGTGGCTTATCGTTTGCTGGAATATAATGATTCAATTTGATGAAATTCAATCAGAATTAACACAAATCAATTTAAAATTTTCCTTAAAAGATGCAATTCAGTACTTTTGCAGTAGGTTATTTATTCAGGCAGGACGTAGAGTGCGTCGAGATTACGGCCAGCTCCGTCATAATCGAGTCCGTAACCAACCACGAAGCGATTCGGGATTTCGAAACCAACATAGCGCAGCGCAACACTTTTTTTTATGGCTTCCGGTTTGTGAAGCAGCGTAGCAATTTCGATTGTTCGGGGGCCAAGTGCCTGAATCTGCTGTAATAACTGATGCATGGTGAGGCCGGTATCCACGATATCTTCAATAATAATCACATCACGATCCGTAAGCTTTTCTTCCAAACCAATGATTTGCCGTACCTTTCCGGTAGATTCCGTTTGGGTATAGGAGGATAACCTTACAAACGTTATTTCACAGGTCAGTGGGATGTTTTTGACGAGTTCGGAGGCGAAAAGAAATGCACCATTCAGTACGACAAGGAAGAGCGGGTTTCGCCCTTCATAATCGGTGTTAATCTGGGTGGAAAGTTCTGCAATCCGGCTTTCGATGCGGTCCCGGGAGATGAACGGAGAAAAAGTTTTATCGTGAATCGTAATCATATGGAGATTTCTTAATCGGTAATATTAACTCTTTTTTCAAAAACACTCCTGCCCGCAAACGTAAAATATAAATCCAACGTTAATATTTGTAGATTTTAACCTTAATTATGAAAAAAGTGCTGGTTAAACCTATTGCTTTAGGTCTTGTTATATTTCTTTCAATCAATTCTGCCGTCGCTCAGTTGTATTCTTCGGCCGAACTGGATAAGAATTATGATATGGTTCTTAAGAATCCGGGGGTCCAGATTGAAGCGACAGAGGCTATCAACATGCTGTATAATTACAGATTTGAGGAAGCCGACGCAGAGTTCCGTTGGTTGCAATACCGCTATCCAAAACACCCCATGCCCCATTTTTTAATGGGCCTGGCCGAATGGTGGAAAATTGTGCCGAACACGGATATTGAAACTTACGACAAGAAATTTCTGGCCCATATGGACTCTACCATTACGTTGGCAGAGGTGTTGTATGAGGACGAAAAGAATAAAATCGAGCCTGCGTTTTTCCTGGCAGCGGCTTATGCATTTAAAGGACGTCTTTATTCCGAACGTAAAATGTGGACGAAAGCTACGTTTGCAGGGAAAAATGCGCTGAAATATCTGGAAGTCTGCAAGGGGAACGGAGATTTGTCGCCGGAGCTTCTTTTCGGAGACGGAATCTATAATTATTACGCGCAATGGGTGCCCAGTGAATATCCGCTGCTGAAACCGATCCTGGCATTTTTTCCAAAAGGGAACAAAAAATTGGGTGAGCAGCAATTGGAAAAAGTGGGCAATAACGCCTTTTACACGCGTGTAGAGGCCAGATATTTCCTTCTTCAGATTTACAGCATGGAAAACCAATATGGAAAAGCGTATGAAATGGCGAAGTACATGTGGCAGACCTTTCCAAACAATCCATATTTTGAACGATACTTTTGCCGCACTGCTTTCGTGACCGGGAAAACGGGGGAGGCTGAAAAAGCGGCCCAGAACATTCTGGATAAGATAAGTCAGGGCATGCCGGGCTATGAAGGGGTGAGCGGCCGAAACGCAGCCTATGTATTGGGGTTTTATAACCTGCAGTATTACCGGAATTACGATCTGGCAAGTCAGTATTTTAAAAAGGCCGTTGAGTTTTCGACACAGACCAATTCTTTAAACGCCGGTTACTACGTGTCCTCGCTTTTGGGATTGGGGAAAATTGCAGAAATGCAGAAGAACTACGATGAGGCGCTGAGTTATTACAAGCTGGCGGGTGATAAGGCAGACCGCAAGTCAAGCCAGGATAAAGAAGCGAAAAAGCACATCGACAGTTTGAAAAAACTGAAACGCGAAGAACGCAGGAACAGACGGAAATAAATCATTTTTATACCCGTCGGATGGTCAAAAAACCATCCGACGGGCTACTCCGTCCGACGGCTTTTTCGCCGTCGGACGGATAACAAACGTTAATCTACCTTTTTCAAAGCAGCATAATGCTTGAAGAACAAAGGAATGGTTTCGATGCCTTTGTAGTAATTGAAAAGACCATAGCTTTCATTAGGGCCGTGCAGTCCGTCCAGATCCAGGCCAAAGCCCATCAGAATACTCTTTCTACCCAATTCCTGCTCAAACAAAGCGACGATCGGGATACTTCCACCGCCACGGGTTGGTATTGGTTTTTTGCCAAAAGACTCTTCCATGGCCATTTCAGCCGCTTTGTATTCCAGTGAATCTGTCGGTGTCACATAAGGCAAACCGCCGTGGTGCGGAACTACTTTTATCTTTACCGAAGCAGGCGCTATGGCTTTGAAATGTTTTGTGAAAAGGTCACATATTTCCTGATCGGTCTGGTTTGGAACAAGGCGCATGGATATTTTAGCATTCGCTTTCGAGGGCAAAACCGTTTTCGCTCCCTCTCCGATATAACCTCCCCAGATACCATTGACGTCCAGTGTCGGGCGTACAGAGGTACGTTCTATTGTTGTGTAGCCTTTTTCTCCGGCAACATCATCAATTTTAAGATCCTTTTTGTACTCGTCAAGGTCAAACGGCGCGGCATTTAAGGCGTCTCTTTCAGCCTGCGTTAAATCCTGCACGTTATCATAAAATCCGGGGATGGTAATATGCCCGTTTTCATCTTTAAGCGACGCGATCATTTCGCACAAAACGTTGATCGGGTTGGCAACTCCCCCGCCGTAAACACCGGAATGCAGGTCGCGGTTGGCTCCTACAACTTCCACTTCCAGATAGGTAAGTCCACGTAAACCGGTTTCAATGGACGGCACATCGTTGGCAATCATACTGGTGTCAGAAATCAGGATGGTGTCACATTTCAACATATCCCGGTTTTCTTTCACAAATGTTTCCAAATGTGAAGAGCCAACCTCTTCCTCTCCTTCAATCATCATCTTGACGTTACAGGTCAAGGAATCCGTCGCCAGCATGGTTTCAAATGCCTTGATGTGCATGTAAAACTGACCTTTGTCGTCACATGCTCCGCGCGCATAAATACGTTCGTTTTTGATAACCGGTTCAAATGGAGGCGAATCCCAAAGCTCATAAGGATCGGCCGGCTGTACATCGTAATGTCCGTAAACCAAGACGGTTGGCAGGGATGGATCTATTATTTTTTCCCCGTAAACAATCGGATGCCCGGGTGTTTCATAAATTTCAACCCTGTCGGCTCCTGCTTCGGAAATGCGGTCGCGGACAAATTCTGCTGCACGACGCATATCATTTTTGAATTTGGAATCGGCACTAACCGAAGGAATTCTGATAAGATCCAGCAGTTCATTCAGAAATTTATCGCGATTTTTTTCGATGTAGTTATTCATTGTTTTAGCATTATAAAATTTAAAAATCAACCGCTCCGAATGGATTTTCCGGTTTATCAACCCGTACGATTTTAACGGTGCCCAATATAAAAAAATAACCCCTAAGGTTGGAACCTTAGGGGTGGGTATTTCTATTTTTTAATTTTTCAGGAATGTCCTTTTGATTTCGATTTCGCGAAAATATTCACACGGTTTTCATTGCCGTTCAACAATCTTACGATGTTTTTCTGATGCGTGATCACAACCAGAACGAACATGACAAAGCCGAAGATTACCAGCAATGTCTCAGGTTGTCCGAAAACACCCAACAACGATAAAACCGGGAAAGCCAGCGTCGCCAGGATCGAGCTTAGCGAAACGTATTGAGAAGCAATCAAGGTCAGCAAGAAAATGGTGATACTCATCGCGGCAAGTTCAGGATGAATGGCCAGTACCATACCCAATAAAGTGGCGATACCTTTACCCCCTTTGAACCCAACGAATACCGGGAAAATATGCCCTACAATGGCAATAATACCAAAAATGATCTTGTACATTAAGATATCCCCCTCACCGATTGTTCCCATGTAAAAAAGCATGGAAGCAAGACAGGTGGCAGTCCAGCCTTTCATGACGTCAATAAGCATCACAATCGTACCTGCACGTTTGCCGAGTATCCTAAAGGTGTTGGTAGCGCCTGCATTTCCACTTCCGTGTTTCCGTACATCAATCCCGAAATAACCAATTCCGTACCATACTGAACTCGGTATAGATCCCAATAAATAGGCGGCTATCGTCGTAATTATAAACAAGGCTACGCTCATTTTGTATTATTAGTAGGTTAATTTGAACTTTAAAAGTTTCTTAAAAATACGATAGTTTTCCTTCTTTACCAAGTGAACGGCATTGACAGCAAAGTGCAAAAATAGGTTTATTTGGCTGAAAATTAAAATATATACCGTAATGCCTTGATGATCAGAATCCTTCTGCCTTTTCTTCTTTCTTCTTTTTCTCTTCCGCCGGAACGACTTTTTTCTTAACCGTTTTGGTCAGTTTGGCCTTTTTCACTGCTGGCTGGTAGAAGTCATCAAACCTGTTTACGAACAAATCCTTCTCTTCAACGCCTAAAGATACCAAAGTCATATCTTTGGATTTGATATTGGCTCCTTTTGAGGTCACCAGGTCATTGAAATCTACCTGCGAAGAGACAACGCCAAGCTCTTTTTCTTTCAGATCAAAATAATACCAGACATCCGGGGAGGCCTGAAGGAAGAGGCTGAATTCATCACCCAGTTCCGAGCGGCGTATTTCAAGCACGCCATCCATTTGTGCGTTGATGTTGTTTTTGCCAAAATTTGAAACGCCTATCGGTCCCTGAGAAAAATACGCATTATGTACCGGCGACCAGTGCAGATCCACGCTGGATATCACCAGCGGTACGTCCAGCATGGGTGATGCGTCGAATAATGGTTTATAACCCGCGGCGGAAAGTTTTACGTAAGCGTCAACGGCTTTGGAGCCAATCAGTGCGGAAAGTTTTCTGTTCAGCTGCTCGGCGTCGTCGTCCGCGGCAGTGCTGTTTTGTTCTTCCAGATTGGTTTCCACGATTTTGGCAGCGAGCTGAGGTAAAACCGGTTCCAGCGCTGACAGTTTCATCAGCAGCATCGAATTGAATTTAAAACGGGAGCTGTCCACCTGGACATTGGCGATACCGGTAGATTGCAGCCAATCCGTGGAGGTAAATTTCATCGGGCCTGAAAACGAAGCAATACCGGTTTTGTCATCAAATGTCAGCGTATTGGCTTCGTCAACCAGCCCATCGGGACCCGGAGGCGGTGCCACTTTGAAGGCTTTTTTATCCTCATCATAGTTCATCGTTCCCTGCGCGAGGTAAATATCCTGGTCGCCGTCAGACTCTTTTGGCGATAAAAACGACATATACATCCCACGGCTTTCGTTAAAATGCAGCCCAACGGAAAGTGGCAGTTCATGTTCGTTTTTAAGGTTTTTATCAATTTTAACGCCAACCGTCTCGCCGGGGGCATCTTTGTAGACAATCCATGAGCTCTGGAAATCCTTACGGAATTTTATCACAGGTTTCACAAATCCATCCAGTTGCAGTGACGGCTGATAAGCAATAAGATTAATATCACCTTTATACTGGATTCTTGGTGAAAGGATCAGGTTTTCGGTTTCTTTGATCTGTGCTTTGGCCGTTGTGTAATAGCGTATCGGGCCGGTTTCTTTGTTGTTTTTTGCTTTTTTCCCTTCTGCTGCGGTTTCAATTTCTCTCAATTCAAAATTCTGCATCTTGATATTGAAAGTATCTTTTCTGGCCGTGATATATTGATAAGTGGCAGATCCTTCGAAGCGGTTTCTTGAATCAATTCTGATATCGGCGTCACGTAACCGGTGCGAAGCATTCAGGGTGTCAATTTCGATCCGGGCCTTTTTTAACGGTGCAATTTTACCGTTACTGCCTATGCTCACCATACCTTTATCAGGAATTATTTTAACATCAGCGGTACGGATAAACGGTACGCCGCGTACATTAAGCGTTACTTTGTCCACGTCATAAATTCCTTCGGAGCCCTGGAAAGTCAGACCCTCCTGTTCGGGGGCAATGGAAGTATAGGAGGACGTTTCACCGAAACCTTTCATTAAAATGGTCTTCTTAAGAATGTCCCACTTCGCCGTTGCGATCAAGGTCTGATAGGAGGCCGCGGGAAGCTGCATACCCGAAGAGTCAGAATCGAATCCGGTTGAATCTGTAACGAAGTTTACAATAGAGGTTTTAATGTTGAAGTCAATATTTACGTTTTTACCCGTCAGAATATCCTTGGCTGCTTTGGGCTGTCCTCCGTTGATCACAAACTGTGATTTATTGGCAAGAAAACCATCTTTATTGAATTTTATATCGGCAGAGGTTAACTCGGAATCAGGTCGTTTCAGCTTCCCGTTTCCGTAAAGTCCGGATGAACGCAAAAGCAAGCCGCCTTCCAGACTCGTTGTTCCCTTGTAAAACGAAAAGGATTTACCCTGGGTGTTGATAAACATACTATCGGAATTCGGGAACCAGCGTAATGCGTAATCTTTCAATTCTACGGCCGGGAAATAACCTTTGCCAATGGTGGCTTCTTTAATGCTAGCCAGTTCACCGGATGCAAGCAGCGAGTCGGACGTCAATAGCACATTTTTTGCCGTCATGGAGGCGGATAAATAACGCATGACAGCCTTTGATTTCAGACCACTGTTATCCATTGTCAGGGTGTCTGTAAACCGCGCCATCGCTTTACCTCCGTATAGTTTCATTTCGGTAACCGGCGGTTTATATTCAAATCCAAGGGAGTTATCCGGCATACTTTTCAGGATGGTCTGAATGGGCGGAATGATGCCGTTTGAATTAAATGTTCCATCAAAAATCACATCCCGCTGATCCAGCCCGTCCATATCTATCTTGGGAATTTTGAAAAAGACCTCACGCGGATAAAGAACGGTACCTCTTTCCGGCTGATCGAAATAAACGATCATACCGTCGGGCACGACAAGTCGCGGTGATTTTTTACCTTTTTGAATCCCTGATTTATTTTGCGGATCACTCAGGTAAAAGGTACCTCCTTTTTCATATTTCACATGACCGCCGACTTGTCCGGATTGCCCTTTTGCAAACTTTTCCTTGGGTGTAAATGTGATCGAATCGTTTGGATTTACATTGACAAAAAACTGACCGTAGTTGAATTTAAGGTTTGATCCTCTGAACTGATAATTGTTGGCAACCAGTTGCCCGTTCAGGGTAAAATCACGGTTTTTGGCGATTACCAGCTTCTTGTCGGAAGGAACAGCATAAATTTTCAGCGAATCACTGACGATGAACCTGCCAACGCCAAGAACGGTCAGGAGCGTATCCTTCATGGAGATGGTCGCATTGGCTACCTCGTCGTTGGCGGAAAATTGGGATGTTACCTGAAAATTGTCATAATCTGTCTTGTCAATATTGCCTAAAACATACAGAATCCCCTTTTTAGAAACCGCAAATTCGTCTGTTATCTTGTCGTGTTTGAAATAGCCTTCCAATGCCAGCCTTTCCAATGCGCGGTGGAGAATTACGGGATCCTGCTTGAATTTTCTAGCCACATCTTCTGCTAGGAAAGTAGCTTTTTTTTCAGTCTGGGAATAATTGGCGGCCATTAAAAGCGGCTGAAAACCATATTCCTGCGCAATTCCTCTGAAACGTTCTTTTTTGAAATAATCAAAAGATTCCAGTTTTACGGGCACAACCTGTTTCCCGTCAATACGTAAAAATTCTACCTTGTCATTGGGAAAATTCCAGCGCATCGCCTGCGCCCAGATGCTCATTTTGTGATATGAATCCTGATAAGGCAGCGGTCCAAAATCGGTTTTTTCCGCCCGTCCCAGTTTTACCTGCCCTTCCTGATCATTGTAAAAAAATGTGACACCGGGGTGGTACAGCGAATCTTGTCCCAATGGCATGGAGTATGTGGCCATGGGTGCCGAGATAACGGAATCTTTCAGCGAGAACTTACGGCTGGTAACGGTAAATGCCGGTTTTTCCTTGTAAGAAACGGTAATCCGGCTGGGCTCATTGCTTAGCGAGGTACTGTACATGGTCGTGCCGATTAAAGCAAAACCGCCCTTGTAATCTATATTTTTGCGAGATGCTTTAAGCCTGGCGTCGTTGCGGTTCGAAACAAAACGTGGATAAGGTGCTGGCTGGCTTTTTGACTTCTTAACAGCCCTGTATTCCAATGTGCCATTAATTGGGTTGGCAAGCTGATTTTCGTCGTGTAATGTCACGTTTTCGGCCACCAGTTTTGGCTGGGTAATGTTAAAAGAATAGGTATCCAAATCAGCGAAAACCGATGAATCTCCTGCGGCCTGCCAGTTAAATTTTCCTCCTTTTCCTGCGAAAATCCCTTCCTTCAGGGATACACTTCCGGTTGCGGGCCCAAATACGGTCGAGTCGCCCGCGGCTACCATGGCAAACATTACATTTTGCAGGTCTATCACCGCACCCGAAACGGGCGGGATCGGGTTTGATTTTGGAGAAATAACAACGTTGGAGTCAACGGGTGTGTCCCAATTGTCGGCTGCCTGTACTTTCTGCGCTTCCACGACTGCCGCGCTGGTGGTATCAAACCGGAATTTGTAGGAGCCGCTCAGCAGATAAAGCGAGTTAAAATTTGATGTGTATAGTTTATTGGTTTCGATCGTATTCTTGATCGTTTCCAGAATGCGCTGAAAAGTTTTTGCGTCATATTTTTCACCGGATTTTGTGGCGAGATCAAGAAAACCATCCAGATCATTTCCCGTTCCTTTCGCCAGCGTATGCGTGTTTTTGATCAAAAGATGAAGGACAGGACCTGCTTTTTGTCCTTTGGAGAATTGCGTACGGACAATGCCAATAAATTTAGCCTGCTGCGGCGCACTGATACCGCTCATCCAGATACTGTCCAGCTGGGCCGTCGACCGCATGTAAAGGGGATTTTTTGTGCCATCCATGAGCTTCCGGATTTGAACCATAAACTGGCCCGGATCGTCGGAAGCTTTGATATTTTGCGCGGATAAATTTCTTCCTGAGAGCAGGATTATACAGGTTAACAGGAAGTAACGGGTGATCTTCATGTAGTATGCGGCCAAGGTTGATCGTATGATTTTTATTTAAGTCCTTGAAATGCACTTGATAGCATTTCAAGGACTTAAAATGCAGGATCTATTTTTCTTTTTCAAAAACAACGGTTGCCCATTGATTACGTGTATTGGATCTTAGTTTTTTCAGTCCGCTTTCTTCCGCACAACGTTCGATATCCGCCTGATCCATCTCATAAAATCCGCTGGTGACCAGCCATCCGCCTGGCAGCAAATGCTGAACGTATTTCGGGATTTCGTCAAGCAGGATATTGCGGTTGATATTAGCCAGAATGCCACCGAACATTTTTTCAGACGGAACCTCGTTGATGGTACCTTTAAAAACCTCCGCTTCCTCTCGCAGCCCGTTCATTGCAAAATTTTCAACCGTATTTTCAACCGCCCATTCATCAATATCAAACCCGAGCAAACTCGTCGCGCCCAGTTTCGAAGCCAGAATCGCCAGAATTCCTGTCCCGCAGCCTACATCCATAATCGAGAGACCGGCATGCGGAAGGTTAAGCTGTTCATTCATGACCAGCCAGGTTGTTTCATGGTGGCCGGTGCCAAACGACATTTTGGGTTGAATCAGCAAATCATAGGTGAAATCCGGATTCGGCTCGTGAAAAGTTGCCCGTACCCGGATTTCTTTGCCTACTTCGATAGGCTCGTAACTTTTTTCCCATTCCTCATTCCAGTTCTTTCTTTCTAACGATTTCCATGAACTCGCTATTGCAGTCATAGCACTGTATTTGGCGATTAGCGCTTGCAATACGGCTTCACTGAAATCCTCTTCAGGTATGTATGCCGACAAACCTTCGTCGGTTTCCACGAAAGATTCAAATCCTACCTCGGCCAGCTCGGCCATTAATATTTCTGTAAACTCTGATTGCAGTTCCAGTTGTACTTCTACGTAATTCATGCTTTTGGGGATATAGATAATCGACGGTGAAGGTGTTGATTTTTTTTAGGAATTCAAGGGATATGACTTAAAAAAGCCCACAAATGCGCGTATGCAGCATTGCGGGCTTTTTCTAAATTATGTTTACGGGAAGATATATCGGCTTCCGTCAGGGTTTTCTTCTTTTGACAGCCAGGTCATGGGCCGTATCGTAATAAGATCTCAGGTTCATCCAGTCGAAAACATCGGAGATATTCTCAACCCGGTTACGCTGCATAATCCTGTCGCGGCGCTGCATTTTTACAAATTTGAAGAGAATATCAGCCATTTGATCGGCAGCCTGCGCATAAGTCTGCGACTTACGATTGATCACATAAATACCACGGTTTTCATAATCTCTCATGATCTGCATGATATAGTCGCCAAAACCGGAGAGATCACTCGTTACCGTCGGAACACCGCGAACGACACATTCCAGCGGCGTATAACCCCAGGGCTCATAATAGCTAGGGAAAACGCCCAGGTGACATCCGCGTACAAATTGTCCATAGTCAAGACCGAACAACGGATTTGTGGACGAGATGAAGTCAGGATGGTAAACAATTTTAACCCGGTCGCGCTCATTATTTACAAGATTCGCTTTTTTACAGAAATCGGTAATTCCGTCTTCCTGTTTTAAATCGTGGGTTACGAATGCGGGCAATTTATCCGTTTTCCAGGTCTGAATGGTACGGCGTAAGCGCAGACGCCAGTATTCATCGACAAAATTATTCAGGTCTGGCATTTTGTGATCACCACCGGATGCAGCGGCCAGGAACAACTTTTCGCCTACCTCTTTTTCGATGGCAGTACAGGTTTCCTGCAATTCATTCAGCACGGCTCTCGACTGCAAAACATCGGGATTGACGGAATAATACGGCTGTTTTGTCACGATAAACATCACGACCGTGGTATCCATATTGGCCTGTACCATTTTCCAGTTAAGTCGTGCAAGTGCCTCCAGAGTCAGGTCATAACCTTTGTTGCTATACTCGTAACGTCCCGACGTGAAAAAATAAAGCGTTTTATCAAGGTCAAAAGAATAGCTCGGGAAGAAATGTCCGAGCACAAACTCATGAATCCGTTCTTTATATTTTAAATGCAGATTCTGGAATTCGTGGACGGCCTGGAACCGGACAACATTTAACCCGTTTGGCGTTACCAGATCCGGCATTCTTCCGAGAAAAACTTCGCACTCGCGTGCAGTCACGTCACTTACGGTTGTCAGCACGTGGGCACTCAATGCGGCCTGTCGTTCAATGGATGCCTGGGTTACGATGCCATAATTCCTGGCTTCCTGCTCCCAGTCAAAAAATGGAAGTTTACTGTAAAAACCATCCACATTTTGCGCCAGATAGCGGCCAAGCATGGTAGCATGCGTGGTAAAAGTCGTGGCAATTTTTACATTTTCTCTCTTAAGGTCGGGCAGGCCGCAACTTGCCATCCATTCGTGAAATTGGGCAGATATCTCCTCTCTGCGCGCATTTTCTTCGGCATATTCTTTCAGGTAGATACGCACGAGTTCTCCGAAACATAGTGTTTGGTTCACGAGCGGCTCGACATTAATGGTCGAAATCCGGTTGTTTTCCCAAAGATTGTACTTGATAACATCCAGCTCATGGGCAATGCTATCCAGATCAAAAAGTACAACGCGCGGTTTTCCGGTTACAAGCCAGAAGCCATAATGCACCTTATAACCCATTTCACGCAATCTGCGCACTGTGCGGCCAACAGTACAGTCATCCAGATCCGTAATTTCTTCAAATTCGGAGGATGCTTTCTTTTCAAAATAAGGGCCTAGCAAAAAGTAATTATCTTCCCACTTTTCCACCATCGCCGGCACTTTAGTCCGGATAACAGTATAAATCCCACCGACCTGATTACAAACCTCCCAGGCTATTTCAAAAAGGACGTTTTTTTTAGTTGTTTTTACAAATGGTTCCAATATGGGATATAGGTTAAAACGTTATAGCTGTACTGCAAAGGGTGAAATTTTTGCGTTTAGTCACAAAAAAACCTAGTAATTACACAATAAATATGCAGAAAAATTATTCACAATAACAATACATTGAACATGTTTATTTGCCATTAAGACAAATTAAGCAACTTGTCGGCTAACTTTGGACTAAAATACGTTACTTTGATCGGATTAACATTTTGCATTCGTTATATAGTGAAAAAAATCCCAATTATTGCGTTTACCTTACTGCTGACCACTTTTTTGCTTAACGGTTGTAAAGCCCAAAGCACTGATTCTGAGAATGTCTATCCACCCAAAAGAGAATTCAGGGCCGTCTGGATTGCTACCGTTGACAACATCGATTGGCCCAGCAGCAAAAATCTTGTGCCTGACGAGCAGCGGAATGAGTTTTCGGCGCTCCTTGATTTTCATAAAAAGGTAGGAATGAATGCCGTTTTTGTTCAGGTACGTGCGGCTGGTGATGCTTTCTATGCTAAAAGTGCTGAGCCCTGGTCTGAATGGTTAACGGGGCAGCAGGGACGCCGGCCCGATCCGATGTGGGATCCGATGGAATTTATGATCAGGGAATCCCATAAGCGGGGACTTGAATTTCATGCCTGGCTAAATCTGAACCGTTTGGTTCATAAATCTGCCAGGAGCGTTTCTTCGGAAAATATCAGCAAAATACACCCGGAATGGATTATCAGTTATGATGGCTATAAACTATTTGATTTTGGTTTGCCCGAAGTACGTCAGTTTATTACGGATATAACCGTCAACGTGGCTAAAAACTATGACGTGGACGGCATTCATTTTGACGATTATTTTTATCCATATGCCGTTGCGGGACAATCGATTGAAGATGAGGCGACGTACCGGAAGTATGGAAAAGGGTTTGCAACCAAGGCGGATTGGCGGAGAAATAATGTCGATTTGCTTGTCAAACAAATTCATGATGGCTTAATGGCAACGAATCCGCGGATTAAGTTTGGCATAAGCCCTTGCGGCGTTTGGAGAAATAAGGGAACAGATCCGGAAGGCTCGAAAACATACGGCGCACTTGCATCCTATGATGATCTTTTTGCGGACAGCCGTAAATGGGTTCGGGAAGGATGGGTGGATTATATCGCCCCACAGGTTTATTTCTCTTCACGATTTGGGAAAGTACCTTATAAGAACCTAGTGGATTGGTGGACGGAGAATTGCTATGGGCGCCACTTTTATGTAGGATTGGGAGCCTATCGTGTGGGTGGTAAAGAAAAGGACGGCCAATGGGCCAATCCAACAGAAATGCCAAACCAGGTTCGTTATTCGAGAGAAAATGAAGCGGAAGGGACTATATTTTTCAGCTCCCGTTCTTTAAAAAATAACAATCTGGGCTTTGTCGATTCGCTGCGGAATGACTTATTCCGTTACCCGGCCCTGGTTCCGACGATGGCATGGAAAGATGCAATTCCTCCACTTTCTCCTAAAAGCCTAAAGGCGACTTTGCTGAATAACGGGCTTGAATTATTCTGGGAAAAACCGGATCCGGCAACGGATGGTGAAACCGCGACTTATTACGTTATTTACCGATTTGAACCAACCGATAAACCGACAGCCCACGATCCGAGAAAGATTCTCGGCATGGCTTATGAAGGCGAACGCTTTGTAGATATGACCGTACAATCGGGCAAAAAATATGTTTATTATATTACCGCTGTTGACCGGCTGCATAACGAAGGACGGCCGATTGGTCCGTTAAAAGTTGAAGTGCTGGATCAAAAACTGCAACGTTTTTAGTCATTTAAGGATGTCAGGGTTTAATCTGATCTGTTTCTGGCAATCAATTCGGTGCGGTTTTTGTTCGTATATTTGAAAAGACTTTCTGAGAAGAGAAAATAAGAAAATAGCATGAGTAACGCCATCCAATACGAATACCGTCCTGAATATCTTTCAGTTTCTGCCCCGAATAAGTACAACTCCGAAACGCTTCGTACTGAGGAAATGGTGCTGAATATGGGGCCGCAACATCCCTCCACACACGGTGTGTTGAGACTGGAAGTGGTGACGGATGGTGAAGTGATCGTTGATGTAGTACCGCACCTGGGTTATCTGCACCGTTGTTTTGAAAAACATGCTGAGGCGCTGCCTTTTAATCAGATCATTCCGTACGTTGACCGGATGGATTATGTAACGGCGATGAATTCGGAGCATGCTTATGTAATGGGTGTGGAGCGAATGCTGGGAATCGAGCATGACATTCCGAAACGTATTGAATATATCCGGGTGGTGGTGGCGGAGCTCAACAGACTTGCGTCGCACTTCGTGGCGTTGGGCACTTACGCCATGGATATCGGTGCCTATACCCCATTTCTTTGGATGATGCGGGATCGTGAACAGATTTTGCGTTTGCTCGAATGGGTTTGCGGAGCGAGAATGCTTTATAATTATATCTGGATCGGCGGTTTGTTTTATGACCTGCCGGTAGGTTTTGAGGAGCGTTGTTCAGAGTTTATGAATTACCTGAAACCGAAGCTTGTCGAATTGCAGCAGCTGGTTGTGGATAACAAGATTTTCATTCAGCGTACTGCCAATGTAGGTGTGCTGCCTTTGCCGGTGGCGATCAATTACGGCTGCACCGGCCCGATGCTGCGTGGTTCGGGTTTGCGTTACGATCTGCGCCGGGTGGATGGCTATTCTGTTTACCCTGAACTGGATTTTGATATTCCGATCGGAGAAGGTAAAATGGGCACCGTCGGCGACTGTTGGGACCGTACCTGGGTGCGTGTGGTGGAATGTCAGGAATCTGTAAAAATGATTGAGCAAAGTCTGGTTCAATTGACAGGCGATCATAAGCGTACACCTTCCTTTGATCCGCAAGCGGTTGTTCCCAAAAAAATACGTCCCAAGGCGATGGATTTCTATGTCCGTGCCGAAAACCCAAAAGGAGAACTGGGATTTTTCTTCCGTACGGATGGTCGCTCGGATATACCCGTCCGGTGTAAGGCCAGAGCCTGTTCATTTAATAATCTTTCTGTTATTGGGGAGTTGTCAAAAGGCGCATTGCTGGCGGATTTAGTCGCTATTATCGGTTCTATTGATGTGGTAATGGGAGAGGTTGACAGGTAAGTCAGGTAATTGGCACCGTTTAAATTCTATAAAATGGTGTAGGTGAATTGACAAATGGCTCTTTGGAGCCCCCTGTTTATAGAAAAATGGAGAAGTCACATTTATCTGGCTCCTTAGGAGCCTCCTCGGATTTTTAGGACACTCCTAAGGAGTGAAAATAATAATTTTGGAAATTTCAATGCTATAAACAGGATGCTCCGAAGGAGCGGTTGCCCATATCTACCATCCGTAAACGAGAAAAGAGTGACCTATCCGGCCACTCTTTTCTCGTTTATAACTTTTTGGAAAACCTTACGCTTCTTGCGTAACACCAACTAAATCATGTTTCGCAAGGAATTCAGCGATTTGAACCGTGTTGGTAGCAGCTCCCTTACGAAGGTTATCTGCAACGATCCACAAATTCAATGTTTTTGGCTGAGACTCATCACGACGGATACGACCTACAAACGTTTCGTCTTTTCCGTGTGCCGTCAATGGCATTGGATAAAGGGCATTTTTAGGGTCATCCTGAATAATAACGCCTTCAGCTTCGCTCAAAATCTGACGAACTTCGTCAAGATCGAATTCGTTTTCAAACTCAATATTAACTGCTTCCGAGTGACCACCGATCGTAGGAATACGAACCGTAGTAGCCGTTACAGCAATACTGTCGTCGCCCATAATTTTCTTCGTCTCGTTGGTCATCTTCATTTCCTCTTTCGTATAACCGTTGTCAAGGAATACATCGATATGCGGCAAAACGTTTAGGTCGATCTGATGCGGGTAAACTTTTGCAACGCTGTGATCGCCTGCGCGTTCAGAGAAAAGCTGGTCTACCGCGGCCTTACCGGTACCGGTTACAGACTGGTAGGTAGAAACAACAACACGTTTGATTTTATATTTCTGGTGTAACGGATTCAAAACCACCACCATCTGAATCGTAGAGCAGTTTGGATTCGCTATAATTTTATCTTCTTTCGTCAACGTCACTGCATTGATTTCAGGCACTACGAGTTTTTTCGTAGGGTCCATTCTCCACGCAGATGAGTTATCGATAACGGTAATGCCGGCTTCGGCAAATCTTGGCGCAAGTTCAAGAGAAATACTACCTCCCGCTGAAAATATCGCGATTTCAGGTTTGGCTGCAATGGCTTCCTCAAATCCGATTACCTTAATCTGTTTACCCTTGAATGTAACTTCCTTGCCTATAGATCTTTCAGATGCAACGGCCAATAACTCCGTTACGGGGAAATTACGCTCTTCGAGCACTTTGAGGATTTCGCCGCCTACCAAACCGGTAGCGCCTACTACTGCGATTTTCATTCTAAAACCAGGATTAATGTGATTTGTAAAATTGTTTGTTACTCAACGAATTTGGCCAAAATGACCTGCTTCCGAAAAGTGGTGCAAATTTACGATGAAAATTAATAAGAAATGATGTTTTTATTGTACAAATGCTCCTGAACAGCAATTCGGATCGTAATGGTTGTCGATTTTCCGCAGTCAGCTATCGTTTTGGGCATTGTAAATGAATGTGAACAGGCCTTTTTTAGTGATTGCCGGGCGGTAGCTATTGGACTATTATTTTTAAAATACATTTTCAAAGATAATAGAACGGCATAGCAAGTCGATTTGAATCGACTCGCTATGCCGTTTTTAATGCAGTGTTTTTAGCCTTAATCAGGAATGAAAGTAAAATCCGAGAATCCATACATTCTCCCGGTTTCAGCCCCGCCGTCAGGAAATTTTGGTGTGGCAACGGCCTTGTAAACAGAAGACTGGACGAGAATGCTTCCGCGGGCAATCGGGAAAATATTGACGTTGGTATTTGAAATGGTGAAAAATTTTTTGGCACTTCCGCCCACGACGGTATTGATGCTGATGACATATTTTTTATCCTTTTCAACCGGAAATTCATCAATACCGGCCTCCACAAACTTATCGGGCGTGGATTGTTCCAGTGTTTTCTGGCGAAGCAAAGCCTTGGTCGACTGATCCCACAAGGAGACGGTGTAAGAACCAGGTTCAGGCATTTTGCAGCTTAATTTTGTGATTTTACCCGTTGAGGCGGTACTGAAAACATAACCCAGTTCCCAGGAAACCGCCGCAGCCGTGTTTTGCGTCCAGGTAGTTTCCTGCAAAAGTGTGGTCATAATGTTTTCGCCTGGTTTTACTTTGGCGGTTTCGTCGTCATCCTTGCTGCAGGAAATCAGGGTCATCAATGCGACCAATGCGAGTGCAGATAAATAAGTACGGATGTTTTTCATGTTTTCTAAAAGTTTTAAAGTGGACTTTTAATGCTGGAATTAGTTATGTTAATTCCTTAGTCGCACTTTTCATTTTCAGGGAAACATGGTGTCCTTATTTTATTGAAAAAAAGTAATCCAGGGAAACATGATCTTAAAAGATCAGAACCTGACAATCGTTAAGGGCGTGATGCAAAAATCCATTTTTACATCAAACGAATCTCTATTAATAGCCCTTTCTTCGGCTTCGAAGTAAGATAAACCTACCTTCACCGCGTTTGCGCTGCATTGTGGGAGAAAACGATCATAATAACCGCCACCATAGCCGACCCGATACCCGTTTTGATCAAAGGCCAAAAGAGGGATCAGCACCGCATCTATTTCCTGTGGCGATATTTTTAATGAAGTTGCGGGATCCGGTTCAGGAATTTTCCATCGGCTATCGATCAGTTTTGTTTCCGGTGTGAGCAGGAAATGCTCCATTTCTCTCGTTCCGGGGACTACCCTTGGTGCGAGAATCCTGATTTCGGGATATGATGCATTTAAAAATGTGATAATTTTCCAGGTGTCGATTTCATTTTTGCCATATTGCGGAAGGAAAATATGAATGGTTTTCAATGACATTCTATCGACGAACAATTTCGTATTAGCCAGGATCGCTTCATTGCGTATTGTTATTTCTTCTGCCGTCAAATCCTTTCTTTTTTGCAGGTATTCGGTACGTAAAGAAGACTTATCCATACTAGGACGCCAGATTGGTGGTGTAAAAATGATAGCCGGGAAAAATAACCCGAAATAAAAGTGAATGAACCTGATTTGTTTAAAATTAGCCCCTGACAGGTTTCAATGGGCAATTTATGTATTTATTGAAAATAACCACTGCTAAACGATTTGAAAGAATCAACATATAAAATCAAACTTACTTCCTCGCTTGTTTCGCCTTTTCAGTCTATTATTTGTACTTTCACGGTCGCATTTCAATATCTTTAACTTTCGAATAGTAATTAATAATCATGAGCAAAATTAAAGTTGCAAATCCCGTAGTAGAGCTGGACGGTGATGAGATGACTCGTATCATCTGGAAGTTTATTAAAGAAAAACTTATTTTACCTTATCTGGACGTAGATATTAAGTACTACGATTTAGGTGTTGAATATCGTGATGAAACCAATGATCAGGTAACGATCGATGCAGCCAATGCGATTAAAGAATACGGCGTAGGTATCAAATGCGCTACGATTACACCTGACGAAGACCGCGTTACTGAGTTCAACCTGAAACAAATGTGGAAATCTCCAAACGGAACGATCCGTAACATTTTGGATGGAACTGTATTCCGTGAGCCTATAGTAATGAGCAATGTGCCTCGTTTGGTAACAAACTGGACTGCTCCTATCATCGTGGGACGTCACGCTTTTGGCGATCAATACAAAGCGACGGATTTCGTTGTACCTGGAAAAGGAAAACTTACTGTTAAGTTTGAAGGCGAAGACGGAAAAGTAATTGAGCACGAAGTGTATCAATTCCAGGGACCTGGTGTTGCTATGGCGATGTACAACGTGGATGAGTCGATCCGTGGTTTTGCACGTTCTTGCTTCAATGTAGCTTTGGGCAAAGGGTGGCCTTTATACCTTTCTACTAAAAACACCATCTTGAAAAAATACGATGGTCGTTTCAAAGATATTTTCCAGGAAGTTTACGATGCTGAATTTGCAGGAAAAGTACATTACGAGCACCGTTTGATCGACGATATGGTTGCTTCTGCGCTTAAATGGGAAGGTAACTTCGTTTGGGCTTGTAAAAACTATGACGGAGACGTTCAGTCGGATACGGTTGCACAAGGATTCGGTTCTCTTGGTTTGATGACTTCTGTATTGTTGACTCCGGATGGAAAAACTTTGGAAGCTGAGGCTGCACACGGAACTGTGACACGTCACTACCGCGAGCACCAAAAAGGAAGACCAACTTCTACGAACCCGATTGCATCGATCTTTGCATGGACACGTGGATTGGAATTCCGTGGAAAACAAGACGGTAACCAGGCGCTTATTGATTTCTGCCAGACGCTTGAAAGAGTTTGTATTGAAACTGTAGAAAGTGGTAAAATGACTAAGGATTTAGCTGTTTGTATCCATGGCAACAAAGTAAATCACGGAGAGCACTACCTTTATACAGAGGAATTCCTTGAAGCGATCAATGATAATTTGCAAGCTGCTTTGGCATAACATATTTGTAGTAAACACTTTTAAAGCCGTCAGTTCTTTTAGAAACTGGCGGTTTTTTTGTGTCCTAAAACGGAACAGACTGTGTCCGGCGTGGTTAGAAAAAACTTAGATCTCGTTGCTGACAGGCACAGAATTTGTATTTTGGGCTACATTTGATCTCATTTAACCTGATCCGCGAACTTGTTAAAACCGTCTTCATCATCCTTTCCGTCTCGTTTTGGAGGCTGTTTAGTTGTGACGTTCGGGCGCAGGCTGTCGTGCCGACACCTGCTATGTTGCAGGAAGAAATGATAACAATAGCTGACAGCGTTGGGCCGGAGGAGAAAACAGATGCAAAAGATCTCATGGATGTGTTGGGGCAGATGAAGAGAAAAAGCAAAACAACTCAGAAAGTTAAAGAAACGGCTCCCCCAAAAATCCTCTACTCCATGGTACCGGCTGTGGGTTATACCCTTTCCACCGGTGTCGTTGGTTTGCTGAGTGCCAATGCGGCGTTTTATCTGAGCGACACGGCCACGACCAACATTTCAAGCGTTAATACCAGCTTCAATTATTCTCAATACAATCAGATTACGATACCGGTTCTGGCCAATATCTGGACAAAGGACAATGGTTATAACTTCGTGGTTGACTGGCGTTATTTCAAATACCCACAGGATACTTATGGTCTGGGCGGGCATAGTTCGATTGCCAATGCAGACCGGATTGATTATTCGCACGTTCGTTTGCATCAGACCGTACTCAAAAAGGTTGCAGGCGCATTTTATCTGGGTGCCGGTTATCAGCTGGATTATCGCTGGAAAATAAGGCAGGGAGGCAGCAATGAGGATGTGACGTCTTACGGGCTCACCCATAAGTCCGTTTCGTCGGGACTTGTTGGTACCGTGTTATATGACAGCCGTAAAAATTCGATAAACCCGGAAGTCGGACTTTATGCCAATGCGCGTTACCGAACCAATTTGACGGTTTTAGGAAGCAATACGAACTGGCAGTCGCTGGTTTTGGAGTTCAGGAAGTACATCAATTTTCCACGGGGTAGTCGGAATACCCTGGCGTTCTGGGATTTTAACTGGCTGACACTGGCCGGGAAACCACCTTATCTGGATTTGCCGAGCACAAGCTGGGATCCATCAAACAACACGGGACGAGGCTATATTCAGGGAAGGTTCCGGAGCCCGAACATGTTATATTTCGAATCGGAATATCGCTTTGCGCTGACACAGAATGGGTTAATCGGGGGCGTGGTATTTGGGAATGCCCAGAGTTTTTCCAACTGGCCGGATAAAAAATTCAACAAGGTTGCGCCTGGTGCGGGTTTAGGTATCCGCATCAAAATAAATAAAACTTCCCGGACAAATATTGCTGTGGATTATGGTTTCGGAGCAGGTGGTTCAAGAGGATTGTTTGTAAATTTGGGGGAAGTTTTTTAAAATGTATTGCTATTTTTACTGAACAAAAATTGGAGCTTTCCAGCCATGATGATGATCACTTCCATAGAAATTCTGAGCTACCGAAATCTTAAAAATGTAGGAATTAATCCGTTGGGTCAGGTAAATCTGATTATCGGCAGGAATAACACGGGAAAGACGAATCTGCTGGAATCGATCAATTTTTACGCTTCCCAGAAGGAAATTAATGAAATGGAGCGGATCGTCGTCAACGATGAAGCCCCCGACTTACTGACCGAAGATGAAATCCTGATTCCGGAGCATGTTAAATTTATAAAGTCAAATTCCAGCATCCAGGGTTTTTTGACGGAAACGACTTTTGACAGTTTTTCCCAGGTTACCAGTGACAGAGCGCTCGCATGTTTGAAAATCATGGACGACCGGATCCTGGAAATTGATTTTCTGGCGGATAATTTACGTAATCCGCTGGCAACGCTGAAAAACGGGAAAAGCGTTTCGCTGCTGCGGATGGGACATGGAATTCACAGGGTTTTGACGATTTTACTGGCTTTAAGTACCTGTAAAGACGGCGTTATTCTTATTGACGAAGTTGAAAACGGATTGCATTACGGTATTCAGGAAGAACTCTGGAAACTGATTTTTGAAATATCGGCTTCCCAGAATATTCAGGTTTTTGCCACGACACAGAGTATCGATGTCGTCAGGGCTTTTGGTAAAATTGTAAATAATGATGAGATCCAGCCGTTAAACGGACAGCTGATCAAGCTGGAATATATTGAAGGAGTCATTGAACCGTTGACTTTTGATGCGGACGAATTAAAAGTAATTGCCGGAAATGCTATTGAGGTCCGGAGGTAAGTGGCTGGTTATGAGTGGCTATGAATTTATTTTCAGCTAGTTTATTTATCTACATTAAGCGAAATTCTCAGGCATATATTCTTTTTTTTCTTCAACTCCTCCTATTTTCTAAACTACTTCCAAAAAACCCGTAACTTTGCGGGCAATTTGTGGATTCTGATTCCGAGAGGATTAAATCGCAAACTGATTATTTTCATTTTAACTTAATTTTTGTTGCAATGTCCGCAGTAGCAGAGCAAACCCAGGTGGAACCACGGTTGCTGGCCGACCGCATCAACGCCCTCGAAGAATCTTCAACGTTGGCGATGACCAAAATGGCCCGTGAATTGGCTGCCCAAGGCCACAAAGTGATCAGTCTGAGCGTAGGAGAGCCAGACTTTAAGACGCCCGCATTTATTTGTGAGGCTGCCAAAAAGGCAATTGATGATGGATTTCACGGTTATTCGCCGGTAGCAGGTTATCCTGATCTGCGAAAGGCAATTGCTGATAAGCTTAAGCGCGACAATAATATAGATTGGAAACCGGAAAATATTGTGGTTTCTACGGGTGCAAAACATTCACTTGCGAATGTAATTCAGGTATTGATTAATCCGGGCGATGAGGTAGTGATTTTCGCGCCTTACTGGGTGAGTTATTCTGAAATGGTGAAACTTGCAGAAGGAAAATCTGTGATTGTGGAAGGTGCTTTTGATAACGATTTCAAGGTAACAGCTGCACAATTGGAAGCTGCGATTACGCCTCGTACCAAAATTGTGATGTACGCATCGCCAAACAACCCGACAGGATCTGTTTACTCGGAAGCTGAGTTGAGAGCAATCGGCGCGGTTTTGGAAAAGCATGAGGATATCTACGTTTTAGCCGACGAGATTTACGAATATATTAACTTTACAGAAGCAGGACATTTCAGCATGGGTTCAATCCCGGCCTTGAAAGACCGTGTGATCACGGTGAATGGTGTTGCCAAAGGTTTCGCTATGACCGGATGGAGAATCGGGTTTATCGGTGCTGCAAAATGGATTGCTGACGGCGTTGAGAAATTGCAGGGACAAGTTACTTCCGGTACCAATTCAATCGCTCAGAAAGCGGCTACGGCTGCGTTCAACGGTCCTTTGGATGCGACAAGGGAAATGACAAAGGCCTATGCCCGTCGTCGTGACCTTGTGATTGGCTTGCTGAAAGAAATTCCAGGATTTAAAGTAAACGTTCCGGACGGAGCATTTTACGCATTCCCGGATGTGAGCTATTATTTCGGAAAGTCTGACGGAACCACTTTAATCAAAGATTCTGACGATTTCTGTAACTGGTTATTGAACAATTCTTTTGTTTCTACCGTAGCGGGTTCTGGTTTTGGTGCACCAAACTGTATCAGGATTTCAACCGCAGCAGCCGACGAAGCCTTGGCAGAAGCGGTTCAAAGAATCAAGGATGCGATGGCAACTTTGAAATAATAGCAATAAAATTTTAGTATGGGCCTCATGGATTTTCAAGACCATGAGGCTTTTCTTTTATCCAGGCGAATTACATTTGCCAATTACTTGTTGAATAAAAAGACATCACAAATTTAGATTTTAAAAAGCTGACCGCTGATAGCTGACGGCCATAAACCATGAGCAAGTATTATTTTTTAAGAGTCAAAGAAATTGAAAAAGAAACAGAAGATGCATCAACAATCCATTTCTGGCATCCTCTGAATGAAGTAATTGCCTATCGTCCGGGACAATTTTTAACCCTTCTTTTGCCTGACGGCGACAAAAAAGTACGCCGCTCCTACTCGATGTCAAGTTCTCCTTACACCGATGTTTCGCTGGCTATTACGGTTAAACGCGTTCCGGGCGGGTTTGGATCTAATCTCTTGCTGGATACGCTGAAAGTTGGCGATGTCGTGGAAGTGATGGAGCCGATGGGTTTGTTTTTTCCAAAACAGGAAGACGATCAGGTTCGACAGGTCGTGTTTATTGGTGCGGGCAGCGGGATAACTCCGTTGTTTTCGATATCAAAATCAATCCTGATGGTAGAGCCGGAAAGCGAAGTGGTTTTGATTTATGGCAGCCGGACCGAAAATAGCATTATTTACAGGGATAAAATCAAGGCAATTCAGGATAAATATAAGGAGCGGTTTAAGGTAATTTATACGCTGAGCCAGCCGGAAGAAAACTGGCAGGGTGAGCGTGGAAGACTTAACAAAAGCCATATTCTGAAGATTATGGAAGGCTTGCCGGATTTAAAGGTCAATGAAGCCGAATTTTTCCTTTGCGGTCCGGAGGATATGATGGAAGAAGCGCACAGAGCTTTGGCCATCAGGGGTGTTGCTTTAAACAAGATCAGACAGGAAAGTTTTATGACAGCAACGGCTGCTAAACCTGGTGACGTGACCATGGAAGAAGATGATACGCTTAAAACCCGTGAAATAACATTGTTTTACGAGGGAACCGAATACAAAGTGCCGGTGAAACCGCATGAGAGCGTGCTTGAAGCGGCCTTGAATATGGATATTGATCTGCCTTATTCTTGTCAGGCGGGTATGTGTACGGCCTGTATGGGCAGATGTACTTCCGGAAAAGTGCAGCTGGATGAGGAAGATGCATTGTCGGAAGCGGAGCTAAAAGAGGGCTTTATCCTGACCTGTGTGACACATCCCATGAGCGATGATGTGGTCATCGAGGTAGAATAACTTTTGTAACAGATAAAGAAGCCGGATTAACGGAACCCTAGGGTTCCGTTAATCCGGCTTCTTTATGGCTTATTTTTTTATCGGGGGAACAGGTGGAACCGGCGGTTTCGGGACTGCTCTGGGGGCCGCAACGGGTGCTGGTGGCGTTACCCGGGCTGGCGGTGGTGGGGGCGGTGCCAACTCTGCCCAAGATGCTCGTTTTGCAGAAACGGCCCGGCGGGCTCGGACACGAGGACCAGCCGTTGCGTAGTTTCTGGGAATCAAAGACAAGGATGTTAGTCCGATTTTTTCCCCAAGATCGTCTATTTTTTTACTCAATTCCTCCATTTCCTTTTCCGCCTCTTTGTATGGCTCTCCGGCTTTTTCGGCCTCTTTTTGGTTCGCGGACAATTCGGCGTTCAGCTGATTAATAATTTGTTCCTGCGCTTTAATTTGCTGCTCAAAATCTGCCAGTTGTTTGTCCAGATCGGCTTCGCTCAATTTTGTTTTTCCGTTGGCATGGAGCAGATTAGAGCGCTTTTCGATCAGGTTTTGACGCGCCTCGCTTGCACGGCCTTTTTTCCAATCAAGCTTCTCTTCGTTTCTTTCAAAGTGCTCAATATCAAAATGTTTCTTCTCTATTTCCTGTTGAAGCTCCCGCATGCGCCGTTGCAGAGGTTCCATTTCCTTTTGCAGTGCATCCATCTTTTGCTGATACGCTCCCATTTTAGCTTTTAGTGAGTCATCCATAGCATATTCCGGTTCGTCGAGATCTATATTGATGTCGATATTTTCCTCGACATCAGGAATTGCCACGAAAACTTCCGGGTTAACTTCAGTAATCACGGTCTGGTCGCTTTTGGTAACAACCTTGTGTTTCGTGGAAACCTGATGCGTTTTTGCCTTTTTCTTTTTAACATCATCCTGCCCGACGGCATACATGGAAATGCCTGCAAGCGCCACAATAAATACGAGGGTGATGGGTAAACTGCCCATGATACGTGCTGGTTTCGGGGTTATGCCCATTACCCTTTTTACTCTTTGTAATAATAAAGGTTTTTTGGAAGCAAAGGCCATTGCAAGGGAATGATTGGTTTTCCATTCGGCAATACCGACCAGGGCGTGAGCCAGTGAAGTACGGTCACCACAAACCTCTATGGCGAGGTCATCACAGCAATGTTCGCGCTCGATACGCACTCTTTCAGATAACCACCAAAGCGCGGGGTGAAAGAAAAATACGACTTCTACGAAAGATTGCAGCATGTTAACCAGGTAATCGTAGCGGCGGATATGCGCGAGTTCATGTGCCAGTATCGCTTCAATTTGTGACGTTGGAAAGCCTGTCAGCAAGCCGATTGGAATTAATACCACCGGTTGCAGCGTACCAATGACCATCGGTGTCAGAATTTTGGCTGATTCTTTTAATTCGATGGACTGATAGATTTTCAGCTTGGCCGTTAACACGCCAAATCTCACCCGCCATTCTTTGTTCATGACCAGTCTGGAATTGTGACGCAGATGTTCGGTATAAATCCAACCTCCTAAAAATCGCAATACCAAAACAAAGGCGCCGATCAGCCAGCAGATTACCAGTTCCTGAATATGAGTAGTCAGCCAAATCTGTACTTTGGTACTTAGTGAAATATCGTACGTTATTGTTTTCCAGTCTGTTATAACTTGTGCGCTATTTTTTGCCGCGTGGTTTAAAACTGTATTTTGAGCATTTAAATAGTAATACAAAAACGTTCCAAGCGAAGCGATCACCTGAAGACAAAGTGTTCCGATACCCAGATTATAACGCAGACTGGCCGGGCTTTTCCGCAGAAAGTACAGGCCAATACAGGCAATTAACGCAAGTAAGGCGCCTTGCCATAGCGAATGCACCAGTGTCCACCCAAATGCGGAGATCAGTGCTTCGGAGAATAAGTTGAAAAACATTTTCATGACGGACGATTGTTTTCGAGGTTGTTTAGTAATGCACGAATTTCATCTAATTCTTCCTTCGAGGTGGAATGATTTCCCAGCGCCTGCATCACCAAACGTGCCGCAGATCCCCTGAATGTGGATTCAACAAACCGGCCTAAAAGATTCTGCTGCGTTTCTTCTTCGTCAAGCAATGCAACATAAATGTGTGAGCGGCCGTTTTCTGTGCGGTACAACAAACCTTTGTCGTTCATGATCTGCATCAGCTTCAAAGTTGTTGTGTAACCGGTGTCTTTGGATTCCGAAAGAAAATCGTGAACTTGCCTTACGGTTGAGGGCCCCTCTTTCCATAAGTAGTTCAGAATTTCAAGTTCGGATTCGGTTGGTTTAATAATCATGGTCTAATAAATATTGGATTGATAATCAGAATAACAACTAAAAATAACACCTACGAATAAGTTCGTAACAAATTTGTACGAAAAGATTCGTATTTCAAAGCGTTGTCTACGATATTTTTCGTATGTTAATTGAGGTAAGTGATTTTTTAGAATATAAGTGCTTGATTTATAGTGAAATAAAAAAACCTGTGAGAAATTTCTCACAGGTTTTTTTTATTGATTTAACAGAAATTAAGAAAATAGAGATCGGTTTGCGATCAATTTTAATTTCTAAACATATGTATTTAACATCACCGGCATCACCAGCATCAGGATGTCTTCATTTTCTTCCTGGTCTACCGGGATAATCAGTCCAGCGCGGTTTGGCGCGGAAAGCTCGAATGTGATGGTTTTGCTCGACAGATTTCCAAGCACCTCGATCAGGAATTTGGCATTGAAACCAATTTCCATATCATCCCCATTGTATTCACAAAGCAAACGTTCATTCGCTTCGTTTGAATAATCAAGATCTTCGGCAGAAATAACAAGATCATTCAAAGACATTTTCAGACGAACCTGGTGCGTCGTGCGGTTCGAATAAATTGAAATACGGCGCAACGAGCTAAGGATTTCCATCCGGCCGATTGTCAGCGTATTTGGGTTGTTTGTTGGAATCGCGTTTTCATAATCCGGGAAACGTTCATCGATCAAACGACAGATCATGCGGATATTGCCGAAGCTGAAAAATGCGTTGGAAGCCGTAAATTCAGCTTTCACCGGAACATCATCCGATGGAAGACAGGATTTAAGCAAGTTCAAAGCCTTACGCTGAATGATCATCGATGTATCCACATCCGATTTGATATCCGAACGGCGATAACGTACCAGACGGTGACCGTCCGTTGCCACAAATGTTGCATTTTCTACGCCCATTTGAACGAAAACCCCTGTCATGGCAGGTCTTAAATCATCTGTGCTGGTAGCAAATAACGTATTGGCGATGGCTGCACCCAAAGCAGACGATGACAAATCAACAGACTGGCCACGGTTTACAGAAGGCGTTTTTGGGAAATCAATCGGGTTTTCACCGGAAAGTTTGTAGCGGCCGTTATCCGAGATAATTTCCGTTCCAAAAGTTTCGCTGTTAACCTGAAGCGTTATAGGTTGTTCAGGAAGGCCGCGTAATGTATCCAGCAAAAGTTTTGCCGGGACAGCGATAGCGCCTTTTTCAGTAGATTCTACCTCGATTTCGGTAATCATAACGGTCTGCAAATCAGATGCAGTGACAGTCAGGCGATTTCCTTCCAGGGAAAGTAGAAAATTCTCTAATATAGGTACGATAGGGTTCGTTGAAACGACACCATTAATTGCAGACAGTTGCTTGAGCAGTACCGATGACGAAACGACAAACTTCATAATTCGTGACGGAAGTGGTTAGTAAAAAAATAGAAAAAACCATACAGATCCTTAAATCTGTTTTGTAGGGAACAAAAGTATAAAAAAAAACGTACTAAGCCGATTTATTATGACGCGAATTTGCGGCGACGGATATAGTAACGCAGCGCACCGAAAATTCCCAGAATGACCAGAGGGAGAAGCAGGTTAAGTGCCTGCCAGAATTTCTTGTCTTTCTGTACGACAATTTTATCCAGCGCCCGAATACTGATTTGTTTGCTGCGGGATGTGATAATGCCGTTTTCATCCGTCATGTAATCCAATGCGTGCATAATGAAATCCTTGTTCCCGAAAATATTGGTCGAAGCACGGTCATAACCCAGCGGTAATGGTGTGTTTCTGCGGTAGTCAAAATCATTAACGGCAACATCGCCATCGGCACAGATTATTATTTTCCCCTGCCCTGTCGCTTTAAAAGTTTTAAAACGCGGATCTGCCGGTAAAATCCGGTTCTCAAACAACGAATTAAAAGAACCTTCCAAAAGAACGGCCGCCAGTTTCACACCTCCGTTGTATTCCGATGGTTCGGGCTGCTGACGTGCTTCATTATAACCTACCAAAGCCGGTGTATTCAGTAGTTTGGTGTGAGGCGAGGTCATCAAAAGCGGAATTTTTCGGATACTTGCTGAGCCTCCTACGGTGTCCATAGAGCTGAGAAACCGAGAATAAACGGCATCCATATTTCTCGTAATCGGACTCGGCCCAAAATTGTTCAGCAACGGAAAAAAGCGCCATTGCACCGCCTTGATTTCCGGTTTATCGCCCATATTTCCCACATTCATAGGAATGGTGGCACTGGACAGGTCTTTCACGAGGTTATTGTTGATACGCACACCCCAGCGGAAGAAAAGGTCATTTAAATTTAAATCCAGCGGCTGCACATAATTTCCTTCCAGGCTCACGCTATCCACTTTCGCACCATCCACAAAGAAAAGCGCTTTTCCACCTCCGATAACGTATTGGTCCAGCTTGTATTTTTCTTCTTCCGAAAACGGGACATCAGGTTTTAAAATCATCAAAGCATCCAGCCCCTCAAAGGTTTCGGGATCTTTTACCACCATAAACACGTCATAACTTTGCTGCATCGTCGCGATCAGGTCGCTGAGACGTGCAGGAGGCAGTTTTTGGGTATGATTGACAAGCAAGCCGATTTTTTTTCGCTCCGGATTATCCAGGATACGGATGGCAGAGGCCAGTTGAAATTCTACGTTTTCGTAGGATTGGTTTAATTGTTCTTCAGGCGAAGTTTCCAAGCTGCGGTTCGCTTTTAAAAGCTGAACGGGAATAGCAAGTGTATCGGCCTGAATAATTGCACCCGGAAATATCAGTTTCTCGGTACGTTTCCCGTCTTCATTGGCAAAAAGATTGGTCGGCGTTAATCCGCGGTCCACCAGATTCTGATACTGTTTTTTTCGCTGATCTTCGCTCGCTGCATCGGAAGGATCGGAAAACTGATAGGTCAGATGACCGTTTGAATACGTTTTAAATTCATCCAGTGTCTCGCGCGTGGCACTTTCCAGGCGTTCGAAACCGGGAGGGAATTCGCCCGAGAGATATACATTGACGACAATATCCTTGTCGAGATTACTGAGCAGCTGTTTTGTCGCGTCAGAAATCGTATAGCGTTTATCTTCCGTTAAATCCCAGCGGAAAAAGAACAGAGAAGCCAGCCAGTTCAGGCCAGCCAGTATAACCAGCAATAATAAGAATCTGAGAATTATTTTCTTCATGAAGCAGCAACGCCCGTTTTTCAGCAAAAATATAAAAACTAAACGGAGTTATTGCGGCAGACGACTATTTCTTGTATTTGCAGCTTTTATTATCCGCAGATTGGTAGTAGGATTTGTAATTGCTGGCCTTCGGATCCATACACCCTTTCAGGTTTAATATCTCAATGTCTTTGAAATCAATCGGATGACTTTCGGCCTGAAGTGCGATATAACCGCTTCCCAAAGGTGTACCATCTTTTTTGATCCATTCCTCGGCATTGCTAAAATGCCCTGCGGCAAAATCATGGTTTTTACCGACATAACCACCTCCGATTTTTGGTTTTGTAAAAGTAAAAACTATCTCACCATTGATGATATGATGAACAATAGAATCGCCCAGGACGATAGCCTCGGCAGAAACCCATTGATCACCGTCATAAGTCTTAGAAGTTGAATTGGTGCAATGTGCCGGATCCACCTTTCCGTTTACTTCAACAATGGTACCCGGTGTACAAAGGTTACCCGTTGTGCGCTCGCCCGCATTTAATCCTCCCAAATACTGCATTTCCAGCGATACCGGAAAGTCCTGATCAAGTCCCAAACTGGCAGCCGATTGAGAATGCAGCATGATCCCGCTATTGCGGACATTCCAGGAGGCTCCACCTGGTACCTGATTGCCTGTAAAGCGATATTTTAGTCTTAAACGATAATGTGAAAATGGCTTGTTGTAATACATATGACCATATTCTGTCGTGAATTTTTCGTATTCTTTATAATTCACGCGGATCATACCATCTTCGACGATAAACGTGTTTTTATAGTTGTCGTTGACCTTATGTCCTGCAATTTTAATATCCCATCCTTTCAGATCTTTTCCATTGAATAATGATTGCCAGTCTTCTTTTTCAGTGTTTTTCTGGGCGAAAGCGGTGCAGGAAAGTATAAGGAAAAGCGACAGGAATTTGCAGAATTTGGACATAGTTAGATCGTGTTTGTTTCGAAAAGTAGCCGCCGGCAATTTCCTACTTGACTATTTTCTTCCTTTTAGAGCGTAGTGATCAAAAGAAATTGATCCAGATGGAGGTTTTAGCTCCGGAGGAGGCACCCTGTTTATAGCCAGGAATGGGTATTCATCTTTCTGGCTCCATCGGAGCCGCCTATTTATAGTCAGGGAGGAGCAATATGTGTTTCTGGCTCCATCGGAGCCTCCTGTGTATTTCAGGAAACTCCGATGGAGTTATGTTGATAAATGGAGACTTCTGGCTAGAAACAGGACGCTCCGAAGGAGCGAAAACAATAACTTGCTGATTATCTTCTTTTTCTATTTTTTTTCTCTTTGGGT
Source organism: Dyadobacter sp. LHD-138 (assembly GCF_030929615.1). Lineage (GTDB taxonomy): Bacteria > Bacteroidota > Bacteroidia > Cytophagales > Spirosomataceae > Dyadobacter. The sequence continues at coordinate 5,250 of NZ_JAVFVU010000026.1, read as the reverse complement.
GCAGCTGTCGCGGGTTTGCTTCTTCTTGACGAGGAAGGTTTGCCGGAATCTCTTGAAGAGGACTCTCTGGACCGTCTGCTGGTTCTTTCCTCAAAACCGCCGCTATTTCTTGAACGGATGGATGAGGTGGTTTTCCCGGCCAGATATAGATCCATGCTTCTGCGGGCAAGGTTCGTATCTTTTACCTGCACTTTTACTGCGTCACCAAATGTGTAAATCTTTTTGGTACGCTGCCCGATAAGGCGGTAACTATCCTTATCGTGTTCATAATAGTCATCACCCAGGTCCGTCATGCGGACCAGACCTTCGGAAGCCGTTTCTGTTATTTCAACAAAAATACCGAATTCGGTAACGCCCGTGATAATGCCGTCGAAAATGCGGTCCTTGTCCATGGTACTCATGAACTCAACCTGTTTGTATTTAATGGAAGCACGTTCGGCGTCGGAGGCCAGCCTTTCACGTTCCGAAGAATGCTTGCAGGCGTTTTCATAAATATCACTGTTCACGGATTCTCCGCCGTTCAGATAATGCTGTAACAAACGGTGGGACATCACATCGGGATAACGGCGTATCGGCGATGTAAAATGTGTATAACGTTTGAAAGCCAGGCCAAAGTGTCCTAAATCTTCCACGCTGTACCGTGCCTTCGCCATCGTTCTGACCGCCAAAGATTCGATCAGGTTTTGCTCCGGTTTTCCTTCAACTTCATGCAGCATGCTGTTCATCGATTTAGCGATTTTTTTCTCGTCATCGATTTCCAGTTTATGCCCAAGTTTGCCCACAAATGAGGCAAATGTTTTCAACCGGTCAGGATCCGGTGCTTCGTGGATACGATACACCATGGTATTTTTTGAAGGACCTCTGGAGAGCGAATACACAAATTCAGCGACTCTTTTATTCGCTAAAAGCATAAATTCCTCGATCAGCTTATGCGAATCGTGACGTTCTTTTTGATAAATGCCCAAAGGTTTTCCGTTTTCGTCCAGACGGAAACGTACCTCAGCGGTTTCAAAATTGATCGCTCCGTTTTTGAAACGTTCTTTCCTGAGTATTTTGGCAATGCTGTTCAGCAATGTCAGTTCGTTGGGATAATCGCCTTCTTTTGTGTCCAGCACCTGCTGCGCCTCCTCATAAGAATAACGGCGTTCGGAATGGATAACGGTTCTTCCAAACCATTCTTTCAGAATTTTGCCTTTCGGATTTAATTCAAAAATCGCTGAAAATGCCAGACGGTCTTCGTTTGGACGTAATGAGCAAAGATTATTTGAAAGTTTTTCAGGAAGCATTGGAACTGTACGATCCACCAGATACACGGAAGTTGCGCGTCGGTTTGCTTCTTTTTCCAACTCTGTACCCGGTCGGACATAGTGCGATACGTCAGCGATATGCACACCCACTTCTACATTTCCTTCATCCAGATAACGCACAGAAAGTGCATCATCAAAATCCTTGGCATCCGCCGGATCGATGGTAAATGTCAGCGTCGCACGCATGTCCCTGCGCTTTAAAATTTCTTCTTTGGGAATAGCGTCCGGAATTTTCTGGGCTTCTTTTTCCACTGATTCCGGGAATTCATAAGGCAGGCCAAATTCAGCCAGGATCGCGTGCATTTCTACATCGTTCTCCCCTGCTTGTCCCAAAACATGGATAATTTCTCCTTCAGGCTGCCGCGTTCGCGTGGGCCAGGTTGTCATTTTTACGATGACCTTATCCGCATTGGACGCCCCGTTAAGATGTTCTGGTTCTACAAAAATCGGATCAAACAGTTTTTTATGATCGGGCTGCACGACGGCATATTTCGGCCATACTTCAATAATCCCGACAATTTCAGATTGCGTCCGTTGTGTTATTTCAACCACACGTCCTTCAACCCGGGTTTTTCCAGAATCTCCACGACTGGTGTGCTGTCTTCTTCCTGATTTTGACAACACCTGAACTTTGACGATATCGCCGTCCCAGGCCCCGTTCAGGAGCTCCGTTTCTACATATATGTCATCCTCGCGGCCTTCAATAATGACAAAGGCGAAACCTTTGTTGACGCGGTCTACCCGGCCAATGAGCCCGGTATCTGCCTGGGGCTTGTTAGGTGCTGCGGTAAAAGTCCCGTCCGCGTTGGAGCGGATCCGGCCATCTTCCTGAAGCTCGTGTAAAATTTCATTAAAAAGTGCCCTTACTTTCCTGTCTTCTACACCAAAATGGCCGTGGACGTCGAACGGACGGAAGGAATGTTCACTATTCAGGTCGAAAAATGCCGCGATATCAGCTTTTAAATTATCTATATAGGATACGATGCCATGCGGCGCTTTGGCTGTTTTTTGTTCTTTAAATTCTTTTTTTGGTTTTTTATCTCTCATGAAGTTTTATGAGTAATTGTTGATTAAGAAAGGTGGAGTAGCGGTTTTGCTGTTAAAATAATCAATTTATTCCACTCTTGTAATATTATCAGCCGGCACCGGCTCAAAACTATGCATACGTAAATATAATTGCGCGAGGACAACCACATCTTCTCTGCAATATCGGCAAATTTTAGCGAGATCGTTCTCTTCGTAGTAAACCCGGGTTACCTGATCGCCGCTCATTTCGTTTTTGCTGCCGGGAATATCAAAAACAGCGGCCAGCAAATCCAGTGAAGTGTAATTTTTGTAATCACCGAATTTCCATAAGTCCATGGTGTCCTGGTGCAGTATTTCCCAGGGCTTTTTCCCGGTTATCTGCAATGCTTTCGGAATTTCAATCCCATGGATGAGCATGCGCCGACAGAGAAACGGGAAGTCAAATTCCCTGCCATTATGGGCACAGAGAATCAATTGTTCCGCCGGATACTTTTCAATAAGTGCTTTGAATTCAAGCAATAATTTCACTTCGTCGTCGCCGGAAAAACTTCGGACTTTGAAAGCGATTTCGTTATTTTCATCCCAATAAAAGGCGCCAAAGGCAATGCATACAATCTTGCCGAATTCTGCATAAATGGCGCCTCGATCGTAAAAGTATTCGTTGTTGGAAAGTATTTCATCTCCCTTTCTCAATGTTGCGGCCTTCTTATCCCAAAGCTTCTGCATGCGCTCAGGCAATTCGTCATAAGAGGCGTAACCCGCTACGGTTTCAATATCAAGCAGGAGGAAATTTTTTGCTTTTCTGCGAAATTCATCTGTCATAGTGTGTGGTTATTGTTTATTTTTTAGTCGTGCAGGACGCCTTCCAGACCGAGTGGATCTATCTCGATGAGGTTGTCTTCCACGATGCTGTCCGGTACGAAGATAAACTTTTTATCGTAAATCTGATTTCCAAGGAAATAGCTGATCCAGAACTCGTTATTTAAATGAAAAACGTCCGGCATGATTGGCTCTACGACCACATGCTCTTGCGGTTTTATTTCGGGAAAAAAGTGGCGGAGTGTTGATGTTTTAATCCCCGTATTTTCACCAGACTCCGTGTTTCCATATCCTTTTGAAGTAACAAAAACGCCTGTGATCGGCTGCTCATTTCGATTGATCACAACAACGTTCCACTCGGCCTCATTCAATGCGTTGATCTTTCTTACAACGGCCACTTTAACACCTTCTACGGGATGAAATATAATATCCTTCTTCATGCTGTTCCTAATACTTAATTTTCTAAAATGTCTGTTTTTGAATTATATGGAGTTTTCCAGACCATTTCAAAAAGAGTACCTAAATGATTCTTTAATATAGCAGAGACTTCTTCAAAATCCACTTCCCGGCCAAGCTCCTTACTGATGGAAGTAACGGCTTTATCCTCGATACCGCAGGGAACAATGTTGCCGAAATAAGCCATATCGGTATTTATATTCAGCGCAAAACCGTGCATTGTAACCCAGCGACTGGCTTTTACACCCATTGCACAAATTTTCCTTGGGTTTTTCTGTTCAACAAAATCAAGCCAGACACCGGTGAGTCCGCTGATCCTGCCTGCACTGATATGGTAGTCGGCCAGGGTGAGGATAATTGCCTCTTCCAAAGTCCGCATGTACTTGTGAATATCGGTGAAAAAATTATCAAGATCAAGGATCGGGTAACCAACCAGCTGGCCTGGTCCGTGGTAGGTAATATCTCCGCCACGGTTTATCCTATAAAATTTAGCCTGTTTCTGGCTCAGATCGTCTTCATTCAAAAGCAAATGATCCGGCTTTCCACTTTTGCCCAGCGTGTAAACGTGCGGGTGCTGACAAAAAATAACATGGTTGAGCGTAGCCAACTGTTCATTAGCCGGCAAAGCACGGTTTTTCGTTTTTATAGAAAGTGTTTCCGCGAACAATTTTTCCTGGTAATCCCACGCTTCCTGATAATCGATCAGACCTAAATTCTGGAATTCTGCTTGCTTGTTAATAAGGGTATTCATGTGTGGAGAATGTCGATTTGATAGCTGGAAAATATCAACTCAAATGATTGGAAACAAATGGCGGTTGTTGGCCTGTATGGATGAAGTATAATTAAAATATTTTTTATTCAAATATGGATTAAAACCGGAAATCGGGTTGTGGTTTCTTTTTCTTACTAATCAATAACACTAATTTGTATAAAAAATGTTCGAATGGCTATACACAACACGACCGGAAGCTGGGGAGAAACCCAGGCAACAGCCTTTTTAGAAGGAAAAGGCTATGAAATTATTGAAAAGAATTATCGGCACAAACACGCGGAAATCGATCTGATTGTTAAGAAAAACAAGACACTGATTTTCGTGGAAGTGAAAACCCGGAGTGGGACGGGCTTTGGCATGCCGGAAGAATTTGTGAATTATACCAAGGCCAGGCTGATCATGAAGGCTGCGGAAAACTACATTTACACGAAAGACTGGCATTTGGATATCCGCTTTGATATCGTTTCAATTTTAATTCTTTCAAGCGGTGGAATTAATATCAACCATATTGAGGATGCGTTTTCGTGAGAAGTTCAAGGAGACTCCGATGGAGTCCTGTTGGCATTAGCATTCTGATGGCTATAAACAGGATGCTCCAAAGGAGCAGATGGCCGGTAAAAAATATTTACGGGCAGGATAAATCGGTAATATGCAAAATTAAAATCGCTTAGCCTTGTCTGTATTTTTCAGCCACATTTGTGGCTTCCTGTTTATAGCAAGGTTGGTGAACTGTCAATTACTTGGCTCTGGAGGAGCCTCCTATGGAGTTGTGTATAGTGATGGCCATAAACAGGATGCGTCAAAGGAGGAGATGGTCGGTAAAAAATATTTATGCGCAGGATAAATCGGTAATATGCAAAATTAAAATGG
>NZ_JAVFVU010000025.1 GCF_030929615.1 Dyadobacter sp. LHD-138 | reverse complement strand
TTTGAGTTGTGTATAGTGATGGCCATAAACAGGATGCGTCAAAGGAGGAGATGGTCGGTAAAAAATATTTATGCGCAGGATAAATCGGTAATATGCAAAATTAAAATGGCTTAGCCTTGTCTATATTTTTCAGCCACATTTGTGGCTTCCTGTTTATAGCAAGGTTGGTGAATCATCAATTACCTGGCTCCGAAGGAGCCTCCTATGGAGTTGTTATTGGCGTTAGTTACTGATGGCCGTAAGCAGGATGCTCCGCAGGAGCCGCATGGATAGCCAAGTGAATATTTATGAGAAAAATAAAGAGTGTTTTATATAAAAAGTGCTTACAATTGTCTTTATTTTTTGAGCCACATTTGTGACTTCCTGTTTATAGAAAGGCCTATTAACGATCAATAACCCGGCTCCGAAGGAGCCTCCTGAAATTACTGTATCAATTGAATTCCTAAACCATGAACAAAACCCTTTGTACGTTATTGCTGGTGTTGACGGGTGTCATTGCCCATGGACAGCCCTTGGCAAAACACGATCTTCAATTCGATTCCCTGGCCCGGGTTTGGGATGAGGCCATCCCGCTTGGAAACGGGACTGTTGGTGCGCTGATCTGGAAAAACGGCGACCGGTTACGGTTTTCTTTGGATCGGGCTGACATCTGGGATATGCGTCCCATGGCCGGTTTACACCGCAAGGAATTCAGTTTCAAGTGGGTGCAGCAACAAGTAGAAAAGAAAGATTACAAGCCTGTCCAAAGATATTTTGACGCGCCTTATGACCGGGAGCCGGCTCCTTCCAAAATTCCAGCCGGTGCGTTGGAGTTCAGTTTGCCCGGTAATAAAAAGGTAAAATCGGTTCATCTTTCATTGGATAAAGCGTTGTGCGAAGTAAAATGGGAAGACGGGTTAACACTGAAAACGTTTGTTCACGCTACGGAGCCAGTCGGTTGGTTTAAATTTGAAAACGTAAAAACCGATATTATTCCAAGTCTGATCGCGCCAAAATATCATGGAAAGTTAAACGCAGGCGGAGAAGTTAATTCGCTGGTGGGCGATGATCTGGCAAGATTGGGTTACAAGCAGGGTACGGTAAACCAGCAGGGAAAGCGTATTACGTACAAACAGGAAGGCTGGGGCGGCTTTACCTATGAAATTACGGTAGAATGGAAAAAAACGAATACCGGAACCATTGAGGGGGCGTGGAGTATTTCATCGCAATATCCTGATAAGAAGATAAATCCGGTTTCTTCTTTACTCGTCAAAACAACGTTACAACGGGGATTTGATAAAGATTTTGCCAGCCATAACCATTGGTGGAAAAAATTCTGGGGTCAGTCAGCCATTCATGTCCCCGACCCTCTTATTGAAAAACAATGGTATCTGGAGCAATACAAATTTGGTTCTGCGGCCCGGCGTGGTGCTCCACCGATATCTTTACAGGCCGTCTGGACGGCAGATAATGGCAGAATTCCGCCTTGGAAAGGAGATTTTCATCATGATCTGAATACCCAGCTGAGTTATTGGCCAAGTTATAGCGGTAACCATTTGGAAGAAGGTCTGGGCTATTTCGACCACCTGGACGAAAATACTGAGAATTATAAGCGCTACACGAAAATGTATTTCGGTGTTGACGGACTGGCAGTGCCGGGTGTAACGACGCTCGATGGAACCGAAATGGGCGGCTGGATACAATACTCACTTTCTCCAACGGTATCGTCCTGGCTTGCGCACCATTATTACCTGCAATGGCGGTATAGCATGGATAAGGATTTCCTTAAAAACCGCGCTTATCCATGGGTTAAAGAAGTGTGCAGTTTTCTTGAAAAAATAACGGTTAAAGATGAAAATGGCCAGAGGAAACTACCGATCAGTTCCAGCCCGGAAATTCGGAATAACAGCCTGGAGGCTTGGTTTCCAAAGAATACCAACTACGATCTGGCACTGATGAAATTTGCATTTGACGCCGGTGCGGAACTTGCTCTGGAATTGGGTTTGGTCTCAGAATCGGATCATTGGAAGGAAATACTGGCTGAGTTCGGAGATTATGCAATGACTGAAAACGATGAATTAATGTTCGCTCCCGATTTGCCTTACCAGGAATCGCACAGGCATTTTTCGCATATGATGGCGATTCATCCATTGGGACTGATCAAGTGGGAAGACGGCCAGAAGGCGCAGGGAATCATTAAAAATTCAATAAAATTATTGGATAAAGTAGGGCCGGACTGGTGGTGCGGGTATTCCTATTCCTGGCTTGCCAATATGAAAGCCCGGGCGAAAGATGGAGAGGGAGCTGCTAAGGATTTATCGACTTTCGCGAAGGCTTTCGTGCTTCCAAACAGTTTCCATGTCAATGGTGACCAGACAAAATCGGGGTTATCGAAATTTACCTATCGCCCGTTTACGCTCGAAGGCAATTTTGCTTTTGCCGCAGGGTTGCAGGAAATGCTGCTTCAGAGCTATGCGGGATTTATCGAAATCATGCCGGCCGTTCCGGAAAACTGGAAAGATATAGCTTTTGAAAAATTAAGGGCCGAGGGCGCGTTTTTAATCAGTGCAAAAAAGGTAAACGGGCAGGTTTCCGAAATTAAGATCGAAGCGGAAAAGGGCGGTGTGGCTACTTTGAAATTGCCATTTAAAAAGTGGGAAACGATAGCCGCGAAAGATGTTACCACGGATATTCAGGACGAAGGTTTTGTCGAACTAAAATGTAAACCAGGTGGCAGCGTTATATTGAGAGTTAAGACGAATTGATGAAAGCCAGAATAAAATTCTGCTGGTCTGTAACGGAATGTGATATTAAATAAAAAATAGCTGAATTTGGATTAAAGAAAGTATTTTTAATAAATCACTGACTTTGTGTTAGAAGTAACAAAAAGTTAAAATCGGTTCCTGGCGATGAAAAAGTGGCATTTTATTGGATTGGGTGTCATCGTGGTTCTTGTATCATCGTTTACCTGGTCAGGTTTGTTCGTTCACAAGGTTGACTACAACGAAGAAGTGAAGCCGATCCTGAATAAGCACTGTATGGGCTGTCATGGTGGTGTTAAACAGGCCGGTGAAGTCAGTTTTTTGTTCGAACATGAAATGCTTGAACCGGGGAAATCCGGTAAAATACCCGTTGTGCGTGGAGATGCCCATAGCAGTGAAATGATTCGCAGAATTCTCTCGGATGATCCGGACGAGCGTATGCCCAAAGGAGCGGACCGTCTGGCTGAGGAAGATATCAATACGTTAAAAAAATGGATTGACCAGGGTGCTGCGTGGGAAACGCACTGGTCTTACAAACGCGTTGAAAAGCCAGAAGTTCCGTCAGAGAAAAATCTCTGGAATCTCTTTGGGCTGGTAAAAACCGGTGATTCAAACTGGCCCAAAAATGAGGTTGATCAATTTGTACTTCAAAAATTAAAAAAGGAAAAGCTATCTCCATCGCCGGAAGCGGACAAAGCCACTTTAATCCGCCGCGTGAGCCTGGATTTAATTGGCCTGCCTCCTACTGAAAAAGAAGTTGCGGATTTTAAAAACGATAAATCACCGGAAGCCTATGAAAAGGTTGTCGACCGGTTACTGAAATCCCCGGCCTATGGTGAACGGTGGACGTCGATGTGGATGGATCTTGCCCGGTATGCCGATACCAAAGGTTATGAAAGTGACGGCGGCCGGAATATCTGGCGTTACCGTGATTATGTTGTTAAATCTTTCAACGCGGACAAATCTTTTGACAAGTTCACGATTGAACAGTTGGCAGGTGATTTGTTACCAGCGGTAAAAGACGGTATGCCGGCGGAGGAAAATATGATTGCCACCGGTTTTCATCGTAACACGATGATTAACAACGAAGGCGGAACAGACGACGAAGAGTTTCGTATAGCGGCGCAGATCGATCGGGTTAACACGACCTGGGAAGTTTGGCAGGGCACGACGTTTGCCTGTATTCAGTGCCACAGCCATCCCTACGACCCGATTCCGCATGACGATTATTATAAGTACATGGCCTTTTTTAACAATTCCCGTGATGAGGACGTATGGGATGAATGGCCAAAACTGCGGTTTTATAAGGGTGATGATTCGGCAAGGGTTGAAAAAGTAAAAGCGTGGATCAATAAATATGATCCCAAAGAGACCTCGAAATTCACCCAGTTTATGCGGGTGATGGAGCCGAAGATCAATTCGCACAATTTTGTGAAAGGAGAGGAATCGACGGTTCTGCTGATTTCCTATTACGGGGTTAAGGACAAGGGAAATGCTAAAATTCCCAATGTAAACTTAACCGGCGCGGGAAATCTTGTCATGAATATATCCACGAAGGCAGAAAACGCTGTGATGTCTTTTCATCTGGATAAGCTGGACGGGCAGGTTATTGCAACCGTCAAAGTCCCTGCAAGAGATACCGTTCTGGTTACTCCGATTCCGCCAGTTTCCGGCAAGCATGATATTTATCTTTCGCTGAAAAGTCCCAAAAACCCGACAGAATGGGTAAGAATTACCTGGCTTGCATTTCAGGATGCGCTACCCGGTCATTCGGAGCCTGATTATGATAAAATCGTGCAGGAATATGCAACCGTTTTAACCAGGTCGACGGAAAGTATGCCGGTCGTTTGGGAGGGGAAAGGCGATTTTTCCCGGAAAACCAATGTATTTATCCGGGGAAACTGGATGGTAAAAGGCGCGGAAGTAAAACCGGATGTTCCCCAGTTGTTGGCTCCAATGCCAAGGGATTACCCCAAAAACCGTTTAGGATTAGCGAAATGGATGGTTAGCCGTGACAATGCATTAACATCCAGAGTGATTGTCAACCGTTACTGGGAGCAGTTATTCGGAAGAGGAATTGTTGAAACCGTTGAAGATTTTGGTTCGCAGGGCAGTGAACCTTCCCATCCGGAATTGCTGGATTGGCTGGCGGTGAAATTTATGGAGGAAGATCATTGGAGTGTTAAGAAGCTGCTGAAAACGATGGTGATGTCGGCAACGTATCGCCAAAGTTCAAAATCAGATCAAACGCGTCAGGAACAGGATCCCTATAACCGGTTTATTTCGCGTGGGCCCCGTGTCCGCCTGAGTGCTGAACAGGTGCGTGACCAGGCGATGGCAGCCTGTGGTTTGCTTTCGAAAAAAATGTATGGCCCGAGTGTGATGCCGCCGCAGCCCGAAGGCATCTGGCTGTCGCCTTACAGCGGTGAAAGCTGGAAAGTAAGCGAGGGCGAAGACAGGTATCGCAGGGCGGTTTATACCTATTGGAAACGTACGGCGCCTTATCCGTCCATGACCACTTTTGACGCACCAAGTCGTGAATTTTGCCAGTCGAGACGGATTTTGACCAATACCCCGCTTCAGGCTTTGGTTACGCTTAATGACCCTGTCTATCTGGAAGCGGCCGAAAAGCTGGCAACGACCATGCAAAAACGCGGGAAAACGCCGGAGCAACAGCTCCGCGAGGGTTATCGGCTTTTGACATTTCAGCGTATTGAGGATAAAAGCTTGAAAGTACTGGTGAAAATATACGGAGATGCTTTGAAAACATATCGGGCAAAGCCATCGGAAGTGGATAGCATTCTGGTTTATGGCAAAGAAAAAAAATCGCCGGAACTGGCTGCCTTGACCGTCTCGGCCAACGTTTTGTTGAATCTGGATAATGTGGTGACCAAAGAATAATCGCTATGGAGAAGTTATTAAAGGAATTGCAACATGCTGATTTACATAACCAAACAAGGCGGCATTTTTTGCAATCTGCGGGGTTTGGGCTTGGGGCGTTAGGCTTGGGCTCACTTTTGGGTTCTTGCGGCAGTTCAAATGCAGAAACTGGGGCGGCTGCGGAGGCCATGGGTGCCAAAATCCCTCAATTTGCACCAAAAGCCAAACGGGTGATTTATATCCATATGGCCGGTGCTCCTTCTCAGCTCGAACTTTTTGACTATAAACCCGAACTGGAAAAATACCACGGAAAAGATTGTCCCGCGGAGTTTTTGGAAGGCAAGAAATTTGCTTTCATCCAGGGTGTTCCTAAAATGCTGGGGCCTCAGGGAAAATTTAATCAATACGGGCAGTCCGGCGCCTGGATGTCGGATTATATTCCTTATTTACAAACCGTTGCAGATGAAATTAGTTTCATAAAATCCATGCATACGGATCAGTTTAACCACGCTCCTGCCCAATTGCTGCTGCATACGGGAAGCGCCAGGTTAGGCCGCCCGAGTTTGGGAGCCTGGTCGGTTTATGGTTTGGGATCCGAAAATCAGAATTTACCGGGTTTTATTGTGCTCGCTTCCGGCGGAAGACAACCTGATGCTGGAAAAAGCGTTTATGGAAGCGGATTTTTGCCTTCTGTTTATCAGGGGGTGCAATGCCGTACCGGAGGGGATCCGGTTTTATACGTGACGGACCCCAATGGAATGAACCGGAATATGCGAAAACAAACCATTGAAGCGATTAATGAGATCAATAAACAGACTTATGACGACGTAAAAGATCCGGAAATATTGACGCGGATCAGTCAGTATGAAATGGCATTCAGGATGCAAATGTCGGTGCCGGAGGTGATGGATGTATCCAAAGAACCGCAGTTTATTCTCGATATGTACGGGGTAAAACCGGGTGAAGGGACGTTTGCCATGAACTGTCTGTTGGCCAGGAAACTCGTTGAAAATGATGTGCGCTTTGTACAGCTTTTTGACTGGGGCTGGGATGGACACGGTACAACCGCCGGAGACAATGTGGAAGGCGGGCTTAGAAATAAATGTCGTTTGTCGGATAAACCGGTTGCAGCCTTAATTCAGGATCTGAAAATGCGCGGCTTGCTGGATGAAACCCTGATTATCTGGGGCGCTGAGTTTGGCAGAACACCCATGCAGGAAAACAGAAACGGCGTCGTCATGCCTTTTATGGGCCGGGATCACCATCTGGAGGCATTCACGATGTGGATGGCTGGTGGCGGTGTGAAAAAGGGTTATAGTCATGGAGAAACGGATGAGCTCGGTTATTATGGGGTTAAAGACCGAGTCCATGTCCATGATTTACAGGCTACCATTCTCCATTTAATGGGTTTTGATCATGAAAAATTCACCTATCCTTTCCAGGGAAGAAATTTCAGACTGACCGATACAGCCGGAAAAGTGGTGAAAAATATTATTGCGTAGCCGGATATATTTCAGGTATACCTGACTTAAGCCTGAAAATTAAATAAAATGTTATGATGCAAAATGACCAGGTTCTGGCTTTCCGGATGCAATTGATAAAAGGAAACGAGGCAGAATACAAAAAAAGACACGATGAAATATGGCCTGAATTGGCGGATCTCTTAAAAAAGGCCGGAATACAGGAATATTATATTTTTCTGGATGAAGTAACCCTTGCACTTTTTGCGTTTCAAAAACTTGGCGCAGGAGCTGATACATCCGGACTTGCCTCTTTACCCATTATGAAAAAGTGGTGGGATTATATGGCCGATTTGATGGAAGTTAATCCGGATAATTCTCCCAAAGTTGTGGCCTGCCCTGAGATCTTTCGGTTATAATTTCATTCACCTGTACTTCTGTTTTTATGCTTACCCTTCTTCAGGCCTCAGACTGGACTTATTTTATCGGGCGTTTTCACCCGGTGCTGGTGCATTTACCCATTGGTTTTCTGCTCATTGCGGCATTGCTGGAAATAGGAAAACGATTGGGGAAAATCACGGTGAGCGATACTGCGATAACGTTCATCCTGTTCTGGTCAGCCATTGGTGCTACCATGGCTTGTGTCGCCGGATATCTGTTGTCCCTTGGTGGTGGTTATGAAGAAGCGTTATTAAGTGATCATCAGTGGCAGGGCATTGGCGTGGCCGTGTTCGCATGGATTGCCTGGCTATTTAAATCCGGAATCATTTCAAAAGGGTCTTTTGTATACCTCCCGGCGTTAGCTTTTGCTACCATCCTGACCTTCACCGCGGGTCATGACGGAGGTTCCCTGACCCACGGCGATGATTATTTAACACAGTATACGCCTGAGCCTTTTCGCTCGCTGGCGGGAATAGCTCCGCGTACGGAAGCAATAAAGGAGATAAAACCAATAGCGAATATCAACGAGGCGGTAGTTTATAAGGATATCGTGCAGCCGATTTTGGAAATGCGATGTGTACAGTGCCATAATGCCAACAAACAAAAAGGTGGTTTGCGCATGGACGGAATGGCTATGCTAGCCAAGGGCGGTGAGGACGGCCCCGTGTTTGTATCTGGTAAAGGTTCGGAAAGCGCCATGATTAAGCGCTGTTTACTTCCGGAATCGGATGACGATCACATGCCTCCAAAAGGAAAACCACAGCTTTCAGAGTCGCAAATTGCGCTGTTAACCTGGTGGATCGATCAGGGTGCTCCTGCCGATAAAAAAGTTTCAGATTTAAAAGTTACGGATCAGATCAAGCCAGCGCTGGCATTGTTATCGTCAGGAAGTTCGGGTGGCAATGGCGCGGTCAGCAGTGCATCGCCCGTGTTAAGTTTGAAAGTTGCAGCACCTGCCCAAAAATCTGTTGAGGCTGTTAAAAAAGTGGGCCTTTTGGTGATGCCTATTGCACATGACAAGAACCTGGTGCAGATAAGCGCCGTCAACGCTCCCGGTTTTGGAGATGGGCAATCGGGATTTTTAACATATTTATCTGAGCAGATCGTCTGGTTGAAACTGGGTCATACGAAGATTACTGATGGCGGGGTGAAGGAACTTGCCAAGCTCAAAAATCTTAATAAACTGCATCTTGAATATACGGGCGTCACAGACGCAGGCCTGAATGATCTGAAGAATTTGCAATATCTGGAATATCTGAATCTGGTTGGGACGAAGGTTACCGATGCTGGTTTGAAGACAATAGCCGGATCAAAAAGCCTGAAAAATATATATGTCTGGAATTCAGCGGTTACTGAAAATGGGATTCTCGAGGCAAAGAAGCTGAGGCCGGACCTGAATATTGTCAGTGGTTTTAACGAGGCGCGGGTTGCTGAGTTTTTGAAAGCTGGCGATAGTTTAAAGGTAGTGGAAAGCCCCAAGTCAACGAAGTAGTTGGTATTCAGATGAAAATTATTGACGTAAAATCAATTACGAAATGAATCGTAGAAAGTTCATGCACACGGCTGTCGGCGGCGTGGGCACATTGGCCGCTGTGGAATCCATAGCGAAAGACAACTCAATTTCTTTTAACAAGACAAACGCAGCTTCTCTGAAAATTTTAGCCACCAACTGGGGTTTTGCTGGGGATGCTGATACCTTTTGCACTGCCGCAAAAAAAGAAGGTTATGACGGCGCTGAATATTGGTGGCCCAAAACGGTAAAGGATAAGGATCTGCTGTTTGCTGCCTTGAAAAAACATGGTTTAGAAGTCGGATTTTTATGTGGTTCGGGATTAAAAGATTACAGTGCCCATCTTGATTTTTTCAAGAAATCGATTGACGCTGCCGTTAAATCGGAAGTAAGACCGCTTTACATCAACTGTCATAGCGGGAGGGATCATTTCAATTATGATCAAAATAAAGCCTTTATCGATTACACCAGTGAAGCCAGTGCGCAAAGCGGTATTCCCATTTATCATGAAACACATCGGGGCAGAATGCTTTTTGCAGCGCATGTCACCCGTAATTTTATTGAGAAAAACCCAAAACTGAGACTAACACTTGACATTTCACACTGGTGTAATGTACACGAATCGCTGCTGGAAGATCAGGAGGAAACGGTGAAACTGGCGTTGTCCAGGGTTGGGCATATTCATGCGCGTATCGGCCATGCCGAAGGGCCGCAAGTGAATGATCCCCGCGCTCCCGAATGGGAATCGGCGGTGAAGGCACATTTGTCCTGGTGGGATATGGTGGTTGAAAGGAAAATAAAAAACGGAGAACCAATCACTTTTTTGACTGAATTTGGCCCTCCGGGTTATTTGCCAACGGTTCCGTTCACCAACCAGCCGCTTGCCGATCAGTGGGGAATTAACGTTTTTATGATGCAGTTGTTAAGAAAGCGGTATAGCAAATAGCTACAATTTTCTCTCCAAAAGTGTTAAAATACCTTGCAGTCCGGCCGCGTCGATCTCGCTGAAATCGTCCAGCTGGTCGCTGTCAACATCCAGGATCATGGCAACCGTACCGTTTTTGTGAAAAACAGGAAGGACAATTTCAGATCTGGAGGCAGAGCTGCATGCAATATGTCCGGGAAACTGGTCAACGTCAGGAACGATAATCGTTTTTTGCTGAGAATAACTCGCACCGCAAACACCTTTGTGAAAAGGAATACGTGTGCAGGCAATAGGCCCCTGAAAAGGCCCCAGAACAAGCTCTCCTTCTTTGGCAATATAAAACCCAACCCAGAAAAACCCGAAAGCTTCTTTCAGGACCGCAGCCAGGTTGGCAAGATTTGCAATCAGATCACTTTCGGTTTCAATCAAACCATTGATTTGAGGAATTAAAGCATCGTATATCGCATTACGATCCGTTCCGACAGGTATTATTAACTCTTCAGCCATCTTTTCAGTACAATATTTTATCGTTCAACATTGATTTTTGTTAAAAAGTTAAAGTTATGGTAGATTTAAAGTCATGCTTGGGGTCAATATATTTTATCGCGGTTAGGCGCCAAAGGCACATTTCGTGGGTAGGATATTATGGAATTTCCATCACCAAGCGTTCCTATGGAACGCCTCACACTGGTATTGTGCTGGCTTTTCTACCGACCAAATGTGCCGAAGGCACATAAATCAATGAATCTGGGGACCATTCAAATCACAGATTAAAAATGGAATTGCCCCTCAAAACGTTAAAAATTCGTTATTTAGCAGAATATTTTCAGCATAAATGGAAAAAATGAATAGACGGCATATATTGTTGATGGATGGCCCGGATCACAAAGGGCTTATTTATCAGGTTACCCGCATCCTTTTTGAGTACAACCAGAATATCATTCGTAATGACGAGTATGTCAGTCCGTCGAAATATTTCTTCATGCGCACGGAATTTGAGGGCGAAACGGATGCGTCGGAATTGTTGCAGGTGTTGAAAAAGGAGTTGCCGGCTGGTTTAAATCTTCGCTTAAATCCTAAAAAGAAGAAAGATATCGTGATTTTGGTGACGAAAGAGCATCATTGTCTCGGCGAATTGCTGCTTCGTTACGCTTTTGATGAGCTGGATGCGACGATTCAGGCTGTGGTCAGCAATTACAACACGCTCCAGCCGCTTGTGAGTAAATTCGGCATTCCATTTCATTATATTTCACATGAAAATAAAACCCGGGAAGCGCATGAGGAGTCGATTTTAAGGACACTTGACGTTTACAGACCTGAATATCTCGTTCTGGCGAAGTATATGCGGATTATCACACCCGAATTTGTGAACCATTTTCCCGATCGGATTGTCAATATCCACCATTCATTTTTACCGGCATTTATTGGTGCAAATCCCTATCGGCAGGCTTTTGAACGAGGCGTGAAAATTATTGGGGCAACCGCTCATTTTGTAAATAATGATCTGGATGAAGGCCCGATTATCGCGCAGGATGTGAAATCGGTGGATCACAGACAGACGGCAACGGATATGGCGACTTTGGGCAGAGACACGGAAAAACGAGTTTTAACATCAGCTTTAAAGCTGGTTTTCAACGACCGCGTCTTTATCCATAACAACAGAACGATCATTTTATAAATAGAAAAAAGCCCTTAGTCAGACTCACCGAGGGCTTTTTGTAATCTGATGGATGTTATTGATTATGTAATGTTACAAAAAAACCTTGTAACATCAAATTCATATTCAAGCAATTATCCAAAATGATGTATGAAAAATATTAAGCAGTGACAACAGTTCTTGCCAAATCCACTAAATCTTTGTCGTTTACTTCTTTCTTTAAATCGGCTACGTCAAGGAATCGTTTGTAAAGATCATCCAAAATTACTTTGTCAAAAGTAAAGCCTAATAGCTCCAAACGGTGTTTTAAGGCGTGACGTCCACTTCTCGCAGTCAGTACGATATCTGATTTATCCACACCGACATCGTTTGGATTCATGATCTCGTAATTAAGCGTATTTTTCAGGTGGCCATCCTGGTGAATTCCAGATGAGTGGGCAAAAGCATTACGTCCCACAATGGCTTTATTTGCCTGAACAGGCATACGCATCATTTTCGAAACCAACTGGCTTGTTGGGTAAATCAATCGCGCGTTCACGCCTGTTTCGTAACCAAGTTCTTTATGTACGTTTAAAGCCATGACGACCTCTTCCAAAGAAGTATTGCCGGCACGCTCACCAATTCCATTCATGGTAACCTCCACCTGGCGTGCGCCTTCGCGGATACCAGCCAATGAGTTAGCAGTCGCTAAACCAAGATCATTATGACAGTGAATAGAAATTGTTGCGTTATGAATTCCTTTTACGTTCTCGAAAATATATTTGATTTTGGCACCATATTCTTCCGGTAAGCAATAACCTGTTGTATCAGGAATATTTACCACCGTTGCGCCTGCTCCGATCACCGCCTCAACCAATTGCGCAAGGAAAACCAGGTCTGCCCTTCCTGCATCTTCACAATAAAATTCTACATCCTCTACCTTCGTTTTTGCGTATTTGGTAGCGGCAATAGCTCTTTCAATAATTTTTTCTCTGGTCGTATTGAATTTGTGCTGAATATGAATATCAGAAGAACCGATACCTGTGTGAATACGACCGCGTTTCGCAAACTGAAGCGCATCCCCTGCCGCATCGATGTCACCCGTTACCGCACGTGATAAGGCACAAATGATAGGCTCACGAACGACTTTGGAAATCTCTACAACAGATCTGAAATCTCCCGGACTTGATACAGGGAAACCAGCTTCAATTACATCTACCCCCAGCTTTTCGAGTTGTGTGGCTACAATGATCTTTTCTTCCGTTGTCAATTGGCTTCCCGGTACTTGTTCGCCGTCGCGTAATGTGGTGTCGAAGATTTGAACTCGCTGACTCATTGTTGGGTACTTTGATTAAAGATTGAATTACGAATTTACTAATTTTAAGACAATATAAAACCCTTTCCTGTTGAGAGAAAGGGTTTTGATCTATTCGAGACAATGCCTTTCTCCTTGTTACGGGTTACTCTGAATGAGCAGGAAAATGCAATTGTCGTATGATTTCATGTTCAATATATCTTGCGAAAATTCGCTAACTGCGATTTTCTTCTGCAAAGTAATAAGAAGATTTTGGTTCAACAAATCTTCTTAATGAAAATTCACAAAAAGATATATTTTATAATGAATCTAATTTTTTATATTAAATACGTTTTAAGATTTCCTCGCCGATCGCATCAGTACCCAAAATCATTTCCGGTGCTGTGGTAGCATCTGCAATATCACGTGTACGGAAACCAGCTTTTAATACCTGATCAATTGCTGAAATTATCGCATCTGATTCTTCTTTCAAACCAAAAGAAATGTCAAGCAACAAGGCAGCTGAAAGAACAGAAGCCATTGGATTAGCAACGCCCATACCAGTGATATCATGTCCTGAACCGTGAATTGGCTCATAAACACCCGTGCTGTCTCCTACCGAAGCAGACGCCAGCATACCCATAGAACCTGCAATCTGGCTTGCTTCGTCTGTCAGGATATCACCAAACAAGTTAGCAGTAACCACAACATCAAAACGACGTGGATCCTTGATCAGCATCATCGCAGCCGAGTCAACAAACTGGTGTTCTACGGTGATATCAGGATATTCAGGTGCGAGGGCCTGAACCACTTCGCGCCAAAGCCGGCTTGTTTCCAAAACGTTTGCTTTGTCAACCGAACATAATTTTTTGCCACGTGTGCGGGCAGCTTCAAATGCTCTGCGGGCGATACGTTCAACTTCGTAACGGCTGTATTCAGCGATGTCGTAAGCGGTATCTCCGTCGTTTTTACGGCCTTTTTCTCCGAAATAAATATCGCCGGTCAATTCGCGGAAGAAAAGAATATCAGAACCTTTAAGGATTTCTGGCTTGATAGAAGAAGCACCCAGGAGCTCGTCGAAAAGTTTGATTGGGCGTAAGTTGGCGTACAAACCAAGCTCCTTACGCATTTTTAGCAAACCCTGTTCCGGACGAACCTTTGCAGTCGGGTCGTTATCGTATTTAGGATGGCCTACCGCTCCGAACAAAATAGCATCAGAAGCACGCATTTTTTCCAAAGTTTCGTCTGGAAGCGGGTTTCCTGTTGCTTCAATCGCAACGTGGCCCATCAATGCTTCGTCATAGCTGAATTCGTGTCCGAATTTTTCAGCGATTTTTACAAGGACTTTTTTCCCAACTTCTGTAACTTCCTGTCCGATACCATCACCAGGTACTATTAAGATGTTCTTCTTCATTATGTTTATTAAAATTTACAATCCGTAACCGGTTGAATACAGCGATACGGCTTTAATTATGGTTTTGATTTGAATTTAAAAACTTCTTATGTCGCACCAAACAGGTCGTCCCTACGGGACTTTGCGTGGGCATAATTTATCCGTTTTTCTATAATAATGTCATCCCTTCGGGATTATAAGCGAATGTTCAGGCATTATTAGATAATTTCTATTTTTTAGCGACATTCCATTTTTGTATTCCCTTTATCTGGAAATTTTATCATAAAAAAATTCATCTTTTCGGGGTATGATCCATGTGTTACCAACAATCCCGAAGGGATGAAAGTATTATAGCAAAATAAAAATGACGCAACCCGGAACAACCCTGAAAGGGTGACGTAACTGAATTCACCAGCCCGCCTATCTTACATTTTCTGAAATTCGGGATTAGCCTCGGCCAGTTTGGATGATAAATCAATGGCGGCAGGCACACCCAATAAATTCAACATTTTCTGTGTTGCCTGAATCGCAGACACCGTTTGGTCAGAATCCAATCCCCTGGTTTTGATATCTTTGCCGTTCATTTCCCAGGTAATGATCGTCTCACAGAGCGCATCGGTTTTACCGCCTGGTGGAATCCTGACGGTATAATCCGTCAGCATGGGCAATGAAATTCCTTTTTTAGCGTAAATCTTTTTTAATGCATTCATAAAGGCATCATATTGACCGTCGCCTTGTGCATTTTCTTCGTAAATCTCGTCACCGAAAGTGATCTGCAAGGTCGCAGACGGTTTCAGATTTTTTGAGTGCGTTAACACATAATTGAGGATCACAACCTTTTCCTCGATGGCGCTGCTGTCGAGCACATCGGAAATGATATAAGGAAGATCTTCCGGTGTAACCACCTCTTTCCGGTCACCGAGCTCGATGATGCGCTGTGTCACTTTTTTCAGGTCGCCATCACTTAACGTGATACCGATATCCTTTAGGTTATTCTCAATATTCGCTTTCCCCGAAGTTTTCCCGAGCGCATAAGACCGCAATCTACCGAATCGCTCGGGCATCAGATTACTGAAATAAAGATTGTTTTTTTTATCTCCATCAGCGTGAATACCAGCCGTTTGTGTAAAAACACTTTCGCCGACAATCGGACGGTTTGATGGAATCCTGATGCCGGAAAAGGTTTCAACAATTTTGCTGATTTTATAAAGAGATCTTTCCACAACGGAAGTTTCAACTTCTGGAATGAAATCCTTGATAACGGCAATGGTACTGGCCAGCGAAGCATTGCCTGCCCGTTCGCCCATACCGTTGACGGTCAAGTGAAGTCCGTGCGCACCGGCTCTGATCGCCTCCATGACGTTGGCGATACTCAGGTCGTAGTCATTGTGGGCATGGAATTCGAAATGATGATCAGGGTAGCGATCAACAATGGATTTTACAAATTCGTAAGATTCAGAAGGTGTCAGAATGCCCAATGTATCCGGTAAAAGAATTCTCTTAACAGGTTGTCTGGTCAGGAAATCAAGTGCAGCGAAAACGTAATCCCGTGAGGTACGCATGCCGTTACTCCAGTCTTCCAGGTAAACATTGCAGCTTATTCCTTTTGATTTGGCGAGTGTTATAACCTGCTCAATATCCCCGAAATGTTGTTGCGGGGTCTTTTTTAACTGAAAAGTAAGGTGATTTAACGAGCCTTTGGTCAGCAGGTTCATCACTTTGGCGCCGGAATTAAGCATCCAGTTGATGGACGCATCTCCGTCTACAAAAGTCAATACTTCGATTTTATCAATAAAACCGTTCTCATTCGCCCAATTTGTAATTTTCTTAACCGCCTCAAACTCACCCTCAGACACACGTGCCGAAGCGATTTCAATGCGGTCAACCTTTACTTCCTGTAACAATAGCTGCGCAATTGTCAGCTTTTCTGTTGCTGAAAACGACACACCGGAGGTTTGTTCACCATCCCGGAGTGTCGTGTCCATTATTTCTATATAGCGTTTGCTCATAGGGCTACCGGCTATCGGCTATCGGCTATCGGTCGCAGCAGGAAAGCTGATAGCCGATAGCTGACGGCCGAAAGCCATTTAATATAGTCTTTGTGCTTCAAATTCCTTGATATCACTCTTCATCGCCTGTAGGTAGTCAATATCGTCAAATCCATTGACCATATTGTGTTTTTTGTACCCGTTGATATCGAAAGACTCCTGTTCACCCGTCGTAATGATCGTGATCGTTTGTTCCGGCAGGTTTACTTCAAGTTCGGCGTTTGGATCTGCTTCGATGGCAAGGAATATTTTATCAAGGAAGGGTTCACTAACCTGAACAGGTAAAATACCAATGTTCAAAGAGTTACCTTTAAAAATGTCAGCAAAGAAACTCGATACAACGCAACGGAACCCGTAGTCATAGATTGCCCAGGCAGCGTGTTCGCGGCTGGATCCACTTCCGAAGTTGCGTCCGCCTACAAGGATTTTTCCGGAGTAGATCGGGTTGTTCAGGACGAAATCCTGTTTCGGGGTATCGTCGCCATTGTAACGCCAGTCTCTGAAAAGGTTGTCTCCAAAGCCTTCGCGTTTGGTAGCTTTCAGGAAACGCGCCGGTATAATCTGGTCGGTATCAACGTTTTCTATCGGCAAAGGAACTGCCGAACTTTTTAATATGGTGAATTTATCGTAAGCCATTTTATTGGGGCTTTCGGCTTTCGGCTGTCTGCTGTCGGCATTGTACCGAATAAGACATCGTTAACTTCCGGCGTTTAATTTTTTAATAAGATGATATAACTGCTTTTTGATTGACACTATTTCCAGAAAAAGAGGATCGTAATTGTCTTGATTTAAGTAATCCAAATCTTTTGCCAATAGTGTCAAGTATTCAACTTCCTGACAAGATCCAAATGATATTCCTAAAAAGCGTGCAAAATCTTTTTCACTTGATTTTCCACAACCTTCTGAAATATTAGTCGGTATTGAGACAACAGCTCGCCTTATCTGCGACGTCAATCCAAATTTTTCTTCAGTCGGGAAATTTTTAGTTAATCTGTAAAGTTCAAGAACAAGCTTATGGCTTTGTTCCCAAACGGAATACTTCCTAAAATCTCTCATTATTAAAGTGTGTGTATGATCAAACAACTGACTGCCGAAAGCCGGGGCGGCCCCGCCGACAGCCGAAGTTACTATTTACAGCAACTCCCGAGGATCCGTCACAACGCCCGTTACCGCCGCCGCCGCTGCAACCAATGGGCTGGCCAAAAGCGTACGTGCTCCCGGGCCCTGACGGCCTTCGAAGTTACGGTTTGAAGTACTGACTGCATATTTCCCGGCTGGAATTTTATCATCGTTCATGGCAAGGCATGCAGAGCAGCCTGGCTGACGTAATTCAAAACCTGCTTCGGTCAGGATGTCAAGAATTCCTTCTTCTCTGATCTGTGCTTCCACGATATGTGAACCGGGAACAACCCATGCCGTAACGTTATCTGCTTTTTTACGTCCTTTTACGATGGAAGCAAAGGCACGGAAATCTTCGATACGTCCGTTGGTACAGCTGCCGATGAATACATAATCAATCTTTTTACCCAGCATCGACTCGTTTTCATGGAAGCCCATGTAGTTCAATGATTTGTCGTAGGTTGCTTTTCCGCCTTCAACTTGTTCAGCAGTAGGGATGTTGCGGGAAATACCCTGACCCATACCCGGATTTGTTCCGTAGGTGATCATTGGTTCAATATCCGCAGCATCAAAAGTATATTCCTTGTCAAAAACAGCATCTTCGTCTGTTTTCAAAGTTTTCCAATAAGCCAGTGCCTTATCCCATTTCTCGCCTTTTGGCGCTTGTTCGCGACCGTTGATGTAATCAAAAGTAGTCTGGTCCGGCGCGATCATACCACCGCGAGCGCCCATTTCGATACTCATGTTACAAACCGTCATACGGCCTTCCATGGTCATATTTTCAAAAACATCTCCCGCATATTCTACAAAATAACCCGTAGCGCCTGCTGTTGTAAGTTTTGAAATAACATATAACGTTACGTCTTTTGGTGTAACTGCTTTGCCTAATGTACCATTTACGTTTACACGCATTTTCTTTGGTTTTGGCTGCATGATACACTGCGAAGAAAGTACCATTTCAACCTCAGAAGTACCGATACCGAAGGCAATAGCACCAAATGCACCGTGCGTAGACGTATGTGAGTCACCGCATACGATGGTCATTCCCGGTAGTGTGATACCATTTTCCGGCCCTACTACGTGAACGATACCATTTTTTGCATTACCCAACCCCCAGTGTGAAATACCATATTTCGCCGAGTTTGTTTCCAAAGCTTTAAGCTGATTGGCCGAAAGCGGATCCTGAACCGGAAGGTGTTGGTTGATGGTAGGTGTGTTATGGTCAGCCGTAGCGAAAGTACGTTCCGGATAAATAACACCAATATTTCTGCTTTCAAGTCCCAGGAAAGCAACAGGGCTTGTTACTTCGTGGATAAAATGACGGTCGATGAAAAATACATCCGGGCCGTCTTCAATTTTACGTACAACGTGTGCATCCCACACTTTGTCAAACAGGGTACTCGCTTGATTACTCATTCTCAATTTATGGTGAATATGTAACTAATTTTGTTTTTTAATGACTTTTACGGACTAAAAATCAGCCCCTATAACCGGAATAACCCCGGAGCAGAAAATCATGAATCAAATTTCCACAGAATACTTCAAATAAGTATAACGGGAAACGTTCAAAAAATAGTGTTTTTGGTTTGAAGAGATAGTTTGAGCGGAAATCTTTATTGATTTCGGGGAAATTTTCAAAAATTGATTGATAGAGTACCATTTGTGGTAAGACGGTTACCCATGCTTTTTAGGCGTAAACCCAAACTTTTCCTTATACATTTTTATAAAATGAGAAACGCTTTCATAGCCGATTTCCGTGCTGATCTCGGTTACGTTTTTGGTGTTGTTTCTTAACAAAAAGTCCGCGTAATCCAGACGTTTGTTTTTAAGCCAAAGTGCTGGTGAAGTTTTGAACTCTTCCTGAAAATCACGTTTAAAAGCGGATAAACTCCTGCCGGATAACCTTGCGAGCTCGTTTAAAGTGAGTGGTTTGAGATAATAGCTGTTCATCAAAAAGGACAGGTCTACTTTTTCTCCAATATAAAGACTGTAAAGATTTGCTCTGAGTTGTTTGGATTTATCCAGCTCCAGTAAGTGCAGCAATAATTCCTGAAATTTTAACCGGAGAAAATGGTTTTTTAGCTCCGTTCTTGACTTGAAATACGGAAAAACAGATTGAATAAACTTTTCAAAATTCTCATCCGATTTCAGCGGTAGAATGGGGTTTTCCAGCACCGTGGTCGTCTCATCCGGGTTAAAAAGCTCGGGATGCAGGTTTACAAATTCTTTTAACAGCTTTTCATCAAAGAAAAAAACAAGACTTTTGTAAGATTCATTGATGGACTCGGACATCAGGTAAAAACCCCGCTGAATAAAAAGAATATCCCCCTTTTCCACATAAACTTCTTGTGTCGGGCTGCTGAATTTCTTTTCTCCTTCTAGCACGACAATCACGGCATGTTCCTCAAAGAATACCTCATAGCGGGAGGGATAAACTTCGTTGCGATAGGCCACAAAGGTCATATCCTGAATCTTGAGGGATTCAAATTCTTGGGCGCTGATGTGGGACGGGACGCGTAGCAATATTTACTGGTAGTTTCTTTCTTCGGTGATGATGACGTCAAACCATTCTTTGGCCAGCGGGATATCGTTTTGAATTACTTCCCATACCAATTCATAATCTACCTGAAAATATTCATGAATTAAGATATCTCTTAAACCGGCCATACCTCGCCAGTTTACTTCGAGGTACTTATAGCGGATTTCATCAGGTATTTTTTTTGCAGCCTCCCCGATAATTTCAAGACTTCTTAAATATGCCCGGTTAATCAGATCATCGTTAACAAACTGTTCGAATGTGACGTTGGAAGAATGGGTAACAAGAAAGTCCAGTTCTTTTCCAATGTGTTCTAAAAACTCAATCAATGAAGGAGACATATTGAATATCTTTTTTTGCTTCTCGTTGAACAAATGAAGCCATTCCTTCCCAGGTTAATAAATCAACTTTTCTTTGAAGTGTTTCTTCTAATAAATCTACTAAATCAAGGAGGTTTTTATATCTTTTCATACCTGCCTTGAATTCTACCACTAAGTCAATATCACTCATTTCGTTCTGTTCGCCTCTGGCAAACGAACCAAATAAGCCAAGCCGTTCAGCACCTAATTTTTGAATTGCAGGTTTACGGCTTTGGATTAACTCAATAATTTGCTGTTTATCCGGTAGCATAACACTCAAATTGGTTAATTAACTTATTAACAAAGATAACAAATAATCAAGCCTAACAATTAATGCTTTTCAGAGGGTTTTAAACCATAAACTGAAACAAATCAGGCTGGTCATTCAGGTATTCGTACACAATTCTGTTTTCGTTCATACGCAGGATTAACGGGTCAAAATCTTCCCGGTTTTTTAATTCAATACCAACGAGTGCAGGGCCTTGTTCCCGGTTTGTTTTCTTCACATATTCAAATCGTGCGATATCATCATTTGGCCCGAGTACGTTCAGAAACTCACGGAAAGCGCCGGAGCGTTGGGGAAAGCGAATGATGAAATAATGTTTTAATCCTTCGTAAAGTAAGGATCTTTCCTTGATTTCCTCCGTGCGCGTGATATCATTGTTGCCGCCACTGATCAATGCAACGACATTTTTGCCTTTGATTTCGTCTTTTACCATGTCCAGTGCGGCAACCGTTAAGGCGCCTGCCGGCTCGGCTACGATGGCTTCTTCGTTGTAAAGCTGTAAAATAGTCGAGCAAACCTTTCCTTCCGGAACGAGCAAAACGTTGTCCAGACTCTTGCTGCAAATTTCAAAGGTAATATCACCGGCACGACGAACCGCGGCACCGTCTACGAATTTATCAATCGTGTCAAGGGTAACGACATGGCCTTCTTCGATGGATTTTTGCATCGTAGGAGAGCCTAATGGTTCCACACCAATGAGTTGCGTTTTGGGAGAAAGCTGTTTAAAAACCGTTGAAATACCGGAAGCTAATCCGCCGCCACCAATGGCCATCAACAGATAATCGATCCGGAAATTGGCATCTTTGAATATTTCCAAGCCAACGGTTCCCTGGCCTTCAATCACTTGCAAATCGTCAAACGGATGCACAAATGTGGCGTTGTTGGCCTTTTGGTATGCTACGGAAGCGTGGTATGCGTCGTCGTAAGTATCGCCTACCAGATGCACTTCTACCCATTCTTTTCCGAACAAACGAACCTGTTTGACCTTTTGGGCAGGCGTTGTTGTCGGCATAAAAATAGCGCCTTTTACTTCCATTTTCCGGCAGGCATAGGCAACACCTTGCGCATGATTTCCGGCACTCGCACATACGACACCGCCTGCCAGGGCTTCTGCGCTCAGGCTTGCCATTTTGTTATAGGCGCCTCTGATTTTATACGAACGAACCGTTTGAAGGTCTTCTCTTTTTAAATAAATATTGGCTTCATATTGCTCCGATAAATGGGCGTTATAAAGCAATGGGGTATGGTTAATGATGCCACGAAGCCGTTCGGCAGCGAGGAAAATGTTGTCGAGTGTTGGGGACATATTTAATAAAAGGTTCTTTTAGGCAGCAATTTGAACCTTGGCGTTTGTTGCTTGAGATAGTAAGTCAGCTAATTGTTGCGACAATTCTTTTTTCAGAGAAATGTACTGATTTATAATTAGATTTTCTGATCCTGAGTCGACATGTCTATTGATCATGTTTTCGACACGACGGATTTTTTCAAGGGTATGAAAAATTTCTATTTCAAGTTCATCGTGAATTTCCATAATCAGAATTTTAGTTCAATGAATCCTTTCCGTTTATTCTTTCTATCGGATGTGAAGAAATGAAACCAGTCTAACTTGTCAAATTGTGTCAGATGAAAATTAGGATGATCGCCGGGAAAGACTTTCACATAATACAAATCTACAAATTCCTGTCTCTCTTTTAAAGCGGTTAACTGATTCTCTTTTGATTCAAAATGTTGAAAATTAATAAATACAACAATATCTATATCCTTAGGATCATTTTTCAGTGTTACAAAACTCCCATCGACCCATATTGTAAAATCATCGGGTATGATGCTTTGGACACCGTTGATAAAAGCGGACAGTGTGGAAAGAAGTAATTTGCGATGTTGATCAAACCCGAAAACTACTTCAAACTCATTTAGATCTGGCGTGTGTGCTTTATATGGAAATAGATTTCCATCGTTGTCAAATTCCATAAGCATTTAAAAAAGTACCCCTGACTCTTAACGAAATCAGGGGTATATATTTTTCAAATTTCAAAAAAATTTGACTTGAAATCAACGAATTATCCGCGTTCAGGGCGAAGGCTACGTACCGTAGTACCTGCACGCCAGATTTCTGATTCACGAAGTTCAGCTAGTTCTTCTTCCAATTTCACACGGTAGTCAGGTTGTGAGTTACGCGTGATGGAGATATTAGCTTGCTCGCCTGATTTTACAGAGTTGTAAAGTTGTTCGAAAACAGGCTTAGTAGCATCACGGAAAGGTTTCCACCAGTCAAGCGCACCACGTTGAGCAGTTGTTGAACAGTTTGCGTACATCCAGTCCATACCGTTTTCAGCAACAAGAGGCATCAATGATTGCGTCAATTCTTCAACGGTTTCATTGAAAGCTTCTGATGGTGTGTGTCCGTTTGAACGAAGCACTTCATACTGCGCAGCAAAAATTCCCTGGATAGCACCCATCAAAGTACCACGTTCCCCTGTAAGGTCAGAAGTTACTTCACGGTAGAAATCAGTTTCGAACAAATATCCTGAACCAACACCGATACCCATTGCGATACATTTTTCACGTGCTTTACCAGTTGCATCCTGGAACACAGCGAAAGATGAGTTCAAGCCTTTTCCTTCTACGAACAAACGACGAAGAGAAGTTCCTGATCCTTTTGGCGCTACAAGATAAACATCTACGTCAGCAGGAGGAACGATTCCAGTTTGATCCTTATAAGTTACACCGAAACCATGTGAGAAATATAATGATTTACCGGCAGTCAAATTAGCCTTAACAGTTGGCCATAATTCGATTTGAGCGGCGTCAGAAAGAAGGTAGCAAATAATTGTTCCTTTTGCCAATGCTTCTTCAAGTTCGAAAAGCGTTTCACCAGGAACCCATCCGTCAGCAATCGCTTTATCCCATGATTTACCACCTTTACGTTGTCCAACGATAACGTTGAATCCGTTGTCACGCATGTTTAAGCTTTGACCAGGACCTTGAACACCGTATCCGATCACGGCAATGGTTTCAGTAGATAATACTTCGCGTGCTTTTTCTAGTGGGAACTCTTCGCGGGTAACTACTTCTTCTTCGACCCCGCCGAAATTTAATTTTGCCATTGATTATTAATTGAATTATTGATTACTTGATTAAAGGACAATATTACTAAAAATGGATTTGATACTTCTTAAGAAACATTTTCTTAAACAGGCAACGCCTACGGAGTTTTGCCAAATCTGGAATTACCTGGTTCTATAAACAGGTTGCCCTTCCAGGTTTTTTTCTACTCAAAATGACTTAACCTAGTGGTTCGGAGAAGCATCCTGCTTATAGCAATCCTGCTTGTTATGCTAAAATTGGCTCAACAAGAGCCTCCTGATCATAACGGAATGTTGTTACTACATATAATACTCCCACTCAGCTTCCGGCAGATAATCTACCAGCGTCTGAGGTGATTTGCTTACTGCCACACGTCCCGAACGTACAAATTCAAGGATTTCGTGTGGTTTGATATAGTTGAAGAATTCGAAAATTTCTTCTTCCGTGCCTGTTTTTTGAATAATC
Source organism: Dyadobacter sp. LHD-138 (assembly GCF_030929615.1). Lineage (GTDB taxonomy): Bacteria > Bacteroidota > Bacteroidia > Cytophagales > Spirosomataceae > Dyadobacter. The sequence continues at coordinate 58,058 of NZ_JAVFVU010000025.1, read as the reverse complement.
ACATAAGTCAGATGCCAGTAAACGACCCAGGCCTTGTACACTTTGTTGATCGTTTCAATGTCAAGCGGTTTTGCTCCGATCGGTGTTGAGATCTTGAACATCGCAATTTCATTGTAAGCGATATCGTCGTTCAAATACCCGAAAACGGCCAGCACTTCAATTACCTTACGGATCTGGCGAACCAGCTTTTCAACGGCTTCACGTGATTCATGACGAATGACGATGGTGAAGCGGGAAATACCCTTACGTTCCGTTTCCGAAACCGTCAGACTGTCAATATTGATCCGGCGACGGGTGAAAATGGTTGTGATCTTATTTAATATCCCAATCGTATTTTCCGTAAATACGCAAATGGTGTAAGTTGTCATGATTCTTTTAATGTCTAGTGAAAAAATGCAAGTGATTTTTGAAAATTCATTTACATTATTCCAGTCTGATATCCGCTACACAAGCTCCCGTTGGAACCATTGGAAATACATTTTCTTCTTTTTCAACCAATACTTCCAATAAATAGGGTTTGTCGGAAGCAAGCATTTGGTCAAGCGAATCGTTCAGGTTTTCTCTGGCGCCGCAGGTATGTCCGTCGATACCAAAACCTTTTGCAATCGTGATGAAATCAGGGTTTTGCAGCTCAACAAATGAATAACGTTTCTGGTGGAAAAGCTGCTGCCACTGGCGAACCATCCCTAAGAAGTTGTTATTCAGGATAATGATCTTAACCGGCAAGCCGCTTTGTGCAATGGTTCCTAATTCCTGGATCGTCATTTGGAAACAACCGTCACCGATAATGGTAACCACTTCGCGGTCAGGAGCTCCTACTTTTGCACCGAAGGCCGCTGGTAAAGCATAACCCATGGTCCCCAATCCACCGGAGGTAATGAAGGAGTTTGCCTTTTTGAACTGATAATAGCGGGCTGCCATCATCTGGTGCTGACCAACATCCGCTACGATTACCGCTTCACCCTTGGTTTTATCAGAAAGTGTACGGATAACCTCCGCCATTTTTATTTTTTCCGTGGTCGGCGCAAGTTCAGGCTGCGTGATTTTTTCGTCTTCAATGGCATCGAATTTCCTGAATTCTGCCCGCCATGTTTCGTGGTTATTTTCCTTCACGAGTGGCAAAAGCATTTCCAACGCTTTTTTTGCATCACCCACAACCGGAGCATCTGCCTTTTTGATCTTATCAATTTCGGCCGGATCAATTTCGATATGAACCACTTTGGCCTGTTTTGCATAACGGCTCAAATCACCGGTTACACGGTCGTCGAAACGCATACCGATTGCGATGATCAGGTCACACTGGTTCGTAAGCACGTTTGTTCCATAGTTTCCATGCATGCCTAACCAGCCCACATAATTCGGGTGATCAACAGAAACGGACGAAAGTCCTAGGAGTGTTGAAGCGGCAGGAACATCTGTTTTTTCAATAAATTTCAGCAATTCCTGTTCAGCACCGGCGATTTGCACGCCATGTCCGAAGAATAAAAACGGACGTTTAGCTTCATTGATAAGCTTTGCAGCTGCTTCAACCTGCTCTTCTTTGGGCGACAAACGGGGACGATAACTAAGTAATTTTTCACACTTTTTGTGTAGAAAAGGTTTCGTCATCAGTTTCTGCTGTGCATCTTTTGTGATATCAATCAATACCGGTCCCGGACGGCCCGACTTTGCTATATAAAATGCTTTGGCAATAATTTCGGGAATTTCATCAGCATTGGTAATCTGGTAGTTCCATTTCGTAATCGGAATGGTAACACCCATGATATCCGTTTCCTGGAAAGCATCCGTTCCCAACAAATGAGATCCAACCTGGCCCACAATACAGACCATTGGCGTAGAGTCAATGATGGCGTCTGCAATGCCTGTGACAAGATTGGTGGCACCCGGGCCTGATGTTGCCAAACATACCCCAACCTTACCGCTGATACGGGCAAATCCTTCTGCTGCGTGCGCGGCACCTTGTTCGTGGCGTACGAGAATATGATTGATTTGTTCCTGATAATCATAGATCGCATCGTAAACGGGCATAATAGCTCCGCCCGGATATCCAAAAATTGTTTCGACGCCTTCGGCAATCAATGACTGGATCAGTGCATGAGAACCGTTGATCAGTTCTGGCGTTGTTACCGAAACTGGCTGTTCAGCGATTTCGGTTGTTTGTGTTTGGTTTTCATTAAATTCCATGACCTCTTACTTATTTAGTCGGATGAATTTTCTAGATTTTCAATATCATTTATATCTCTTGGCCTTCCGGCAGCTTTTTTTGCTGTAATCAAGTCTCTATAATTGATCAGCCTGATTGTTAAATCATCTACAATATGGTCTGATGCGTTATTATAGGCATATTCAAATTCCAAGCCTTTTAACTTCGTTATTATATCAATGGATACCGGGGCTCTTCCAAATGTAAAAACGTCAAGGGCTGGATTCGATAAAAAGTTGGATTCTGTCATATCAAACAATGGCATTCCAAATCGTCTAAATGCCTTTCCAATTTTTAAATAATTTTCCTTCGTTTTTTTTACCCAAATGTCCATGTCGCCAGTCGTTCGGGAATAGCCGTGAAGAATTACAGAATAACCTCCAACCAAAATATATTCAACCTGACATTCATTTAATGCCTTCAAGAAGTCCTGAAAATCGTCGTTGAAAATATTTGCCATTATAACATGTGTTTTCGCATTGAGAAAACAGTCCTATCCATTTTTGGAGGATTGTTCAACTCAAACTGGAATGCGATGCTATTGAGATAATTAGCCGCCATCAGTCTTTCAATTGATGTTTCGGGCTGAGTTTTCGCATAGTATTTTTCAGTTTCTTCATGCGTTCCTGCATGAAAAGCTGTTCTATCCAATTTGAATTGACTTTTTTCCATGTTCTTTTACTATGCTTCGTCAGTTACACATCCTTCACTGGCAGATTTTACCGTGCGGATGTATCTTCCCAACATGCCTTTTGTAAACTTTGGCTCGGGTTGTACCCAGGCTGCTTTACGTGCGGCCATTTCTTCATCTGAAATGTGAACGATCAGCTGACGGGTATTTGCATCAATGGTAATTCTGTCGCCGTCTTTCACGAGTGCGATCGGCCCTCCGTCAAATGCTTCCGGCGTGATGTGCCCTACGACAAATCCGTGTGTGCCTCCTGAGAAACGACCATCTGTGATGAGTGCAATTTTGTCACCAAGCCCAGCTCCCATTACTGCAGATGTTGGTTTCAACATTTCTGACATGCCTGGTCCGCCTTTTGGTCCTGCGTTACGGATTACAACCACATGCCCCTCCCTGATTTCTCCTTTGGAAAGCATCGTAATAATTTCCGTTTCGTGCTCACAGATTTTTGCTTCGCCATCAAACGTCAAACCTTCCTTGCCCGTAATTTTTGCAACAGAACCCGTTGGGGCCAGGTTGCCATATAGTACCTGAATATGTCCTGAAGACTTAATCGGGGTTTCCAGCGGGAAAATAATTTTCTGTGTTTCAAAATCAAGATCCGGTGCTTCGGCTAAATCTTCTGCCAAAGTTCTTCCCGTTACAGTCATACAGTCACCGTGGATCAATCCTTTGGAATACAAATATTTCATTACAGCAGGCACACCACCGATTGCAAGGATATCTTCCATGAAGTATTTACCGCTTGGTTTAAGATCGGCGATAAAAGGAACTTTGTTAGAGATTTCCTGAATATCATCTAAGGTCAAAGGAAGATCTGCCGCACGTGCAATCGCAAGAAAGTGCAATGCTGCGTTGGTAGAACCACCCAAAGCCATAACCAATGTCAAAGCGTTTTCAAGCGATTTTTTAGTGATGATATCTCTTGGTGTAAGGTTCAGTTCAAGCAATTTTTTCATTGCTGCACCAATTTTCTTACATTCTTCCTGTTTTCCTTCGTGTGTTGCCGGGTAAGAGCTGCTGAATGGCAAACTTAATCCCATCGCTTCGATTGAAGCAGCCATCGTGTTTGCCGTGTACATACCACCACAGGCACCCTGGCCCGGAATAGAATTCTGGATTACGCCTTTATAGTCTTCATCGGAGATGTTGTTGGCGAATTTTTTACCTAAGGCTTCAAAAGCAGAAACGATATCCAGTTTTTGTCCTTTGTAATGTCCTGAACGGATTGTTCCCCCATAGACCATAATCGCCGGGCGGTCGATACGCGCCATGGCCATGATAGCGCCCGGCATATTTTTGTCACAACCTACAACGGCAATAACCCCATCGTACCATTGTGCAGAAACCACAGTTTCGATAGAATCTGCGATGATGTCACGGCTTGGCAGGGAGTAACGCATCCCGTCATTTCCGTTTGTCATACCATCGGAGACACCGATCGTGTTGAAGATCAGGCCGACCATGTCATTGGCAGTAATACCTTGTTTTACATACACAGAAAGTCCGTTTAAGTGCATATTACAAGGGTTTCCTTCGTAGCCGGTGCTGGCAATCCCGATTTGCGGTTTTGACATGTCAGCTTCTTTCAATCCAATGCCGTAAAGCATTGCCTGCGCTGCCGGATTTGTAACTTCCTGGGTGAGGGTTTTTGAAAATCTGTTTAGTTCTGTCGCCATGGTGAATGATTATAAAATAAAAACACCTCACTCATTTATTGAGTGAGGTGCAGGTTATATACCGTAACATCCCACTCACGCCTGGGGCGTGACTACAATCAGGAGGAGAATGAAACGGTTGGAAAACATAAATATCAGTTAAAAACGAAAATTTTGATTTTAGCGAAAATTCGCTGACTCTCGGATTCTGTTACAAATTAGGAGTGTATCTTTTTATTTTCCAAATTTTACGGCAAATTTTTGCAGATATACTTAGATTAATACCATAATATTTATTTGGTAAAGGTTCCTAAACAGAAAATAATTAATTTTGGATTTAAATTAATGCAACATCTATTATGCTAACGACCGAATCTTCGTCCCTATATAATGATCTCGACTTAATGGGCGTTCAGGAAATTCTGACCTCCATTAACCGTGAAGATCAGACCGTCCCTAATGCTGTTCAAAAGGTAATTCCTCAGATTGGAGCACTCATTGAGCAGATCGTTCCGCGTATGAAAAAAGGCGGACGTTTATTTTATATCGGTGCCGGAACGAGCGGCCGTTTGGGCGTAGTGGATGCTTCAGAATGCCCGCCAACGTTTGGTGTCCCTTTTGATCTGGTGGTTGGTATCATCGCAGGCGGTGATGTGGCGATCAGAAAGGCGGTAGAAAATGCGGAGGATGACTGGAATCAGGCTTGGATTGATCTGGCTCCGTATAACCTTACAGAAAATGATACTTTAATCGGACTCGCTGCTTCGGGGCGTACGCCTTATGTGATAGGCGGATTGAATGAGGCAAAAAAAGCGGGTTTGCTAACCGGCTGCGTGGTTTGTAACAGCGGATCGCCGGTGGCTCAGGCTTGCGAATATCCTGTGGAAGTGGTTGTTGGACCTGAATTCCTGACGGGAAGTACCAGAATGAAATCCGGAACGGCCCAAAAACTGGTGCTGAATATGATTTCCACGGCGGTAATGATCCGTCTTGGCAAGGTAAAAGGCAATAAAATGGTGGATATGCAGATGACAAATGAAAAGCTTGTCAACCGTGCTATTCACATGATCATAGATGAATTGGGAGTTTCGCCTGATGAGGCAGAATCGTTGCTGGAAGAACACGGCAGTGTCCGGGGCGCGATTGAAGCGGTAAGAAAATAACAAAAAATAGCGCGGAGCCAGCTCCGCGCTATTTTTTGTCAATCGATTTTTAAGACAATTTTTCCGAACTGTTTACCGGAATCCATTTTTCTGAATGCCTGCTCTGCCTGTTCAAGCGTTAACACTTCGTCGATCACGGGAACAACTTTGTGTTCTTTCACAAAATCGATCATATCCGAAAACTCTGCTTCAGTACCCATGGTGCTTCCGTAAATATTAAGCTGCTTAAAAAATACCTTGGCCGGAACCACGTCTGTGATATTTCCTGTGCCACCGCCATAAAAGCAAATTCGGGCTCCCGGCGCGGCAATGTCGATCAAACGCGCAAATCCAGGACCACCGGCACTGTCAATAATCACATCGAAGTAGCCGGTTTTTTTACCACGTACTTTTACAAGTAAATCGCGGAACCAGGTTGGATTTTTGTAGTTAATCCCTCCCTTTGCTCCCAGTGCGATAGCTTTCTGAATTTTATCGTCGGATCCGGATGTTACCCAGACTTCCGCACCCGCTGCAATGGCGAACTGTATGGCAAAAAGGGCAACGCCTCCCCCGGCACCGGTAATCAGTACCCGGTCGTTTTTGGTAAGATTCGCGCGCGTGATCAGGGACCTCCACGCCGTTAATCCGCCCATGGGCAAGGCAGCGGCTTCTTCAAAAGAAAGATGTTCAGGTTTTTCAACAAGATATTTTGCCTCAATTTTTACAAATTCAGCAAAGGTGCCGTTATCAGGCAAACCCAAAATTTTATGTTCCTCGGCATAAAAAGCCGGATTGTCGCCCCAGTTGTGGGAAGGATTGATGAGCACTTCCTTACCCAGCCAGGTTTTGTCAACCCCGGCGCCGGTTTGCGTGACAATTCCGGAACCATCGGAGCCCAGCACAATCGGTGTGGTGATTTTAGGGTATAGTCCTTTTTGGATCCAAACGTCCCTGTGATTAAGTGAGGCGGCTTTTAATTGAACAAGCACCTCTCCTTCGCCGGCTTCCGGTGTTTTTATTTGTTCAACAACGATGGGTTCATTTACACTTTTTAAAACAGCGGCTTTCATAAAAAATGATATTAAATGAAAAATAATGGAATATGGGTTTTGCTATATGACGAGAACGATCCCATGTTCCATCAATACAAAGTGCAGGAAATTTTAGTTGCCTGAAAAATCAGTTCTTAAATATCCGAGTATTCTGTTGGGTATAAGAAGAAACTTGTATTTTTTGATACGTTATTCTGGTACTCAGGATTTACCTTCAGCTTGTTCCATTCTGCGTCACTGCTGAATGCTTTCCAGTGCGCATCACGGGATGCTTTGTTTTCGAAAGTCGTCATGTACATCAGATTCGGCTGATGACTTCCGGCGATCACTTCGCCATAAAATACTGCGTTAAAACCCAATCTTACGAAAAGAGGCACTTCGCCGCCATCGTTAAACATTTTAACCTTATTCTGGTAAATTTTTTCGGTATACCCTTCGTAGCTGCGCAGTTCATATACGCGTTCGCTTTTTGGTCCGGTCAAATTTGGTTTTGCATGCACAGGCATGGTGGTGAAAGCCTGCAAAACCGTTGTTTCAATGCGGGCGTAAGGTGGATTTTTATACGGTGCATCGATATAGTCTTTTCCTGCCGCCAGATACTTGGCATCTTTTTCCAATACTTTAGGAAGGGAGAGCAATTGATCCAGCGAGTTAACCGGCGTCAGTACGTAGATTAACTTGCCGCTCATCGTGTCAGAAACCACGGGTTTGAAAACCCCTACATTTTTTATGCCGGCGCGGTGTAAAGCGGGTATATAGGCGTCTTTAAGGTAGTTTTCTACGGTTGCTTCCTGCGTTTTATCTTTCAGACGGTACATTTTTATCTCATAATACTCTCTTTTGGGAGGTGCTGCCACAGCGCCAATAGCCATCACCAGCATAAAAAGGCTGAAAAAGAGTTTTTGTTTCGGGGACTTGTTCATAAAATGTATTTGCTCTGGATGTATACGGTTAATTTAATCGAAAAGAAGTGGCTGGTCTTTTTATACTGTAACAAAAAATGCAGGCAAATTTCGCCTGCATTTGTGTATAAGATCACACGATTTATGCTAAAATTTTGGGCAGGAAAGCTGGTGTTTGCTGCTTCTGCTGCGCTTCGGTTTAGGGGTGAGCGGTTCAAAAATGTAGGATATAGAAATTTCATGCGCACCACCGCTGCCTGCACCCAGGGTTGAAATCGTTAAGTCGTAACTGTAACCAATCGAAAATTTGTCCTGTCGAAACCCGGCAAGAAAAACGAGTGATTCGTGGTTATTGATCGAAGGCTCATATTTTTTAAAAGGAATGCCGCGATACCACATCCCCAGCACGAGCGGTTCGATGGTTACATACAGGCCCATATCCAGCTGATCGTATTTACCTTGTTTTTTATACAAAATGGCCGGAGAAATTGTTTTTTCCTTGTCGATTTCATTGCCTAAAAATGTATATCCGGCAAAGGGAATGCGTAAACCAGCCTGTAAACTCGTTTTCATGGGCAGGCGGGCTTCTGTTCCGCTAAATGCCTGATTGGGGCGGTTCAGGTGATGCGCCGACAGTCCAAGCCAGTACCAGTCGGAGTAGACCATCATGCCGGAAGAGAAATCGGCGTAGGATACTTTGGGGCCGCCATTGGCAAAAGGATCCGAGGATGGGTTGCCGGTGAGGCCGCCGTTGTTATACTGGTCGCCAAAAGTTAATCCGAAATAATCCAGCGAGCGTGACGCAAAGCCGCCTTGTATACCCAGCCTTAATGACGTGACATCATTCAGAGAAATCTGGTAGGAATATTGGAGAGCGACGTCCGTTGCTTTTAAATTGCCAAGACCCTGGCTGTCGGTCGTTACCTGAATACCAACCCCGCTATTATAATTGGGCAGAAATACATCAGCACCGAAAGATGCTGTTACAAAATTGGCAGAAAGCGAAGGCCACTGGTTACGGTAATTTGCCGTAAGACGCGGCGCCAGTGCGCCACCAGCCAAGGCGGGATTCAGATACAACGGGTTAGCGTAAAACTGGGAAAATTGAGGATCCTGACTCCAACCTTTCAGGCAGAGCAGTGTCATGATCATAAGAGGAAGTAAACGCTTAATCATATATTTTCAGGCATTGTTCGTCATTTATGGCGAATTGGGTATACGGAGATGAAAATTACTAAAATATAATTCACAAATTGTCGCCACATTGCGTATTAATATTCAAATTAGCATGGTTTTTAAGACTTTACCACACAAAATTTTAACATAATATTTTCGTTAGAATGATCGGGTAACAAGAATATTAAATGGACGGGGTAGGGATGATGAATAAGTAACGAAACATGAGGCGATTTTATAATACATATCGGAAAATATTTTATTCTTTATGCTTTTTGCTGTTTCTGGGAGCGGGTTTCGCAAACGCGCAGCCATTTACGGTGAAAGAAACCTGTGTGCCAAGCCCGGCATGTGCGGAGGACGGAACGGTGTTTACGGAAGATGCCAATAGTAAGGCAACGGCCTGGGCCTGGGATTTTGGAGATGGCGGGAAAGATAATGTCCGTAATCCACTGCATTCCTATAAAACGGCAGGCCCCTATACCGTCACGGTAACCCGGACTTTTGTGGATGGCAGTACAACAACCGAGACACAGCAAGTAACCATTGGTGAACTTCCGCCGGCATTTCAGAAATGGAAATCAGATACCACCATTTGTCCAAACACAAGTTTAGTACTCAATCCATACCCTGAGGGTGCGCCTGAAGGTGCTACCTATATCTGGTATCCGAAAGGAGAGACGACACCCACGCTGGAAGTCGATAGTTCGGGTTGTTATTCTGTCGAAGTGATTATGCCTAACGGATGTAAAATTCAGGACCGTGTTAATGTTAAAATTTGTATGCAGCCTGAAAATCAGGAGGGAGCAAAATGGTTTTTCGGCGGAAATGCCGGGCTTGATTTTTCAAACAGCCCTCCCACGCCTATTACCGATGGTAAGGTCAATACACCTGAAGGAACTTCTTCGATTGCCAATTCCAAGGGAATTTTGCTGTTTTATTCAGACGGGATCACGATTTGGGACAAGGATGGCGGTGTGATGCCTTGTATCGATCCGGCGAATTGCAAACCGCTTTTGGGTAATAAAAACTCCACACAATCGGTCCTTATTGTACCGCAGCCAACATGCCGGGGATGTGAATATTTGTTCAACGTTTTCACGACATCAGATATTAACGGCGAAAAACTCTTGACCGTGAGTGTGGTAGATATGCGGCGGAATGGAGGGAAAGGGGCTATTGTTGAGCAAAACACGACCTTGCAGCAACCAACCACGGAACGTCTTGCCGCTGTTCAAAACAAGAGAGACAGTACTTACTGGGTTATTTCTCATGATTACGGTACCAATAAGTTTCACATTTTTCATGCAACAACGGGAGGGCTCACAGAAACCAGTGCGCCTGAGTTAGGTATGGCGCATGATTCCCTCAATAAAGGCGAAGGCTATATGAAGTTTTCGGCTGCGGATAGTACCAGCGGAGACAGACGTCTGGCCGTGGTTATTCCCGGCCCCCCTACCAATTACGTTGAGTTGTTTAAGTTCAATGATTCGACGGGCGTTTTAACTTATGACAAAACAATCAAGCTTGGCCCGGCCCCGCCCAAGGCTTATGGGATTGAGTTTTCTCCCAGCGGGGAAAAAATGTATGTTTCATTTCAGGGAGAAAACGGTACAAAATCTTATTTGAAACAATACGATCTAACTTTCAGCGATAGTTTGATTGTGGAATCGGCTATCGTGATCGATAGTTCGGCAACCCAGAAATTCGGCGCTTTACAGATTGCCCCGGATGGAAAAATATATATGGCCATTGATGGCAGCGATTATCTCGCATCAATTGGTGAGCCGGAAAGAAATTCAGTATCAGCGATTGAATACAAACGGAATGGCGTCAATCTTGGAGGAAAGAAAAGCCAGCTTGGTTTGCCTAGTATGGTGCAGGATTTTACACAGGAAGCCTCAGGACCGGGTTTCTCGGCGGATGGATTCTGTACAGGTGAGCCGACTAACTTTGAAGCCGGGCCGATTTGCGATCCTTTGAAGGATAATATGTATGTATGGGATTTTGGGGATAAAAGTGGGGGAACTTCCAAAGAGCCTAAAATTTCGCATACTTATACGCAGCCTGGTAGGTATTTGGTGTCATTGTCGCAGTCCAATGCCTGTACGAGTATCGTGACCAAGGACACAGTTGTCATTTATGAAACGCCTCCGGCAATGAATCTTCGTCCCAACATTGATACTTGCGGTGCATACGTGCAGCTGGATATGGGTATTCCTGCGGAAATCTACGAATGGTATAACCGGGGAAGAATTATCGGAAGAGGAAAAACGATTAGGGTTACAACGACGGGAAGATATATCGCTGTTGCATACAACGGGCCCGACCGGGATTGTTTTTCAATAGATACGACGGAGGTTACGCTTCGAAAGCCACCACCGTTCGAGATGCGGGATACAACCATGTGCCGGGATAGTTCTGTTGTGTTATTAGCCACGGGCCTTTCCTGGAACGAATGGTTATGGAATACCGGGGAAACCACACAAAGTATTACGGTTAAGCAACCCGGGACCTATTTCGTACAAGTTAAGAACAGGCTTAACTGCTACAACGCTGATACGATCCAGGTTAAGGAGCTGCCTTCTCCCATTTTGAGACTGGCTCCGGAATATTACATCTGTATTCCGGATGGAGGCCAAATTACGCTGGATCCCAAAGGCATTGGCGTGGTGCATTATGAATGGCCGCAGTCAGGAGATACAACGGCTACGATCACGGTCGATAAGGAAGGCGTTTATACCGTTCTTGCGACCAACAAAGAAGGCTGCGTGGCGCAGCAGTCCACCAAAGTTGTGGATCAATGTGAACCGAGATTTTTTATACCGGACGCATTTACGCCAGACGGCGATGGGAAAAATGAATCTCTGGATGTCTTTGGCGCCTATTACACCAATTATTCCATTAAGATCTATAACCGCTGGGGAGAGGTTATTTATGCGACCAATACCATAGAAGGCCGTTGGGATGGAACCTACAAAGGTGCGAAAGTACAGCCCGGCGTTTATCCATACATCGTTTCGTATGAGGCCCAGTATTTTCCTGAACGGAATCCTGTCGTGCTGCGTGGCTCTGTCATGGTGATCCGGTAGAAGTTCGGTTTTGCCAATAAAAACGGCTATTTTTGATTGAAAAAATCCGTACGTTTTTTAGTAAAAACGTAACTACTATTGTCAAAGAGCTTATGCGCCAGGATTATCTGTCCGGAGATAAAGAAAATCTTTCCAACCCGGAAAAAGAGATCGACCGGGCATTACGTCCGTTGTCCTTCGATGATTTTACGGGACAGGATAAAATTCTTGAGAACCTTAAAATATTTGTTCAGGCGGCGAAACATCGTGGCGACGCGCTGGACCATGTTTTGCTGCATGGTCCGCCTGGTTTGGGAAAAACTACATTATCCCATATCATCGCGAACGAACTCGCGTCGGGTATTAAAATTACGTCCGGGCCGGTACTGGACAAACCCAGCGATCTGGCGGGTTTGTTGACCAATTTGCAGGAACATGACGTACTTTTTATCGATGAGATTCACCGTTTGAATCCGATTGTGGAGGAATATCTTTATTCGGCCATGGAGGATTATAAAATTGATATCATGCTGGACAGCGGTCCGAATGCGCGCAGCATCCAGATCGGTCTGAACCCTTTTACGCTGATTGGTGCGACAACGCGGGCGGGTATGCTTACCTCACCGCTGCGTGCCCGTTTTGGTATCAATGCGAGACTGGAATATTACGATGCGGCGCTACTGGCTTCGATCTTGAAACGGTCGGCCGTTATTCTGGGTACGCCGCTGGAAGATGACGCGGCTTTCGAGATTGCCCGACGCAGCCGGGGAACACCGCGTATTGCCAATAACCTGCTGCGCCGTACACGTGATTTTGCACAGGTGAAGGGCAATGGCAAGATCACCGTAGCCATCGCGGAAATGGCGCTGCTGGCACTGGACGTCGATCAGAATGGTCTGGATGAAATGGATAACCGTATTTTAAGTACCATTATTGAGAAATTCAAAGGAGGCCCGGTGGGGCTTTCCACCATTGCCACGGCTTGCGGAGAAGAAGCCGAAACGATAGAAGAAGTTTACGAGCCATTTCTGATTCAGGAGGGATATCTCAAAAGAACTTCAAGAGGAAGAGAAGTAACCGAGAAAGCGTTTCGTCACCTCGGAATTTTGCCAAGACACCGGTCCGGAGAGCTGTTTTAAAACAGGGCAGCACATCCCGAAAATTTCATATTTACCGTAAAATAAAACCAGCGAGTTATTGAAAATCAATTCAATAACTCGCTGGTTTTTATAGAATATAATCTATACTTTTGCGGTAAATTTTGTGTCACCGTTGGTATGGTAGAAAGTATTGTTGCTGTTAAATTAGTTGTACGGGTTCCTTGCGCTATTATTGAACATAATGGCAAGGTATTGGCCGGTCAGCGCAGTGCTGCATTATCTTTTCCGCTTCAGTGGGAATTTCCCGGAGGAAAGCAGGAAGAAAACGAAACGGACGAAGAAACGCTGGTACGCGAAATACTGGAAGAACTGAATGTTGAAATTGATATAATTCAAAAACTTCCCGTTACGACAAAGGATCAGGGATGGAGAGAAATCATACTGGTGCCTTTCGTCTGCAAACTGCGCACCCATGATATTGTCCTTTCCGAACATGAGCAAATCTCATGGCTTGAACCACAAGATTTGCCTACACTTGACTGGACAGAAGCCGATTTGGGTGTTATCCAGAGTTATTACGCCTATCTAGCGGGAAAATAACAACCGTTTCCCTTTTACAGACTCGTCAAAATTCCCATTTTCATAAGCCAGGTGGCCTGAAACAAATGTATGTGTCACCACAGACTGGAAATTTGTGCCTTCAAAAGGTGACCAGCCACATTTTGAATAGATATTGGATGGCTGCACCGACGTTGTACCGTCAAGATCAACCAATACCAGATCGGCCCAGTAGCCCTCCCGGATATAACCCCTCTCTTTGATCTGAAAACAGTCGGCCACAGCGTGACTCATTTTTTCTACTACCCTTTCCAGCGGTATTTTTCCTTTTTTACTGAATTCTAGCATCACATGAAGTGTATGCTGAACAAGCGGTAAACCCGAAGGTGCCTGCCAGTAGGGCTGTGCTTTTTCTTCAATCGTATGCGGCGCGTGGTCGGTGGCAATGACATCGATACGGTTGTCTAAAAGCGCCTGTAAGATGGCTTCCTTGTGATGAGGAGCCTTAATCGCCGGATTGCACTTTATTTTATTGCCAAGGGTGTGATAATCTTCGGCATCAAACCATAAATGATGCACACAGGCTTCTGCCGTGACCAGTTTAGGGGCGCCGTTTGCGAGCAGGATCTGCCCGTTTACCCGCTCTCCGATCTCGAAAAGAGATACCTCGTCTCCCGTTGAAATGTGGAGAATGTGCAGTCTGGTTTTGTGTTGATGCGCCAGGGCACTGGCAAATGAAGAGGATTTCAGGCAGGCTTCTTCATTTCTTATCAGCGCGTGAATATCGTAAGGGACATTCTCACCATATTTCTCTTTATAAAACTCCATCCGCTGGCGTACCGTCGGTTCATCTTCGCAGTGTGTGGCGATGATGCAGGGCGCGTTTGCAAACAACTTTTCAAGAACGTCAGGAGAATCCACCAGCATGTTCCCTGTAGAGGATCCCATGAATATTTTAATACCGCAAACCTGGGTTGGATCGGTACGCATGACTTCATCATAATTGCTGTTTGAAGCGCCCATGAAGAAGGAATAATTAGCGAGCGATGACTTTGCAGCAATGTCATATTTATCCTGCAATAACGGCTGCGTAAGCGTGTTGGGAACCGTATTGGGCATTTCCATAAACGAGGTAACACCACCGGCTACACCAGCTCGGGCTTCCGAATGAATATCAGCCTTGTACGTTAATCCTGGCTCACGAAAGTGAACCTGGTCATCAATGACACCGGGGAGCAAATAGGTCCCTTTCGCATCGATAATCCTTTCAGCAGGAAGATGTTGTAAATTTTTACCGATACGTTCGATGTGACCATTGCTAATATACACGTCAGATTCCTGGATCGTGTTTTCATTCACGATGCGGGCATTCAGGATAAGGGTGTTCATTTCGTAATTGAAAATAGGTTACTGAAAATTCGAAATCAATGACAAATTCATGAAGTCGTAAAGTTAACAATGTCTTTGCTGACCAGCTAACGATTCTGTTATTCTCTCATTTTATCATCCAAAATTATCCGTTCATGAACCTGAAATCGGTATGGTTTGATTTTGTTGATCTTATTTTTCCGCGTTGTTGTGCAGCCTGTGACAAAGGGCTTGTCGGCAATGAAGCTATTATTTGCACCTCCTGCCGTATCGCTTTGCCTAGAATTGAGCAGGACAGTGTTTATGATGAAACCATCCGGCATAAATTTGTCAATGTGCATGAGGTGATGGAAACACATGCCTATCTGTTATTTACGAAAAAAGGGAAAGTGCAGAAGTTGCTGCATGCGCTTAAATATAAGGGACAGGCTGAGGTGGGCATTTTGCTGGGCTTTATGTTTGGTCAGGAAATGATTTCAAACGGTATTTTACCGGAGGCAGATCTGATTGTCAGCGTTCCTCTGCACAAGAAAAAACTGAAAGCCAGAGGTTATAACCAGAGTGACAAACTCGTTGAGGGATTTTCCAGAGCCACAGATATTCCATGGTCGGGTAATGTGCTGGAACGAATTAAATACACGGAAACACAAACCGGAAAGACGAGGAATGAACGCTGGGAAAATGTGAAAGGCGTATTTTCTGTAAAAGAAAATGTAACGGGCAAACGGATCATCATCATGGATGATGTATTGACTACGGGTGCAACGCTGGAAGCCTGCATGGAAGCGTTGAAAGATGCCGGTTGCGACCAGTTTTATATCCTGACAATCGCTTCGGCGCAACATTGAGGAAAACGGCTGTAAATGAAAAAGAGCCGCTACCAGTGAAGGCAACGGCTCTTTTTACTATATTTTTAAAACTGTCCGGCTTATTTGCGGCTACCCGTTGCGATCATTGCACAACGGAAACCAACCATAGCAGTTGCAGAATCCTGATCCATGTAACGACGTGTTCCGGGAGACAACCAGTAGGCTACGTCAGACCATGAACCGCCTTTGTAAACACGAAGGTTATCGTTTACCAGCGAGTTTCCGTTTTTACTGTCATAATTTTTGGCCTCATCCTGGTATCCGTCACGACGGAAAGAGTTCAAATCGTTTACGTCATTGTTGGAAAGCGGGCGGTAAACGTCATATACCCATTCGCTAACGTTTCCAGCCATATCGTAAAGACCGTTGTCATTAGCAGGATATGAACGAATTTCCTGTGTGATGATCGCTCCATCGTTTGATCTTCCTGCAATACCTGCATAATCCCCAGGACCGCGTTTGAAGTTGGCAAGCATGGTTCCTTGCTTACGTCCGCGTGGCTGGCGCATGGTAGAGCCATCCCATGGATAAATACGCTGGTTTGACTGGTTTTCATCCGCATACTGTGTACCGATCATCGCGATCGCAGCGTATTCAAACTCAGCTTCGGTTGGAAGGCGATAAGGAGGCATTACGTAGCCACTTTCGATTCCAAGTTTAGCAGGTTCGGAAGATGCAACACTTTCTGCTTCGGCGGCAGCGGCTGCTTTTTTCTTCTTACCGATAGAAAATCCTTTTTTAGGCTGACCAGCTTTGGCACCGGCAGCATTATTGCTTTTACTTACAGCATCCGTTCTCCATGCGCAGTAATCGTTGGCCTGAACCCACGATACACCCACGACCGGATACAAACGGAAGCCCGGGTGACGCAGGTACATGGTTACGTAAGAGTCATTGAAAGACAATTCGTTGAACCAAACGGCTGTGTCAGGTAAGGCTTTGCTGTAAAATTCTTCTGATGAATCTTTCTGAACGGCATTAAGATATTCAAGATAGTGAACGTTGGCAACTTCCGTCTGGTCCATATAGAACGACTGGATACTCACCGTACGTTTCGGGTTGTCACGTCTGTTCATGACATCTTCTTCCAGAGAACCCATCGTAAAACGTCCGCCTTCGATATAAACCAAGTCAGGACCAGCCGGTAAAGCTTTGTATTGTTTTACCTTATATCCATCCTTGCCATTATACGCCAAGCCTGTTTTTGAACTGGTTTTTCCAGGCTTTAAACTCGTTGGTCTTTTTTTCTTACTACAGGAAGTGGCCGCTAATAACACAATCAGTATCAACGCGATCGACCGGATACCCATCTTATGCATGCAAATCATTGCTTTAAAGTGACTTAGAGTGTTTGGTATTTAATAGTATGCGAAACTGCAAATGTATGAAATCAATCCAACTTATTTGCTACAAATCTTTCATTGGCACATTTCTGTCAAAATCTTTTGCGCCTGGTCGATACTGTGTACATCCTGACATATCAGGATTAACTTCCCTTTTTGATCTTTCAATGCGATCTGTCTTGGATGCATTTTTATATAATCAATCACTTTTCCGAATCTCGGCGACTGAAAAAATTCATCGTTCTGCGAAGTAACGAAGTATCCTTTCAATGTATTGCTTTTCAGTGTTAATTTTTCGAAATACAGACCTTCCGCTTCCCAGCGCAGACGAACCGTTTTCAGCAAATCTTCGACTTCTTTCGGCAACGGTCCGAAACGATCCATCACTTCTTTTTCAAAGCCGATCAGCTCCTCATCCGTCTTCATATCGTCGAGGCGCGTATATAACGAAAGTCTTTCCGAAATATTTTTTACATAAGTTTCCGGAATTAAAGTAGCAAAATCGGTCTCGATCTGACAATCCGGCAATAACTTCTTGGGAAGGCCAAGTGCCGATGAAAACAGGTCTTTAAATTCATTATTTTTTAGTTCAGAAACCGCTTCATCCAGCATTTTGTGATACAATTCATAACCAAGATCGTTCACAAAACCGCTTTGCTCGGCGCCTAACAAGTTTCCGGCGCCGCGAATGTCAAGATCCCGCATCGCCACTTTGAAACCGTCCCCAAGCTCGGAAAATTCTTCAAGCGTCTGAAGACGTTTTCTTGAATCACTCGCCAGGGTGGACGCGTTTGGCGTCAGCAGGTAACAGAAGGCTTTTCGGTTGGAACGCCCTACCCGGCCGCGCATCTGGTGCAGATCGGATAAACCGAACATGTGTGCCGAGTTGATAATGATCGTATTGGCATTGGCAATATCAATGCCGGACTCAATAATATTGGTCGAGACCAGGATATCGTATTCGCCCTCAATAAAGTCGACCATCACTTTTTCAAGTTTATCGCCATCCATTTGTCCGTGTGCCACACCAATCCGGACTTCCGGCACCAGACGCATAATGATGTTGGCGATCGACTCAATGTCATTGACCCGGTTATGGACAAAAAACACCTGACCACCGCGCTGCACTTCAAAACTGATTGCATCGCGTATAAATTCTTCACTGAAAGAATGAATTTCCGTCGTTACGGGCTGGCGGTTTGGCGGCGGCGTAGCAATAACCGAAAGGTCACGGGCACCCATCAGCGAGAAATGCAGCGTTCTTGGGATGGGTGTTGCGGTTAACGTCAAAACATCCACATTGACACGCATTTCTTTCAACCGGTCCTTTGCTTTTACACCGAATTTTTGTTCTTCATCGACGATCAACAGACCCAGATCTTTGAATTTTACATCTTTATTCAAGATGCGGTGGGTGCCGATCAGAATATCTATTTTCCCCTCTTCGGCTAGTTTCAGCGTATCTTTAATCTGTTTTGGTGATTTAAAGCGGTTGATATAACCCACTTTCGCTGGGAAATCTCCAAGACGTTCGCTGAAAGTTTTGAAATGCTGCATCGCCAGAATGGTCGTAGGCACGAGCACCGCAACTTGTTTACTGTCACAAACCGCCTTAAAAGCGGCCCGGATGGCTATTTCTGTTTTTCCAAAACCCACATCACCACAAACCAGCCGGTCCATCGGATGGCCTTTTTCCATGTCTTCCTTGACATTGGCCGTGGCAGTAGCCTGGTCGGGCGTGTCTTCATAGATAAAGGAAGATTCAAGCTCGGCCTGCATATAGTTATCAGGAGAAAACTGGAATCCGGGTGCCTGGCGGCGTTTCGCATACAGGGCGATCAACTCATGGGCAATATCTTTAAGCTGTTTTTTAACTCTCGATTTTTTTGCTTCCCATTCACCAGACCCAAGCTTGCTCATGGCAGGCGGTGCGCCTTCCTTACCGGTGTATTTGGCAATTTTATGCAGGTTGTGGACACTTACATAAAGTAAATCATTGTCGCGGTAAATCAGGCGTATCGCTTCCTGTTGCTGGCCGTTAACGTCTTTGCGTTCCATACCGGCGAATCGGCCGATGCCATAATCGACGTGCGTGACAAAGTCTCCTGGATGAAGCGATTTCAGTTCTTTCAGCGTGATCGCTTTGGATTTGCTGAACTTTTCCTTTAACCGGTATTTATGAAAACGGGCAAAAATCTGGTGATCGGTATAACATGCGACTTTCAGGTTTTCATCGACAAAACCCTCGCGCAAGGAAATACTGGGCAGTGGCTGGAATTTGACAAACGGATCCAGGTCCTCAAAAATCCTTTCCAGACGGTCAAGCTGTTTGGGCTGTTCCGCAACGATAACGTTGACAAAACCTTTGGACTGATTTTCTGAAAGATCGTCCAGTAATCTTTTAAAATCCTTATTAAAGGAAGGTTGAGGTTTGGAAGCATAGGGGAGTTTAATCTCGGTTTTAAAATAAAACCTGCGTCCGAACTCAACGGTTTTGAATTTTTTAACCTGATTTAAAAAACCACGGCGGGTTTCAAACAGATCCTGCGGATTCGAAACGATCTGTACGCCGCCACCGGTAACTTCTTCCAACGCTTTTTCGGCCTTCTCGAAACATTTTTCAATGGTTTCAAGGGTAAGTTCTGCATCCTTAAACCACATCACTGTTTCCTCGTCAAGAAAATCTAAAAACGACTCTCTTGTTTCGTGGACCAGTTTTTGCTGGATGTCCGGCACAATATTGATTTGTTTGGCGGTTTCAATAGAAAGCTGTGTATCGGGATCAAAAGACCGAATACTTTCTACCTCATCACCAAAAAGTTCGATACGGAAAGGGTGTTCGCTTGCATAGGAGAATACGTCCAGAATACCTCCTCGGACGGAAAACTGCCCTGCTTCAAAAACAAAATCGGTGATTTCAAAATCATAACTGTTCAGGAATTCTGTCAGAAATGCCGGATCCAGCTTCTCGCCTACCTTCACAGAAAATGTGTTGGCAATCAGCGAGCGTTTGTTGATTACTTTCTCAAAAAGCGCTTCGGGGTACGTTACAATCTGAAACGGACCGGGTTTGGCTACATTCAGTTTGTTCAGGATTTCCCCGCGCATCAAAACGTTGGCATTATCCACCTCTTCGTAGTGATACGGGCGTTTGTAAGACGTTGGATAATACAATACCTCCGTCTTGCCCAGCAGATTCTGCAGGTCATTCTGGAAATAGGCAGCCTCTTCCCGATCGCTCAAAATGTATAAAGCCGGACTTTTCTTCTTTTGCTGGACAGCCGCAGCCACCACCGCATCCAGACTCCCCACCAGTCCTTTGATCTGAATGTGCGCAGCGTCGGCTTTTTTAGAGGCAATTTGAGAGATGAACAGATCCAGATAACTGTCAGCCCCGTATAGCGTCAATAAATCTTTAACTTCCAAAAGTATCTCGTAATTATTTTAAGGAAAGACTCCAATTTTATGCACTTAATCAAACGCAAAAAGCCGTCTCGGGAAATTTCCCGGTCGGCTTAATAGGTAACAACAGTTTTTCTACTTTTGTTGATACCGGTAATTATTTTACAAAAATACAGGTAAATAGATAGCATTTGTAATGAATATGTTAATTTGATAAAATGATCGACTGGCTTAATCAATCCATAACTTTTGCGGGCATAGCCACAACGGTTCTTGAAGTACTGGGTTTTCTGACGGGGGCTATTTGTGTTTATCTCAACACGCGGCAAAATGTACTGGGATGGTTTTTTGGGATTATTAATGCAGTCCTTTATTTCATCGTTTTCTGGCAGGTAAGGTTATATGCCGATATGAGCCTTCAGGGGTATTACTTTTTTACCAGTATTTACGGCTGGTGGATGTGGTTGTATGGAGGCAAAACCCATGATGGGATCACGGTAAGCCGCACGCCAACAAAATTATACGGCATTTTTGCACTGATTTTTATCGGCGCAACCCTTTGCTGGGGTTTTCTTTTAGGCCATTTTACCAATGCCAGCCTCACTTACGCGGACTCGGCATTGACGATCGCCAGCCTGATCGGTCAATGGATGATGGTGCGTAAATACCTGGAAAACTGGATCGTGTGGATTGTAGCGGACGTCTGTTATACGGTGATGTATTTTTATAAAGACCTATACCTCACAGCGATTTTGTATGCTGTGTTTCTGGGGTTAGCTGTGATGGGTTATGTGCAGTGGAAACGAGATTTGAAAAAACTTTCGGGCGCCGACATCTGATCAGCAATCGCCAAACGGAATTTCCTGCTCTTCCAATATCCTCCGGATTCTTGGGGTATCTTCAAAAATAATCCTGAGTTCCTTTTTCGCGATATCTTCCTCCTCGTCCATCCATTTCCAGTCCTCCGCGGTTGCGTCAAAAATATCAAGAATGGAAAGAATTTTATCGTCTGTTTTTTCTTTTGAAAGCCAGTCGCCGGAATTGGTGATGTAGATAATGACCTTTTCTTCTTCGATCCATTCCAGATCGTTCAGCATTTCATCCAGTGCATCAAGGTTTTTACCGGAATAGTCAGGGAAGTTTAGTGCGGCACCAATTTGCTCATGAAAATCCTTCATCGACGTGGCTTTTTGCCCGTCAATGATCCCGATAAACGCTCCCAGAAAAGATTTTCGAAGATCTGTTCCTTTTTTTGCAATAAGAAAATGTGTGTTTTTCATGATTGGAAAACTGAATAAATCAGATGTAAAAGTAAATGATGAACAAAGATAAAAAGCTGCAATCGAAAAAACTTATTCTACTTCGGTAAAAGAATTATAGTGGTCACGCGTGTACCAGGCGTGTTTGTCGCTGGTGATCAAGCGCTCGGCACCCCGGTTTTTGCCATTCTTTTTGGGATTAACGTCCCATTCCCGGTATTTCATGGCGCTTCCCCGTTCGTCTTTTAGCGGCAGGTGTTTCTCATAATTGCCAAATTTCCTGCCTCCCTGATACCCTTCCGGCGCGCGGTCATTGGCCCGGATGTATGCCAGAACCTTGTAAACTTTTTGCGGTACGTCCCGGTTTCCATTATTTTTTGAGAGCGAATGGGCTGATTTTTCCGGCAGTTTCAGATTTTTCCTAAGCGGGGCACTTTCGGTTTGTCCCTGTTTCGGTGCATTTTCCTGCACATGACTTCCATTGCCTGAACAGGCCATAGTCAGTAAAGCGGCAAAAACAAAAAGGGTACGTTTCAGCCAGGCCGAAATTGGCAAATGATTATTTTTCAAAAGCATCAGATCAATAAAAAGCTTGTAAAAATTCAGAACGTCTTAAAAGTAAAGAACCTCATCGTGTCGACAATGAGGTTCCTGAAAAATAATTATTTGTTAATTCAATGAAAACATGGGCAATCGGAGTGCAACGACGTTGTTAAACATCAGTTTACAAATTGTCGGGTCCATGAAATCGATCAGCGGAAATTCTGAAACAAGCGACATCACTTCAAACTCACTTTCCGCTCTTACCACGCACCAGAGTTTTAAACGATCTTCTGAAAGGGCATAGGACATTAAACGCCCCTGCTCCATCATTTCATTTATTTTTTTTCTCTGCGCCGGTATTTTTTCGGTGTATTCCTCCGTCATAACAGCCGGAAGTTGGATTTCAACCATATATTGACTCATGAGCGAAAGAGATTAGGTTACAAATAAGTTCGGTTTATTTTAACTACTATAAAAGGATATGTGCCAGGTAATAGTTCCTGCTGCGTCATCCTGTACGATTTAGGATACTATTTTGTGATAATGGGCACCATAGCTGAACTTAGGTAAGGTAAAAAAAGTTTTCATTTTTTAAAGCGCTGTTACAACCTATTCGCGGATAATCGTGTCAATACATTATGAAGTGAAAATTGGGCTGGTCGCAGACGAACGGATGGTGAAGATTTAATGCAGGAAACAGGCTTTTATTGCTTGCGGTAAAAGAAAAAAAATAATAGTAAACCGAAAGTAGCACCCCTTAAGCTTCGGATGACCTTTAACGAACATGAATTGGTGATTGGCTGTCAACAGCGCAACCGTGTCGCCCAGAAACAGCTATATGATGTTTTTGGGGGGAAGTTGTTTGCTATATGCCTGCGCTACACCAAAAATCGCACGGATGCGGAAGATGTTTTACAAGATGCCTTTATAAAAATTTATGAAAACATAAGTACGTTCCGAAATGACAGTCCGCTTGAATACTGGCTGCGTTCCATCGTGGTCAATACGGCCCTGAATCATTTAAGGCAGCAGAAATATCTGAAACAGCTTGATGATATCGACGGTTATGAGAACGGACTTGCAGGAAAGGAATTGATTTTGGCGGATTTTCAATGGCAGCAGCTGCTGGGATTTATAAAAGAACTCCCTATCGGTTGTCAGACCATTTTTAATCTATACGCCATTGAAGGATACCAGCATAATGAAATAGCCCAGAAATTAGGTATATCTGAAGGAACCTCCAAGTCGCAGTATTCGCGTGCCAGGATGCTTCTTCAGGAAAAATTGAACAAAGAAACAAGATTCGATGATGGATCCGTCCGAAACAAATAGCTTTGAAGAGCAATGGAAAAAGGCGTTTCAGGAAGCCTCTGAAACACCTCCTCTGTCTGCCTGGGAAGGCATAGAGGCTCGCCTTGACGAAGAGGAGAGAAAAGTGGTGCCGCTGTGGTGGCAGACACCACGGCTTTGGTATGCAGCTGCATCGGTGGCCGCCTTGTTAGCGGTGGGTGTGGCGTTGTGGAATGGTTCTGGTGATGTAACAGATGTAAATCAGCCAATCGCAGCAAACAAAACACAAATAGAAGGTCAGCAATCGGATAGCAAAAAAACAGAGATACAGCCAACAGAAAAGAATATTCAGGATAAGGAGAATGTTATAAAAATACCGGACAACGCATCTGAAACGGTGATTGCAAAGGTTGAGCCTAATCATAATAAAATTACACCGACCGGAAAGTTACCGGAAGCAAAACCTGAACAGCTTGCCTCAGTGCGACACAGCAAAGAATCGGGGATATCTGCGGAAACGGATAATCCGAAAG
This sequence comes from Dyadobacter sp. LHD-138, assembly GCF_030929615.1. Classification (GTDB taxonomy): domain Bacteria; phylum Bacteroidota; class Bacteroidia; order Cytophagales; family Spirosomataceae; genus Dyadobacter. The sequence goes on along the minus strand of NZ_JAVFVU010000025.1, from coordinate 33,898 downwards.
TTTTGCCGGCAGAAAATAATATCGCCGCCGCCGATGTTGCAGCAGAGAACAAGATTTTACCTTCAGTAGGCAACAACAAAAACGAAGAAATTGCCGTGCTTTCTAAAAGTAACAATGCGGCACCGGACGTGCGTGTATCGCCCATGGATGCTGCCAGTCAGATTTTAGCGGAAGCACTTACACCGATCGGCTATAAGGATCTGGATGTGTACGTGCAGAAACGGTATGTGTTTTTCAAACCGGATGCGCTGCAAAACATAGCTGAAAAAGCACCGAAAAAGAACAGAGAGTATTATGCGGGTGTGGGTGTGATGCCCGCCAGTTTTAATCCCAATGTAAAAGTTACCTCGGCTCCGTCGGCTTTTGCTTTTGCCAATGCGTCGAGCCGATCCAAGGTTGGGGAAAGTCACGCGGGCACTTCCTATGCGTTGCAGACGCAGGGCGGAAAGCGCATTTCCAAACACTGGTCTGTGGAAACGGGCGTGAGTTATTTACAGGGGAATTCCAGCTATGAGGGAGGTGGTTATCTGATTGATGCTGCGACCAACCGCTCTCAAAATGTTTTGGAAAGCGCGCTTGTTGATAAGAATGCTGCCAACCAGGGATATCAGGGAATGGTTGGTGGCCCTCCTTTGTCGAATGCGCTGTACGTAGATTTAAACAAGGAAGTCCGGAACGATTACCGTTATCTTCAGGTACCGCTGCAGGCTGGTTTTACGCTGAATCCGGATAAGAAATTAAGCTATTCCCTGCTGGGTGGCATGATGGCGAATTTTTTCATGAGCAATGAAATTGAGTCGGCCTCAGGCAATGTGATCACAACGAAAGCAAGTGATGATGTGTACCGCAGCCTCAATTGGGCAGCCACAACAGGCCTTCGTTTTAATTACCGGTTGTCTTCGCAATGGAGGGCCATGCTTACGGGTTCATACCAGCAGTCACTGACATCAGGATTTAAGAATAACGAAACCCTGGAAGCGCATCCGTATCTGTACGGAATTTCATGGGGGGTACGATATTCTTTTTAAAAAAAATCTGAATTGCTTACAACCATTTCGCAGCTAAATCACTCTTACTATAAGAGACAGTTACAAGCTGGCTTGTGATATTGAATATCATGCACACATTTTATTTATTAGCCATGAATAAAATATTTAAAATCAGCAAATTAGCTGTTGTTGTTATAGCCGGAATTGTTTTCGGCTGTAACGATGATGCTGTGGATTCAAAGCCTGATGCCATTCGTCCGGTGGTCATTCCGGAGCGGATTGCAGCCGGTACAAATGATTTTGCTTTCGATTTTTTTAAAAATTTACAGGAGGCGGAAAGTCCTGTTGAAAATTTATTTGTCTCTCCGCTAAGCCTTCACATGGCACTTGGCATGCTGTTGAACGGCGCCGAAAATGAAACAGCCGCCGAAATTTTGAAGGCGCTCAAAATGGAAGGTGTTTCCCTGGCAGATCTCAACAAAGCCTATCAGACGCTTTTAAATGATATGCCGGTGGCCGATTCCAAAGTGAGCCTGGGCCTGGCCAATTCGGTTTGGTATAAAAATACTTTCCAGGTTGAAACCGATTTTACAAACGTCCTGAAACAATCCTTCAATGCCGAGGTAACGGGCCTTGAATTTAATAGTGCAGCCGTGGCGAAGATCAACCAATGGGCAAGTGACAAAACCAATGGCAAGATCAAGCAGGTGCTGGATAAGATCGACGCTGATGCCGTCATGTTTTTGCTGAATGCGTTGTATTTCAAAGGAGACTGGACGACAAAATTCGATTCAAAAAATACACTCGATAAACCATTTCATCTCCAGACAGGAACCGATAGGAATGTAAAAATGATGTTTGCCAAATCAGATTTTGCACTATCAGGTTCCGAAAAATTTACGGCGGTTAAATTGCCTTACGGCAATAAACAGTTTGAAATGACCCTGATACTCCCGCAAAACGGGATTACCATTACGGAGGTTATGGATGCAATGACCGCTTCGCAGTGGAGTAAGATCAAGTCTGATACGGCTCGGACAGGCATTAACCTCGGTTTGCCCCGGTTTACGCTGGAATACTCGAAGAAATTAAACGGTATCCTGGAAAAGATGGGAATGAACAAAGCTTTTGTGAATTCCGCCCAATTCGGTAAAATCAGCAAAGCGACAGCTGTGAAGGTAGATTTTGTGAAACAAGATACCTATCTGGGAATTGACGAAAAAGGCACGGAAGCTGCTGCTGTAACATCGATTGGAATGATTGCTACCTCCGCAGGACCAGAACCCAGAGACGTTATTTTCGACCGCCCGTTTGGCTTGATCATCAGTGAAAAAACATCCAATACCATTCTCTTTATGGGAAGAATAATGAATCCGGAAAGTAAGTAATCGCGATAAAGCCGAAAGCCATCTGTTAGCCATGAAATAAAGACATTAAAGAAAATAAACGTTGGTGTCAATCGACGTTTTCGGGGTGCGTTATCGTCCGTAGGCTTTGCTCTCGGACGATTTTGTTTTTGGACGGTTACAACCTTTTGTGTTTAAATTGGTTCTATCACTTAAGAGAGAAAAAGTTTGACTTAAATATTAACCTTAACCCTCGACATTATGAAAAAACTTTTGCTTTTTTTGACCATTTTAGTGTTGTTCGGCAGCTTATCGTCATGCAGGGATAAGTGTAAAGAAACAAGGCTTGTTCTGCGTCAGATCCCGATCTACCATCCATTTTCTGAGATAAGGGGCGGTGTGGATGTTGCACCGGCCAGGGAAATTCAGGATCCGGGTAAAGTTTTTGTTCAGGGTAATTATCTTTTTATCAATGAAATAAAACAAGGGGTGCATGTCATCGATAACAGTGATCCGGCAAACCCCAGATTTATCTCTTTTATAAAAATTCCGGGCAATGGAGATATTGTTGTCCGTGACAATATTCTGTATGCCGACAGCTATACGGACATTGTAGCCATAGATATCAGGGATCCGGCTCATGCGATGGAGGTAGGGCGTGTTCATGACGTGTTTTATTCCGGGTCGTTCAACAGCGTGCAATGGTCAGCAGGTCAAGAGGGACTGTTTATCGGAGAATATAACGAGAAGTATGAAACGGAAACATTTGAGGTTGACTGTGAGGACAACACGCCGGTTCCGGTAAGGGACATGGTTTATACGTCAACTGTGTCTGAGGGTATGAAATCAGTCACCCGTTTTGCGTTTGAGGATAAATTCCTGTATAGCATTGTTAACTGGGGAAGTTTTGGGGTGTTTGATTTAGGGATCCCGGCAAAACCCGTTTCCAAGAATAGAATCAACACCGAGTCCACTCTTTTTTCCATTGTTGCTTACCGGAATAAACTTTTTTTAGGTTCGCAGAGCGGAACGGTCCTTTATGATAATACAGATCCGGCAATGCCGAAAAAGATATCCAACTTCCCTCAGGGTGCTCCCTGTGATCAGGTTACCATTCAGGACGACATCGCCTATGTTACCACGAGGACCAGCTCATTCTGCGGAAGCATTGCAAATAAGCTTGATGTGATCGATATCAGCGATAGCAAAGTTCCTAAACGGGTTAAGTCCTACCGCATGGAAAATCCGCGCGCTACGCTTGTTGATTTCCCCACTTTATACCTGTGCGAGGGAGAAAGTGGGCTCAAAGTTTTTGATGTACGTGATCCGATGGAGATTGACAAACATCTGTTATCGGTTAAAAAGGACATCGTTGCTTATGGTGTTGTTTCCCTTGGTAAAACGATATTGGTTACCGGCAAGGATTGTTTTTATCAGTTTGATACGACGAATCCGGCTGCGCTGCGCGAAATCAGTAAAATTCCAATCAAAAAAGCGACGCGCTGATAGTTTCCTAAGGGTCAGCTGATTTTGTTTGAGAGAGTTACAACCTTTATGCTTATCTGTGTGTCTGGTATTAAACAGAGAAATAATATAAAGAAGCATGCCTAACAAACCCCCTGGTCATGAAAACACAACTACTTCCTTTTATCGTTTTGGTCTTTTCGATTGGATTATTTTCGTGCAATGATCAATGCAAAGAGACGCGCATTACACGCCGGCTAACGCCTCTGACCCGTTCACTCACGGATCTTCGCAATAGTGTTAAGTCAGAAACAAAACATGAACTCGTTCGTCCGGGGAAAATTTATACCAAGGGTAATTATCTATTTATCAATGAAATAAAGGAAGGGATTCATGTTGTGGACAACAGCGATCCGGCAAACCCCAGATTTGTCTCGTTTATTGTGATTCCCGGAAACGGAGATATTGCGGTCCGCAACAACATCCTGTATGCGGACAGTTTTTCCGACCTGGTTGCCCTTGATATCAGTGATCCTGAAAATGCCAAGGAAGTCAGCCGGGTTGAAAATGTTTTCAGGTCTGGCCAGTTTGACGGCGTTGGCTGGGCATTGTTAAACAATACCGGAGGGCCGGTCATTTCTATTCAGGATTATACCGTTGACTATGTAACCGAGACGGTCACGACAAATTGTGAGGAGAACTGGGCTGGGAATGGGGGCTGGTTTTGGAACGACATGTTGTCATCTAAGGCGTCTTTTAGCTCTTCGGGCTCTGCATCTTCTTCTGCCCAGACCAATGGCCAGGCGGGTTCCATGGCTCGTTTTGCTTTGTATGACAAGTACTTATACACGGTTGAACAAAATAATATGCACCTGTTTAATATCTCAAATCCTGCCCAGCCAGGTGATTTCAAAACGGTGACTACCAATTTCAATATCGAGACGATTTTCCCTTATCAAAACAAACTTTTCCTGGGAACAACTACGGGCATGCTCATTTTTGATAACGCCAATCCGGCTGAGCCCAAACAACTTTCGGCGTTTCAACATGGCCGCGCCTGCGATCCGGTGGTGGTGCATAACGACATTGCTTACGTGACACTGCGTACAGGATCAGCTTGTCCGGGGACAGCCAATCAAATGGATCTGGTGGATGTCAGCGACGCAACCGCTCCTAAACTGATTAAAACCTATCAGATGGAAAATCCGCACGGACTCAGCATCAACTTCCCGACCTTGTTTCTGTGTGAAGGCGATAAGGGTTTAAAGGTTTTTGATGTAAAAGATAAAATGACGATTGACCAGCATTTGTTGTCTTTTTATAAGGATATGGATGCCTATGACGTGATCTCACTTGGTAGCAATCTGATGCTGATCGGCAAAGATGGTTTTTATCAGTATGATGCCAGCGACCCCAAAAACCTTCGTTTGCTGAGTAAGATTCCTGTGAAAAAGGCAGTTCCATGAGCATCCGTTGTCGGATCAGCTTGTTGCCAACTTTTGAATTTACCTGTCCAGCTTTTAATGTTAAGATCATGAAGATATTTTTGACGTTGCTGTTGATAATGCTGTCTTTGAGCTTTGTAATGGCTCAGGAGACGCCATTTAAGAAGAAATATATCAATCATACCGAATTAGGTGCTTTGGTTGGCCGGGTTAAATATGCACAGGGCGGGCCAGATGATAGGGTTGAGAGTAAGGTGTCAATAACGGCGCAGACATTTAACGGGATTCAGATGAGCCCCCGTTTGGGTGTCGGGGTTACGGTGGGTGCCGACTGGTATAAAACGGCGCTGATAACACCGATCGCAGCCGGTATCCGCTATGATTTGCCTTCACGGGGAACCGCACGTTTTTTTGCACTGGCCGACGCCGGATACGGTTTTACCTGGCTTCATCAGGATTCGGATGGATTTGATACCAAGGGAGGGCTGATGATTAATCCGGGAATCGGATTGCGCGCAGGAAAGCCTGGGGCGTCGTCTGTTACAATTTCCTTAACCTATAAAAGACAGGAAGCATTTGTAAAAAAACCAGCGTATTACACTCAGATTAAGCGGGACGAAGACCGTGTCTACAATCGTATTGCGATAAGACTGGGCATTAGCTTTTAACAAAATCAGCCATGAAAAAGATTCTGTTTGTTTTAATAATTCCGTTTGTTCTGAGCCTTTCTGCTTCAAAATGTGCCAGAACGGAATGTTGTGTTATACCTCCGTGCAGTGACACACCGACGCTCACCGGGACCTGGAAACTCGAAGCTTATCAGCATGTATCGACCGGCGTTTTGGAGACTAAGCCGGCGGAGGCTGATAAGGATGTGATATTTACCTTTAAGGATAATGAAAAGACCGGTACGATTGCAGGAAATACTTTCGTAAACACCGTTGAAGGTAGTTATGAATTGCTGGAATATTGCAGAATCCGGGTATCGGCCTTTGGGGGGACAAAAGTAGGTGAGCCTGACTGGAGTGAAAAAGCCTGGCTTGTTTCAGGAACCGAATATCATTACACAAAATCTGAAGGTCAGCTGAAAATTCATAGAAATCAGGGAACCGAGACGATGATTTTTAAGAAAATGTAGCCGAGGTTACCCGGTTTTTTATGGGGTTAGATTTATCAAAAGCTTCGATGTTGTTGATAAACATGGCATTTCCGCGGTGATACCAGTTTCTGAATTTTGCCGACTGATCGACATGATGGGGAAGATAATCCAGTAAAACGGAGAGATCGAAAGTTTTGGATGTAACCCCGGCACCGGAAATCACGCCGTCGAGCGCGTTACATTCCTGCTCAAAATGATTCGGAACAGGAACCATCATCACGGGTTTACCCAGGTACATCGCCTCGCAAACCGATTCAAACCCGGCTGTTGTAACCAAAGCACGGCAGGTGCCCAGCATTTTGAGGTATTTCGGGCTGTTGATACGATGAAAAGAGAGCGTGTCGTCATAAACAAGCTCGTCAGGTTCGTCGGCTTTGTCCCAAAAACAATGCAAACGAACCTCCGGGTGAGCAAGGTGCCATGCGATTATCTGCGCGCTCAGGCTATGGTGCGTCATGTACACCAGGAAGAAATCGTTTTTTACGGGAAAAATATCCTGTATTTCCTGCCTTAACAGCGGTGGCACAACAATCAGTTTTTCATCAGGCAGCGATGCCATTTCCCGGAAGGATAAGGCAAGTTTCTGGCTCGCTTTCCAGGAGGCCGCTTTGGAATTGAGGTTGATGAGTGTCCGGCTGAGCCAGCTGTTTTTGGGAGAAGTGAAATCCGGGTGGAGGATCAGATACTGGTGCGCCACACAAATCATGGGTATTTGTGTCCGGTAAAGAATGTTGTAAAGCCCGCTGTATGTTTCGTAAAAACTGATGATAAGATCCGGTTGAATTTCCCGGATTGTCTTGTGTATATAGTGTAAACTTTTAATGTAGGTCGGAAGATGCGTAACCAGGCCCAGCAAAGTCCTTTTCGTGTTCATTCCGCCGCCGTTGTAAACGATGCTTGGCGCGTTAAAATAATGAACCGGCGCTTGGATCTGATCGGTAAAAAAAGAAGGAATTTGTCGCCCGACGGCACTGCCAACCATCGCGCCCACAACTTCGTGACCGGCAGTTCTTAGAATCTGCCCCATGGAAATCGCCTGTGTGAGGTGTCCCCTGCCTTCTCCCTGTACCAAAAACAATATTCTCATGATACGCTACTAAATGATCCGTCTTTTATCCTGACCCAGAATAAGTCCCGTAAAAGCTACTTGTTTGTCCACAGTCGGGAAGTTGTCTATTACCGTGGTTTTGGCTTGTTTCTGGTCTGTCGCTTTATCTTCAAATTCCTGCTGATTGTAGTAGAGCAGGTTCCAGTTTCCGTCAAAGTCTTCTACCAGCGCACTTAATGTTTCCACCCAGTCACCTGAATTCATGTACATGATCCCATCGATTTCACGAATCGAAGGATGGTGGATATGTCCGCAGATCACCCCGTCACAGTCGCGCGAGCGGGCCAGTTCTGTCAGTTTTTCTTCAAAATCCGACATATAATTGACCGCCATCTTCACCGATTGTTTGATTTTCTGCGACAAAGAATAATACGGCAAACCCTTCCAGGCCCTGTACTTATTGTAAAGCTTGTTTACCCAAAGCAAAAAAGTATAGCCGATATCGCCCAGGTAAGCCAGCCATTTCATGTTGGTGGTAATGGAATCAAATACATCACCATGCGTGACATAAAAGCGCTGGGAACCGGAATTGAGGATATAGTCCTTCCGGATCTGAAAATGTTTTCCTAAACGCAGCGGAATGATCTGATCAAGGAAGTCGTCATGATTTCCGCGTATATAGACCACCTTGGTCTTGTTTTCCTCAATCATCTTCAGGACTCTTTTGAAAAACAGGGTATGCTTCCGTTTCCAGACACCATATTTTTTCAACTGCCAGGCGTCAATAATATCACCATTCAGAATAAGCTTTTTGCAGGAATAGCTTTTCAGGAAATTGGTAACTTCTTCCGCCTTCGAACCACCTGCGCCGAGGTGTAAGTCAGAAATGATAATCGTTCGAAAATGAGTTGTTTCTCCCATGTTACAAATATTATTATTTCATGTTACCTGGATGTTACTGACAGGTTATCAGTAGGTTAAGTTTTATGGCGTGACCCGTGCTGCGAAGACTTAAAATTTACCCGATATTATAATATTAGTATAATGATGGTAAATAACGGATTCGGTATATTTGGGATCAGCAAACATACCTACCCTATGAAAAGAATGTTATTGGTCTTTATTTTATTGAGCTATCAGGCTATCAGTCAGACTGTTTATCAGCCGCATGAAGTGGAAATTCAGGCCGTTCCGAGCGGTGGAGCTGCTATGCTCAATCAATTTTTAGCATCAAATGTTCAGATTCCTTTCAAATCGGGGATTCAGGGTCTTAATAAAAAAGTATTTGTCAAAGGCGTTGTTGAACCCGACGGATCGGTGACGGGCCTGGAGATCGTAAAAGGCCAGGATTCCCTGTCCAACATCGAAGCCCTGCGTGCCTTTGGGTTGTATACATCATGGCAACCGGCAACGATAAAAGATCAGAAAGTAAGACAAGCAGTCATTTATCAGATCCATTTTAACGCTGCCGCTCTTGAAAATTTTGACAGTACGTCTTGGAGCTTTGTAAATTATTATGATAAAAAATACCAGCCGACCAACATTCCCAAAGATTACGAATACCGCAGCGTCATGCCTGTCAATGAGCAGGGATACATCAGGGGAGATATTGTCTATGAAGAGCTTAGGGCGGGCCATTGGAGAAAGGTCAATACGGTTCCATTTCAACGGAAAGAATTATGGCACAAAGTATATGGCGAGCCAGGTGTTGATTCGGTTAAAGTGTACCAGCTATTGGCGGAGGATCGCAATGAGAATAATTTCGTACCCGTGCTGACTTTTCAGGACAACGGAAAACTCATTTCCTACAAGGAATACAATGCATCGAACAGGCTAGGTTTGAAAAAGGAATACTATCTGAGTGGGATGTTGCGAGAAGTGGAAACGACACAGGATACCACCGTCACCAAAGTGAGCTGGTATAAAAACGGTCAGGTCCGCAGTGCTGTGGAATATCCGGTTAATAAACCTTTGGCAGTTTTTGATGGTAAAGTATTGGGTGCATGGGAATTTAACGGAAAGCAAACCGTGAAGGATGGAAACGGCTGGTGGAAGTATAGCGTAAATGACGCAAATAGACTTTTACACGAAGAGGGTGCCGTAAATCAGGGTGCAAAAACGGGAAAATGGATTGGGAAATGGTCTGACAGTACTCTTTACTATGTGGAATCCTATGATAATGGCGTGTTAAAGGACGCGCATTGTTTTGTGAACGGAGAAAAAATAACATACAGCGTCAAAGGGACTCAAGCCCAGTTCAAAGGTGGATTGAACGGGTTGTATCAGTTTCTTGGCCAAAACTTAAGGTACCCGGCTGATGCTGCCAGAAAAGGGATAACGGGAAGAGTGAGGCTCTCGTTTACGGTTTGTGAGGACGGAAGTCTTTGTGATTATAAAGTGGAAAAAGGATTGGTCCCGGATATGGACGAAGAGGCGCTCCGGGTCGTAAAAAAAATGAGTGGCAAATGGGAGCCCGGTCAATTGCGCGGTCAGAAAGTGAGGATACTGTATAATTTGCCGATTAATTTTATGCAGCAATAGTATTTCGATCACCCAAAGCGTCAGCATGAAATGATGTGGTGGGAAATCATAGCAACAATATTTTATAATCATGAAAAACATTACCCTCTTCCTTATTTTCCTGACATCAACGTGTTTTGCAACAAAAAGTTTATCAAGGCAATGAGGTTGAAAAAGTAGCCGAGCCTTCGGGTGGAAGGGACATGCTTGACTATTATTTGTCCTCTAACCTGCGGATACCCATAAAGTCAGCTGCGAAAGGCTTGGATAGGAATGTGGTAGTTAAGGCTGTTATTGAAACGGATGGGCGTGCTTCTCAACTGGAAATTGTCTCGGGAATAGATTCATTATGTGATGTTGAGGCCAAGCGTGTGGTCAGCTTATTTAGAGCGTGGAAACCTGCTGAAATTAAAAATGAAAAAGTACGTCAGGCCGTGGAAATTGTTGTGAAATTCAAATCAGAGCCTTTATTGAACTATGATGAGGAGAAAAAGTGCCTGAATGTTTATTACGACAAGCGGGGCAAACAATTATCGGGCAACAAGACGAGCAAGTACAGAATGAATATTCCTGTCGATGACTTTGGTTTTGTCAACGGCAATATTTTATCTCAGGAGCAGACATCAGATGGATGGAATATCAAACATTCAATGATCCTGAAAGAGGAAAAATACTGGCGGAAAACCGAAATTACCGACTCGGTACAGGCAGTACGTACTTTTTCTAGTGAAGGTTGGTATGATGTGCCTGTTTTTCAGGTTGTAGATCGTAAACTGAATGGCGAAATACTTTACATAAATCAATTCAGCTATGCGGGTAAACCAGACATCCAGAAAGAATATAATCTGGATGGGATGGTTAAATCAATGAAAATTACTGCAAATGGTGTTTGTGAGGAGACTAAATGGTATGAGAGCGGCCAGCTTACCAGTATTACTGAGAATTCGGAAGTGTTCAGTAGCTCATCCGTGTCGTTACTTAAAGACTTTAGAGACAGAACGGGTAATCAACTGGTCAAAGATGGAAATGGTCACGGAGAATTTGCGACAGAAACCTATCATGATCAAACAATTTATGATCGTGGGACCGTCAAAGCAGGTTTGAAAGAAGGTATTTGGATAGGTCAGTTAAAAGACGGCACCCGGTTATTTGAGGAGTTATATGAAGGTGGAAAACTTATTAAGGGAATGTCTTACATGGACGGTGAGACGATCGAGTATACGGAGCTGGTAATCCAGCCTCAATATCATGGGGGAATTCCTGAGATGTATAAATTTTTGCAACAAAACATGAAATATCCCAATGACGCCGCCAGAGCAGGCATTTCGGGAAGGGTTTTCACATCGTTCGTGGTTTGTCAGGATGGTACTTTATGCGATTATAAGGTTATTAAGGGTGTGCACAAAAGCATTGATGAGGAAGCTCTTCGTGTTGTTGGCGAAATGAGCGGAAAATGGGACCCTGGCTGGTTAAGGGGTAAGAGGGTTCGGGTTAAATATAACCTTCCGATTAATTTTCGTTTTTAGTTACAATTACCACTTATCCAATCCCAAAGCCAGTCAGCGGCTTTGGGATTTTTTTTATCCTTTTTTGTAAAAATAAATGAACAATTTTTGATAACATTGTGATATCATTTTACTATCATATTTAAAGCTATGAATGAAAAAGAATTACGTTCGATATCAGGCTTTTTGTTGTTTGCGATTGGCCTGATCATGTTGTTTGGTGGTGTCATTTTTTCGGTTGCGGATGGCCGTCCGAATATTGGTATTCTGGTTTCGATAGTCGGTTTTATTATCCTGATCGGATTGACGGTTATCAATCCCAATGAAGCCGTTGTCACGACTTTTTTTGGTGATTACATGGGAACCATGAAGCAAAGTGGTTTACGTTGGGTCAATCCGTTTTTTCGCCGGAAGAAAATAAGCCTGCGGGCAAGAAACCTGAACGGACAAAAATTGAAGGTGAATGACAAACTTGGAAACCCGATCGAAATCGCTGCGGTTGTTGTATGGCGCGTGGGAGACACCGCAAAAGCTTCTTTCGAGGTGGATGATTATACCAAATATGTGGAAATTCAGTCAGAAGCGGCGGTGCGTCATTTGGCCGGGGTGTATGCGTACGATACCATGGAGGCTGAGGAAGTGGAAATTCCTGAATTTACCTTACGCGACGGCAGCGGAAAAATAAACGAAATGCTTGAAGCTGAGCTGACTGAGCGGTTGAGTAGGGCTGGAGTGGATGTTCTCGAGGCGCGTATCAGTCACTTGGCTTATGCGCCAGAAATTGCCGGAGCAATGTTGCAGCGTCAACAGGCTTCTGCGGTTGTGGCAGCGCGGCGTCAGATTGTCAACGGAGCGGTGGGTATGGTGGATATGGCGTTGGCCATGCTTTCAGAAAAAGGAATTGTTACGCTGGATGAGGAACGAAAAGCGGCAATGGTTTGTAATCTGCTGGTTGTTTTATGTGGTGAAAAATCGGTTACTCCTGTGTTGAACGCAGGTACCTTGTATCCTTGATATGGCAGAAAAAAAAGCGTTCGTTTTACGTATCAATCCCGACATGCTGAAAGAACTCGAGGCATGGGCACAACAGGATTTCAGAAGCGTAAACGGACAGATAGAATACTTGTTGAGCGAAGCCCTGCGAAAGCAGCGGCGGTCGCGTGTGAAGGATATCAAACCGGATCCCGGGGAGGAAAAATAATGTCTGGTGGGCAGGAGCCATTTTTGGTAAGGAAACTTTACCAAAAATGGCTTATTGTCATGCGATTATGACCTGTGCATGGGATTTTGCAAATCAAAGTGTTAAAATTGCATTAGCAATTGTTCGTATAATATTTAATTCATATCCATTCACAAATGAAGCATTTGATCAAAGCAGTAGTCTTTGTTATCCTTTCCTCTCCTTTATTTGCGCAAATACCCGATAATTTCCAGTGGTTAGCCGATGGCAGTGGTTACACAGATCTGGCGCAGGGCGAGATTGTAGAAATTAAATTGCCCGGCGAACAGTCCAGGGTAGTTGTTTCCAGGCAGCAGCTCACACCGAAAGGCTCGGATAAATCGCTGGAAATACGCAGTTATTCTTTCAGCCAGGCCGGGAATAAGGTGCTGATTTATACGAATGCGAAAAGAGTCTGGCGTTATGATACCAAAGGCGATTACTGGTTGCTGGACTTAACGACTAATACCCTGAAACAACTGGGAAAAGGGCGTCCGGCATCGTCGCTGATGTTTGCAAAGTTTTCTCCCGATGGAAAAAAAGTAGCTTATGTCAGTAAGCATAATATTTATTCGGAAGATCTTCTGTCGGGTCAGATCAAGCAGGTTACAGCCGATGGAACGGACCGCGTGATCAACGGTACTTTTGACTGGGTTTATGAAGAAGAATTCGATTGCCGTGATGGTTTCCGTTGGAGCCCGGATAGCAAAACCATTGCATACTGGCAGTTGGATGCGCGAAAAATCCGTAATTTTCTGATGATCAATACCACGGATTCGATCTATTCCTATACCATTCCGGTTGAATATCCGAAAGTGGGACAAACGCCTTCACCGTATAAAATCGGTGTTGTTGACGTGGTTTCTGCCAAAACAAAATGGATGAATATACCGGGTGATCCGCAGAATACGTATGTGCCGCGTATGGAATGGTCGGGCAGTGCCAATGAGCTGGTTATTCAGCAGCTGAACCGTAAACAAAATGCGAGCACGCTGATGTATATCGATGCTAAAACAGGTGTTTCAAAAGGGTTTTATTCTGAAACGGACGAGGCCTGGATCGATATAAAAAGCCGCTGGGAAGATAGTCCGGTTGGATGGGACTGGCTTAGTGATGGTAAGGAATTTGTGTGGGTGAGTGAAAAGGACGGCTGGAGACATGCCTACCGGGTTAGTCGCGACGGGAAAAAAGAAACGCTGATTACTACTGGAAAATACGACCTAATCCGTCCTGTTTTAATCGATGAGAAAAACAACGCTTATTACTTCACCGCATCGCCGGACAACGCGACACAGGAGTATTTGTACCGCGCACCCTTGGATGGAAAGGGAGAAGCCCAGCGTTTATCCCCGGCTGACCAGAACGGAACGCATCGTTATGAAATTTCTCCTCTTGCAAAATTTGCGACGCATGGTTTCTCAAATGCACGTATGGCGCCGATGATGGAATGGATCACGCTTCCGGATCATAAATCAATAGATCCCAACAATTCGATCAGCCAGACGATGATGCGCATCAGACCGGCCGGTATTGATATCGAATTTTTCAAAATTAAAACGGAGGAAGGTGTAGAAGTCGATGGCTGGATGGTAAAACCTAACAATTTTGATCCTGCAAAAAAATACCCGATTGTATTTTCAGTCTATGGCGAGCCTGCTTCGAGTACCGTTCATGACAGTTATGGAACGGGCCGTAACCGCCTTTACACCGGAAGTATGGCTCAGGACGGATATATTTATGCTTCGATTGATAACCGGGGAACACCTGCGCCGAAAGGCCGTGCCTGGCGTAAATCGATTTATCGTAATATTGGTACGATCAACATTAAAGACATGGCTGGGGCGGCAACTTCCATGTTTAAAGAATATCCGTTTATTGATACTAGCCGTGTAGCAGTTCATGGATGGAGCGGCGGTGGTTCTTCAACGCTGAACCTTTTGTTTAAATATCCAAAAATATTTAAAACAGGTATTGCTGTGGCTGCTGTGGGCAATCAGCTTACTTATGATAACATTTATCAGGAACGTTACATGGGTATTCCTCAGGAAAACCTGGATGATTTTGTAAAGGGTTCACCGATTACGAATGCAAAAAATCTGGAAGGGAATTTGTTGTATGTCCATGGAACCGGCGATGATAATGTGCATTACCAGAATGCCGAAATGCTGGTAAATGAGCTGATCAAATACAACAAAGTGTTCCAGTTTATGCCTTATCCCAACCGTTCTCACGGTATTTATGAAGGTGAAGGAACATCTTTGCACTTAAAAACATTATTTACCGATTATTTGAAAAAGAACTGCCCTCCGGGTGCGCGGTAAGGAATTGAAGCCAAAATCTTTGCGAATTGATTAGTGGCAAAACAAGAGAAGCCTGGTAGCGACTACCGGGCTTCTCTTGTTTATAAAGTAAAAACAACTTTTACTTCCCATAAAGCTTTTTAGCCGCAGCCTCGTATTTGTCCCCTGCAATCCATTGCGGAGCTGTTTTACGATCGGCGATGAGACGAACGGTGTAGGCATAGGCCTGACAGAATTTTAATAAATAACCGAAATCAACCGTTTCGGGATTATCTGAAACCTGGTGGTAATTCTTCATGATATCACCATTAAATTCTTTGAAGCCTGGTGTGAAAGTGGGCGCAGGAATTCCTTCCTTTGCAAAATTGACGTTATCAGACCGGTCGAATAACCCTTGTTCAGGAGACGGATCGGCGAACACACCCAAGCCAAAAGCCTTGCTGGCTGTTTCAATTTCTGTCTTTACGCCGGTCCTGTTCAAACCCATGACGGATACAATGGTGGTGTCGTTATAACCTGCGCCATCGGAATTCAGGTTCAGGATACATTTGTTCAAAGGCAATAGTGGGTGAGCGGCATAATAACGGCTTCCCAAAAGACCCACTTCTTCTGCCGTTAGAGCGACGATTAAAACGGAGCGTTTGGGTGGATTTTTGGCCAAAGCTTCGGCAGCGGTCAATACGGCAACCGTTCCAAAGGCATTGTCGCGTGCCCCGTTGAAAATACTGTCTTCCGGTGTGAACGGCTGTCCGCCTTGTTTCCCAACACCCACGTGATCATAGTGAGCGGTCAGTAACACGTATTCACTTTTCAAAACAGGATCAGATCCTGGGATGTAACCTGCGACGTTGTAACTGTTTACAATCTGACTTTTACGTCCGGTTGTTTTAAATGTTACCGTTTGTACCCCACGAAGTGCACGTGTAATTTTTGCTTCCTTTCCATTAACCCAGGCATGGGGAATTGATTTGGTGGTAGTGGCTGACTCCGCCAAAGAAATACGCTCGCCCGCAAAATAGCGGTTGACCATATTCCAGGGCATGGGTGCATTAAACAATTCGATGACTGCCAGAGCTCCTTTTTCCGCCGCCAGCCTTCTTTTTTCGGCCGACGAAGCGATAATCTCGGAAGGTGTCTGTACATCGGGTGTACCGCTTTGCACGAGAACAATTTTTCCTTTTACGTCCAGGCCTTTGTAGTCGTCCCAGCCCTTTTCTATATTTTCAAGACCATAACTCGCGTAGACTAAAGGTGCTGTGATATCGGTTGCGTCGCCGTTCATGAGGATCCAGTCCTCCCCGCTTTTCAATTTTTCTGCGTCGGCAATGATTTCTCCGCTGCCGTTGGATCCCATTTTTTCAAAAGGGACATTCTGATAATAACCAGAGGTACCCGGAGAAGTATTGCCCGGAACCGGAATTACGCCAAGTTTCCGGAATTGCTCTGCGATGTATCTTGCCGCGATCAAATTACCCTGTTCACCGGTCCGTCTTCCCAGAAGTTCGTCAGCGGCCAGGAAACGCATATGTGCTTCGGTTTCTGATTGTTTGATACGGAATTCAGGCGGAAGGGCGGTTTTCTTTTGGGCGGATGCCGGGAGGTTGCAAAGGAGCAATCCGGAAAGGAAAGCCAAATGGATTTTTTTCATAGCGTAATGGATGGTTGATATATTTTTTAGAATTAAGATTGGGAAAATTTATTTTTTTCGGGAGCCAGGTTTTTTAGCTTCCTTGACGACTTTTTTTTCATCACTTTCAAGTTTACGTTTTAGCTTACTTGTATCCTCTGCGGCGGGGAGATCTTCTGGTTTCACACCTCTTTCACCAAGCATCTTTCTCACCGCCAAATTATTGTCGATATGCTCTTTTGCTATCGGTTTTTCTCCTTTCAGATCTTTCTCAACCACATTATGGCTGGTTAGTTCTGTGGCGAAATCCTTTGCCTTAATTGTAAGCGTCGGCAGAAAATCAGCTAATGGTTTCCCATCCGGAATCAACAACTTTTTCTTCATATCCTGTGTTGAAAATCTTCCAAATAAAGCTTTGTCGCCTTGTGATCGGATGATGGCAAAACTTTTATCATCAACACCCCTTTCGTAAATAATACCGGAGAGTTTTTTTTCAGACTTAGATAGTTTTTCTCTGGCAGTAACACGCGCCACATCCAGTAAACGTTGTTCTATAATTTCATGTTTGCGGGTTTGGACTGCAAAATAGGTTTGTGCGAAGGCGATAGCGGGTTTTGATGCGTCGCCGTTTTGGGCAACAAGATAACATGCATAACGGGTAAGTGCCATATCCTCAATCTCCCGTTGGGAGCCACTCCCTAATCCGACCATTTTCCCGACCTCGGCAAAATGATCTGAAACGCTAATTTGGCTGGTTTCACAGGCAACCCTGGCCTTGTTGATCACTTTTACAAAATTATCCCATTTTGCATACCCGAGAATTTCTTGGAGGTCACGGGCGCTCCAGCATTCGACACCCTTGTAATTATAACACGCCTTTTCGAATTGCTGTAATAGTTCCTTAATCTGTTCTGTTTTCATATGTTATCAATTTTACCGATTGTAAGTACCGGCAATAGTGTGTGATTGTCTGAGTTAAATTTTATAACTATTCGTGATTTTATCAAACAGTTTTTAAATGTCTGAATATAGTTTAAGCCCCAACAATTTCCCCAAAACAACAAAAAAATCAGGCAGAGCCCGTAAACTCTGCCTGATTTAATGTTAAATGGTATGAAATAATTCCTGAAAAGGATCAGTTGCCGGATTTATTCGGGAATTTTGGAATATTGGGCACACCTTTCTGACCTTGTCCGGCTATTTTTTTCTTCATTTCGTCGATAGCCCGGTCAAGCTGAACGTCATTTCCAAGATATTCCTGGTGCGGATCGTTGACCACCTCGATATCAGGTGAAACCCCTTCGCCTTCAATGATAAATTTAGAACCGTCCGCTGCGAAATGGGCGAATTCAGGCTTCCGTAAATCGCTTCCGTCAATAAACGGCAGAGAGCCACGAATACCGACAACGCCACCCCAGGTGCGCTGTCCCACCAATTGTCCGATGTTATAGAATCTGAACTGATAAGGGAAAAGATCTCCGTCAGAAGCAGAATATTGATCAATCAGACAGATTTTTGGTCCGATCTGTGCGTCCGGTTTCACAACGGCCGACTTGCTGTTACGCATCATCGCACCCAGACCCGGCTGACGGCGCAAGCGTTCAATGGTCATCGGCGAAACATTTCCACCGCCATTGCCACGGTCGTCGATAATCAAAGCTTCTTTGTCGAGCTGCGGGTAGAAATAGCGCGCAAACTGGTTAAGGCCATCGGGACCCATATCCGGGATATGCACGTAACCCACTTTCCCGCGGGAAGCCTTTTCAACCCTGGCGATATTGTTTTGTACCCATTGATGGTAATACAAATCAGCCTCATCAGCAATCGGTTTTACGATAATCTTGTGGCGGCCTTTATCAGAAGCAACATTGTTCACCTCCATTTCAATGGTCTGTCCGGCCTTGCCGATCAATCCCTGATAAAGGTTGGTGAAGTTTTTCACATTGTTTCCGTTGATGCTGATGATGTAATCACCGGTTTTCACTTTTACACCCGGTGCCCGCAGCGGAGATACCAGCGATTTGTTCCAGCTTTGACCGGATAAAATGGTTTCAATTTTGTAATAACCACTTTTGTCGCGACTGAATGTTGCGCCAAGCAGACCCATTTTAACACGCTCAATTTCAGGTCTGTCGCCCGGGTTGGTGTAGGCGTGGCCGATATTCAACTCACCAATAAGCTCACCAATCAGGTAAGTAAGGTCGTTGCGGTGGTTTACATAAGGCAGCAAAGCGGCATATTTATCATGCATTGCTTTCCAGTTTACGCCATGCATGTTCGGATCGTAAAAGTAATCACGCATCTGTCGCCAGCTCTCGTCATAGATCTGTTTCCACTCGGCACGTACATCGGTATTGAACTTCAAACCATCCAGGGTCAGCTTGTTTTTTGGTTCAATCTTGGATGTACCAAGATCTTCAATATACCAATCGGCCATTTTACGGAAAAGGATTTTTTTAGTGTCCGCGCTAATGACATAGCCGCCGATATCGCCGATTTCATTTTCCTTTTTGTCTTTCAGACCAAAATATTTTAAGGAACGGTCCTTCCCTGCTGTACTTGAAGTGTAATATACACCCTCGTTGGCCGCTGATAGATTGTTGTAATTCCCGGCTGCTACCGGCAAACTTTCGATTCTGTCTGCCAGATTTTCCTCGTCGACTTTTACAACAATTTCATCCGCTTTTGGAGCATCTTTTTTAGCAACTTCCTTTTTGTTTTTACTATCTTTTATTTCCGGTTTGCTCACTGCGGCACTATCTGTTTTTACAGTTACCTCATCATTTTCAAGCTGGAAAGAAGATTTCGCATCCGCAGCCAACCGCACGTAATAGGGTTTTTCCATGTTGCTGTAGGCATGGTTCCATTCGGTGTTGCTGTAAGTCGGATTAAAATCGCGCGCTGAAACGAAATAAAGGAGTTTTCCGTCAGGGCTGAATTTGGGCTGATTGCTGTTATACCAGCCGTCGGTTACCTGCACCATTTTTTTGCTGCCAATCTGATATAATTTTATCACATCGAAGGCTCTGGCTTTTCCGGGCTCGGTGTAGGCGATCCATTTGCTGTCGGGTGCAAAGGTATACTCGTCAATTTCCCGGCTGTCGCTATGGGTGATCAGGGTTTTGTTTCCCGTCGCTGTTTCCACATAGTACAAATCCTGACTTCTGTCCGCCAGCAACAAATACTTGCTGTCGGGGCTCCAAACCGGATTGAATTTATAACTCCCGCCGCCTTTGGTGAGCTGTTTTGCAGGCTCTGAACCATCCTGTTTCTGGATGTACAATTCATCCTCCCCGCTCCTGTCCGATAAATAGCTCAGCCATTTCCCGTCCGGGCTCCATTCTACATTTCTGTCATGGGCGCTGCTGCTTTGCGTAAGATTTCGGGTCACGCCGTTTTTGGCAGGAACCGAAAACACATCGCCTCTCGCACCCAGCGCTGCCCGTTTCCCATCCGGTGAAATGGCATAAGAGTCAATCATTTTAGCGGCATCAACCTGTTTGTTGCGGCCTGATGAAAAATCTTCGGAAACCGTTATCGAAAGCTTTTCCGTTTTGCCTGTTATCAGGTCATACAAATAAATATAACCGGCATTTTCGAAGGCTATGGCGTTGTCTCCCAGTGACGGAAATTTACAGTCAAACTCCTTAAAATCAGTTATTTTTTTGGTTTGTTTGCTTTGAGTATCGTATTCAAACAGGTTCATCGTACGATCTCTGTCGCTCAGGAAATAAACCTTGTTTTTATAATACATCGGAAAAATGTCCTGTGCAGGATTGTTGGTGACATTTTCCGTTTTTCCTGTTTTTACGTCAAAAATCCAGATTTCATCGGCCATTCCGCCTTTGTAATATTTCCAGGTACGGAATTCACGGAAGACACGGTTCATGGCTAGTTTTGATCCGTCTTCATTGTAGCTGCTCCATCCGGCTACTGAAAATGGCAGTTCTTCACTCAAATCTCCACTGATGGGCGCTTTGTACAGTTTTCCTTTAAAAGCATTGAATGAAGTTCCGCGGCTGCGGTAAACAACATTTTTGTCATCCGGAGTCCAGCCCATGACGACGTTATTAGGCCCCATTCTATCGGCGACGTCATCCCTTCCCAAAGTTGCCGTGTACGTTATCCTTTTGGGTTCACCTCCCGTAGCAGGAATGACAAAAACTTCGGTATTGCCATCGTACTGGCCCGTAAATGCAATTTGTTTCCCATCGTGACTAAATCTCGGGAAAGTCTCATAGCCTGGGTGGTTGGTGATTTTCCGGCTTACACCGCCACTTTTGGGAACGGTATAAAGATCCCCGGCATAAGAAAATACCACCTGATTGCCGTGGACAGCCGGAAACCTCAATAATCGGGTTTCCTGTGCGTTTGCACCGGTTTGCAGTAGTCCTAAAAGGAATAAAAATGAGTACCTTTTTTTCATAGCTGATTTTTGTTGGAAAATAAGAATCACACTACGGGAAGTTGGCTTTCCGTAGCGTGATTTAAAGTTACAGTATAATTGCTTTCGAAGTCTATCGGTTCAGAATCACAGCGGCTTCCTTGGCGAAATAAGTTAAAATACATTTGGCGCCGGCGCGGCGGATGCTTATCAATACTTCCATCATGGCACGGTCGCCGTCAAGCCAGCCGTTCATAGCCGCCGCTTTCAACATCGCGTATTCACCCGAAACGTTATAGGCAGCGATTGGAATGTCGAAATTTTCGTCCAGCTGGCGGATGATATCAAGATAAGACAAGGCAGGTTTAACCATCAGCATATCAGCTCCTTCTGAGAAATCAAGCTGTGCTTCCAGAAGCGCTTCGCGCTTGTTGGCCGGGTTCATCTGATAGGTTTTTTTATCCCCAAACTTTGGCGCAGATTCCAAAGCGTCGCGGAATGGACCGTAAAATGCGCTGGCATATTTCGCCGAATAAGACATGATGCTGATATTCGTATGTCCGTCCCGATCCAGAACGTCACGTAAATAACCGATACGGCCATCCATCATATCACTTGGGCCGAGAATATCGGCACCGGCTCTTGCCTGCGCCAGACCCATTTTTCCTAATATTTCAATGGTTGCATCGTTAAGGATTTCTCCATTTTCAACGAGTCCGTCATGTCCATCCGAACTGTAAGGGTCCATGGCGATGTCCGTCATGATCACCAGTTCAGGAAATTTTTCCTTGATGGCTGTGATGGCTTTCAGGTAAAAAGTGTCCTCCTTATAACTTTCGGAAGCATATTTATCCTTTTTGTTTTCCGCATAATTCGGGAAAAGATCAATCGCACGAATGCCCAGATCTGTTACCTCTTTGAGTTCTTCCAGCAGTGTATCCAGTGAAAAACGGTAAATACCAGGCATGGATTTAATCTCAACTTTCTGGTTGGTACCTTCCTGGATAAACATCGGGAAAATAAAATCTGAAACCTGAAGCGTGGTTTCCTGTACCATATCCCTTATTGCTGAGGATTTTCGGTTGCGTCTTGGGCGACGGGTTAAGTAGATCATTTTATTATTTGGCGATCAGCTATGCGCTGTCGGCTTTATTGTAAATAATTTCTTACACAGAGAACCACGGAGAAATAGTTAGAGTTTCACAGAGGTTATTTTTATGTATATCCCGGATCTGTTTATCTCAAACTGTTCCCTACCATTAGCCCACCATCAATTTGAAACCTTCTCCATGCAGATTCATGATCTGGATGGCAGGATCTTCCTTGAAATGCTTGCGCAGCTTGGTGATGTAAACATCCATGCTTCTCGCATTAAAATAGGAATCATCGCCCCAGATCGTTTTCAAGGCAAAGCTGCGGCTGATAGGCTGGTTAAGGTTCTGGCAAAAGAGTTTCAGCAGTTCAGACTCTTTACTGGTCAGTTTTGTACTCTTTTGGTCGGCCGTCAGCTGGTGATGGTGGTAATCAAAAGTGTAATTTCCTACCTGAAAAACGGCACTTTCTTCGGGCAGGTCCGCCTGTTTGCGGTATCTGCGTAAAATGGCTTCAATGCGCAGGATAAGCTCTTCCCGGTCAAACGGTTTGGTTACATAATCATCCGCACCCACGCGAAATCCCTGCATCGTATCCTCCTTCATGGATTTGGCCGTCAGGAAAATGATCGGCACGTCACGCCCGCTCATGCGGACTTCCTTGGCCAGTGAAAACCCATCTTTTTTCGGCATCATGACGTCAAAAATGCAAAGATCATATTGGTTATCCACAAAACATTGCCAGCCTTTTTGCCCATCGGTAGCAAGGTCCGTTGGAAATCCTTTATCGATCAGATATTCCTGAAGCAAAAGTCCTAAATTGGCGTCGTCCTCGACAAGTAAGAGGTTGGGCATTTTTTCCTGGCTAAATTAATATGGATTTAAAAATCGTATTCCTTTTTGAAACAAGTATAAAAAACGGATTGTCTTTTTTTAGATAAAACCCGACTTTATAACCACAATTGGAATGCAGTATAAAACTAACGAACTTTCGGAGCAAAGAAACCTTCAAAAATCATAATATATGTTAAAAATTATTGCTTGGCTCATTGCCGTACTGGCAGTTCTTGCCGTCGTGTATTTTGCTGGTCCGAAAGTAACTGCCACAGCGCCAGATGCTACGTTGCCAACGGTTACCCAGAATTTACCTGAATTAGAGAAGGAAATTAACAGTTCAGAAGCCGCAGTAAAAGACCTGAAAAGAGATAATCAGGCGCGTATTGTCTGGGCAGATACATCCAAAAAGGAAAAAACACCTTACAGCATTGTGTACATTCATGGCTTTGGAGCCAGTTGGGCAGAGGGAGATCCTATCCATAAAGATCTTGCCAAAAGATACGGCGCGAACCTTTACCTATCGCGTATGCATGATGCCGGTATCAGCGACCCGAATGCTTTTGACGATCTTACACCCGAAAACTTTATTGCCGGCGCCAAACGTGCTTTATCCATCGGAAAAGCTTTGGGCGACAGTGTTATCGTTGTGGGGACATCGGCCGGAGGGTTATTGACCGTTTTTTTGGCCTCTACGAATCCTGAAATCAAAGGAGTGGTTCTTTATTCTCCGTGCATCGCCGTAGCCAGTCCTGCCATCAAACTGATCACCGGTCCCTGGGGAAAACAAATATTGCACGGGTTTATGGGCGATCTCCGGAAATCAGCGGATGCGGAGCCGGAACGGGCGAATTTCTGGCTGCAAAGTTATAGCACCAATGGCTTGATGGCCCTTCAGCAAACCATCGACCTGGTAGCGAGGCCGGAAGTTTTCGAGAAAATCAAAATGCCTGTTTTTATGGGTTACTACTATAAAAATGAGAAGGAACAGGATCAGGTTGTATCGGTAAAAGCGATGCTGGATATGTTTCCAAAGCTGGGAACACCGGAAAATCTTAAAGTAGAACAGGCATTTCCAAACAGCGGCGACCATGTCATTGGTTCTTATTTGCGGTCGAAGGATGTGCAGGGCGTTTATGCGGCTACGGAGAAATTCCTGGAAGAAAAACTCCTGCTAAAACCAATAGGACCGGTAAAAAAATAGCCTTGATCGATGAAAATCGCGTACTTTTCACCAAAAAAGGATATGGTTTAACCAACCAAAATTTTGTTACTTTGTCGGCCAAAAAAGGCGTTAACTCGTAATTAGCAATAAAGAAATCATGGCATACGGATTACTAAAAGGAAAAAGAGGAATAATATCGGGCGCTTTGGATGAAAATTCAATAGCCTGGAAAGTTGCATTGAAAGCAAAGGAAGAAGGCGCTACATTCACGTTGACGAATGCACCAATCGCGATGCGTATGGGGGCAATCAACGAATTGGCGAAAGCTTGTGATGCGCAAATTATTCCTGCTGATGCCACGTCTGTTGAAGATATTGAAAAATTATATACCCAGTCAATCGATGTATTGGGCGGAAAAGTGGATTTCGTTCTGCACTCGATTGGTATGAGCGCAAACATCCGCAAAGGCAAAGAATATGGCGACCTTAATTATGACTGGTATCTGAAAAGTCTTGATGTTTCGTCACTTTCGCTGCATAAATTTTTACAGGTTGCCGAAAAACTGGATGCCATCAACGAATGGGGATCTGTTGTGGCATTATCCTACATTGCCGCTCAGCGCACCTATCCTTTCTACACGGATATGGCAGAGGCAAAAGCGATGTTGGAAAGTATTGCACGCAGCTTTGGCTACCGTTATGGAAAGGCGAAAAATGTTCGTGTCAACACCATTTCCCAGTCTCCGACGAAAACGACAGCCGGTTCAGGAATCGGTGGGTTTGACGCATTCTATGAATTTGCAGACAAAATGAGCCCGCTTGGAAACGCTACGGCTGACGATTGTGCAAACTATACAGTCTCTTTGTTCTCAGACCTGACACGCATGGTTACGATGCAAAATCTTTTCCACGACGGCGGATATTCTTCGACCGGAATCTCGGAAGAGTTGGTGCAGATGATTCAGGATCAGCATAAGGGTTGAGGAGATTCTCAACACAGTTTTTAGTTAAAACTGATAAATCCCTCCAAAACGATTTGTTCTGGAGGGATTTTTGTGTGTTAATAAAATAAATAAACCGTCCATCCCGTTTGGCGTTGTATGGTTATAACGAACTGCGTAGTTTCGTTACGAAAATCCAGAGCTATGAATTCTCTTAAAAATCCCGTGTTTCTCATGCATCCTTCTTCAAAAATTAAATATGCTGTTCTTTCAGGACTTGTTTTTTTGCTTGCTGCCTGTGGCGCTGAAAAAGAAAAAGCGGCCGCCATGCCGGACACGCCTATTTACACCCTGATCTTTTTGGACAAAACCCAAAGCGTTAACGTCAACAAGGCCTATGTTAATGATAAATACCGGCAGACGCTGACGGATATCATGGAGAACAATATGAAAAATAAAGGCGATAAGCTGGAAGTATATTTTATCCACGAAAATACATCCAAAGCGAGAGCCTTATCGCTGACAATCCGTAGCGAAAAAGAGGTAAATGACGGCGCCAATGCAACCGATCGTGAAGCGATTGAAACCGCATTCCAGCTTTCTTTGCAGCGCGAAAAGAGTATTTTTCTTAGACAATTGCTGTTAAAATTAAATCAGCAGAATACGGGCTCGTCCAATCAGTCAACCGATATCTGGGCCAGTTTGCCGGTTATTGCCAAAGCGGGCGAGAGTGGCGCGCAGGTCAGTGTGTTTTATTTCAGTGATATGATTGAAAGTGTAAAAGGCGCGGACCGCCGTGATTTCCATAAACAACCACCAGTTTCAGATGCTCAGGCGGAAGAGGAGGCGAAGTCGGATGTTAAAAAGCTTGAAAAATATGCCATTGGTTCGCCGCAGGTGACCATTGTCTCTCCATTTGAGGCCACGGCTTCATCCAAAGAAAATAATCCGCACGTAACGCATTATTGGCAAACCCTTTTTCAGGAATTGGGTGGGGTTAGTGTGGATGAGTTGTAGGATAACCCTCCGTTCTGAACAACTTAAATAGAAAAGTTAAGTTGTCAAAATTATAGTAGTTTCGGTGTGGGCAGCAACCTAATTATGCAAATAATGAATACTTACATTCGCAGGGAACAACCTCAGGATGAATACCCTATTGAAAAGCTAACGCAGTCAGCATTTTTATCAGCACCTCATTCCAATCGTAACGAGCAATTTATTGTTAATGCCCTGCGACGAGTCGGACAATTGACGATCTCCTTAATCGCTGAACAAGATGATGAGATCCAGGGTCATGTAGCCATTTCTCCAGTTACTATTTCTTCCGGAGATAAAGGGTGGTACGGTTTAGGCCCAATCTCGGTATTGCCTGGCCATCAAAAACAAGGTATTGGTACTCAACTCATGAAGGCTGCATTGCATGACCTTCAAGCATTGGGAGCACTTGGTTGTGTTGTGCTGGGTGATCCAAAATATTATGAGAGATTCGGATTTAAAGTAAATGCTTCTCTCGTATTGCCGAATGTTCCCGCGGAATATTTTCTGGTTCTACCCTTTAAACATGACGTTCCGGTAGGAACGGTGTGTTATCAAGAGGCGTTTGAGGCAAAGGAATAATCTTGTCTTCGAGGCAAGTCCCGATTGTAACGAGGAGCTATACAAGATTCTGTTCATCATAGTAAAGTCAATTAGGTGATACAATTCTATGTTTTGACATTGCAAACGCGGGAAGGAAATCCTGATTGCTAATTGGATTATCCGGGGAAATGAAAAACTGCCCGAAAACAAAAAAGCACCAATCTCCTCAAATTGGTGCTTTTTAAAATATATGACTTGCTGTTATGGGAAAATTATTTTTTTAGAAATAACCTTTCCGTTGTATAACATCCTAAGTATATACAAACCAGATGGCTGGCCTTTGACTTTCATCGTATAGGTCTGGTCGGCGGGCTCTCCACTGTGTTTTACCTCCACTTTACCTCCTAAACTATTATAGAGCTCAAAGCTCGGGGCCGACGCATTGGTGATGACCTGAAACTGTCCACCCTTTGTCGGGTTTTCTACGAGTAAATAGGTTGGATTGGCTTCATAATTCACGTGCAGTACCCTGGATATCGCCGAAGAACCATCCAGGTCTACCATTTTCAAGCGATAGTAGTTGTTGCCTTCCGCTGGTGCGCTGTCATTAAAATGATAGAGTCCCTGATCAGCACCTGCCACCGTACCGATTTTTCTAAATTGACGTGCATCTGCACTTTTCTCAACTTCGAAATGGCTGAAATCCTTTTCCTGTGCCGTTTTCCAGGTTAGGCCGATGCCTTCCGTGCTCTTGCCCGCCGTTAAACGGATCAGTGTAACAGGTAGTGGCGTGGACACCAATGCAATCTTATAATCTTCGATTTCGCCGTTAATAAATGCACCGCCTATGTCTGCCGTCGTAATGGCTTCCGTGGTTATCCTGAACCGCGCATACGTTTGGTTTCCCGTTGCTATCGTAAAACCTGTCCACTCGAAGGGCACTGACCCGCTCGTTTGGTTGGCAGGAAGACTCTTCTTAATGCCCTCGGATGCATCAAATTTCCCATTATTATTGATATCCAGCCAGGCTACGATGAAAGCAGGTAAACCCGTATCGTTCGTGAAACTTGTGGTAAGCGTATAAGAAACTACGGTTTGTGCCAATGTGATATTCGGTAAGCTTGCAACCCCGTCATCATCTGTCGCACGATCCGCCCCCGTTCCCGGTTGGCCATCCGCTTCTGAATTAACGGTAGCGCCTAACCTCAAAGTAGGTACGATACCATGAGAAGGGCCATTCAACAGCGCATCAACATCATACAAGGTTTTATAAGACTGCGGCGCATCACCGAAATCCGGAGAAAGCTCGACACTAATGGGGCTGATAGCCGAATTTTGAACGTTGTCATCCGCATTCCCAGCATCCCTAAATGATTGTACAATCCCCCAGAGCACAAAAAAGTCAGTTACCGGTTCATTAAAGCTGGCCAGATACTGGTTCTTAATTTCGTCCGGGTCTTTCGAATCCTGTTGGTTTTGCTGACTAACAATCCGCATGCCAGCAGGAAGATTAAGGGCCGCAGCCGGGCTGATGATACCGCTAACCAAGTCTCTCCATCCATGATTAGGTCCAACGGGTTTTGGGCCTCTCTCCTGATCCAGATTGGTACCAGGGCTTAATGTGATCGTAGGTGCTATGTACGCATCTCCATTAAAACCAAAAGCGACACTCCATTCCTGATTACTAAAAGGAACATCCACTTCCCCGTCAATATCCAGAAACAAAAAATTGGAGTAGACGGTTGGCTTGCTAAATCTGATATGATAACCGACTGCTTTATTATATGAAGCGCTGAAGCCATCCTCAATCTCCAAGGTGGGCGCGGAGATATTGGTAAATAAGCCTGGATCTTTGCTACCCAGATACTCGCTAATGGTCAGTGCGTCACCATTGGGTATTACTTCAGGCGCATTAGCATTATTGAGACCATCCAGAAAACCGCCATGGGGTTTCGCCTTTCCCATATTCACACCAAAAGTGGGGTTGGATCTTTTAATCTTTGTAACGGTTACCAGCGTACCATCAGGCAACTTTGCAGAGCCTGCATCGCTCCCATTGAGAATTTTCCATATTGGAAGGTTAAACCGGGATTGAGCGAAAGTCACCTCACTGGAAAGCACTAGTAAAAGGATCAACAAATAGAGTTGTTTTTTCATAAACGTTCTGTAATTAGAGAGTTTCAAATAATAATCTGAGACTGAGGAGGGACACAGATCCAAACAATTACTACAAATATATCAACAAATTTCTATTACGTATAATAGAAATAAATTGAGTATAAATCCTTCTTATGAAAGCTTAACTTCTATAATTCACAACTTTTACAAGTCAAAGTTATTAGCAGATTCTTCCAACTGAACTTTTATGTTTTTGAGTGTCAGCCAAGGTAAATTCTACCGGCGGCTTTTTAAATGTTAAAATCACTGAAACGATATCATTCCGTGTTTTGGCACTGCGGGCGCTTGGCGATATACGTTGGTTTTACGGACTGTTAAAAGATCTCAAATTTCCCAACACTGGAAAAACGGAAACTCAGAAGGTACTTATCAAGCATTAACCCTTGATGCACTTTAAAGATATTAACTCTTGTTGGGCATACCCACTTGAAAACTTAAAAAAGACGGCTAAAAATAGCAGTTTCCAGAAAATATAAATATTCATAACTCCGGTCCAATAGGAATATTAAAGTATTCTTTGACAACGAATGGAATCATATCTAAATCTGGTAAATCATTAATTATATGTTTTTTTAGATCATCCGTTGTATTTATTTTATTTAAATAATAAATTAAATTTCTATTTAAATAATCTTCAAAAAAATCAATGTCCTTTGAATTTTTTGATTCTAAATCCAAAAATTCTTTAACAAATGCCTTCTCTTGTGTAGTACTTCCGCCTAATTGATTGAATACATGTCTACTTTTCGAGTCTACATTGATTTCTTTAATTATAAAACCATAATTTAAATAGTACAAGTTTGAATAATTTGATTTCTGTAACTCGACATTCTTAATTAATTCCAGATTTTCAAAGAACCAATTTTTATTTTTCCTTTTGAACCCAATTGGTGACAAATCCTTGTCAATAATTCCTATAAGCTCCTTAATATCCATAATATAATTTAATAAGTGTCCAAAACCGTTTTCCAATCAAATCCTGTTTTTCTGTCTAAAACTTCTTTATATCTATTTAACTGTTTCCACCCGGCTTTCATTGCTCTTGGATTATATGGCTTTAGCTAGTAGATGGTTTTCGTATTAAAATCCACAAAATCTGGTTGAATGCCATCTGATGTTTTGTATTCTGTAAATTCTTTCCTACGAGGGTCGTTATCACCTTGTTCATCCCGATTGCAAATAATAAATTGACTCCCTCTAAATACACTAAATAACAGCTGATTAGGGAAGTGTTCCTAAGTTGAAAATCTTGTAACTCCTTATTGATTCGTAATTAAACTTTCGTATTATTGTACTTCATAGCCATGCATATTGATCCTGCCTTTGTCTTAACGTATAGCCTTGGCACGGTACGCACGGTTTTTGAAGATTCTACGATCCATAATAACACACTATTTTTATGAAAACGAAATTCTTTCCCCTCATTTTAGCCCCTATCTGCTGTTTTTCCATGGCAGTAGCCGGGCAGCAAGTAAACATCCAGCTGGAAGCAATCAGCCCCAAAACGGGTCACTAGCCTTATTTTAATCTTATTGGAAATCTACCGTGATCGTATATGGGTCACGATCAAATCTTTGTATAGATGGAACAAATCTCCTCGTATTTTAAGAATGGGTATGTGCACGCCGGCAGGTTACAAGAGCTTGATGCACTGCGCGGTCTGGCAGCTTTGGGTGTCGTGTTTTTTCATTATACTCATAACCAGCCGCACTTGAGTCCGGATTTTACATTCAGGTATGGTATCACCGGCGTGGATCTGTTTTTTATGATCAGCGGATTTACAATCAGCCTGAGTCTGAATAAAATAACGCACTGGAAAAGTTTTATTCTTAACCGTTTTGGCAGGCTTTATCCGGCATTTTGGGTTTGTGCGCTGATCACCTCTGCCTTTATTCTTGTGTATGATTTTCAACACTTCAACCTGGTTGATGTACTCATCAATATGACCATGGTCCCGGCCTATTTCGGAATCGAAGATCTGGATGGCTCTTACTGGACGCTGGCTATCGAGTTTGCATTTTACCTTTGGATTCTCAGTGTTTACATGGCGGGTAAAATTAATAACATTGAAACTTCCGGACTGCTGACGCTGGTTGGGATATTGGCTTTTCACTTTTTTAGGCCATTTTATCCCGCTCTCTATGCGCTGGTTGTAACCAAAATTCAGCTCATCAACCATTTTCCATTGTTTTTCTCCGGGATACTTTTTTATCAGCTCTCGTCCAGGGGTTTCTGGGTAAAAAATATGCTGCTGATGATAATCTCTGTTTTGGCGTCATTATACCTATATGACAAGGGAGGTCGGTCTATGTATCTGATTTCAGACCGGGAGCACATGCTGATCATTCTTTTTTATCATGTTTTATTTGCCCTGTTGATTTGCGGGAAAATGAAATTTATGGCCAGGCCTCAGCTTGTTTTTTTAGGAACCATTTCTTACAGCCTCTACCTTCTCCATCAGAATATGGGGCGTAAAATTATCGATTCGCTGATGATGCAAACCAATGCAAATATTTACGTGGTGATTTCGCTGGTCATTTTACTGGATATTTTTTTAGCATACCTGGTAACAAGATTCATTGAAATTCCTGCAAATAACTATATACGTAATGGGCGACAAAGAACGGTTGCGCAGGTTGCCGTTACCCGTGCAGCAGATAGCTCAAATACCTTGCATTCTCAAGCATGACTGGACAGTATTCGAGGGTGCTTATCCCGCCCAATTCTCCCGATCCAGGCTCCGGTATTGAATGGCTTCGGCCAAATGTTCTACTTTGATATCTTCGCTGCCAGCCAGATCGGCGATCGTACGGGAAACTTTTAGTATCCGGTCGTATGCTCTGGCCGATAATCCCAACCGATCCATGGCTGTGCGTAGCAGCGCAGTGCCTGCTGTCTCGATGATACATATTTCCTTAACCATTTCGGGCGGCATCATGGCGTTGGAATAAATTTCTTTTTTATCTTTAAACCGCTCTGACTGTATTTCCCGTGCTTTGATAACCCGCTCGCGGATCTGCTCGCTACTTTCGGATTTTCGTGTTGAAGCAATCTGATCGAAGGAAACCGGCGTTACTTCCACATGCAGGTCAATACGGTCGAGCAAAGGCCCGCTGATCTTGTTTAAATATTTCTGAACGACACCGGGTCCGCAAACACATTCTTTGTCCGGATGGTTATAATATCCGCAGGGACAGGGGTTCATACTGGCGATGAGCATGAAATTAGCGGGGAATTCCACAGCCATTTTCGCTCTTGAAATGCATACTTTTCTTTCTTCCAGCGGCTGTCGCATCACTTCCAGGACCGTTCTTTTAAATTCGGGAAGTTCGTCCAGGAAAAGAACGCCGTTATGGGCCAGTGAAATTTCTCCGGGTTGTGGAAAACTTCCGCCTCCAACGAGCGCGGCGTCGCTGATGCTGTGATGCGGGGCACGATAAGGCCTGCGGGAAACCAGTGCCGCGTTGGAACCTAACTTACCGGCGACCGAGTGAATCTTGGTTGTTTCCAGCGCTTCGGGTAGACTTAACGGTGGAAGTATGCTCGGAATCCGTTTCGCCAGCATTGTTTTGCCTGCGCCGGGTGGGCCGATCATGATCGCGTTATGTCCGCCTGCCGCTGCAATTTCCAAGGCCCGTTTTATATTTTCCTGACCCTGAACATGTTCAAAATCAGCAGTGTATTCATTTTGTGTCGTGAAAAACAGATCGCGGGTATCAACAACCAGCGGTTCGATTGTATTTTTTCCTTCAAAAAAAGCAATGGCATCTTCCAGTGTTTCTACGGGAATAACATCAATATTGTTAACAATTGCCGCTTCACGGGCATTTTCTGACGGCAACACAAAACCTTTGAAGCCTTGTTTTCTCACTTCAATCGCTATGGGCAAAACGCCTTTAATGGGGCGTAATTTTCCATCCAGTGAAAGCTCTCCCATGATCACATAATCGCCGAGCTGATGCACGGTACTGATTTGCTCGGAAGATTGCAGAATACAAAGTGCTATGGGAAGGTCGTACGCGGATCCCTCCTTGCGGATGTCGGCGGGCGCCAGATTCACAACGACTTTTTGTCGCGGCATCTTGTAATTGAAATATTTCAAAGATGCTTCCACGCGGTGTTCGCTTTCCTTCACGGCGCTGTCGGCAAGCCCGACGATGTGGAAATGCATGCCTTGCCCTACTGTTACTTCAATGGTGATCATTTTGGCATTGACACCGTAAACGGCACTTCCGAAAGTTTTTGCAAGCATAATAATGGATGTTAATGAAAAGTGTGTGCTGTGATTAATAAGTTCTAAGCAGCTGGTGGCAATGAGCTATATGCGATTAGCTCAGTAACCGGATGATTAATAACTTATTATAAAAATCAATAATATAAACTAATTTTTCACTACTACTTGTCAAAATTAACAGGATTTTGGATAATCACTTGCAATTGAAAAAACAGAAGTACCAGGAATAAAAGGGAATTGTCCCAATTGGAATAAAATTGCCGGGAAATACACGCCAAAATGCCTGAACGGAGGAATAAGTACTAAATTTAGCGGTTCAACGCATTAGCGGTCAAAACGGTTGTTAAATCAATATTTATGAAGAAAAATGCAAGCCTGGTTTTTTTTCTGTTTGCTGCCATGTCCATGGGCTTTGCGCAAACAAAACCACAAGCGTTAATCCGTCAAAATGTGGAGAAACAGATCAGAGAAACAATCGAAAAGTCATCGGCTTTGACAGGTTTTTCAGCCATTGATCTGACCAGCGGTGAAACACTTACTTTCAACGAAAATATGATTTTTCCCCAGGCAAGTGCCATTAAAATTCCCATTTTAATGGAGGTTTATAAGCAGGCCAATGAAGGAAAATTTGCTTTGACAGACTTGAAAACCATTGAAACCTCGGGTTTTGTTGGTGGCTCCGGGATTATCCAAGCGATGGCGGATCCCGTTTCGCTCAGCATCAGAAACCTTTGTATTTTAATGATGACGTTAAGAGTATGTTTTGGATTGTATTAAACTAATAATGAGAGCCAGTCGTTAAACTTGTTGAATCTCACCTCAAACAAGTTTATGAAATCGAATTTCAAAGAAATGACTGACTCTCAATGGCA
>NZ_JAVFVU010000024.1 GCF_030929615.1 Dyadobacter sp. LHD-138 | reverse complement strand
CCCAGCTGGCAAATTAATCTCGCTGAGATTTGATTGTATGAATTCAAACCTCAGTTTTGCCGTGGCAAATAACGTAAATGAAAGAGGGTGCCTCATTTTGGTTTTGAGACACCCTCTTTTTCATGAATAACCGATTCTGATTTTTAATCGAAGGAATAGTATCAGGGTTTCTTCGACGTGCTATCGGCCGGAGTCTGAGGAATAACCGCCGGTACTTTTTTAGTGCTGTCCGCAGGTACCCTTTGCGTGCTGTCAGGTCTCTGAGGCATGTTCATCCCGGGTTGTCTGCGGGATGTGCTGTCGGCTGTGCTTTTTTGAGGCGCTGTCAATCCGCTTTGTCCCTGTGGTCGGTTACCTGCACCAGCCGGACGGCCGGCACCTGCTCCGCCTTGAGGTGTCACCGCTGGCGTAGCCGCCGGAGCTGCCTGCTGCATTTGGCCGCCGCCATCATTTCCGCCACCATCACTTTTCTGATCATCATTACTTACCGA
Source organism: Dyadobacter sp. LHD-138 (assembly GCF_030929615.1). Taxonomy (GTDB): domain Bacteria; phylum Bacteroidota; class Bacteroidia; order Cytophagales; family Spirosomataceae; genus Dyadobacter. The sequence continues at coordinate 31,628 of NZ_JAVFVU010000024.1, read as the reverse complement.
TTTTCTTCTGCGGGTTTTCTGTTCAACAAAAGTCATTTTACCAAGCGTGTATGAGAAGTTGACACGGAAACCGCGGTTGTAGCGGTACGTTGTGCTTACCTGATCAAATGTTGACGAAGACAGGTTGGTTTTCATTTTAAGCGCGTCAGTAAAGAAGTTCTCCATCGCCAAACCGATGCTTCCTCTCTTGTTCTTGAAATCCTTTTTAACACCCAGGTCATACATTCTGAATCCGCCTTGTGAACCCTGCAGCTGAATTTCTTTACCCCGTGCAAATCCACCGGCCTGAATCCCCCAGCCGCCTTTCAGCACCAAACCGGTACGGAAACGGCCACTGACTACAATACCATCGTTGTGGGATTGAAGCGCTGCTACCGGGCTATTGTTTTTCAGGTTTACATAATAGGCATCAATACCTCCGCCAACGGACCAGATTTTAAACAAGGTAAGGTTCCCGAAAATGTTGGCACCGTAATTCTTTTTTGCTCCAATGTTACCGTAAGTCGTCGTGATTACCCCATCAGCGCTTGTCGTACGAATACTTTCGATCGAGTTGTTCGTAAAGCGGGCGAACGTAGCCACGTTGATGTATAAACTATTCTTGAAGAAACTCGTTCCCAGTTCAACCTGATCCGTAAGCTCAGGATTCAGATTAGGATTTCCTTTCGTAATATTCTGCGGGTTCGACATATTCACGTTCGGATTCAGGAACTGGATACCCGGGCGCTGCAGACGACGGTTATAACCCAGTTTGATCGTCTGGCCTTTGCCAAAAGTTTTGGACAAATTTACACTTGGAACCAGGTTACCATACGCAGGCAGGTTAAGCTCAACCTCACCCTGTTTTGCATTGATACCCGTGTATTCATAGCGCGCACCTGCCTTCAGCGTAAATTTGCTTTTTGTTGTAACGGTGTAAGAAAGATATCCCGCAGCAACATTCTGATCATAATCCAGGCTGCTTGACGGATCCGGCGTATTGACCGTATTGTAATAATCATAACGGCTAAGTACCTGCCGGAATATACCCTTACCTCCCATTTCCAGTAACTGGTTATTTTTAATCGGAGTCTGGTAATCGATCTGTAAGGTACTTTCCTGGTTAGAGCTCTTGTTGTTATTACCCGAGTGCCCAATCAGTTCTGACACGCCGCTTTTGTAATTGTATAAATCCGCATCGAAATCATTGGTACGGTTATTCCTGCTGTATTGTCCCAGGATACTTAATTCCTGCTGTGGTTTGTTTAATGTTTTGATGTAATCCACGTTAACGTCCCAGGTTCCGGATAAGTCTTTCACATCCACATCACGGTACGAAGTTGATGTCACGCCACCTCTTGTATTTTCAGTTAAAATGGACTGAGGCGTTTTTTGATTTCTCAACCCGTAACGGATACCGGCCGAAATCGAAGTATTGTTATCGATTTCATAATCTGTACCGAAGTTATAAGATCCGAAGGCACCGTTATTCTTGGAAGTCGTTGTTTGCTTTACAGAAAATTCCTCCACCTTCCCCGTTTGCAGGTTATCCGTACGACCTGGCTGATTATAGTTGAATCGGCCAAAACCGCCCAGGCTAAACCCAAGTTTTCCGGTACGATAATTCCCTCTAAGACCGAGGTTCGAACCTCTGTTCCCTACACCCGTATTCAAATTTAACGTACCACCCTGAATGGTACTCTTTTTGGTGATGATATTAATGATACCTCCAGAACCTTCCGCATCATATTTAGCAGACGGCGATGTGATCACCTCAACCGATTTAATCATATCAGCCGGAATTTGCTTCAATGCATCTGCAACACTGGTTGCGATCATCGTCGACGGCTTATTGTTAATCAAAACCCGCACATTGGAGTTGCCTCGTAGCGATACGTTTCCATCCAGGTCAACCGAAAGCATCGGCACTTTCCGCATCACGTCACTGGCGTCACCACCCTTACTCGTAATATCTTTTTCAGCATTGAAAACCAACCGGTCCACTTTTTCTTCAATAAGCTGTGCCATCCCTACCACCTGAACTTCATTCAGCTGTACAACATCAGGAGATAAAACGATTGAACCCAGGTCCAGCTCCGTTTTCTTATCAATTTTAATACCTTTTAAAGTTTTTGTTTTATATCCGATAAAAGAGATCAAAATCTTGAAATTTCCCGCAGCCACTTTGTTCATATTGAAAGCTCCCTTTTCGTCCGTGGTTGTTCCGTCCACCGGCGTGTTTGTTTTGTCGTCAACCAAAGCCAATGCAGCAAACTCCACAGCCTTTTTAGAAACTGAATCGACCAGGATACCCTTTATTCTTCCATTACCTTTTGGTGCATCATCCAGAGTCCCCGGGATTACAGCCTGTCTTTGTCTGTCTCCTCCGCGCTGAAAATCTCCACCTCCGCCACCCGAGCGGCCACCGCCTCCACCGCCACCGCCGCCAAACTGTGCGAACGCTGTGGTTGTCAATCCAAGGATAAGTCCTAATAATGTAAATCGTTTTATCATGTTCATGGTGAATCGGGCAATAATTAATAGATCAGGTTCAAAATAAGTATCAATTCTACGGTAAAAAAAAGGCAATAGATGGAAAGGTAGGTTCTACCGATCAATGGGCATTTCTGAACGATGAGAAGGCTGACAGAATGGCTAAAATCAGCAGGCTAAAATTCGTCAAATACCTGTTTTTCAATACAAATACCAGCATTATCCCCGCAAAACATCCCCTGTATTACCCGAATCCGCTCATAGAGCCGCAGCGCCTATCTGTCGATTATTAAGTTACTTTGATCGAATCGGCTAGGCTGTTAAGATTTTTCCCTGTATGATTGTATTGTGATTAAAAGGTTTAATGGCATTGAAATAAATTTTTTTATGAACAACCCCACGGTTCGAAAGTATCCCCCGGTTTTCCTGCATCTTTTAGGCTGGAGTTTTCTGGCATTATTTCTGATGTGGCAGCCTTTAAGCTGGCAGATTCAGTTTCCGATTACTTTCTGGATTAAGCAGGTTCTGCTGTTTTCAATGCTTATCATCATTTTTTACCTCAATTTCTATTTCTGGTTTCCACGTTATCTTGCCCGAAACAAATACTGGCGGTTTATCCTGTTCAACATGGTGTCGGTGGTGGCATTGGCCGTTTTAATGGAACAGGTGAAGGTTGCCATTAATCATGGTGAACAAATGGACAAGGCATTTAAAATGGCCAGGGAAGCGAATGGAGATAAAAAACACCAGGACAGACTGGACTATTTCGCTTTACTGACCGCACTGATTATCATTGGTATAAGCACCAGTGTTGCAGCGGTCCAAAATGCGCAGCGTGACAAACAATACCGGCAAAATCTTGAACAGGAAAAGATTAATTCAGAGCTTTCTTTTTTGAAAGCGCAAATCAACCCGCATTTCTTTTTTAACACGCTGAACAATATTTATGCATTAACGATCATCGACGTGGAAGCGGCCAGGGAAGCGCTGCACAAACTTTCCAGGATGATGCGTTATGTTTTGTACGAAACCCAGCATGGTACCGTTTTACTGAGCCAGGAAATTGCCTTTGCCCAGGATTACATTCAGTTGATGCAGCTGAGATTAACGGACAAAGTAACGGTCAATCTGCAACCTCCTTTGCCCTTGCATGACGTTTCCATTGCGCCGATGCTGTTTTTGCCCTTCATTGAAAATGCGTTCAAACATGGCGTAAGCGCGGTACAGCCAAGCCATATTGATATCAGGATCTGGCAGCAAGGTCCCAAAGTTTATATTGAGGTAAAGAATACGCTGTTTCCTGAAAAAAGGACGGTCCTCGACGAAAGCAACGGAATCGGGCTCACCAACACACAAAGAAGACTGGATTTGCTGTACCCGGGAAAATATCAGCTGGATGTCAGCGAAAATACGGACGGAAAAGAATTTGAAGTACACCTGGAATTGCAACTCGCATGAATGTATTACAATGCATAGCCGTAGACGACGAGCCCCTGGCGCTCGGACTGGTTTGTGCTTTTATTGACAAAACACCTTTTTTAAACCTGGCCGGGCGTTATTCCAGCGCCGTTGAAGCACTGGAAGCGATTCATCAGCAATCCGTTGACCTGATATTTCTCGATATTCAAATGCCGGATCTGACGGGTATTGAGCTCGCCCGGATCATTGAAAAATCAGGCAATCAAGGCCCCAGAATTATTTTCACGACGGCTTTCAACCAGTTTGCACTGGACGGATTTCGTGTCGATGCGCTTGATTATTTACTGAAACCGTTCAATTATGAAGAATTCCTGAGAGCTGCTTCTAAAGGTAAAGCTTATGTGGAACTTGTACAACGGGCCGCCAGCGGTCCGGCCGCTCCCGAACAAAAGGAAGATTATTTATTTTTGAAAGTAGAATATCAGCTCGTACGCATCGCTTACGACGATATTCTGTACGTCGAAGGTTTAAAAGATTACGTAAAGGTTATTTTAAAATCAGATACAAAACCGGTCCTTTCTCTCACGAGTCTGAAAGCTTTGGAGGAAAAATTACCCTCTGCTAAATTTATGCGGGTGCACCGGTCTTTTATTGTTAATCTGGATAAGATTGGCGCAGTGACCAGAAATACGATTCAAATTGGAGCTGTGACGATTCCGGTGAGTGACCAGTATAAGGAGAATTTTAACCAGTTTCTGAGTAAGTGGATGTGAGATTGTTTTCGCAAATTACTTCGCTCGCATTATCAAAAATTCTTCCGCTGTCATGATTGGCAAGGTTGATTCTTTAAAATCTTTGGCGTTTCTTGTTATAATAATTTTACAATTTGATTTTAGCGCGCTAAAATATTGCACTGCGTCTTCAAAATCAGAAAAATTAGAATTGAGCGCCTTCTCGATCACTTCCTCGTCCAGGCTGGCTACCTCCGAAATAATCCGAAACTTTCTAAGCTTATCTTTAATTGTTTCCGGGGTGTCTATTTTGGTCAATAAGTAGTTAACCGTCGTATATGATAACGCTGAAACGATCAAATCAAGTTCTCCTTTATCCGCCAGTGAAGCGATTTTTGCGATGTAATTATAAAAGGGCTGCCTCTCGGATAGCAAATCCATCATAGCGTTTGTATCAAGAAATACCCTGGTTCTCATTTATATTTTTCTTCCAAATGATCACGATACTCCTTTTTATAATCGAAGTCATCCGGAAGTTTTGATCCTGACGATATACTTTTTATGAACGGCGTTATTTCAATATCATCCATCTCTTTGGATTCATCAAGACTGGTAAGAGACTGCAAATAAGATTCAATAATACCAGACAAACTTCGCTTATGAGCAGAAGCATACTCCTTTGCTCGTTCAATAATATCTTTATTGAGTTTTAGTGTAAGTTTCGTGTCCATGTCAACCGAATTAAGTACGTACAAATATATAAAATAGGTACGTAAAAAAACAATGAAGAGGCAGGTAATGCAACCTGACTCTCCATGAATTGAAATAACTATTAAGTCTAAAATCTACCCTTTCAACTCCTCTTTCAGAAAAAATCCGGTATAACTGCCCTTCACTTTCGAAACCTTTTCCGGTGTTCCCTCGGCGATTATTTTCCCGCCCAGCGCGCCGCCTTCCGGCCCAAGGTCAATGACATAGTCCGAAACTTTCACGACATCCAGGTTATGCTCGATGATCAGGACGGTATTTCCTTTATTCACCAGCTTATCCAAAACGACCAAAAGGTGTTTGATATCCTGAAAGTGCAGTCCTGTTGTCGGTTCATCCAGGATATATAATGTCTTACCCGTATCGCGTTTTGACAATTCCTCCGATAATTTCACCCGCTGGGCCTCCCCGCCTGAAAGCGTGGTAGCATGTTGTCCCAGGGTGATATAGCCCAAACCTACGTTAAAAAGCGTTTGTACCTTTCTCAAAATACGAGGCTGGTTTTCAAAAAACTCCAGTGCCGTTTCCACAGTCATATCCAAAATATCCGCAACCGATTTTCCTTTGAAGCGTACTTCCAAGGTCTCGCGGTTAAACCGTTTCCCTTTACAGGTTTCACAATTCACGTGCACATCAGGGAGAAAGTCCATTTCAATTCTCTTCATTCCCGCACCTTCACAATCCTCACATCTTCCGCCTTTTACATTGAAAGAAAAACGACCGGGTTTGTAACCACGGATCTTCGCTTCAGGCAATTCGGCAAAAAGTGTCCGGATATCGGTAAAAAGATTCGTATACGTTGCCGGATTGGAACGCGGCGTACGCCCGATCGGCGACTGGTCCACCTCGATCACCTTATCAATATGTTCTAAACCCTCAATGGATTTATAGGCAAGCGGTTCTCTCCTTGATTTATAAAAATGATGATTTAACAGCGGAAAAAGCGTTTCATGAATCAAAGATGATTTTCCACTGCCACTTACGCCTGTTACCGAAATCATCGTTCCCAAAGGAAATGCCATCGTTACATTTTTAAGGTTATGGCCTGTACATCCTTTCAGAGACAGGTAGTTGCCATTGCCTTTTCTGCGCACCTTTGGAATTTCTATTTTCTGACGTCCACTTAAAAAATCGGCCGTTGAAGATCCATTTGCCAAAAACTGCTCCGGTGTTCCCGCGCCAACGACGTGTCCGCCATGCCGGCCAGCACCCGGGCCAATATCCACGATATAATCCGAAGCAAGCATCATATCCTTATCATGCTCCACCACCAAAACCGTGTTGCCAAGGTCGCGCAGACTTTTCAAGGAATTGATCAGCCTGACGTTGTCCCGCTGATGAAGCCCGATACTCGGTTCATCCATAATATACAAAACACCGGTGAGCTGCGTACCTATTTGTGTAGCGAGCCTGATACGCTGTGCTTCTCCACCAGAAAGTGTCCGGAGCGAACGGTTCAACGTCAGATAATCCAAACCGACATCCAGCAAAAAACCAACTCTTTTACGAATTTCCTTTAATACCTCATGCCCAATAACCCGTTGCCTTTCTTCCAGACGATCTTCGAGGTTAACCAGCCAGTTGGCAAGTTCCCGCACGTCACGGTTTGAAAGATCGGCAATATCCTTTCCATCTACTTTAAAATGCAGTGATTCCTTTCTCAAACGTTTCCCGTTACATTCCGAGCAAACATTCGTGGTCATAAAATCTTTCAGCCAATCCTGAATCTTGTCATTACCTGATTCCTGCTGGCGTTTAAGAAAGTTGATAATACCGTCAAACTTCGTATCCCACTCCGTTCCCGGATATTTCTTGGAAGGCACGGCAACAGGTTCTTCACTGCCAAACAAAACAATTTTAATGGCCTCTTCCGGAAATTTATCAAGCGGTGTGTTAAGACTTACCTTAAAAGGTTTTAACAAAACCTCCATTTGTTTGAAAATCCACGAGTCGCGGTATTCCCCCATAGGTGCAATACCACCTTTGCTAACCGATAATGAACGATCAGGGATAATGGAATCTTCGGTAATTTCGTCTACCATGCCCAATCCCTGGCAGGTCGGACACCAGCCATAAGGCGAGTTAAAGGAAAAGTTATTCGGAGACGGATCATCATAACTGATCCCCGATTCCGGATCCATCAGGTTTTGTGAAAAATAGTAGGTCTCTCCTTTTTCATCCAAAACCATCAAAGCGCCTTTCCCCTGCTTAATCGCCGTGGCAACCGATTGGCTCAAACGGTAACGTGACTGCGGATCTTCGGATTCTTTTTTAGGTACAACCCGGTCTATCACAATTTCAATATCGTGTACCTTATAGCGGTCCAGCTGCATTTTTGGAACAATGTCCTGCACCTCTCCGTCCACACGCACCTTGGTATAACCCAGGCGGGCGATTTGCACAAAAAGCTCACGGTAATGCCCTTTTCTGCCCTTTACAGCAGGCGCAAGCAAAATCGTTTTCTGACCTAAAAACTGGGTCATTAACTGGTTTACAATCTGGTCCTGCGACTGTTTCACCATTCTTCTGCCGGTAACGTACGAGTATGCCTCTCCTGCCCTTGCGTATAACAACCGCAGGAAATCATAAATTTCTGTAACCGTCCCAACCGTCGAGCGGGGATTTCGCGAAGTCGTTTTCTGTTCAATGCTGATCACCGGCGACAATCCGCTGATCTTATCCACGTCAGGCCTTTCCATTTCACCGATAAAACCACGCGCGTAAGCAGAAAAACTTTCCATATACCGCCGCTGGCCTTCAGCATAAATGGTATCAAAAGCCAGAGACGATTTTCCGCTGCCGCTTATACCCGTTACCACCACCAGCTTGTTGCGGGGGATACTCACATCAATATTTTTCAGATTATGCTCCCGGGCACCCTGCACTTCGATCAGGTCCTGTGCAGCAACTTCAATTCCATTCAAATGTTCCAAAATGATCCTATTGATTTATAACCGTGTAAGGCACTATCTAGAATAACCACAAATGTACGGGTTGAGTTGCAAAAATCGTATGTGATTTTCCGTCAATAGGTGCATTCAATGTCGGTGACCTAAGCACATTCCAATAACCAGGTACGAACGCAGACAAACTAGAATGTGCAGATCAAAAACAATTTTGCAACCATTAGTATATTTATATTTTTTCTTTACAAAAGTATGAAATATTGAAATAAGTCTGAACTAATGTTTAGATTTGATACTAAATTGACATTAAGTAATATTTTTTTAACATCTCAACCCATTCATTTCTATGAAGCAAAATTTACGATTCGTAATGTTTGCTGCTGCCCTATTGCTTACGGCAATATTTTGTGGTACGGCAAATGCCCAAGAAAAAACGATTACCGGAGGCGTGACTTCCTCCGCAGATGGCAACGCAATTCCCGGTGTCAGTGTCACCTTAAAAGGATCTACAACCGGGACCGTCACAGACAGCGACGGCAAGTTTTCCATCAATGTAAAAGCCGAAAGTGTTACGCTTGTATTTTCTTCGATCGGGTTTATCAAGCAGGAAATAGTCGTCCCAAACGCACAGTCAGTAGTTAATCTCGTTCTTGTGGATGATGTGAAGGCATTGACCGAAGTCGTTGTGACCGGTTACGCTTCCCAGCGCAAACAGGACATTACCGGTGCGGTCACCGTAATAAGCCCAAAGGAACTTACTGCTCTGCCTGCGGCCAGCGTAACACAGATGCTTCAGGGGCGCGCCGCAGGTGTTACTGTTGGAAATGATAATTCTCCGGGAGGTGGCACCATGGTACGTATAAGGGGGTTCGGATCTATTAACAACAACAGCCCTTTGTATGTCATCGACGGCGTTCCGACTCAGGGTACGCTCAACCAGCTCAATCCGAATGATATTGAGTCCATGCAGGTACTTAAGGATGCGTCTGCTGCTTCCATTTATGGCGCCCGTGCTGCCAATGGTGTTGTGATCATTACAACCAAGAAAGGTAAACCCGGAGCTCCCAGCATCACGTTTGACTTTTATACCGGAACTCAACGCCCTGGCAAAATGCTGGATTTACTGAACACCAGAGAGTTGGGAGAATATCTGTATCAATCAGATCTCGGTGCAGGTAAAAATCCTTCTGTTACTTCTCCTTCGGTTCAGTACAAATTTGATGAAAACGGTAAACAGACTATCGCCGACTACATTTACCCTAACGTATATGGTGGGCTTCCAGCCACCTACACCTACACCAATGACATTGCAGATCCAAACCTGGGAAAGACAGCTTTCAACATCACCAAAGCTAATAAGGAGGGTACTGACTGGCAGGATGTTATTTTTGATCCGGCTCCGATTTCAAATTATCAAATCGGAGCAAGCGGAGGCTCAAATACCGCGAAGTATGCTATTTCTGCAAATTATTTCAAACAGAATGGTATTTTGAAGTATACTAATTACAAAAGATATTCCATCAGGGCCAATACTGAATTCAAAAAAGGAAAAGTCACCGTAGGTGAGAACCTTACTTTTTCTTACGATGAACGCCAGGGTATTACAAACAATGATGAGAGTAATCCAATCATGTTTGCCATCCGTGTCCATCCTATTATTCCGGTCTTTGATATTACAAATGGCCCACAGGCACTGGGCGGAAATAATACATCTCCATACAACGGTTTCGCAGGTAGCCGGGGAAGTAACCTCGGAAATGCGCCTAACCCATTGGCACGCTTGTACCGTGAAAAAGACAACATCACCAAAGGAACCCACGTATTCGGAAATGCTTATGCCCAGATTGATATCTTACCCGGATTGACCGGTCGCACCAGTTTTGGCCTTGAATACAATCAGTCAAACCGTTCTGAGTATTTTCACAGAGATATTGAGGCGGCTGAGGCAAGAAATGCGAACAGCTTGAATGTAATCAATAACCTGGACCGCTCATTTACCTGGTTTAACACATTGAATTATGCCAAAATATTTGGGTCGCATAATTTGAATGTTTTAATAGGAACAGAGGCCGTTAAAACTTACGCAGCAGGTTTTCAGGCTAGTAGAAGTGGTTTTGCATTTGATGATGTCGACTACCGTTATCTGGATGCAGGTGCAGCAGCCGGATTAGCCAACGCGGGTGCCGGCGCAACAAGAAGTGCACTTTTCTCTCAGTTCGGTAAAATTAACTATGGTTATAAAGATCTTTTTCTGGCAGATTTCACACTACGTCGTGATGGATCTTCACGTTTCTCTGAGACATATCGTTATGGTATTTTTCCTGCGTTTTCAGTTGGACTGCGTATGACAGAGCTGGATTTCATGAAACCAACCCGAAAAGTACTGGACGATTTGAAACTACGTTTTGGATGGGGCAAAACGGGCAACCAGCTGATCCCGAACGTGTATAATGCCTATACGCTCTATGCTGCTGATCCACAGAACAATGGTTATGACATCAATGGAACCGGCTCATCCATTGTTGGAGGATTCGACCTGGTACAATTCGGTAATGCCAATGGTAAATGGGAAACGAATACTTCTACAAATATTGGTATAGATGCAGTTTTGTTAAACAGCAAGCTTGAAGTTGTCCTCGATTTGTATAGCCGAAAAACAACAGATATGTTGACTCAGATCGCTATTCCTCGTACTTCCGGTACAGGAACAATCCCTTATACAAATATTGGAGAGGTCACAAACAAAGGTTTCGACATCGGTCTTAATTTCAGGGATAGAAAGAATGACTTCTATTATGCCTTAGGAGTTAATTTCGGGCATTATAAGAATAATGTTGTGAAGTTGAACAACGATCCCAATTCAACCATTTTTGGATTTGCAACCCGCCTTCCTGCCATGTCAGCTTCCAGGGCTGGCTCTCCAATTGCCAGCTATTATGGCTATTTTGTTGATGGCGTTATTAAAGACCAAACTGAAGCGGATGCTGCTCCTAAATTCGGTTCGTATACGCGAGAAGGCGTTTTCAAATTCAGAGATGTAAATGGCGACGGTATCATTACAGCTGCTGATCGAACTATCATAGGCAGTCCACACCCGGATTTTAACTATGGAGTTAACCTAAATGTTGGCTATAAAGCATTTGACCTTACGGTATTTGGACAAGGAGTATATGGTAATGAGATCTTTAACTATACAAGGTATTGGACAGATTTCAACGTTTTCCAAGGTAACAGATCAAAGGACATGCTTTATAATTCCTGGAAAAAGTCAGGCGACGATGCCAAATTACCGAGGTTAAATTCAGGAGATGCTACAAGCCAACAAGTTTCTTCTTACTTTTTGGAAGACGGATCTTATTTCCGTATCAAAAACATCCAGTTGACTTATACACTTCCTTCGGCGTTGCTGAAAAAAGTAAAGATCGCATCTGCACAGGTTTATTTGCAAGGACAAAATTTACTCACGTTTACAAAGTATACCGGACTTGATCCTGATATTAACCTGAGAAGATCCGGTAATGATAATGAGGATAAGCATTTAGGTGTGGATGAAGGTGCCTATCCCGTAGCTAAATCATATCTTGTCGGTGTGCGTTTCGGTTTCTAATATTTTGACATTAACAAAAATTTCATATACTAAAATGAAAAAAATAGCTTTAATAATTTTCATGACCGCGATCAGCTTCGCTTGCTCCGACAGCTTTTTTGATCTAAAACCACAGGGCCGCGCTTCGGTTGAACAGTTAAGTAATAAAAATGGTGTCAATGCATTGTTGATCGGAGCGTATTCGCTTGTGGATGGCGTTGGATCAGGTAATACGGGTCGCCAGTCAACAGTTTCAAATTACGTATTCGGTGGAATTACCAGCGATGATGCTGTAAAAGGTACTGATGCAGGCGACCAGCCCGAACAGTCATTTATCGAGCAATACAACTGGCTGTCTGACAACACTTACTTTTTAGGAAAATGGTGGCATCAATATGACGGTGTTGGAAGGTGTAATGAAGTCATCCAGATCGTGAACAGTGAATTGGTTAAGGACATGACTGACGCTGAAAAATTACAAGTAACCGCTGAGGCACGTTTTCTCAGAGGATTCTTTCATTTTGAAGCGAAGAAAATGTGGAATAAAATTCCTTACATTGACGACAAGATTTATGTATCGTCAGATCCAAATTCGACGAAAATACCTAATACAGAGGATATCTGGCCTAAAATTGAAGCGGACTTCGATTTCGCGGTCAAAAATTTGCCTGCAACACAGTCTCAAAAAGGAAGAGCTACACAATGGGCCGCAAAATCTTTCCTTGCCAAAACATACTTGTTTCAGAAAAAATGGGGACCGGCAAAAGCACTACTTGACGATGTACTAACTAATTCAGGGAAGAAACTTGTGCCGAACTATCATGACAATTACCGAACTGCCGGAAACAATAATAGTGAATCTATTTTCGAAGTGCAGTTTTCAGTAAACGACGGAACGAACGGCAACAATGGTAATGCAGGAGATAACCTTAACTGGCCTTATTCAGCAGGTGCCCCCGGCCGTGGCTGCTGCGGGTTTTACCAGGCATCACATAACCTGGTGAACGCATTCAAAACGGAGAATGGATTGCCCTTAATTGGCGAAGCAGCCGACGGTACACTCGATACATATAATAAAATAGATCTACCAAACGATCAGGGAATAGCGGCATCTGCGCCATTTACATTGGACAAAACAATCCCGGTAGATCCTCGTCTTGACTGGACAGTTGGGCGTCGTGGTGTGAACTTCCTGGATTGGGGACCTATGCCAGGCTCTTCCTGGATTCGGGATCAAACTTATGCAGGACCATTCACAGGTAAAAAGTGGATGTACTACCTTGGCGAAGAAAACAGCACAACGCATTCGACCAGCAAACGAAACGTTAATAATAATTTCAGGATGATTAAACTTTCTCACGTATTGTTATGGTTGGCAGAATGTGAAATTGAACTTGGAAATCTAGCCGTTGCAGAAGGTTATGTAAACCAGATCCGTAACCGGGCAAAAACAGGATCGTTACAAGATGCTTCCGTTACATACAAAGTGGAACCTTATCCGGTAGGAACTTTTGCAAGCAAAGGTGCAGACTTTGCCCGAAATGCAACACGTATGGAACAGCGCCTTGAGTTTGCAATGGAAGGTCACCGTTTTTTTGACCTGGTGCGCTGGGGCATTGCAGTAAAAGTTTTAAATAAATATGCAGCAGAAGAGGCGGTAGCCGGCAAAGAGCCATCAGGACGGACTTTTAGTAAAAGAGGATACATGACAGGAAAAACATTTACTGACAAAAACCTTTACTTTCCGCTACCGCAGGATGAAATCCTGAACAGCCAATTGAATGGAAAGCCAACACTAACCCAGAATCCTGGCTACTAGTCGAAGTTTTTATACTTACCTAAACTAAATCCAAGAGCCGGCCTTCGGGCCGGTTTTTGTGTTTGTTACCAATAAAATTATATTTGTAAAATATTATAAATGACTCAGACATGGTATTAAAAAACGAAGGCGACTACGAAAAAGCTTCTGAAAGAATTGACGAAATTTATGGAGCAAAAGCAGGTACGCCGGAAAAGAAAGAGCTGGATGAGTTATTGAAGGCAGTGAAAGAATATGAAGACGATTTCATCAAATTCCTCAAAGAGAATGGTTAAACCAATTCTACCTTCAGGTCCTCAACTTTTTCTACCCGCGTCATAAAACGTTCCAACAATGTGTTCCTTACTTCCACAACCAGGGTGCACTCCATTTCAAAAAGCTGTTCACTGACCGGCAACTCCAATTCTTTTACAATGCGCATGACGTCGTTCATCTGAATGTACGAAAAACTCAGCTTGTAAAGACTGAAGAGATGTTTCACAACAATCTCCGCATTTTCCAACGCATCTTCGGTTGCCGACCTGTACGCGTTAATCAAACCCGGAATTCCCAATAAAGTCCCTCCAAAATAGCGTACAACAATCACCAGCACATTGGTGATCTCTTTGGAATAAAGCGTATTCAGGATCGACCGGCCCGAAGAACCGGATGGCTCGCCGTCATCACTTAACCGATATTGCATTCGATCCATCCCCAGCCTGTATGCGTACACATGATGGTTGGCTCTGGGATGTATTTCCCTTAGCGCCAGCAAATGAGATTTAGCCTCATTTTCAGAGGATATCGGAAAAACGAAAGAAATAAATTTGCTCCCTTTATCCTTAAAAAATCCTTCAACGGGCTCCGCAACGGTACGATAGGTATCTTCAAATAACACGGCTGGCTCTTTTTTTATGTCTGTACAAAAGAATGGAATAAATTAAAGCTGCGCCGGCAAACGCCGCCATATATAAAAACACCAGGGGAAGGTTTTCTCTTTTATTGGCAAAAAGAGCTGCCGACAGGAATGCACCTAACCCAATTCCCGCTTCCAGGGAAATGTACATGGTAGCTATCGCCCTGCCGCGGTTATGGTCACTGCTTAAATCCACGGTCCAGGCTGAAAGTACGGGCGACAAAATCCCCATTGAAATGCCAAAAAAGGCTGCGCCGGTAAGAAATGAAGTAACGGAGTCGGCATATCCGGTGATGAACATCGAGAGAATTAAGATACCGCAGCCTGCGATCGTAACCGGAATCCTCCCCTTTCGGTCCGACATTTTTCCTGCTACAAAACGGATCAGTATGGAGAACAAAGTGAACACCATAAAATACATCCCTCGGTTGGTAATCCCCAGGTATCCGCTAAAATCGGGCGTTAAGGTAGCGATGGCACCAAAACTAAAATAAGCCAGAAACGTTACAAATGCCGGGCTGAAAACATCCGGTTCGAAAATATCCCGCCATGTAATTTTAAATGCGCTGACCGAAATTCGCTCCTTTTCGACCAGCGTTTCCTTCATATTGAAAAGAATCACAATCGATAACAACGCAAAAAAAGAAGAAGTATAAAATAACGCATTCATAGAAAACGACTGACTGATCATACTGCCGATAGCCGGCCCAAAAGCGGAGCCAACCCCCATACACATGCCATGAATACCCAATGCTTCGCCCCGACGGTGAGCCGGAATAATGTCCGCGATGTAGGCCGCTGTACCCGTTGGCTTAAACCCCGTTGAAAATCCATGAACCAGTCTTAACAACAAAAATGGCATCACCGTTGTGAAGATCGGATAAAGAAATCCGCACAGAAAACAGACCAGAGATCCGAAAGCCATCACCGGGACACGTCCGACGCGGTCGGTCAAACGACCGCTGAAAGGCCTGGATAACCCAGCCGTTAAAGTAAAGAGTCCGATAATAAAGCCCTTGTATTCTGCACCGCCCATGGCTGACAAATAACCGGGCAGCTCGGGGATGAGCATATTAAAACTGGAAGAGAATAAAAAGGAACTCATACCCAGCAACCAAAACTGCAGTGTGAATATTCCGGGAGAAGCCGTATTTTGCATCCCACAAAATTACAACTATCTTGGACAATAGTTTAGAATAGTTGAAAATGGAAAATGGTTAGAATATTTTATAAAGAAGGACGATCCATCAAACGCGAAAACGACATCCGCGAACTGGGCAAGGTTGAAAACCTGGTCTGGGTTGATCTGCAATCCCCTTCTGCCGAAGAGGAGGAATGGGTTGAAAATAAGTGCGACATCAGTTTTCAGACACCCCAGGAAATAGTCGAAATCGAAAGCAGTTCCCGTTTTTTCGAACAAAATGAAACGATCAACGCCAACTCCAACTTTTTAAGTATTGACCGGGATGGCTATAAAACCTATCCTGTTTCATTTATTCTGCACAAGAATATTCTCTTTACTTACCGGCGTGGTGATTCTAAAACCTTCGCCGACACGGTAAAGAAAATGAAGGTGAGTCCCGATACTTTTCAAACCGGGGTCGACTTTATGCTAATGCTTCTTGAAACAAGAATCGAGGCGGACGCTGACTCCCTGGAAGCTATTTCACGTGATATTTCGGTGATCAGTAAGGACCTGGCACATGAGCAAAAAGCCCGTCAGGAAGTTTTGCTCCGGATCAGCGCCTTGCAGGAAACCACGATGATGCTTCGGGAAACGAGTATCGATAAGCAGCGCGTACTTTCCGGAATTTTACGCAGCCAGTATTTCCCGGAAGATCGAAAAGAACATTTACGGATCATCTTAAAAGACATTAACTCCCTGCTTGAATATACCACGTTCAACTTCGAACGACTGGAATATTTACAGAATACCTTTATGGGTTTGATCAATCTTGAACAAAGTCAGGTCATCAAGATTTTCACCGTGGTGACGATCATATTTATGCCGCCAACGCTGATCGCAGGGATCTTTGGGATGAATTACAGTCAGATTCCTTCCAGCGAAGAGCCCTGGGGTTTTTGGGTATCGCTGCTTTTGATGGTGTTATCCTCGCTCGTCGTTTTATGGTTTTTCAGAAGAAAAAAATGGATCTGAACCCGTTAAAATCAACAAATCTGCACGTTAAAAATATTTATGAGTCAAAATACAGCTTTTCAAATAGCATTATCGCACGCCAAATCTGATCAGCATATCGAACAGATTTTAGCCCTTCAGCAGCGCAACCTTAAAACCAATATTTCGCAGAAAACCAGAGAAGAACAAGGTTTCCTTACGGTTTCACACACCAGGGAACAACTGGAATTCATGTGCGACACCACACCCCAGATCATAGCCACCGTTGACGGAAATGTTATCGCTTTCGCACTGGCGATGTTACCGGCATTGGGTGAATTGATTCCTGATCTTCAACCGATGTTTGAGATTTGTGACAATATCCGGTGGAATGGCAAACTGATCGGACAATATAAATATTACGTGATGGGGCAAATATGCGTTGGCGAATCTTTTCGTGGTCAGGGCCTGTTTGACAAACTGTATCAGACCCATAAAATCATGTACGGTCCACATTATGACCTTTGTATTACAGAAATTTCAACATCCAACAAAAGATCTCAGCGCGCGCACGAACGTGTCGGATTTGAAACAATCCATGTTCACCAGGACCATCTCGACGAATGGAATGTCGTTGCATGGAAATTAAAGGGATAAAAGAACACAATGCTGGATCATTTTATTATAATTTATCACTATACAAACAATCCTAGTTTTTTTTGTTACGTATAATGTATTATTTTTTAATATTGTGACAATCAATACTTTCTTTTAGCTTATTCTAAAAAAAGTTCAATACATATTTGAAATATCAATATGGTTTTACGATAAGTTAATTTTTAGATTTTTCCCTCTTCCAACCCTTTTTGGCTAACCAGTGTCTTAACATTATTGGCATAAAACTTGCAACAGATTCATAAGAAATCTGGTATGGATTATTATAAGTTCGATAATTCTTAACAGATCAGAATCAAAGGTTTATATGCAATGGACTGTGGTTGCATTTGATTAGGCTTAAAGTAATTGATGAGCTTTATCAATGAAGATACAATGATTCTTGTAGAAAAGGCGTTTCAATCGCAGCGTGAGAATCATCTGCCATAGGCTCTTTTAGTAAAACCAATGATGCGGAACGTAATTAAAGGCAGTCCGTCCGTGTGGGTTATTAAAAATTCGTTTAACTAAATAACCGATTGAATGAAAAGCATCTCAGTAATCATTCCAAATTATAACGGAAAACATTTATTTGAAAAGTATTTCAAACATAATTTCCAGGTGCTTACTTCTATTAAAACAGAAGTGGAAATCATTGTTATTGACGATGCATCAACGGATGGTTCTGTGGAATATTTGGAACAACATTATGGGGATACCATCACACTTTTAAAAAAAGAATCCAATTCAGGATTTTCCGAGACCTGTAACCTGGGTATTAAACAGGCCAATATGGATCTCATATTTTTGCTGAATACCGACGTAACACTTGAACCGGGATATCTTGAAAAGTTGTATAAATTCTTTGAAAAAGAAGATACTTTTGGCGTAATGGGGCGCATCATCGGCATGGACGATGACCTGATCAGAGAAGCGGCCAGAGAACCGAAGATTATGGGCCGGAAGATAAAATCGTCCGATTTGTTCCATCTTCAAAACATGGATGCTTTTACTCCCACCTTCTATCTGTCAGGCTGTAACGCGCTGCTTGACACAAAAAAACTTAAAACAATTAATGGTTTCAACGAAATGTTCAATCCTTACTATGGTGAAGATCAGGAACTTTCGATCCGCGCATGGAGAATGGGCTGGAAATGTTACTATGAACACAATGCAGTTTGCCGCCACGAAGTTATGGCCAGTACCAAAAACCATAACCACAAACGTGCAATTAAGAGAATTCATTTCCGCAACCGGTACTATGTGCATTACCTGCATCTTCAGGGGAGTGATCTTGCCTTATGGCATTTACAAATCCTTCTTTGTGATGTATTTGTGGGCCTTTTCACCTGCCAGTTTTACAAAATCGAAGCTTACCGGGATTTCCTGCGTAACCGGAAAGGTTTACGAATCAAAAAGAGCGCTTTCAACCGTCAGATGAAGAAAAATCATTCTAATATCGGGATCCTGGACGTGATCGAAAACATTAAAATCATGATCAAATACCAGCACGTCATCAAGCTTTAAGTAAAAACCTTTATGCTCTCAATACAAACTCCGATATAAGGCAAAATACTTTTCTGCTGCATCCTTCCAGGAAAACGATCTCCCTCTTGCCCTGATCTTTTCAGCAGGCTGGTTTTTGTCATAATCTTCCAGACTGGCAGCGAGTACTTTTCGCATATTGTCAGACTCGAAATCCTCGAAGTAATAAGCACAGTCCCCACCGATTTCAGGCAGGGAAGTACATTTTGACAAAATTACAGGTTTACCATAATACATGGCTTCGATCACGGGTAACCCAAATCCTTCGGCTATCGATGGAAACAAAAATGCGAGGCAGTTATCCAAATGCCATTTTTTGTCATTTTCAGAAATCGCACCGGTAAAAATAACCCGATCCTGAACGCCCCACCTACGGGCTTCCGCTTCGATCACCTGCCTGAAATTTGCTCTATCTTCTATACCGGCAATGACCAGGAACAGATCGTTATCCACCAGCAGTGAAGGCAAAACCTGGAAATTCTTTTTCTCGGTAATCGTCCCGATTGTAAATAGAAACGGCTTGTCATAAGTCCTTTCCGGCACAGTAATCGGTATATCGTCATCGACATTACACCCATTGTAAATAACGGAGCACGCTTTCCCCGCCAAAGAAAGATTTCTCCGAAGATCCTCCATCACATAATTTGATATCGCCACAACATGACTTGCATGATCAATTTTACGTTGCAGCAATCCCAGATATTTCTTCTTTTTCTTTTCAGATTGATTTAAGTCATACAAAAAATTCAGGTCATGTATGGTGAGAACAACCGGGATTTGTTTGTTAAAGGGGTAGTAATTTGTGCCCTGATAGGTACAATGCCAAAGGTTTACGTGGCTAACCCTTGGGAATACATGTTTGTGTATAAAATGCCGATACACTTCCTCAGCTTCATCACCAAACACTCCCTTTTCCGCTTTTGGGAGGTAAAAACCGACCTCTTCGTTTTCATGATCTGTCTGTGCCTGCAATGCTTTACCTAATTGTAAACAAAAATGATACAAACCGGTATTGGGGTACCGCATTCGTTCACAATCAACCATTATTTTTTTTGACATTAGCCTTGTAGATGCCTGTGTATAGTTCTGTAAAATTTATACAAGACTGATATAGAATATCTACTACTCAAAAAAAGCCCCGAATGGCTAAAAGTAGTTATAAAAAAAACAAAAAATGAAATTACAAATGTAATTAAGGTACGTTTTTTTTGTCACCAACGAGCGATACAGGACGGATAGGGCCCTTCAAAATAAGCGTTGTATTTGCTCAAACCTTCTTGAAATTCCGGGCCAAAGCATGTAGATTTGCTTCGGCAGCAACCACCCTCAAAAATTTCTACTATGCTGCAACTGATATCTGGTCTGTATTCATAAATAATTAACTATGTCACAAGAAATTATAAAACAGGAACCCCTGTTGATTGAGGATCCATTGCGTTTTGTCTTATTTCCGATCAAACACATGGATATCTGGGAAATGTATAAGCGTCATGAAGCATCTTTCTGGACTGCCGAAGAAATCGATTTATCTCAGGACCAAAAAGACTGGGATAATCTGAATGACGGTGAGCGCCATTTCATTTCTCATATTCTTGCATTTTTCGCCGCTTCGGACGGTATTGTGAATGAAAACCTGGCCGTTAATTTTCTTAGCGAAGTACAATATGCGGAAGCAAAATGTTTTTATGGTTTTCAGATTGCCATGGAAAATATACATTCCGAAACCTATTCGCTGCTGATCGATACTTATATTAAAGATCCTGCCGAAAAAACCCATCTTTTACGGGCTATTGATACGGTTCCCTGTGTTCAGAAAAAAGCAGAATGGGCTTTAAAGTGGATTAACAGCCCTGTTTTTGCCGAAAGAATTATAGCGTTTGCTGCTGTGGAAGGCATTTTCTTTTCAGGGTCTTTCTGCTCGATATTCTGGTTAAAGAAACGCGGATTAATGCCGGGATTATCTTTTTCAAATGAATTAATTTCCCGTGACGAAGGACTTCATTGCGAATTTGCATGCTTGCTTTATACACAACACATTGTCAATCAGCTGCCACAGGAACGCGTCATTGAAATTATGCTTGACGCCGTAAAAATCGAACAGGAGTTTGTTACTGAGGCGCTCCCGGTTTCATTGATCGGCATGAATGCAGACCTGATGAACCAGTACATCGAATATATCGCTGATTTCTGGCTGGAACGCCTGGGCTGCCCAAAACAATTCGGCTCGGCAAACCCTTTCGATTTTATGGAATTGATATCGCTTCCGGGAAAAACCAATTTCTTCGAAAAACGCGTTGGAGATTATCAAAAAGCCGGTGTGATGAGCGGATTGCAGGATAAAGATTCAGGACACAAAATCTCTTTTGATTCAGATTTCTGATCAATAAAATATATAAAACGAAGCCGGGCATGTGTTTTAAACGCATGCCCGGCTTCGTTTTATAAGATTAACCTTTTAGGATTTATCCAGGATTATGGCAAGATCTTAACCACCAGATCTGCGCTTTTCTCCCACTTTCTGATCACCGAAGCCACCTCTTTTGGAGAAATCTGGTTCATGCATTCACACTTGGAAACATCTTCCTGGCATTTGTTACAATTTGTTTTCCCCACCAGAAAAGAAGCCTTAGGGCCGATAGGTGCCCATCTTTGCGGGAAGATCGGGCGCATGGGCGGATACAATCCCAGCGCATTATTCCCCAAAGCCGCCGCCACATGTAACGGTCCCGTACTGGCTGCAATAAGGCCGTTTGAATGATATATAAAGGAAATAAATTCTTTCAGGGTCATCATACCCGTTACATCAATCACATGCTCGGGCAGCTGATGCAGCCAATCTCTCATCAAAGCACCTTCCGCCTTGGTCCCCGAAATAAAAATCCGGTATTTTTCCCTTGGTAAAAGATTGATAAGATCGGCAAAGTTCTGCAATCCCCATTCCCTTGCACTCTTATTGGATTTAGGGTGCAGGATAATATTAAGTCTGTCTTTTTGAAGATAGGCATACAATTTCTGGGGCAGCGGAGCAATATTACTCAGTTTAAAATGCTGAAAAATACTTTCCAACGAAAATTCCCGCTCAATTTCCAGCGCTTTCAGCAGTTTCAGATTCAATTGCGCTTCGTGCAAATCTGATTTTTTCCGGCTCAACTGAACAAGCCTGTTACAGGTCATCCAATGAAACCACCGGTTGGTCGTCCCGATCCGGATTGGGATTTTAGCATCTTTCGCAAGCCGGGCGATTCTTATATTAGGTAAAACATGGATAATCGCATCATAATTCTCGTCTTTCAAAGACTGAACCTGTGCTGCATAATCCAGCTTTTCCAGCAGATCAATATTAACAAATTTGTCAATGACGGAGCAGGTCCGGATCACATCTTCGGTATAGGAACGGCCTAAAAAATGCAACTCAGAAACCTCAATATTCTCCTTTAATATATCACAAATAGGAATTGTCAAAATAACATCTCCGATGGCATCTGTTCTGCTAACAAGAATTTTAAGCTTCTTTCCTAACATTTTTTAATTGTCATTCATGAGTTGTCTTCAGACAACATTTCCCAGTGGCTTTATTTACTATGTACTATAATAACCAATATCAACCGATTTTCTTTTAAAAAGCTGATATATTTTTCCTCTCCACTTAAATTCTAATCCTATTCTAACGCAAAATAAATTTAGTCATCCAAATTTTCGACGGCTTTCCAAACCAGCTCGTTTTCATATCCTTTACCCAGGGCAAAACGAACGAGTTTTTGTTTAAGCTTAAATTTATCCGTTTCAGTGCGCAGCAGCTGCGCCTTTTTCTTGATCAAAACTTCCTTTAAACCCGTCAGATACGACGCCTCGGGAATTTCCTTCATGCCTTGCTGGATGCTGTATTCCGAAAGTCCGCGGCGATGAAGCTCCTGTTTGATCTTCATTTTACCCCAGTTTTTCATCCGGAATTTCCCTCCTGCATAGGTTTTCGCAAAACGTTCTTCGCTAAGATAGTTTTGCGAAATGAGTTCTGCAATAATTTCGTCAGCCTCCTCGCCCCAAACCTCCCATTTTTGCAAACGTTTCCTTACCTCATCCTGGGTTCGCTCCTGATATGCGCAATAAGAGGCTGCTTTTTGAAGAATAAGACGATCCATGCGGCAATATTAACTAATATTTATATATGATATATTGTCACAAGATTAAAGATAAATTATCAACGCTGAATAACTATTTTTGGTAAAACATCTGTGACGAACTTTACGCCCCATTCCAAACGATTAACCCATATGATTTTTGAAAGACGCTCCTTTTTGAAATTTTTGCCTGCCATGTCGGGACTTTCTTTTCTTAATCTCCCTGAACAAAACGCCAAAGCCGGAAAACTTGCGCTGCGTTTCATCGTTGCTTCGGACGGACATTACGGGCAGCCTGATACCGAATACAAAACTTTTCACAGCGATTTGATTGGCTGGATCAATCAAGAAAAAGTACAAAAAGGCGTTGATTTCACGGTGATCAACGGAGACTTGATTCATGATGACCCAACACTGCTGTATGATGTAAAATCAACCTTTGAAAATTTACGCGTACCTTTTTACGTAACCCGTGGAAACCATGACAAAGTGGGACTGGATGTATGGCAAAGCACCTGGGGATATCCAACCAACCACAGTTTTGCAAAAGGTGAATACGCTTTCATTCTTGGTGATACATCCAATGAAAAAGGCGAATATATCTGTCCGGATGTCAATTGGCTTCGCACCGAAATAGCTAAATATTCAGCATCGAAAGGTATTTTCATTTTTCTGCATATCACCCCAGAGAAATGGACAACCCATGGCATTAACTGCAAAGAAGTGACCGACCTCTTTTCAAACACACCCAATGTAAAAGCCATTTTTCACGGGCACGACCATGACCAGGATAGCCAGAAAACGCTTGGACAAAAGCCTTATTTCTTCGATGGGCATTTTGGGGGAAGCTGGGGAACGGCATACAAGGGATATAGGGTCGTGGAAATCTATCAGGATGAAACCTGGCAGACGTACCAATATAATCCAACTGCGGCCCCCATATTAAATTCATTTAACGGGAAAAAATAATCGGGAACGGTTTTTGTAATATTCGCATCTCGGGTATTACAAAAAACCTCCCTTATGGATTTACTCAGCGGTCAGCCCTATTGGTTTTACAAAAATGGCATATTGGATTCCTTTCCAGCTTTGAGAGAGGATATACATACGGATGTGGCCATCATGGGTGGAGGTATTACCGGCGCATTGCTTGCATGGACACTTACGGAAGCCGGTATTCCTGTTGTAGTCATCGAAAAACGACATATCGCGCTCGGCAGCACTTCCGGGAGCACGGCGCTTTTGCAGTATGAAATTGACACGCCGCTTACCGAGTTAATTGAACTGGTAGGAAAAAAGAATGCAGTCAGAAGTTATCAGCTGTGCGTCGAAGCTATTTACAAGATTCAGAAAATTGTAAAATTGCTGGACAAGGACGTTCATTTTTCACTAAAAGACAGCCTTTACTACGCATCAAAAAAAAACGATCTCCCCGATCTGAAAAAGGAATATCAGGAGCGAAAAAATCAGGGAATTAATGTAGCATGGTGGGAACAGGACGAACTTCGAAGTCATTTTCCTGCTTTGAAAAAAAGCGGGGCTATTCTTTCTCATGACGCCGCTCAACTGGATCCTTATAAAATGACACATGCATTGCTAAATGCTTGTGTTTTAAAAGGAGCAAAAGTTTATGATACGGTAAAAGTCGAAGTAATTAATCATCACAAAAAAGGTGTCACCCTGCATCTCGACAACGGTTCACAGATTAACGCTGGGAAACTCATTATCGCCAGCGGATATGAATCTCAGGATTATATTGCGAAGAAAGTGACTCGGCTTCATTCCACTTATGCGATTGTCAGCAAGCCGATTATGCAAGACAAGCCCTTATGGTACAAAAATGCGCTGTTGTGGGAAAGCGCGCGTCCTTATCTCTACCTGAGAACAACAGAAGATAACCGTGTTTTGATCGGTGGAAAAGACGAAACGTTTCAAAGTGCAGGAAAACGAGACCGGCTGCTTCACTCCAAAAGCAAACAATTGGCGGCGGCAGCTATGAAAATGTTTCCGGTTCTTCCTTTCGTTACCGATTATGAATGGTGCGGCACTTTCGCAGAAACGGAAGATGGCCTGCCTTTTATAGGTGGCATCAAGGAGCATCCCAACACTTATTTTGCTTTAGGTTTTGGTGGAAACGGAATATTATTCAGCGTGATCGCGGCCGACATTATCAGGGATGCCATTATTGGCAAGAAAAATCCGGATGCTTCGATCTTTTGTTTTGAACGGGTTTAAGTTTGAACAAAAAGAAGTCAAGTTTTGGGAACGGGGACGCCCAGTCTTGACTTCTTTAATGCAGAAAGTCTCACCAATAAATTCTTCAATAATTTAAATTTTGGTAGATATTTAAGTACTAAATGGTTACAATATTTCAGGAAATATCTATCTTTCACATTGGATTGTAATAAAATACCATCCGGTAAAGACCTCTATCAAAAGATTCCTCGATTTGAAATTATTTTTTACCTGTACTTTCTTTTTAGTACTGCTCAGCATCCTGTCCCACGCGCAAGAGCGTGTGGATATCACAACCTGCGACGGAACAGGAACCGGTATTGTTTGTGTGGCACCAAGCGACTCACTTTACAGCCTTTGCGTAAAGGTCACGCCAGGCCCTTGTGCCAGTAAGTCTTACAAAATTGACTGGGGCGACGGGAGCATCGAACCCGTAACACTTAATGCTGCTCTTACTTTAAGCCATAAATACGACTTAAAAAATTTCGTCAAAAACTGTTCCAACGGCGAATTCAAGGTCGCTATTTTTGTAGAAAATGCAACTTGTCCAAATGACAACAAGGGCTTTCGGGTTACTTTCAACAAAAATCCACAGGCCAACCCGACCGTTCAGGCGGCTTGCGAAGGCTCATCGCTTTCAATTAATAACAACAGCTGCCCTACTTCTTCTGATATTAATTTTTTGTGGGAATTCAGCGACGGACGGACCAGCACGTCGATAAATCCATCCATTTCATTTACCGATCCGAATCAAACCTATAAGGTAAAACTGACGGCTACTTCGAAAACCTGTGGAACAAATTCAAAAGAAGTCGATTTCAAACTGAGTAAAAAACCCGTTGCCAATTTTAACGCCACGGGCTTTTCCATTGCCAATAAAGATACCACGATTTGTTTTTCCAATGGCGCAACGCTAACCATGGATGGAACAATTTCGACGGAAGAGACGAGTTATTACTGGTCGATAAGCGGCGGATCTTATGAGTTTATTGATAAAACTTCCTACAATTCCGGCATCGTTAAGGTGAAGTTTAAAGAAAAAAAGGAATACACCATTACGCTGACGGCCGCCAATAACTGCGGAAATTCAGTGCCAATCGTCCGTAAATACAAGGTGATTGATCCGGAAGCACCGAAATTGACGCCTCAACCGGACGCCTGTGAACCTATTCAGTATAAGATCAGCAATCCGGTAACGGGTGCAACCTATACCTTGAATGGAAAACCACTCGCGCCGGATCAGTCGATATCATTGCCGTTAAATGATGTACCGTATATCATCACAGCCAGCATGACAAACGCCTGCGGCGCTCAAATGATCAGCGACACATTTTCAGTAGCAGCGACTAAGCCTGTCAATATTTTAACTTTTTTAAAAGATACCGTCCTCTGTGTCAGCACTACGCCCATACCCCTACGAGCCGATATAACTGGTGGTGATTGGAGCACGGCCGGTGTTGAAACACTGAATGGCGTTAAAGTTTTTGTCCCGAAAACGGCTGGAACTTATACATTAACCTACACAAAAGGCGCAGGGCAATGTGCCATGTCCGACGCTGTGCAAATCAAAGTGGAAGGGGTACAGGTTACAGTTTCTGATCAAACCATTTGCAGTGGAACAGACTTCCTGAAACTTCAGGGCGCTCCGGCTGGCGGCAAATGGACATCCTCAGGCTGCACCAATTGTCTGAAAAATGACACGCTGATCGTAAAAAATGTGACATCCAATCAAATCACCCTTACTTATGAAGTGACCAACCAAAGCGGCTGCAAAGCGGTTGCAACTTCAAAAGTAACTGTTGGAAGCCCGAAGGCTGTGTTTGTATTAGGCGCTGGTTGTTCCGGAACGAGCTTTAAGCCAAAAAACAACTCATCATCGGCAAACAATTATGTTTGGTTTGTCAACGGCAAAAGCGCCTCAACGGACGCCAATCCTGAATTAACACTCGTGACCGGATTGAATAAGATTATGCTTATTGCAAAAGCAGGCAACTGTGCCGATACACTTCGCAAAGACATAACCGTCACGGCACCACCGCTGGCAATCGGATTTACACCTTCCGTTTTACTCGGTTGTTCTC
This sequence comes from Dyadobacter sp. LHD-138, assembly GCF_030929615.1. GTDB lineage: Bacteria > Bacteroidota > Bacteroidia > Cytophagales > Spirosomataceae > Dyadobacter. Next base: position 4,283 of record NZ_JAVFVU010000024.1, on the reverse strand, counting down.
CTTTAAATGTCTCCTTTGATGTGACTGGAAATCAGGATCCAGCCGCTACATACACCTGGAACTTTGGCGATGGTTCCACCTCCACAGGTTATCAGCCGTCTTCCAAAATATTCATCAATCAGTCGAAAAAGGATAGTACATTTTCGGTTATCGTCACGGCCAGCAATGCTTGCGGTCAAAAAACGGAGACGAAAAAGGTAACCGTACGCCCCCTCGCAAAAGCTGAAATTGGGGTCGACTCAACGACTTTACGCTGTACACCTGCCCAACTGCTTTTTTCAAACCGCTCCTCCGGTATTGATAAGGACAAATCAAGGTGGATTTTTGGAGATGGCATCATGCGCCAGACAGGCAGTGATACCGTTTTTCATTCTTTCTCTGCGAAAGACAATGCCCAAACGTATACGGTGAAACTGGAAGTAACCAGTGCTTGCGGGCAAGATACGGACGAGGTCAAAATAGAGGTTTATCCCACAACGGTAAAAGCTTTATACACCATATCAAAATCAGAGGTGTGCCCTGGTGAAACCGTTCAATTCACGGATGCAACCGTGCCAAAACCCAACCGCTGGGTATGGAAATTTGGTGACGGCAGCATTTCAACACTGGCAAATCCCAAACATGCATTCGCCCAATCCAAAAAAGAATACAAAGTTACTTTGATCGCTTACACAGCTTGCGGCTACGATTCTACCCAATTAACCGTACGTACAACCACAGCACCTGCCGGAGATTTCACGGGAGCGACTGTTGCCTGTCAGGATCAGGCCATTCAGTTTACCAATAAATCGGATCCGCAGCTTGGTTTTATATGGGATTTCGGAGACGGTTCTGCGCCGGATACACTGAATTATTCACCAACGCATATTTATTCAGATGCGGGAAATTATGAAGTAAAATTGAGTGCTTATCATGGATCTAAATCCTGCAAAGTTGATCTCAAAAAAATACCGGTTTCGGTTTTATCTCCTGTAACGGCCGATTTTAAAGTAAACGGTGATTCGCTGATCTGCGCCCCGGGGCCAGCAAATTTGATAAGCCTTTCGGATCATGCAGACAGCTATAAGTGGTATTTCAGCGATGGAAAAACATCCGACGTTAAAAATCCGGCACTGCCATTCGACAAAGGTTTGTATGGTATAAAACTGGTTGTAGGCAAAGGCGGTGTGTGCCGCGATTCCATTGAAAAAACGGCCGCCTTTGTAGTTGTCGACTGTCAGGTTGATATCCCAAAGGCTTTCACACCGAATGCAGACGGATTTGGGGACAGATATACACTTTTTGGAAAGGGTATTCAGGAAATCATTTCGCTAAAAATCAGGAACAGATGGGGGGAAATGGTATTTGAAATGAAAAAAGTACCACCAGGAAGTCAGCGACCGGACGAATCCTGGGACGGAACATTAAAAGGAAATCCGCTGCCCGCCGACCTGTATGTATACGAAGCTGAGATTTTGTACATCGACAACCGTATTTCTGACAAATTAAGAGGAAACCTTTATCTGGTTCGTTAATGAAAAAATTTCTAATTCTGCTTATCTTTTTGTCTTGTAATCTTGTAAAAATACAGGCTCAGGCTCCCCAATTTTCACAATTTTATGCCAATCCCCTGTACACAAATCCCGCCTATGCCGGCGATGCAGGCACGCCAAGATTTATTGCCAATTACAGAAACCAGTGGGCCTCTATTGGCATTCCATTCCAAACTGCTGCTTTTTCTTTCGATTCCTATGCAGAAGACGCAGGTATAGGTCTGGGTTTTCAGGCATTGCATGATAAACGCGGACCCGCTTTAAGCAGCAGTCAGCTGTCTGCCCAGATTTCCAAGCTGGTTTATCTTGACGGCCAAAAAGAATTAAGATTAATCGGAGGCATACAAGGTTCCTGGACATCCAATAGCTGGAACGGGGATGATTTGACGTATGTTTCTCAATTTCTGGGAAGTACAGACCCTATGTCCACCAATGGATTGTCCAGCAATAAACTGACGTTATCAGGCGGAGCAGTCCTGGAATATGTCCCTAAATATGAAGAAGATATTTCTTACTGGTTATCCGGTGCCTGGCATAACATCGGTATCAACAATGCGCTTAGCATTGAACATCAACGTGTGAATATCCAGCTGGGGACAAAAATTCCTATACAAATTCCGGCTTTCTTCGGAAATAATCTTGGCCGCGATATGAATCGGGAGAGCGCGCTGACCATGGCTGTTCAAGTTCGGAAACAAGGTCCAAGCCGACAAATGGATGCCGGTTTCAACGTAATCTACTCGCCATTACTGGTAGGATTATGGTACCGCGGCATGATTTTGGGCAATACCAGAAGGGATGCCGCCATTGGAACGGTTGGCTGGGCAAGTGGAAATATGCTCTTTCAGGCCAGTTATGACTTACCTGTATCTTCCTTGGGATTTGATACAGGAGCCTTTGAAATCTCGATCTGGTATGGTATCGATGCCTTGTTCCGGTTTTCCGGTAAAGGTGCGCAAAACCGACGAGGACGAAAATGTTTGCGATATTAAAAAAGCGAAGTGACGCAGAGATCACTTCGCTTTCCGGTTGTTAAACGACCTTAATCAAATGGTTTTTCTTCCCTTTTGAAACCAGAATAAACCGGTCCTGCAATAATTGAAAATCTGCAAGCGGCTGTTCCGGCGAAGAAACTTTTACCTTATTGATGCTTACAGCATTTTGCTGCAAAGCCCGGCGCGCTTCTCCTTTGGAAGGATATATCTCCGAATTGGTAACCGTTGAAATCAAATCCAGTAAGTTAGGACAAGCATCCCAATTCGCGCGGCTGATTTCAGTTTGCGGCACGCCATTGAAAATGGTATCAAATTCATCGACCGCGATGCTTTGCAGTGTTTCCAAAGTCGCTTTTCCAAACAAAACATCGGTAGCTTTTAACACCAGCTGGTAATCACGTTCGGAGTGAATACGAATCGTAAGTTCAGCGGCCAGTGCCTTTTGCATGATACGCAGATGTGGTTCAGCGGCATGACTGCTTTCCAGCGCTTCAATTTCCTCCTTCGATTTCAGCGAGAAAACACGCAAAAATCTTGGAGAATCTTCATCACTCTGACTCAACCAAAACTGGTAAAATTCATACGGCGAAGTCCGCGATGCGTCCAGCCAGATATTTCCGCCTTCACTTTTCCCAAATTTCGAGCCGTCTGATTTTGTCAAAAGCGGTGTCGTTAAAGCATAAGCCTTGAAATAGCCTTCTTCATCACCCTCTTTACGCCGAATGATTTCAGTACCCGTCGTGATATTTCCCCACTGGTCCGAACCACCCATCTGGAGACGGACATTTTTATGTTTGTATAAATGATAAAAATCGTAACCCTGCAAAAGCTGGTATGAAAATTCAGTAAACGAAATTCCTGTTTCAAGGCGTTTCTTCACAGAATCTTTTGACATCATGTAGTTAACAGAAAGATACTTTCCTGCCTCCCGAAGGAACTGCAAAAAGCCGATTTCTTTGAACCAGTCATAGTTATTAACCATTTCCGCAGAATTTTCTCCGCAGTCAAAATCAAGGAATTGTTCTAATTGCTTGCGAATTCCTTCCTGGTTGATACGAAGTGTATCCTCGTCCAAAAATGACCGTTCAGCCGCTTTAAAAGAAGGATCACCAATCATCCCGGTCGCCCCGCCTACCAATGCAATAGGCTTATGACCAGCCTTTTGTAAATGTACCAGCAACATGATCGTTGCAAGATTACCGATATGCAGGGAAGCAGCCGTTGGGTCAAAACCGATATAACCGGCGGTCATTTCTTTATTTAGTTGCTCATCCGTTCCTGGCATCATATCATGCAACATGCCGCGCCAGCGCAATTCTTCAATGAAATCGGTTCTCATTTTTATACTATTTGGCAATTTTAAAAATCAAGGTGCAAAGATAGATTGATTTTACTAAACCTTGCAGATTTGCCGGATGGATTAAGCGATAAGTTATTTGAAAAGAGGATCAAGGGCGATGTTATTTCGGCCTGGGCTGGTTCCTAAGTGGCAGATTCTACCAAAGGCACAACGTTTTTTAAAACCATTAGCCTCGGTTGATACCGAATTTTGTGCTAGCGGCAGAGCGAGAAGAGGTAAAATATTACAATCATTATCCCATTGCAATCATTATCCCAAGAATTATTAAAATCCATACCCCGGTTGATGCCGAACTTTGTACCAGAGGTACAATTCGTGGGTAGAAAACATCGCCACAAACCCACCAAGCGTTCCAATGGGAACGCTGCCTCGGCTACGATAATTCCGGATCGCGCT
>NZ_JAVFVU010000023.1 GCF_030929615.1 Dyadobacter sp. LHD-138 | reverse complement strand
CTACCTACGAAATCTGCCGATGGCAGAGCGAAAAGAGGTAAAATATTGCAATCGTTATCCCATTGCAATCATTATCCCAAGAATTATTAAAATCCATACCCCGGTTGATGCCGAACTTTGTACCCGAGGTACAATTCGTGGGTAGAACACATCGCCTCAAACCCACCAAGCGTTCCAATGGGAACGCTGCCTCGGCTACGATAATTCCCGATCGCGCTACCTACGAAATCTGCCGATGGCAGAGCGAAAAGAGGTAAAATATTGCAATCGTTATCCCATTGCAATCATTATCCCAAGAATTATTAAAATCCATACCCCGGTTGATGCCGAACTTTGTGCCAGCGGTACAACTCGTGGGTAGAAAACGCCAGCCCAGATTATCCGGCGTTCCGGTAGGAACGCTTGATTTTATTGCAACGAATAATGTCGACACCCTGGTTCTGATATTTTACATCGTACAATTCGTACCTTTATTTTAGAATAATAAGAAGATTTTCTATCAAAATACACTTCATCCTATGATCTGGATATTTCGTTCACTCTTGATTATAATTCTGTCGTGCTGCACATTACACATCAGTTATGCGCAGCAAAGCACCTACTGCAACCCGATGGATATCGATTACAAATACAATTTTGAACAATTGAATGAAAAGGTTTCCTACCGCTCCGGTGCGGATCCTGTTATCATTAACCATAAATCGGAATATTTTCTCTTCGTAACAATTTCCGGCGGTTACTGGCATTCAAAAGATATGTTAAACTGGAAATACCTGACGGCGAATCGCTGGCCTTTTGAAGATATGTGCGCCCCAGCGGCCGCCTCGGTCAATGACACTTTATTTTTATTTCAATCCACTTTTGAATCCAGACCAATATTGTATTCGGTCGCGCCGGAAAAGGGAATCTGGGAATTTTACAACCGGTGGACGCCACGTTTGCCAAAAGATATAGGTCCCTGGGATCCTGCCCTTTTTCATGATCCGGACACGAACCGATGGTTTATGTATTGGGGTTCATCCAATGTGTATCCGATTTTTGGCGCAGAACTGGACCATTCTAAAAAACTGGCTTTTAAAGATCAATACAAGGCTATGTTTTGGCTAAATCAATATGAACATGGCTGGGAACGTTTCGGACCAAACCATTCCGACCCTTTCAAACCCTTTACCGAAGGGGCCTGGATGACCAAACATAACGGCAAATATTATCTGCAATACGGCGCGCCCGGAACAGAATACAATGTTTACGCCAACGGAACCTATGTTGCCAATGATCCGCTCGGTCCTTTCACCTATGCGCCCTATAACCCCGTTTCCTACAAACCGGGTGGGTTCGCTACCGGCGCCGGACATGGAAATACTTTTCAGGACAACCATGGAAATTACTGGAACACGGGGACGTCCTGGATCGGTTTGAACTGGGCTATGGAAAGAAGAATAGTACAACATCCTGCCGGTTTTGACAAGGATGGTCACATGTTTGCCAATACCCGCTTTGGCGATTTCCCGCATAAAATGCCAGACAAAAAGTGGACAGGAAAAGGCGACGAACTCTTTGCCGGGTGGATGCTTTTATCTTATAAAAAACCTGTTGTTGTCTCTACGACACTGGATACGATGTCGGCAAGTAAAATCACGGATGAAAATCCACGGACCTTTTGGGCTGCGAAACAGAATAAACCGGGTGAAACGCTCACGATTGATCTGCAAAAAGAACAGGAAGTTAAGGCTGTTCAGGTCAATTACACTGACTACAAATCGGATATTTATGATAACAACCCGGAAAAAGTCTATACACAATTTAAAATTCTGACTTCTCTTGACGGCAAAAAATGGATCATTGTCAGTGATCTTACCAGTGACCCCAAACGCGACCGCCCCTGTGCCTATATCGAACTAACAAAACCGGTCAGGGCAAGGTATGTACGTTATGAACATGTGCATGTGGCTTCACCAATTCTGGCCATCAGTGAATTCAGGATTTTTGGCAATGGCTTTGAAAAAGCGCCGACCACACCAAAAAAGTTTACGGCCATACGCCAGAAAGATCAACGTAATGTGGATTTAACCTGGGAGAAAGTAGCGGACGCAGTGGGCTATAACATTCTTTGGGGCATTGCACCGGGCAAATTATACCAAACCTATCAGTTTTGGAACGACGAACCCAATACTTTCGAACTTCGCGCCTTAAATGTTGGCGTACCCTATTTCTTTGCGATTGAGTCTTTTAACGAAAACGGGGTTTCGGTATTAAGTGAGGTGATTGGTATTAAGTAAAGAGCGTCAAGTTGGTAAAACCGATAGCCAGGTTTCAAAATTCCGGCTTTTCTTCCTCCAAAAACACAATACCTTCATAAACAGCTGAAACCGGCATTGTAAAATCAAGTTTATCAAAAGAGATCACGGTTTCCGGCTTATCAAAAGACTGATAAGTCCAGATACCTTCCTGATCAGTTCGGGAGTAAAGTTCTATATAACACTCATATTGAGCCACGAGCATATAATATTGAAGCGATGCAATTTCCTGATAACTTCTTAGTTTAAACCCACGGTCATAATTCGCAGAGGACTTGGACAAAACCTCCACCAGTATGCTTGGATTCCGAACAATATAAGTCCCGTTAACATCTTCCGGTGCGCAGGTCACAATAACATCCGGATACGGATAATAAAAGTTTTCAATTGCTTCGACTTTTATATTTTCAGCAAAGACATCACATCCTTTTGGGAAAAAAATTGCTCCCAAAAACCCACGAATCTTCCCTACAATTCTATTGTGATTCATCGTAGTTCCCGCCATAGCAAAGATCTCCCCATCATAGAATTCATGACGAATCTCGCTTTTCTCTTCCATTTCAAGGAATTCGGAAACGGTATACTTACGCTCAGCTATTTGTGCCTGTCCCATGGTGTTTGTCAAAAATCACATGACAAATTACAGCAAAATCAGGCCAAAAGCAAAAGGCCCTGAGAAGGGCCTTTAAAAGTCATTTTTCCATAACAACGAGCTATCGCCATAACTCAGAAAACGGTAGCCGCGATCCATTGCTTCCTTGTAAATCTTTTTCCAGTCTTCGCCCACCAGAGCCGCAACCAGCAAAATAAGTGTAGAGCCTGGTTGATGATAATTGGTCACCAAGCCTTTACATAGCCTGAATTTATAGCCCGGAAAAATAAAAATCTCCGTTTCCCCAACAATTGCATCCAGGTTTTGAGCGTCCATATAAGCGGCAATGGCTGTTAACGACTCCTCCGCCGATGGCAATTCATGGGATGCAAACGGATAAGGATAAAGCTTTTCAATAGTAAAAAGCGTCGTTTCGGCACGAAATAATTTCACGCCATACCAGTACAAACTTTCCAGAGAACGAAGTGAAGTGGTCCCGACAGGCACAATACTTTCCGTATTTTTCAGTAACTCGTTAACAAGCTGACGGGAATATACGACCTGCTCCGCATGCATCTTATGCTGGGTTACAGAACTGGCTTTAATGGGCTGAAAAGTACCCGCACCCACATGAAGGGTCAAAAATGAACGCCGGATTCCTTTATCGGCCAATGCTTTAAAAACAGTATCCGTAAAATGAAGTCCGGCCGTTGGAGCCGCAACCGCGCCATTCTGACGTGCATATACGGTTTGATACGTTTGCTTATCCTTTTCCTCTGTTTCCCGTTTCAGATAAGGCGGCAAAGGAATTTCTCCCAGTGCCTGGACGATATCCAAAAATGCAATGCCATGATCCCACCACAATTTCACATGATTTTTTTCATAGTCATGGTAAGCCACCTGCAACTTCACCGAAACGCCGTTCACGACCAGGTTGGTCGCCAGCGTATCCGAAATCTTGAACCGCTTTTTATTTCCGATCATACACTCCCAAACGCAAGAATCATGAACCAGCATGGCATCATTGATAATGCGGGTGGGTAGCTCCGGATGCAGCAAAAGAATCTCAATGGTGGCTCCGGTTTCCTTTTGAAAGTGCGCTCTTGCCGGAATAACTTTGGTATCGTTAAATACCAGCAGTGTATTTTCCGGTAAATTCCCGGTCAGATCAGAAAATTTCTGATGCTGAATATCCCCCCGATCATAGACCAGAAGCTTCGAGCTATCCCGCGGATCCAATGGATAACGCGCAATTCTTTCGTCCGGCAAATCATAGTCGAACGATTCTATACGCAGAGATTCTGCCTTTTCCAGCCAGTTACTTTCCATGACCATCTTAATAAGTATCCTCTTCTTCGGGAACTGGCGTCCAGAACAAACGCAGTGGAAGCAGGAAAACCAATAGCATCAGGCCAAGTCCAAGGTAAAATACCCAGGCAAAATCAAAAACATCCAGCTTGTACTGGTTGCTGTTAATTGTCGCCAAAGCCAAAAGACTGAAACCGATCACGGTGTTAATGGCAGCTACCACACAGTAGAGCCAGTTGACCAGATGCTCGTTCAAAGCTTCCCGGTGTTCAGCCCAGATTTTTCTTTTTGGTATCGGAAAATTTGAAGCATCAATTTTAGGAATCTGCCTTGCAAATGCGGTAAGCACAACATTGTTCAGGATAAAAAAAGCCATGATGATATAGAACAAATGTTCTTTATTTACATAAACCTCCGCCAAACCCGACTCGGCAAAATCAACGGCAACCTGCTCAGGAAAAACCGAATAAGTCCAAACCAAAGCACCGATTACAAGCAGCATTGAGAACCAACGCCATATTTTTATACTAAATGTCGCAATTTTCATGAAATAATAATCCTCCTTATCTTTTCTATTTTCGCCATAATTTGGGTGCAAAATTAGGTTGGAGACTTCCCAAAACCTAATCAGACAAAGAGTATATAGATTAATTAATCTTGCCGGTCAATGAAATCCGGGAAATTTCCCTGCTAAAAGCCCCAGGGCAGCATAATAATTGTAGTACTTTTCGGTTGATTTCGCATAACATCCGGGTTACACAAACCACAACAACGCTTCATTTAAACTATATTTCCATGAAAATATATACCAAAACCGGCGACAAGGGTACCACATCACTGATTGGAGGGACGCGCCTCAGCAAAGCACATATCCGTATTGAAGCCTATGGCACCATTGACGAATTGAACAGCTACATCGGTTTGCTTCGCGACCAGCCCGTAAACGAAAACCGCCGTGATTTACTGAAAGAAATCCAGGACCGCCTGTTTACCATTGGCTCCCATTTGGCATCCGAACCTGAGCAAACGAAGAAAATCCTGCCTGATTTATCGGAAGAAGATATCAGACTGCTGGAAATTTCTATGGATGAAATCGATGCGATTGTTCCAGCTTTAAGGGCTTTCGTACTGCCCGGCGGTCATCAGTCTGTTTCCTTTGGACATATTGCCCGCACCGTCTGCCGGCGTGCCGAAAGAGGGGTGATCCATTTGCAAACACAGGAAGAAGTGGAGGACAGCGTCGTAAAATATCTGAATCGCTTATCCGATTACCTTTTTATGCTCTGCCGCGCGATGACTTATGAACTGGGAATTGAGGAAGTTACGTGGAAACCGAGGGTAGCTTCAAAAAAATAATTGTTACACTAAATATCTTCGTTTTATTGATAATTTAATTAAATTGCGAGACTAAAATCAGAAATAAAAGCGTACTTAATATTCAGCATAAATTTCAGGCCTTATGACTGCCGATACATTGCAAATAGAGATCCAGCAAACGGGAAATTCACGTTTGAAAGAGGTTGATTTTAACAACCTTGTTTTTGGCCGGAACATCGCCGACCACATGTTTATTGCCGAATACCGTGATGGCCAGTGGCAAAATTCACGGATCGTCCCTTATGGCGACCTGTCACTAAGCCCTGCTACTGCTGCTTTGCATTACGGACAGGCTATTTTTGAAGGAATGAAAGCCTACAAAAGCGATGAAGGCGACACACTCCTTTTCCGTGCAATTGACAACTGGAAACGTTTTAATAAATCAGCCGAGCGCCTTTGCATGCCAACCATTCCGGAAGAAGTTTTCATGGGTGGGTTAACGGAATTGTTACGTCTGGATTCGGCATGGGTACCTTCTCAGGAAGGATGCTCGTTGTATATCCGTCCATACATGTTCTCAACGGATGCTTACATTGGCGTAAAACCATCTGATACCTATACTTTTATCATCTTTACTTGTCCGGTTGGCACGTATTACGCGAAACCACCGAGAGTTAAGGTTGAAACACATTTCATCCGTGCTGCGGAAGGCGGTGTGGGCGGAACAAAATGCGCTGGCAACTACGCCGGTTCATTATACCCTGCAAAACTGGCTCAGGAAGAAGGCTACGACCAGTTGATCTGGACGGATGCCCGTGAGCACGCATACATCGAGGAATCAGGAACGATGAACGTGATGTTCGTCATCGATGGGAAACTGGTAACGCCGTTTGTATCGGATACGACGCTGGACGGTATTACCCGTAAAAGTATCGTAGCCATTGCGCAGCACTGGAACATTCCGGTTGAAGAACGCAGGGTCTCTGTTAAAGAAATCATCGAAGCGCTTAAAGAAGGCCGTCTGGAATCTGCATTCGGAGCCGGAACTGCGGTGGTAGTATCCCCATTTGCAACCATCGCTTATGAAGGCGTGGACTATGCGTTACCTGAATTGAAAACAGATTCTTTCGTAAACAAAGTAAAAGATTACCTTACTGAAATCCGTACCGGTAAAACAGAAGATATCTTTGGCTGGACTTTGAAAGTTTAGTAAAACATACCTAATTGAAAATGGGCGACAGCAATGTCGTCCATTTTTTTTGTGCCCCTGGAATAGCAACTATGACAACTACACAATTCTTTTCAGAAAGCCTGTCCTTCGGTCATGAAAAGTAATGCGGGCTAAAAATCTCAAAAATTCCAATACTGCGAAATAATTCCATCGAACGAAATCTGATTTCTTCATCCCTCTCCCACTTCTGTAAACCACTCGTACTCTGATACATCCGAACATAATTACAGCACAAAACCGCGACTGCAAAAGTGTTAAAATCACACATTATCACCATACAAACAAGGCATTAAACTTCAAAAAAAGATATAATAGTACCATATTTAATATCATCGTAGTTACTTTTATTTTCAGCACACGAAATATAGATATAATACAATTACATTCATTAAAATAATACAATAGCAATACATATTGTAATTTTTGCATCAAATATTACTTGAAAAAAGTTTTAATACTTCAATCAATAGATAAAATAGTATTATAGTATCGATCAAAAAAGTCTAGTAATTTGTATTAAAAATCATAAACGATAAACGAGTCATAAGCATGTTTCAAAGATTACTTATGACCGTCTCTTTGTTTTTGGCAGGCTGCCTGATGGCAGTGGCCCAGAACCAAAATATAAGCGGGACGGTCTCAGATCAAAAAGGGGAAGGACTACCTGGTGTAGGTGTGGTAATTAAAGGTACAACCATTGGTACTACCACAGACGTGGAAGGAAAGTTTACTTTAGGTGTTCCGGTAGACGCGAAAACATTGGTTTTGAGCTCCGTGGGAATGAAATCACTGGAAGTTGAAATCGGAAGCAAAACAACTTTCACAATTACGATGGCATCGGACGAACGTGCATTGGATGAAGTGGTGGTGGTTGGATATGGTACTACCAGGAAAAGCGATATTACCGGTGCGGTTGCCTCGGTAAAAGCAGAAGCCATCACAAAAATCGCGACATCAAACCCATTACAGGCTATTCAGGGACGGGTGCCCGGTGTTAATATTGTTAGTCAGTCGGGGGAGCCGGGCGCAGCAGTCCGCGTGCGTATCCGTGGTGTTGGCACGATCAACAACAGTGATCCTTTGTATGTTGTTGATGGTTTCCAAACCAGCGACATCAGCTTTTTAGCACCTGGCGACATCGCTTCCATGGAAATTTTGAAAGATGCATCCGCCACAGCCATCTACGGTTCACGTGGTGCAAATGGTGTTATCCTGATCACGACCAAAAGAGGAAAAAGCGGAGCGCCTAAAATTTCATTTGACACTTATGCCGGTGTTCAGAAAACATGGAACACAGTAGACGTTTTGAATGCAAGTCAATATGCTACTTTACGTTTGGAATCATACAGCAATGACGGGACCGTACTGCCTACCAACGAGAAGTTATACCAAACACTGAATGCTTTCAAAAACGGCACGGACAAAGGAACCAACTGGCAGGATGAAGTAATGCAGACAGGTTCGGTTCAAAATTACAGCCTGAACATCATGGGTGGTAATGACAAACACCGTTACAGTCTTACCGGTACTTATTTCGGACAGGACGGTATTGTTAAAAACTCTCCGCTTAAAAAGCTTTTCCTGCGTTTCAACAACGATTTTTATGTAACAAAATGGCTTGACGCAGGCATTTCAGCCGCGTATGCAAACACGGATAAAACCCAATATGTAGGAAGCCAGTACGGTGGTATTTTGACCAGTGCACTGACCGTTTCTCCATTGGCGAAAGCGTGGGATCCGGTTACCAATTTTTACGGAACCCGTCCGGTGCCCGAAGGCGGTGCTTACAACCCGTTGCGTATTGTTGATGAATACAAGAACAACAAAGCGTATGAAACGCTGGTTAACTCCAACTTCTTCCTGGATGCGAAAATCATTCCTGGTTTGAATTTCCGTACGCAATTTGGTGTAAACTGGAAAACCACGCACGCCAAAAGATATTTGCCACAATATTATCTGGCCAATGACGACCAGCGCCAGCACAGCACATTGCGTGAAGGAAGAGGCGAACAATTGGGCTGGGTTTGGACCAATTACCTGACTTATGCCAAAACATTTGGCAAACACAGCTTCACGGCGATGGCTGGTTTTGAAGCGCAGCGCACAACATACAGCGATATGTTCCTGACAGTTCTTGATGTACCGAATGACAAATCGCAATGGTATCTTACCGCAACAAAAGGCACGGACTATCTGGTTGAAGCTACACAGTCGGATGAATCGTTGCAGTCGTACTTTGGTCGTTTGAACTATAATTTCAACGAGAAATTACTCTTAACGGCAACACTTCGCAGAGACGGTTCTTCACGTTTCCTTCCGGCCAACCGCTGGGGAACTTTCCCGTCTTTCGCTGCCGGTTATAACCTTGCCGAAGAGTCATTTATCAAAAGCATTCCTGCCATTAGCCAGTTGAAATTACGTGCGGGCTGGGGACAGGTTGGAAACCAGAACAGTGCTGCAAACTATGGTTATGCAACAACGGTTACAGGTAACAACATGTACGTTTTCGGCAACCAGTCGGTTCAGGGATTTGCCCCTACAACGGCAAGCAACCCGGATCTGAAATGGGAAACCACGACAAGCTCAAACTTCGGTGTGGATGCAGGATTTTTCAACAACCGTTTGACATTGACTGCTGATTATTTCATCAAGGATACCAAAAACATGATTGTCCGTGTCCCAATCCCTGTTTTTGCAGGTGTTGGTCCTCCGTATGTAAACGCGGGAAGCATGAGTAATAAGGGTATTGAACTGGCGATCGGTTATAAAAACCACATTAAAGGTTTTACCTATGATATTGGATTTAACGTAAGCAAAATCACGAACAAAGTGGTTAACCTGGGTGGCGGCGAACCGATCGCCGGTGGTGATGTAACAGGTCTTGGACAGACAACACGTACGGAAATAGGTCGTGAAATCGCTGTATTCTACGGATTGAAGACGGACGGAATTTTCAGAACGCAGGCAGATCTTGATGCTTATACCAAAGAAGGAAAAGCAATTCAGCCAAATGCAAAACCAGGAGATGTGAAGTTTGTTGACTTAAACAATGACGGCGTTATTGATAACAATGACCGCACCTACCTTGGAAGCGCCACACCAAATCTTTCTTACGGATTTAATGCGAGCCTTGGCTACAAAGGTTTCGATCTAAGTTTCTTCTTGCAGGGTGTAACGGGTGTTCAGCTTGTAAATGGTCTGGGACACTGGATGAACAACGCCAACGGCATGTTCAACTCGATATCAAGCCGTATGGGTCGCTGGACACCTGAAAACCCAAACACGGATCAACCTCGTATGACGCAGCTTAACCCAAACAACAATGACCAGTTCAGCGACCGTTTTGTGAGCAGTGGCAATTACATGCGTCTGCGTAACCTTACGTTGGGCTACACATTGCCAAAAGGTGTGATGGAGAAATTCCACATCAGCAACATCAGAGTTTACATCGCTGCGGACAACCTGCTGACTTTCACAAAATACAAAGGAATGGATCCTGAGATTGGTGAATTCAACAACAATCCATTGAACTTCGGTGTTGACCTGGGCGCTTATCCACAGCCTCGCGTGGGAAGAATCGGAGTAAGCGTAAACTTTTAACAACCCTTAAAGCAACTGACACCTGACAAAACGGGATGTCAGCCGCTACAAGCTAATCCCTATTAAATATTTCTAAAAATGAAAAAATATAGTTTTCCGGCACTTTTGATAACAGCCTTTATGCTGTTGCAGGGTTGCAGTGATTTCCTGGATAAAGAACCACTGGGGCGTGAAACCGATACCAATTATTTCTCTGACTCCACCAATACGCTTCTGGCCATTAACGCTGTTTATGACGTTTCGTCTTATGACGAAGGAAACGACGGACTTGGCAATTACCTGCCACATAACTACGAGTGGATGTGGGGAGATGTGTTATCTGACGACGCTAAAAAAGGAAGTACGCCAAGTGACTTCCTGGATATCCAGTATCTGAAAGAATGGAGAGCATTACCAACCAACACACCCGTTGTTGGTGTTTGGGGGAACCTTTGGATCGGGGTATACCGCGCCAACTGGGTGTTGAAAAACATCGAGAGTGCGCCGATCAGCAATACCTTAAAAACACGTGTTGCCGGAGAAGCACATTTCCTTCGCGCCTATTATTACTTCTATCTGGTTCGCCTTTTTGGAGGAATGCCGTTATTCTCGGAGCCCGTAAAAACAAGCGAATACTCGACGGCAAAACGTGCTACTTTGCCAGAAACCTATGCCTTCATCGAGAAAGATCTTGAACAGGCGATCACCATGCTTCCTGAGAAAAATCAGTACAGCGCAGCTGACCTTGGCCGTGCTACTAAAGGAGCTGCACGTGGTTATCTTGCCCGCGCCATTATGTACCAGCTTGGTATGGACAATACCAACAACCATACATGGAAACAGGTTCTTGATTTGACAAATGCAATCAGCCAGTCGGGACAATACGGCTTGACAGCTAATTTTGCCGCTATTTTTGACGAAGTAAGTGAAAACAATACCGAATCACTTTTCGAAATTCAGGCAAAAGAATCGGGTCAGACCTGGGGCCCTATCAAAACGGGTGTTACCAATAATGTGATCCAGAACAACCGCGCAACCTGGGGATGGGGCTTCAATAACCCTACCACCAGCCTTGTCAATGCTTTCGAAGCCAACGATCCGCGTAAAGCGATGACCGTTTACGGAAACGGAGATATTCTGTTTGGTGTCAGACAAACCGTTGCATTCCCAGCTGAAAACATGACGGGTTACCTGAACCGTAAAGCTGCGATCGTCCAGCCTGCGCAGGCATCTGCCTCTGGCCAGAATATCCGCAGAATGCGTTATGCCGAAATATTGCTCATGAAAGCGGAAGCAGCAGCGAAAACCGGCGACGAAACTACGGCACGTGCTGCATTGAACGAAATCCGTGCAAGAGCACGTAAATCGACATTGCCGCTGGGCTCAAAAGTGGGTGGCACAACCTACGATCCTACCAGTATCCCCGCAACAGCGCTTCCTGACATTGCAGGTTCCGTAACCGGCACAGCGTTGATCGATGCCATTTTGCACGAGCGGCGTGTCGAGCTGGGTATGGAGTCACTTCGTTTGTGGGATCAGATCCGTACCGGAACTTATATCAACTCGCTTTCGGGTGAAACAAAAACCCGTGCACAGCAGCGTTCGATTGCCGGTTCTGTCAACCCGATTCCTGTTTTGCCAATTCCTTTGAACGAGGTACAAACATGGGGTTTACCACAAAATCCAGGATATTAATGGATAAGTAACCTGCTCAATAGCGCATCCAGTTTATAGAAACATAAGTGTCTTAATAAAAATGACTCCGTAAGAGTCGCCCCGTATTCTTACCAGAAACAGGCGACACCTATGGAGTCATTAAGATATATAGCCTGGAATTTCTCTATAAACAGGATGCTCCTATCGCGCAAAAATCCTTCCATGCTCACCCAGAATTTACACTTTCAATTCATTTTAATGTTGATAAGAATTAAATTGTTTTACATTCAGCTTTATAAATCCGGCAATCCTGTTCCGCCAGCAATGTGATTCAAATAAGTAATTAACCCATTATACATGAAAATTCAACTCGCCGATTTCTTGGTCATCATCGCCTATCTGGTACTGGTAACCGTTATAGGACTCGTACTGAAAAAACAGGCGGAACGAAGTAAAAACGATTATCTCCTCGGCGGGAAGTCAATGCCTTACTGGATGCTGGGAATTTCTAACGCCTCGGGCATGTTCGATATTTCCGGAACCGCCTGGATGGTTGCGATCATGTTTGTTTATGGTGTAAAAAGTATCTGGCTGCCCTGGTTATGGCCGGTCTTCAACCAGATTTTCCTGATGGTCTATCTCTCGGTGTGGCTGCGCAGATCCAATGTTTCCACGGGTGCTGAATGGATGCTGACACGTTTTGGAAACAAGCGTGATGCACAGCTTTCTCACAAGATCATCATCGCTTTTGCCTTGTTGAGCTGCCTGGGCTTTATGGCTTACGGGTTCATCGGATTAGGGAAATTTATTGAAATATTCATCCCCTGGCCGTTGGTCCAACCCTACGTGCCTTTCACCCTCGCGCCTGAATATGTGGCACATACCTATGGCATTATTTTCACCCTTTTTACCGTCTTCTACTCTCTTTTAGGAGGCATGAAAAGTATCGTCTGGGCCGATCTGATCCACTATATCATCATGGTTTTTGTATCTATTACCATTGCACTTATCGCAATGCAAGCCCTGGCTGATCACGGAAGTTTACCCGCTCCGCCGGGTTGGACAGATCTGTTTTTCGGAAAAGATCTCAACCTGGACTGGACAGGTTATATCGACGAAGTAAATGATAAAATTAAAGCAGACGGTTTCTCGCCATTCGGGTATTTCTTTGCATTGATGACGGCCAAAGGAATTCTTTCAAGTCTGGCCGGGCCAGCGCCAAATTACGACATGCAAAAAATTCTTTCGACAAAGTCGCCGCGAGAAGCGGCACTGATGAGCATGATCGTTAATGTGGTTTTATTGCCTACACGCTACCTGCTCATCATCGGCATCGCAGTGCTGGGCCTGCTTTTTTATAAAGACATCAACATTGCCTCACCAAATGGACAGGATTTTGAACGGATTCTTCCTGCGGCACTGAACGCTTACATTCCATCGGGGTTACTGGGACTGGTTTTAGTCGGTTTGATGGGCGCCTTTATGGGCACTTTTGCAGGTACCTTTAATGCCGCTCAGGCCTATATGGTCAATGATATTTATCTAAAATCCTTTAACCCGAACGCCAGCAACAAGCAGATCAAAAAGATGAATTATCTGACCGGACTGGTCGTAGTCACCATCAGCATTTTGCTCGGTTTCTTTGCCAAGGACGTTAACAGCATTCTGCAATGGATTGTGTCCGCGTTGTATGGCGGATATATCGCCTCGAATGTTTTAAAATGGCACTGGTGGCGATTTAACAGCAATGGATTCTTCTGGGGAATGCTTGCAGGAATTGTCTCCGCGATGGTTTTACCATACATTTTCACCGATACCGTGCCGCTTTATTATTTCCCGGTCATTCTGGTTCTGTCGGCACTTGGCTCTGTTTTGGGTTCGCTCATGACACCCGCGACAGACACAGAAGTTTTAAAGGAATTTTACAAGAATGTAAAACCCTGGGGTTTCTGGGGGCCGATTCATGACGAAGTAGTAAAAGAAGACCCCAGTTTCATGGCTAACCGCAATTTCAAAATGGATATGTTCAACGTCGTTATCGGCACCATCGGACAAACTTCCATTACTGCCTTACCGGTATTTGTCGTGTTAATGATGCCTCTTCAGATTGGCATTACCGCTGCGATCCTTGGTCTGTGCGTCATTATCCTGTGGAAAACCTGGTACAACAAGCTCCCCGCAGCTTAATATTTCAGAAATATTTTTTTGTATCTCATCGAAAATATTGAATCATTATGTCAGTTTTTAAAACGAGACTAACGCAGCTTCAAAAAGAACACACCTTACTTATTGAACGTAAAAATCAGTCAATTTGGCCGGGAAACGGAATTTACGACCGTTACACACATCCTGTTCTGACAGCCGCGCACGCGCCCATTTTCTGGGAATATGATCTTAACCCGGACACCAATCCGTTTCTAATGAAACGTTTCGGGATCAATGCTGCTTTCAATGCCGGCGCCATCAAACATGACGGTAAATATCTTGTGGTTGCCCGTGTGGAAGGATCCGACCGTAAGTCGTTTTTCGCCGTTGCGGAAAGTCCGAACGGGGTGGATAACTTCAAATTCTGGGATCATCCGATCGTGATGCCTGAAACGGGAGAACCCGATGGAAATGTTTACGACATGCGCCTGACCAGGCATGAAGACGGATTCATTTATGGACTTTTCTGTACGGAACGCAAAGATCCCAACGCCAGACCGGGAGACGAATCTTCGGCCATCGCGCAATGCGGCATTGCCCGCACTACAGACCTGAAAACCTGGGTGCGCCTGGCGGATCTGATCACCCCTTCTCCCCAGCAACGCAATGTGGTTTTACACCCGGAATTTGTCAACGGGAAATATGCTTTTTACACCCGTCCCCAGGATAGATTTATCGAAGCAGGTTCCGGTGGAGGTATCGGTTTTGGTTACGCTGAAACGATTGATAACGCCGTTATCGAGAAAGAATTCATCGTGGACCAAAAACAATACCACACCGTTTACGAAGCTAAAAACGGACAAGGACCGGCACCTGTTAAAACAGAAATGGGATGGCTGCATCTCGCGCACGGCGTTCGTAACACGGCCGCCGGATTGCGTTACGTGCTGTATATGTTTATGACGGATTTAAATGATCTTACCAAAGTGATTTACAAACCAGCTGGTTACTTCATAGCCCCCGAAGGCGAAGAACGGATTGGTGATGTCTCCAATGTAACTTTCTCAAACGGCTGGATTTTGGATGAAGACGGAACCGTATTTATCTACTACGCCTCATCCGACACACGCTTGCATGTGGCGACTACGTCATTAACGCAGCTGCTCGATTATGTCGTTAACACACCGGCTGACGGGTTCCGCTCGGCAGCGTCGGTTGATACTTTGACCGGTTTGATTAACAAAAACCTGACCCGCGCCGGTCATACTGTTGCCATATAATGCTAGAAAAACTGTCCTATTTTAAATCTGAGATCGAGAGCGAACTACACGCGATCCTGGATTTCTGGAAAAATCACGCAAGTGATATTCCCCAGGGTGGCTTCGTTGGGAAAATGGATCATGAAGGAGTTGTTCATACCGATGCGGAAAAAGGTTGCGTATTAAATGCCCGCATTTTATGGACGTTCGCCGCAGCCTATAACAACTTCAAAAATCCGGCTCACCACCTCCTGGCCGAACGCGCTTACGATTACATTCAAAATCATTTCCACGATCAGGAAAATGGCGGCGTTTACTGGTCCGTGGATGCCGCAGGAAAACCACGCAACACCAGAAAACAGATTTACGGGCTGGCTTTTACGATCTACGGATTAAGCGAATTTTACGGAAATAACAAAAAACAGGAAGTCCTGGATTTTGCCATTTCACTCTTTGAGCTAATTGAAAAAAATAGCTACGATCATAAAAATGGTGGTTATTGGGAAGCTTTCAGCGCAAACTGGCAACCGATGACCGATTTGCGGTTAAGCGAAAAAGACCGGAACGATCCCAAAACAATGAATACGCACCTGCATATCATGGAGGCTTATGTAAATCTCTACCGCATATGGCCTGAACCGCGTGTCGCAGCAAAAATCCGTCATCTGCTGGAAGTTTTTGAAAAACATATCATCGATCCCGACACTTTCCATTTGCAATTGTTCTTTAACGGAAAATGGGAAAGTCAATCCCAAGCTGTTTCTTACGGCCACGATATCGAAGCAAGCTGGCTTTTACATGAAGCGGCTGAAATTTTACACGATCAGGCACTGATAAAAAAATGGAAAGAGATTGCGCTCAGAATGGCCGATGCAGCTGCCAGAGGCTTTATGCCCGATGGAAGCCTGATCCATGAATATGACCCTGCAACCCACCGCACGGACACGCACCGGGAATGGTGGGTTTCGGCAGAAGGTATGGTTGGGTATTTAAATGTATATCAGATCAGCAACGATGACCGTTATCTGGAAAAAGTCGCAGGACTCTGGGCATTTGTTCAAAAACATTTATTGGATCAAGAAAAAGGCGAATGGTTCTGGGGCGTTCATGACGACTACTCAAAAATGCAGGAAGATAAAATCGGCTTCTGGAAATGTCCGTATCATAATGCCAGAGCCTGTATGGAAATTTTGAGACGTATTTAGGCCGTCCCGATTTGCAATCGGGACGGGAATGGTTTAGCCTTGTAACGCAAAGAAATGATAAAGTTAAAAACGCTGAACCAGGCAACACCGATTACAAATCGGTGTTAGCTACTCCGCTCCATACCGTGATTTTCTATCAAAAAGACTAAAAAATATACCATTGTACGTAGCTGCATCTAAATCAGCTACCACCAAACGAAACAACCGAACATAAACAACTAATAATGAGCCAATTGATACAATTAAAATTTGTATCAATTGACTCATTATCATTACAACCCATCGCTATACCGGCTTTCCGAAGATAATAACTGTGTTATTTTTTGATAAAATACGACTATATACGGCTAATTTTCAAATGGTAAATTTGCAATAAATAATTTAACTATATCAATAGAAAAATCAACCAGATGTAACTATTTGTATAATTAATTTTATCTACAAGAGTCCAGTTAACCTATTTTAAAACTTGAAAGCAGTATGCGAAAAAATGTACTAGTGACAGCACTCTTCTTTTCCTTACTCGTCACCGTGGGTTTTGCCCAGGAAATGACGGTAACGGGGAAAGTGACTGAAGAAGGAGGAAGTGAAATTGCCGGTGTCAATGTGGTTCTGAAAGGAACAAACCGCGGCACCACCACCAACGACAAGGGAGAATACAGCATCATGGCCGAAAAAGGCAAAGTGCTTACTTTCAGTTTCATCGGATACAATTCAAAAGAAATCACAGTCAATGCATCCGTCCTTGATGTTTCGCTGACCGTCGAAGCCACCGCACTGAATGAAGTTGTCGTCACTGCGCTTGGTATTAAAAAGGAGAAAAAAGCACTTGGTTATGCCGTTTCCGAGATCAAGGGAGAAGAACTGACCGTTGCCCGCACGCCAAACATGGCAAATTCCCTCGCAGGCAAAGTGGCCGGTCTTAATATTACCGGAACAGCCACAGGACCGGCAGGTTCCACACGGATAACCCTGCGAGGAAACGGATCCATTTCCGGAAATAACCAGCCACTGATCGTTGTAGACGGTATACCGATTAACAATGACAATCTTGGGCAGGCAGGCATGTGGGGAGGCGCTGACCAGGGCGACGGGATTTCGAGTTTAAACCCCGATGAAGTTGAAAACATCAGCGTTTTGAAAGGTGCTACGGCCGCAGCGCTTTACGGCTCACGGGCATCCAACGGTGCCATCCTTGTGACAACAAAAGGTGGAAAAAAAGAAAAAGGTATTGGCCTGGAAGTTAATAGCAATTTCCTTGCCGAGGACTTATTGATCAAAGAATTCAAAGATTACCAGTACCAATACGGAATGGGTAATAAAGGTTTGAAGCCCACAACGGTCGCAGAGGCCCTTACCTCAAATAGCTGGGGATCGAAACTGGATGGCACCAATGCGATTCAGTACGATGGCGTATCCAGACCCTATGTTGCACAGCGGGATAACCTGACGAAATTTTACCAGATGGGAAGTACTTTCACGAACAGTGTCGCCTTTTCAGGAGCGGCGGCCAGCAGCACTTATCGCTTCTCCATGAATAACATGGATAACAAAGGGGTAATGCCAAACAATACGCTGCACCGTAATAACTTTGCTTTGAATGTTAATTCAACGCTTGGCAAAAAACTGACGATCCTTACCAACATCAAGTACGTCTTTGAAAAAACCAAAAACAGACCGAGACTATCCGATTCTCCGGGAAATGCCAATTACACGCTTTATTCTCTTGCTTCTTCCATGGACGTTAACACGTTCAAAGACAGCAAATATGACGCCAAAGGAAATGAGCTCGTTTGGTCTGATAACGTTTATGTGACCAACCCTTATTTCGCAGCCTACGATTTCGTTAACAATGATCAGAAAAACCGGGTGATCGGTGCCATCGAACCTAAATTTGACTTTACCGACTGGCTTTATGTGAAAGGACGTATCGGGATCGATTATTTCAATTACCGCTATCGTTCCATCGAGCCTTATGGTACCGCCTACAAAACGCTGGGCTCCTATACCTCCAATCAAAGAGAATTTATGGAGCGTAATATGGACTTGATGCTGGGTGTCGACAAGAAATTCGGAGATAAGTTTGGGCTAAACCTGATTCTGGGCGGAAACCAGATGCGCAATGTTAACCGCCTTACCAACCTTGGCGGAAGCAACTTTAACATTCCGTTTTTCTATGATATTTCCAACATCGATCCAGCTGCCAGAAGTTCCAGTGAAAACTACATTGAAAAACGTATCAATTCACTTTACGCCTCCGGTGAGTTTTCTTTCAACAATTATCTGTTCATAACGGCCACGGCACGAAACGACTGGTTCTCAACGCTGGCCAGAGGATACAACAGTATACTTTATCCTTCCGTGGGTGGTAGTTTTGTCGTCTCAGAGGCGATACAAATGCCGAATGCGATCAATTACCTGAAAGTAAGGTCCTCATGGGCACAGGCCGGTGGTGCAACTGATCCATATAAATTATTACTTACCTACGCACTTTCCGGTGCGCACAACGGTGCTCCGCTGGCCCAGATCAACAATTCAGAAATACCCAATAGTCTGTTACAGCCATTAACCTCTACAACCTTTGAAGCTGGACTCGAAACAAGATTATTCAACAATCGTCTGACCGCTGACATCGCATTTTATACGAGAAAAACAACCAATGACATTGTCAATGCAACCGTATCTTATACCTCAGGCTACAATGCGGCAACGTTTAATGTAGGTGAAATATCGAACAAGGGTATCGAACTTTTGTTGAATTTTGAAGCACTGAAAAAGAATTCCTTTACCTGGAATGCATCCTTTAATATGGCCTACAACAAGAGTGAGGTTATCAACCTGTATGACAATCTGCAAACGTTACGTGTGGATGAAAACAGAACCAGAACGGCATACGTACACCAGGACATAGGCCTTCCTTACAGCCAGGTAAAAGGTTTTGATTTCAAACGTGACGCACAAGGCCGCGTGGTATACGATGCACAGGGTTATCCGCTTCAGGGTGAGCTGATCAGTTATGGTTCCGGGGTTTCACCATGGACACTAGGTTTCACTAACTCGTTCCGCTACAAAGGCTTCGGATTGAGCTTCCTGGTAGACGGTAAATTCGGTGGAAAATTATTCTCAGGCACAAACGCATTGGGCTACCGGCGCGGAAATCAAATCGAAACACTTGTAGGACGTGACGGCGGACTTA
Organism: Dyadobacter sp. LHD-138; assembly: GCF_030929615.1. GTDB lineage: Bacteria > Bacteroidota > Bacteroidia > Cytophagales > Spirosomataceae > Dyadobacter. Next base: position 109,612 of record NZ_JAVFVU010000023.1, on the reverse strand, counting down.
TCGGCGAAGGGGTAAACGAAAAAGGCGAACCTAATACCATTCGTGTGGATGCACAGCCGTACTATGAACGAATAGCCAACAACATTGCCACACCGTTTGTGTATAGTTCTGACTTTGTGAAGCTGCGTCAAGTGATCATCGATTACGCAATACCAACGAAATATCTTGGCCCAAAATCTCCGTTTAAAGCGGTTTCACTGTCTCTGACCGGACGTAATCTTTTTATATTATTTAAGAAAACACCGAATATCGATCCTGAATCAAATTACAACAGTTCGAACGCGCAGGGGCTGGAATTTTACAGCGCTCCGCCAACACGCAGTATGGGCGTTAACCTGAATTTGAAATTCTAAAAGAGTCGGTATCATATCAAACAAGATAACATTATGAGACATAAAATATTAATCCTTTTCAGTCTGATGACCTTTTTGGGTTCTTGCACGAAGGACTTTGAGAAAGTGAACATTAATCCGAATGCTCCGGCGTCTGTTCCTCTGGACTATCTGCTAAGTCAATCATCGCTGCTGCTTGCCGGTTCTGCCGGTGACCCCGGTTATAAATCCTGGCGCGCCAACTTTATTTATGCAGGTTGTATCATGCAGCAAATGGCTTCGGTGGAGGTGAATTTTTACCGCGGAACCGTTTATACTTTTCAGGGCGATTTAAGCGCAGCCTATTTCGAAAGCTCTTATCCCAACTCGATAAAAAACCTGGTGAACTTGATCGATCTGGCAAGCAAGGATGCCAAAGATGTGAACATATTGTCCATGGCGAGAATACTGAGGGTGGTTGAAACTTCATTCCTGACGGACCTTTATGGCGACGTGCCTTATTCAGAAGCCGGAAAAGGATTTATCAGCAAGATCAATTCTCCCAAATATGATGCGCAGCAGGCCATCTACATGGACATGCTGAAAGAGCTTGATGAAGCGACCAAGGCATTTAATGCCTCTTCATACAAACCCACAACCGCTGATTTTGTTTATGGCGGTGATCTTGAAAAGTGGAAAAGAGGTGCACATTCTTTGATGCTGCGCATTGCTTTGCGTATGCAAAAAGCCGACGCAGCCAATGCACAAAGCTGGGCAAAGAAGGCTATTGATGCCGGTGTTATGACCAGCAATGATGATAGCTTTGCCATTAAAATGGACAAAACCGGAGCAGGAAACAACTCCAACGCCAACTCATGGAACCTGGGCGCGGGGAGAAAAATCGCCGATGGAAATAATATCCAATGGGCCAAAACCTTCATCGATATGATGAAAGCAAGAAAAGACCCCCGACTTCCGGTTGTGGCTGCGCTAAAAAATGGCGACCGCTCTGTTGACAAACAAATAGGTATTCCAAGCGGAACCGATGCCACCGCATTGGCTTCGCTTCCTGAAAAAAATCTGGACAACTATTCCCGCACTGCACCAAACATGTATGCGTTGAGTAACCCGTATTTCATCATGACCTATGCCGAATCTCAATTGTTGAAAGCCGAAGCGATTGAACGTGGCTGGTCTGCGGGTGACGCCAAAGCAGCCTTTGAGGCGGGACAAACAGCGGCGATTCTTCAGCTAAATTCTTATGGCGGTATACTGACCGACGCAGATGCAAAAGCTTATGCAGCCGCAAATCCTTATCCGGCTGGCAGCCTGGATGCAAAAATGGAAGCGATCCAAACAGAAAACTGGCTGATCAATGGCTCCGTACTAAACCACATGGAGGCCTGGGCCGACTGGCGCAGAACAGGATTCCCAAAACTGATTCCCGTAAACTATCCTGGAAATGAAACCAACGGTCAAATCCCCCGCCGCCTGCGTTATCCGCAAAGTGAGGTGGGTGTAAACGACAACATCAAAGAAGCGATCACACGACAAGGTGGAGATACTTTCATGACCAAAATGTGGTGGGATAAATAAGATACGACAGCCTCTTCGAAAGATGCTCCAAAATATCGGAGCATCTTTTTGCTTTTTATCCTAATTTTGAGGTTTATCGGATCATAACCAAACTTATCAAAATATGCTTGACGTATTTCCTGCTTCAACAGACAAAGCTATTGTTTTCGAAAATGTACAGAAGTTCATTGACGAACAAGGCTTCAATGTTGTAGCTAAAGACCATTCTCGTCCTTGGGGAGGCTTTTTTGTACTTGACGAAAGCCAGGCGCCACAGTTTATCAAAACATTCTTCCCGCATTTATCCCTGGAAGATTTTGCAGGTTATGAAAAGCTAAGCCCAAAAATCTTAGTGGTGGCTCCTGAAAAACGTTTATCATGGCAATATCACCACCGTCGTGCCGAAATCTGGAAAGTGATCGGTGGCAACGCGGGTATTGTGATCAGCGATACGGATGAAGAAACGGAAATGAAACAATTGCCAATCGGAACGGTGATCAGCCTGAATCAGGGTGAGCGCCACCGTTTGATCGGTGTTGACGAATGGGGTGTTGTGGCCGAAATCTGGCAACATACGGATCCTTCCAATCCATCGGATGAAGACGATATCGTCCGCGTTCAGGATGATTTCGGAAGATAATTTTGACAAAGTGACAGTGCCATGGCTCATTAACCATGGCACTTTTTTTACTCAATTAGTTTTTGGAGCTTCGATACCTGAAATATTTGGTAAATTTAAACCTCCCGTCACCTTTCCCAAACCTTACTCCCATATATAGCGCCATGAAATTCGGAAAAATTGAAAACCCGGAGAAAGTTGATTTCGTACTTCCTCCCGATCATAAGGATAACAAGATCGTTTTAGAAAAATCGAAAAAAGGCAGGCCGGAGATTTTTATCGGCTGTGCAAAATGGAATAAGTCCGACCTGAAAAACTTTTATCCAAAAGGTACAAAAGACGAGCTTGCCTATTATGCCACACAATTCAACAGCATTGAATTAAATGCTACCTTTTATAACAATTTCCCGGTTGATACCATTGACAGCTGGCATGATAAAACTCCGGAAGGTTTCAGGTTTTTCCCAAAATTGCACCAGGGGATCAGTCATTGGAAAAGGTTGAAAGATGCGGAAGACCCAACGAGTGTGTATCTGGATCATATTTCACATCTTGAAGAAAAACTGGGCATGCTGTTTCTGCAATTGCCGGATAACTTCGGACCGAAAAACTGGGAAGTTCTAAGAGATTATCTGGAAGTATGGCCGTCCGGATTTCCTTTGGCACTTGAACTGAGGCATACCGGCTGGTATGACGGATCCTGGAACAGCGACAGCCTTTATGAACATCTCGAAAAGAAAAATATCACACACATCATCACCGATACCGCCGGCCGCCGCGACCTGCTGCATATGCGCCTGACGACCCCAACGGCATTTGTCCGCTATAACGGAGCTAATGTGGACTCTGATTACACGCGCCTGGACGACTGGATGGACCGGTTGAAAAAATGGGTAGATGCCGGCATTGAAAACATCTATTTCTTTGTGCACCAAAATCACGAAGAAGCCTCTCCCCTTCTATCGGCTTATCTGATCGAAAAAGTCAACAAGGAGTTTGGGACGGACATTAAAATTCCGCATAATCCAAATGCCTCCAAGCAAATCGGATTGTTTTAGCCATAACTTTCTCTTTGCCACGAATTTCGTAAATGTTTGCCGTCTGAATTCGTGGCATTTTTATAACTCGAAAGCACTTCCCTGTTCCGGAAAAATAATGTCAAGTCCCAGCGCATTGCCATCGCTCAGCTGGCCTTTGATGATTACCTCGTTTTGTCCCGTCGGCTTGATGTGCGTAACAATAACCTTTAAATCGCGCATATTTTCCTTTCCCGCCAGCGCAGCCAGTTTATTCATTTCTTTCATCAGCCATGCGGGCGTAAGGTGCCCAAAAAGTTTATCATCAGGCTGCTCATTGGGATAGGAAACTTCAAGGAAAATGCCGGTTAACGTTTTTGTTTTGACTAACGGAGCAACCGCTTCCCAGACTTTTTGAAGTTTGTTTGATTTTTCCACCTCGTCGGGACCGGTATCTCCAAAATACAAAACCTGTTTTCCATTATGCTGAATCAGGAACGCGGCACTTTCATAAGGATTCCCGTGACTGAGTGAGAAAGATTTTACGGTCATTTCTGTATTTTCCAGACTTACCTCCTGCCCTTCCGTCAACGGTTTATACTTGTATTTTTTCAAAGAAACACCGTTACCGTCACTTCCGAAATTCGGCCAGCTTTCCCAGTTGAAATAGTGCTTTTTAACAATTTCGATACATTTTGGCAAGCCATAAATACTCTTGACCGTATCCTCAGGCGCATTGATGATCAGACCGGAAATATGGTCGAGGTGCGGGTGTGAGATCAGATAACCTTTGATAAAACGCCTGAAAACCTGGTCGGTCGTTGCAGCAAACGCTCCGTTGGCAACAGACATTTCGATTCCCTGGTGTATGGTGCCGGCATCCAGGCAAACGTAAGCCGTCGAATTGACCGGCGCCATCATATACGCCGACATATTCCCTTCCTCAACCCCGCCTTTAACCCCAAGCGGAACCACGTTAAATGCAGACTGCGCCTGACAAACCGAAGTTAAAAACTGAAAAATGCATGAAAATATAATGAGGCAGTAAATCCGTAGTCGCATGATGAGTTGGATTGAGATGTCGCAAATAATAAATCCTTCATCCTAAGATACGGATGAAGGATTTATATTATTATCCCGACGGTAAACAATTCGGTACGCGCGTTACCGAAAACCGGTTAGCTTATGCTAAAATGCAACTGTATAACGTACTGAAACAGCGCGACCGGGCAAGTTATAGCCACGTTTTTCATAATAATTTTCATCGGTTACATTATTAACCTTTAACGCCAGCGTATGTTTTTGAGCGATTTTGAAAGCCGCCGTAAAATCCAATACCATGTATTTAGGATAATCGATCACTGGATTGATCGGATCCGTGTAGTCGATATCCTTGCGTGTTCCAATCGAACGCCCCGACAAACGCAGACGAAGCCATTTCAGGTTATCATATTCCAAACCATAGTTGAATGTGTTTTTAGCCACATTCTGAATATCGCGGGTAACTTTCGATTCGTCAGTTCCCACGATATCTTCTGCTGCCTTAAACATGGAAGTTGCATTGATATACGCTTTCAAGGAATAACGATAATTTGAAAGTGCGCCGAAATCATAAGTCACTTCGGTCTCCAAACCGTTGATTTCTGCATCCGCCGCATTGACAAAAGTAGCACGGGAAACGATGACATCTTTATTGGCAAGCGGTTCATTAACCGTTCTGATCACCTTGGCAATCCGGTTGGTTACCTTCGTTGAAAAATACGTTACGTTAGCTGAAAGACCTGTTTTTGGTTTATTAAAACTCAAACCCAAATCCCAGCTCACACTGCTTTCGTTTTTCAAATCAGGGTTTCCGGCCGTAACCGCAATTCTTCCTTTTGAATCCCGTATTTCGTTATATCCTGCCACGCTGTACGCATCTGTGGTTACAAAAGCGCGTCCAACGGTTCCTTTTACCCGCAGTGCAGGAATCAGCTCATAACTCAGCCCTAAGCTCGGACTTGTAAACGGATTCGTTTTTTTACCTGATTTATACGTCGGCAAAAGTGCCGTTTCCTTTACATCAAAGGTAATGTTATCATAACGGACACCTGGCTGCACTGTCAGGCGACCGAAGTTCAACATGGCCTGGGCAAAAAATGCGGAAGAAATAATGGCATAAGCCGGCTGCGTTGGTGCGCGTTCGGTTGTGTCGTTTGTCCAGCGTCGGCTCTTGGTTGAAGCATTCAGATAATCATAACCTACAATTAAAGAATGCTTACCGATGGACCAGACATCCTTTACCTGAATGCCTTTCCAGGAATTTCCCAATTCCGCAGAACGGAATGGAATAACCGGCTTGCCTGATGTGTTGAGTGTATAGTTTTTTGTATTTTCTTCCGAGGTGAAAACTTTCAGGCTCGGACTGTGATTACCGATTTTACCCGTCAAAGCCACATCAAATGCAGCGCGGTCAACATCCTTTGTGCTTGCTTCGGTGGAACCCGAAGAAATTTCTCCCGGCGATTCTACGTTTTTTGCCTGGAATTTATCCCCACGAATATCAATCCGCCAATTTTCGTTCAACTGATAACCCAACCGCAAGGCACCCGAAAAATAATGCAGCTTGGTATAAGGTCTTCTTACACCGTCGGCACTGCGCTCATCGACATCCTGAACGGGTTGAGTCGTGTAGTTTTTTCTAACCGTCGTATAATCAAAAGCATCGCGAAACAAATTCCATTTCCCTATTTTATAATCTTTTGATCTTTCAAAATAGGAGAATGACATGTCATAATCCAGTTTTTTGGTAAGATTCCCACCCGCATTCAAACCCGCCTGCAATGTTTGAAAACTTCCGTATTCGATAAATCCGTTGCCTTTTGTATCTCCTTTTGATCGTTGTGTGATGATGTTAATGACGCCGCCCATCGCCTGAGATCCGTACAAAGAAGAGGCAGGTCCTTTTAAAACCTCAATTCTTTCGACACCATTTAAGTTGATCTGAGATAAGTTGGTGGCTCCTGCGGCACGGCCGTCGATCAAGAGCAGAGTACGCTGGTTTAATCCAGAGAACTGCGGACGAAATCCACGGATACCGATCCCCGACGAAAGGTTCGGATATTGAATGACATCCACGGCAGCAGTTTTACGGACAATATCAGTCAGGTCATTGGAAGGGGTCATTTCAATATCCTGGCGACTGATGATATCCAGTTTCTGAGGAATTTTTTCCTTTCTGGTTTCATAACGCGTAGCCGTTACCACAACAGGATTTAATATATTTTCTCGGGTAGAATCAGATAAAACCACTTCCTGTGCCTGCGCAGAGAAAGTGGTAACGGCCATGGCTAATAGACCGGCAAACGTGTGTTGATGAAAGGTAGAAAAGTAAAAATTATGCTTCATTGGTATGGATAGAATAATTGATTGCGATTTTGGGAATGATCTATTCAAAGTTATTTTGTAAAAACTACCCCTGAAAAGCCTCGTAGAGTGTGATGAGCCCTATAATAATCGAAAAAACACCTACGATATAGTTGATAATCTTCAAGACAGAATCCCGTTTCGCGGCAAACTTGTTAATGGAAAAAGCGAAGAAATATCCGTACGCCGACATCGACAAAATAATACCGAGGCTTTGAATAACGATAATCCAAACGGCAGTATAGGCGTCACTGGCAGCGAGTGTCAGCGCCACGGCGCAGGCCCCACCCGTTCCGGCCAGTCCATGCACCATCCCGACCCAAAAAGAGCGGCTGACTTTTTGAGCGTTAATAGTCAGTTCAGCTAAATCTGGTTTCCTAAAATTCCGTCTCAAGGCCACAATACCCAGCCAGATCATCAACGGCCCGATTATCAACTCGACTTTCTCGGAGATATCCAATGAAATATTTGATTTCAGGATAAGCACCAGACAGGCAAACAAAATAAGTGTAAGGGAATGCCCAAGTGCCCAATGCGACGACCGCCAGATCAGCTTCAAACGATCTTTTGGTTTCTGATTTTTTTCGGTGGCCAACACCGAAACCGCGGCCATATGGTCGGGCCCAAAGGAGTGCTGAACGCCTAGAAGAAGAGAGTCTACTAATAAATAATTGATCATTTCTTTTTACATAAGTAATTGAGAAAACCCGTTTTAACATATTAAGGGCTACTTATGAAAAATGCACCATGAAGCAACTTAGCAACAAACGACGCTGCCAACTCAGTAACTTCCTGCTTCTTTTCCCGAAAGCATTCCGAATATGATGTTACATGGCAGGTCTTCTGGCTCGTTCAGTCTAACAACGCCTTCCCGGTCCCAGTGTTGAATTTTGAATGAGTGAATAATTGAATGGTGGAAAACTCCGAGATCTGGCTCACTCTTCCCATTCTATCATTCACCAATTCTATCATTCAACATTGTCTCCCCAGTGGCAAAAATGTTGTGACTTTTTAATGAACTTACAGCAGCGGGTACTACTCCGGATTCTCACCGGATTCCCTTTTAAGTGTTTGGCCCTTGTGCCTCACACACCACTTAACGGATGCAAACTTACTATTAAATTTATTAGTGAGACAAAATTATTTTGATAGAGGATAGTGTAAGGCAACCCACACGAGACGTTCCTAACGGAACGAAATGAGGCAAATTGGAAATTTCATTGCTACCTACAAAATGTCCCGATGGGACATGATTCGGCAAAATAGCTTCACGGCAGAGATGTAGACAGGAAATCGCAAAGACTTTTATATTGACGAATGCCCGATAGCACATGTTCCGATAACAACACTCCTCCGGTAGCGATACCCAAGGCAAATTGAAAATACTTTTATATTGACGAATGCCCGGTAGCACCTGTTCCGGTAACAACATTCCCGGATAGCGATGCCCAAGGCAAATTGAAAATACTTTTATATTGACATATGCCCGGTAGCACATGTTCCGGTAACAACATTCCCGGATAGCGATGCCCGAGGCAAATTGAAAATACTTTTATATTGACATATGCCCGGTAGCACCTGTTCCGGTAACAACATTCCCGGATAGCGATGCCCGAGGCAAATTGAAAATACTTTTATATTGACATATGCCCGGTAGCACCTGTTCCGGTAACAACATTCCCGGATAGCGATGCCCGAGGCAAATTGAAAATACTTTTATATTGACATATGCCCGGTAGCACATGTTCCGATAGGAACATCTTGTTGGTAGAAAAGATCTATGCATTGCCTTTTCCCAACGTTCCTTCGGAACGTTTCGTGACGAATACTTATCGCCTATTCCAATTCCTTAAAAATATACTGCTCCTCCCATTCAATGTCAAACGCCACCAACAATTTCCTGTATTCTTCTAAAAAACTTTTCTTTTGATGATGGGTCTCCTGGTTTTGAATGTATCTGATCACGTCGGGCACCTGGCTTTTTCCATAGGAAAAGGCACCATAACCTTCTTGCCACGCAAATGGATGCCTGGAAAAATTCTGAGCTTTAACCCATTTGTTACTTTCTGTTTTAACGTTTTGTATCAAGGAGGAAATCGACTGATGCGGACGAATGCCGGCGAGGATATGAATGTGATCTGGCATGCTATTAATTTGAAGCATCTTGTGCCGGTTCTCCTGAAATATTCCGGTGATGTATTGGTGTAATTTTTCTTTCCAAACCGGCTGAATAAGTGCCTCTCTGTATTTTACCGCAAATACAAAATGGATGTGAAGTTGTGTGTAGGTATTAGCCATATTTCGATAGTGTGTTGTAAGAAAGCAATTTATCGAAAATCACCAAACGTTCCTAACGGAACGAAAGCCCTACCTTTACTCCACCATTTTCTACCAACGAAATGTCCCAAAGGGACAAAAGATCACGAAATATAAATGTTTAAAGACTATAAGCTCGCATCTAACACCGTCTTTTTGTTCCAAAGGAACATTTTGTTGGTAGAAAATACGGAAAAATCCCGGGTCCTCGTTCCATCAGAACGTTTCGTGCAAGTACAAAGCATCAAATCTTTAAAGAATTACAAGCTCCTATCCAACACCGTCTTTTTACCCCAAAGGAACATTTCGTTGGTAGAAAATCCGGAAAAATCCCGAACCATCGTTCCATCGGAACGTTTCGTACTAGTACAAAGCATCAAATCTTTAAAGAATTACAAGCTCCTACCCAACACCGTCTTTTTGTTCCAAAGGAACATTTCGTTGGTAGAAAATCCGGAAACATCCCGAGCCATCGTTCCATCGGAACGTTTCGTGCAGGTACAAAGCATCAAATCTTTAAAGAATTACAAGTTCGCATCCAACACCGTCTTTTTGTTCCAAAGGAACATTTCGTTGGTAGAAAATCCGGAAAAATCCCGAACCATCGTTCCATCGGAACGTTTCGTGCAAGTACAAAGCATCAAATCTTTAAAGAATTACAAGCTCCTACCCAACACCGTCTTTTTGTTCCAAAGGAACATTTCGTTGGTAGAAAATCCGGAAAAATCCCGAGCCATCGTTCCATCAGAACGTTTCGTGCAGGTACAATAACTTCGATTTAAAACCGTACATTTGCGCCTCAATAAGTTCTTTTCTTTATTTTTCCAACAGGAAAAGGTTTTACTATCAGTGAATTAATAGGGAATCGTGTGTAAATCACGAACTGTCGCGCAACTGTAAGTAACATCAAAAATTTATATCAATCATGTCCACTAGGCTAATGATTGAATGAGTGAATGATAGAATGGATGGAGTAAGCCAGATTTTGGCAGCTTCCAACATTCATGAATTCTCACATTCGATCATTCAAAATTAATCCCGGGAAGGACGGTATAAATGTTACAAGTCAGGAGACCTGCCTTTTTCTATGTTGACAATGCTTTCGCGGAATGAAGCTTCGTCAGGTTTGGTGTTTTTCTATCCAGGCAAATTTGCCATGGATCGCTATGCCCTTGCGGTATGCTGAACACATTTTCTTGTCTTTATTTCTTCTTCCTTCCGACGGCATTCCAAAATACAGCTAAGAGCTTTTAACTCATTTCTCTAATCAAAGTTAAAGGTATGCAAACGCAAAAAAACTGTTTCCCGCGGACTGGAAACAGCAATCAAATTACAACAAGAACACGGTACAGTCATGTACTCAAAATCGCTCTGTTTATCCAGCTATTGCTAATCAACGCAGCTTTTGCCCATCATTTTGGCACATTAAAAGGTTCCATCCAAAGTGAAACAGGCGATCCAATTATTGGCATTCATGTTCGTTTGGAAGGGACATCTTTCGCTGCGATAACAAATGAATCCGGTCATTTTGAGATCAAAAACATTCCGGCCGGTCATTATACACTACTGGCAAGCGGAATTGGTTATGAGGCGAAAAAAGAAAACATCGAAATCAAACAAAATGAGATAACACTTTTACAATACAAGTTAAACAGCAAGACCAACGAGCTGTCGGAGGTGGTAATCAGTTCAGGCGCCAACCGCTCGTTTTCTTCGGTAAATAAAATTGATGTGCCGCTTCGTGATATGCCAATCACAACTTCCACGGTATCTGTAAAAACAATCGAACAGCGTGGAGTCGATGATTTGGGTGAAGCTATGAAAAACACAACCGGTGTTCTGGCGAACAATACCTACGGTGGTTTTCAACACTTTACCATTCGAGGATTTTCAAATTTCGTTTTATTGGTTGATGGTGTCCGCGACGAAAGACATAACATTTCTACCAGTGCACCCAATACAAATCTTGCCAATGTTGAGCGTATAGAAGTCTTAAAAGGGCCTGCTTCTGTCCTTTTTGGTCACTCGGCTTTGGGTGGCATTATCAACATTGCCAGAAAACGCCCAACTGCCAATTTCAAAGCAGATTTCTCAGCAACCTATGGCAGCTTCAATACCAGAAGAATCCGTGCCGGCGCCGGCGGTGCAATCAGTGACAAGCTGCGTTACCGGGTCGATTTCGGCATGTCGGATACCGACGGATACCGTCATTCCGGTTCCAATACGAACAATGGTTATCTGGCTTTGGAATATACACCCACCGACAAAGATTTATTCTATCTGACAATTGGTGCCAACAAAGATATTTATGATACAGATACCGGCATTCCCATGCTTGAAAGCAGCAAGGTAGTTCCCGGGATGAATGTCAACACACGGTACAACGATCCGGCCGATTTCCTGAAACATACCCGCTACGACTATCAGCTGAAATATGTTCATAAATTCAATGAAAGGTTAAAACTTTCAAACCAGCTTTCTTATTACGACGACAACATCAATTATTTCTCCACAGAAGAATTGACGCTGAACAATTCATTGGATTCGATCAATCGCTCGTTCCCGTTTTATTTCAACCATTTAACAAAACCCTTGCAAAACCAGCTGGAACTGACTTATGAATTCAACACCGGCCGCATTGAACATAAGTTACTGGTTGGATATTCATTAAGTCTTCTCAACAGAAAAACATACAACGGCGATGTTTACGGTCCTGGCAAAAACGCAACCGTAGCCATCTCCAATCCGATCCTGAATCAGGGTCACATCAATTTCAGGGACGTAAATTACAAAGCGACCATGGAAAATGTTCATGGGATTTACGTGCAGGACTGGATCAAAATCACGGATAATTTAAAAGCACTGGCCGGGCTGCGTTATGACATTTTCGATGGCACCTATTATACCAACAAAGTTGACGCCGACAGAAATATAACCGAAAAAGGTCCTGAATCTACCATTTCAAAATCCGCATTAACCTACCGCGCAGGTTTGGTTTACCAACCAATAGAACCATTGTCTGTGTACGGTTCTTATTCTACTTATTTCAAGCCATCACGCCGTGTTGCACCCAATGGAGAGACCTTCGATCCGGAAACGGGTTATCAGGGAGAGGTCGGAAGTCGTCTGGAATTATCATCCAGATGGGCTGCCAATCTTGCCTTTTATTATATGCGTAAAAACAATCAGCTGGAAGCCTTGCCGGGTGGTGTTTACAAAAGAATCGGCTCTGCCGAATCGAAGGGATTTGAAGCGGAAATCAACGGAAACCTTTTACCAGGGTTGGATCTTACGGCGGGTTACACCTTCTCAAAAGCGAAATACCTGCCCTATGACAGTGAAGAAATCAATGTCGCTGCCGGAAAAAGAGTATCCTTCGCTCCCACCAATATGTTAAATGCCTGGTTGAATTATGAACTGCAAACCACTGCGCTGAAAGGACTCAGTTTAGGAGCAGGTGCCAATTACATGAGTGAGACTTTCACCAACAGTGCCAACACCTATGCGTTACCTGCATATACCGTCGCAGATGTAGCGATTGGATACCGTGTTGGGCGCGTAGGTTTACGACTGAATATCAACAATTTGTTTAACGAAAAATACTTCGCTAATGCCATTTATACAAGCCAGTTTTCACCGGGAGCAACAAGAAATTTTCTGCTGAGTTTGAAGTATGGCATCTAGGATTTTTTACCCGTCCGACGGTTTTTTAACCGTCGGACGGGATTTTTGCATAAGACATCGTATCAGCCAAAAATATTTTCGATTGACAATCTTAGCTATCCGGCGAACATGTCAATTTCTTCCTATGAAAAACATTACAAAATATACTTTGCTCCTGCACCGCTATCTCGGATTTGCATTGAGTCTGCTTTTTGTGATCTGGTTTTTGTCGGGTTTCGCGATGATGTATGTCAAATATCCAACGATGCGGCAAAATGAAAGATTACAAAACCTACCCGTTGTTGACCTAAGCCACGCCAATCTAAGTCTGAAGGAATCCTTGGCAAAATCCAGTATCACGGATACTTTACGCGCAGTCAGGTTAGGCATGTTGCTCGACAGACCTGTCTACCGCGTTACGACAATCCAAAATAAAAACCTCGCCATTTATGCCGACAATGGAGAATTATTGACTCCAACGGATACCATACTGGCACAAAAACTGGCGATTACTTTCCTCAAAAACAGATATCTGCCTAAAAAGTATGAAACCTTAACTGAAATCGATCAGTGGATGGCCGGTGCCAGATCGATGGGATATCAGCCTCCAGTGCACCGTTTTAAGATGAACGATCCCGAAGAAACCTACCTATATGTGTCTACCCAAACAGGAGAAGTAGTGCAAATGGTTAATGTCAAACAGCGTTTCCTTGCCTGGCTGGGTCCTATTCCACACTGGATTTACCCGACTGTGCTGTTGAGAAACAGACCACTTTGGAATGACATGATCATCTGGACTTCCTCCCTGGGTACACTCATGTGCATCGCCGGTATTGCGATGGGTTTTATTCGTTACAAAAGAAAGGATAAAGATTCACTGGCTTTTAGTCCGTATAAAAAGAAGTGGTTTCGCTGGCATCACTATACGGGTTTTGTCTTTGGAATTTTTGCTTTCACCTGGGTTTTCAGTGGTCTGTTATCCATGACTCCCTGGGATTGGGCACCCTTTACCAGACTAAATCCGGACGAAAATAGACAATGGACGGGTGGAGTTTTCAACCCTGATTTATTTAAGCTGCCTCCTTCGAAAGCATCGGCGGTTTTCAGAAACAACCTGGCACTGAAAGAGATTCATTATACACAATTACAGGGAAAACCGTATTATCAGGGCTATCAGGACGAACAGCACACGCAGCTCTTATTGGCCGACAATTCGTCGAACAACGCTTTTGAGTTATTTCCTTCCAAGCCTTTTGTCCAAACGGTTAAAGCGCTGAACCCGGCAGTTAATGTGTTAGAAGCTGTGGTACTGTCGGATTACGACGATTATTATTACTCGAAAAACAGAGACAAACGCCTTCCGGTATTAAGGGTCAAAATGGATACACCCGAAAAAACATGGTACTATATTGATCTAAAAACGGGGCAGGTGGTTTTAAAACATGAGAAAAAGAGCCGTTTGGAAAGGTGGTTGTACCACGGATTACATAGTCTGGATTTCAGTTTCATCTTTTACAAAAGACCGTTATGGGATATCATTGTGATTATTTTGATGCTTGGAGGTTTGGCCGCGAGTAGCACAGGATTAGTGTTGACGTGGAAATGGTTAAGGAGGAAGGTAAAAAATAAAAAGCCGGTTTTGAAGCGACAGGCAGTGGTTGAAGATCGTTTGAAAGATGGTGTACAATAAATCACGAAACGTTCCTATGGAACGAATTGATTGATCTTGAACCTAGTTTCTACCGACCAAACGTCCCTATGGGACGACGTTCAAAGGCCAATATTTTGCCGAAAAATCTCCAGATCTCGCTAAATAAAAACGTCCCTTTGGGACGTCTGGTTGGTAGCTACGATTTCGTTTGGGTCTATTGGCTTCGTTCCATCGGAACGTTTCGTGTAAATATCTAAAAACTAACATACACTTTAAAATCTGTCCCTACCAACAAACCCGATTCTTAATGTATTTTTGTCAAGACAACAATTAACGCCAATCATCAACCTAATGAAACAAAAAATATTTTACATTCTCCTCTGTCTACTCCCACTACTTTCCAACGCGCAAAACGCCGCCATAACAGACACTGGCTGGGTGAGAAAAAACTATCAAAAAACGGAACAATTCATTGAAATGCGGGACGGTGTGAAGTTGTATACTGCCATTTATACACCACGGAATAGCAATGAAAAATATCCCGTTCTTATGCAACGCACGCCTTATTCCTGTCGCCCTTATGGCGCAAATAACTACCGCCAACGCTTGGGTCCGAACGGCAATTTGATGAATGAGAAGTATATTTTTGTTTATCAGGATGCGCGGGGTCGTTATAAAAGTGACGGAAATTTTAGGGAAATGACACCGGCTATTCCCGACAAAAAAACCAATAAAGATGTCGACGAATCCAGCGATACGTATGATACGATTGAATGGCTGTTAAAAAACACGACTTCCAATGGTAAAGTCGGCATATATGGAATTTCTTTCCCGGGGTATTATTCCTCGGCAGCTTTGCCCGATGCACATCCGGCCTTGAAGGCAGTTTCTCCACAAGCCCCCATGTCCGATGAGTTTCTGGGCGACGACTGCAACCACAACGGCGCATTTTTCCTGATGGATAACTTCGGTTTTTACAGCGGGTTTGACGGACCTAAAAGTGCAAACGCGGAAAGTTACACACCTTTTTTCAACGCCGAATTCAATGATGCCTACCAGTATTTTCTGGATTTCGGTCCTTTGAAGAAAGCAAATACGACTGCCTATTTCTCCGACCCGAAAAGTGTATGGCGACAAGTTACCGCCCATGATACCTACGATGAATTCTGGCAATCAAGAAACATTAAAAAGCATCTGAATAATATTAAACCTGCGGTTTTGGTCGTGGGTGGTTGGTTTGATGCAGAAGATTTGTATGGTGCTTTGAAAACCTATTCGGCGATTGAAAAACAGTCTCCCGACAATAACACAAGATTGGTAATGGGCCCCTGGACACATGGTGGCTGGGCTTCTCCAAGTTGGAAATCGTTTGCCGATTATCAGTTTGGCGCTGATTTAAACCAATACTATCAAAACGAAATCGAGACCAAATTTTTTAATTTTTATTTGAAAGATAAAGGTGAATTCAATCTGGCCGAAGCTACTGTTTTTGAAACGGGTTCCAATCTGTGGAGGAATTATGATGTCTGGCCACCAAAGAATAGTCAGCCGGAAACATTTTATTTTCATTCCAAAGGAAAACTGACCGCCGAAAAACCAAAAGCTTTGAAAGCGACAACCGAATACATCAGCGACCCTGCCAAACCTGTTCCTTATACGAACGAAATCAGTGGCCACAGAAATAATAAATACATGGCCGAAGACCAGCGTTTCGCTTCCCGCCGCCCGGATGTAATTTATTTCCAGACTGATTCTCTAACCTCGGATCTGACTTTGACAGGTGAAATAACAGCCAATCTTTTTGTCTCCACCACAGGAACAGATGCTGATTTTATTGTAAAAGTGATTGATGTCTGGCCCGATAGTTCGCCTGATCAAGTGCAACGCGGACAACCCAAACCTCTGGATATGCGTGGATATCAACAAATGGTAAGGGCGGAAGTATTCCGAGGAAAATTCCGTAACAGCTTTTCAAAACCGGAACCATTTGTAAAAGATAAGGTTGAAAAAGTGTCTTTCAAACTGAACGAAGTTGCGCACACCTTCAAAAAAGGACACCGCGTGATGGTGCAAATCCAAAGCAGCTGGTTCCCCTTGGTTGACCGTAACCCGCAAAAATTCATAAACATTTTCGAAGCCAACGAAGACGACTTTCAAAAAGCTGAGATTAAGGTATTTCATGATATCAAAAACAGCAGCAACGTAATATTGCCTGTGCTAAAATGATAGGTTACATGGAGGACCACAGAGTTGTAAAGAGATACATAGAGTTTTCTATACTACTATATAAACCTCTGTGTCCCTCTTTCTGACTCAGTGGCCCTCTGTGTAGCCTATAAAACCATATGCGAAGTTCTCATTTCCTTATTTCGGCTCCTTCGAGTAATTCTGGTAAAACGACCCTTACCCTTGGGCTTTTGCGTGCTTTGAAAAATAAAGGATTGCATGTTCAACCTTTCAAATGCGGCCCCGATTATATTGATACACAACACCATACCACAGCGTCAGGAAATCCGGGAATCAATCTGGACACCTTTATGGCCTCGGAAGATCATGTCCGTGAAATTTATAAACAGTATTCCGAAGAAGCCCATGTTTCCGTCACCGAGGGTGTTATGGGACTTTTTGATGGTGCAGATAAAATGCGGGGAAGCAGCGCAGCCATTGCTGAATTATTGGATATTCCCGTAATTCTGGTAATTAATGCCAAATCGATGGCCTATTCAGCCGCACCTTTGTTGTATGGTTTTAAGAATTTCTATAGAGGAATTCGCGTCGTCGGTGCGATTTTCAACTTTGTCAGCACGATCTCGCATTACCGGTTTTTACAGGAAGCGTGCGAAGAAGTTGGTATTGAACCGCTAGGTTATCTGCCAAAAAACGAAGCCCTGGCGATTCCTTCCAGGCATTTAGGATTGCATATTTCGGCGGAAACGGATTATGAAAGTATTATCGAACAACTGGCACAGGAAATTCCTAAAACGATTAATATAGAACGGTTGCTGGAAATTTCCACAAGAGAAATTTCTCCCGAAATAGAACCCGAAACATTATCTCAAACACCCGTTCCAACCAAAAAATATAAAATTTCCGTCGCCCGGGACGAGGCTTTTACTTTTACCTATTACCAAAA
Source organism: Dyadobacter sp. LHD-138 (assembly GCF_030929615.1). GTDB lineage: Bacteria > Bacteroidota > Bacteroidia > Cytophagales > Spirosomataceae > Dyadobacter. Next base: position 91,923 of record NZ_JAVFVU010000023.1, on the reverse strand, counting down.
TATCGAAGTGCTTTCTTCTTTTGGCGAGATCACATTTTTCAGTCCGATTCATGATAAGGAACTTCCTGAAGTGGATTTTCTATACTTGCCAGGCGGTTATCCTGAATTGTTTGCTGATGCCTTAAATGAGAATAAAACCATGTTGGAAAGCATCAAATCTTATTGTTTAAACGGAGGACTGACTTTTGCGGAATGTGGTGGTTTGATGTATCTAGCAAATGAAATGATTACTTCCGAAGGCTTCAATTTTTCAATGGTCGGTATGCTGGATTGCGCGACTTCCATGGAAAATTCAAAATTGACATTAGGATACCGCACGATCCGGTGGAATGATTTAGAATTGAAAGGACATGAATTTCATTATTCCAGATTGTTGGAAAATCGTTTGGAAACGGAACCTGTAACCGTTAAAAATGCCAAAGGGATTGAGGTTGAAACGCGACTGTACCGGAAGCTCAATACGTTTGCTTCTTATGTGCATTTGTATTGGGGGGAGAATTTTGGCTTTATTGAATACTTATTGAAGCATTTCACGTCAAAAGGTTTCACGCAAAGCAGGTAAGGGAAAACGCAAAGAACGCTAAGCTTTTTTCTTTGCGGACTTTGCGTTTTATCTTTTTTACTTTGCGTGAAAGAAGAAATACAACACTTTTACAACGCTATATAGCCTTTGCAGATCAGGGATATAATGTTAAATTTGATAAAGAAATTGAAGAGCTAACCGGAAATCAAAAAAGCATGGGAATAAGAGAAATGGTACTCGATAAGGCTGAGAAGAAAGGAATTTTGAAAGCTAATACTTCTGTAATAAAAAGTTTATGCGCAATTGGCAATTTCACTATCTCTCAGATTGCTAGTTTAGTCAATGTTTCGGAAGCATTTGTGCAAAGTGTCGTTGTTGCAGAATAGCTAACCGGTAGTCAAAAAAGTATGGAAATAAGAGAAATGGTACTCGATAAAGCTGAAAAAAAGGGAGCTGAAAAAGCGACCGTCTCATTCATCAAGAGTTTATGGGAAACGGGTAATTATACTGTCTCTCAGATTGCTAGTTTGGTCAAAGTTTCTGAAGCATTTATTCAAAATACCATTGCTTCAAAACATAAGTAATACACTAAAATAAAACACCTTACACACCATCAACCTAAAAAGGCTCCCACACGGAGTCTTTCTTTTTATTAAAAACCTCATTAACGGCCACACTAAAAGCTAACCGCTAATAGCCAACGCCTAACAAATCATGTCAGAAATTAAACGCCAACGCATCACCCGCGCAGACGGGAAAGCCATCAATCTTGTACAGCGCCGGGGACATTTGTCTTATTGTTATAACGCTTGCTGCTGTGGTCGGGTGGATCGCGGGTATGCGTCTATTCCGGTTGAATTGTACAAAAGTGAATGGCTGCGCAGGAAAATGCGGAATGTGGTGCATATGACAAAAGGCGGTTGCCTGGGTCCCTGTACGTTGGCGAATGTCGTTACACTTCTGTTCGACGGTAATTCTGTCTGGTTTCATTCGGTGAACAGTGACTGGCAGATTATTGCCATTTTTGATTATATCGACAGCATGATCTCGGCTGACCGTTTCCTCGTTCCACCGGCGGAATTGTCTGAAAATGTGTTTCAGTTTTATACCTGGAAAGGCTCGGAAGCTTCCACTAAAATCGGACAGACGCCCATGCCTACGGAAGGAATTGTTTTCCTTACTCATGCCGATACGGATTTATTAACACTGCATAGAACCATTCAGGATTTGCCGAATGATTTCCCAAAAACATTAGGCATTAACTTAATGGCGGTAAAAAGTGAAGCGCAGATGGCGCAGTTACTCGACGGTGAAATCGCCTCAGCACAAATCATTATCCTCCGGATTCTCGGTCGGCCAAGTGCTATTCCCGGGTTTAATGAATTGATCAATCGTGCCAAGAAAAACAGACAGCATCTTATTGTGGTCAGCGGTACGGGTGATTTAAATCCGGATTTTGCAGCTGCTTCTACGGTTTCCCCGGCGATTTTGCATGATGCTATGCTTTATTTACAAGCCGGCGGTTATACCAATTTCACTTCGCTGCTTTATTACCTTTCTGATCATTTGTTGATGACAGGTTTTGGCTCGGATGCGCCGGTTACTTTACCTGAACACGGTATTTATCACCCTGATTTACCCGAAAACGCTGATCTTTCCGATTGGCTTAAACGATATAATCCAGACCAGCCCACAGCCGGAGTTACCTTTTACCGCTCTCACTGGACGAGCGGCAATACTGCTTTTATTGATGCGATGGTGCGCGCTTTGGAGGATCGTGATGTTAATGCTTTACCCATTTTCACCTCATCGCTCAAAGTGACCGATCCGGTTTCCGGACAACCCATTGCTTTCCAGTTTTTCAATGGCGAAAAAGGTGTTCAGATTGATGTTTTGGTCAATACTGTTTCACTTGCCATTACCGATATCCAAAAGGCAGGTTCTGATAATACTGGCGCCGAAAAAGCATTGAGTCAGCTGAATGTGCCGATTATCCAGGCAATTTCAAGTACCATGAACCGCAATGCCTGGGAATCTTCCAGTCGCGGGTTGAGTACTTTGGATACCGCTATGAATGTCGCCATTCCTGAATTTGACGGGCGCATTATCACCGTTCCGATTTCTTTCAAGGAAAAAGACAGACAGGCAAAAGGATATGAAGCGCTTGACAACCGCATTGATCGCGTGGCCGGAATTGCGCTGCGTTTTGCCCGTTTGCGGCATTTGAAAAACTCGGAGAAGAAAATCGCTTTCATCTTTACCAATTCCAACACCAAAGCTTCCCAGATCGGGAATGCCGTTGGACTGGATGCACCGGCTTCGCTGATGAATATTTTGCATGCGATGCAGGCGGAAGGTTACCAGATTAAAAATCTGCCGACTACCGGAACGGAATTAATTCATGAATTAATTGACCGTTGTTCTTACGACCAGACTTACCTCACACCCGAACAGCTTTCCAACGCTGCCGGTCGGGTTCCGTTTGATCAATATGCTGGCTGGTTTGATGAATTACCGGAAGCTCTACGCAAAAAAATAACCAAACAATGGGGGCAGGTACCCGGCGAAACGTATGTCCATGACGGCCATATCGCCCTCGCCGGACTTGAACTCGGCAATGCGTTCGTAGCCTTGCAGCCGCCGCGTGGCTATGGCATGGATCCGGATGCGATTTATCACCAGCCGGATCTGGCGCCGACGCATCATTATTATGCATTATACCGCTGGCTGCGTGACGGCTGGGGAGCGGATGCAATTGTGCACGTTGGCAAACACGGAACGCTGGAATGGCTTCCGGGCAAAGGAATCGGGTTGTCGGAAAACTGTTTTCCGGATGCCATTCTGGGTGATCTGCCGCTTTTTTATCCTTTTATTATCAACGATCCCGGCGAAGGTTCGCAGGCGAAACGCCGTGCCCATGCCGTGGTCGTGGATCACCTGACGCCGCCTATGACTTCCGCGGATAGTTATGGCGAACTGGCCCAGCTGACCCAGCTTGTCGATGAATATTATCAGGTGGAAACGCTTGATCCTTCGAAATTACCTTTGCTGCAAAGACAGATCTGGGAGCTGATCAAACAGACGAATCTGGATGCCGATCTGGCTGCGATGCTGAACCGTGACCATGGCGATCACAAGCACGATTGGGACGATGATATGACGCCCGAGGGTGTGCCAGCGAGTCTGGCGGAGATGGATGGAAAGGATATTGCCCACCTGATCGAGGACATCGACGGGTATTTGTGTGAATTGGGCGCGGCGCAGATCCGCAACGGTTTGCACACGCTCGGACAAATGCCGGAAGGTGATGCGCTGATTGATATGCTACAAGCGCTAACCCGACTGCCCAATGCCACGGTACCGGGTTTACAGTCAGAAATGGCTTCGCTTTTTGGTTTTGAAATAGAAGATCTTTTACAGAAAAAAGGTCAGAAAATAGATTCCGTTTCGCCGCAGTTTCAGTCGCTGGCAGGAAGGCCGGTGGTGACGGCGGCGGATGCGATGGAAATTATTGATGAGCTGAACAATCATTTGTTCAGGGTACTGGCACAACATCGTTTTCATCCAAAATACATTGATCAGGTTTTGTATGAAACACTGGATATGGCGCCTTCGACGACGGGTTTGGCTGGAATCCGGCTTGTGCTGGCATTTGTTTGTACCCAGCTGGTACCGAACCTGGCGCGGACGGATGAAGAAATTACCAACCTCATGCACGGACTTTCCGGCGGGTATATCCCTGCCGGTCCGAGTGGTGCCCCTACACGGGGCATGGCGCATATTTTGCCAACCGGACGAAATTTTTACGCCGTAGATCCGCGCGCACTTCCGTCCAAAGCGGCCTGGGAAGTGGGCCAGCAGCTTGCACGGGAAGTTTTGGATCGTCACCTGAAAGAAACGGGGCGCTATCCGGAAAGTGTCGGGATCAGTATCTGGGGGACTTCGGCGATGCGTACCCATGGGGACGATGTGGCGGAAGTGCTGGCGCTGATGGGCGCCCGGCCCGTATGGCAGCAGGAAAGCCGGCGCATTACCGGCGTGGAAATTATCTCGCTCGAAGAACTCGGTCGCCCGCGGATTGATGTGACCACCCGGATCAGTGGATTTTTCCGTGATGCTTTCCCGCATTTGATCGAATTGCTGGATGATGCCGTGCAGCAGGTTATTGTGCTGAACGAACCGCTGGACCAGAATTTTGTCCGAAAACATTATCTGAAAGATCTGGCTGAACTGCAAAAAGATAATGAATTATCGATTGAAGATGCCGAGGAAAGGGCCAGTTACCGGATTTTCGGGGCGGCTCCGGGTGCTTATGGTGCGGGGATTTTGCCTTTGATCAATGAAAAAAACTGGCATGCCGATGCGGATTTTGCGCAGGCCTATGTCAACTGGGGCGGTTATGCCTATACGAAGAACGCGCAGGGTGTGGATGCCCGCATGGCATTTCAGCAATGCCTTTCCGGCGTGGAGGTGGCGCTGCACAACCAGGACAACCGCGAACATGATATTTTCGACAGCGACGATTATCTGCAATTCCATGGCGGGATGATTGCGACCATACGCAGCCTCACCGGGCAACAGCCAAAACATTATTTCGGCGACTCGCAAAACCCGGCACAACCGGTGGTGCGCGACCTGAAAGAGGAAACGTTACGTGTATTCCGTTCAAGGGTTGTGAACCCGAAATGGCTCGACAGCATCAAAAAACACGGCTACAAAGGCGGACTGGAACTAACGGCGACGGTTGACTACCTCTTCGGTTATGATGCCACGGCAAACGTGATCGATGACTGGATGTACGAAAAAGTAGCCGAAACCTACGCCCTGGACGCCAACATGCAGCAGTTTTTTGCCGAAAGCAACCCATGGGCCTTACACGCCATCGCCGAAAGATTACTCGAAGCCGCACAAAGAGGCTTATGGGCCGAGCCGTCCGCTGAGGTTTTGCAGGGGTTGAAGGAGGTTTATTTAGAGAGTGAGGGGTTGTTGGAGGTTCGGGGGGAGTGAGGAAATTAGAATAGGAAATTGCTTAAACAGTTAGATGTGCGGTGAGAAGTGATAGAATTATTTGGGATTTTTTCACTGCGTTCGAAAGACAACCCTTTTCCCATAATTAACCTTGTGAATTTGAGGCAATATATTTACGTTTTGGTCCGGTAGAATTTGCTAATGATTGCAAGAACATATCATTGGGTGCATTTTAATAATAAATATTATTGCTCCGATAATTATAAAAAGTACATGTAAAGAGAGCGTTAAATTAACTGTGTAAGCCCGTGTTAAAACAACTGTGTAAAGGGATTAAATTTTGATTTGACATTTTTCCTGCCCGAATATATTAATAAATTGTAAAAGCATAATTGGCCAATTTCTTTGGGGCATAGTCCATTTTCTGGACACTTGCATCAGAGCCAGGTAAACGGCCTTTTCCATCGCCGAGTCGTTTGTAAAAGAAGTTTTGGTTTTCGTATACTTGCGAACGATGCGGTTGATGTTTTCAATGATGTTCGTTGTATAAATGATCTTTCTGATTTCCATTGGAAACTCGAAAAAAGTAGTCAGATTGTCCCAATTGGCCTTCCAGGATTGTCCGATGTAGGGGTATTTCTTCGACCAAACCGCTTCAAAAGCTTCCAGTTCACGGTAAGCTATCTCTGCATCCGGCGCATCGTAGACTTTTTTCAAGGCGTCAGCTACCTGTTTTTTGTCTTTCCAAACCACAAATTTCAACGAATTTCGTAGTTGATGAACGATGCATATTTGGGTTTTAGTCTCAGGAAAAACGGATCTGATCGCATCAGTAAAACCTTTTAGGTTATCGGTGCTACTGATTAAAACGTCTTCAACACCCCGGCTTTTTAGATTTGTCAGCACACTCATCCAGAAGGATGCGCTTTCGTTTGGGCAAGTCCACATACCCAATACTTCTTTTCTGCCCTGGTTATTAAGACCAACGGCGATTTGAACCGCTTTGTTTATTACTTTACCTTCATGACGGACTTTAAAAACAACAGCATCTAACCAAACAACCATGTAAACAGACTCCAATCGACGGCTCTTCCATTGATCTATATGTTCAATGATCCGGTCGGTAATGTGTGAGATCGTAGCCTCGCTCATATCAACGCCATAAAGTTCCTTGATATGGTTTTCAATATCACGAGTACTCATACCGTGGGAGTAAAGCGAAAGGACATGATCCTCAATGTCATCCATGACCCTGCGCCTCTTAGGAAGAACCTGCGGTGAAAAACTACCATCACGATCTCGGGGGACTTCTATTTCCGTTGGACCATATTTGCTTTTAACTTGCTTGCGAACTTTACCATTCCGACTATTTTCGAAATGACTGCTGTTGGAAGCATGCTTTTCGTAGCCTAAGTGCTCGTCCATTTCCGCCTGAAGAAGCTCTTGGACGGTCTCTTTGAAGAGTTCCTGGAAAAGATTTGACAGGTCTTTTCCTGATTTGATCGAACCCAGATTCGACCTAATCGCCTGTTTGAGTTGAGAACGGTCCGTCGATACGGTTGTTTTCCATACTGTATAAAGTTATAAATTAGCCGCCTACCGCGGGTGCATTTACACAGTTATTTTAACACTACCAATAATACTTCTAACAAGATTTATTGGAAGGATTTTATATTATTCTTTTTTATCCCATTTGTGATTTCATTTACTCTAGTATTAAAGGGTTACAATTTTAAAACGCAGGTAAGCAATCTAATTTCATCAATATCAATATTTGGGGATTCCTATTTAACTTATTGGCTATTATTTACAGCCAATTTGATAAATTGCAATCAGATGCCTTAAAAGAAGACAAGAGTTTAAAAAAAATATTTGTAAACGAAATCCATTCAAATATCTCGTTTTGCATTTTATTATCTATAATAATTGTCTTAGTACTATTATTAACAACTGTTGATTTCCCTTCGTTTGAATATTTAGATATTCTTAAAAAAATTGTGGATGTCATAGCATATTTTTTACTTATACTATTTCTCCTTACGTTGATAATGGTTTTAAATCGAGTATACATATTGTTAAACAGAGAAGCTCGAAAACACTAATTATTCGCTGCACCCGCCTATGTTAAAGTAATTTAAAGCTATCATCACGAAACGTTCCTACGGAACGAAAACCACATCAACACATTCTGACTTCTACCAACGAAATGTCCCGATGGGACAATGACGTTGGGATATTCAGGGATTTTTGTTCCGATAGGAACATTTCGTTGGTAGGAAGTGAATTTAATTTCCGGGTAACCGTTCCTTCGGAACGGCTCGTATGCCGGGTGCTGAGTGTAATCTAAAAAAACGATCAATGCCTAAAATTCAATCAACCAAAAACCAATATAGATTGAAACTGCTCAACCTCACTTGTTATCCCTCAACCCCAACCCTATTCCCATCAACCCACCAAGCCAACCCCAGCACAATCATCTGCAAAACCACAAACGAAACAAACAACATCATGATATTATCTTCCGGTGGCGGGCCGAACATGTTGTAGGCGTTGGCCAGGACGAAAAAGCCGGTCATGATCCATAATCTCCGGGTACCTTGCGCGGTGATGGCTTTCGTGCCTTTTTGCATACATATAAACGCCGCCGAAAAAGATAATGCTTTCCAGCAATACGGTGATCAGCTTGTAATTCCATCCCCCCTATCCCGACTTTGAAATCACCAAAGGGCATCAGGGGCAAATATGGGATTTGGATAATAGCGCCCAGAAAGCGGTAGATTAATACGGCGGTCAGCAGGAATTTCACGAAACGTTCCTTCGGAACGAAAACTCCATCAACACATCCAAACTTCTACCGACGAAATGTCCCGATGGGACAATGACGTTGGGATATTCAAGCGTTTTGTTCCGATAGGAACATTTCGTTGGTAGGAAATCGGTTTAATTTCTGGGTACCCGTTCCTTCGGAACGGCTCGTGTTTGCTCCTTCTGGGTTCGATCCGGGATCATATTGAACAAATGAAATTCAACTGATGAAATTCACACAAATTGAAACTTCTAAACTTTACCTACTCTAAACTCACCCCCAACCCTATTCCCATCAACCCACCAAGCCAACCCCAGCACAATCACCTGCAAAACCACAAACGAAACAAACAACATCATGATATTATCTTCGGGTGGCGGGCCGAACATGTTGTAGGCGTTGGCCAGAAGGAAAAAGCCGGTCATGATCCACAATCCCCAGGTACCTTGGGCGTTGATGGCTTTCGTGCTTTTGGCATACATATAAACGCCGCCGAAAAAGATAATACTTTCCAGCAATACGGTGATCAGCTTATAATGCCATAAACCCATCCCGACTTTGAAATCACCAAAAGGCGTCAGGGGCAAATCCGGGATATGGACAACAACGTCCAGAAACCAATGGCTCAACACCGCGAGACCGACAATGACAGCACTTTTGACATCCTTTTTAAAAAACCAGTAGCCGCTTCCAACGATAATTCCCCAGACGATTCCCATGAAAAGACTGTGCGTATAGGGATAATGGACGAACTCGAAAGGTGTCACTTCGGTAAAACCGGGATGTATTTTCACGGTTTCAATATTGAAAAGCAGCAAAAACGGCCACAGGATATCTACAAATTCTACGGCCACAAAAAGCATGGTAAGCGAAACTTTGGGTGCTATTTTCTTCGCGGCAAGGGCGAGACCATAATGTCCTAAAAACATGATTTCTGACTTGGTTTGGTACATCACAAAAGTACCGGTCGGCCAGACCAAGCTACTTGACAAAAATCAAGAAAATGGATTTACTGGAAAATACTGAATCTTTCAGAGGCTAGTTTTTACTAACTCACTGCAACTGTTTTCTCCGGATACGGCTGATGGTTTCGGGCGTCATACCCAGCATGGAGGCAATGTATTGCAAAGGCACCTGATTGAATAACGCACGGTTTCTTTCGAATAAAAAATGGTAACGTTCCTCAGCTGTCATCGAGATAAATGAAAAAATACGGTCTTCCATCATCGTAAAACAATGCGCGAGGAACAGCTTTTCCGTCTCGGGCCATTTCGGAATGATCTCCCCGATCCGGTTATAATCCGCCCGCTCGATCACAAATATTTCAAGGTTCGTGAGCGCCTGCATATACCAGCGCGACGGCGTTTGAAACAGTAAACTGGACAGATCCGCCACGAAATAACCTTGACTCGATATCCACTGCGTGACTTCCTTGCCGTCTACATCTGCATAAATCCGCAAAAGCCCCGACTGGATAAAACACAGCTGATTACACTGCCTCCCCGCTTTCAGGAAATAATCACCTTTATTCAAAGTCTTCTTCCTGAACAGGGCAGACACTTTTACAAGGTCATCCTGATCGAAGGTAAAATAGGAATGAAGGTATTGTTCGAGGTCGGTCATTTTTGGCGGTCGGCTTTCGGCAGTCAGCTGTCAGATTTATGCAAGGAACAAAATTTTGGGCGATTACGGAAAGGTGTTGGCGACGGCTCTCCCGTTTGGCATAGTTTCAGACTATGTCTGGAGACCACGCCAAACACATGAACCGAGTTCACCTGATCACAAAACGTTCCTATGGAACGAAAACCACGCAAAGCCACTCCATCTTCTACCCACGAAATGTCCCAAAGGGACAATCACATTAGGATATTCCGGCGCTTTTTGTTCCGATAGGAATATTTCGTGGGTAGGAAGTGAGTTTTTTATTGTTGGGTGCCCGTTCCTTCGGAACGGTTCGTGTTTGCTGTTGCTGCGTATAATCTGATTACTTACGCCAGATTAGATGCAGTGCAACGAATTAACCGATTTCGACGAATAACTTACTACATATCAATCATTCCCGGCGACCATGAGAAAATATATTGCACTGCTACTTTTACTGGTTTGGGGAACCTTACCTACCCGCGCACAGGACCGTTATGACTCGCGAAAAGCACTAACGAGCGAAGAGCTGTTTTTTAAACAAAATGGCAATCAAAAGAGCCGGGGGAATGCCGGGTAGAAATTCCTGGCTTTGGATTGTTCGCCGCTCCTGGGCGGTTTCCGGCGTTATCGTTTCTTCCCGGGCGATAAAATAAAGTTCAGGCTTCGGAATGAAAAAATCCGGTTTAACGAAATCATAGCCAGCATTACCGACTCATCCTTCACCATTGGCATTACAAACGAAGCTGCCAGCAGGATGGATTACCAGGAAATTCCGTTTAAAAACATAAGACTTATCAAAGTTTCCAGACGGATCCCCTTTGTCACCGAAGCAGCAATCTACTTTCCTATGGCAGGCTTGATTTACATCGGCGCCGCCTTTGTCAACAAGGGAGTGGATGATAAACATTTTACCACGGATGCCTCCGCGTTGATTGTCGGCGGAGCATTAATGGCGGCAGGTTTGGTCTGTTGCAAATTATCGTTTTCAGGAATTAAAATAAATGATAGGAACAAGCTGAAAGTGTTGGAAACTTATTGATATAAAGATTAATTATTGTCACTCCCCGGCTCCTTGAACAGCACGTTCTGCTCTAAATCCGGCCACAGACCGAATAAGATATCAATACTAAATTACAATAAATCAACCCATTACCGAATAATAAAATAATTCGCATTGCATTTTTTTTTAGCTTATCTTTAATAAGCACAAGGGGTTTGTACCAGTTTTTTTCTTTTGAAAAACTGTCTATCATTAACCACTTATCTTTTCAGAGATGGTACGCTATGCGTTACCCCGGTTTGATCTGTCGAGAGAAAATGACGAAGCGATTGTCAGGAGCTTTTTAGTGTCTCTTGAATATTTCTTCAAAGATTTTGTTGAAGCGCCTTTCAATTTTGCCGATTGGGTAGGTCAAAAAAACATCGGTGATTTAACCAACGAAATGTTCCAGTCAGCGTGGGAGGAAACCAGCACGTCATTGCACGTAGCCTTAAATTTTTATGACGAAAGCCAAAATGAGGGCACGTTATACCGCAAACTGGAAAGTATCGGGTTTACCCGTTATAGCTTACAGGCAAAAGCGAACCTACTAAACACCTTTTCAAAAAAACTGGGAGACTTTATCGATGAATTTTTCCCGTCCGAAGTACCGAATACAAGAATTTTTTCGATACTCTATTCTCCCGAGAATGTCAGTTACAGATCTTCCATGACGTTTATCAACATTTTAAAAGATCTATTGGATTACCTGAACGCTTTGCTGGGAAGCTTAGCCAAAATATTTGAAGTCATTGATATCATCAAAGAATTTAAAGAACTGATCGAAGGCTCTATCAAAGTCTGAGCCCCGGAATAATCTTACTTGTCATCATATTTTCACTTTAAACGATCATGCAATCATGCCAAAATTTGTCATTGAACGGGGAATTCCGGATGTCGGAAAACTGGGTAGCGAACAATTAAAAGGTATTTCGCAGGCATCCTGCGATGTGTTAAGACTCATGGGGCCTGAAATCCAATGGGTGCACAGTTATGTGGCAAGCGACAAGATTTATTGTGTTTACATCGCGCCAAACAAGGAAATGATCTTTGAACATGCGCAAAAAGGAGGATTCCCGGCCAATTCGGTCAGTGAGGTTTCAGCCATTATTGACCCAACGACAGCAGAATAGCGCATAATCAACGCATTTGATACGCTTACTTCTCGGCATAAATCACAAGAGCGTTTGAGTCAATCACAACGTTCCCGTCGGGATATTTTTGTGCGAGCAAATCATAGACCTCTGTTTTAATTTTCTTTTTCATCGCATCGTCAGCCTTACTTAAAGCAGCAACAAAAGGAGCGGCCACTTCGGTCATCATATTCCAGTATACATCGGTGGTCTGGGCGTTCAGTTTTCCGGTTACTTCTTTTTCCGTTCTATTTTTCAGCCCAACCTGCGCAAATAAATCACTGATAAAACCTGCTTTTGCACAGCGGAACATACCTGGAGATGAAGGTGGAGGCACAGGCAAATCCATATTCTTGTTAATCGTCCCCATGATGGCCGTTACCCAGAAATTCTTTTCCGGACCATTCCAAACCGAGGTGGCAATTCGGCCGCCCGGTTTTAGCACCCGCGCCATTTCTTTCGCCGCTAAAAGCATATCAGGAAAAAACATAAAACCGAAACGACAACTGATCGCATCAAAAGTATGATCGGCAAAAGGCAACGCACAAACATCAGAGACTTTGGTTTCCAGATTATCAATTCCCTGCTTTTCCGCGTTTTCGCTGGTTATTGCGAGCATGTCCTCCGAGATATCCGTCGCCACTACCTTTCCACCTTTGACCATCGATGCAATGGTTAAAGCGGGTTCCCCCGTGCCGGAGGCAATATCCAGTATGTAATCATCAGTCCCGGGTTTTATCAGACTGATAATTTCGTCCCCCATGGGTTTCAGAAAATCCATCATCAGGTCATCCCATTTCTTCCAGCCTGGAGAAAACCGGTTCCATGATTCCTTTTGCTGATCGCGAATTTGTTCGAGTTCCTGGTCCATGATCTTATCGATATAATTGTATATTGAAATTACGAATTTTAAACACAAATACTCATAACCAAATAGTTACAAAATCAACTTCTTATCCAACGGCAAAAAATCCAGAACCTGGGTTCTGGATTTTTCATCGGCACGGATCTCCGCATCTTGTAATTATTCAGCGCTCTTCAAAGCTCCAATAATTTTCTCGGCTACCAGTTCAGACGAGGCAGGATTTTGGCCCGTAATGAGTACGCCATCACTTACTGCAAAGGGTTGCCAGTCGGCACCTTTCTGATAGTCCGCACCGTTTTCTTTCAGCATATCTTCGAGCAAAAATGGCACTTCTTTCGTGGACTGTCCTGCGATTTCTTCGCTGTTGGTAAACCCGGCCACTTTTTTACCTTTTACCAACAGTTCTCCGTTTTTAGCCTTAACATTTTTCAACGCCGCCGGTGCGTGACACACCAGTGCAACCGGTTTATTTGCATTATAGAAGTACTCGATAATTTCGATTGATTTAGCATTTTGAGGAAGATCCCACATCGGTCCATGCCCACCAGGGTAATACACCGCGTCAAACTCTTTCGGGTTCACATCGGTAAGCGGAACCGTATGGTTCAGTCTTTCCTGTGCAACCGGATCGGCAAAAAACCGTTTCACCGAAGCGGTGCTAAAATCAGGTCTTGTACTTTTAGGATCAATCGGCGCCTTTCCGCCCTTGGGTGATGCAATGGTCAGTGCAACACCCTGATCCGTGAACAGAAAATAGGGAGCCGCAAATTCTTCGATCCAGATTCCGGTTTTTGTATGCGTCACCGGGATTTCATCAAAAGAAGTAACTACGATCAGGACTTTTTTCGTTTGCATATTGTTCATCGTTTGTTTATTTACATTTGTGCTGCCCTGCGCCAAACCTTTGACGGCAAGCAATGGAATCAGCAGCAGGGAAAAGAATGATGTGATTTTCATGATGTTTTTTATGCAAAGTTGGGCATAACGACGCACTGAAAACAAGGAAACAGATCACTGTTTTTCTGTGACAAATATCACACCGCTACTGTGGTTAAGCCGTAAAAAAGCATCATTCCCCACCGTACATTCAATTGATATTCAAAGCGTATGAGTTTACAGTTAAGAAAACATTTCGAAGAGATCATCACGCTGACGGATGAAGAGTTTGATTATGTGCTGTCACATTTTGAGCCGAAAAAATTCCGGAAGCATCAGTTTGTCGTGCAGGAAGGCAACGATGTGGACCACGAGTATTTTGTCCTGAAAGGCCTACTGAAATCAACTTATCCCAAGGAAGATGGTAAAGACCATATCCTTCAATTTTCTATGGAAAACTGGTGGGTAACGGATTATCAGGCATTTTTCAACCGGCAAAAAGCTACGCTTAATATCGATTGTATTGAAGACGTTACAGCACTCATGCTCACTGCATCCAATAAAAATAAGTTATGCTCCGAGATGCACAAAATGGAACATTTTTTCAGGATTAAAACCAATGGAGGATATGTGGCCCTGCCGCAGCGAATTTTATCATTTCTGCAATACGACGCCAAAGCGCGTTATCAGCAATTGATCGGAAAATATCCACAGCTTTATCAGCGTTTGCCCAAAACTTTGCTGGCTTCTTACCTAGGCGTTTCCAGGGAGACTTTGAGCCGGTTTACTGTCTAATCCAGGAGCTCTTTTGTCGGCAGGTAGTCAAAAATGATTTTATCCACATCAGAAATTTTATCCTGATCAGCGTAGTTGAGCCACTTTATTTCCTCAATTTCCGAGGTTGCCTGTAACGTACCGCTGTAATTTATCTTACTGGCAAAAGGGAACCTACGCACTCCCCTTTTCAAAAAACTTAGGGGTTTAATCGATGAATTCACCTTCATTCGAAGCGCCGAACATTAGCATTTCTCCAAACGCTATTCTCCTAAAAATGTCAGTTACCGTGTTTCCATAACATTTACGAACATCTTAAAAAATCTCCCGGATTCTCTAAACACCCTATTGGGAAGCCTAAGTAAAAAATTGGAAGAAGTATAATCTGTCGCCAAACCCATTCTTGCATCGCAATCCTCTTTTCCCTTACTTTGTTTTTGTTCCAACCCAATATAAAATGTCTATTTTCGAGCAATTAAAGCGAAGTAAATCTTTTACAGAATATAAAGATATGTCCCCTAAAAAAGATATGGGGCTTTTTTTTCTTCTTCAGTTCGATCAACAAGGCGCATTTATTGAAACAGTTGACAAAACCGGCAAAAACGCAACCTTTGATTACCGTCAGTATAGTGGCGTTCAGCGAAGTATAGCCAAAACGATCTACATGATCCGGGACCGCAGCCATTTCACCATTGACTGGGAAAATCCTGAAAGCAGGTTATACCTTCATGAACACCCATACCTGATCCCACAATTACTTGAAAGCGGTATTTTTATCAATCCTGATGATGAAGTCATTAAAGCAGGAGCCGGGACAGCCCAACTACGATTAATCCTTAGCAAAACGAGTGAGCAGTCGCTCTCGTCTCAACTGGCATTGATAACCCCGGATGCCGAATTTACCGATTTCCAGTTTATCAATGAAGAACATGTGTGGCTCGCTGGCAGTAATATTGTGCTGGAAACACAGCCTGTAGGCGCACTTTTTCATTCTCTGGAAAACTTTAATCTTAAAAACTTACCGCTTGCTGATTTACAGAAGTTTCTTTCCCTGTTTTTCTCTTACCTCGACAATGTAACCTTGTTATACGAGAGTTATACGGTGCAAAGAGACGCTGAACCTATCAAATCAAGGCCTGCTCTTATTTTCGAAAAAGTAGATGCCGACAATTCGCTTTACTTACGCATCGGGCAGCTTATGCCCAATACCGATGTCGATTTTCTTGACGAATATGACCTGTTCCGTTTTGCGGTGATCAATGAAATGGAAGAAACCATTACTGTGCGCCCGATCGAGCAGGTGCATGTTGAGCAACACCTTTCTTTCATTGAAAAAACACTAAATAAACATGCAGAAAAGGGGAAGAAAAAAAGCAACAACGGAATTATCCAGGAAGAGAATTTACTAATTATTCCTGAAAACATAGCTTCGGAATTTATATACAGGGATATCCCTGCTTTGATTGGCCAATATGCACTGGTAGGTAGTGAAAAGTTAAAATCTTACAAGATTAATGTAAATCCGCCGAAACTAAATGTGCAGGTGGGCCACGGGATCGACTTTCTTGAAGGGAAAACCACCCTCGAGTTTGGCGATCAGAAGATTTCGCTTTTTGATGCGATTAACCAGTTTAATAAAACCCGTTACATCATTCTTGCAGATGGTAGCCAGGCACTCGTGAATGAGCTTTATATGCAGAAACTCCAGCGTCTTTTCAAAAAGAAAAAGGATAAGGATAAAATCGAAATATCCTTTTTTGACCTTCCGCTGGTAGAGGAGCTGATCGAAGAACGTGCTGCAAAAGAGCAGTTCAGTAAAGCAAGAAATATATTTGAAGGTTTCAACGGGCTCGCTGATAAAAAAGCAAAACTCCCGGAAATCAATGCAAAACTACGTCCCTACCAGCAACAAGGCTACAAATGGCTCCTGTATCTGCACCAGAATAAATTGGGCGGATGCCTGGCCGATGACATGGGACTGGGAAAAACCCTGCAAACGATCACACTGCTGGCGGAAGTTTATGCAAAGGATAAAACCGGGTTGACTTCGATCATAGCCATGCCTAAATCTTTGCTTTTTAACTGGGAAAATGAGCTGAAAAAATTTGCGCCACAGCTTACTTTTTATACCTGGTACGGCACCAACCGGGATAAAGACGAAGCCCGAAAAGTAAATATCATCCTGACCACCTATGCCATGGTACGTAATGATATCGAGTTTTGGAAGGACGAAAAATTTCTTTACGCGATCCTCGACGAATCTCAGGCCGTAAAAAACCTGAACAGTCAGTTACACAAAGCGGTATTACTCCTCCATGCGTCATACCGGCTGGCATTAAGCGGGACACCCGTAGAGAATAATCTTTCCGAACTCTATGCCTTATTCCGCTTCCTGAATCCCGCCATGTTTGGAAGCGCCGAGGGTTTCAACCATCATTACCTGACGCCGATTCAAAAATATGACGATAAGGATGCGACCTTAGCGCTAAAAAAGAAGATCTATCCTTTCATTTTAAGAAGGTTAAAAAAGGACGTACTCAAAGAGCTGCCTGACAAAATCGAGCAAACATTGTTTGTGGAAATGAGCCCAGAACAGGCCAGCTATTACGAACAGCGGCGGCTATACTATAAAGATGCCATTGAACAGCAGGTCGCCATGAAAGGTATTCAGCAATCCCAGTTTTTTGTTTTCCAGGCTATGAACGAACTACGTCAGATCGCATCCATTCCGGGAGCACAAACGGATGGGAAAATTGACTCGCCCAAGACGGAACTACTCATTGAACAACTGGAAGACGCCATTGCCAACAAACATAAGGTCCTGGTTTTTGCCAATTACCTGGCCGCCGTTGAAGACATTGGCGAAGAACTCGACAAGCGGGGTATCGACTTTGTGACCATGACCGGAAGTACCCGAAACCGGCAGCAACTCGTAGACCGGTTTCAAAATGATCCGGATTGTAGAGTTTTTGTACTGACCCTCAAAACAGGAGGTACCGGGCTCAACCTTACCGCCGCGGATATGGTATTTATTTTCGATCCGTGGTGGAACAAATCTGCGGAAAACCAGGCCATCGACCGTGCACATCGCATCGGACAAGACAAAAAGGTAATGAGCTACAAGCTGATCACACTGGGTACCATTGAAGAAAAAATACTAAAACTTCAGGAAGTAAAAAGCGCATTGCTCGATGCCATTATTTCCAGTGACGGGGCTTCCGTGAAAAGTCTGAGTGAGGATGATATTGCATTTATATTAGGAAAATGATGACCAAGGACGAAATCAAAATACTCCGTTTGGAATTGGCTGGTCAAAACAAAGATTTCATCATGAAATTTTTCTATACACCTGTCGTAAAATTTTTAACCTTAAACGAGGCAAAATACCAAAGCCAGCTATCTCTGTTCGGTATAAAAGATCTCCGGAAAGTTCCTATAAAAGAGGATATGCTGGACATTGCATTTAAACTATACTCCGATAAACAATTCATCTCCGATTATCTGGCAAACCTCGGAAAAATAGCGCATACAGTATTTACGAAGGCGGTTTGGTACGGAGGGCTGGACAGAAAAGCACTGGAGGCGCTCTTTAAACAGAGCGTTCTTTTCAAAAAGCACGAATGGAACAGCTATTACAAAACAGAACTGATCCCCGAGGTAAAATCGGTCTGGGGGCAATACATCACCATTTTAGAGCCAAATGGATACTACGGGGATAAGGAATTGAGCCTGGCCCACACGGACTTGTTACTTAGTTTCCCTCTTGCCCTGCGTAAACTGCTCGCCATTCAGATGCCTAAACCGGAGGGTTATGAATTCACCGCCATCCCGGAACCGGGCAGCGGATTTGCATTACACCGGACCGAAAGCATCGTTTTCAGCGAATTGCCCAGAATCATTGCCTACCACGCTCAGGGGAATATCAAGTATTCTCAAAAGGGGAATCCCAACCAGGCTTCTGCGAAAAAAATGTCGAAAGCCCTGAAATTAACTGAATTCAATCCGGATTCTGAATTTCCGATCCGCTCATTGCTGTTGGCAGGTTTGCTTTCCGATGATTTTAAGATCAAAACAATTACGGACACTCCGGAGCAGATTATCGGCAAGTTGTTTGCCTCTGATTTTTTCACAAAACAGACAGCCCCTTATTTACTGACACACCTGAAAGGCCTTAACTATTTTAGTTTTTACGATTATGAAAGAGGCCCCACAGATAACATTCTTAAAGTATTCAAGCAACTTCCTAAAAACGAATGGATCAGCTTCGATAATTTACAAAACTTTGTGCAAAGCCGCTTTCTGGATATTCTGCCCCTCTCGGATTGGCATTTGAGGAATAAAATACAGGCAGAATATGAAATAACCAGAAATGGAAATTTACAAAAGCAAACGGTTTCCCTCAATCACGGTATGATCCACCAATTTGTGTGGAAACCTTATCTGGCGGGTCATGTTTATTTACTTGCGGCACTGGGACTTATGGACCTGGCACTAGACTCCGCTGTTCCCAATCAGTATACGGCTTATGACAGGCTTCATGCTTTTCGGTTGACTAATCTGGGTGCCTATATTCTGGGACTTACCAAACTATATGCCGCCCCGGCAAATGACAATCGAACGACGTTATCTTTCGATGAAAACAGTACCATCATTCGCATTGAAGGAGATATCGTGCTAGGCGACACCATGCTGGCTAATTACGCAACCAAAGTCAGTGAAAACCGCTATCAATTTAGTACCGGGAAGTTTTTGAAGGAATGTAAATCAACCAAAGATATCCAAAATAAAATCGTATTATTCAAACAAACCATCGGACAAAAATTGCCGGCGTTTTGGGAAGATTATTTGCAGGAACTTGTCGTTAACAGTAAAAGTATTGTCCATCAATCCAGGATACAGGTCTTTACGATTCCCCCGGAGAACAAAGGCCTGCAACGTATGATTGTTCAGGATGAGGTGCTGAGAAAGCTGGTGGTCAAGGCGGAACAATACCATATATTAATTGAAGACGCCAAACTGACCGCTTTTATCAACCGTATGAAGGAATTGGGATATGTTTTGAACTAAACCTACTGTCGAGGGCAAAGAATAACGCAAAAAAATCATTTTCGCAACGGACATTTTAAAATAAATCTTACCAGACAATGCCAAAACTAAAGATAACCCTTACCCAAAAATGGAATAAACGAACCAAAGAAATTGAGGTCCTGAATAATGGAAAGGAGCTTGGAACGGTTTATAATGGAGAAACATCTGAATTTGACATCCCGGATGGAAGCCATAAGATCAGTGTAAAATCCGGGTGGTACGGCAGTAAAGAAGTGACATTTTCAATTCATGAAAATGAAACAAAATCTTTCTCGGTTGATGTCTTTAAATATGGAAATCTGATCATTTCCTCCCTGTTTGCGGTGATCATCATCCATTTTATTGCAAGTACATTTTTCAACATAAGCTATCTGGTCTGGCTCAATATTCCAGCGCTTTTGATCATGGCTTATTATCTTACCCTTGGACGAAATGACTATCTGGTAATAAAAGAAAACTAGCATTCAGTCGGGTATCCGGCCGTTTTGATCAAATTACGACCGGATATCCAACTGATATCAAGCCATTTCCAATCGACATGCAAGCAAATCCATTTCCACTTTTTTCAATTGGCTGATCATGTCCGCCCGGTAAGATTCGGTCTGATTCTCAAATTGAGGTATCAGTCTTTTGTAATAATCAATCCCGGCTATTAGCTGATCGCTGAATTTCTGAAGATATTTTTTCTTCTTTTCATTCAGCATTTTCGCACTCATTGCAACATCCTTTTTGTAATAATCCACATACAAATTCAGCTCGTTGACAAACATATTGGGACGTTTCACCTGACTCAGTAAATCTACTTTCCCGTAGATATGACCAACCATTTCGTCTAAGGAATAAATTTTCGAAAACCAGGCAAGATTTGGCCCCGGACAAATGGATACGGCTTTATTCTCCCGCTGTCGCAACAGATTGTTTTTCAACAACGCAGACGCACTCAAACCGTCACAAAGACAAAGTTTCTCCGTAATCCAGCTTAATTGCGCTTCAAAATCATCCGGGCGCGGTTGCATTTCCTCCAATTGTTTAATTTTCAGATGCTGATATTGACGGGATGCCGTACAAATCGGCTCCGCAGTAAACTCGGTATTGGATACCAGGTATTTCTTTTTGCAGGGACTTCCAGGTCGTCCGGCCGCAATCCGATCCAAACGCTGTTTTTCGGCACTGCTTCGTTTGAAATTATTAAACAACACGCCCAGCGGCGAAGAATTGCTCACATAGTAATCGTCATGATCGGCTTCTGTCAAATCCTTCAAAGTACCGTCATCCACGTTGGTAACTTCCGGAACCAGCAAAAACGGACTCCCCCACCCGGTTGCGTCTACCTGGTAATGATCCAGCAGAAAACGATCTTCTTCCGCCGTTCCAATCCCGCCCTGAACCGTAATTTTCAAACCGGGTTTCTGATTTATCGCTACATTTTTGGTTAGCAATGCCGACTGACAAAGCGCAAAAAGTTCTTCGAACATTTCCTGTTTCCGGGTTTTAAATTCTTCCAGAATAGGGCCTAACAGATAACCTTCGGTGGCAAAAGCATGGCCACCGCAATTCAGTCCCGATTCAATCCTGAACTCCGAAACCCATATTCCTTTTTTGGCGAGGAACTTTGCCTGAATAAACGCCGACCGAAAATCGCTCACTTTTAAAATAATCTTCTTACGCAGCTGCCCGTTTGCATCCGGGTAAAAATCTTTGAAATTTTCGAGATAGTTATACAATCTTGGGTTCATCCCGGCCGACAATACCAGGGAAGAAGTAAGGCCGCTGTTGGCAAATCCTCTCAGCGCGGCCGAAGCGTCGGAGAATTCATCCGGCAGCATTTCACCATGCACATCACGGTTCAGCTTATCCACTTTCGACATGATATTGACGTCAATCGCGCCCTTTTGCATATTGTCACGCAAATATTGCTCAATCCGCAACTTCTCCTCTGCATCGGATGACGCCAGCATTTTAAGATAATGTCCTTTCAAGGGAGCACTATCGGGTAACAATTCAAAATAACGTTTGATACCACTGCCTTCTCTAAACGACTCCTGCCGCAAGGTTTCAAAATTCTTATTCACAATCCGGTCCATCAGATTCAGATATTCGGTAATCCGCCGACTTCTGAAATCCGTTTCTTTGCTGTGAATGGGAACATATTTTTCACCATTTTCCAGTGTATGCAATTTTCTCATTCGTTCAATCATTTCGTCATCAACGATCGAGGCCACGGATGAAATCCCGAAATGAGAAACTTTGATCGGTGTATCAACAGAATATCCCAGTCCTAAAACCGGTATATGAAAAGTATGCGTTGTATTTTCCTGACCCATAATGCTGCTTAGAGAAGTAAATTTCACAGCCCAAAACTATAACCTGTCGGGAACAGAAAAATTGACGCACGTCGTCCCGATTCATGATAAAGATCATCATGGCAAAAAGAGCGAAAAAAAATATTAACGTCTCACTAATCAATAACTTTTCAAAATGCTTTTGATTAGTGAGTCCTTTTGGACAGGCGTCAGTTTCATGTTGTACTTGTAAGCTGCACTTTCCCAATCTCCGTACACCGGATTGGGCAAAACAATAAACCGTTTGCCAAATTCAGCCGCCGACAAATAAGTATTTTTCAGCCGTTCATCCTCCGGTTTTTTATCAAACAATGCGCTAAAATCAGCAAGATTATCGCCCATCAGCATGATGATATGGTGTGTTTCAGCGATCGTCTGCCGTCTTGCTTCTTTGGATGATAGGGTTTGCTTCAATATCAAATGATCGTTCGTTGCATCCGGAAAACCAAAACGCACCAGATTAGCCAGTGTGCCTTTGCGCTCCGCTTCTGCACGATTGGTCAGGTAAAATATTTTCACGCCTTTGGAAGCTGCGTATTTCAAAAAAGGTAAAGCGCCCGGGATGGTATCTGCCTGCGACAAATCGGTCCACTGTTCCCACGATTGCTGCTCATAATCCTTTCCCTGCAACGACTGTTTGACATCATACGGACTGTTATCCAAAACGGTTTCATCGATATCCGTAACAATAGCGAGCGGTTTGGATTGCGGCTGTTGCAATGCCTGGTCAACCCGGAGATGGGCTATATTAAAGGCCTGAAGGCATAGCGCTTTGTATTCCGCGGCACGCTGCTGAAACAATGCAGTAAATAATTTTCCGTCGGCTGTCAGATTCAGGGAGCCATCATTCCCGCCGGGTTGGTGCCTGACAGCGGTACATCCCATAGCCAGCACGGTGATAATAAGGAAGTATTTTTTCATACGGCAAATTAACAGCTTATGTGTTTAATCCCGCCCGGGCCATTTATAAATGCAGCAATTTACCGCAACATTGATATGCTTTACCTCAAACTCTTCACTTTCAGCAACAACACTTTGCGTTCGGGCGTATTGTCTAAAAAACCAGAACTACTAAAACTTATGGAACGTAAAGAATTTTTAAGAAGAGGTTTCTTATCGGCATTGGGCACATCTTTTATTCTGCCAATGGTCGGTGCATGCAGCAGCGACAGCGTTGATCCTACCACCACCGGAACCACAACAGGCACGACGACCGGAACAACAACGGGCACCTGTACTACAACGGCTTCTGAAACAGCAGGACCGTTTCCGACCAAAACACCAAGCTCGCTGGTGATGGCCGATATCACGTCGGGACGTTCCGGAACAAAGCTTACGGTTAAAATCACGATCCAAAACAAAAACGCCAGCTGTGCTGTGCTAGCCAACGCGATCGTGGATATCTGGCATTGCGACGCCGATGGAAATTACTCCGAGTATGGCGGAAGCGGTATGCAGTCGACCAATTACACCAGTGTGCATTTCCTGCGTGGCCGCCAAACAACCGATGCTAACGGGCTGGTAACGTTCACCAGTATCTATCCGGGCTGGTATTCAGGACGCGCTCCGCATATCCATGTGCACATTTACAACAGTGCAGGCACGTCTTTGCTGGTTACCCAAATCGCTTTTGACCAGTCCATTTGTAATACCGTTTATGCACAAGGTGCTTACAAAAGCCATGGTTTACAGGACACGACCAATGCCAGCGATAATGTTTTTGGCGACGGTGTCGGTACCGAACTGGCTGCTTTTACAGGCAGTGTTGCAGACGGTTACGTGCTTACGCACACGATCGTTGTTAATGGCTAATTAAACAGAGGCTGTCAGTTTTCTGTTCTGACAGCCGGAAATAAACCGAATTGTGAAATGACAAAGGGACTTATTCAATTATGCTATCGCAAAATCATCGATGCCGACGCGCAAAAGGTATGGGACAAATATGTTTTTGAAGATACCTGGATGGAGTTTTTCATGCAGGCGCAGACCTACAACCAGGAAGGCCAATACAATACTTTTCAGGAAATCACGGAAAACGTGCCTGCTGCCAGCAATCTGAATTATCTGGTCAGCACGGCGGCGATTAATTACATTCGGCAACTGAAAGATATTGTCCCGGATATCGTCAATGTTTACGGCAAATTATGCTTGCCTTTCAACCGTTTCAGGTTCGAAATTATTCATGCTGACCTGAAAGATAAGGATGGTTACAAAATTGCTGTTTACTTTTACAGCGAACCTGTCACCTGGATTGACACATTGGATGGCAAACTGCTCATTGCCTACGGCGATCAGCGCGAAAACCTTCAATCCGGTACCGAAGTGGAAACTGAAATGATTGCACTTCAACCGTACCTGAATATTTCCAGCGTGATTCTTGGTTCGAAAAAATCTGATACCGAAAAAGATTGTCTGTTATTCACAACCGAAAGCAACCCGATATGATCACACAAACAGAAGGACAAATCTATCTTGCCGGCCAGCGCGGCTTATCACAATTATCCATGTTCCGTAGTTTTCACACCTTTAATTTCGGGCTGTATCAGGATGAAAACCGTGCCCCATTCGGGAATTTACAGGTTTTCAATGATGACACACTGGCTGGTGGAAAAAGCTTGGGTATGCAGGTAGGGCACAACACGGAGGTTATCCTTTTGCCAGTTGTTGGTGCTCTGGAATACCGGAACAGTCTCGGCAAAACAGGCATCCTGGAAGCCGGCCAGTTTCAGGTTTTTGCGGCTGCGAAAGGAATGGAATATGAAATTACCAATCCCTACGAAGAGGACCTGGTCAATTTTATACAGATCTGGTTAAAAAACGACGAGCCGGTTTTCGAGGCTAGCATGCAGGAAAAGAGCATCGATCTCGAAACAAGAAATCAGCTATTACCGCTGTTTTCCCCATATGTCGAAGATGTGACGATTCAGCAGCAAGCCTATGCGTTTATCGGAAAATTTGAGGGGCGACAAGAAGCTGTTTATCCGTTAAAAAATCCTGACAACGGAATTTTTGTATTCATCATCGAGGGAGCTTTTGAGGTTCAAAACAGACTGATGGAAGCACGCGATGGGTTATCCCTACGCAACCTGGAAGAACTCGAATTTGAGGCACTTTCCAACGACGCAATCATTCTGATCATGGAATTCACTGCGCCGGATTAAGTATTTCAGGGCTGAATAATCACATTCAGAAGCTTGGTTTCCGCTACTGGACCGTTCTCAAAAGAGCGGGCCAGGTTAAATTTCAGCAGGTCTTCACCCATTGCCTTCGTCGAATGCAGCGTAAATATTTTCATGGTCCCTCCTCCCACTTTTCGCCCGTTGGTTTTCTGAACCGACGACGATACTTCTTCAATTTGTGACTGGCCTTTGTCCAGTGTCCAGTCATATCCCGTGCCGGATTGCAGCGGTATTTTTACTTTCAACGAGCCTCCGCTATGAATAGCCACGGTTGTTTCCGCTCTTTCCAGTACGACGACGCGATGCATTTTCCTATCGGCGGCACATTGCCAGAAAACCATCACCAGAAATATCCACAAAATACACTCCCGTTTTTTCATCTCTTTAATTCGTTGAGACAACTCCGACAATCTGTAATTTCTTCCTGAAAATAGCAAATAACTCGATGTAAAACAATAGTTACAGGGAGGAAACGCTTGCGTCCGAAATCTTGATACAGAACAGAAAAAAAATAAATTTCCGGTAGTCCCCCGTATACTCGAATTTGGCAATCGACCTGGTCATAGGGGGAAGTGAACTTTGCATTGTCTATTAAATGGTATTGTACACAACGAGGGTGAAGCCGGTCTTCGCGCTCGTTATGATAAGACCGGCAGGCAAACTTATGTATTATCTAACACAACGTTCTTTTGTTATGACGCAAAACCCGGAACGCAACAGCCATCTCGAACTGGAAGAAATAAGATACTTTCCTCAAATGCCCTATAAGACGCCAATCGATAGAACCGAAGCCTCTTTTCAGCAAACACCGCTGCTGATGAACCTGAATGTAGGAAGCTGGTTGTCCGATGATGAACCGTTGTCCGGGACTTTTTATAAGGAAATGCTATCCCCTGAAGAAAAAGTTAACCTGATTGGCAACATCATTAAAACGATGCAGGGGCTTGATGCTCCGGACAAAGATCAAGTGGTCCGGCAGCAGCTTTATCATTTTTTCAAAATTGATACACTACTGGGAATGGCCGTAGCCGAAGGGCTGAAAGTAAAAATTACCTCCGTATTATTTTTGTAAAACCGGTTTACCCAGACCCCCACTTTCACGAAACAGGTGCGGGTTTGGGATGCCTTTTACAACTATTCTCTCACAAGCTTCATTTTTTTTACAATACCGGTTTCACTGTCTTCTACGTTGATGGTGTAAATGCCTTTGGAAAATCCTTTCAGGCTGAGTTCAAGCGCCGCCTCGGTAGTTGCTTTCGTCTTAATGACCAGTGCACCCGACGTACTATATACGTAAACGATATTGCCGGGTTTCAGACCGCCAATCTTAAACCCATCCGTCGTTGGATTGGGAAAAACCGACAAGGGATCAGCAGTACAGGGTGTGTTTACCGATAAAATCCGGCTGTATTCGAAAGTCTCATCCTTATCCACCATTTTCAAACGGTAGAACGTATTTTTTTCAAACGGATTCGCATCAGCAACGCTGTAAACGTGATTTGCTCCGGATGCCGGTATTGTTTTGATGGTTTCGAAAGTTCCGGCATTTGTACTGCGCTGCAATTCAAAATGAGAAAACCTGTCTTCCATAACACTTTTCCACTGCAGGCTTACAACACATTCCTCTGCTTTGGCCGTAAAATATTCCAGTTCAACAGGAAGGGGATCGCCTGGCAGCGTAATTTTCCCGATGGTTCCGTCGAAAAAGGAAACCGTGTAAAGTTCTCCATCTTTGTCTTCTCCAAAAGAAACGATCGAAGGATAAGACACATCCTCAAAAAAGCCGCTTTTTGCGCCATGCGTATAACCATCGGGCGTAATCATCCCGATTTTGGTGGATATGTAGTCGGCAAAGAAATAACATCCTTTGAAAGAATTGTATTTGGTACCCCGATACACATAGCCGCCAATCGCCGAAGCACTGTTGCCGCCGTTGTTCGTGAAACCGGGATACGCCAGCCTGGGAGCCGTAAAACTCGTCGCAATATCGCAGCTGCAATTTCTGTAAACCGCATTGCCCTCCATATAGTCCCAGCCAAAGTTTTTAGGACTGGTCACGTCGGTAGCTTTCAGCAAATTAATCTCTTCCCAGCCGTCCTGCCCATTATCCCCTACCCAAAAATCGCCGGTGGAACGGTCAAAGCTAAACCGCCACGGATTCCGTAAACCTTTGGCCCATATCTTTTGCAATATGTTCTCAGCCGGAACCGGGCTATCCACGTCAAGCCTTATCACCTTTCCAAAAAGTCTGTCCGGATTTTGTGCATTAAGTTCAGGATCACCCGGTACACCCCTGCTCCCCGGACCGTTATCTCCTGTCGTAATGTAGAGAAAATTATCTTTTCCAAACGCCATATCTCCTCCCCTGTGCCCGGCGTCAATATTTGTAAAAGGAATCGTTAAAATGGGTGTTTCCACTGTGCTTGCAATATCTGAATCAGCATTTCCTATTCTCTGAAAACGGGAAACCTGGGCCTCAAACCCATCTTTCACAATGTATAAAACGTAGAAATAACCATTGACCTGATAGTTGGGATGAAACGCGATGCTATATATACCCGCCCATTCAATGTTATTCATCTTTGCACTGATGTCCAGAAAAGCAGGATTATGAATGGGAATGCCATTTTTCACCACCTTGATTTTTCCGCCCACCTCTGCCACAAACAATCTGGCATCATAGGCGTGGGTCACTTTAAGCGGTCGGGTAAAACCGGATAAATAAGATTCTATAACCGGTTTTGGCTGTGCCATGACAGTCATTTTAAGCAGTTGCAGTAAAACAACAAAGGAGAGTATAAGTCTTCTACACATAGGGAAGGGGTTTGCAAATCAGCGGTAAAGAAACGCCTTTATTTTAACTAAGCAATTACCGGACAATATCTTGCTTAAAAAATAAAAACCCCAAGCCTTTAAACACTGATAACTAACAGATTACCCCTCAAATAACGTCTATATTTGGCGGGCATTTTTTGATCAACGTTTCGCGGTTAATTTCTTTTACACTTTATCAGCGTTACAAACGCTGGACCGGGCAACACCCATTGCAAATCGGAGTTAGCGTCCGGTGCCTGAATGTTCATTTGCAAAAAGCGGATTTACCCGGAAATAGGTATTCCCGCCAAAACTTACAACGTAATCCGACTTGAAGTGCGTACTTTTTACAAAATAATCCGTCGTTATAATTTGCGCGCCCGAGTTACAAGCCGCATCGAAACTGCTCCTGTCGTTATTCCTCGCTTGCTGCGTATCCGCGTCGGCACGGGTACGGATGATATACCCTTTTTTTACGAGGTCTTTTATTTCAGGCGCCTTGGGATTATTTCTGATCATCACGGCCGCCTCCGGAGTTCCGGGGTCGGCATCCGCAAACAACACGCGCCCTTTCAGCGAGGGATGTCCGGCGATATACAACGCTCTTTTACTCTCCTTATCGTCCAGCACAAAAACGAATTTACCCTTTGCCTCTTTCAAAGTCGGCCAGTTATTTTTCAGTACGGCGGCTTCCAGGGTTTCAAATTTGCCCCGCACCATATCTGGCGTGATCAGGTGTTCCTTTCCCAGATATTTCAGGAGCGTTTTGTCCACGTCTTCAAATGTCTTTTCCGTGAATTTTTCCGGCACGGTTAACTCCGGATTTTTCGATGGCTGGTCTTTTGCTTCAAGCGTAATAAATACCGGATGATGGTCAGGATGCGCCTCAGACCACTTTCTCAAATCCTGGAGGCAATCCGTAAATGTTAAGTAATGGCTCCGAAAATCGAGGTCTACCATATGAAAAATCTTAAAGCCCGGTGCTTTCATTTTTCCTTCCGGATCATAATTTTTCTGATTGACAGCCCAATCCAATCCTTTGGGATGTGCATATTTCCCGCCTTTTTCATCTGCATAAATATCAATTTCCAAATTCAGTAAACCCATGTTCAACTGGTCAATAATACTGATATGCGCATAATCAATTTTGCTTGCCGAAACCGAATCCTTCTGTTGAAATAACCTGAACAACGCCGGGTCAATCGCCTCCTTATAACTGTTATGCGACCCTATCACCTGAATCTTGTTCATGGGAAGATTGTCCGTATCGTTTTGTTTGATAAAAGGAAGGGCAAGAAGCAGGGCTAGGCCGGTCAGGGTTTTCATAGGATAAAAGTTACAGGTCGGGAGCAGCGTCATGCCGTCCATATTAAAACAAAACAGGGCAGGAAATTTACCCGACAAAGAAAAACTTAGATTGTTAACCCAAGATCAAGCCAGCATTAATTTTGCTGTTTCCCCATTTTTGGCCACAAATCGATATCCTTGTCCCCGCGTTTGTTTTAATTGTTAAGGACTTTCTTTTTTCTTCAAAACCTGTTGATTGTAAACGGCATTCACTCAAAATATTTTGAGCAGGCCATCAAAAATTTTTAAATTACTGCTACATATCTGAAAAATACCTGCCATGGACAATCAAGAAAATGATCCACAGCCTGTTTTTGTACACGTTGAACCGGTGCTTTGTGTCAAAAACATTACGGAGACCATTGCATACTGGCATAACGTGCTGGGTTTTCCCGGAAAATGGACCTGGGGCGATCCACCCGATCATGGCGGTGTTTCCTGGCACGACGTGTCTGTCCAATTTTCTCTGAATCCTGAACTGGCTTCGGTCTCCGAAGGTCATTCGATCTGGATCAGGGTGAAAAACATACGTACGCTTTATAAACTCCATCAAAAGAAAGGCATTCACATCGCGCTGCCCCTTGAAAATAAACCCTGGGGTATGACGCAGTATACGATCCGCGAGATTAACGGCTATTACCTGAGCTTTGCCGATCAAATTTCCGACCGCGAGGCGGTTAGCAAACAGTTACCGGGAAATATCCGCATTGTTCACAGAAAACCAACGATATCGGAATACAGAAAACTAATATCCTCCGTTGGCTGGTCAACAACCGCCAGTGATGAGGTCTTAAGATTTCAGCTGTCCGCAGTACTTCACGCTGTTGTCGCCGAAGACATTGCTACTGAAGAAGCCGTGGGATGTGTTTTGTTACTGGGAGATAACGTCAGCTTTTATTATGTAAAAGATATGATGGTCCACCCCTACTGGCAGGGGCAACGCGTGGGAACCGCGATGATGCGGGCGATATCACAATGGCTGGATACCCATGCGTCGGCGGGAGCATTAGCCGGGCTCTTTACAGGAGAGGGCCTTGCGGATTTTTATCAGCAGGCTGGTTTTTCAAAAGCGTTTGGTATGAACAAGATCATTCGACAACGTGAAGGCCAATGACCAGCATTCCGGACCTACGCTGCCACTTACTTTTGTTACCAGGCTGCTTTTGGTAAAGATGGACGATTGCTTTCCGCCGGTTACCGTTATTTTTCTTTCGGAGTCAATGGCATCACTGGAAGTACTGTATGCATAAATGTTTCGCCCGTTGATGTATATAAAAGTTCCGTCATTCAGGCCGTCATCGGCTGTTTTGGTCGTAATCGCGCCGTTGCTACTGGTCATGACTTTTAGCTACGCACACCCATGCCGATATGTTGCGGCGTGGTTTATTTTTCAGAAGAATTGATTTATATTTCCAAACCTTAACCGGTAAAACCTTAAAATTTTGAAATCATGAGCGACACTATTTTTCCAGCCCAACCAGGCCGTATGTGCGAGTATCTGTTAATTCTTTCACCCAATCAGGAGGTGAAAGACGAAACCATGCGCATCAAACGCATTTACAAGGAAAAATACAATTGCTGGAACGCCGACCGGTCATATCCTCATTTCACACTGGCTTATTCGTTCTTGAATGAAAATGAGCAGGAAGAATTTGTAGGTTATCTGGATGAAGTTGCGCTGTTAACGAATCCATTTTTAGTTGAACTGCATAAGTTCGAAAGGTTTGCCTCTTCTACCATTTATATGGACGTTGTAAACAAGGAACCTATCACCCAAATAGCCATTCTGGTCAAGGAAAAAGCCGGGCATCTCATGAAAACATATCAAAAAACGAAGCCAGAATTTATTCAGAATCCACATTTGACCATTGCCACCCGAATGAGAAAAGATCAGTTTGAACTGGCGTGGAGCGAGTGGCAATCCGTTGCTATTCAATACAATTTTGAAGCCATTGATATGACACTTTTGAAAAAACCGGAAGGAGGCCGCAGGTATGAGACCGTGAAAATATTTACGTTTTCGAAAAAATGAGGCTGTGATAATTTCAAAGGCTTCGCTTACAACCTTTGTGGTCAGATTGTTGTCTATCCATAAAGCCCTTTGTACCATGAAAAAAATCCTGTACTTATCGTTCCTGATACTCATTTTAGCGCACTGCAACTCAAAAAAGCTATCGCCCGAGGCAGATGTCAAAACCTGGTCCGCTCCATGTTCCTCTTTTTCAAAAGACAAAGACGGATATATCTTGAGTGGATGTTGTTACCATGTTACGATCCCTTCTCTGGTTTTAAACAAAAATGAGTCTTTTTCAAAAAAAGGAATGATCCGCTCACGTGATAACAAGGGAAATTATACGGAAACAGAAGTTGACGTAAATGGTAATTTGTCCTCCGATGGTAAAAACTTATATGTCAGCTTTACCTACCATAATAAAATTGTTAATCATGAATTTTCTATTGTGGAATCAACTATGTTATGTGATTGTGCGTGTCTTTAAAGTAAATCACTGAACTATTCCAGCCTGATTTTTTTATACTCGGACGGATTCTACCCTTGTATCTGCCACAGTTATACGAAAAAGGACAGATTCAAATCCATAACGCAACGGCTTACTTGTTTATATCACTCAGTAAATCAAGCGATTACACCCACTTCACCTGTTAAATACTTGCCCTGATATCCGAATCTGGATTTTTATCCTTGTGCAGGTATTCCCAGTCAACGATTTTATGTTCCGGATAAATATTGCTGGTATCCTCAGGATCTTTCCCTCCTTCGGTGTCAACAAAAGCCTTCAAAACCTCTCTGTAAATCCCTTCATGACGAACACCATTCCGATCCTTAAACCGAACCTGTTTATGATCCGCGGGCATACTTATATTTTCCATAACAATTTACAATAAATGGTTAGAATAAGGTGTCATCAAAAAGGATGCCAGCACAGATCGTCAGAATCAATTTCCCTCCATTATTATTTGTCAGGGATCATTACCTCAAAAACTTTACCGAACTTTGCCCCATAACACGATTGCAGTGATCGGTGTAAAATCTAATTCCGGACCATCCCGTCTGTCTGAACTTTGAAACTATATAAAGGACTCATTGAGGCTACTGTTCATGCCTTGCAACACATATTTTCGGACAAGCAACAAGCCGACCGTGTCGTTGAACGTTTGTTAAAATCCAATCCAAAATGGGGCGCCCGTGACCGCGCTTTTTTGGCTGAGAATATCTATGAAATCGTGCGCTGGTGGCGTCTGATCAAGTTTTCGGCTGGTATGGAAAAGGTTACCCAACCTGCTGATTTCTGGAAAATCGTCGGTGTTTGGCAGATCATCAAACCCACACAGCTTCATCTGGACACGGATAATATTCTGCCCGAATGGGCTGAATTTGAAGGAATTAATATAGAAACCGTTTTAAACCGGTATCAGGAAGCCCTGAAAGTTCGTAAAATCGCGCAGTCTGTTCCCGACTGGATTGACGAAATCGGTGAAAAAGAATTGGGTGAAAAGTGGGAAAAGGAGCTCACGGCCTTAAACAACCAGGCGCCCTTTGTACTTCGTGTCAATACCCTGAAATCCGATTTAAAAACGGTCATTTCCGTTTTCGGGGAAGATAAAGTGGAAACTGTCGCAGAGATCCCGACAGCCTTGGTCCTTAAAAAAAGACAGAACGTCGCAGGTCAGGATAGTTACAAAAAGGGATTTTTCGAGATTCAGGACGCAGGTTCTCAGCTAATTACACCTTTTATGGATCTGCATCCGGGTCAGACCGTTATTGATGCTTGCGCCGGTGCGGGCGGAAAAACCCTTCAGATCGCAGCGGCACTACAAAATAAAGGGCGTATCATTTCCCTGGATATTGAGAATTTCAAGCTGGAGGAACTTCAAAAACGGGCTACACGTAATGGCGTTAAAATCCTCTCGACCGGACTGATCAAATCAGATAAAACAATCAAGGAACTAGTAGATACGGCCGACCGTCTCTTGCTGGATGTACCCTGTTCCGGACTTGGCATTTTACGCAGAAATCCCGATACAAAGTGGAAACTCCAGCCGACTTTCCTCAACACGATCCGCAATACGCAATGGAATATCCTGAGCACTTATTCCAAAATGGTTAAAAGAGGCGGCAAAATGGTTTATGCAACGTGCAGCCTCTTACCCTCAGAATCTGAAAATCAGGTCACCCGGTTCATCATGGAATTTGGAGACCGATGGAGACTGATCGATGAGCGCCGTACGTCTGTTGCCGATGAAGGTTATGACGGATTTTATATGGCTTTACTGGAACGGATTAAATAGCGCACGCTAATTTCCCAGTTTAAAATTCCGGATGACAATTCTGCTGTCCGGAATATTATTAATTGTCCAGCACAAGACGATATCATAAAAACCGCCGGGGATTTTGGAAGGAAAAACGGCAGTAAAAGAATGCGGTTCAGACACCTGGCTCAATAGATTATTAACCCACCCTTTGTTTGGCGACCGGACGGCTACCAGCACCGGATTAAGTACATTTTCCCGCTTGAATAAAGCCAGATAAACATTTCTTTTTGGGACAAGGGAAGGCAAATTACCTATTTCTAAAGTGACTACCGGATAAATACTGTCCCTAAATCCATCTGGTTTCGTTAGTGCCTGGCTCTTAAAAGTTGCTTTCAATTCCTGCCCCTGATTTTTCAACGCCATGCCCCAGCTGGAAATCCAATCCTTTTTCAGATATTCCGGAAAATCATAATAGGTGTAAAATGCTGCTTCCGGATCCGGCGCACCCGAATACTGATGAATGAAAAAGTTGTGGGCCGGGTAGTTAAACGCATCCACTTTTAATTCATCATTATGAACAATCACCGCATTCTGATATTTCACATACGCCAACAGGTTCAGCGTTAACGTTCCAAAAAGAAATGCAAAAAAGAGCAGGTTTTGAAATCGCCCGGCTTTGAGATGGCTTAATACGAACAGATAAAACATGATAAAAATACCCGCTGAATAGATCTGAAACCGGATCGACAAAATACTTTCCGGGTTATCGCCTGAGCGCCCCAAGGCAACCATTAAAACGCAGGCCAGCAGCTTGTAAAAACATATTTCAGTAAGACTGATTGAAAAAACCCAGTTGGGTTTCCTGATCAGGTTCCAATATTTGATTACGGTGAAGACGCAGGAAGTCAATAAGATTATCCCGCCAAATGCAATCGCCATCAAATAGCCATGTGAGTCGGACAATACTTTGACGATTGAGCCCGAAAGTCCTACAAACCCCCTGAATACGATGCGTACAAACTGGGAAATAGACGGAAAATGGGATGCAGATGAAAATCGAAAATTGACAAAAAACAGGTAAATGTAAACCACTGAAAACGCGCCAAAAATCCAGCTTTCCTTCACACGTTTCTGGGTTATCAGCCAAAAAAGCGCAATTGGAATTACACTCACGCCATCCAGATTCGCAAGCGTGGCAGCAATGGCCAGCGGAATAGACCAAAGCCAGGTTTTCTTTTTTTCGGGTTGTAGAAAATAAAGGCAGTATAACGAAAAAGCGATGGACAAGTTCTGTTCAAAAGCGGTGATACTCCATAGCTGCGTAGCATATACAATGGGCGAAAACAGTACGACGGAGACCGGAAGAAACAAAAGCAGGTTTTTACCAAATGATCTGTAAATCAAGTAAAACGAATGCCCTACCAGGATGAGGTTTATGTAACCAAAAATAATCATGGTACGAAAATTGATTTTTCCATACCAAAAATCAATCACTACCCCTGCCAGTCGTGAAAAGAAGATCCGGTGGTCGTTGTGCTGCTGGATGAGACTTTTAAAAAGTCCGGAACCCTGTTCGTGGATGTAATTGATGGTAATGAGTAAGGCTTCATCATCGTTATACGGTACATTGATGGCGTTTACCCATATATATGTACCAAACGTAAACACGGGAATAAGCAATAAAATAATGTAAGGCCAGGAACGGGAGGGTAACGAATCCATGATAAGCAATTTTAAATTTTGCAAAAAAACTTCACTACCGTTATAAAAAATAACGGCACAATTCACGCTAAATTCTATTAAGTAGTTTGTTGATTTTGAGCTACTATTGACTAGCTCTGATAAATATAAGTATTCAAAAATCCGTTGCGAAGTTTTCCTTTCGGGTCAAATTCTTTTGCCAGTTTTTGAAAATCCGGCAGTTTCACGTACAGGGATTTTAACTTTTCCGGGGTCATCGTAAAGAGTTTCCCCCAGTGTGGACGCGCATGAAACGGCGCCAGTTCTTTTTCAATGACTGGCAATAACCTGCGCACCGCCGGCCAGTCCTGTTTCCACGTAAAATGTATCGCCACACTATCCTGCCCGTAACAAGGGCTCATCCAAAAACCATCCGCGGCAATAGTCCTGATTTCCGACGTTAACAAATGCGGACCAACCTGATCAGCCAAACGGGAAATAGCCATAATCGCTTCAACGGCGTTTTTTCTAGGAACAAAGTACTCTGATTGTAACTCTTTTCCGCTGCTTGGCGTGAAACCCATTTTAAAATGCGGCATTCTTTCATACCAGGGGCCTGGCACACCCATTTGCTCCGTGCAGTTCTCAGCGGATAATTCCGGAATCGGGTGCAGATTTTTCGTGGCCAGCTTCGCGCCAAAAAGTGTTGGTCCGGGCTTGTAATTTTCTCCTTTCTCAATCTTTCTCTTCACCCATACTTCTGCAATATCCCTGCTTTGCCAGTTTGTAAAAAGACTGACACTATATCCGGTTGACTCAATCTCATCAAAATGCTCTTTCAGCTGCGTCATTTGTAGATTTTCGTATACAAACTGGTTCATCTGAAAGGTCGGCTGAATGTCCAGCGTTATCTTCGTTACCACGCCAAGCGCACCCAGATTCACCACAGCCGACAGAAATTTCTCACCATCTTTTTCTCTTGAAAGTTTTACAATGTCTCCTGCCCCCGTCACCATTTCAAAGCCGGAAACAGCGGTGGCAAGATTTCCATTTTTCTCTCCCGAGCCGTGCGTCGCCGTAGCACAGGCTCCTGCCACCGAAATGTGTGGCAATGAAGCCAGATTATGCAGTGCAAGTCCTTTTTTATCCAGATACGGACTCAACTGTCCATATTTCAATCCTGCATTAACCGTAACCGTTTTTCCATCTGCATGAATCTCAATATTTTCCTCAGCCTGCACCACAGAAATAAATGCATCGGTGCTATCCGCTATTTTATTGAAACAATGACGGGTACCAAGCACTTTAAACTTAGTATGCTTCTTTACAAAATCCTGAACCTGCGCCGTGGGACCAGCCTGAAACAATTTCGTGGTACCATATTCCAGATTTCCCGCCCAGTTTTTTAATTTTTCACCGGTTGCCCAACCAGTCAAAGGAGAAAACAAGGGTGCTGTCATTAGCGCAGATGATAATTTGATAAAGGTCCTTTTCTTCATATGCAACAAAATTAGAGATAAAAAGCCCGCGAAAGCCCCTCTGAAATATGATTTCATTACAAATTAATAGAATTATCAAAAAAAGCAATTAATTTCTTATCTAACGGGAATCCCTTGAGCGGCTATTCGTCTCCCCGATCTCCCTCTTTTCAACATGCCGCTGCCACCAGTAAACTTTCCACTTTTATACTTTTGGTAATAACCGCAACCCTTTTCCGGCATGAAACGCATTGATACCATTGATTTTACCCGAGGTCTGGTTATGATTATTATGGCGCTGGACCATGTCCGGGACCTGACGCACACCACGGCATTATCCGATGATCCAACGAACCTGGATACGACGACGGCGACTCTATTTCTCACCCGATGGATCACCCATCTCTGCGCGCCAACTTTCGTGTTTCTATCCGGTGCATCGGCTTTTATCTCCCTAAAAAACAACACCAATATTGCACAGTCCAGGAAATTTCTGGTGACCAGGGGCCTATGGCTGATCGTTCTGGAATTTACAGTCATTACTTTGGGATTGTGGGCCGATATCCAATTCCGGATGATGGTTTTTCAGGTGATCGCGGCCATCGGGCTTGGGTTTATTATCCTTTCGTTTCTTTTAAAAATCCCACCAAAAACACTTGGCATCTTAGGCCTGCTCATTGTCTGTGGGCACAATCTGGTACAGGGTGTTAATTTCAACGACAATGTCACACTGCGGGTAATCTGGTCGTTTTTCTTCCGGCTGGATGTGTTCCCGGTCACGCCAAATTTCACATTCGCTGTTTTATATCCGTTTCTTCCCTGGTTTGGCATCATGCTGACGGGTTATGCCTGCGGACAAATATTTTTGCAGGGAGAGGCCAGGCGCCGCAGAACCTTATTCCTGACCGGACTTGGTTTGCTCGCTTTTTTCGTTGTGCTCCGGTTTGCTAATTTTTATGGAGACCCGTCCCCATGGAAAACCCAGAAAACTCCGCTTTTCACGTTGCTGTCTTTCATCAACATATCCAAATATCCGCCGTCCCTATTGTATGCTTCGCTTACTTTGGGAATCAGTTTTCTGGTCATGGCGCTGGCGGACGGAGCAAAAAACAAGTTTGTTTCCATCATCTCTGTGTATGGAAAAGTGCCTTTATTTTATTATCTCCTACATTGGTATCTCGCTCATTCACTGATGTTTGCTTTAATGTTTTATCAGGGATTCACCTGGAAGGACCTTCCTTTTGGTCCTTTCCAGTTCGGACGACCGGTTAATGGCTCCGGCGTTGCGCTTCCGTATGTATATATGATCTGGGCATTCGTGATCATCGTACTTTATCCGCTCTGCAAATGGTATTCGGGGTATAAATCGGCACATCGTGAAAAAAAATGGCTCCGGTACATCTGAACGTCGGCTTCTCGTATACCTTATTCAGATAAATCCAGTGGCTTCGGGCTGATCTGATTTAATAACTATTGTTTAACTTACCAATATTTCGCTTCGGCCGATCCTTTATTCAAAACCGAACCCTGATTTGTTGCTTTTTCCATAACGTCATATGAGTCCACTTGCGCCGCAGCCCTTTTATCATAAGCTTTCACATTCTCTGATCGCGCTGGCTCTGATTACGCTTGCAATCTACCTCGGACAGGACATCATTGTGCCTCTGGCCATGGCCGGACTACTGGCGGTATTGCTCCGCCCGATCGAAGGCTGGCTCCTCCGTATGGGAATCCCGAAAGTACTCGCGATTAGCGTCACCGTTACGCTGGCCATCCTGCTCGTTACCGGGCTGACAGTCGTACTTTCCATGCAGATCGCTGATTTTTCGGACGAATTGCCCAAACTGAAAAAGAATATCAACGATTTTTACCGGGAAATACGGCGCTGGATCCGCCGGGAATATAGCGTCAGTTATCGTCAGCAGGATCAATATCTTCAAAAAGCACAGACACAAACACTGGAAAATTTTCAGGGCGGCGACACACTTGGTGTTGTAACCGGACCGCTCGGCACCTTGGTTTTATTACCCATCTATATCTTTTTGCTTCTTTACTACCGCGCCATGCTTTTACACTTTATGGTCGAGGTTTTCACGCAAAAACACAAAGCCAAGGTACATGAGATATTAAGCGAGATCAAATCCATTATCCAGAGTTATATGGTTGGTTTGCTGCTGGAAACCACCTGCGTTGCCGTCCTGAACTGCATAGGTTTGCTGGTTTTAAATGTGCAGTATGCTATTTTACTGGGCATTATGGCTGCCATTTTGAATCTTGTTCCCTACATCGGCGGGTTGGTTGCGATCGTGCTGGCTGTGCTCGTCACCTTCATAAGTCATCCGGAAATCGATACCATTTTAGGCGTTGTCGGAATATTTCTGGTCGTTCAGTTTATCGACAATAACTTTCTGGTTCCCCTGGTTATTGGTTCTAAAGTAAGGATCAACGCTCTGGTTTCAATCATTGGCGTGTTGGTTGGCGGTGCTATTGCAGGCATTTCCGGCATGTTTTTATCCATACCAGCCATAGCCATGTTAAAGGTTATTTTCGACCGGGTTGAAGGGCTTGAACCCTGGGGAATCCTGCTCGGGGACCAAACCCCGGTTGAAGAAAGGGGCCATATTTTCAGATTTGTTAAAAAGAAAAAGAACGAAATTACCGACGATCCTGCCGAGTAATGACACCGTGTAACCAGATTAAACTAAAAATCCAGGAAGCATTCCCCCTTCCCGGACTACCATATATCTTAAAACCGGAGTAAATAAAGAGTCCGGACCGGCAATACTTTTGCAGTGCATTTATCAAAAATCATTGTTCATGAATTTGTCTAAACTTTACATTTCGTTCTTTCTTTTTATCGCTGTGCAAGGTGTCAAAGCACAGGAAATATCGCTTGACCCAGTTACGATCACTTCTTCACTCATTGAAAAAAGAGCCTCTGAATCTGGCAGAAATATCGCGGTAATCAAAGGGGATTATTTCCAGAATCTTCCCGTCCACAGTATTGACGATTTGTTGCGTTATGTTCCGGGTGTGGAAATTCAGGCCCGTGGACCGATGGGATCTCAAAGTGATATCGTTCTTCGTGGTGGTACCTACCAGCAGGTATTGGTGATCATGGACGGACTAAGGCTTAACGATCCGAACACAGGCCATTTCAGCAGTTATATACCGATTGCTCCTTCGGAAATTGAACGTATTGAAGTATTAAAAGGCGCGTCCTCGGCAATATATGGCTCGGAAGCAGTTGGCGGTGTGATCTACATCGTTTCAAAAACTTTTGCTGCAAAACTGGCTTCCGAAGACGAGGATGCGGTTAAAAATAAAACGATTGTTAACGCCTCCGCATCGGGTGGACAGCACGGATTTTTCGGTACCAATGTCGGCGCATTTATCCCGAGAAACAAGTTAGCGGCTTCTATCGGCGGTGTCACCAACAACGCCGATGGTGTACGCCAAAGAGGAACTAACGGCTATTTCCACAACAACACCTTATCGCTTTCGGCCAATTATGCGCTCTCACCGGCATGGAATGTTGCACTTCGTTCTTCGTTTGATCACCGGGATTTTTCAGCTCAGAATTTCTATACGACATCTAAAGCTGACACTGCTCAGGAACAGGTTAAAACCTTCTGGAACCAGATTAAAATTGGCTATAAAAAAGGTAAGTCTGCCTTCTCCTTCGACGCCGGGTATAAGTTTGTACAGGATTATTACCTTTTCAATTCGGCTTCGATCCGTAACAACAGCAAGTCGAAACTTTGGCAGGGATTACTTACCTGGCAGCAGATTTTGACGCCAACCACAACCATGGTAGCCGGTCTTAATTTCCAGAACAAAAATATTGTATCCAACGACCGTGGAGATCATTCGATCAATCAGCTCGCTCCGTTTGTAACATTTTCCCAGCGAATCGGGGAATCCTTTACCGTGACCCCGTCCATCCGTTTCGACTGGCGCGAAAATATTGGAACCGAAGCCGTGCCTCAGGTAAATATTTCTTACAAAAAAGAGCACTGGCAGCTGCGTGGCAGCGCCGGAAAAACAATTCGGGATGCTGATTTTACAGAACGTTATAATAACTACAACAAACCCATCGTAAGCAATGGAAGCAGCGTGGGCGATCCCGCATTGAAAGCCGAAACATCATTCAGTTATGAGGCCGGGGCAGACTGGTTTCTGACCAATGTGAAAATTTCAGGAACATTTTTCCAGCGCCGCCAGAATAACCTAATTGATTATACGTCAACGCCGTATGCGCAGATGCCCCGTAAGGATAATCTTTCTCCAACCGGTACCTACGGACTGGCAAAAAATGTTGCCAGCGTGAACACCACCGGTGCCGAACTGGATTTCCAATATTCAAAATCACTGACAGACAATCAAAAACTTTGGTTA
This sequence comes from Dyadobacter sp. LHD-138, assembly GCF_030929615.1. Classification (GTDB taxonomy): domain Bacteria; phylum Bacteroidota; class Bacteroidia; order Cytophagales; family Spirosomataceae; genus Dyadobacter. The sequence continues at coordinate 50,697 of NZ_JAVFVU010000023.1, read as the reverse complement.
ACCACCGGATTAACCTGGCTTAACAGTGAAAGCAGTGAAGCAACGCCTTCTTTTTACATCTCCTCACATGCCAAATTTCTGGGGAATTTCTCGGCCTTATACCAGATTTCCAACCTCTCTTTCAGCGTGAACGGAATTTATAAAAACCGTGCAAAACGTGAAGCAACCGCGATTGACGCAACCATTACCAGAGAATATTTTGTCCTGAATGTGAGAGCCGAATATGCTGTGATCAAAAAAACGCTTTCCGTTTTTGCGCAGGCTGATAACCTTGGCGACAGAAAATACAGCGATTTGCTTGGTTCAAAAATGCCCGGCAGATGGTTAATGAGCGGCTTAAAATACAGTTTCTCAAAATAGATTAAATCCACAGATCAAAACCCGCAGCAAGATTCTCACCGAGAATTATTGCTGCGGGTTTTTCTTTATAACAAAGTAATACCAATCCATACTAAAAGTCCATTCGTACATTTGTAAAAGCAATGTAAACCAGTATCTTCCACGGAAATAATTTTCCTATGCTACGTCTCTTTTTGGTGTTTTCTATTTTTTCTGCCTTTGTTTCCTACGGACAATCTGAAAATGATACGCCTGTTATCTCAAAATCTACTACGATGAATATTTATTTTTTAAGTGGATTAGGGGCAGATAAAAGGGTTTTTAGCAAATTAAAACTGGACGAGCGTTTCAACGTTCATTACATTGACTGGATCCGGCCAAAGAAAAAAGAATCACTTCATCGCTACGCGTCCCGGTTAACGGCGCAGATGGATACGACCAAACCCTTCCAATTGGTTGGACTTTCTTTCGGCGGAATCATTGCCTCTGAGCTTTCGTCTATCGTGCACCCGGAACAAATCATCCTTATTTCCAGTACACCAACGAGCATTCCGGTTTCAAAATTCAACCGTGGACTTATCAAATTTCTACTGTTAAGTCCGTTCGCTGCGCCTGTACTCAAATCAGCCAATTCGTTTACCTACAAATTTTTCGGTGCTGACACGCCTGAGCTGAAAACACTGTTAAAACAAATTCTGCATGACACCGACAGTAAGTTTTTGAAATGGGCACTGATCTCCATGAGTGCGTGGAAGCATCCCGTTAAAGCTGATCATTTGTACCACATGCACGGCGCCACGGACAAGTTAATTCCGCTCAAAATTGTGAAGCCGGATGTGGTCATCGAAGGTGGCGGGCATTTAATGGTGTATGCCCAATATGAAGAAATTTCAAAAATCCTGAATGCACAACTAGCCTCCAAGATGCGGTAAAGGCATTTTTCTTAAATATTTCAAATTAATATTATCTCCCACCCAACCTTCCTCCTATCCCTTGTAGTTTATTTTATTGACAGGAAAAGCTTGTCTTTCTTCTCTTCTTAAACTTTACTACAAATTGTCATGAAAGGAAAATTAGCCGTAGGAATTATTTTGCTGGCGCTGATGCAGCTGGTCGCCTGTGAGAGAAACAATGTTGACGTAGCTGCCGACAAAGTAAAATCTTCAAAACTGAATGGGCTGGAAGCCTCCAAAGTTACCGGAATTAAGAGACAGGAACCGGTTATCTTCACACTTGCGGGAAACCTTACTCCCACCAATTACCGCTGGAAAGTTACGCCCACGGCATACAGCATCATCAACAAAGGCAGCGAAAGTACAGCCATTACTTTTCTTAAAGCCGGCTCGTACTCAGTCGTGGCGCAGGATAGTATCACGCTTGACTCTGTTTTTATCCGTGTGGAAATTGGCTCCGAAATCTATCAGGATGAAAGTGTAGCAATTGACCAGGATGTCAAGGAAAGTCTCACTGCTGATGAGGTCATCAGTCTCACGCCGATCATCTATGCCGACTCTGCAGCACATCTTGATTTCTCGGCTATCACAAAAAATAACTATTCGTGTTCGAATAATTCACTAACTTATTCTTTAGGTAAAAACGGTGACACATACATCATCAATTTCCTTGATGTAAATGTCCCTGCTGGCTGTTCCGGTGGCCCTACCAAAGCCAAAAACGACGTTATGCTCTATTGGCCAGTCGGTGAAAACAAAACTTACAACCTGGAAGTAACATTAAACAACACGACCTATAACGGAACTTTTGAACGAAAAGGAGCCAAATACGAATTCACCTGGCCTCATACGACAGGCGTGGTCCTGACAAAAAAGTCATTGTAAAAAAATCTGACAAACTGATCACCAAATCGCCGGCAGTTGCTCAACATTGCCGACGTCTAAAGCATAAGCTTGGATAAATTAGAGGATATATTAGCCGGTTGTAAACGCAGAGAGCGACAGAGTCAGGAAAAATTGTATCGTCAATTTTATCCTGTCCTGTTCGCTTTGTGCAAAAATTTCTTTGAGGACAAACACGATATTGTCACGGCCATAAACAATGGCATGATGAAAGTTTTCAAAAATCTCGATCAATTTGACTCGCAAAAAGGTGAATTTTTCAACTGGATGTATACAACCGTGAGGAACGCCGCACTCACCATGTTACGAGACCGCAAAACCCAGTCCTTTGTTTATGATGAAATCAAAGAAAACATGTTTTTTGAAGCGCGGGAAAATCCCTTTGAAAAATTGGAATACGACGATATTGAAATTTATCTGAATAGATTACCATTGGCAACCCGTCGGGTTTGCTGTCTTTTTTATCTGGATGGATTTTCGGTAAAGGAAATTACGGAATCATTGGCGATCAGTGAAGGCACGGTGAAATGGCATCTGAGTGAGAGTCGCAGCAGATTGAAAATTATTTTTGAAAAGTCACTTTAGAGGATTGTGAGTAAGAAAAACCTACATATCAAAAAATACCTCAACGGGAAATTATCGGAACCGGAAGTTCAGGCGGATGACGCGTGGGCGCAAATGAATGATATGTTGGATAATGATAGCCAGACACCTGTGCCCTCGGTTCCGGGTACGCATAAGTCCAATGCCGTGTTAAAAGGCGGTCTGGCTGTTATCGCAGCATTGGGTATTGCTGCTTTAATCTGGCTTTTTCTACCGGGTAATCCTCAGAAAAACAAGGCAGGTATCACCTTAGAAAAGCTTTCGCAGGACAAAAACACAGCCATCATCCCCGCACACAAAGAAGACAACAAAAATACGCTAACGAATCAAGGGACAGCCAAAGACAGTACCGACTTATCTTTATCACCAGCTGAAAACAAAATTGAAACAGATTCCACCGTTTCAATTGGTAAACAACAAGACAAATTATCATCTGACAAAAATTTAGCAATTACTACACACCCATCCACGGACTCTAAAACAGGCAAAAAAAACATCAAAAACCGGACAGATCAGGCAGGTCGTTTCGAACCTAAAACCAATAAACCCTCCGCTGTCAAATTTAAAACCCTGCTAAAAAACGAAGCTGGCATAGCCGGAAATAGCACTGCAAAGAATACCCGAAGTGAAAATCTATACCCGAAAAGCAACGTCGGAACTGATCTATACGATAAAAATCAAAACAGATCGAAAAAAGAAAAAGCAACCGGAGATAATTCCGATTATGCGGTTAGTCCGGAAAATTCTCAAACTTATAACCTCAGTAGACAAACCATTTCTAAAATCAGTAACAACCCGGATATGGCCATAAAGAGGATCGCATTTTCTGTTCAGAATTTAACGCCAAAATCTACGCAATTCAACAATTTAAGCAAAAATTTGGCAAAAACTGTAAAGTATAACGCCATTCTGCCGCAGCAAAAGGCGAGCCCTTCCAAAGAGAAAAAAGCATTATTTAAAACGCTCCACGCTGGTCTGGAATGGAATGTTACCGCTGCATTGAATAACACCCAATACATTTTCACGGCCACAGACAGTACGAATAAGCCGTACATGTTGCTGATTCCGGGCATTTGGCTAAGCAAGGATCTAACCGAAAACCAATCTCTCACACTGAGCTTTTATGCAAATCAGGCATATTTTGGCGGATTAAAACGCATTCGGCGGATTGATGCCGATTCGGTGTTTCACAATAACATCAATCTGATCAAGGCGACAGGGATCAATCTTTCTTTGCAATACAACTATCGATTCATTTCAAAACTGGGTATTTCAGCAGGCATTTCTTACAGCCCGCTTCGGAGTGCGCTGGCGCAGAATGAGGAGGAAAATTATCAGGGTAAAATTATTTCGGGCTCCAAACTTGTGCTGAAAAAAGACAACATGGATCAGTACATGAAAACGAATCTCTTCGTGGTAAAAACCGGCCTGACTTTCACACCCGGCCGGTACCAGTTCGGAATAAATCTGCTTATTCCGCTCTCAAACCTTTCCATTACGCCTACATCTTCACTAAAAACGATGAACGGACAGCTCTTCTTCCGGTTCAGGATTAAGTAAAGAAAGATCCTACCCAGCCCTATCTCTCGTTGCATCAGCCAAAAACCGGTTTCCTACCGCCCTAATATTACTATCTCAAAATATAATTATACTAATACAAGAACCATTATTTTAATTTGGATTCAATCTAATCTATCAATAGATTTGTTTCTTATTAAGACTAATTATATTTAAGTAGACTACAAAATGAAACAATTCTCCATAATATTATCCTTAACGCTGGCCGTTTGGCTAATATCCGCCCCTGCCTTCTCGCAATCCCCGGGTCGGATTAAAGGCATTATTAAGACTTCTGACGGTATTGGGGCCGAATTTGTAAATGTCGGTTTGAAAGGCATTGCAAAAGGATCAACAGCCAATGCAAAAGGAGAATTTGAAATTAAAAATATTGAAGCCGGGAAATACATCCTGATTGCCTCTTTCATCGGCCTTGAAACGAAGGAGATTGTCGTGCAGGTGAACGCAGGCCAAACGACAACTTTGGGTGATATCACGCTTGCCGAAAACGCGAAGACTTTAACCGAGGTTGTGATCAGCGCGCAAGGGAAACTGCAACGTGAATCGAGCGAATACGTTTCTAAAATCAATTTGAAAAATTTAGAAAATCCACAGGTTTATTCCACGATCACAAAAGAATTATTAAGAGAACAACTCGTTTTCAGTATCGATGACGCGCTCAAAAACGCCCCTGGTATCAGCAAAATGTGGGAAGCAACAGGCCGTAGCGGTGATGGAGGAAGTTATTACGGTTCCCGTGGCTTTATCGTGCAAAGCAAGTTGAGAAATGGAATTGCAGGAAATGTTTCTACAAAAATAGATGCGGCAAACCTTGAAAGTATCGAAGTCATTAAAGGCCCGTCGGCGACATTGTTCGGAAGTTCCCTGACTTCTTATGGCGGTTTGATCAACCGGGTTACTAAAAAACCTTATGCCAAATTCGGCGGCGAGATTGCTTATTCAACAGGAAGTTTTGGATTTAACCGGATCAGCGCGGATGTGAACACGCCTTTGGATTCCGCTAAAAACATTCTGCTGCGTGTGAATACGGCTTATAACTATGAAGGAAGTTTCCAGGACAACGGTTTCGGCAAAATGTTTGCCTTCGCTCCGAGCCTGACTTACAAGGTAAACGAGAAATTATCTTTCAATATTGATGCTGAACTTTACAGCGGACAAAATCAGGGCAATACAATATTCTTCTTCCCTTATGGTCAGACGATCGCAAGCCTGGGCGTGAACAGAGCCAACCAGATGGACATCGATTACAAACGTGCTTTTTCAAGAGGCGATCTTTCCCAGACTTCAAGAAACACGAACTTTTTCGGTCAGATGAACTACAAGATTTCCAATAACTGGACTTCGTCAACCAATTTCACTTCCACGAACAGCTACTCAGACGGAGCAAATCCATATTTCTACTTACTGAGTAAATCAACTGTAACAAAAAATCCGTCAGATATTGGCAACGGTTATATTTCCCGGGAGGATCAGTCTACCTCGAACAGTAAAGATCGCGTTGTTGAAATTCAACAAAACTTTAACGGCAATTTTGAGATTGCCGGCATGAGAAACCGCTTTCTGGGCGGGCTTGATTTTTTCCGTAACAATTCGAATCAGGTTTTCAAAAGCATAAATATTGATACCGTCGCAACGACGGGCACTATCCCAACTTATGAAAATTTCAATGATAAAACACTGGAAGCCGTTTACTTAACCGGCAATGCCCCTGTTTATCCATATAATTATGCAACCAACACATACAGCGCTTATGTATCTGATGTGCTGAATGTTACCGACAAACTAATTATTTCTGCCGCCTTGCGCATTGACCATTTCGACAACGAAGGAAATTACAGTCCAACAACGGGCAAAAAAACAGGCGGTTATAGCCAAACCGCTTTCTCTCCTAAATTTGGTTTGCTCTACATGCCAATCAAAGATGTTGTTTCGGTTTTTGCTAACTATCAAAACGGATTTACGAACAAGGTCGGAAGTAGCTTCGCAGGAAAAGCCTTCAAGCCGGAGCATGCCAATCAGGCAGAAGGAGGTGTAAAACTGAATGCGTTTAACGGAAAACTGAGCACAACGTTAAGTTATTACGACATTCAGGTTTCAAATCTGATCCGTGCCGATGTTGCCCATCCTAACTTTTCAATTCAGGACGGAACGCAGCGCAGCAAAGGTGTGGAAACGGAAATCATCGCTAACCCGCTGCGTGGTCTTAACGTGGTTGCAGGTTTCGCTTACAACGATTCGAAATTTGAGAAAGCGGATGAAGATGTTGTCGGTTTACGTCCTTCAACGGCCATGTCTCCATACACGGCAAATTTATGGCTTAGCTATCGGATCCCTTCGGGCATGGCCCGCGGACTTGGGTTTGGTTTTGGCGGAAATTATGCGAGCGACAATAAGGTTGTGAACAGCAGAAGCCAGGGCGTTTTCATTTTGCCGGAATACACCATTTTAAATGCCACGGCATTTTACGAGCAATCAAAATTCAGATTTGGGGTGAAAGTGGATAACCTCACAGATAAGAAATACTGGATCGGTTATACGACCATGAACCCACAAAAATTGAGAAGCATAACAGCCAGTCTTTCGTTCAGGTTCTAAGCGTCGACAGACTGATTATCAGGAAAAAAATATAGGTTTTACTTCCCGTATTCCGGTTTCAGCCGGGATACGGGATTCGTGTTAAAGGTTGCATACATTTCAAATTCACTCACCATGAAAAAGGTAATACATTTTCTCCACCTATGGCTCGGACTTGGTTCGGGACTGATCGTGTTTATTCTTGCTGTAACAGGCTGTATTTATGCCTTCCAGGAAGAAATACAGCAGGCAACACAATCTTATCGCTATGTAGAACCTCAGAAAAAACCTTACCTGGCTCCGTCTCAGTTCAGAACCATCGCTGAAAAAGCATTGCCAGACAAAAAGATCCACAGCGTTCAGTATGCAGATTCCAAAACCGCGGTGGTGATCACGTTTTTCAGTTTTGAACCTGAATATTATTACCTGATGTATGCCAATCCATACACGGGTGAAATATTAAAAATCAAAGATATGGACAGCGACTTTTTTCGGTTCATTCTGATGGGGCACTATTATTTATGGCTTCCTCCGAATCTTGGCCAGCCTGTCGCGGCCTCTGCCACGCTGATCTTTGTTTTGCTGCTCATCTCAGGTTTCGTGCTTTGGTGGCCGAAAAACAAGGCCGCTATCAGACAACGATTCAAGGTAAAATGGAACGCACAGTGGAGAAGAAAGAATTATGACCTGCATAATGTACTTGGGTTTTATGCTATCCCCGTCGCCATTATTATTGCCTGCACAGGCCTGATTATGGGCTTCCAGTGGTTTTCAAAAAGTGTATACTGGGCAACATCCGGTGGAAAATCATTGACTGAGTTTTACGAGCCTGAATCAAAAGGGAAACCTGTTTTGGATTCAACGACATCTGTCGTCGACTTTTTATGGAAAAAAACGGTAGCGGAAAACCCGGCCGCGGAAACCATCGAAATGCATTTCCCGGAAACCAGTAAATCGACCATTGCCGCTGTTACCAACACCATTGCCGGTACTTACTGGAAATGTGATTATATTTATTACGACCAGTATAGTCTGAAACCGGTCCCGGTTACACACAATTTCGGACGTTATCACGACGACCTGACGCTGGCAAACAAGATCATGCGGATGAATTACGACATTCACATCGGTGCCATCCTTGGTTTACCTGGAAAAATACTGGCATTTATCATCTCATTTATCACAGCAAGCCTACCCATAACCGGATTTATTATCTGGTGGGGACGCCGAAAAAAGAACAAAAAACCAAAGGTTAGATTGGGTAAAAAGGAGTTTGTTTAATTTTTTTAAACGCAGAGGTAAATGAGTTTTACACAGAGTTGTGATGAGTTTTTTTTATATTGTCTCTGCGAACTCTGCGTCAAACTCCCATTTAACTCTGCGTTTAACATCAGTAAATAATGATATTAAGAACAAACAGCGAAAACCCGGATTTCTCTAAATTAACGGAAAAGCTTGATATTGAGCTTTGTAGAATTTACAATACCAATCCGGAGGATTACGAAGATTTTAACAGGATCACGGATCTTCACACGGTCGTTGTCGCCTATGAAAATGGAGAAGCTGTTGCTTGCGGCTGTTTCAAAATTTTCGATGAGAAAACGATTGAAATTAAACGCATGTTTGTTGATGACAATCATAGAGGAAAAGGAATTGCGTCTGCTATGCTGGCAGAACTGGAAACCTGGGCGAGAGAACTTGGTTATACAAAATCAGTGCTTGAAACCGGGAAAGGGCAGCCTAATGCGATAAGACTTTATCAAAAACAGGGTTATCACATCATTGAAAATTACAACGGTAGTGATAATTTAGAGATCAGCGTTTGCTTTGCGAAAACACTGTAAAAGTGCGTAAAACCAATGATTTTACGCACTTTTAATCCTTTGCTATTGCTAAGCCAGATTTGCAAACTGGTTAATGCTAACCGTTGCTTTTAAATCGTGCAAAAGGCTGAACAATCCGAAAAAAGTACGGTTGATATAAATAAAATGCTTGGAACCACGGTTCACATTCATCTTTCTCAACTGCTTGTCATTCGCGTATTTCTCGCCCAGTGCAACCAGTTTACCAAAGAATACTTCGTCTGCAAAATCAAATGTTTCTGCCTGAAAAGGTTGGGTAAACAAGGTCAGGATTTCGTGAAAAAGCTTCGCAAAATAAACGGTTTCTTCCCCCGTATCTTTGTCCGTCAGAATTTCCAGTTCAAATAACCGGCTGCGGAAAAATTCAGGATTATTGATATTTTCCTTCTCAGCGAGTTCAAAATAAGGCGTGTAAAATGCTTCTGGAATTTCCTTCATACAGCCAAAATCGATCGCAATCAGATTTTGGTCCTTATCAACCAGAAAATTTCCCGGATGCGGATCGGCGTGAACCTTCCGCAGCTGATGCACCTGGAACATATAAAAATCCCAAAGCGCCTGCCCGATCTTATTCAAAGCTTCCTGTGAAGGCTTGCTTTTGACAAATTCAGATAAGTGAATCCCCGTCATCCAGTCCATCGTGATCACGCGCTCGCAAGAGAATTCCGCATAATATTTAGGAAAAACCAAATTGGGGATATGTGCACAGGCATCGCCTATTTCCTTGCTTTGGTCAATTTCCAGGATGTAATTGGTTTCTTCGGTAAGCTTATTTTCAACTTCCTTAAAATATTTGTCCGAATCCTTACTCTGGATATTGAACATCTTCATGGCGATCGGTTTTACCAATGCCAGATCAGACGTGATACTTTCCGCCACGCCCGGATATTGAATTTTAACCGCCAGCTCCCTGCCATTGGACGTCGCCTTATGCACCTGCCCGATACTCGCAGCGTTAATCGCATTGGGATTAAACGAATCGAATAAATCCAGCGGCGATTTCCCGAAATACCTCCTGAACGTTTTGATCACCAACGGAGCCGACAAAGGCGGAACCGAAAACTGCGACAGCGAGAATTTTTCCACGTAAGCCTGCGGCATAAAACTTTTCTCCATGCTAAGCATCTGAGCCAGTTTCAACGCACTGCCCTTTAGGTTTTTTAAGCCATCGTAGATATCTTCAGCGTTGTTGGAATTCAGGTTATCCCGTGCCGATTCAGGGTTCGTTATTTTCTCTCCGTAATATTTCAGATAATTCCCTCCGATCTTTACACCGGTGGAAATCAATTTGGAGGCACGCTGAATTTTTGAAGTAGGTATGCTGTCTATCGTCTCCATTCACTACCTCAATTTTTCTTTAATTAAAAATTTCCCAAAGTCGATCACACTTTCCAGCGGGGTCGTATCAATCAGATCAAAAGTGGCGCGGATTGATTTCTCGATGAAAAGATCCGTTTTTTCAAATGCAACGGATTCATCGTCCAGCCAGAATTTAAGTGTCACCAAAAGTTGTATCCATGCGCCTTCTTCCAGACCGTCCTGCTGCAATTTAAGGACACGTTCGCTTTTTACTTTCAGATATCCCTGACTGATTCCCGCAATAAAATCCTTGAAATGCGTTCTCAATTCTTTTAGCTTCAACAACCCGTTCAGCTTACTCTGATCACTTTTCAAGGCGAAAACAACATAACTTCTGTTCGCGGCCAGGATTTCGAAAAATGTATAATAATATGTCAGTAATTTATCCTTAAAGTCAAGCACATCTGCCTCGGTGCTTTTGTTAATAAGTTCAACCGTCATGCTGTGGAAATTCACAAAAACCGATTTCTCAATCGCTTCAATTGACGAGAAGAATACGTAAAAATCTTTCTCAACCATTCCGTTTTTCTTACAGAACAAATAAACTGACTGAGGCTTTTCGTTATTTTCCAGACAGTAATGCATGTACATTCCTGTGATACTGGCGGCTGTAACTTCTTTAATTTTTGTTGCCATCTTTTTTTGAATTAGCACATCAACACGATGATTTCCACTAAATTTAAACGAAAAAAGGATACTATTCTTATTGTCTAGTCCTGATCAGATCTAGAATTTCTGATTAAAATACAACAGATACCAACCACTTAAATCAGCAACATTATGCTGAACAAACTTACGCTAACAGACTATTAACCATACCTATGCGCTTTAAATATCTGGTAAGAATACTTTTGATATGCTGCCTATTTGCTAACACCATCGGCTTGATTTTCATTACAGAATGGGTCCAAAAAGTTTTTGTCAACTGGCAACAGGCCATCCTGCTGGGTCTTTTTATTTGGGGTATAGAATGCCTGCTTTTCGTCCGATTACTTAAACCTTATCAGTCAGAGTTTTCTTACCGTAACCTATTTTCCTGGAAGAAACTCTCCACTGCCCTCATTATGGGGCTTATCGTGTGGACAGCACTGCAATTATGGACCTCCAGTGTCTTCGGCACCGCTCCCGAATTTCCTTCGACGGAACGGGTCGTCAAATATGCGCTTATTTTCCTTTTCAACACCTTCCCGAACGCACTCATTGAAGAATTTATCTTTCGTTTTTTACCAGCACATTACGCCGAGAAAAAGGGGATTTCCCGGCAAAAACTTATTATCCTGGGCATAGCATCAGCGATCATTTTTAGTCTTGGCCATGTCTCTGTCTATATCCTTCGCGATCATACCGCATGGGCAGACTTATATGCGACCTTAATGAACGTCTTCTTCTACGGAATGGTCTATTTCTTCATTTACATCCTGACGGACAACCTGTTTTTCACCGCGCTTATTCACGCTTTTGGCAACAATCAATTGCTCCTGATTAACACGCCCGGCTTCGAACCTTTTTTCTTTTATACCTTTATTTTCATCACATTAGTCTGGTTCGCAGGCAAAACGTTCAGGAAAGGATTCAGCTAAAATCACCAGGAATTTGTCAGAATAATTTTGCCGATATGTCCGCTATGCTCCATCAGCGCGTGGGCTTGTGCAGCCTCGTTCAATGGAAATTCACGAAAAACAACGGGTTTAAATTTACCATTATTCATGAAAGGCCAAACATTTTCAAGGATTTCCTCCGTTAAAGTCGCTTTAAATGCAACATCCCGGTTGCGAAGCGTGCTACCGGTTAAGGTCAACCTGTTTCTCATGATCAGACCAAAATCAACCTCATCCAATGGCTGTCCTTCCACCTGCCGCACCTTATTCCCCTTCATGGTATTGATAAAAACCAGCCGTCCGTCAACACGTAAGAGCCTTATATTTTTAGGGATATAGTCGCCTCCGACCATATCCAGAATCAGATCCACGCCTTCGGTTTTAAGCACTTCTTCAAAATTTTCCTTTTTATAATTAATACAAAGATGGGCTCCAAGAGCAACACAGGCCTCACATTTTTCATCAGATCCCGCCGTAGCGAAGACTTTTGCTCCCAATCCTTTGGCCAGCTGAATGGCCGTAATACCAATGCCGCTGCTTCCGCCATGCACGAGAAAGTGCTCTCCCTTTTTTAGATTTCCCCTTTGAAATACGTTATGCCAAACCGTAAACACGGTTTCCGGCAAGGAGGCCGCCTCGACAAAACTAAAATGATCGGGAACCGGCAAACAATGACGCGCATGCACAACCGCAAATTCTGCATATCCGCCACCGGCCAGCAGCGCGCAAACGGCGTCTCCCTTTTTCCAGTTCTGCACCGAAGATCCGCATAGTTCAACGGTACCGGCAACTTCCAGTCCCGGAATATCCTGTGGTGCGCCCGGCGGCGGCGGATAGTTTCCCTTCCTCTGAAAAACATCCGGACGGTTTACCCCGGCCGCATAAACCCGGATCAAAACCTCGTCATGTTTAACGACGGGCACCGGCCTGTCTTCCACAACCAAAACCTCCGGCTTCCCGGGTTTTGTAATAACCACTGCTTTCATAACGGTTCTATTTCTTACATCTCATCTTAGGGTACTCGTGAAAATAAGATGATGTATCATTCAATAAATATCCTTCCCGAACGGCGTAAACGATAAACGCATCAGCTTGAAATGCTGTTTCGCGAAAGGTAAACCGATGATGGTAATCGCCAGTAAGATACCGAAGATAAGATGTGTCAATGCGATCCAGATACCTCCCAGAAAGATCCAGACGATGTTAAAAATCGTTGATAAACAGCCGCTTTCTCCCGGCACTTCACGTACCTCGCGACCAAAAGGAAGCAAAGTAAGTATGCCGATCTTAAAACACTGAATGCCAAACGGAATACCGATAATGGTTGCACAAAGGATCAGACCCGATAGAAAATATTCGAGAGCGACGATCAATCCTCCGAAAATCAGCCAGATAATGTTACCAATTAAACTCATAAGTTACCATTAGATAAGTTAGATAAATGATTCTTTTTTTTCCTATGTAAACACCGTATTCTTGTAAATTCAATAACCCGAGCCTATAATGTCTGCATCCAAACGCTACGAACGTGTTATAGAAGAAATCACAGCATTCAGGGTATTAACCTTTTTTTCAATCGTATTATTTCTACCCAAGGCCCTGATTGAAAATCCTGCCGGCGGTGTTGACCCATCCTGGAAGATCAGCATCAACATGGCTTTGCACCAGGGTTTGATTTTTGGAAAAGACTGGGTTTTCACCTATGGCCCCCTGGGGTTCCTCAGCACACGTGTACCGGCTTATATCGGGATCATGCCGATACTAATCTATGATATTTTTGTGACAGGTGTACTTATTTATATTCTCAGATACACCTTCAAATCACTAAATAATACGGTCAAATGGCTTGCCGTGCCGTATTTCCTTATGCTGATTTCTCATAATTCAGAGGCAACCTTTCAGCTTTTCACCTTATTCATATTCCTGGTTTTTCATCACTACCGGACCCAAAGCCTTATTTCCCTCGCACTTGCAGCAACAATTTCGGTGCTGATTTTTTTCATCAAGTTAAATCTGGGAATCGTAACTTCCGTCATTTTGTATGCCTATTTTATCCTGGCGATCATCCCGGATATAAAATCCTCGCTGAAAATCATTGCTTTCTGGGGTTATCACCTGGGACTTATCTTATTATTGGGCCAAATTTTCCATGTTGACCTGATCAACTACGTCAAAGGCGCGCTCAGTATCATCAACAACTACAATGACGCGATGTTCACCGTGGATTTTATAAATCTGACAGCCCGGTATGCGTATTTTAACATTGCGCTGGCCGTCATCATTGTCCTTAGCTTCGCCGTTTTCTTTATTTATTCATTGCCCCTCATTTTTAAAAGTCGTTCGGATATATTTATTCTGCTCGTGATGCTTTTTGCCTGGTATCTTGGATTCAAGCAGGGATTTACCCGATTTGGCTTTGCAGGCATGTCTTATCCATTTTTTTATGGTGCACTTTTCGTGGGGATAGCCTATCTCTTTATTGAAAATACAACTTTAAAAAGCAGGCTCGGGGATGTATTTATGGTTTTTTTGCTCATTTCCCCCTTTGTTAGCACAGGGATCGGATTTGCATTTAACAAAGTAACGCTGCCTTATCAGGATGTGATTTTTTCAAATCTTCCATTCCAGCAGCAGATTAGCGACGAAAAAAATCGGATTGAATATCATATCGATTCCAAAATCAGCCAAAATTTCAAAGGCAAAACCGTTGATTTTGTGCCCTATGAAATCTCCTATGCTTTTTTTAACGATTTAAGTTACAATCCACGACCCGCAATTCAATCGTATCAGGCGTATAACAATTACCTGACCAGCCTGAATTATGCAAAATATCTCTCGCCAACTGCCCCGGATTATGTACTTCATACCGTACCAGGCCCAACGGATGTACAGCGATACAATTTCTGGAGTGACTCTAAAACCACATGCGCCATGCTTCTGAACTACGACTACGATACGACCACAATCAGTAAGGATACGCTTCAGGTCGTAAAAAAGCGCAGTCGGAGTTTTCAACTTGTCAAATCCAATATTAAAGATCTGGCATTTAAAATCGGCGAAGAAATCCAGGTTTCCCAAGCCAACAAATTAACCTGGATTGAGATCAAGGTCAACTATTCGCTTTGGGGGAAAATCACGCGCGTGCTCGTTCAGCCGCCTGTTTTACGCGTAAAAGCTACCTTCGAAGACGGAAAAACAGAAGTTTTCAAAGCGATTATTTCTGAAATTGAAGGCGGGATATTTTTAAAGAAACTTAAGACCAACATGGAGGCGGAACAGTTTTTCAGAACGAGAGGGCAAAATAAATCCATCACCCACCTCCAATTTATCCAAAACCATGCCGGCTTTGAAGATAATATCACGGCCCATCTTTACGATGTTTCCTTTCGCTAAGCTCGCTTTTTGAAACAAATTCCGCAGTCTGTAAATCTACAAATTACCGCTTTTTATTTCCTTGACGGCATGATCCACGGCCCTGGCTGCAAGCGCCATGTATAACAACGAAGGACTTTGATTACCCGTACTGGTCATACAGGCGCCATCGGTCACGAAAACATTTTTGCAGTGATGCAGCTGGTTCCATTGATTCAGCATGGAAGTTTTGGGATCTTTTCCCATCCGGCAGCCGCCCATCTCATGAATATCCAGTCCAGGAGCCTGTTTATTGTCATGCTGGGTGATGTTTGTACATCCTGATTTTTCCAGCATTTCGGCACTTTCTTTCAGAAAATCTTTGATCATTTTTTCGTCATTATCGTCATAACCAACCGAGGTCACCAGCAGCGGAATTCCCCATGCGTCCTTTTGGTCCTTACTGAGCGTCACCTGATTTGATGCCTTTGGAATCGTTTCTCCCTGCATGTACATATACACTTTCCAGCCCCCCGGCCTGCTCATATCTTCTTTAAAACCTTTGCCAAAGGTCTGTTCCGATGCTCCGTTTCCTCTCGTCCGGTAAGCGCCCATGAACGTTGTAAATCCGCCTACATAATCGGTATCCTGCTTGTGCAGATTTCGGTAATTGGCCAGGATAGGCTCCGTCGGGTTTCTGCCAGCATAATATTTATCCTCAAAACCATCCATATCTGCCCCGACCGAAGCCCGGTAATTGTGAAAAGCGATATATTTCCCAAGCACGCCAGAATCATTGCCGAGGCCATCGGGGAAACGTTCTGATTTGGAATTGAGTAAAATGAGATTGCTGTTCAGCGCCGAAGCGTTCAGGAAGATCACTTTGGCTTTGTATTCAATAACCGCTTTCGTTTGAGCATCAATCACTTTAACACCACTTGCCTTACCGGTTTTTGCATCATAAATAATAGAATGCACCACGGAATGCGGTCTGACGGTGAGATTTCCGGTTTTCTCAGCCCATGGCAACGTGGAACTTACGGAGCTGAAATAACCTCCATAAGGGCAGCCGCGCATGCACAGGTTCCGGGCCTGACAAGAACCCCTGCCCTGCTGCAGGTGAATTGCATTGGGCTTCGTCAAATGGGCCCATCTGGCGTGCACCACAAACCGGTCTTTGTAATGTTCCCTGATCTTATCCCTTATTTCTGTCTGCACACAATTCAGTTCGAAAGGGGGCAAATATTCACCATCCGGCATGGATTCAATCCCGTCTTTATTGCCGCATACGCCAATAAATTCCTCCACATGACTATACCAGGGCGCCACATCTTTATAACCAAGCGGCCAACCAATACCGTAACCAAAACGCTCTGGAGCCGTAAATTCAAATTCACTCCAACGCTGACAAGCTCTGCCCCAGGTCAGTGATTTTCCCCCGACCTGATAACCCCGGATCCAGTCAAAGGGTTTTTCCTGGATGTACGGATGATCCTTATCCTGCACGAAAAAATGTTTGGTATCATCGCCAAAACCGGCTGCTTTGCTGATCAGCGGGTTTTCATCCAAAAATTTTTTCGTCAAATTACCACGGTGCTCAAAATCCCAGGGATTCAGGTGTGCCGTTGGATAATCCTTGTTATGTTCCACATTTCTTCCGCGCTCCAAAACGAGGGTTTTTAATCCTTTTTCACAAAGCTCTTTCGCAGCCCAGCCACCGCTAATACCGGAACCGATTACGATCGCATCAAAAATATTTTCCGAAACAGTCTGGAAAGTTTCTATCTGAACAGCCATAGTCTTTTATTTTTGATCACGAATTAGAGAAGTCGGCGTTGTCAATTTGGAAGCTGCATCCTGGTCCGAAAAAACAATGGCGTTGGAATGCAGCTGGATGATCGTGCCCGGAATCTCGCTGGTTACTTTCTCTTCCAAAATATTCACCAGAATATCGGCTTTTTTGGAGCCTGAAATAATTAAAATAGCCGTTTTAGCTTCCGTAAAATGCTGTAAACCTAACGTGAGGCCACCCGTTAACGCCGTGTCTTTTTGAAAATATTTCTGCGCTACTTTTACCGTAAGCGGATCCAGTTCTGCACGGTGGGCATATAGGTTGAAATCTGTTCCCGGCTCGTTCAATCCAATATGTCCGTTCATACCCAAACCAACCATCATGATGTCAATCGGGCCGTTTTTAAGAATGTAGTCATTCATTCTGGCACATTCATCATCGACATGATCGGCAAGACCGTTGAAGAAAACAATCTTATCCGGTTTGATGTTCAACGGTAGGAAAAAATGGGAATTCAGATAATGCCTGCAACTTCCTTCATCGTTTTCATCCATGCCTATCCACTCGTCCAGTCCCACAAAACGGCATTGAGCAAAATTCACAGCGCCTTGCAGGCCATATGCAACCAGATATTTCAGGACCAGCGTTGGGGAGTCTCCCGAAGGAAAACATACTAAGGAATCCGGTTTCAAACGGATCTGTTCCACAATCAGATCTGCTGCTGCCTTCGAGCTGGTTTCCTTATCGGGATATATATTCAGTTTCATAAAGTTCTTTTTTCAAACAAAGAACTTTATGGAGTTTTATTACTAATAAACCTTATCACGATTTCTATTGCAGTGCTATAAAAAATCCATCAGCCCACAAAAATCCCGGAGGGATGGTATTATTGTAGAAAAGGCCGGAATTTTTATATCATATAGGACTTTGGGGCGGCGTTGTCAATTCGATTCCAGAAATGGTTATGTCACCCTTTCAGGGTTATGACCTGACTGTTTGCTGGCATTTTCTAGAATACTATCATCTCTTCGGGATTATCCATAAGTTTAAACAACTTCAGTATCTCCGATGACAATTACCGCCAGTTATCAATTTTAAGTCTCTGGAAAAACTCTGCTTCTTCCAACTCCCGGACTTCCCCCGGTTTCAGACCGTCAAGCAGCATATCTTCAATGGAGATGCGGATCAGTCTCTTGCAGCGGTGACCGGCCGTATGAACCATTTTTCGCACCTGATGATATTTACCTTCCGTCAGCGTAATGCTCAGCCAGCTATGCGGAACGTCGTCCCTTTCCGTATAACGATTGATCAGACCTTCTGGTTTTTCTACAATTTCCACTTCACAGGGTGTTGTCGTCCAGAATACATTTCCCTTAATCAGGATCGGAATACCGCTTCGAAGCCGATCCAATGTTTCTTCACTGACCACATTTTTCACATGTACAATGTAAGTTCTTTTGTGCTGTACTTCTCCCTGGAACAATAGCCGCGTAACTTTTTTGTTGGTTGTCAATAACAGCAGGCCTTCCGAGTGACTATCGAGCCGACCAATCGCGTGTGTTCCCTCCGGAAAATCATAGTCAAGATCGCCAAGCAAACCCACGCTGTCGGGGCTGACAAATTGCGAAACCATATTGGCAGGCTTGTTCAGAATAAAATAACGACGTTTCGATTGGGTCATGAATCCTCAAAGTACTTCGGCAGATCCTCCCGCCCTATTTTCACGCAAAGATTGTTCATTTTTATAAGAAAATACGGCATTAAGTTTATGCCAATGATTTCAAAACAGCCGTGATTCGTACTGATCATAAATGCATATGACCTGATCCGATCTACTGAGTCGGGTATTTTAACGTCATCCTTAACCTTTCCATTTACAACTGAATACCAGTTCTAATTCGTATTATTGCGAATGGCAGGCCACATTTTCATCGCATTATTTATTGCAAAATGAATTGGGAAACATTACTCTCGGCAAAACGCTGGGGAAGCGAAGACAAAAACATCGAAGACCAGGCGGAAGCCAGATCTGAATTTCAACGTGATTACGACCGGTTAATCTTTTCCTCCCCATTCCGGAGGCTTCAGAATAAAACCCAGGTATTTCCCTTACCCGGAAGTATTTTCGTTCACAACCGGTTAACACACAGCCTGGAAGTTGCCAGCGTAGGCCGTTCTCTTGGACGAATTTTCTATAACCGGCTAAAAAAGAGCCGCCCCGGTCTGGATGATGAACTTCCGCTGATCAGTGAGATCGGAAACATTGTCGCGGCGGCATGTCTGGCGCATGATCTGGGGAACCCGGCTTTTGGGCATTCGGGCGAAGCAGCCATTTCATATTATTTTACCCATGGCGCAGGAGCTGTTTACAAGGATAAAGTAACCGGAGCACAGTGGCAGGACCTTACCAATTTTGAGGGTAACGCCAATGCCTTCCGCATCCTGACACATCCGTACGCGGGAAAAGGTTATGGTAGTTTTGCCTTAACGTATTCGACGCTTGCATCCATTGCAAAATATCCCTGCGAATCGCTGGCGGGTCATGACAAGTCGAAGATTTACAGAAAAAAGTATGGTTTTTTTCAATCTGAACAGGCCGGTTTTGTAAAAATTGCGACAGCATTGGGTTTAACAAAAGTTGAAAATGAGCGCCTGATTTATAAGCGGCATCCGATCGTATACCTGGTGGAAGCTGCGGATGATATTTGTTATAACATTATCGACCTCGAAGACGCACACAGGCTCAAAATCCTTTCATACCATGAAGTCGAAGCACTGCTTTTGCCGCTTTCCAATGATCCGCAGATAGAAGAGCGGCTGGCAGATATTGATGATGATGATGCGAAAATAAGTTTGCTGCGTGCCAAAGCCATCAATACGCTGATCGGCGTCTGCTCCGAGCTTTTTTATAAGGAACAGGAATCAATCCTGGCAGGTGATTTCAATAACAGTCTGATTGACCGGATCGATGAGCCTTTGCGCACGGTCATGAAAAATATCGAGACGATTTCAATCAGGAAAATCTACAATTATTCTTCCGTGGTACAGATCGAAGTGGCGGGCTACAAGGTGATGGGCGGACTTTTGGAAGAATTTATTCCGGCTTATCTGAATAATAATTCGCATTATTCCAAAAAGCTGGTCGAGCTGATTCCCAAACAATTTATCACGAACACGACGGACGAATATTCAAAAATCCAGACCGTTTTAGATTTTGTCTCCGGCATGACAGATCTTTACGCCGTCGAGTTATTCCGAAAAATCAAAGGAATTTCGTTCCCTTCCATCGGCTAAGCGGCCATGTAAATCTGGGCAAAAAACCGAAAAATTCAGCCGTTAAGTGCATTTTCCAGAGCATTTAAAAGATAGACCGGAACAACACCGGCCCTTTATTCAAGCGTAAATTAGATTTGTACTCATGCTAAATTAGCTTGCCAGTATGCCTCCAACCAATGGGATTACTACCTTTGGGCAAAATTATTCACCATGACAAAAGTAAAGCTTACCGTTAACAACAACGGCTCTCTGAAAGTTGACGGAGATTTTGAAATCGTAGATGCACAGGGAAATGCATACGGATTGGAAGGAAGAACAGTGCTTTCCGTCTGCCGCTGCGGACTTTCTGCTAACAAACCATTCTGCGACGGTTCTCATAAAGGACATTTTGAGCACAATGCGGTTGCATTTGACCTGCCTCCGAAAAAAGTTTAGATATGAAGCCTGAACCCGGGCGCAAGAAAAGTCCGGGTATAGGGAAGTTTCGAGAGGAGTCAACACTGGGCCTGCCCTTTTCAAAACTTGACTCCTCTTTCCCTCGCAAAAACCCGCTCACGATTGCCTCTTCTCCATTGCCGCAATCCACAGACAATATTTCCACGTATGTCTTTCAATCATTTCATGAAAGGCATTTATCGTGAATTCAGAAACCCGGGTATCCCGCATCATTCTTTTTATACTGTTCGGAGCCGCGCTTCTTACACTTTCGGGCTGTGCATTTACAGGCAGCCGAGCGCATAAAAACATTACGTATGCCGGGGATTCAGGTAAAATTCAGGATCAGCAACTTAATATCTTTGAACCCAGGAGGCCAAAATCACCCACGGATGTTTTAATTTTCATCCACGGTGGAAACTGGAATTCCGGTAAAAAGTCCCAATACAACCTGTTTGGCAGAAACTGGACGAAGAAAGATATCGTCGCGGTCATCCCCGATTATCCTTTAAGCCCGACCGCCACGTACAAAGAAATGGCGGAGTATACCGCGAGATCTGTAAAATGGGTCAAAGAAAATATTCAGCATTACAGTGGAGATCCGGATCGAATTTTTATTTCAGGTCACTCAGCAGGTGGACATCTGGCCGCACTTGTCGCCATTGACGAACAGTATTTCAATAAACTGGGCATAGAAAATCCGGTTAAAGGGCTCATCCTGATTGACGCGGCAGGATTGGACATGTATGGTTATTTACTGGAAGAAAAATTCCCAAACGACAACACCTATCTGAAGACCTTTACTTCCGGACAAAAAATATGGAAAGAAGCATCTCCGCTTTATCATTTGCATAATAACATGCCTCCAATGACTATTTTCCTGGGCGGCAAAACATATCCTTCCATTGCAGTCAGCAACGATAAATTCATTAAATCCCTCCAAGAATTCGCGCCAGGCACACCTTTTCAAATTCTGAAAAACAAAAAACACATTCCCATGATCACCCAGTTTTTCAACCCCTGGAATAAAAGGTATAGTCAAATTCATACGTTCATGGAAAATGTCAGCAAAAAACAGAAGTTGTAAAACATTGACCGGCGATATTTATCTAAATTCAGGAGACGCACAGAGCGATGCGATGTGGCTTAATGATTATTTTATTCCCAACGCAATTATCCCAGTCCCAAGAAGTTTTCTCTTCACGCCAATAAAATCTTACCTTAAAAATTATTATAAGTATCAAATTATTTGTATATTTGTGATACTATTAGTATCATCAACAAACGTTATAGAATACGGATATGTCGGAAAGACTTCATGAGAAGCTTCAGATGCTCGCTGATGCGGTCAAGTACGACGTATTCTGTTCTTCCAGTGAAAGCGAACGAATCATAACAAGGGATTAGGAGAAGCAACCGGCAGCGGAATTTATTAGAGTCAGGAAAAAATAGCAGAAATAACCTTAAACTTTTCAGATGATATTCATTCCGGGATTGCTGTTAAGGAAATTTTTCATGATTCTGAGACTTTGTATCAGGCGCTGTGCCAAGATTATTGCAAATATGTGAAAATTCGATCGTAGTTCCGGGCGTTGTTATATCACCCTTTCAGGGTTTTGAATTACCAGTCAGCAGATTGTTTCCAGCATACTTTCGACCCTTCGGGTTTAGTTCCAAAAGAAGCAATGGGTATGGAAATCTCCTCCGCATTGTCGGGGATTAATCCCGAAAGCAATGACACATGGCTTGATTAAATTCGCCGATGCTGTCATCCCACGACAAAAACACGCTCCTCCGTTAACATATAGATCTTCCTTCCCGCAATCAGATTCACACCAAACCCGCCTGTAAAAACGCCGAAACTTGGTAAAATCGCCTGGCATTTATCCACAACAAAACAAGGCAGCCTGAAACTTTGCCGCCCCTTTCCGTAGGATGTAAAAACAGGATGAACGTGCCCTGCAAAAACAAATTTCGACGGATCCAATTCTACCTTCGGATGGTGCGTAAAAATGAAATGATCTTCTTCAAAATCATTTTTATAAACATCAATATTATTTTCCAGGAACAGACTTACAGGTAAAACATCATGGTTTCCGATCACGATGATCATTTCAATAAAATGATATTTAGCACGCCATGCCGAAAACATTTCCCACTCTGCATTGTACTTGTTATGAAAAAGATCGCCCAGAAAAATAATTCGGGACGCTTTTGTATTGTCTGCCAATTCGTCCAGCCTTTCAAAATTATTCTCTGCTGCAATCTGCGGGACAGCTATCCCCTCTTTTCTAAAATGTGTAATTTTCCCAAGGTGTAAATCGCCAATGAGTAACGTTCGCTTTTCTTGCCAGAAAATGGCTTTTTGGGTCAATAAATCAAAATGGTTGTTTCTTATTTCAATCTGCGTCACGATACTGTTTGAGCATTTTCTGGATCCGGTCTTCCAGTTTTTCGGAAGTAAGCTGCTCGCGGAGCCGGTCTACCATGATAGGGAACGAAAAAGGCGTAGGTTTTTTCGTTTTTTTAACCACTATTTTTTGTGTCGCAATCCGGTCAAGCGCCTTCCGCATCCTGACTTCTTCCAATTGATAAGTCAAAACTTCCTGGTACGCCTGATTGACCAGTAAATTATTATTTTCATATTTGGTCATCACCGTAAACAGCAGCGAGCTCGAAGCCTGCACCTGCTTTGCTTTCATGTATTTTCCGGGATAACCCTGAAACATCAATCCCGCGATCGCCGCAATTTCACGAAATTTGCGTTTCGCCATCTCCGTCGCATTGACGCTTTTATAAATATCATCCACCAGGTGACGGGTTGAAAACAGATCAACGTCCTGCATTATTTTTTGTAAATCGACATATTGGTCGCTCAACAGCTCAAAACCGTAATCATTCATCGTCACGGAGAAGCTGATCGGGCTTAATTTACTGATGCGATACGCCAGAATAATCGACATCCCTTCGTGTACCAATCGTCCTTCAAAGGGAAAAATAAAGATGTGATGCCCTTCCCTTGTCTCACATTGTTCAATTAACAATTCAGAAGTTTGCGGAATTATCGACATTTCCGTTTGCAGTTCCAGCAGTGGTTTTAACTTCGACAATTCCCTTTCTTTGTGTGGGTTATCCATCGCGTCGGATAATCTGTCGCGGATAAAAGCGGATAATTGAGAAGATAACGGCATTCTCCCACCCGCCCATCGAACCAAAAAGCCTCTTTTCCCCTCTGCTTTTTTAACGGTAACTGTCATTTCATGAATTCTGACAAATTCGACACTCAGCCCCGCAAAGACAAAAACGTCTCCCGCTTTCATGCGCGTCACAAAAGATTCCTCCACAGAACCCAGGTATTTCCCCTGCTGTAATTTCACTTTCAACGAAGTCTCGGAGACAATCGTACCCATGCTCAGCATGTGACGGTGCGCAACCCGCCGACTCGTTACCACATAACGGCCATCAATTCTTTCCACCTTTTTATACTCATCATAAACCACCAGCGACGAACTTCCGGTCGTAATATACCCCAGCAACCACTCCCACTCCTGACGATTAATAAACTGATAACCATAACAATTGCGAACTTCCTCAAACAATTGCTGCTCTTCAAAACCACCTCCCACCGCCAGGGTGATCATCCATTGTGCCAACACATCAAAAGCCTGGATAACCGGTCGGCGGTCTTCGATCAGGTTTTTTTCAACGCCATCACGAAGCGAAACCGCTTCAATGAGTTCAAGCGCGTTGGTTGGGCAAAAATAAATTTTGCTGGCTGCACCAGGCTGATGTCCGCTTCTGCCCGCACGTTGAATAAACCGCGCTATACTTTTGGGGCTTCCCACCTGAATAACCGTATCCACCGGACGGAAATCTACGCCCAGGTCAAGACTTGCCGTACAAATGACCAGTTTCAATTTCTCTTCATGCAAAGCCTCTTCCACCCAATCACGGATTTCGCGGTCGAGCGAGGCGTGATGCAAAGCCATAATGCCAGCAAATTCAGGATACTTTTCAATAATAATCCGGTACCAGATTTCAGTCTGCGAGCGGGTGTTGGTAAAAAGCAGGGTCGTTTTACTTTTCCGCACAATTTCAACAACATAATCGATAAGCTTCGTCCCCATGTAACCTGCCCAGGGGAGCGTTTCAACTTTTTCAGGGAGAATGCTTTCAACAAGGATTTTCTTTCGCGTTTCTGCCTTGATGATAACCGTATCTTCCTCCGCAGCATCCATCCCGACCAATACCTGTTTCGCCTCTTCGAGATTGCCAATCGTTGCGGATATACCCCAGGTTTGCAGGTCAGGATTAATCGTTCTTAGCCGGGCGAGGGCAAGTTCGGTCTGGGTTCCCCGTTTGCTGCCCATGAGTTCGTGCCATTCATCCACAACAACCGTGTGGAGATTTTTAAAAATTTCTGCACTATTCTTCTGGGTAAATAAAATATGAAAGCTTTCAGGCGTAATCAGCAACGCTTCCGGCATTTGCTTTTTCTGGCTGGCTCTTTCATGCGTGCTTGTATCACCCGAGCGCACACCGACGTGCAGGTTCAGATTCATTTCCAAAGCGGCCATTTCCATATTCCTGAAAAGGTCCTTCGAAAGCGCACGAAGAGGCGTGATCCACAAAACCTGTAAACCGTTGCTTCTTTTGGCAGGCTGCCTGGGCAAAGAATTGATATATCGAATAAGGATCGGGATCCACAACGCGTACGTTTTCCCACTGCCCGTCGGCGCATTCACCAGTCCGCTTTTCCCCGAAAGGTAAGCTGCCGCCGCTTCCTTTTGAAAAGCGGCCCATTTCCAGTTTTTATATTTAAACCACTGCTCAACAGTGATATGTCCGCGGGATTTTGTCAAAGGACTTCTTGTTGAAATTTCTGTGATTTAATTTCCAGTGTACTTCCCGGTCATTTTAAAATATGATACCAATTCTGCTCCTCAATAAGGTCTAAAACTGATTTTCTAAAGTATTAATTAAATCCATGAAACAGTATATTTCGTCATGACTAAATGTGACTACCGGGCTTGTCATGAAAACATTTCTTAAAACGGTCAGATCACTTTAAATAACAAAGTTTCCCTAATTTTACCTTCCCTTCACGCGATCATCCGTTTGCAAGGAAGGTAATTTTAATTTGGTCTTCTCTATGAAATACCCGTTTGCAGCCCTTGTCGGACAGGAAAAATTAAAGCGCGCGCTTTTGTTGTGCGCTATCAATCCTTCCATCGGAGGTTTACTGATCAGAGGAGAAAAAGGTACGGCAAAAAGTACAGCCGCCAGAGGATTGGCTGAAATTATGCCGCCAATTCCTAAAAATGAGGTTTTGAAAAATATTCAGGAAAATGATTCGCAGGATATCTGCGGAGAATGTCCTGTTGATATTGATGAAATTCCGGTACCGTTTGTGAACCTTCCGCTGGGCGCAACCGAAGACCGCGTATTGGGCAGCCTGGATCTGGAAGGGATTTTATCAGAAAAAAAGAAAAGATTACAACCCGGGCTATTGGCTACGGCACATCGCGGCATTTTATACATTGATGAAGTAAATCTACTGCCGGATCATCTCGTAGATGTTTTACTGGACGTTGCCGCCATGGGTGTAAACACAATCCAGCGCGACGGACTGTCGGAAAGTCATCCTGCAAAATTCACTTTAATCGGCACCATGAACCCGGAAGAAGGAAATCTTCGTCCGCAATTCCTGGATCGTTTTGGACTGATGGTGGATGTGGAAGCGCCCCGTGATGTGGCTGAAAGAACGGAGGTTGTTCGCAGAAGAATTACTTTTGAAAATAACCCCGACGCATTTTCAGCGCAGTGGATTAATAACCAGAAAGCGTTACAAAATCAGATCAAAACCGCTCAGAAATTACTGCCGGACGTAGTCTTGCCGGACGGTTTGCTCACATTAATCAGCCAGCTTTGTGCAGAACTGAACGTAACAAGTTTACGGGCAGATATTGTAATGTACAAAACGGCAATAACCCTGGCAGCGCTGGACAAACGAACGACGGTAACTTCGGAAGATGTACGGCAGGCGGCAGCGCTTGCATTGGTACACCGCCAAAGGAAAAAGCCGTTTGAAGGAAATAGCAAAGGGGATAACCGGCTTGACGAACTGATGCAGCAAGAGCAGCCGGAATTACAAAATAAGCCTCAGCCTCAAAACCAGCCTGAATCAGAGGAAGAGCCACAGATGAAGAGTCTGTTGCCTCAGGATGATCAGGACGAAAATCAGGAATTACCGTCGTCAAAACAAGAGCAGGTTTTTGGCATAAACCCTGAACTAGAAGCGCCTAATTTCAAATGGGATATAAATCCTGTCGCGCATCAAATGCCGGAAGGACGGCGCAGTCAGGCAATCCATACCAATCGTGGCCCTGAACTCAGGGCCATACCAGACCAGTCACCGAGCGACATCGCTGTGATAGCAACCGTACAATCCGCGATCATCCGCGATCAGGAGGGTTTTCAGATCACCCGAAACGATCTCCACCAGAAAGTTCGGAAAGGGAAAACCGGGAATTTAATTCTTTTTGTTGTGGACGCTTCGGGATCGATGGCCGCCAGCAGCCGTATGGAAGCCGTGAAAGGAAGCGTTCTGAGTCTTTTGACCGATGCTTATCAACGCAGAGATATGGTGGGTGTGATTTCCTTCCGCGGCGTGGAGGCGCAGTTACTTTTAGAACCTACTTACAGCGTCGAGCAAGCGGAACAGGCCATGCAGCATCTGCCCACCGGCGGCCGAACACCCTTGCCTCATGCATTGCAATTGGCCGCGCAGGTGATCAGTAAATTAAATCCGGACAAGGATTTAAAACCACTTTTGGTTGTTTTAAGCGATGGAAAAGCCAACGTTCCGCTTCCCGGAGGTGGCGATGCCTGGCAGCAAACGCTCCAATTATCAGGACAATTGTTTCAGGCGAACATTCCTGCTCTGGTGCTCGACACGGAAAACGACTATCTTCGTTTTGGAAGAGCAGCGGAAATGGCGAAGGTGATGGGTGCTGAATGCCTATCACTTGAAGCATTGTCTTCTGAAAATATTACGGTGACTGTATCCGGGAGAATTGCATAAAGGTAAAAAGGATAATAGGAGTTAACAACAAGAATCACAGCTGCTAAAATCCCGAAGGGATGACAGTATTATAGCCGTGTAAAAATCAGAGAGAAATTTAAACCCGGAACGGGTGACAGAGCCGAGTACAGGTAAGTAACATCTGCCACCCGTTCCGGGTTAAGACTTCGCCTACTCTGACCTTTTGGCTATAATACTATCATCCCTTCGGGATTTTGAAACGCAATCATGTTATTGGAATCTAAAAGAACAGTAAATTTTAAGAATAACCTTATCTAATGTCCAAACCCCGCGTCCTCACCAAACCAATCATGTTCGTCGGCACCGCTTCCGATGTCGGGAAAAGTGTTATTTGCGCAGGATTTTGCAGAATTTTCAAACAGGATGGTTATTATCCGGCTCCGTTTAAGGCACAGAATATGTCGTTGAACAGTTATGTCACGCCGGAGGGTCTGGAATTGGGCAGAGCGCAGGCCGTTCAGGCGGAAGCTGCCGGTATTCCTTGCCACACGGATATGAATCCTGTTTTATTAAAACCGACCAATGACCAGTCCTCCCAGGTTATCCTGAATGGAAAACCCGTCGGCAATCAGTCTGCTTTTGAATATTTTAAAACAAATGACAGAAAGGAATTATTTCAGGCGGTCACCCAGGCATACGACAGATTATCGGCACGATACGCACCCATCGTTATGGAGGGCGCGGGTAGTATTTCCGAGTTAAATCTAAAAAAAAGAGATATTACAAATTTGCGGATGGCGCTTCACGCCGACGCGGCCACGTATTTGATTGGTGATATCGATCGGGGTGGTATTTTCGGCAGCGTGTATGGAACCATCGCTTTGTTAACACCGGAAGAACGCCAGTGCATTAAAGGGATTATCGTCAATAAATTCCGGGGCGATGCCCGGCTTTTCGAAGACGGAAAGAAAATGCTGGAAGAATTAACCGGAGTTCCGGTGGTTGGTGTGCTGCCCTTTTTTAAAGACATTCATATCGAGGAAGAGGATTCCGTTTCGCTTCAAAATAAGTTTAATACGACAACGGAAGGCAAGATTAATGTGGCCGTGATCTTGTTAAAACGACTATCCAATTTCACTGATTTTGACAGACTGGAAAAAGATCCGCGGGTTCACTTGTTTTACACAAATCAACCGGAAGAAATTGCCAAAGCAGATATCATCATCATTCCGGGAAGTAAAAATACCCTTGACGATTTGTTGACCATTAAGAATAACGGTGCGGCAAAGGCTATCATCACCGCCCATAAAACCGGCAAAAGAGTCGTCGGTATTTGTGGTGGTTATCAAATGATGGGCGAAAGTATTGCAGATCCTGATCAGGTGGAAGGATCTCTGGAATCCATGCCCGGACTTGGTTTATTACCCGTAAAAACAATTTTAAAACCTGTAAAAACCACCGTACAGCAAGTGTTCAGCTTCCGTGGCCAGCCTGAAATGTGTACGGGTTATGAAATCCATATGGGCGAGACAACTTCTTACTTGAACGCTTCCGTGGCCATGTTAGCAAACGGAAAGCCGGATGGTTATTATCTGAACGAAAACTGCTGGGGAACTTACCTGCATGGAATTCTGGATAATGAGACGGTTGTTGAAGCTTTGCTTGCCGGATTTTTGACCGAAACCAAACGCCAGGTTTTTGACTATGCACAATTCAAAGAATTACAATACGACCGTCTGGCAGCGCATATCCGTACCCATGTGGACATGGAAATGATTTACAGCAGTCTGGAATAAGAGAAAATTATGCTACAAGGCCATGGCGACGACGCCTACCGTTACCCCAATCCAATAATCGCAGATTTCAGTACCAATGTCTGGTATGGTGGCGAACCGTTGGGTTTGAAAGATTATATCTTTGACCAGTGGGCAACGATTAACCGTTATCCTGAGGTGATGGCTGAAAGTCTGACCGAAATGGTGGCAGCGCATCATCAGTTAAAATCCGGGCAGGTTTTAATTAATAACGGTACCACCGAGACTATTTATTTGGTTGCCCAGGCTTTTGCCGGTAAAAAAACGACGATTGTAACACCGGCTTTTTCCGAGTATGAAGATGCCTGCACGTTATATCAGCACCGTTTAACTTTTTTGCCCTGGGCGGCAATCGCGCAGCAACCGGCTCTTTCAACAGACCTGGTTTTTATCTGTAACCCCAATAATCCAACCGGCGAAGTTTTTCCTGATCTTGAAAACTGGGTTAAAAATAATCCGCAAACGCTGTTTGTGGTTGACGAAGCCTTTATTGATTTCACATTTCAAATTAGTTCTTCAATTTCGCTGATAAACCGTTATCCCAATCTGCTGATCATGCACTCGCTCACCAAAGCATATGCGATTCCGGGATTACGTCTGGGTTATGTTGTTGCTTCCGAGGTTTTGATTTCCCAATTGAAAACCATGAAACAACCCTGGACGGTTAACACCATTGCCTTACAGGCGGGGAAATTTATTTTCGAAAACTACCGGCAGATCCAAATACCGTTACAAAAATTATTAGCTGATAAGGAGAAATTCAATGAAATGCTCAGCCAAAATTCCACACTCAAAATTCACCAAAGCACAACACACTTTTTCCTGGCCGAAACCCTGAAAAATGATGCGGCAAAACTTAAACAGTTTTTGATTGAAAAACACGGTTTACTGATTCGGGACGCGAGCAATTTCAGAGACTTAACCAAACAGCATTTTCGCATCGCAACGCTTTCTCCCGAAAAAAATAATTTACTCATCGACGCGTTGACCGAATGGAAAAATCTTCTCTAATCATCATCCCTTTAATCCTGGGCTATATGTTGGATCTGATCATCGGCGACCCCGATCATTGGCCCCACCCGGTCAGAGTTTTTGGAAATGCCATTGCAGCCGGTGATAAGTGGCTGAACAAAAATTCGTTTCGCTTTTTCAAGGGAATGTCTCTGGCGGTAATCTTGTCCCTGGCAACATATCTGTTTTTCTATGCACTTAATTATCTCCTCTTGTCCATCAATTCCTGGTTGTTTATCGTCGTCAACAGCATCTGGCTATGGTATGGATTGGCCAATAACGCATTAATCACAGAGGGCCGTAATGTATTCAGGGTATTAGAAAAAGAAGGACTGGAAGCCGGGAGAAAACAATTATCCCGCATTGTGGGCAGAGATACGTCTCAATTAACGGCCCAGCAAATCAGGATTGCAGTACTGGAAACCATGTCAGAAAACCTTAGCGACGGCGTTATTGCGCCATTATTTTTTTATGCTATCGGAGGAATTCCCGCGATGATGATGTACAAGATGATCAACACGATGGATTCGATGATTGGTTACAGAAGCGAGAAATATGAACAATTTGGAAAGTTTGCCGCCAGACTGGACGATGTTGTGAATTTCATTCCGGCACGTATTACGGCGCTCTTCATGATTCTCGTGACAGGCAGTTATACTGGTCTTCAATTCATTCTGAAATATGGAAATCTGCATAAAAGCCCGAATGCCGGTTATCCGGAATCAGCGCTCGCAGGCATTATGGATTGCCGTTTTGGTGGCCCTAATGTGTATCATGGTGTTTTGGTCGAAAAACCTTTTATTGGGAAAAATGACAGAATCATTGAAGCAAAAGAAATTGAGAAAGCTGTCTTGATTAATCATAAAACCTGTTTTTTAATGGTTTTGGTGACTGTTCTTTGTTATTTTCTTTGAAATCAAATTTTTCGATTACTGTGTTTATCTCTGGTCAGGCAAAGTAAACCTTAACGATAAGAAATCCCTAGCAAACGAACACGAGGCGTTCCAAAGGAACGCTTTCCCCGGCAAACACCACTTTTGCGCTACCAACCAAATGTGCCGATGGCACAAGTAAAAAATTTCCCTAATAAATTGTACCTCTTAGAGAGGTCGCCATTGTGGCTACAAACCAATTGCGCCTGTCTTGAACGATTCAATCATACCACAATCCTTATGCCATAGGCAGATTTCGTGGGTAGAAATGAGCGAATAAACGACAATTTCCTCGTTCCCATAGGAGAACGTTGCGTGAAAATCTACCACTGCCGTCGGCAAACAATTACACCTGTCTTAAACGATTCTATAAAAACTACAATCCATCTGCCTTAGGCAGATTTCGTGGGTAGAAATGAGCGAATAAGCGACAATTCCCTCGTTCCCATAGGAACGTTGCGTGAAAATCTACCACTGCCGTCGGCAAACAATTGCGCCTATCTTGAACGATTCAATAAAAACTACAATCCATCTGCCATAGGCAGATTTCGTGGGTAGAAATGAGCGAATAAGTGACAATTCCCTCGTTCCCATAGGAACGTTGCGTGAAAATCTACCACTGCCGTCGGCAAACAATTACACCTGTCTTGAACGATTCAATCATACCACAATCCTTATGCCATAGGCAGATTTCGTGGGTAGAAATGAGCGAATAAGTGACAATTCCCTCGTTCCCATAGGAACGTTGCGTGAAAATCTACCACTGCCGTCGGCAAACAATTACACCTATCTTGAACGATTCAATAAAAACTACAATCCATCTGCCATAGGCAGATTTCGTGGGTAGAAATGAGCGAATAAATGACAATTCCCTCGTTCCCATAGGAACGTTTCGTGAAAATCTACCACTGCCGTCGGCAAACAATTGAACCTGTCTTGAACGATTCAATCATACCACAATCCCTATGCCGTAGGCAGATTTCGTGGGTAGGAATTCGGGAATACATGACAAATCATTCGTTCCTTCGGAACGTTTCGTAAAAAATTCATCATTTTAATCACCAACCCAATACACCGAAAACACAATTCATTTGGTAATTTTGTCCCGCTATGAATTCAATTGTTATCTCCGGCGGCCCGGGATCCGGGAAAACCACCTTACTTGACGCGTTAAAAGAGGAAGGATTTAACTGTTCTGATGAAATTTCACGTCAGCTTATTCAGGAGCAGGTTGCCTTGAAAACCGATTGCCTTCCCTGGAAAGATCTTGCGGCTTTTGCTGATCTGGCACTCGAACGCATGATCCTTGAATTTGAAAAGGCCGCCCTATCCAACCAATTTACCTTCTTCGACCGGGGAATTCCTGACATCGTCGCCTATTTAAAAGTTGGTCAGCTCGAAATAAGTGACCGGCAGCAAAGAGCGCTCGAAACCTATTCTTACCATCAATACGTTTTCATGGCCCCGCCCTGGGAAAGTATTTACGTCAATGATGCCGAACGCTGGCAAACCTTCGAAGAGGCTTCAAAACTTTATGAGGCGCTTGCTCAAACCTATCTTTCGGCAGGTTATCAAATCATCCAGCTTCCGCTTTGCCCGGTGGAAAAGAGAGTTGCGTTTATTCTGGAAAAATTAAAACAAGCAACGCCTCTTCAAACCCTACACTAGATTTATTTCATCAAATCATCAACCCCGACACAAATCTTAGTAGTTTTGCAGTCATCAGGGTAGTAATCGGGTTTAAATTATCCGCTTACTTTAAAAGGGAATACCGGTGTAAGTCCGGAACAGTCTCCGCTGCTGTAAGTTCATCAAAACATCCATGACAATTGCCACTGGGCAGAACAATGTTTGAATTCTTGAATGATAGAATGAGCGAATGATGGCCACAAGCCAGCTATTCAATCGTTCCCTCATTCTATCATTCAAAATTGCCCCCGGGAAGGCGTCAGGAATGGAACGAGTCAGAAGACCTGCCTTATTAACTTAATACTCACAGCTTTCGGAAGAAAGGCTTGTAGCTAAAATGACAAAAAAACAGAAAACCTCCATTCAGGAAGTTCGCAATGACTTTGCGTGGCCTTCCCATTTATTCATTATTGCCCGTTTTGCGGCTTTATTTTTTGTTCCCTTATTGTTTTTGACAGGGTGCGGAAGCTCTTCCAATCTCACTGAAAGTGCAGAAACAGCCTCATCCGGCAAGGATTATTTTTCTGAAAAAATCCAGATCCATCATGCCAAAGGTTTTACGATTGAATATCATGACAATTACAAGGTTATCAATATTTTAAGCCCTTTTGAAAAAAGTACCGACACCGCTAAATACGTTTTACTTCAACGCGGCACAAAAAAGCCGAAAGGTTATCCAAACAGCCAGTTTATTGAAATCCCGATCAGAAGTCTGGTAGCGATGTCTTCCATGCATATCGGTTTGGTTGGCGTTTTAGGAGAGGAAAAAATTGTAACCGGCTTAGGTAACCTGAAATACGTTTCCAATCCTGAAATCATCAGGCAAATTGACGCGGGTAAAATAGTAGAAGTTGGAAAAGACCAGGGATTGAATGAAGAGAAACTGATCACGATGCATCCGGATTTGGTCATGACTACCGGCAGCCCCGTTTCGAAAATGGAACGTTATACTACGCTAAACGCAGCGGGAATCCCTGTGCTGATCAACTCCGAATGGGTAGAAACAACACCGTTGGGCCGCGCCGAATGGGTTAAACTTCTGGCCGTGCTTCTGAACCGTGAAGATTTCGTCAACAAAAAATTTGCGAAGATGGAAGAAGAATACAAAAGGCTGGCGGCTTTAACCCGCAATGTAAAAACGAAACCAAGCATTATTACCGGAATGAATTCCAAAGATTCCTGGTTTGTGCCCAATGGGAATAGTTACATGGCCCAGTTTTTCCGAGACGCCGGCGCCGCTTATCACTGGAACAATACCAAGGCTACCGGAAGTCTGCCACTGAACTTTGAGGCCGTTTATCCCGTGGCACTTACGGCAGATTTCTGGCTAAATGTCGGGATCAGCAATTATGATAACAAAAAGGAGATACTGGCTAAAGATCCGCGTTATACTGATTTTAAAGCTTATCAATCAGGACAGATTTACAGTTATAATAAACGCGTCAACAGCCGTGGATCCAACGATTACTGGGAGTCCGGCGCAGCAAACCCTCAGATTGTCTTATCCGATTTGATCAAAATATTGCATCCTGAATTGTTGCCAGAGCACGAATTGGTATATTACAGGCAGGTGAAATAGATCGTCAGCTTTCGGCTTTGAAGTTTTAATTCGCAGCTACCTTTTTGTAATTCATTTACTCATGCCTCTTTTTATCCGGTCTTCTTCTGGTTCCCGTCAGCTGATCATTATTGGTCTGGTGGTTCTGGCTGTCCTTTTTTTCCTGTTGGATATCATGCTGGGCTCAGTTCGGATTCCTTTTGACGAGGTGGCAAGAATTGTGTTCCTGGGAGAATCAGATACCACTGCCTGGTTATTTATTGTCGAAAAGATTCGTCTGCCCAAAGCAATCACGGCGATCATCGTCGGTTGTGGCTTATCGGTCAGCGGCCTCCAAATGCAGACTTTATTCCGAAATCCACTGGCAGGACCGTCAGAACTGGGGATTACCGCAGGAGCCGGACTGGGTGTTGCAGCGGTCATGCTTACGAGTGGAAGCAGCGCGAGTATTTACGCAATCAGGCAGCTTGGGGTTTCAGGAAGCTGGCTTATTGTGGTTATGGCATCCCTCGGTGCAGCACTTGTTTTGTCCATGGTCTTGCTCATTGCCGGTCGCATTAAAGACAATGTCATTTTGCTCATCGTCGGGGTTATGGTTGGCACCATAACCGTTTCGGTCATTAGCATCTGGCAATATTTCAGCCAGCCCGAACAGTTGCAGGAATATATACTCTGGACTTTCGGTTCGCTCGGTGGCGTTGTTCAATACCATTTGTACGTACTTTCAGGCGTTGTCGCTGTTGGCTTGCTTATCGCCTTTTCTTCGTCCAAGGCGTTAAATGCCATGTTATTGGGCGAAAATTATGCCCGCAGCATGGGCCTGACCGTTGGCAGAACACGCCTGATTATCATGGCAAGCACCAGTCTGCTAACAGGCAGTATCACCGCATTTTGCGGACCGATCGGTTTTGTTGGCATTGCCATTCCACATATCACCCGTTCTTTACTAGGCACTTCGGATCACCGGATTTTAATCCCCTGTACTTGCCTGGTAGGAACCGTGCTCATGCTAATTTGTGACATTATTGCACAAATGCCGGGTTCACAAACTGTTTTACCGATTAACGTGGTGACTTCATTATTAGGGGCACCGGTCGTGATTTGGGTCATCGTCAGCCGTAATAACTTACGTTCTTCGTTCTCATGAATCCACAACCGCTACTCACAGCCCGCGATCTGACCATTGGTTATAAGCTCGGAAAGAGAGAAAATAAAATCATATCCCGGTCGCTGAATCTCGATTTATGGTCGGGACAACTGGTTTGTCTGTTAGGTCCTAATGGTGCGGGGAAATCTACCTTGATGCGTACCTTATCTGGATTACAGCCGGTTTTATCCGGGGAAGTTATCATGGACGGACAATCGCTATCCAGTTTAAAACCGGTTGATCTCGCTCAAAAATTAAGTCTGGTATTAACCGAAAGAATCGAAGCAGGAAATTTAACCGTCAACGAACTGGTAGCACTCGGCCGCACGCCTTATACGGGCTGGCTTGGAACGCTGACGGATTTGGATAGGGAAAAAATCAGCTGGGCGATGGAAGCGACCGATACCATTCGTTACACTGGCCGCCGCATGAATGAACTGAGTGATGGTGAAAGGCAAAAGGTAATGCTTGCCCGTGCATTGGCCCAGGATACCAATCTGATTTTGCTTGACGAACCCACGGCCCATCTGGATTTACCAAACCGGGTGGAAATGATGCGCCTCCTCCATCATTTATCGAGGCAAACCAACAAGGCTATTTTACTCTCCACCCACGAACTTGACCTCGCTTTGCAAGCCGCCGATAAACTCTGGTTAATGAAACCGGATGGAAAACTGCTCACCGGAACACCCGAAGATCTCGTTTTAAATGGCAGCTTCGAAGCCGCTTTCATCAAAAACGGCTTTCATTTTGACAGAAATACGGGCACGTTCAACATTCATAAAGAAGCCTCCTCCACATCAATCCATCTGACGGGAGACCCCAATCTTGTTTTCTGGACAAAACGTGCTTTGCAACGTGAAGATTTCGTTGTAACCGATAACGGCGTATTAGCTTATACCATTGAAGTGTCCGGGCAAACAGGAATTCCGGTCTGGACATTTCGGAATAATTCAGTAACAACGCAATATTCCAATATCAGCGACCTACTCATGGCGCTGCAAACCATTAAAATCAATAAAATTTAACGTTTCTTACAGTGAAAATATATACAAAAAAAGGCGATAAGGGTACCACAGGATTATTTGGCGGAAGCCGTGTCTCGAAAGATGACGTGCGTATCGAATGCATCGGAACCCTCGATGAGGCCAATTCTACCATCGGTTTACTGCGTGTTAAACTGGGCAATGACCATGCATGGCAGCCAAATTTGCATAAAATCCAAAAAGATCTCATGGACATGATGTCGCACTTGGCACGTCCTTCCGATGCAAAAAAGGAAAATAAAAACCCCATGCCCGAAGACGGAGCAGAGTTTTGTGAAACCTGGATTGACACGCTTGAATCCGAAATGACCTCCCCATCGGATTATTTTCTGTTACCGGGCGGCAATGAAGTTTCGGCTTTGTGCCATCTGGCCCGCACGCAAATGCGCAGAGGCGAACGCAGACTTGTTTCCCTGATAAAAACGGATACGGTTCATGAAGCAATTCCGGCCTATATCAACCGCTTATCCGACCTGTTTTTTACATTGGCGAGGGCTGAAATGGACAAAGCCGGTGTAGCGGAAGAAAAATGGCAGTTATTCCTTTACAAACGTTTCAAAACACCAGAAGAAAAATGATCATCTACATCACCGGAGGCGCGCGCAGCGGGAAAAGTCGCTTTGCGCAGGAAAAAGCACTGCAACTTTCTGATACCCCGGTTTATGTTGCAACGGCCCACATCTGGGACGATAACTTCGCTGAGCGCGTGCAGCTGCACAAAAACGAGCGGGGCCCCGAATGGACAACCTATGAATCCGAGACTAATATCCATAAACTTCCAATCGAAAATAAGGTTGTCGTGATCGACTGTGTTACGCTTTGGCTAACCAATTTGTTCGTCGCTTTTGACCATGATATTGATCAGTCACTGGCCGCTTTCAAGGAAGAAATTGATGCGATAACACAGCGCTCAGGCACTTTTATCATCATTTCAAACGAAATTGGAATGGGCATCCATGCAGATACCGAAATTGGCAGAAAGTTCACAGATTTACAAGGCTGGGCAAATCAATATGTAGCCAGCAAGGCAGAGGAGGCCATTTTTATGGTTTCCGGCTTGCCACTTCATTTAAAGAAATAATTTTAAGGTTACACAGAGCGGGCGCCGCGCGGATTAACAGAGTGTCACGGAGAATTAAATAGCCAAAAAATAAATCTCTGTGTCCCTCTTCTTTTCTCTGAGAAACTCTGTGTGACCTTTACATATCATAAAGCGATGACGTTATCCGAACAAATACAACATAAAATTAATCATAAAACAAAGCCGCTTGGTGCGCTTGGAAAACTCGAAGATGTGGCTTTGCAAATTGCCACGATCCAGGAAACAATAACCCCGGCATTGGTGAAACCACACATCGTCGTTTTTGCCGCAAGCCATGGAATCGCCAGCGAAGGGGTGAGTGCTTACCCTTCCGAAGTTACCTTTCAAATGGTATTGAATTTCCTCAACGGAGGTGCTGCGATTAATGTTTTTACCAAGCAAAACGGCATAGCACTCGTGCTGGTAGATGCAGGTGTGGATCATGATTTTGAACCCAATGAAAAACTGATCGATGCCAAGATAAACCACGGCACCAAAAGTTTCCTGCAGCAACCGGCCATGACGACCGAAGAATGCCAGGCGGCGATTGAAAAAGGAAAACAGATTGTGAGAGAAATCCGTAAAACCGGTTCCAATATTATCGGTTTTGGTGAAATGGGTATCGGAAATACTTCATCGGCTTCGGTAATCATGAGCAAACTATTGCAAATTCCGCTTTCCGATTGCGTAGGAAAAGGAACAGGCGTCAATCCCGATCAGTATCGGAAGAAAATTGATATCCTTCAGCAGGCGATTACAAATCATTCAGCAGTCGGTACAGCTCCGTTACAGGTTTTACAAACTTTTGGCGGTTTTGAAATTGCGATGATGTGTGGGGCATTTTTGGCAGCTGCCGAAGAAAAAATGGTTTTGCTGGTCGACGGCTTCATAGCTTCGGCCGCATTTTTGTGCGCTTTTAAGATAAATTCTACCATAAAAGACTCTGCAATTTTTTGCCACCAGTCCGAAGAAAAAGGACATGCGCTCTTGTTGGAACATTTGCAGGTGAAAGCTTTGTTAAACCTGGACATGCGTCTGGGCGAAGGAACAGGCTGCGCGGTGGCTTATCCGCTGCTACAAAGTGCTGTCGCATTTTTAAACGAAATGGCAAGTTTCGAAAGCGCAGGCGTGTCGGATAAATGAGTTTTATTTAAATTATATAGGTTGCACAGAGATACACGGAGTTTTAAAGAGATACACAGCGACGATTAAGAAGCGCTGTGTATCTCTTTTACCTCTGTGGCCCGCTGTGTAAACCCACAAACCCAATACCATGGACGGAAAGAAAGTTAAGTATATCATCGCCGCAGCCATCGCTTTATTAATTGGCTACATTATCTATGATTCCAGTTCACAACCTACCGTGAATGATCTGAAAGGCAATTTCAAGGAAGTTGCACTGTATAGAAACCCCAATAATACCGGCCCTATTTTACGAATTTATGCCGTTACGGTTCAGGGAGAACCTTGGGACGAAATACAAAAATATGGAGATTTAATGCCTTACACCAAATATGGAAATACAAAAGTTTACTTCTTTCAGGAAGGAAAACCGGCACCCGCCACATTGGTTTCGGGAGACAATAATTTTGACTCAGAATTTCAGCAGAACTGCATCGCCAAATATGAAAAAGATGGCAACGGCCAGGTTTCTTTGACCAAAAATCCTTTTAATCAATAACGCAAAACTTAACTTTGCGAAAACGTTTTGATCCACTGATTTCAATAAAATGACTGCGCTAGACACCGTAAAGCAATATTATAATTTCTTCAACAAAAAAAACTGGGAAGGTATGCTTTCCTTATTACACCCCGAAGTGCGTCATGAACCTAACCAGGGCGAAGTAAGGGTTGGCATTGAAAAGTTCACCGAATTCATGCAGATGATGGATGATTCATATGAAGAAACTTTAACCGACATGGTATTTTTCACCGAACCAACCGATAAACGTGTGTCTGTTGAGTTTGTCGTGAACGGGATTTACAAAAAGGGTGATGAAGGTTTCCCGGAGGCTCACGGACAAAAATATGTGTTGCCTGCCGCAGCATTTTTAGAAGTGACCGGTGGAAAAATAAATAGGGTGACTACGTATTATAATCTTGAACTTTGGATCAAACTGGTTTCCTGAGCGGCGGTCGGATTTCAGCAATCGGCTGTCAGATGCCGGATAGTAACAGCACTTTAACCATTTTTATTTAGAATTTCAAGAACTCATAACGAGCTAAAAGCCGACTGCCAATAGCTGACAGCCGATAGCCCCAAAACTATGTCTCTTTCATTTATTACCAAACAAGGCAGTGGAATTGAATCCGTTTTCGAGGATCTGGCCAAATTGCGGATAGCAGTTTTCCGGGATTACCCCTATTTGTATGAGGGTTCTCTGGCATATGAAATGGAATATCTGAAGACGTACGCCTTCGCCGAACGCTCCTTTTTATTTGCCATTTATGACGGAGAAAAAATGGTGGGTGCGACAACCTGCATCCCCTTACGCGACGAAACAGCCGATATCCGGGAGCCGTTTGAAAAAGCCGGTTTCAACATCGACAACATTTTTTACTTTGGTGAAAGTATATTATTGAGCAGCTATCGCGGACAGGGCTTAGGCCACCGGTTCTTTGATGCGCGTGAAGAATATGCGAGCAGTTTTGGCACCTTTAGGACAGCCTGCTTTTGTTCGGTTGAAAGGATCAATCACCCTGCTCAACCTGTTGACTACCGCCCGAATGATGCCTTCTGGATCAAAAGAGGGTATAAAGAAGTACCGGATTTGAAAACAACAATGGAATGGCCGGATCTTGGCGAAACCATCTCGACACCCAAAACGATGATTTTTTGGATGAAAGAAATTGAATAAGAAATCAGTTTCGGTCTGACATAAGCGTGCAGCGCACCGGAATACTTGCGGTCCGCCGCGGTAGAAATAGTAACCTTCCTGATTTAACAACCATAGCACCATTTTCCCAATATGATCATTGCCTCCGCCAGTTACCCGATTACTGAACATGCCCATTTTAATACTTGGCGTACACATGTTGAACAATGGGTAATGGACGCCGTAAAGCAAAAAGCCGGGCTTTTACTGTTTCCAGAATATGGCGCGATGGAGCTGGTGAGTGTTTTTTCTGACGATATCCGGCATGATATCCGCCGCCAGGTTATTGAACTTGATTTTTTGAAAAATGAATTTTGCAGTGTCTTTTCTGATCTTGCAAAAAAATATAAGGTCATCATTGTGGCCCCCAGTATTCCGGTCATCGAAGCAGGGAAAAATGTGAACCGGGTTTATGTTTTTTCCGAAAAAGGCTTGTCAGGTCATCAGGATAAATTTTTCATGACCCGCTTTGAAAACGAAGAATGGGGAATCCAAAGCGGCACCAAAAACCTAACCCTTTTCGAGGCTTCCTGGGGCACTTTTGGCATACAAATTTGCTACGATGTTGAGTTTGCGCTCGGCTCACACCTGTTAAGTTCAAACGGCGCCTCGCTGATTTTGGCGCCAAGCTGTACAGAAACCATTCGGGGAGCAACGCGTGTCCACATTGGCGCCAGGGCACGTGCCCTGGAAAATCAGGTTTACACTGTTGTTTCCCAAACGGTAGGCAATGCACTGTGGTCTCCGGCTGTGGATATTAACTACGGTTTTTCGGCATGCTATGCAACGCCTGACACGGATATGCCCGAAGAAGGCATTATTGCTACGCTAGCACCCCAAAAAGAGGGCTGGCTTATTCAGGAGCTTGATTTTACAAAAATACAAAATGTACGTGATGCCGGTCAGGTTTTTAACTTTCAGGATCATCAGCATTTGCATATGAGCTTTAAAAACGAAGAAATCGCGATCATCCGCCAGTCCGTATAATTCGGTCGTAACCCGGCAACAAACGAAAATCTATGAAGCAGGAATTACGATTATTTTTCACCGCGTTGCAATTCTACACCCGGCTCCCCGCTCCTTCCTGGGTCGGTTATAACCCAGAAGATATGAACAAAGCCACGCGTTATCTACCCTTCATTGGATGGATTGTTGGCTCAGTTTCTGCCGTTTCCCTATTCCTTGGCATGTATTGTATCAATATTCCCACCGGAATCCTCCTTTCCATGATTTCGTCCATTCTGCTCACCGGAGCCTTTCACGAAGATGGTTTTGCTGATGCCTGCGATGGCTTCGGCGGCGGCTGGACAAAGGAAAAAATCCTCGAAATCATGAAAGACAGCCGTGTCGGGACTTACGCAGTCGTCAGTCTCATGCTGCTCCTTGGATTAAAATTTTCGCTGCTCCATGCATTAACCGAACTCTTACCAGGCCAGTTTCCTGCAATCCTACTGGTTTTTGTCAGTGCACATGCACTAAGCAGATTTATGGCTGTAACGATGATTTTCACACATCAATATGTCCGGTTTACGGACGACAGCAAAGCCAAACCAGTTGCAGAAGTTGGCAGTAAAACCACCTTATTCATTGCAGCTATTATCGCAATCATTCCATTAATCAGCCTGTTCCTTTTGCTCAATCAACCCTCGTTATTATTATCCTTGCCCATACTTTACGGGATCAAAATGCTTTTGGCGCGCTATTTCACAAAATGGATTGGCGGATATACAGGCGATTGTCTGGGCACAACGCAGCAGGTTTGTGAAATCGGTTTTTACTTGTTCACCGCCCTTTTATGGAAATTTATTTAATCCGGCATACCACGCCCTCCCTGTCTCCCGGCCTGATTTACGGACGTTTTGAAGTTCCGCTTATGGATACCTTTCCCGGGGAATTTGAGATTATTAAAAGCCAGTTACCTCAAAAATTTAATGCCGTTTATTCCAGTCCTTCCACACGTTGCACCTTGCTAGCGCAACGAATCACCCCTGATTTCATTACGGACGAGCGCCTCACCGAGCTTGACTTCGGGGACTGGGAAGGACAAACCTGGGATACCGTTAATGAAACCGATCTGCAAGTATGGATGGATGATTTTGTCAATGTCGTCGTTCCCGGGGGAGAAAGCATGGTACAAATGAATGCACGTATCCTGTCTTTTTGGGATGAATTATTGACATCATCGGCTCAAAAAATAGCAGTCGTGACACATGGAGGCGTTATCCGGTTAATTTTGGCCTATTTGCAAAACGTTGCACTTGTCAACGCTTTTGAGATCAAAGTCGGTTATGGGGAAGTCGTGAAGTTATCGATACCCACAAGTCCAGACAGCAACTAATGGTTGGATCTTAAGCATTTCACCCGTCCGGGTATTTTTTAAACTTCAAGTACAAAACGGATATTTACCTCAAACAGGTCACATGTTATGATCTGATTGTTCCCCTTTGCTATCACATCGTCACCTTCCAAAATTCTTTAAAAATATGTCCTGATTTTTCAGGCATGAACGTCAAAACCAACTACTCAAAATGCCTCCGATCAGGTTAATTGAAATATAACTTTTACAACAATAAAATCCAACCAGACAATACTATTTTC
Organism: Dyadobacter sp. LHD-138; assembly: GCF_030929615.1. Taxonomy (GTDB): domain Bacteria; phylum Bacteroidota; class Bacteroidia; order Cytophagales; family Spirosomataceae; genus Dyadobacter. The sequence continues at coordinate 7,277 of NZ_JAVFVU010000023.1, read as the reverse complement.
CATTTACCTATTCGCATAGAAATTCTCGTTTTTGTCAAATTAGTTATTATTCAACAAAACAAATAAAAATAACCAATCACCTTACTTACAATAGATTAAAACTTATTTGAAGCACAGATACGATATATTTCGAACAGTACCTAGTATTAATTATATTTACATTCTACAAATAATATATATAAATATACCAATATGACCATACCCTAAAATTATTCAAATATTTAACCAAAAACTTAAACTATTTCTATATATACATAGTATCTTGAGTTAACATTTTGACCCAGTTCTAAACTTATGTACTATGAAAACATCCTACCTCTTGAGCATTGTTTGCATTGTATGCCTTGCTCAATTCAATCAACTTAGTGCGCAATGTTCATTTGTAAATCCCGGAGTTGAACTAAACAATGTTACGACCAACCCAACGACTTGCACGGTCAACGTGAATCTGTCTTTTACGATCGATAAAAACAACGGAAACAAATACACCTACGTCCATCTCTGGACGCCCAGCCAATACCCAAATATTGATTACAAGAAAGCCCCAACAGCCGCCGACCTTGGAGCGGTCCTGGCAACGCTGGCGATCGACATGGATGGGACAGCCGCACTACTGCCCACTTACAGTGCCGACCCAAGTATAATTCCTCTTTTCACCGGATTAACCATCTCAGAACAGCATATTAGCGGAGACCTTTACAAAATCACAATTAACAACATTCAATTCCCGGTTCCTGGGGCATGTACTTCGCTTCCCGTTCTTAAAGGAGACGTCTGGTCCACACAGTCACAAAGCAACAACCCTCCTGTACACTGTTTTGCCAAAGGTTTCAACCTCGCCATCGCCGACCCGAAGGCCAGCGGACTTATAAACTGCAACGCACCGGCGGGACCCAGGACCTATGATCTTGACATCACCACGACCAGCCTAACCGCTTTTGATATTACTTACAAACTTTATCTGGACGACGGTGTGTTAATCAACGGAGAAGCAACATTTGGCCCGGGTGACAATTTATTTTTAACAAGTCCTACCACCAGTATTTCATCCACGCTTCCCGTTGACATCAATGCGGCAAACTACACGTATTTACCAGCAGAAAGTTTGCGATCCATCTGGGTAGAAGTCACAAGCCCCAGTCTACCCAATGCCATTATTGCCGAACTGAAAAACAATTGCGTCACACCACTGCCAGTCAAATTAACCCAATTTAAGGGTGATCTGTTGGACAACGCCATTTCCCTCTCCTGGGCAACGACGGAGGAATCAGGAAGCAGTCATTTCGATATTCAACGCAGCGGTGATTTGCAGGAATTTATGACCATTGGGAAGGTGATGGCAAAGGGAAGCTCGACAACAAAATTAAATTACAACTTTCTGGACACTTCGCCGACACAGGGAAACAATTACTACCGGTTGAGGCAGGTCGATAAAGATGGCAGCTTTGAAAACTCCCGGATCATCTCGGTTGCCAACAATACAAACAGTGTTGCCTTTGAAATTCTGGGCAATCCAGTCGTCAACCGCGAGCTAAAATTCCTGTTAAAAGGAGACAGCCAGCAAAACATTCGCCTGTTTGATATGAGCGGCCGGACTATCCCGTTCAGTCTGATCAATACGGGCAATATTTACACGGTGAAACCCGTAGGTAATCTTTCCTCTGGCTTATATATATTGTCATTACAAAACCAGGGCAATATAAGATCAAAGAAAGTGTTGGTTCCGTAAGTACCGAACCGCATATTTCAGGATGAATTAAAAATAAAAAAGCACTTAACGATTTCTCGTTAAGTGCTTCTAATTCAGGGCTCCCGAAGTTGGGCTCGAACCAACGACCCTCTGATTAACAGTCGTGCGATCTCTACTAATCGATTGTTGTTGATACTTATCCTTTCTAATACAACTATCTCTACACCAATTATTTAATAAAATTTTTATCATCCTTTGTATCCGGTATTTATCGGTGTTCACAAAGTTTGTTTGTGAAATTGTTTGCAAATTAAATCTTAAAATTTATGAGTTTATCCAAAGCAACCGCGAAAATTGTCCTTGACAAACGTAGAGAAAAGCAAGACGGAAAATATCCGTTAAAATTGAGAGTTACATATCTTAGGAAGTACAAAGATTACATTATAGCCATCGATTTATCGATCGAAGATTATGAGCGTATAACTACCTCAAAAAAATTGCCAGATTTATTAAGAGAAACAAAAAATCGTATTCAGATTGAAGAAGGCAAGGCGAACCAAGTTATCAGAGACCTTCCAGAATTTACATTTAAGATGTTTAAAGCTCACTACTATGGCAACATTCCAAAATCTACATCTGGCGACATATATACCCTGATGGAAAATTATGTAGCTAAACTAGCTGATTCTGGCCGTGTCTCAACGGCTCAATCATATCATACCGCACTAAATTCATTAAAAGCTTATCAAAAGAGGCTTCGATTTGACGATGTGACAGTTGATTTTTTAAAAAAATATGAACGTGATGCGAAAAATAAAGGCACAAAAGATACAACGATAGGAATATACCTTAGAAGCTTTCGAACAATTGTAAATCAAGCAATTGATTTGGGTTACATACGCAGAGAAGATTACCCTTTTAGGAAAGGAAAATATGTAATTCCTGCTGGTCAAAACATAAAAAAAGCTCTTACCCAAAATCAAATAGACAGTATAATAGAGTTTAAAAGAGTTCGTGGAAGCAATGAAGATATGGCAATCGATATTTGGTTGTTCTCTTACTTCTGCAATGGTTTAAATATTAAGGATATTTGTCGACTCCGATATGCAAATATCGAAAACAAAACAATGAGAGTGATTCGGGCAAAGACTGAATTAACTTCCAGAAATAACCAGAAACAAATTATAATTCCCCTACATGATTTTGCTAAACTGACGATTGATAAATGGGGCAATAAGAATAATGCTCCGGAAAATCACATATTCCCTTTTTTACCTTTGAATGCATCCCCTTTAAGGGAAAGAATGAGTGTCCAGAATGTCACTAAACTGGTAAATAAATATATGAAAAAAGTAGGTGAAACGCTTAACATCAAAATCCCATTGACAACTTATGTAGCTAGACACAGTTTCAGTACCATCATGATGCAAAACGATGCACCGCTAGTATTGATTTCAAGAAGTCTCGGACATAATAGTCTTAAAACCACTGAAAATTACTTAGGAAGCCACGAAAATGATGTAATGACCAAATATTCAAACCTCCTGACAAAAGTTGACGTAAGCGAAAAATTCAAATTGCCGACAGAATAACATGCAGCAGCCCATAGTGCGACGTAAGTTGATCTACTCCATTACTTCGCCAAGCAACTTAATATCTTTTTTTGCCCATGAACAATGTTGAAGTTTCATAGGAATATCTACTTAAATCACTTTTTACTTCTTACAATTGAAAATGCCATCCAGTTATAATGGATGGCATTTTATTTAGTTAAAAATAAGGACGTTAAATTAATATAAAATAAGATTTTTTGTAGAGACGAAAAAAAACGAATGATCGAAAGAGAATTTTAACGAAAAATCATTAAACCTCCGATAACGCATGTTGAAATTCAACACTATATCCTTCAACCTTAGATGACAAAATAGTTTTCAGCGCATTCCAATAAACTACATTCACCTGATTCTTAACACCCGAAAGAATCTCTTTGCATAGTGTGTATTCAAAGTCAATCCATTTTTCATCAGACAAGATCTCAGTTCTGGCTGAATTAAGGTTAATATCCCTGTTTCCATTTATGTTAATATTAAGCTGTACACATACAGGCCAATTAACCTTTGCACGCTGGTATGTATCGCCGTTCCAGAAATCAAAGAGCGACATCGGCAATTCAATACCATGAAGTGCCAGTTTAGATCGTGAGTTTTTAATGTCTGTAACAGACTCTTTGATTTTGATTTCACCGGGTTTTGACTTAATATCTATGCTTTCGTACTGGGAAGAAATCTTGTTTGGCTCAATTTTAAGCTTTGATTTGAACCGATGTATTGAGCCATTAATTTCGAACTCACGAGATGTCTCATTTAATCCATCGACAGGAATTCCATTACTTTCAATTATGGTAGCTTCGCAATATCCAAAGATTCCTTTTGAACCGTTCAAAATTATCGGAAATGTAACTAAATTGAAATTTGGAGACTCTTGATGTTTAAAATCTTCGATACTAGCTTCTGTCGCTGAAATTGGCCTATGTTCCATAGTCAGAGAGCCTACCTTTATTTTAATCGGAAATGGAGGAAACGGAACGGTTCGTTTTACAAAATCAACGATTTGAGAATCCGTTAACGAGGACCAGGGATTATCCTTTCGAAGAGTAAGAGTTGTGGAAGTCCCAGGCATATTCTTGTTGCCCCTTTGTATAAAAAATATGCTGTCTTGACCTTCAATTCTTAATGTTAAGGGATCGGAATAATGATGATTTTCATTAACACGACGCGTCTCGACCTCAATGACATCGCTTACCATGAAACAAGAAAGTATTCCAATTCCAAACCTGGATGTAGGAATATATTCCGATCTCAACGTTGACTTTAACTCCAGAAAGTCGGATGATTTATAATAAGATTTGCCAATTTTAGAATAAAAATTATCTATGATATTTTCATCCATACCCATTCCATTATCTAAAACTGATAATTTCGTCTCTTGATCGGTTCTGGTAAAAGTAACAACAAGCTCCGGATTATGACTATTACCCCAAAACTCCTCCAACTTGGCTCTCAACAAACATGTATCAATTGAATTTTGCAACAGCTCTCGAAGTGCAATATTTGTTTGCCCATACAATTTTGTTCCCATTAATAAGTCAATAATTTGCTTCTTGCTAAGGGTGAAAGTTGTATCTCGATAAAGATATTTCGGCTTTCCATTTAAATCAATCTCCGCTTTAATTCTTGAAGAATCGACCTTAGGTGCCAGCGGAATCCGATAATAATCTGGAAATGGCACTAAATTTCCATCATGTAAATTCGATAAGACAGAGGAACATGATTTAAGCTCGTAATCTATTGTCGAACAAAATTTCCTAATTGAAGACTCGATAGCTGGGTGGGAACATGTTGCCTTGAAACCAATAAATTTTTCGGTTATAGTCCAATTATCAATAGCTCTATGCTTTTGCCACTCTTTTATTGAAGTTGGGCTTGATATGAATAAGTTCGACAGAAGCACCTGGGGGGTTCTCTTCGCGTCAAAATCTAAAATGTCTGCTAAGCGTAATACCACTCCTAAAAATGGGACACAAATATAAGTTCCTTGACCCATAGGAATCGCATGGTCTAAATCTAACAGCTTAATACTGTCTTCATTATGGCTTCTACAAAGGAGGGCTAGTTGAGGGGTTAAGTCAGTGCCATGGTATTGGAATATTCCATCCCAATCCTCAGCAATAATCTCGATTGCTCTTTCCGCGTGAGTTATTCTAATATATTCTGATATGAGGTAGCGCATCACTAATTCCGCTTTTGCGTAATTTTTTTGAGCTCTTAATTCATCTACCTCTTTCTTTTTGTCTTCCCTACCATTTACAAATCGCTGAAATTTTTCGTATTCCTCTCGCTGGCCATCTGTGAAATCTTGCATATCAATACCTAGCCAAGCTCTTATTACCGCCTCCGATGGTGCCATGCCTATATCATGAAAGAAGACAGCTAAAATTAGCAACATCAGTTCGGGATTTGATAAATGGCTAATTGTACTATCAGGAATTAAAAATTCCATGAGGCGCAGTACTTTAAACAAATGTTCCGAATCGTGCAACGTAAATTCTCCCATATGTCTCAAAACAAGTTTGTGACGATGATAGGAATATGTAATGGCTTCTTCTGTAATGGCTAAAATTTTGCTTCCATCTGTCTCAGAATTATTTCGGCAGCGTTCAGCAAAGGTATTATAAAGTTTGGATGTCCTGAGCCTGTTCATCACTTCATCTTTATACTGATCTTGGGGGCTTATTTCTGTATTCATCGATATTAATTTTTATCTCTAAAAAAGATAATGTTAATAAATTCTGATTCACAATGCAATTCAAAAAGTTCAGAGCTTATGACCTTCAACCTTAAAATTGCAAACTCAATCTAAGATCTACACTACGGCTTCACACAGGATTGAACACCGCATCGATGCGCTGGCTGTTTTTGGAGCCAATCTTGAGTATTGCCAAATAGGCTTTCGGTATTTCAAAACTTCCCATGTTCCTTGGCTTCTAATTACGGCTGAAAGTATAGATTAAATACAAAATCTTTGTCGTTTAGCTACTCATTGGATATCTTATCAGGAAGTGTAAGCTTTCAGGTTTTCATTACTATAAATTGTATCCCTCAATAACTTTAAATTGAAGTTTATGTCACAAGAACTCAGTACTCAAAATTTAGATCCATTATTTGAAGTAAGGAAACACCTCTATGACGATTTATATGAAAGTTGGCGATATCGATGCTCGCGTTCCGTGGAATTCATAGACGAGCAATTTGACCTAGAACTTACTATTTATATGGAAATAATGTTCAATCGAATACTTAACGCAACTTTAAACCGATTGAGCGATGAATCTGAAAATATAGCAAGAGCCAAATATTATGGATATCAATTAAGAGAAATACTTAGCCATGTTCAGAATGGAAAAAACCTAAGCTATAACTATGATTTCGTTAGACAACAATTCCTGAATTTCGAGCAGAATGTCAAAAGTCGACTAAATCTTGATATTGAGTTTTCAGACAATCCAAAACCTAATATCATATCAAAACCTACATCTACAATCTCGAAGATTAACGATATACAGGAGCTTATTACATTAGATGAGCAAAAGAAATTTGCTCGTTCTCAATTACAATTCTTAATAGAGGTAAGGAAAGATGAGCCAATAATGACAGAAAAAGATTACGAATTACTTTTAATATATGTTGATGAGATGTTAACTAAGAAAACAATTCCAGAAGTTACAACGCCATTACTTCATATAAATCAGAGGAAGGTAACTGGAATCTATGTTCAAGAAGCCTTTTCAAAAATTAACTACCAATGTTTCAAGGGTAAACAAGAATGGATTATTGACTCTTACATGTCCATATTTAAACTCACTCACAGAGAATCTAAAGTTAAAAATTGGACGAACAAGGCTTCGAAGCGAGACTGTAAAATGAACTCTGTCTAAAAGTTTTAACTTTAAGACAGAACATGGAAAAGACGGAATTCGAACAGATGCGCGATAAGGCGCTCGAACAGTTGATGAAAGGACAATCATTAA
>NZ_JAVFVU010000022.1 GCF_030929615.1 Dyadobacter sp. LHD-138 | reverse complement strand
TGCTTGGAAGTCAATCTACTCTCACTTCTTTTTCACTTTACAAGTCAAATTTATTGGTATTTACAAAATATTAAACCAATATTTATCACTACCGTAAACATAGGAGAAGTCAAGACTGGGCGTCCCCGTTTCCAAAACTTGATTTCTCTTTGCCTTCTCCCTGCTCCTCTTCATTTTTTGCAACAATTATCTTTCCGTTTGCTCAGTTATTTAGTACATTAGGAAAGCGATTACTATCATTGTTTCGTAAATCATCTAAATGTAAACGGGGATGAGATTTCAATGCGCCAGAAAGCGCATTTTATCGAATGGCATGCTAATTGTAAACCTTTCTTTGAAGGAGCGGTGTGCAATGCAATCGCGCCCGGTCATTCATCAACAAAAGAAAGTATGCCGGTAGATAAATTCCATACATATGTTTCCGCTGGCCTCAAACAGGTTTTCATCCTGATGATCTGTTTGTTTGCCCACGATGCGTATGCCCAGCAATACAGAAATTATTCGGTGCTGTGGCGGGGAAAAGAGGTCGGTTTTTTGAAGGCAACATCGCAAAGTCAGCCGCACGGACAGTTTTACGCAACCGATAGTGAGATGAATGTAAGCATGTTATTGTCCTTTCACATTCAGTCCAACACGACCAATTTATTCACAAACTCGCGGCTTAAAGAGGCGCAGGTGCAACGTTATGTGAATAAAAAAAAGAAACTGACAAGCACCACCTATTACAACGATAACCAATACGAATTAAAAAAAGACAAGAACGATGTTGTGAAAATGAAGAGCAATATACCCGCAACTGTAACCTGGTTATACTTCAATGAACCCATTGCAAAAAGTGAAATCTATTCGGAAGTTTTCCTCACTTTTCTTAAATTCAAGGAAATTGCAGCTTCGGTTTACGAAACCACCCTCCCGGATGGTGACGTCATGACATACACCTACAGGGCCGGCGTTTTACAGCGCGTCGAGATCGAATCGGGGTATGGAGAATTTATTTTTAAATTAAAAATTTAACTTCTTTTCTACCAACACATTAACAGGAAAAAGAATTATTTCATCCCTGAAATACCAAATTAACGAAAACAAAAAACTCTTTTCATGCGTTGTTAATTAACCTGGCACCGAAAAAAGATCAAAACCTGGGTTCAAAACAGGAACGATTTTTTAAGCATGAACTGTAAACCAACCAATCGTTATGAAGAAACTACTATTGTGCATCTTTGCCGTTGTGGCACTGCTACATCTCAGTTGTTCAAAAGATAAGTCTTTGGACAATGATGTGGAAGCAAAGGGCGATGTAGAAATCAGAGTAAAAAACGCAAGTTTACTGCCTTTTGAAAACATAGAAGTAAACACAAGTGGCGGGACCAACAAATATGGAACACTGCCTGATAGTCAGATCTCTGATTACAAAAAATTCGATTTCGCCTACCGGTACAGCTTCGTAAAACTCAATATTAACGGAGAACCCTATGTCATTCAACCCATTGACTACGTAGGAGAAAACAAGCTTAAAGGAGGAAAATATACATACGAAATCCATCTGGATCCGGAAGGAAATCAGATTTATATGAAATTGTTGAACGACTGATATCTTAAATTGAGAAATTCCTGAGGTTAATGGAGGACACATTGTGGATTCCATTAACTTCACGAAGAAATAAATACTCAATTACTGTATCATGAAAAGATTTATTCTCCCGCTATCTGTTCTGTTATATCCGGCTGCCTACGGCCAAACAAAAAATCCCCCGGTAAAAACTTCCGTTACCACACATTCACAAACCTATCAACCGCCCGTATTCACCGATCCCGATCGTCTTGCTAAGATTAAAGCCGCTTTGCCGATTGTAGAGAAGCTATACAGGGAGTACGCAGAAAAAAATAATTTCCCCGGCCTGGCTTTTGGCGTGATCGTCGACGATCAGGTTTTGTACGCAGACGGATATGGTTACACTGATCTGGCTAAAAAGACAAAAGCATCCGGAAAATCGCTTTTCCGAATTGCTTCCATGAGTAAAAGTGTCACAACGATGGCGATTTTGAAACTCAGAGACGAAGGTAAATTAAAGCTGGACGACCCGGCTTATCGCTACATTCCGGAGTTAAAATCAATGCCCCTGCTTACAACCGATTCTCCGGCCATCACAGTCCGGAATTTGATGACGCATACAGCAGGTTTTCCCGAAGACAATCCATGGGGCGACCGCCAGCTCGACACCCGAGACGAAGCGCTGATTCAATTGATACAAAATGGCCTGTCAAATTCCAATGTTCCGGGTGTTCAGTACGAATACAGCAACCTCGGCTTTGCCATGCTTGGGAAAATTATTGGCAATGTCACCGGTATTTCCTATCAGCAGTATATCACCGATAATATTTTCAAGCCGCTTGGCATGACAAACACGCTTTGGGAATATTCGAAAGCGCCCGCAGATTTGCTCGCCCATGGTTATCGTCGGGAAGATAACCAATGGAAAGAGGAAGAATTACTGCACGACGGCACCTATGGCGCGATGGGTGGCATTTTGACATCAATCGAAGATTTCGGAAAATACATGGCATTTCATCTGACTGCCTGGCCTCCAAAAGACGGCAAAGACACGGGGCCGGTCAAACGTAGCTCGGTTCGCGAAATGCAGCAGCCCTGGACTTTCAATAACCTGAACACAAAATTCAAATATCCAAACGGCCGAACCTGTGCCTTGGTAAGCAGTTATGGTTACGGACTGCGCATAAGCCGGGATTGTGATAACCGCCTATTTGCTGGTCATACGGGTGGATTACCAGGATTTGGCAGCCAATGGTGGATTATGCCGGAATACGGGTTTGGCGTCATTGCCAATGGAAATTTAACCTATGCCGGCATGAATACCGTCAACTTTGCGGTAATGGATACGCTCATTTCCATTGCGGGACTAAAACTCCGGGAACTTCCCGTTTCGCCGGTTTTGAAACAGCGTAAGGCTGAACTGGTTAAACTCCTTCCCGACTGGATAAATTCCGCAGCATCCGGAATTTTTGCCGTCAACTTTTTTCCCGACAAATCCTTAGAGATCAGAAAGAAAAACACGCAGCAGCTTTTTGCTAAAATTGGTAAAATCAAGCATGTAACGGAATTGATACCAGAAAACCAGCTTCGAGGTAATTTTCATATCGAAGGAGAAAACGGGACGCTGGAAGTATATTTTACATTAACGCCGGAAAATCCTGCGCTTATTCAACAGCTGGACATAAGGGAAGTTTCAAAATAAGCCGATGAAAGAAACAGATAATTATTATTTGCAGAAAGACGAGCCCGTTAAAAGCTGCCTGTCGGCGTTACGTCAAATAATACTCGACAGAAATCCGGATATCACGGAAGCCTGGAAATACCGTATGCCTTTTTTCTGCTATAAAGGCAGAATGTTCTGTTATCTGTGGATCGATAAAAAGACAAACTTCCCCTATCTGGGTATTGTTGAAGGGAAAAGGATCAATCATCCCGGACTCGTCCAGGATGATCGATCCAGAATGAAAATTATGACATTTAACCCCGTCGAAGACCTTCCACTGGAGACAATACAAAATATTCTGGACAGCGCGTTATTCCTCTACACAAGCGGATTGATCAAAACGAAAACCCGATAACTACCTAACCTTTGAATCCAGCCAGCTCTTTCTGAACGCTTGCATGGCATCGGTTACCGGAAGATTCAATTTTTCATTTGGCACAAGAACCAGCCTTGGGTTTTCGGCAAGTTTCATCATGGCCAGCTTTGGCTCGCCGCGGTGTTCATATTCCACACTGATTTCGTCACCGGGTTTATGACCGGTCAGCAGCGTTTTTATGTCCGATTCCGACTTAACCGATTTCCCGTCCAGTTTGAGGATCTGGTCATCAATATCCAGTCCCGCCTGATAAGCCGGCGTACCCTTTATCGTGTTGGCAGCGATAACAAGTTCACCGTTGTAACGCAAATTGCCAAGCCATGCCTGTCCTTCAAATTCTTTCTTTAAAGTCAGGCCTGCATTTTGAAACCATGGCGTGTAATCAAAAGATTCGTGACCATTAACATACTTTTTGAAAAAATCCAACGCAAAAGCCTTGTCGCCGGTTACCGTTTCCAGCACCTGCTGCAAATCCGAAATCGTATAGGCAATTTCTGTTTGACCATATTGGGCCCAAACAGCCCTCATATACGCATCAAGCGAAAGCTTGCGGCTCATCAATTCCAGATCAAGTGCCAGGGCAATTGATGCGCCATACGGATAATAGGAAGTATAGGTGTTGGGATAATTTGTTTTGTCAACTGCCACACCGGCATCGACAAACACAGCCATGCAACTCGCCTCAGCGGGTGACACGCGCCTGGCGCCTGGCGTATTTTCTTTTGTATTAACAAGTCCGGAAAAAGTCCTGGCAATGTCTTCTAATGTGGTAAAACCGGCTCTTTTCAAAATCAATTCGCCATAATACTGGGTAAATCCTTCCGCAAACCACAACGCCTGGCTCATGTTGCTTTTTTCATAGTTAAACGGTTCCAGACTTTTCGGACGGATACGCTCCACATTCCAGCTATGAAAAAACTCGTGCGAAAACACGCCCAGCAGATTATTTGAACCATCGAACTTCACAGGCAGTGCGATCATCGTGCTGTTACGATGCTCCATGCCATCGCCTTTTACATAAGGATTGATGCTCGCAAGAAAGGTATACTGGCCATAGTCGAACGAAGGAAACTCTCCAAAAACCGCTCCGGACTCCTCCGTGATTTTCTGTATCTTATGGGCAAACTGTGTCGCACCCGACTGATCGGTGTCAGCCTCCAGCGCCAGTCTGAAATCCAGATTTTTGTTATCCTTATTTTTCAAGGACCATTTTTTCACGATCAGCTTGCCAATTTTCACCGGCGAATCCATCAGGTACTGCAAATCCGGCGCCGTAAAAACGTTGGCTTTCTCCGTCGGTTTAAGCTGCGTGGCTATCGTCCATCCCTTGCCTTCCGGCAACCTGAAATTCACCTCAGCAGGAGCCTTTTCCAGTTCTTTCACCCACATTAACGATGCGGGCATGTTAAGCTGAATGCTGTTCTGGTCAACACCTGCATAGGTTCCATCCGGGTGATTTGCATACAAAGTATAACGTACTTTGGCAAATCCGTCGGCGGTGTTTACCCGATAAACATCGCCATCCACCCGCTCCACAGGTACTTGTTTGCCAGCCTGATCCAGGGCGATAACATCGTATACATTTTTACCAAATTCGTGGGTGGCATAACGTCCGGGAGACGATCTGCTCATTCTGAACAATAACTGCTTTTGCGGAGCGCCGGTTACGGTTACCTCAATGCTGGCTTCGTGGTGAACCATATTTGGGAAGGAAACATCATAGCTGATCTTCTGCGCAGAAGCCGCATGCATGGTAACGAGCAGCGCAATCGTGTTCAAAAGTCGGGTCATTTATCGGGTCGGTTTATTAAATCTATAAATATAATTGTACCATCTGGCGCCAGTACCGCGACCGGTGTGCTTCTTCCTGCCATTCGTAATAGGCGTGCGGAATTTTCAGATTCGTCAGGGCATTGCTTAGCTGCCGGTTATTTTCAAGGAAAGAGTCTTCCAGTCCGATAACCAGGATGATTTCCAGTTTTTTGATCTGCCTGACGATCCGCTTATCTGAAAGCATGGCGATAAACCGTGTTGGCATATTGTAATAAATGGTATCATTGAAATACCCGTCAAACAGATCATCAAAAAATGGAAGTGAGATCGTCAGATCATACCGTGCACTCATACCAACCACCTTGGTGAAAAGCTTGGGATGCCGGAAGGCGATGTTCACCGCGTGATAACCACCCAGGCTGCACCCCGCAGATACCAGCCGCTTGTCACTATTTTGTTTCCTGATAAAAGGAATCACTTCTTTGAGGATATAACTTTCATACTGTCCGTGCCGTAAAATTCGGGCTTCGGGCAGTGCGTCAGAATAAAAACTTTCGTTATCAATGCTGTCCACACAGAACACCTGAAGCTTACCGGCTTCTATTTTCTCCCGCATGGCTTCGATCACCTTCCAGTTTTCAAAATCATAGAAACGAGCCCCTCTGGTCGGAAAAAAAATCACCGGCTCACCCGAATGTCCAAAAGCCAACAGCTCCATGTCCCGATCAAGTATCTTACTGAACCACTTATGATATCCTCTTTCCATGGCACTCCGACAGTTAAAACGGTTGCGTTATAAAGTTAATTATTCAGGCTGATTTCTTTACCTATTACTTCCTTCCAAACGGCATAGCCCGCATTACTCAGGTGCAGGCCGTCAGCCTCGAAAAACGCTTCCTGGGGATAACCAAATTCATTCAATGTTTCCGGAAAAATATCAATATAATGCTGGAATGCGTCTTTTTCTATTTCTGCGCGAATCAGCCTGTTAGCCGATTTTATCTGCTCAATAATTTCCCATCGCTGCAAACTTGGCTTGATAGAAACAAAGGAACAGGGAATATTCCCAAACCGGTTTCGTATCTGGCTTATTAGCTGACGATAAAACAGGCAAACCTCCTCCGGCTGCCTCCCGTCGCCAAGATCGTTGTCCCCTGCATAAATAATAATCGACTTTGCAGAAGTAACGGGGGCTAGAATCCGGTCAAAAAACCATGCGCAGGCGGCTAATGTGGATCCGCCAAAACCTAAATTTACAGGCTTTAATGTCTGAAAATCGCTGTACAACGTTTCCCATAATGTAAATGTGGAACTGCCATAAAAAACCGTTTCCGGCAAATAATCCAGACGCAACAATTCCTTCTCAACGCGCACGACTTCCTCTTCATACCAAAACATAGACCACTATACAATTTTACTTTAATACTTACCACTCCTACCAAAGATATAGGAATGATGTTAACTGTCGGTTAAGTTTAGGTCATAATTGAATAATTTTTCATAAAACCATTGCGCATTTCCAATTCATGAGGCTTCAAAACTATTCGCAAGATCATTTCGATTTGTTAAACAGCTGGGTCACAGATGCCGATCTATTATTTCAGTTCGCCGGAACTGCCTGGACGTTCCCCTTAACTCCGCAACAAATTACAAATTACCAATTGTCCTTTCCAAAGCGGCGATTCTACATGGCTTTTGACGATCAGGATGAAGCCTTTGCTTTTGGAGAAATAATCGTCGACGATATCAACACGCCTCGCCTCGGCCGACTACTGGTAGGAAAACAAAGCAGCCGCGGGCAGGGCTTAGGTCTTAAATTTGTTAACTTGCTGATTGACGAATGTAAACGGACCTTCTCCCCCGATCTCATTTATCTATACGTATTTGAAAATAATTTGCCAGCCATCCGCTGTTATGAAAAAGCCGGATTTGTGTTTGACGGAGGTAACAAAATCGTTTTTACACACGAAAGTAAAAGTCAGACGGCTTTGGTGATGAAATTTGCGGTGGATCTGGCCAAATCATAAATTTTGTAAAACCTGGTTTAATTATCTCCAAACCCTGAAAACAGCGTTCCTTTGAAGAAAACCCTTATACTCTGGCTTTTTATTCTTGTAAAATTTGTGCTGCACGGCATCATCATCGATCCCGGTTATGACCTCCATCGCGACGAATACCTGCATCTCGATCAGGCGAAACATCTGGCCTGGGGTTATTTGTCGGTTCCTCCCTTTACATCCTGGATTTCCTATCTGATTTTACTCCTGGGTAATTCCATTTTCTGGGTCAAGTTTTTCCCGGCACTGTTTGGTGCCTTGACCATGGTCATGGTTTGGAAAGCCATTGAAGTCTTAAAAGGGAATCCGTTTGCCTTAATTCTCGGAGCGACGGCTATCACTTTTTCTGTTTTGGTACGGATCAATATGCTGTATCAGCCAAACTCCGCTGATGTATTATTCTGGACACTGCTTTATTTCTCGATTCTGAAATACATCGATTCCGAAGACAATAAGTGGCTTTATCTGATGGCCATCGCACTTGGTTTTGGCTTCCTGAACAAATACAATATCATTTTCCAGGTTCTGGGACTTATCCCTGCCCTGTTGATCACTCCTCAGCGCAAGATTTTCGTCAATAAACATCTATACTTTGCCGCAGGGCTTGCATTGCTGATCGTTTTGCCGAATCTGATCTGGCAGTATCAGAACAATTTCCCGGTTGTGCATCACATGAAGCTGCTTGAAAAAACACAGCTGGTGAACGTGAACCGGCTCGACTTCCTTAAAGAACAACTCTTGTTTTTTATGGGGTCGATTTTCGTGCTTGCTGCTGCATTTATTTCATTTTTCCGCTATCCGGCTTTTAGAAAATACCAGGCATTTTTCTGGGCTTTCCTTTTCACGTTATCCCTGTTCACCTACCTGAAAGCCAAAGGATATTACGCGATTGGGCTTTACCCGATTTTCTTCGCTTTTGGCTCTGTGTATCTTGAAAACGCACTCCGGTTAAAATTTACCTGGCTTCGTCCGGTAGCTGTGCTGGTTATTTTGCTTTTGTTTATTCCCATATTCAGGGTAGCTTTCCCGATCAACAGTCCGGCTGTAATGAGTCAGCATTCGAAACGTTATCAGGCGCTGGGTTTGCTGCGCTGGGAAGATGGAAAGGATCATGCTTTGCCTCAGGATTTTGCGGATATGCTCGGATGGAAGGAACTGGCGGAAAAAGTAGATGCTGTGTATGAAACTATTGAGGATAAAAGACATACGCTTGTGCTTTGCGATAACTACGGACAGGCGGGCGCCATTAACTATTATTCCCGATACAATATCCAGGCCGTTACGATGAATGCGGATTATATAAACTGGGTACCGCTTGATACCGAAATTAAGCATGTGATCCTGATTCAGAACGCGGACGATGATGACAAAGAGCGAAAAAAAGAACAGCCGCTTTTCAAAGTTATTTTGCGTACCGGAAAAATAGAAAACCAGTTTGCCAGGGAACACGGGACCAGCATTTATGCACTACTGGACGCGAAAGTTTCCATCAATAAAATTCTGAAAAGCGATATTTCAGAAAACAAGTGGGATTAACAATTTAAACCAAATATAACCTAACCATGAGAAACCGTTTCCTTTTAATTATCTGCATTTTTATTGCCGTACCCCTTGTTTCACAGGCGCAAAAAGCCAAAAGTATTTTTAATGGAAAGGACTTAAAAGGCTGGCATACAGACGTGCCGGATATGGACAAAGATCCAAAGTTAAAAACGCCATTTATCATCAGAGATGGGTTGCTCGTCAGTTTGGGAAAACCGGGTGGGCATTTGATCAGCGATGCGCAGTACGAAAATTTCCGTTTTACGTTTCAGTACCGTTTCGCAGGGAAGCCGGGAAATTGTGGCGCGCTGGTTTTTGTATCCACGCCAAGAGCATTGTATGATATGTTCCCCAAATCCATCGAAGTGCAAATGATGCATGAAAACGCCGGCGATTTCTGGTGTATTCAGGAGGATATCACAACACCCGACATGGAAAAACGCCGTGGCCCAAAAGAAAAATGGGGTGTAAATGGTGATAAATTAAGAAGAATTCCCAACCTGACTGACGGAACCGAAAAACCGCTTGGGCAATGGAACAGCATGACCATCGAGTGTGTCAAAAACTCCATCAAAGTATGGATCAACGGCGTTTTTGTCAATTATGGTTATAATGCAACGGCACAGAAAGGCCAGATTGCCTTGCAGTCGGAAGGTTCAGAAGTTGAGTTTAAAAAAATCGAAATAACGCCGATCACACAATTGACAAAATAAATCAGAACCAGTTTCAAGTATTTAGAAGCCATGAATACTCAGGAAATTATTCATTCCAGGCTGATCAATCAGAAAATTGCCCATAGTACTTTTAATGATCCTGCGGAAATTGTGAAATATATGGTGGCGATGCAAGCGCAGGAATATGCCATGGCAAAATGGGCTATTGGTCTGCGTGTCCCTGGCACAACAGAGGCCGATGTAGAAAAAGCCTTTAATCAAGGGGCTATTCTCCGAACGCACATCATGCGCCCAACCTGGCATTTTGTTGCACCGGAAGACATTCGCTGGATGATTACATTGACGGCGCCGCGGGTCAACGCAATCAATGCCTTTATGTACCGAAAATGCGAAATCGATGAAAAAACGTTTAACCAGTGCAATGATATTCTTACCAAAACGCTGGAAGGAGGAAAACATTTAACCCGCAATGCTTTAAAATCAGAACTCGATAAAGAAATAATTACCGGCGATGGGGTCCGGCTCAGCTGTCTGATGATGAAAGCTGAGCTGGACGGACTGATATGCAGCGGTCCGCGTGAGGGCAAGCAATTCACCTACGCACTGATTGACGAACGGGTGCCCGCCGCAAATGTTCTGACAAAGGAAGAATCGCTTGCAAAGCTGGCAAACCGGTATTTTTCGAGCCGCGGCCCTGCCCAGTTGCAGGATTTTGTAATGTGGTCAGGATTGACCGTAAAAGACGCTAAAACAGGGATTGCTGCTTTGCCTGATGATTTTATCCACGAACAACTTGACGGTAAAACTTACATATATTTACCGGTTCCAGAAACTTCCGTAAAAATGCAGACCACTTTTTTGATGCCGGATTATGATGAATACGGCATGAGTTACAAAGACCGGTCCTCCTTGTTCAGTCTGCCGCCAAAAATCCTGGAAAATCCTAAACTAAATATCCCATACAACCGCATGATTGTTGCAGATGGCCAGATTGTGGGCAGTTGGAAACGGACGATTAAGAACAAGGAAGTCGATGTGGAAACCGATTATTTTAAACCTATAAATAAAAAGCAGCAAGCTGCGGTTCAGCGAGCCGTTAAAAAATACAGTACTTTTGTCGGAAAAGCTTTACTTGAATACGCCTAGAAGAAAGCCAGCCTGAGATAAAACCGAATTATTTTCTAAAAAGTTATGGGTCGGTTCCATACGCACAATCAGTTTTGCTGCGTTCTTATCCACGTCAGATGCATGTAAAAAATGAATACGAAAAAAATCATAACCAATATCGCAGTCCTTTTTGTTTTGGTCGCCAACATCGGCTGTGACCAGATCTCAAAAAATATTGTACGGCAGAAAGTGGATTATTACGAAAACATTAGCCTGATCAGCAGCTATTTCACACTTACCAAAGTGGAAAATACCGGAGCCTTTTTAAGCGTTGGAAGTGCACTGCCCGAGACGCTAAAATTTATCCTGTTATCCGGGATTCCCGTGCTCGCACTGGCATTTGGCGTGGGTTATATGTTTTTGCGAAAAAATATCTCCAAAATGAACATGCTCGCGCTGAGTTTCGCAATAGGCGGCGGTATTGGAAACATTTACGACAGAGTTGTACACGGTTCTGTCACCGATTTTCTGCATATCAATCTCGGAGTTGTCCAGACTGGCATCTTTAACATGGCCGATGTTTCCATTATGGTAGGCATGGGATTATTTTTGCTGCAATCTTTTACCCAGCGCTCTTCCATTGCGCATTAAGAACGGGATGCGCCGTTATTTTCTGATCAATAGCGCATCCTGAATTTTGTCAGATCTGGAATAAATTTCTTCTTTCTTTTTAGTTCTGTTTCATAAATAACCTGTCCCAGATTCCGCATAAACGGGTAACAGACCTGCTTGTATTCGTATTTCCCGTCATTGTAAACCCCGTCGTCATTAGACTGGACTACCGCAGTCAGCAAAAACTCTACGTTATTTTCAAAGTCTACGAAATAGGCATTATCAATAATAAATCCGTAAGAATCGCCGTATTTGTTGAAAATCCGGACACTAGGATTGGGCTGAATATTCAGATCTGCGCCATAAAACAGGTATTTTGTGCTCGTTGCCCAATGCTCTTTTGGGTCATATTTTGGATAATCACTTTCCGTAGGATACTTGCTCATGTAGGTATAAATCAGCTTGTAATCATCGGCAGTCAGTTTAAACTGCTCCTTTTCGGGAAAAACTTCCGGAAACATCAGTTTTTTCATCACCGTCTGCTGGTCTGTCATGCTGAAAGCATTTCGGTTGGTCATGTTAAACGGCTTGTTCACCAGACGATCCGAACTATCCAGATAAGCCTTTCCCATCACGAGATTGGTTAAATTGATTGGATAATTTTCAGGATCAAACTTTCCCGGTTGGCTATACACCTGTTTATCTTTATCAAAAAAAGTCACCGGATTTGTGTGTCGCGATGTGATCTCCGTATCTTTCACAGCATATCTGTTCAATATTCTGCTCGTCGTTAAACCATAACCTTTTAACCGCCGGTTCATCTCCGCGCGTCCCACAAACTCGTACAACCGGTTGTAGGCATCATTGTCGCTGACCAGCAATATTTTTTTGATATAATGTTCAATCGAAGGCAGGCCATTGGCAGCCGACGTATCCTTATCAACCGGGGACTGTTTATCAAAATCTGCACCGGTGATCATCGTGCTCATTTTAGTCAGCCCAGGCACTTTCAGCGCATTGATTTTTTCCAAAGCAAAGATCAGCGTCGGCAGTTTTACCGTGCTGGCGGGGAAAAAATAATGATGATCGTCCAGGTTATAGCTGAAAGTTGTAAAATGTGGAACATTGTTTTTGTCCCGATCAATCTGCGTGTACAAAATCTGCACCTGCTTTTTCTGCGAATCACCCAGTATGACCGAAAACAGTTCTGGCCTGCTTTCAAGGAGTTTTTCTAGAAAAACCGTATCGGGTTTCTGAGCATTTAAACCCAGGTTCAGTACCATCAAAAAAGCGATGAAGTTTATTTTTAAAAGCATCCCGGATATTGGTCTGAGCCGAACAGATTGTGTTTTACAAAAAATAAATTACTCCTCGTTCCAGTCCTCCGAATAAGACCCCTCCTCCGTTTTTATCGAACTTTGAACAGAATCATTGATCTGTTTTAACTCCTCAACTGTCAGATTTCTCCACTTTCCAATCGGCAGGTTTTCCAGTGTCACATGCATGATCCGCACACGTTTAAGTTTGGTTACACTGTATCCCAAATACTCGCACATCCTGCGAATTTGCCTGTTCAAACCCTGCGTCAGAATAATCGTAAAAACATAACTGCTGTCCTTGCGCACAAAACATTTCTTCGTAATCGTATCCAGAATCGGAACACCGTTGCTCATTTTCTGAACAAAATCGGGCTTGATCGGCTTATCAACCGTTACCACATATTCTTTTTCGTGGTTATTTCCGGCACGTAATATTTTATTGACAATATCGCCATCGCTGGTCAGAAAAATCAGTCCCTCGGAAGGCTTGTCCAGCCTGCCTATTGGAAAAATCCGTTCAGGATGTTTAATGTAATCGATGATATTACCGTTAATTTGCCGCTCCGTCGTACACGTTATGCCGATCGGTTTGTTAAATGCAATATAGATGCCTGCCTTTTTAGCTTTTAACGGTTTTCCATCCACCAATACTTCGTCGGCATCGGTGGCCTTATCACCCAGCACCGCTTTTTGCCCGTTCAGCGTCACACGCCCCTGCTCCACCAGCCTGTCAGCCTCCCGCCGGGAACAGAACCCCGTCTCACTTATAAACTTATTTATGCGAATCAAACTGTACTTCTCTTGTTAATGAATGATGATTTCAAGTTACAGGAATAAAGATTGCAAAAAAAATTGGATTGAAATCAAAGAAACCGCGACATTGGCTCTTTCTATACCAACGGTAAATTAAATTCAACTCATTCTTATGCAAAACACGATAAAATCCGATTTCAGGAAGTCTCATTTTTATCTATTAATCTGCTTTCTCTGCCTTTCGCTCGGCCACACATTTGCACAGCCAGTTGAGCGTGCTGTAAAAATTCTGGTGGCACCCGACCGCGAAGACTGGACATACAAAACGGGCGATAAAGTCAAATTCACCATTTCTGTTTTTCAAAACGGAAACCCTGTAAAAAATGCACCGGTACGTTATGAAATCGGGCCTGAAAAAATGGAGCCAACGATTAAGGAAAGCAAAACCGCTGCAAACGGAACGATCACGGTCGAGGCCGGCACCCTTAAATCACCAGGTTTTTTAAGATGCGTCGCCTGGACAAACGTCGATGGCGGGGAGTACAAAGGCCTGGCCACAGCCGGTTTCGACCCACAAAATATTCAGCCAACGGTGAGCAATCCGGCAGATTTTGACGCCTTCTGGGACGCTGCAAAAAAGGAACTGGCAACGGTTCCTATGGATGCAAAAATGACACTTTTACCAGAGCGTTGCACGGAAAAGGTGAATGTGTATCACGTCAATCTTCAAAACTTCAAAAACAATGTTCGTCTGTACGGTATTTTGACAATTCCTAAAAAGGAAGGAAAGTATCCTGCTTTGCTGAAAGTACCTGGTGCCGGCGTACGGGCTTATTACGGCGATGTGGCCATGGCCGAAAAAGATATTATCACCTTTGAAATTGGTATTCACGGCGTGTCAGTTATCATGGATCCAAGTGTTTACACAGATTTGGGACAAGGAGCACTGAACGGTTATCCGAACTATAATCTGGACGACAAAGACCGGTTTTATTACAAACGTGTTTATCTGGGCTGCGTCCGTGCGAATGATTTCCTGACCAGTCTTCCTCAGTTTGACGGAACAAATCTGGCTGTAACCGGTGGCAGCCAGGGTGGTGCATTATCGATCATTACAGCTGGCCTGGATTCCAGAGTTAAATGGCTGGGCGCCTTTTATCCCGCCCTAAGCGACGTAACGGGTTATCTCAGCGGAAGAGCCGGTGGATGGCCTCATTATTTTGAAAAAAACAGTGTAAAATTTAACAATACGAAAGAAAAACTGGCAACAATCGGTTACTACGACGTTGTGAATTTTGCACGCCGCGTGAAGGTACCGGGATATTATATGTGGGGATACAATGACGAAACCTGCCCGCCCACTTCCATGTACGCTGCTTACAACGTGACCACTGCACCGAAAGAGCTAAAATTATATCTGGAAACGGGCCACTGGACCTATCCCGAAGAACGCGAACTGATGAACAACTGGCTGGTCAATAAGTTAAAAGCTAAATAAACAGCCCACGCCATCATTCTCTCATTCTCTCATTCTATCATTCCATCATTGCCCAAATGTCATTCGAAGAAATAAAGGTTACCAGCGAATTTTTAAAAAAGTATACAGAAAACTATGCCCCTGAGTATGGAATTATTCTTGGAACAGGGCTAGGTTCTCTGGCCAGTGAGATTGATATAGCCTTTACCATATCTTATACCGACATTCCTCATTTTCCGGTTTCAACGGTTGAATCGCATTCGGGCCGACTGATTTTCGGTAAACTGTCGGGTAAAAAAATCATCTGTATGCAAGGCCGCTTTCACTATTACGAAGGTTATTCCATGCAGCAGGTCGTGTTTCCCGTGCGTGTTATGAAAATGCTTGGCGTCCACACGTTATTCGTTTCCAACGCTTCGGGTGGATTGAACCCAGATTTCAAAGTAAGCGACCTGATGGTGCTCCATGACCACATCAGTTTGTTTCTGCCGGGCAACCCGCTCATCGGTGCAAATATGAACGAACTCGGCGACCGGTTTCCAGATATGAGCGAACCGTATGACCCGGATCTCATCAAAAACGCACTAGAAATCGCCAGGAAGAACAACATTCCTGTACATACCGGTACTTATGTGAGCGTGACGGGGCCACAGCTTGAAACACGTGCGGAATATCGTCTGTTTCGTCAGCTAGGTGCCGACACGGTTGGCATGAGCACGGTTCCGGAGATTATTGCTGCCCGGCAGATGAACCTGAAATGTTTCGGATTATCTGTCATTACGGATCTCTGCATCCCCGAAACTTTGGAGAAAGCAGAAATCAGCAAGATCATCGCCGCCGCAGAAAAAGCGGAACCTGGCATGACCCTGATCATCAAAGCACTGCTTAGTTTATAGATTCCTAACATACACATTTCAACAGAAAGTAATGGACCGAAGAAAATTCATTGAACAATCTGTGCTGGCAGGCGCCGCATTTTCCTCCCTGCCACTCCTGGCCTCGCTCAAAAGAACGACCCAATACAAAACGGCGCTCATCGGATCAGGCTGGTGGGGAACCAATATCCTTCGCTGCGCCATCCAGGCGGGAGAATCCAAGGTGGTTGCCCTTTGTGATGTGGACGAAAACCAGCTGAAAAATACGTCCGCTGAAATTTCGAAACTAACGCCGGACAAGCCGAAATTGTACAAGGATTTCCGTGAAATGCTTTTAAAAGAGAAACCGGAGATTGTTATTGTCGCCACACCCGACCACTGGCATGCGCTGTGCTGCATTGCAGCCATTGAGGCGGGCGCACACGTGTACGTAGAAAAACCGATCTGTCACACCATTCAGGAAGGCCGGGCCATGGTTAACGCCACACGTAAATATGGCCGGATTGTACAGGTTGGTACCCATCGGAGGGTATCGCCACACAACATTTCTGGAATGGAATTTCTGAAATCTGGTAAAGCCGGTAAGGTTGGCATGGCCCGGGCGTTCGTTCATTACGGCGGCGGTCCCGGTCAAAAAGTGGCGAACGAAGAAGTACCCAAAGGGGTCGACTGGGATATGTACTGTGGCCCCGCCCCACTGGTTCTCTACAACAAAACCATTCACCCAAAAGGCTTCAGGAATTATCTGAACTTTGCCAACGGTACCCTGGGCGACTGGGGAATTCACTGGCTTGATCAGGTTCTCTGGTGGTCCGAGCAGAAATATCCTAAAAAGGTCTATTCTACCGGAGGCCGGGCGATTCGTCAGGACAATACGGACGCCCCGGATCACCAGGTAGCTGTTTATGATTTTGACGGTTTTACACTCGAATGGGAACATCGGAACTTTGCGGCCAATAATGCCGAGAAAACCCATCCGGGGCAGGCCGTAGGTGTTTATTTTTATGGAACTGAGGGAACATTTCACATGGGCTGGCTCGATGGCTGGACTTTTTACCCTACCAATCCAAACAAACCGATCATCCACCAGGATGCACAGCTAAACAAACCGGATGACCAGAATATTCAGCAGCTTTGGGCCAATTTTTTATCTTCCATCAAAACGAATACGCCTCCCATCTGTGAAATCGAGGTCGGGCAGCGATCAACAAACGTCGCCCTGCTCGGCATGTTGTCCTATAAATTGGGCAGAAGTATTGTCTGGGATGGTGAAAAGGAAATTATCCCCGGTGATACAGAAGCAAACAAGTTGCTGAAACGCGACTACCGCGGCGAGTGGAAATATCCGACCGTATAAATAAAGACACGAAAAAAACCGGCTTAATGTTTTTGTAAAACTTTAAGCCGGTTTTTTTATTCTGTAAGCAATTAGTCGATTTTAATGACCTCCGCCGGAATATTATATTGCGTGATAATCTCACGTGTGAAACGGACGTGACCGCGCGGCGCCATTAAATACAATTTCGCACCCTTCATTCCCGCCAATTCACTCAAAAGCTTCCATTTAGAAACACTTCCCCGAAGTTGATCTGTTTTCATGGACACTTCCAGATAATGCCTGTTAAACATATTCACACCTGTAACATCCGGCGTGAACTTCTCATTATCAGCAGCTCTCTCATACGACTTAGGTGTTTCAAACCCTTCCATATTGGCTTGAATTTCCTTAAATCCATGAGCTTGCGCCCATTTAACAACCATGGGAATAAATGATTCCTTTTCCATAAATAACAATGAATGATTTTCTCCCCACCAACGGGGAAACTCAACGTAAAATATTAAAATTAAAAACTGAGAAGAGTGAAAGCGTCGTACCCTAAAATAGTCGCCAAACAAGCCACATTTCTTACCAATTAGGAAAGCTACTACTTTTCCGGCAGACCACAAAATAAAATATTTTAAAAAGCATTAATCTTCCAGTTCATCCAGAAAGGAGCGATAAGCCCGAACCAGTTCCTGATGCGTTTTGGTATCCTTCTTATCTAGCGCCAGATCAATGCCTTTTTGATAAATGACTGCTGCCTTTTCATTTTTTTCAAGGCCAGCAAAGAATGCACCAGCCGAATAATACGTCGCCAGATAATCCGGATGTTCTGCCAATAATTTATTAAAATACAATTCCGCCTGTCCGACATCGGTCTTTTGATATTCCAGAGCAAGCGCATATATATTGAAAGGATCGTTGGGCTCTTCCTCGTAAAAAGCAATCAGATTTTGAAGCAGTGAGTTTTTCATTTTTAAAATATTGTTATGCTTGCATACTATTTAAGTTTTTCTGTATATTCGCCATTAGAAATTAATTCTTAAAAAAATTATAACCAATGACTGAATGACTCCCAGATGGGATTCATTCATCGACTTCTTACCTTAATCATGAAAATACTCGTATGTATTACCAATGTGCCGGATACGACGGCCAAGATAACTTTTACCGATAACGACACCAAACTTAATAAAGCTGGTGTACAATATATAATCGGACCTTATGATGATTATGCCCTGGCACGTGCCGTTGAGCTGAAAGAACAGCTTGGGGGATCCGTAACTGTCCTCCATGTAGGTGAGGCCGACGCCGATCCTCAAATCCGTAAAGCGCTGGCTATCGGGGCAGACGACGCCATTCGTATCAATGCTGACCCGGTTGACTCCTATTTCACAGCAGCACAGATTGCGCACGTGGCTGCGGAAAATAAATATGACCTTATTTTAATGGGCCGTGAGTCGATCGACTTCAACAGCGGTGTTGTTCATGGACTGGTGGGTGAAATGCTGGGCATTCCCTCCTATTCTCCCGTGATGAAACTGGATATTGACGGCACTACCGCAACACTTGCTCGTGAAATTGATGGCGGCAAGGAAACCCTGTCTGCATCGCTGCCTCTTGTTCTCGGTTGCCAGGAACCGATTTCGGAATGGAAAATCCCGAACATGCGTGGCATTATGACAGCGCGGACCAAGCCTTTGAATGTCGTAGAACCTGTTTCTGGTGAAGTTTTGACATCGCCTGAAAAATATTCTCTTCCAGCGCCCAAGGGAGCCTGCAAAATGATTCCGGCGGCAGAAGCTGAAACGCTTATCAAATTGCTGAGAACAGAAGCCAAGGTTATTTAACAAAAAATTTATTGACCGGATAACCTGATTTTTATCCAAAACTCAAAAATTGAACAACATGTCAGTACTCATATTTGTAGAATTAGATAACGGCGCAGTTAAAAAAACATCCCTGGAAGCCGTGGCCTATGGCGCCGAAGTAGCGAAATTGACAGGAACAACGGCAACGGTATTAGCACTAGGTAAGGCGGATGTATCATCTCTAGCACAAACGGGTGCATTCGGGGCGACCAAAGTCCTGCACGCGGCCGATGAAAAATTAACGCATGAAAACAGCCTGGCTTATGCCGACATTCTGGCACAGGCCGTTCAACAGGAGAACAGCAAAGTCGTTATCATATCCAAATCAGGACTTGGCGACGCCGTTGCCGCCCGGGCTTCTGCCAAACTAAAAGCAGGAATTGTTTCAGGTGTTACGGAATTGCCCGTCGTCAACGGAAGTTTTACCGTTAAAAGAAGTATTTACACAGGAAAAGCTTTTTCTAACGTCGAAGTAAAATCCGATATCAAAATCCTGGTCGTCAAGAAAAATGCGATCGAAGTTGTAGAATCGTCCGGAACTGCTGCGGTTGAGAATTTCGGCCCGACGTTGCGCGACTCAGACTTCCAGGCGTCGGTTGGTGCGGTTGAAAAAGCCAGTTCGGAATTGTCATTAACCGAAGCCGATATCATTGTTTCAGGTGGTCGCGGAATGAAAGGACCCGAAAACTGGCAGCCTTTGCTGGATTTCGCAAAAGCCCTGGGCGCAGCCACAGGTTGCTCGAAACCTGTTTCCGACCTTGACTGGCGCCCCCACCACGAGCATATCGGGCAAACAGGTATCAAAGTAGCACCGAATCTGTACATCGCCTGCGGGATTTCCGGAGCCATCCAACATCTGGCCGGTGTTAACGGATCAAAATATATTGTTGTCATCAATAAAGACCCGGAAGCGCCCTTTTTCAAGGCAGCAGATTATGGCATTGTAGGTGACGTTTTTGATGTTCTTCCTAAGCTTACCAAGGCCGTTGAAGACCTTAAATAACCAATTGTTTTCTGCTGATAGCCCGTCCTGCATTTTTTTATGCAGGGCGGGTTATTTATTTTTGCATACCAAAACGTTTATGAAGTTAGGAAAATGCAAAATAAACTGTATTTTTATTGTCATAGTCTACTGATTAACAGTCCTATTTCGTTTAAATATGAGCAAACAGTGCATTTTTGATAACCCGAGACGGAGCGGAAGTAATCTCAGTACCCATTGCGCAAAATCACCAGAACTGTTTACCAAAACGTTGCGTTAGCCCATTAAAGTCCAAACGTGAAAAAAATTAAGTTAGAAATATTGGGGCTTTCCCCAAGCCAGTCTCAGGCCGGTTCCTTCGCTCTTGTTTTGGGTGAAGAATTAGGAAACCGACGTCTTCCCATCATCATTGGTGTTTTTGAAGCGCAGGCAATCGCCGTGCAGATTGAGAACATTGTTCCGAACAGGCCAATGACACACGATCTGTTCAAATCGTTTGCCGAAGGAATGAATTATACCCTGAAAGAAATCGTCATTTCCGATTTGAAAGAAGGTATTTTTTATGCCAAAATCGTTTGCAAAGACAGTCTGAGAGAAGTAGAAATTGATGCACGCCCGTCTGATGCCATCGCGATCGGACTACGTTTTGATATCCCTATTTATACCTATGAAGCGATTCTTTCAGAAGCCGGCATCATTTCAAGTTCAATCACTGAGGATGATGAGGAAGACGAAGAAGAGGCGATCAAGGAAACTTTACAGTCTCGTGGAAGCCTTACCGACCAGCTCAGAGACCTTTCCTATGACGAGCTTCAACGCATGCTGGACGATGCACTTTCGAAAGAAGACTACGAGAAAGCGGCAAAAATCCGCGACGAGATGGGGCGCAGAAACTAATAAGTTTCTGTTTCATTCGTTAAAAATAGTTAAGGTTGATACCAAAAGGGTATCCATGTTGTATTAATCATTATTTTTGCCATCATTACTTCATTCGAAAGTCTGAATAAACCCGGTTTGCGAAATATTCCTTTTTATGCCTAAAAAAAAGAAGAAGATTGGTAGTTATCCCAATGCAATGATTGTCATGAGTCTAACGGCCGCATTATTTTTGATCGGCTTTTGCGGACTTCTCGTTATTCAATCGAAAAAACTGGTCTCTATCATACGTCAGAATATTGAGGTAAGGGTATTTATCGAAAAGGCCGAAACCAAAGCGGGCCAGGATTCCATGCTGACGGTTTTGAAAACCAAACCTTACGTTCTGAATACACCAGAAACACCCAATCCCATTAATTTTGTCTCGAAAGAAGAAGCTGCCAAAGAATTTATCGAAGGCACAAAAGAAGATTTTACGGCATTTTTGGGCACCAATCCCTTACGTGACAGCTATCGGGTAAAGATCGGTGAAGATTACTTCGAAGAATCTAAATTACAGCTGATTAAGAAAGATCTTGAAAAGGTAAAAGGCGTTTACGAAGTCGTTTACCAGGAAGATCTGGCTGATAATATCAACCGCAACGTTACCAAAATATATGCGGTACTAGCCAGTTTCGCGTTGATCATGCTGATCATCATCGTGCTCCTGGTCAACAATACCATCAAACTTGCCATTTATTCGCAGCGTTTCCTAATCAGAAGTATGCAGCTTGTGGGGGCTACCAATGGCTTTATTCAGCGCCCTTACATTCTTCGCGGCGCCATGCAGGGCACCATCGGCGGCATATTGGCCGGATGCTTACTCATTGGTTTACAGCAAATTGCTGTACGAAATGTAGAAGGTCTGGCGATGTTGCAGGAATATGATAAAATCGTTTTACTCGTGGCCGTAGTGCTTGGACTGGGTATTTTAATTGGCATCGCCAGCACCTATCAGTCTCTTGCCCGCTATCTGCGCATGGCTTTGGATGATTTGTATTAATTAAGATTGAAAATAAGAGTATTGACTATCAACAAATAATTTATGAGCAACACAAAAAACAATCTTCCGTTTGCGGCTTCAAACTACAAAATGATGCTGATCGGACTGGCCGTAATTCTTGGCGGATTTTTAATTATGAGTTTTGATACCGAAGAATTTGGTTTTGGTTTGCTTGGGTTAACCGTTGGGCCCGTGATCACGATCCTGGGTTTTATCATTGAGTTCTGGGCTATTTTACGTAAACCCGTTAATTCATGACCATCTGGCAGGCCATCATCCTAGCAAT
The DNA here is from genome assembly GCF_030929615.1 of Dyadobacter sp. LHD-138. GTDB lineage: Bacteria > Bacteroidota > Bacteroidia > Cytophagales > Spirosomataceae > Dyadobacter. The sequence continues at coordinate 144,958 of NZ_JAVFVU010000022.1, read as the reverse complement.
TGTTGAGGGAATTACAGAATTCCTACCCGTTTCTTCCACAGGACATATGATTATCGCTTCCTCATTTATGGGGATCAGCCATTTGGAATTCACCAAAATGTTTACGGTCAATATTCAGTTCGGCGCTATACTTTCCGTCGTTGTATTGTACTGGAAACGTTTTTTTCAATCCACAGATTTTTATTTCAAGTTGTTCGTAGCCTTCCTTCCGGCCGCGGTTCTTGGTTTTCTTCTCAATGATTTTATTGACGCCATGCTTGAAAATGTAATCGTTGTTGCGATTTCACTTTTAGTAGGAGGCGTCATTTTGCTCTTCATTGACCGTATCGCCAATGATACGACCCGGGAAAGAGAAATTTCTTATTTGGATGCTTTAAAAATCGGTTTCTTTCAGTGTATCGCGATGATCCCTGGTGTTTCCCGTTCCGCATCAACAATTATCGGTGGTATGCTTCAGGGCTTTTCCCGCAAACAGGCTGCTGAATTTTCGTTCTTTTTGGCTGTGCCTACCATGGCTGCCGCGGGTGGTTATAAGCTCTTGAAAACATACGATACCATTCAGGCTTCGGATATCCAAACATTGCTTATCGGTAACCTGGTTGCTTTTGTTGTTGCCATGCTGGCCATCAAATTTTTTATCAATTTCCTGACGAAGTACGGCTTCAAAGTCTTCGGATATTACCGGATTATTTTAGGAATTGTTTTGCTGGCCCTGCTGGCATCCGGTTATAAACTGGATATTGTGTAAGTTTTTTGGGATTGACTGAGGAGTATTTAATTTTAGTTAAAGCATATAGTTTGAGTAACGAGACGACCATACAAGACGAAGGGGAAGTTTTATTGATTGACAAACCACTCACATGGACCTCATTTGATGTTGTCAACAAAATAAAAAGAGCCTGTAAATACAATAAGATTGGCCACGCCGGGACTCTGGATCCCCTTGCCACCGGCTTGCTGATCTTATGTACAGGAAAAAAAACGAAGATCATTGATACCTATCAGGCGCAGGAAAAGGAATATACCGGCACTTTTGTTTTAGGTAAAACTACACCCTCTGTTGATCTGGAAACGGAATTCGATGCCGAATATCCCGTCGGACATATCACGGCTGAGGTGCTGGAAAACGCCCGCAAAACCTTTCTGGGCATGATCGAACAAATACCACCTATCTATTCTGCCGTTAAGGTTGACGGAGAACGTCTTTATAAGAAAGCGCGCCGCGGCGAAGTTGCCGAAATCAAGAAAAGATCGGTCGAGATTTCACTTTTTGAAATTGACAGCACCAACTTCCCAGCCATTGATTTCAGGATCATTTGTTCAAAAGGTACTTATATCCGTAGTATTGTAAGAGATTTCGGCGTGGCGGCAGGAAGCGGGGCTTATTTAAGCGTCCTTTGCCGTACAAGAATTGGTGCGTTTGAATTAAAAGACGCTTCCGGTCTGACCGATTTCATTTATAAAAAACGTGTTGAATTGAAGTTACCCGTTGAAGAATGAATATATACCACAGCCTGGACTCCTTTCACCGATTGGCATGTGCCGTCGTAACCAGTGGTACTTTTGACGGCCTGCATATCGGCCATAAAAAAATCCTGACCCGACTTAAGGAAATCAGTACCCAGTCGGGCGGAGAGTCCGTTGTACTTACCTTTTGGCCTCATCCACGTTTGGTGGTATCAGAGGATAGCCAGGATTTACATCTGCTTTCTACGATTGAGGAAAAAATTGAGCTCTTTTCACAAATGGGGATCGAGCACCTTGCCATCGTTCCTTTTACGAGGGCTTTCTCTGAGCTTTCGTCCGATGATTTTATCCGCCAGATACTGGTTGATAAAATTGGCACGAAAAAACTTGTGATCGGTTATGACCATCGTTTTGGCAGAAACAGGGAAGGAAGTTTTGAATTTTTGCAAAAAAATGCTTCGAACTACGGTTTTGACGTGGAAGAAATTCCCAGACAGGATATCGAAGATCTTGCGATCAGCTCGTCAAGAATCCGTCACTCGTTATTGTCAGGCCATGTAGATGACGCGCAGCATTTGCTGGGACGTCCCTACTCGATCACCGGCATTATTGTAAAAGGCAAACAACTTGGACGTACCATCGGCTTTCCTACCGCCAATATCCATTTACAGGAATCCTACAAACTGATCCCCGCCAATGGTGTTTACGTTATCAATGCCTATCATCAGGGTGCGGCCTATAAGGGAATGCTTAACATTGGCGTGCGACCGACGGTTGACGGAACTTTCAGGACGATCGAAGCAAACCTGTTTGATTTTGACAAAGAAATATACGGAGAAGATCTGACGGTTGAATTCCTGCATTATTTACGGCCCGAACAAAAGTTTAACGGCCTGGACGCTTTGATTCAGCGAATAAAAATAGATAAAGAGAGCGCGCTCGATTTCTTCAAAAATCAGCATTAAGCTTTTCCTCAGTAAATAAAAACCCCGTATCAGTTACAAAAATCTGGTACGGGGTTTTTATTTGTGCTTATCTGTGTTACTTTACCTATTGATTTCTCTTTGGTATCATTGTAATGCTTATCCCGAAAACTTCCTGAACCATGAAAAAGCTTTCTCAACTCTTACTGCTTCTGGTGCTTGTTTACGCAAATGTAAATGCCCAACAGAGCAACCGGATATTAATCAAAAATGCAAATCTGATCGACGGAACCGGCTCGGCAACGAAACAGAACATTGACATCCTGATCAAAAATGGAAAAATCGTTGCTATTCAATCTGGATTGAAGGATCCGGATGCCATACAAATTGATTACAAAGGCAAAACAATCATTCCTTCTTTAATCAGTGCACACATCCACATCGGTACACTGAAAGGAAATGCGGCGGCGGCGGAAAACTATACCCGGGAAAATATTTTGAGGCAGCTTAAAAGATATCAGGATTATGGTGTGAACACCGTGCTCACCATGGGAACGGATCGTCCATTGATATTTAATGGATTTATTGATTCAACGCAGGCGGGATTGTTGCCTGGTGCGAGGTTGTATTCAGCAGGCTACGGATTTAATACACCAGACGCCTCACCAGCCTCCTGGATGAACCTTTTAATCCGGCCAACCTCTGTCGATCAGGTTCCGGGACAAATCGCGGAACTGGCCAAGGTAAAACCGACCGTTGTGAAAATGTGGGTGGACGACCATGGGGGAAAAGCCGTGAAAATCACACCTGAGATTTACAAAGCCATTATTTCAGAAGCGCATAAAAAAGGGATTCCGGTTGCCAGTCACCTCTATAACCTCGAAGACGCACGTTCCCTAACAGAATCCGGATTAGACATCATGGCCCACAGCATCCGCGACAAGGAAATTGACGCTGATCTCTTAAAAAAGATGAAAGAAAAGGGTGTTGTCTATATCCCCACGCTTTCGCTGGACGAATTTGCCTATATCTACGCCAGAAAACCTGAATGGGTGGATAAACCCTTTTTCAAAGCCGCGCTGGAACCGGGTGTTTATGAAATGATCGTCTCGCAGAAATATCAGGATCAGGTAAAAAATTCTCCCGATTTCACACGGAATATGAATGGTTTTAAGGTCGCCCTGATTAATGTCAAAAAAATCCATGATGCCGGTATTCTGGTCGCATTGGGAACCGATTCGGGCGCCTTTCCGATTCGTGCACAGGGTTTTTCTGAACATCTTGAACTTGAATTAATGGTGCAGGCAGGATTAACGCCTATGCAGGCCATCACAGCAGCGACAAAGAACGCGGCAAAGGTGCTGAAAATCGATCAGGCCTACGGAACACTTGAAAAAGGAAAAATGGCCGACTTTATTGTTTTATCAGAAAATCCCGAAAAAAATATCCGGAATACCCGAAAAATTGAATCCGTGTGGAAAGACGGAAAGGAAGTAAGCAGCGGACCGATATCCAAATAGTTTTTGATTCAGGCTTTTCCTTGATTATCTTTTGACAATGGCGGTTTGTCGTCAAGCAAAATAGCCAATGGGCGCCATGAAGGTATTTTATCCGATATAATTTTCAGGATCCCAATGATCGGAGGTGTCAGTATGAGTCCGGCACCTCCCCATAAAATTCCACCGGCAATCAGGGACACCAGCATCATCAGCGTGTTGATTTTTAGTCGGTGCCCGACAGCACGCGGAAAAATCACATTCGCTTCCAGATACTGGACGACGATAAAAACGGTTATCACCCCCAGCGCCTTCGCCGGACTATCCGTTAAAGCCAACGCCACCGGAACAGCGCCACCAATCAGGATACCGATATAGGGAATCATCGTGAGTATGGAGGCTAAAAATCCAAAAAACATAGCATTCGGAATTCCCAGTAACACCAGTCCCACCGTGTTCATAATCCCGACGAACAGGTATACAATGGCCATCCCTTTTACAAACTCATAAAAGGTAGTAATGCTTTCATGCAGAATTTCATGCCACATTGATCGGCTTTCTTCGGGGACAGCACTCATTAATGAAGCCACCAGTATCTCGCGGCTTGCCAATATCAGCGCTACAAATACCGGAATGATAACCAGTGTAGCCAGGGCAGAGGCTGAAAAGGACATGAATGATTTTAACAAGCCTGCAAGGGAGGACAATACATCGGTTCCCAGTTGCTGCAAATACAGGTCCTGTCTCTCCTTTGAGATCGAAAACTGATCCGTCATAAACTGTCTGAACTGATGATTGGCCAACTGGAACTGGTCGTTAATAATCTCCTTCTGATGGGCAAGTTCCGCAATACCAATCACAGCCACGGCCGTCAACGCACCAACAAATGCAAAAAGCGCCATCAGGCAGGCTGTGATCGCCATCCAGCGCGGCCAGCTTTTCTTATCTTCCAGCCAGCGGCATAATGGATAACAGGCAAAACTTATCAAAAAAGAAAAGCAAAGCGGTATGAAAAGGGCTCTTCCCAAATACAGTAGTGTGGTCAAAAAACCCAGGGCAATGATCCATTTTGTCAAGTCACGCTTCATACAGGGTTTCCGTTTAAATACCATTCAATAAACAAAAAATGAGGTAAATAAATATTACTTCTACCTATTTATTTACCTCAAATAAGTTTAAACAACTTCATAAACAAAAAGAGTTTTGCAGAAAATTTCCGCAAAACTCTTTTCATAAGTAACTAAAAAGATCAGCTTAATCGCCGGATATTAATAACCCGTGTTCTGCTTCATATAGCCCGGAAGGTTTGAAGCTCCGTCGATTGCCGTTTGCGGAATCGGGAAAATACGTTTGTGCACATCTTTATTGGTCTTTTCAGTCCAGGTGCCTTCATATTTCCCGAAACGGATCATGTCGGTACGACGCACCATTTCCCAGTACAATTCAAAACCTCTCTCACGGAACAACAAATCCAGTGTGATTGAAGTAAGTGCAGGCGCAGGTGTTGTAGCCGTTCTTGCCGCTCTCACGGTATTTACGTCAGCCAAAGCTGTTGCATCACCAGCACTTTTCCGCAACTTGGCTTCCGCACGCATCAGGTAAATATCAGCCAGACGCAAGATGGAGATATCCGCTTCGCCTTTGTTTCTACCCGTATCCGACACGCGGCTGAACTCGTATTTCTCAACACGATATCCTGAACTGTAAGTACTACCGGCCGTCGTGAAGTCAATCTTTTCTGTAAAAATCACCGGCAAATCTGCACGGTTACGACTCAGGTTTGTCAGTTTACCGATTCTCAGTTTCCCATCAGGACATCTTAAAAATGCTCCGTTTACACGTACTGCACCATATTGCTGCCCGCGAAGAATCCCGCGGTTGATCTTGTAGCTGGCATCGGCAATACAGGTATCGGCCGGGTTTGAATAAGCCGACATGTTTTCCTGATAAAAACGCGGATCACGTTTTGGATCCTCCGTTCCGTAGGCCTGCACCCAGCTCTGATAAAAGTCCGAAGTGATCGCAGGGCCGTCCGTACCGTTTGCGCCCGGAAAAGTCGCCAAAGGAAACTGGTCGCCGGAAAGCGAGAAATAAGCAAGACGGTTATGTCCGTTCAGGTCAGGGCGCTGGTCCACGGCAAAGATCAATTCCGCATTATCATGGTTTGCATTCCCGAAAATTGAGAAATAATCCGCTGATAATTTGTAATCACCCAATGCGATAATTTTGTTCGTGTATTCGATTACTTTATCCATATCACCGCTGGCGAAAGTAAACTGAGCCGCATAGATATCACGGTATACGGCTGCATTTAGGTACAATCTTGACAAAAGTCCCCAAACCGCTGCCTTTGTCAGCCTTCCAGGGCCTACCGTTGCTTTATTCTGAACAAGCGGTTCGATGGCAAGCAATTCTTTTTCGATATAGGAAACCGCCTCAGCACCACGAATAATCGTAGAAGGCGTTCCCGGATCCTCTTTCACGAAAACAATGCCGAACAAATCCAGCGTCAGCAGAGAATAGTAAGCTCTCATCCCACGTGCTTCCGCCAGGTATAAAGCCGAGTTGGCGTCCTTGGCAGTAGCCAAAGTCGTGATCGCCGTAACAGATCTGGAAATACTTTGCACAAGTTGGTCCCAGGTTGCTTTGATGTTCGGATCCGTACTGGTAGAGTTGTGGGCATGCAAAGCCAGATAAATACCATTGTCACCCCAGTCCGTCCCGCCGCGATAAGGCAAAATCGCCTCATCCGTAGATATTTCCTGTAAAGCGAAATATTTGGTGTGGGTGTGCAACTCCGGCAAAAGTGCATAAACCGGCGCAATAAGTCCATTGGCAGTCTGTTCGTCCGTAAGTGTTGAACCCAACGTTTCGTCCAGCACTTGTTCTTTCAAATCGGTACAAGCATTGGTAATCATCAGCATGCTTGCAACCGTCAGTATGATGGGTAATTTCTTATTCATTGTCGTAAGATTAAAAACCAATATTTAAACCAAAAATCACCGTCTTCGCTTTTGGATAGCTCAGATAATCGATACCGTATGAAGTGATACCGTTAATCGATCTGTCGTTGTTCACCTCAGGATCGTAGCCGTTGTATTTGGTGGCAACAAACAAGTTCTGGCCCGTTATCGAAACACGGATCGTCTGCACCCACTTATTGATTCCCAAAGCGGTTGTGTTCACGTTGTAACCCAGTGCAAGGTTGTTCAATCTTAAAAAGGCGCCATTTTTCAGGTAACGCGTCGATACCGGAGCGGAGTTACTGATTGATTCTGCGGTATTTTCGAAGGCCTCAGGTATCACATTAAGTCCTTTTGACAATCTCAGTTTGTAGAAATTGGAGTTGGCTGTGTTGTCATAAAGTTTGTTTCCTGATACACCGTTAAAATTGGCAGTAAGGTCAAATCCTTTATAGCCGATGTTTCCGCTGAAATTGTACATTTTAGTCGGAAGGGCTGATCCTGACGCAACGCGGTCCTTATCTGTGATAATGCCGTCTCCGTCAACATCTCTGAACTTGCTGATACCTTTATCATCAAAACCTGTAAACTCTTTCAGATAAAAAGTACCGATAGGTTCTCCGCTTATATAACCGTTGATCGTTGCCGAAGTAAGCCCCGATCCTTGGGCAGCGCCTGAAGGAATCACCGAATAAGGAGAATTTTTTACATTGTTCTTAATAAAAGTGATGTTACCCGCCAGACCAAATCTCAGTCCGTTGGCAAGTGACTTTCTGTATGCCAGATCAACTTCTACGCCTTCATTGATAATTTTCATATTGTCAACATTGGTCCAGAAAGTACCAGCCGGCTGCACGGGATCGGAAGGAATAACTTCCAGAAGGATCTTTTCAGATGTTTTTCTGAAATAGTCAACCGATCCGCTCAATGCGCCTTTTAAAAGGGCGAAATCAATACCTAAATCGGTTTGCTCTGAAGTCTCCCACTGGATATTGGGGTTGGCTAGACGCGCGTAGGTCGTTCCGGCAAAATAAGCACCTGAGTTAAATAAAGGATAGGTTGTTTTGTCCGTAATGGTTGAAGTAAACAACGCCTGGGTAATTTTGGAAGGGATTTCCTGGTTACCAGTTTGTCCCCAGCCCGCACGGATTTTCAAGTCGCTGAAAGCAGATGATTTAAGGAAATTTTCCTCAGAAAGTCTCCATCCCAACGAGAATGATGGGAAAACCCCGTATTTGTTATTGGCACCAAACTTCGAAGAACCATCCACACGAACCGTCGCTGTTACCAGATATTTGTCTTTAAAGGCATAGTTAACCCTTGAAAAGAATGACTGCAGCTCGTTCAGCGGCGCCTCTCCCGTTGGTCGGTTGTTAAGCAGAGTTAGGTCCTGTCCAACGCCCGGGTTGTAGATAGGTTCTACCCCGCCCACAGGAAATTTGTTGATGCTGTAAGTCCTTTTTCGCCCCGATATTTTCTGATAAGAATGACCCGCCAACGCAGAGAAGTTATGGTTATTCTTGTCGATGGTATAGGTGATATAGTTTTCGACCAGTCTGTTGCTGATTCTTACGTCCCTGGTTTCCAAACGACCATCCTGAAAAGGCACCTTGTTGGCGAGTGATTGGAGATCCTGTGTCGAAGTTGAATTATCGATACCAAAATTCAGCTTGTAGACAAGTCCTTTGATAATCGTCACAGAAGGAGAAATATTACCGATCACACGGTTGGTAGTAGTTAAGTCTTTCTCCAATGCCAACGTAATTAAAGGGTTGGTACCATCAACATACTGGAACGGCTGGCCTTTATCATCGTATGCAGGATAGGTTGGATTTGCCGAAATGGCGGCACCGATCATCCCCTGAGTAGGACGCAGGTTTTTCGTATTGGTTGCATTCAAGTTGATATCCAGACTTACACGGTCGTTCAACAACTTTTGATTCAGGTTAATTCTACCTGTATACCGGTCAAGATTACTGTTTTTAAGAATACCTTCCTGTTTTTGTAGGCCTACCGAAGCATAATACGTCAGTTTGTCGGTTCCTCCGCCAAGGGATACATTATGATTTTGCGTAATTCCGGTACGGGAAATTTCCTTTTGCCAGTCGGTATCACCTTTTCCATCGATCAGCGTACCGCCTAACTTGGTTACCTCGGTACGGAATGCATCTGCGGACAAAATATCCAATGGTCTGGCCATTTTTGAAATACCAAAACTGCCTGAGTAATTAACGGTTGCCGCACCGGACTTACCCTTTTTGGTTGTGATCAAAATAACACCATTGGCACCTCTGGCACCATAAATGGCCGTTGCCGAAGCATCTTTCAAAACATCAATCGACTCGATATCCTGTGGGTTCAGAAAGCTAAGCGGGTTGGTTGCTCCACCGGTGCTGCTGTTGTCCAGCGCAAGTCCGTCCAATACAAACAGCGGCGTACTTCCCGTACGCACACCACCCGGGCCTCGAACAGAAATACTAACCGTACCACCTGGTTCTCCGGTAGCCGACGTTACGTTTACGCCGGCTACTTTTCCCTGAAACAATTGCTCCGGAGAGTTGATAATACCCGTATTAAATTCAGAACTTTTAAGCGATTTCACCGACCCGGTAATGTCTTTTTTGGCCGTGCTGCCATAACCAACCACCACGACTTCACTCAAATCCGACGCTGATTCTTTCAGCGTCACTTTAATGGAGCTGTTGTTGGATTCCGTCAGTAAAAAATCTGTTATCGTTTGTTTTTCAAAACCAATATAACTGAAATCTATGGTATATCTTTTGCCCGCTTCAAGGGCACTGAAGGTAAATTCTCCTTTTTCGTTTGTCGTTGTACCGTGTTTATTACTTCCGTCTGTTCCCGCTATCACTACTGTCACACCGGGAAGCCCCTCATTGTTGGCAGTCACTACCTTTCCACTTAGTGGAATGTCTTTTATTGTCCTTACAGACAAATAGGAATCGTGTCGCTTAGTTTCATAGCGTGCGCCCGCATTTGCGTTCAGGCTTAGCACCGCAGTGAAGGACAAAAAGCAACAGCAGATCCCTCTTTTGCTGACTAATAGAGTTTGTCTCATAATGTGGATTATTTAATTTAAAGATTGATAATAAACTATTCAGGAAGGGTTGTATACCGAATGAGTCAGATTGTACACCAAAATTACAAATTGTATTATTGATATAAAAAATATAAAATAGCTTACACCCCAATGCAAACGTTTGAAATTTTTTGCAAACGTTTGAAATAAATTTTTTGTACTAAAAGAAAGTTTTGAGAACCAGGTCTGGCTGTTATAATGAGGTAAATAAATCAATCCGGCTGAATTAAAATATGTCTTAATGCGTAATCTGGGGGCAAAAGTGCATTGACTATATTACCCTATGATTAAGCCAGTATCAACAAGCTATTGTCAATATCTAATATACAAAAAAGGCCATTCTAAAAGAACAGCCTTTTGTACAATTTAAATTTTATATTATAACGAATACAGGTAAAAAATTACCGGAATCACTTTTTCCCTCCCCTGTAAACGTAATAAGGACTCCCCCATTCTTTGTCAAAGACTTTGATGGGTTCCAAACCGTCGAGTTTTTTCTCGGTTACCACGTACTCGTATTTTCCATCCCGGAAATCTTTGAAAGCTGTTTCAGTCTGGATGCTGTGACTTGCCAGTTCTATGGCATCAAAATAGATGTCATAATCATACACTTTTCGTTTTTCCTGCGGTGTGAATTTTAACAGGATCCTGTATTCTGTATCATATTGTCTTTCGTCTTCAAAGGCAAATGCATTGGCTATAATAGGCAGATCGTTACCGTTAACCTCCATACCCGCTTTGTTTCCCAGCAGGAAATTAATCTTCTTAATCATTTTCTGTTTGTCCATGTTTTGTTCCTGCTCACGCAGCAAACAATTGTATGTTTTCGGGATAAAAAACTCAAATTCAGGATTGAGCAGCATTTTAGTTCCGGATGGCAACGTGAGTATCCAGTCATGGGCGTCATTCATATTCACCTTTTTATGGACGCGTGCATGGTATCCGTAAGACGCCGTAATGTTGGTGACAGCGATAATGACAATCATGGCCAAAGCCAGTTTCGGCCCAAAAACTTTGATTTTTTCGGCCACGAAACTTAACCCCAAACCAACCAGAAACAGGTTGACCACGGCGGCAGGCAATACGTGGGTGTCATAAATAAGCGAAGACCGCAGCACCAGAAAGAGAAACAGGAACATATTACCCAGCAATAAGTAATAAACCGTCTTTTTTGTCCTCAGCAATTGAAAAATGCCCAGTCCGCTCAACACCAGAATTAAATAGTTTACAGGCTGACTGAAGTACAGACCGATGTATTCCATATTAAACAAAGTCCCCATCGGCTTGTCGTTGAGTTTTGCAATAATGCCACCCACAAACGATTTAAGGACCACCAGCGTATCGGAAATGATAAAGGGACAGAAAACGATAAAGGACAATAACATCACCAGCAATGAAAACAGAACGGCCTGGAACCTGTTTTTATCAGCAAGTAAAAACACAGCACCGATGAAAAACGGCACGAAAAATGCGAATATCAACCGTTCTGCGAGTATGAGACCAAAGATCACAGACGCGGTAACGATATCTCGTGACGTAAGTGACCTGGCAAATAATACCCTGGCCATCAACAAAATAAACAAATTCCCCGAAAGTGCTTCCGGCCTTAGCACCGGCATATTATCCAGAACCAAAATTGAGGTTATCAAAACAATTGGCAGAAAAAAACGGGCCGAATCAGTCAGTAAAAAGTGCTCCCGCTTGTAAATAATCCTGGTGGCTTGCCAGAGAATTAACCCAACCGCAAGTATCTGAAAGGCCCTGCCTAACAAAATAAACGACTCCCGGTCGGCCAGGAACTGATAAGCCTCTTTATCAAAAATATCGAACACCGAGATCAGTCCGTTTATGCTGCCCAGGTTCTGAACAATGGATGCAAAACAGGATGCACCAAAGGCGATAAAGTAAAAAAGCATACTCGGCGCCGCCGGCCAGTCGAGCCCCCGTGGCGTATTGCCATACCACAATAACACGCCAGAGTCGGCGACAAAATTTTCGTCTGTGGTATAGTATCCGTGAAAAGGCGGAAAGACCACCCCACCGCAAAAAATGAAAAATATGACTAAACCTAGTAATGTGTAGGTAACTGTTTTGCGGTATTTGGTAGAAATCATGCCGTGAATTTCAATAAAAAATCAAAAATGAAAAAGTAATTATAAATTTGCATCTGCGAACATCGCAAAAATAGAATTACTTTATGCTAAAATTTGTTTTCAGGTTTATTATTTTTCTGATAATCGTTGTGGGTATTACCGAGGCTGTCCTTCGTTTCAAGTACGGATTTTGCAGTGCCCCACTATACGTTTCCGACCCTGACTTTGAATATGTATACGCTCCAAATCAGGAAGTAAAGCGGTTTGGAAATGTTGTTCGCACCAACAATTATTCGATGCGTAGTGAGCCCGTTTCTCCTGCCGATTCGATCGTGATTCTTTTAGTTGGTGATTCGGTTGTCAACGGAGGCAGTTTGACTGATCAGGACAGTCTTGCGACAGGTCTCCTGGAAAAGAGGCTCTCTGCCAAACTAAACAAGCGTGTTCGTGTGTTAAATATTTCGGCCGGATCCTGGGGACCCGATAATGTTGCGGCCTATCTTAAAAAATTCGGCCTCTTTAAGGCAAAACTCATTTGTCTGGTAACCAGCAGCCACGATGCACATGACATTATGGGACATGAAATGGTCGTAGGTATTGATCCAAACATGCCCGACAAACAATATAAATCCGCAATTTTGGAAGTATGGGACCGATACAAATACCTGTATCCGTATTATGTAGAATATTACTCGGAACGTATCCCGTTTTTCTCTACTCAAAAAGAGCCCGATCCCGTCGCGCAAAAACCAAAAACAGATGATAGTACCTCGGTGACGGTTACACCGCCGCCAACCCCTGATGCAGGTATCAGAAAGTCAGGTGCCGGTTTTAACCCGGGTTATGAGCAGCTTGTGAAAATAGCAAAAGAAAATTCCATACCGTTTTTCATTTACCTGCATCCCGAAATTTCAGAAATCGATTCCGGCCGTTTTAATGACCAGGGCGATGAAATTATTCAGTTTGCGAAAGACAACGATGTCAGGCTTATTAACGAATTTCAGTTGGGCATAACCAAAAAGCTATACCGAAAAATGGATGTTGTGCATTTTAACGATGCTGGTCAGCTTTTTCTGGCGAACAACCTCTATCCCCTATTTCTCGACTATTTTAACCCGAAACAATAATGCGTATACTGGTTATTCACAATCAATTATGGGCGCATTATAAGTCTAAACTTTTTAGTGAAATCTATTCCAACCTGCGTTCTTTCGAACCAGAAAGCGTATTTTCCGTTGCACATATTGCCCTGCACGAGGCAAGCAGAAGTGTAATGAAGGACGACGAGACGGTCAAATATGATTATCCTTATCAGGTTTTATTCAACCGAAGTCTGGATTCCGTAGGTTTCAAGGAACGGACGAAAGCCTTATTTAAAACCTTCAATGAATTCCAACCGACGATTTTAAATGTAACCGGTTACTTTGACTATGCCCAGATTGCGCTGATGGTTTACGCCCGCATGAAAGGCGTTAAAGTCGTACTTTCTTCGGAATCATCGACGATGGACCACAACAGGTCCGCCGTCAAAGAAAAGATCAAAAGCTGGATCGTCAGCAATGCCAACGCTTTTTTCTGTTTTGGAAAATCTTCTGCGGATTATCTGCTTTCCCTGGGTGTGAAAGAGTCACAGATCGCTGCCAGGCACGCCGCGGTTATTGATGAAGACATCGTCAGGACTAATTTTGATCAGGCCAGGGGTGCCGTGAACCATAACGTGCCCTCCGAAATAAACCGTCAATTTGTTTATGTCGGCAGACTGGCAGCGGAAAAAAATCTCGAAATGTTAATCGAGGCATTTAAAGCAATAAAAGAAAAATCAGCCGGTGCGCAATGGAATCTGCTGTTTGTGGGAGATGGCCCTGCGCGAAAAAATCTTGAATTATTATCCGGAGATCATCTTCAAAATAAAAGCATCATCTTTGCAGGCGGCCATCCTTGGTATAGAGTACCGGAATGGCTTGCTAAAAGTGACGTATTGATATTGCCCAGCAAGTCGGAACCATGGGGTCTTGTCGTGAATGAAGCCATGGTATGCAGCATGCCCGTTATCGTATCTGAAAAGTGCGGCTGTGCAGAAGACCTTGTAAAAAACAACCTGAACGGCTTTACATTCAATCCCGACAACCAATCACAATTGGAAAATGCCATGCAGTTCTTTGCCGATCATCCTGAAAAAATAGGCCCGATGGGTGAAGTCTCGCTGGCATTAGTAAAACCATTTTCATCAAAAACCGTAGCCAAAGAAATGGTCGCCTGTTACAAAAATTTAGGTTGACACGACGAATATCTGTCAACCGATAGCAGGTTATCACACATTACAAAATTATGCGAATTCTAAATATCTGTGCTTATACCTGGGCAATCGGAGGCCCGGCAAGAATTATTTACGACCATACCACCGAGGTATTAAGTCAGGGACACGAGGTGGATATTCTGAGTCCGATGACTCCAGGCGAAAAAATGTACCCGGCTCCCGAAGGCGCCAGACTGATCCCCTGTAAACGCACCCCGCCGATCAGTAACTTCTATCGTGAGTTTTCGATTGAAATGTATGATTATCTGAAAAAGAATATTCACCGGTACGATATCATTCATATGCACGGGATTTGGCATTTTGGAAGTCTCGCTCCGTTCCTGATCCCCCATAAAGCTGCACTGGTTATCACCATCCACGGTTTGCTGGATAAATGGGCCGTTGCGCACAGCAAGTGGAAAAAAGATATTGTTACCGCACTTTACCAGAAAAGAATTCTCGGTAAAGCCGATTTAATTCAGATCAACAACACGGACGAAGAGCAGGATGTGATCCGTTATCTGGGTTACCGCCCGGCCAATATGGTTATTGTTCCAAACGGCATGAAGGTTTCGGAATATATTAATTTACCTGAAAAGGGAATTTTCAGAAAGAAACACGGCATCGGTGCGGACCAGCAAATGGTGCTGTTCATGGGACGGCTTAATATAAAAAAGGGCCTGGATCTGTTGCTTCCCGCTTTTCAGCAGGTTTATCAAAAACTGCCAAACGCTGTGTTAATTCTCGCCGGCCCCGATGATGGATATCAGGCAGAAACCGAGGCATTTATCAGCAAGCATAACCTGGGCGACCGGATAAAACTTGTCGGCATGCTCACTGACACGATCAAAAAAGAAGCCCTGTCAGATGCTGATCTTTTCGTACTTCCCTCTTATTCCGAAGGTTTTTCGATAGCTGTGCTCGAAGCGATGACCTCCAAAGTACCTACCCTGGTTTCCGACCGCGTTGGTTTTGGCGATTACATCAAAAAATACAACGCTTCATACCTTACTCCGTTGAAAAGTGAAGGCGTAGCCGAGGGACTTCTTAAAATATTGCAAGATAAAACCTACGCCGATGAATTAAAAAATCAGGCTTTCAAGATGGTAACGGAGAATTTTGACATAACTGTCGTAGCGAACCAATTATTGGAAGAGTACAAGAAAATTAAAAAAATGTAATTACCTTTGACAAAGTAAAACATACACTAAGCCTCAATTTCCACAATTTCAGACCACCATATGGTTGATTTATCCGTCATCATTTTAACGAATAATGAATCAAAACACATAGGCCGCTGCATAAAAAGCCTTTTGCTGATCACGGATAAAATTTTCATCGTTGATTCTTATTCAACCGATAGTACTGTCGAAATAGCCGAAGGCCTGGGTGCAGTTGTTGTTCAAAATACGTGGGTTTCTTACGCTTTCCAGTTTAACTACGGCATTCAGCATAATCCGCATCAGACGCAGTGGCTGATGCGCATGGACGCCGATGAGTACATTACGCCGGAGCTTGCCGAAGAATTGAAGACATCCCTTGCCTCGACCCCCGAAAATATTTCAGGATTATATGTCAAAAGACGCGTTGTTTTCATGGACCAGTGGATCAATCATGGCGGTTATTATCCCATTTGGCTGCTTCGGATCTGGCGCCGCGGACTTGGCGTTTGCGAAGAACTATGGATGGACGAGCATATCAAATTAAACAGCGGTACCACGGCGCAGCTTCAAAATGATATCGTTGACCATAATTTGAACAATTTAACCTGGTGGACACAGAAACATAATAATTATGCAATACGAGAAGTTATAGATTTATTAAATATAAAATATAACTTTGGGAATAAAGAGACGGTTACACCCAATTTCTGGGGCAGCCAGGAGCAGCGGACGCGTTATCTTAAAATAAAGTATGCAAATCTGCCTCTTTTCACCAGACCATTTATGTATTTTTTATTCCGGTTTGTCATAAAAGGAGGTTTTTTAGATGGAAAAAAAGGATTGATCTGGCATTTCCTTCAGGGCTTCTGGTACCGGTTTCTGGTTGATGCCAAGATTTATGAAGTGTATCAGCGGGCCGGGAAAGGCAAGAATGATATAGTATCACATTTTAGGACAGAATATGGAAAAGACCTCCAGAGCCCAAACCAGTCTGTCAAGTTATAACAACAGTTGGTACAAACCTGGGAATATTTTCAAACAGGTTGCATGGCACATAATAGGAAGAATTACAATTAATACATACCTTCCCATACCAATGTTTTTTAAAGTGTTGGTATTGAGGATTTTCGGTGCTAAAATCGGTTCAAATGTCACGATTAAACCAAAGGTCAACATCAAATATCCGTGGTTTTTTATCGCGGAAAATGACATCTGGATCGGTGAAAATGTGTGGATTGACAACCTCACAACCGTTACTTTATGCAACAATTGCTGTCTAAGCCAGGGAGCCATGTTATTGACGGGAAATCATAATTTCACGAAGACGAGTTTTGATTTGATTGTAAAACCTATAACGATTGGAGACGGAGCCTGGATTGGTGCCAGGGCCACTGTTTGTCCGGGCGTAACGGTTCATTCGCATGCGGTGTTAACCGTGAATTCTGTTGCCACCATGGACCTGGAAGCGTATGGAATTTATCAGGGAAACCCCTGTACATTTATCAAAACAAGAAATCTGACACATTGAAAGTTAGTATTATCACGGTTGTCTTCAATGGCGTTTCAACCATAAACCATTGCATTGAATCGGTTCTTAAACAGGATTTTGATTCAATAGAGTATATTATTATTGACGGAAACTCAAAGGATGGAACTCAGGAAGTGATTGCGTCTTACGGTAGTAAAATTCATCAATTCCTGAGTGAGCCGGATAAGGGGATCTATGATGCCATGAATAAGGGCATTAAACTGGCGACAGGAGATTTGATCGGCATCTTAAATGCCGATGATTTTTACGCAAGTAACACGGTGATTTCCGAAATTGTCGGGGCAATAGAAAAAGACAATGCCGACGCATGTTACGGAGATTTAAACTATGTGGATGCACAGGACGAGTCGGTTATCAAGAGGAAATGGATCTCGGGTAAGTATAAACCCAATGCCTTTTTGATGGGCTGGATGCCTCCCCACCCGACGTTTTTTTTAAAGAAAAAATGTTATGAAAAGCTAGGCGATTTCCGGCTTGATATGGGCAGTGCGGCGGATTACGAGCTGATGCTGCGGATGATTTACAAGCATGGCATAAAACCTGCATATGTTCCCAGTGTCATCGTCAAAATGCGAACGGGTGGTGTAAGTAACAGCAATTTTCAAAACCGTCTGAACGCAAACAAAAATGACAGAAAAGCGTGGAAGATCAATGGTTTGAAACCTTATCCTTTCACCCTCTGGCTCAAACCGGTGCGGAAAATTTTACAGTTTATCTGAATAAAAATTACAGAAAACACATACTAAACCTTTAAATAATCACAACAGGCCATTAAATAAGTATTTTGAATTCCCCTGGCAAAGCGCATGAATATTTCCGGGAAATTCATCAAATTTGAGATGATAATCAGATTTAAATAGAATTGTTTAATCGGATCGTTCAACAACCAGAATTATGGAACTACAGTTACCAACATATATAATAAGCGAAGGATCATTTAGCAACATGGTTCACCATGATGTTTATCAATGTATCCTTTCTTTCCTTATTGCCTGTTTTTTGTCTATCATCTCCATTCCGATCATCATCAACCTGTCTAATTTGCTTCATTTAACTGCAAAACCAGGCTTCAGGAGCTCGCACGAGACAGAAACACCAACATTGGGAGGTATCGCCATCTTTGCGTCGACGTTAATTGCCTATTTTCTTTGGCCGCATTCGGAGAATATTGTTGACTCCAATATCATAAGCCTGTCCATGACCGGCATTATCATCCTGTTTTTCCTGGGTCTTAAAGATGATATTCTTGCCCTTGATTCCACGAAAAAGCTTTTGGTACAGATTTGTGCATCGCTGATCCTGGTGGCCATGGGGAATTTTAAAGTCGATAATTTCTATGGAATTTTTGGCATTCACCAGATCCCCTATTTTGTAAGCATTCCGCTTACTGTATTTATTTTCATCGCCATCATCAACGCCATTAACCTGATCGACGGGATTGACGGTCTTGCGGGCGGCATAAGCCTGATCGCCGGTGTTGGTTTCGGGATCTGGTTTATCCTGAACGACCACTTTTCATTCGGCTGTCTGGCCTTTGCCATGTCTGGTTCCTTACTTGGTTTTCTGCGTTTTAATTTCTCTAAAACAAGTAAAATATTCATGGGTGATACCGGGTCATTGATCATCGGATATCTCCTGTCTATTTTCGCCGTTGAATTCTTGTCGCTGAACGTTGGCTACAAAAATGACAGTCAGGCTTATTTCAATGCGCCTATTATTGTCATGGTACTTTTGATCGTCCCTATTTTTGATACATTGCGTGTTTTCATTGTCCGGATTGTCAAAGGAGGTTCGCCTTTCGTGGCCGATAGAAACCACATGCACCACATACTGATTGACTCGGGTTTAAATCACTTCTGGGCGTCGTTTACCCTTTGGATGATCACCATTCTCAACACAGCCTTGTTTTTTACTTTCCACGGAAATATCTCCAATACCGCATCTTTGTATATTTACATTGGTATGTTCATCGCCTACATGGTGCTGGCACATTTTCTAAAAAGAAGATCGGTCATTATAAAAGAGAGAAATAAATTCGCCAAGTCTTCATTCGAAAGCAAAAATATATCGTCTTCCAAGAAGGCTTTCTGATCTTGAAATCATCACGCTATTTATGTTAAAAAACCGGTTATAATAACCGGCTTTTTTCATTGCCTTGTAATGAATGTTTGTACCTTAGCGCGAAAAATTCCCACAATGGTATGAACAAAAAAATAAGAAAGGAAGATGCCCTGCAGTACCACGCCAAAGGCAGACCTGGCAAAATTCAGGTAGTTCCCACCAAAGAATACAATACGCAAAGAGACCTTTCTCTGGCCTATTCCCCCGGCGTTGCCGAGCCTTGCCTCGAAATCGCCGAGAATGTCGAAAACGCTTATTTGTACACGGCAAAAGGCAATCTGGTTGCAGTTATCAGCAATGGTACGGCGGTTTTAGGATTGGGCGATATTGGCCCCGAGGCTTCCAAACCTGTGATGGAAGGAAAAGGTTTGCTTTTTAAAATATATGCGGATATTGACGTTTTTGATATCGAGCTGAATACGAAAAATGTTGATGAGTTTGTCAGAACTGTTAAAATTCTGGAACCTACTTTTGGAGGAGTCAACCTTGAAGATATCAAAGCGCCAGAGTGTTTCGAAATCGAAGAACGTTTAAAAAAAGAGCTCAATATTCCGGTCATGCATGATGACCAGCACGGAACCGCCATCATCAGCGCGGCTGCAATGCTTAATGCCCTGGTGATCGTTAAAAAGAATATAGCAGACATCAGAATTGTGGTTTCCGGCGCGGGTGCTTCTGCCGTATCCTGTACCAAATTATACCTTTCGCTCGGCGCCACACCGGACAATATCGCCATGTTTGACACTAAAGGTCATATCCACAATGGACGTACCGACCTTAACAGCATGAAAAAACAGTTCGCGACCGATGTTGCCTATGATTCATTGGAACATGCACTGATCGGTGCCGATTTGTTTTTAGGATTATCGGCTGCCAATATTGTTTCAAAGGACATGGTCAGATCGATGGCGAAAGATCCCATCGTACTGGCGATGGCAAATCCAAATCCTGAAATTCCCTATCCGGACGCGATTGAGGCCAGGGAAGATGTCATTATGGCAACCGGCCGCTCGGATTATCCCAATCAGGTTAATAATGTACTGGGCTTTCCATACATATTCAGGGGCGCACTGGACGTAAGAGCCACCGAAATTAACGAAGCCATGAAATTGGCCGCTGTGCATGCTTTGGCAGACCTGGCCCGCAAACCCGTTCCGGATATCGTGAACCTGGCTTACGGAGAAACCAATATTGTTTTTGGAAAAAATTATATCATTCCCAAGCCTGTTGATCCGCGTCTGCTAACCACCGTGGCACCTGCGGTAGCAAAGGCTGCGATCGAAACCGGTGTGGCCCGAAAAGTGATCACCGACTGGGACGCTTATGAACAGGAATTATCCAGCAGGCTGGGTCGTAACGAACAGCTTTCCCGGGTTATTCTCAACAAGGCAAAATTATCGCCAAAACGTGTCGTATTTGCCGATGCTGAAAACCTCCAGGTTTTGAAAGCCGCCCAACAGGTTCGGGACGAAGGCATTGCTACGCCGATTCTGCTTGGCAACAAAGAAATGATCATTCAGCTGATTGATGACTGCAAGCTGGATTTGAAGGATGTAAAAATCATCGATCCACGCGCCGACGAAAATTCAGAGATCATCGATGCTTATGCTGCCAAACTTTTTGAAAAAAGAAAACGCAAAGGAATGACGCCGCTTGAAGCCAAACGGGCGATTTACTATCGCAGTTATTTTGGCTCCATGATGGTTGAGAACGGCGATGCGGATGCATTCATTTCGGGATTAACAAGGACTTATCCCGACACCATTCGCCCGGCTTTACATGTGATCGGGAAACAGGACCATGTCAACAAAGTGGCGGGTATGTACATTTTGCTTACACCACGCGGACCGCTCTTTTTTTCGGACACGACCGTTAATCTGGACCCAAGTGTCAATGACATCGTGGAGATTGCAGAGCTCACGGCAAGAACCGTCGAAAGGTTTAACATCCAGCCAAGACTTGCGCTGGTAACCTATTCCAACTATGGAAGTGCCCGCGGTGTTGATGCCGAGAAAATGAGTGAAGCTGCGGCTATCCTGAAAAAACGAAACCCTGATATGATCGTGGAAGGTGAAATGCAGGCGCATCTGGCTTTCAACACGGAGCTCCTAAAACAGCATCACCCGTTTAGTGATCTGGTCGACGGAGGAGCCAATACGTTAATTTTCCCAAACCTTTCGGCCAGTAATATTGCCTATAACTTATTGAAGGAGGCGGCAAATCTGGAAACGATCGGCCCTATTCTTTTGGGACTGAAAAAACCGGTACACGTCCTTCAATTGGGCAGTTCGGTACGTGAAATCGTTAACATGGTGGCTATTGCGGTTGTGGAAGCCCAGCTGAAACAGTGAACATACAAAAACGGTTCGGAAAATTTTCCGGGCCGTTTTTGTTTCATGATATTTGAATTTCTAAGGATTTACATTTCGCCGGTTATCGTTATAATAATAAAATCGTATCTACTCCAAAAGTTTAACCGCCGCCACCGTTACGCTGAAATCAACGATTTGAAAAATATAAAAACCTAGATTAAAGGTTATCAGCCGGTTAAAATCAGTATTTCTTCAAAACTTAAATAACCCATTGACGACAAAGGCAATTCTATTATATTGCAGATACGAATTGATCCATTTCTTTCGTTGAAGAGTTACATCCAGACTTCTCAGCGAAAAACCCTATTCTATATGAAAACCCTTTACAAAACGCTTTTTCTTTTTTTCATAACCACTTCCATTTGCTCAGCAACGCATTTGCTTGGTGGTAATATACGTGCAACCAATACTTCCGGCTTAACCTATAAAATCAGGGTTCAGCTTTATTTCGATGCAGTGGGTGGCGGCCAGACGGCTGACAGTCAAAACAATGTTCTGGTCTGTTTTGGTGATGGTAATACCGCACAGGCGGACAGAATCAGCTATACCGAGTTGACGGGGGATTCAAAGAGCGTTTCGGTTGGAATTTACGAATTAACACATACCTATCCGTCCACTGGTGTTTTTCAGATTTCCTCATCCTTGACAAACCGGACAGACGGCATGCTCAATTATTCGGGCCATGCAACAGAAATGTTTCTATGGACCGTAATCAATACATCCGTTTCCAATAACACGCCGGAATTACCCGATCCGTTATTTTCTACGGGTGCCAAACAGGTGCTCAAAATAGACTTAAAACCAATCAACAGCGATTCCGATAGTACATCAGCCCATTTACAGAAACTAAGTTCCCCTTCTCCCGGTACCTGCGGCGTTCGTTTGCTTGATTACAACTATGTTTATCCTAATGATGTAAGCAAAACCGGAACATTTTCGATCGATCAAGCAGATAAAAAACTGATCTGGAATGCCCCGGAAGCGTTAGGGAAATATGTCTATTCGGTCGTTATTGATGAGTGGAGAAATGGTATCAAAATTTCCGAAACCTATCGCGAAGGCGTGATTGTGGTCGTGGATAAACCCGGGCCTACGGTCGAAATCCCTCCATACGTGCCCGCAACCGAATCTGGTATTATCACTTCAAATCCTGATAAAAATTATGATGCGTTAACGCTGGTCATCGAAGCCTATCCGGTACCAACGCAGGATTATCTGACGGTGAAAGTATCGAGCAAAAATCCTACAACACTAAAAATTCAATTGATCAATCTGGAAGGTACCGTTATAAAAGAGATCAAAACATCGGCAAAAAGCCTCGAATGGAGTGAACAACTTGATCTGCGCCAAACGGTGAGTGGCTTATACATTATCAAAGCTGTGGACGAAACCGGTAAAACTGCGACAAAGAAAATTGTGCGTTAACACAGGTTAAACATGGCTATATTTTTTAAGGCCGGGCTATAAAGCGTTGAATTTCATCGGCTTCAAAGTATATTTGTCGTAGTCAGTATTTCGATCAAAAACCCGGCCGTGTGAAAACACTCGTTTCCATATTACTTTTCGGACTCCTCTTCTTTAACATGATGGGGTTTCCGATATATAATATACTGGGAATGAGTGAAGAGCAAAACCGGACAGACATATCAAATGATAACGATCTGTTGTTGAAGTTTCCATTGGCAATGCCTTATTTAAATAACTGGCAGCATCCGGAGCCCTCTGACGAAGAGGTTCTGAGGGGTAACGAATATTACAAAATCGTTTCCAAGCAAATTGTAAATGACACTTTGTACGTGCACTGCGAATTTAGCCAGACCGCGCGGGAACGCTTTTGGAGCCTGGTTTCTACATTTGACGACGAAGCCCGTACCCATAACAACACTCATAAAGGAGTACCACTTTCCATTCTTAAAAACTTCCTGAAAGAATACATGGCTATTGGCCGGAAACATACATTCTACTTTTTTGAATGGTCTTCGCCCGTAACCTACCATTATGTGGCTGAACGCCCGCTAATACCCGCTGTAAGCATACAGTCTCCTCCCCCGGATCTGATTTAGATTATTGTTTTTAATTCTCAGGAAAACCCATCAGGCATTTTTCCCGGTTTACTGTTTTCGATATAGATCAATTCTATATCGGGAAATAGTTTGTACGTCGGAGTTTTGTCCTGCATGATTGTCTATTCCCGCTATTGGAACGAATAAACACACCTGACTGCAATACTATCAATCAGATCTTTAAAAGGCCCATATGCTCTTGAAAAATTTTACATTAAAAAAATACACACCCCTTTCTAAAACGGATCAGCGACGGATTTTGACTTTATCCTTTTTAATGCTGATGCATATTGTCTGTTATGCGCAGAGTTCACTTACAGGCAGAATTATTGGCGGAAACGGATTAGGGATTGAAGGTGTCAGTATACGCGTTGAAGAGACAAAAAAAGGTGCATTAACAGACAAGGAAGGCTTTTTTACTATTGAAGCGCTACCCCTTGGCGAACAAACCCTTCATATTTCTTCAGTTGGCTATTTCTCGCAAAAACTAGGAACAAAAATTATTGCCAACCAGCGTAATCATGTAACGGTCACACTGCGTGAAGATATTCAGAGACTGGAAGAGGTTGTTATCCAAGAAAAGAAAAACAGCATTCAGGTAGAACGCCTACCTGATGTGCATGGCGTTTATCTGTCGGCAGGAAAGAAAAATGAGGTGATTCAACTCGGAGGCGTCAACGCCAATATCTCCGAAAAAACCGGTCGACAGATTTTTGCAAAAATTCCCGGCGTATTTGTCTATGATATGGACGGAAGCGGCAACCAGATTAACATCTCAACCCGCGGCCTTGACCCCCATCGTTCATGGGAATACAACATCCGGCAGAATGGCATTATCACCAATTCCGATATGTATGGATACCCAGCCAGCCATTACAGCCCGACCATGGAATCCATCGAGCGTATCGAGCTCGTTCGCGGATCGGCTTCGTTGCAATACGGTGCCCAGTTTGGCGGGATGATCAATTACGTAACCAAACAGCCTGACACCACCAAAGCATTTTCTTTTGAAACGATCAATTCCGGCGGCTCATTTGGTTTGTTCAGTTCCTACAATGCCATCAGCGGAAAGGTGGGAAAGTTAACTTATTCTGCCTACTATCAAAAAAGACATTCGGACGGATACCGTAAAAATTCGAAGTCGGATGCCCAATCTCAGTTTGCCAGTTTAACTTATGAATTCAGTAAATCATTGAAAATAAAAGCTGAGCTAGGCCGTTCATCCTATGTTTACCAAATTCCCGGGCCGCTAACAGACGCCATGTTTGCACAGGATTCACGGCAGGCAACGCGTTCTCGTAATTATTTCAATCCGGATATCTATATTCCTTCTGTTGTTATCGACTGGAAACTAAATCCCTCGACCAAACTGCGTCTGACAAATTCCGGTGTTTTTGGTAGCAGAAACAGTGTCATGATCGATGCCTTTGCAAATGTTCCCGATGTAATTGATCCGGCTACCAATCAGTACAAACCAAGACAGGTCGACATCGATAATTTCAAGAGTTTCACCTCCGAACTGCGTCTTGTCCATCAATACCGTATCGCCGGGCTTACCAGTTTTGTCTCGGGCGGGGTTCAGTTGATGAAAAATCACCTGCGCCGCAGGCAGCTTGGAAAAGGTACGACCGGAAGTGATTTTGACCTGACGCTAACGAACCCGGTTTGGGGCAGAGACCTTCATATGAAAACGACCAATGTCGCTTTTTTTGTAGAAAATTTGCTTTACATCACCCCAAAACTAACCGTTTCGCCGGGGTTTCGTCTAGAAAGCGGAACTACGGATATGACCGGCACAATTACCTATTACCAGCCCGAAGCCCTGCCAAACAGCATCAAGCACAAATTCCCGCTTTTCGGCATCAGCTCACAATATAAACTTGGAGCCGACAGCCGCATCTATGCAGGTTTTTCACAGGCTTATCGCCCGGTCGTTTTCAAAGATATTATCCCCGGTTCTGTTTTGGAGCAGGTTGACAAAAGTCTGAAAGATGCCAAAGGCTATAATCTGGAAGCAGGGATTAACGGAAAAATCGGCACCGCGTTTTCCTATGATCTGAGCATTTTTCAGATGCTATACAAAAACCGGATGGGGACGCTGGCTTTATCAGACGACCCGGGAAAGGCTTATATTTTGAGAACCAATACAGGAAACACCATGACAAAAGGGGTTGAACTGTATGCAGAGTATACCCCATTTACGAAAAACGGAGCGAAAGGAAACAAAACGGAACTCTCCGTTTTCACCTCTACGTCTTATTTCGATGCGCATTATTTGAAAGGCAGATCTGTGCTTAACAATGAAAACACGGATGTGAAAGGAAATAAACTGGAAGGCGTGCCTACATGGATCAGCAGAAATGGTTTGCAATTCGCCCACAACAAACTGTTCGCGACTTTACAGTACAGCTATGTAAGCGAATTATTTTCAGATGCCCTGAATACCGTGACGCCTTCCGCCAATGGAGCGAAGGGAAAAGTACCTTCCTATGGAATATGGGATTTCAACGGCACATTGCGTATTGCCAAAAACTACACATTAAGATTCGGAGTTAACAATTTTCTGGACAAAAAATATTATACAAAAAGACCAACGATGTATCCGGGGGCAGGAATCTGGACCTCCGACGGGCGTAGCTTCGTGCTCTCCTTCGGAATCAAAATCTGACACGAAAACCAGGTTCGTGCCAGACATTTTATCATAGGTTAATAATAATTCAGACAAACGGCCGGTCATTGACTGGTCGTTTTCTTTTGATTAACTAAGGTGACAAAATATTTGCTGGTTTTTCAGTACCAACAAATATTTTTCCATAATTAAGAAACATTCAAAACAATCGCGCTATTGAGAACTTAAATATTTACCTTTCAATTACTTCCCGATTTTCTCTGCTATCATTTCTACCAGTTCCTTAAACAGGTTGTCGTAGTGGTGCCCGCCAGGAATTGTCGAAAAACTAAGATCCGGATTGGCCGTTTTTCCTTTAATCTCAGCTTCTTCTTCCGAGCCATAGACGCACAGGGCTTTAACATTTTTCATCTTGTCAATTTCAGAAATCACGTCATACTGCTTACCTCCCAGCGAAAGGTTAAGCATATCGGTGATATGTATTTCAAAATCAGCTTCGGGCGCGGGCGATAACATGACCAGTAATTTTGTATTTTCCTGTAACTTTTTATCCATTCTGTTAAAAACAAACGGAAGCACGTCGGCGCCAAATGAATAGCCAATCAGGACTATCTTTTCGTTCTGCCATTTATTCTTATACAGATTGATCAGTTTCTCAACATCCGCGGTTGTAGACGCCGGCGTCTTCTCATTCCAAAAATATTTCAAAGCATCCAGCGCAACCACAGGCATTCCATTGGCGGCGAGCGCGCTGCAAAACGATTTATCAAAACTGGCATATCCGCCGTCACCGGTTATAAAAAAAAACATCGGTTTCCCGGGATTTGATGGAGACGATGTAATATGGATCGGCAGTTCTTTCATCTGGTTTTCTTCAATTTCTTCTTTATCCTTTGCAGTTTCAGCGGAAATCCTCGTCATGATCTCCCCATAAGCCCGGTTCATTTGCGGAACCCAGTTCTTTTTAACAGAAAAACCATGTCCAACCTTACTAAGGGCTATCAGTCTGGCATTAGGGATTTCCTTTACGAAACGGGCAGTCGCTTTAAAATCACATACCTGATCGGTGGTTCCCTGCAAGGCATAAAACGGCTCTTGCAAATTGGCATTGGCTTCAAGATAAAACCCCTTCGTACCGCCCAGCGCATGTAATTACAATCCTGAACCGGTACATAACGGTTTGGAAATTTGCAAATCAGGACAAAATCCAAGCGCAATAGCACCCGAAAAAGTGTTTGAAGGAGATTGTGCCAATATACCATAGACCAAAGTAGCGCCTGAGGAATAGCCCAGCAAAACGGGATTTGAATAGTTTTTAAAGTGATACTTTTTCTGAATGAACTTACTGAGATTTTCAAAATCCGCGGCGGGGTAATAGCACGCAGCCTTTGTTTTACTCAAATTTCCAAGATAACTCCTGATGTCTATGCCAATTACCGTGGCGTTCAGATCGACAAAACTCAAAGCCATATCAACAACGCCGCTGTTCCAGCCGCCGTCCCCACTCACAAATAGTACCAGCTGTTTTGGAGGCGTTGCAGGCTGATAAACTTTTATCTTACCGAAAACACCGAATTCCAGCGAATCGACAACGTGTGCACAAGCACGGTTTGCCAGTAAGACAAGGATTAAAAATAATTTCATTTTCATAAACTCCCCTTCTTTATTTTTACAACTTTGTTAAGCGCAGCAGGAATTCTGATTAAGGCATAGGCATCATCGTAAATAAGGTACTTGCTTCTCCACTCTGGCGAAAACTTGTTCTTGTATTCTCTCAGAGACTTGTAATAACCAAACTGTTTGACATTCTGATAAGCAAATTTAATCGTCCTTTCCGTGATGTCTTTCCCCGCTTCCGCACCGGAAAGCGGCACCATCCCGATATTCAGATATTGAAAATCCTGCGCTTTAAAATAATTGATTAGCTCAACCATCATGGCGTCCAGCGTTGTTCCGGGGGCATCTTTTGTTTTACGGATCAGATCATAAGTCCCTTCTCCCCTGACATAATCGGGTATAATGTTGGCAAACGCAATGATTTTCTCCTCGTCATTTTCCAGGGTAAGAATCGTTTGTTTGCTCAATTCATCCTCGCTGAAAATACCCTGCGAAAATACCATTTCATTGTAACCCGTCGTTTCAATCCATTCGTCACTGACAGCCTTCAACCGCTGCAATACCCCTTCTTTTACGGGTGAACTATACGTTTTCGTCACAAAACCTTTGTTTGCAATATTTCTAACGGCATTTCTTAAAGACTTTTTGTCCCCGCCTTCCAGCGTAAAAGCTTTAAGATCAATTACCGCCTCCTGTCCGATGATAATTGAATTTTTACCCAATGACTGAAAAATCGGAAGTGACAGCTCATCACAACGGTAATAAGCGCATTCCAGATCATTTTCCCGACAAAACTGGTCAAATTCCTTTATCAGCAAAACCATATCCTGCGCTCCGCGGCAAACCGGCTTTTCGAGTACAACGGCGAATCCGGCCCCGACCCGATAGGCGATAAACCCCTCCGTTTCCCTGCCAAAATACAGGAACTTGTCGTGATAGGTTTTGAAATAATCCAGGGAAGAATCACCGTAAAGCTGCACCAGATCCCCGGCTTTTTGCCAGCTCTCATCTTCCACTTTGGGTTGGAAGATATAGGGCCTGATGAAGGTATAGGCCAAAAAGGAAAGGCTGCCCCCACCCAACAAATTCAGGGAATAAAGAAAATCACGGCCAAAAATCGTCTTCGGGTCGAGATTATTTCCAATCAGCAAAAAGGACAATATGGTATTTTGGACAGATGCGTCCAAAGAAAAATCGATACCAAAATGTGCCGTATCAAGATAATAAAATCCTACAATGCCATAAACAAGCACGGCACAAATGGCCACCAGCACAGTTCGCAGTCCAAAGAGCTGAAAACGCTTATTTCCCCTGCGAAAGTATTGTTGTCGTGTAAAAACTAAAACCGCCATGACAAATCCCGCAATCAGGGATTCTTCATAGTCAATACCTTTGGTAAGATGGCCGACCAGGGATAAAACGGACAGAAAAAGTGACAGGTAATAGGCTGTCCGATACCCTTTAAGCAGAAATACCGACATAAAAATCAACACAATTCCAGTCAGCAGGACGAAATAATTGGAGGCCTCAATAAAACTCAGCGGGAGGATGTCCTGCAAGGTATGAACGCGGGAATTAATCGAAGGGGTAAGGACTGAAACAATATCAACGATGCCCAGCGCAAAGATCAAAAAAGCCGGCAGTATCCTGAGGATCAAATTATTCTTCCTGAAAAGAAAAGAAAATATCCCTACCAGAAGCGGAGCCCAAAATTCAAAAAAACGATAGAGCATTGTCACCGAAATCGCTACGACATTGTCCATTCCATATTGGACCAACAACACACTCAGCGAAAGCTCAATGGCACCAATACCTCTTAAAAAAGGAGAAAGAATAAGAAAAATAGTGGCGATGAGGTATCCCATGAAAGCGGCTTCAAAAGGAGCCGTAACGTGCAGCGCAAAAAAGGCAATGTATAAATGAACGATACCGGCCAGATCGATCAGAACGGAGGCCAGTAGACAGTAACCAATCGAGGACCGGGAAAAACGGCCATCCGAAACCTGTTCCATCACCACATCCAGATCCGGCTGATATTTCAGCAAAAATTTGAAAAAGCGCCCGCGTTGGACGAAAGATTTTACTCCTAAAAACAATAAAATGATCAGTACAAATAACCCGCAAAATGCGTAAACCTCGCTATCGGAAACCGTTTTTTGAAATAAAAGCCAGACGATCGCGGGAACAGCGACGACAAAAACCGAGACAATCCCGCAAACGGCATAAATGGATGAAGCCAGATGGATTTCGGTTTTAGTTACCCCTTTTCGCTCCGTTCTGGAAGTAAAAAAAGCAAGCGAAGAAATTCCACCGGCAGGTAAGAAAACACTGATAAAATTTCTTCGAAGAAATAATTCTGTCAGAGTCAATAAATCTATCTTTTTTTCAAGCGCCTTAAAGGACAACTGATACGTTAACCCCTGCAAAAAAATGTATAATACCGTAACCAACAACCCCAGGGCGATGTACACCGGAGTGGCCGTTTGTACTAAATCGTAAACTTTCCTGACCTCGGCCTCTTCATGGCGAACAAACCAAACGGCCATGAGCATACAAACGGCTCCAATAAGCCCCCTGACAATGATCCGTTTGTTTTCCGTTAAAAAATTAAAGCTTGACCTAAATAAACTCGATTCCTTTTGCATAGAAACACCACCGGTAAAATGTCAGGAGAGAGGGATTACTCACCAGGTATCAGACAAAAAAAGGACAACTGATTTTATCAGTTGTCCAGAGTTATATCAACAGCCGTTATTTTCTCTTTAAAAAGCTGGCTTTTCAGAAGCATTTCCTTGATCATTTCCAGGTGCGTAAACGTGATCATGTGGCCCGCATTGTAAAGGAATATGTATTGGGCTCTTTTACTTTTAATATGTTTTTTTGCGAAGTCAATATTGGAAGGATCCGCAATCCAGTCATTGCCGCCCTGAATAACCGTGGTAGGGACATGAAGATTCTGCCAGACGGGCAATAGCTTTTTCAGTTCGTCCGAATGGCTATACTTTTCGGCAGTCGCCGTATTGAAGTCTCCCGGTAAAAAAAGCTGCACAAGCGCATTTCTTCCCCATTTTGAGAACCAGTAAAATTTTTCCTTGTCGGGATCAATCACGGGGGACACCATAATTAGCTCCTTCACTTTTTCAGGCACCATCGATACCATTTTCGCGGCGATTGGCGCGCCGTAAGAACGTCCCAGTACGATAACTTTCTGGTCGGAGTGATTCAGTGAAAAGACCGGAAGTAGTGCCTTTGCCTGGGTAGCGATCGACGTTACATACTTCCTTTTTTTCTTCATTTTCAGCCTGGATTTGCCATAACCCACCCGATCAACAGACACAATGTGAAAATGTTTCTGCAAATCCTGATCGTCCATGAGGTTCATATATCCCCAAAGCGAACCTGGCGCGCCATGTATGAGTAAAAGCATCGGCAGAGTATCGGCACCAACGCTTGCAATAGAAAGAGAAAGCGTATCGTTTTTAATGATCTGAATCTCAGGCTTGATATCTTTTGAGGCATAATGTCTGCGCACCTGCTTTTCAGAAATGAGATATCTTGAAAAACAGGATGTGAGTAATACCGACAGGATTACAATGATAATATGGGATCGAAAAAATTTAACACGCACCATAGCTTCCGTATTGTTCCAAAGAATTTATAACTTCACAGCTCCATTATATATACGATAGAATTTACTCAAAAAACACGTACAGGACAAAAATTTCAAAAGAATTAATTAAATTATAATCTTTCTGGACGATTTTTTGTTTCTATTTATATTGTACAAAAACAGTGCCGTTTCTGAATAAAGCATTACCCAATAAAATAAAGAATAATGACAAACCACCAGCAGGAATTATTTTTTCAAAGATTAAACGAACAGAATGTAAACTTTCAATACAAACTACCCTCAAGACACGACGCAGGGCTTTTTATCCAACGACTGATTAATTTTTTATTCCCGATCAGTCAGGATTGCCAGCAGAATGAACGAACGAAGGATATGCACGGTGCATTCAACGAACTTCGTAACAGGTTAGATTGTATGCTGACACCGCTCATGCCACAGATGGACCGCAGCAAGGATGAAATTCTGGATACTGTTTTTGCTCAGATCCCGGACATTTACGAAATGCTTTTGTTGGATGCCAAGGCAATCACGGAAAACGACCCCGCGTCTGTCAGCATGGAAGAAGTAATTGCTTTGTATCCGGGTTTTACGGCCATTGCTACGTACCGTGTTGCACACAGTTTTGCCAAATGCGGGATTCCGCTTTTACCAAGAATGCTCACCGAATTTGCACACAGCCAGACCGGAATTGATATTCACCCAAATGCCGTCATCGGTCATTCGTTTTTCATCGATCACGGGACAGGTATCGTGATTGGAGAAACGACGCATATTGGAAACAATGTTAAACTATACCAGGGCGTTACGCTGGGCGCGACGCATGTGTCCAAGTCACTTGCTTCCAAAAAACGTCATCCGACCATTGAAGACAATGTCGTGGTTTACGCAAACGCCACCATTTTAGGGGGTGATACCGTGATAGGCAACGATTCTGTCATTGGGGGAAATGCCTGGCTCGTTCGCAGCGTACCTCCCTACTCCATGGTTTATCACCAAAGCAAATTAGAAGTACGCCCGCAAACAACCTCGGCTACATAATACTTTTTATAAATCTCCGGACGCCCTCCATGTATATCGGTTCCGCCTGAGCGAAAGCGTAACGTGGCTGGGTGGTCATGGTGATGGAGATAAATCCATAGGTAAGGCACCACCACTCATAGTAAGTTTTGGTGACCGCCTCTCCTGACTTCGGACGTAATATCGCTATCATTTCCCAGACAGGATTATCACGGATATTCATGGCGTGTGAATAGACCCGTTTTGAATCGCAATAGGCACCTTCCAGGTTAAACATGACCTGAAAGATCTCCGGATTTTCCACCGAAAACGACCAGATGCAACGCGCAACCTCTGTCAGCTGCTTTTCAGGATTCCTGAAATGGCCTTTTATTTTTATGAACTCCGCCTGAAGAAAATCAAACCCTTCAACCCTTATCGCTTCAAGTAATTTGTCCTTACTTTCAAAATATTCATACAAAATAGGTGGGCTATACTCAATAACCTCAGCGATTTTACGAATCGAAACGGCGGTCCACCCATCCTCACGGGCTATTTCTTTGGCTGTCTTTACGATATCGGAACGTACCTGATTTCTCAGTCGTTCTCTTCGCTCTACTATTCCCATATTTCGTATTCCTGTTTATATATTGAGATACAGCTATATACTTTCAAATATAGTCATATAGTTTTTACATCTCAAGGAGATCTAAGGCCGACAGCAAGTCAAACACCGGTCAATTTCTGTCGGAAATTTTTAAATTATAGCCTGGCGAATCCAAAAACGCGCATCTGGAATATACGTTTCAGCGCGATTATTTTTGATAATAATTTAAAAAAATTATTCCGGCTTGCGAATTGGTACGCCGCGTTCAAGTCGTTCGGCGAGGCGATAATTAGCCTCCTGTGCTCTGACTTTTGGCATACTGGGATCGTAGGAAATTCTCAAATTATTTTGATACAAATCCAACCGGACAGCCTTCTGATTGTCATTAACGTAGTTTTTCAACACCTGCCTCATCTGGTTTTTGAGCGTATCATCCAGAATGGGAAAGCAAACATCGATCCGGCGATGCAGGTTGCGATAAGTCCAGTCGCAGGATGACAGATAGATCTCATC
The DNA here is from genome assembly GCF_030929615.1 of Dyadobacter sp. LHD-138. Taxonomy (GTDB): domain Bacteria; phylum Bacteroidota; class Bacteroidia; order Cytophagales; family Spirosomataceae; genus Dyadobacter. Next base: position 111,362 of record NZ_JAVFVU010000022.1, on the reverse strand, counting down.
ATTGCCCCGATTGCCAAAATGAAAAATGCGGGTATTTTCCATATATCTGTCCACATGGCGGCTTACGGTAATGTTGTCACTAATGGAAGGAAGCTCCGGAATGACCCCACAGCTTTCACTGATAATGACATGGATACTGACCCCCGCCTTACTCGCCTGATACAGTTTATCAATCAAGGTATGGTCCTGTATCTGATTCAGTTTAATGGTGATAAAGGATTTAAGCCCGGCATTCGAATTTTTGATTTCCCGGTCTATCAACTCGACAAGTTTCTTTTGAATCGTAAACTGCGTCACCTGTAAGAAATTGAATGGCAGATACTTATACTTCTTCGGTTCATCCTGTGTATAAAGATATCCGAATAATAATTCTAATTCGTTGGTCAGTTCGCGATGGCTCGTCAGCAGGGCATGGTCTACAAACTCCCGGCTCGTCAGGCGATAAAAACCACCGGTTCCCAGATAAGCATAACGCTCCCACCCTTTTTGGACCCGTCGCTTGATAAGCGCCATTTTAGCATGAACCTTCAACCCCGGAACACTGAAAATAATCTTCACACCGGCATCACGCATCTTTTTTGACCACAGGATATTTTCCTGAATATCAAGCTTGGCATTCAGTTCAACGTAGGTAACAACCCTTTTTCCGTTACGCGCAGCACTGATTAACGAATTAAGAATAAATGAGTTAGCACTAATTTTATACAATGAAACATGTATTTCCTTCACAAAAGGATCAATCGCAGCTTCATTGAAAAATCTGACTATCGGGTCATAAGAATGGTAGGGTAAATGCAGCAACTGGTCTGAACGCTGGATCGTTTCAAAAACCGATTCCCTTTCTTCAAAATCTACATTCTGAATAGGGCGCTGATAAGGATAGTCGAGTTTCTTTGAAAAAGCAGGAAAAGTCATCAGGTCCTGCATATAGATATACTGCCCCCGCTCATGAAATTCATTCATCAGCATGCCGGCTCTGTACGAAAGATATTCCTTGATGTACAGCGGTATCCCCGACTCACAGAAAAACTGAAGCGGCTGTACAAAATTTCTCTTCTCCAGCTGTTTTAAAATACGCTGCGCCGTGGCCAGAGGATATTCATCTTCAATGGTCATCTCGGTCTCTTTTTCAGCCCTTAACGCATAGGAATCAATAATTTCATACCCCGGAAACAGCACCTGCAAATTAACCCTGATCACATCCTCCATGAAAGCAACGTGCTTTTTACCATCCAGCTCAGGCAGTTCCAGAAATCTTCCGAACGGTTCTGTCGGGATATTCACCACGGCATACCAATCTTCATCGGGATCTTCCCTTCGTACCATTTGAATCACCAGATACAATTCTTTTGACTCAAAAAATGGCAGTTTTGAATTGCGCCTTCCATCCAGAAAAACCGGCTGAAGGTATCTGAATAACTTATCAATGAAGAATTTCCGGGCAAATGCCAGGTGCTCCTGCGCAAAGGTTTCCTTGTAATATAAATGAATTCCCTGGTCGCTTAATGCCGGTAAAATTCGTGAAATAAGGATTTCGTTAAACTCTCTTAGTTGATTATCAACAGTTTCATAAACATGTTCGAGCAATGGCTCCGGATAAACGTTCAATTTGGAACGAATATCTTTGCTCACTTCCCCCATGGCCAGAAGATTCGGGATACGCACCCTGAAAAATTCCTCGATCTGATACGAGTACTGTCCCATAAATTTCAATCGCTCGCGAACAGGGACGGTATCATCGTTTGCCTCAAGGAGTAATCTGAAATTATTGGAAAGCCAGCTTAAATTAGTATCAAAATAGGGGTAAGAAACATCAATCATTTAACAAACTAAAAAAGATTCGAATTTTCCCACAATATAAAGACATTTGTCGCTAAGGATATAACTTTGCACTGGAAAATATAACATTGTATCAAAAACATGCCATGTTACAAGCCGTTTTATTTAACTTAATTTAAAATATCAATGCGTTATCAATTACTGGGTCGGTCAGGTTTAAGAGTTTCAGAACTATGCCTGGGGACCATGACTTTTGGAACAGAATGGGGTTGGGGGGCTGATAAACATGAAAGTTTTAGAATATTTGAAACTTATGCCAATGCAGGTGGAAATTTTATCGACACTGCCAACAGATATACAGAAGGATCATCTGAAAAATATGTCGGAGAGTTCATCGAGGCGGATCGTGACCACTGGGTTTTGGCAACAAAATTCACCTTAAAGGATCGGAATGACGATTTGAATTTTGCAGGAAACCATAGAAAAAATATGATGCGTTCTGTGACAAACAGCCTCAAACGCATGAATACGGAATACATCGATTTATTGTGGGTTCATCTTTGGGACAACACAACACCGGTCGAAGAAGTGATGCGGGGGCTGGATGATCTTGTTACACGCGGACTGGTACATTACATTGGTATTTCCGATACGCCGGCCTGGATCGTTTCACAGGCAAACACCATCGCAGATTTCAGGGGGTGGAATGCATTTGCCGCACTTCAGTTTGAATATTCTCTGCTTCAACGCACACCGGAAAGAGATTTGTTGCCCATGGCCAAAGCCCTTGATTTGGCCGTAACTCCCTGGGGTGCTATCGGCGGCGGTGCTTTGACCGGTAAATACCTGCGCGGTGAAAACGGCCGTGTTCCTGATCATAGCAGCCGAAGAAATGAAAATAGCATGAAAATAGCACAGGAAGTTGTTGACATTGCAGCGGAACTCGGCGTAGCACCGGTACAGGTCGCCATCAACTGGACGCGTCACCGCCAGCAGGTGATGACCCCGATTATCGGGGCTTCACGGGCCAAACAGCTGGAAGATTCATTAGGCTGTCTGGACTTCACACTGCCGGAAGAAATGGTCGTCCGCCTCGATGAGATAAGCAAAATCGAGCTGGGTTTCCCGCACGAGTTTTTGAAATCAGATGGAGTAAAAGACGAAGCTTTTGGGGGTTTATACGAAAAACTGGACAATCACAGGCTTTAAAATAATAAGTCCTGACGGATACAAAAATCTGTCAGGACTTATCAATTATTTTTAACCGCAATTTACTTCCCCCACTGATCAGGGCTTAAACGCCATGCGCTCAAACTTTCTACCTGCTCCTGGCTGATGTAATCATGTTCAAGGGCAGCACTGATCAAAGCGTTGTAATTGCTAATCACGCTTAATTTCACATCTTTTTCTGCGAAGTTATTGGCAGCCAGTTCAAATCCGTAAGTAAAAATCGCGACCATACCGGCCACTTCAATACCTTCTTTTCTCAGCGCATCCACAACTTTCAATGAACTTCCACCGGTGGAAATTAAATCTTCCACGATCACCACCGATTGCCCTTTTTCAAGTCTGCCCTCAATCTGATTTCCCATACCGTGTTTTTTCGGTTCAGGACGTACATAGGCAAAAGGCAATTCAAGCAAGTCCGCAACAAGTGCTCCCTGCGCGATTCCGCCCGTTGCAACGCCCACTACGGCGTCAACATCCGTGTATTCCGCCTTAATCAGGTCAGCCAGTGCTTTTTTGATGAAAGTACGGGTATCAGGATAGGACAACGCTACACGATTGTCACAATAAATCGGTGATAACCAGCCTGAGCTCCATTGAAAAGGCTTTTCAGGGCTTAATTTGATGGCTTTCGCCTCAAGAAGCAATTCTGCTATTCTGCGGGATAATTCGGTTTCCTCTGCCATTTTATTCGTCTGTATCTTCTTTCTTGTTATTAGTAATCAGTAATTTATCAATTCTACTTTTATCCATATCAATCACCTCAAAATCAAAGTGTTTCCACTTAAACTTCTCACCGGCCTTGGGAATATTTTCCAATACATGAAGCACAAATCCGCCGAGGGTATTAAACCCGACAAATTCTTTTCTTTCTGCTTCCTGCATACTCAAATCGAAATATTGGATAAAATCATCGAACGGAAGCTGGGCATCGATCAGATAGGTGCCATCCTCCCGTTTAACAATTTCGGATTCTTCTTCATCTTCCTCTGAAATATTTCCAACCAGCGCATCCATAATGTCATGCATCGTTACAACCCCCAAAAGCCCGCCGTACTCATCAACAATAATACCGAAGTATACTTTCTGTTCTTTGAATTTTTCAAGCGCCTGATAGGCTCTGTTGCTCTCGGGGAGGTAAACAGGTTCTCGTAAAATATCGGTCAGATCAGCCAGTTTCGCCTCCAGGTCTGTCGCCAGAAGGTCTTTTATATAAATTAATCCGACCACATCATCCACGGTATCGCGGCAAACCGGATAAACAGAATGACGGGATTCAAGCACTTTCGCTTTATTTTCCTCGACAGAATCTTCAATGTCCAGCCAGACAATTTCCTGGCGGTTGGTCATCAGCGAAGTCACTTTCCGGTCGCCCAACTGAAAAACATTATGAACGATTTCCTGTTCAATTTCTTCAAAAACCCCGCCCGTTGTCCCCTCCTGGATCAGGCTTTTTATTTCTTCTTCCGTAACAGAATTCTCGCTCTGTTTGATATTCAAAAGCCGGATTATTAAATCGCTGGAAAAACCGAGCAATGAAATGAATGGTGCCGTAACAACAGAAATCAGGTTCATTGGCCGCGCCATAAACTTCGAAATCGCCTCCGGATTGGCCATTCCGATCCGTTTTGGCACCAGTTCACCCAACACCAGCGAAAGATAGGTGATCAAAACCAGCACCGTTCCCACCGCAAGCGTGTGGCTATACGGCAACAGAACCGGGATGCCGGCGATGATCTTTTCAAAGTCCGCGGTAATGTTGTCACCACTGTACATACCCGTAAGAAGGCCTATTAACGTAATACCGATCTGAACAGTAGAAAGAAATCTTGTTGGCGAATTGGCCAGGTTTAAAGCTGCTTTGGCACTGGAGTCGCCATTACGCGCCGCTGCTTCAAGTCTGGATTTTCTGGAGGATACCAGTGCAATCTCAGACATGGAGAATATACCATTGAGAAGCACTAAAAGTAGAATGATAAGGAGTTCCAAGAAATTATTATTTATTATTACTGCAAATTTATCAATAATAATCACTGTCTAAACTAAACTCTTTACTTAATTTTGCTGATCGACATCCGTACCAACAACAAATGATTATTTTTTTCGACGACCGTCCTTTCCGAATTGTACGGACAAACCAACTTACTGCCGCAGAAACATCTGATTTTGATCACATTGTGGATCTGAGGCTTGAGAAGCTTCAGAAAAGTATGCTTACCGGCCATGTTCTTTTTCTAAATGCCACAGCAACCACTGCCATACAGGTAATCGATGTGCTTGAAAGGGAAATCCCTAAACAGATGCTTTCCATCACCATGGCAACCCGTGAAAAGGCAGAAGTGGAAGAAAAAGTAAAAGGCCTGTACAAAGTCATTAAAGCCGCAGGTGGTGTGGTGGTGAAAGATGATAAATGGCTTTTCATGTACCGCCGCAAAAAATGGGATTTACCAAAAGGTAAACTGGACAAAGGAGAAAACTCCAAAACGGCAGCCATCCGGGAAATTGAAGAAGAGACTGGTGTGAAGGCGCTGGTCCGCGATAAGATCTGCACGACCTGGCATACTTATACCATGAACAACAGCCGAATTCTGAAACGTACCAAATGGTACCTTTTCGATTGCCTGGATGATTCAAAAATGAGCCCTCAGGCAGAAGAACAGATTGAAAAACTGGACTGGTACACGCCATTGGAGGCAAAATCAATTCTGATTAATTCATTCAGCTCCATTCGCTACGTGGTTGACAACCTGAAAAAAATTCAGAATCTCAAAGAACAATAAGCATACGGAGATGTGCAAAAGCTGCGCATCTCTGATTAAATTTTTTATTCACGAACCTTGATTTTCATGTTTAAAGGCACCAAACTATACAGTATCTTTTCTAACAAATGTCCTAAGTGCCAGACAGGCTCTTTCTTTAAAACAAACAATCCTTATAACCTCAAAAAGTTTGATAAACTGAATGAGGAATGTGCCTATTGCGAAGAGTCTTTCACAAGGGAACCTGGATTTTACATCGGATCCATGTATGTGAGTTATGCCCTGTCTGTCGCATTGATGGTCGTTTTTTTTGTTGGGTTTGTGTTGATATTAGGGCTCGAAATGGAGTATGTGCTGATAGGCCTGGTGGTCGCCTACGTCTTGCTGATACCAGTTATGTTCCGCCTTGCCAGACTGATCTGGATCAATATTTTTGTAAAATATGACCCAGAGAAAAGGAAAATGGCTGAAGAAAAGAAGTTGCGGATTGAATGAAAAAAGTAATTACGCCAACGATCCGTAATTAATTCCGGTAATCACAGGGCTTACGGGCCCTGGATACTTTAAATCCCGCTGCATCAAAGATCGTGGCATTTACAATCATAGTAATCTTATCATCCCGGTAGAAATAAGTCCATTTTAGTAAAGTAGAAAAACGATATATTTAATTTTAATATTAAATATGTACTATTGTTGCGTTTGTAAGTCTCGCATGTTCGAATGTCGGCGGTTGATGTAACGACTTTACCATAATAAAATGTCATACATATCTCTTTTATACGAAGAAAACGAAGTGTTACGGCACGCCGCAGCAGGCGATGAAAGGGCTTTTGGAATTCTTTTCAACCGATATCACCAACGGCTCGGCAGTCATATTTTCCGCTTGACAAAGTCCTATGAATTGGCTGAGGAAATTGTACAGGACGTGTTTTTGAAAATATGGATTGGCCGCGAATCGCTCAGTGAGATTCAAAATTTCCAGGCTTACCTGTACGTCATTTCAAAAAATCATGCGCTCAGCTGCCTTAAAAAAGTGGCGCAGGAAAGAACCATTTCAACAGATTTCAATGAGACCATTTATGATGTGGAGATGGAAGAAGCAGGTGAAGAACACGAACGATACATTCTTATTGACGAAGCGATTGACCACCTGCCTCCCCAACAACGCCAGGTATATTTGTTAAGCAGGCATGAACGGCTTCAATACGCCGAAATTGCAGTCCGGCTCAATTTGTCGCGGGAGACGGTGAAGAAATACTTACAACTCTCCTCCGAATCAATCAGCTCCTACATCCGTAAGAAGATGATTATCAATGCATTATTTATTATTTTATTTTTATTTAAAAATATCCGTATCCTACTACCCCCTTTTGTCACACTTTTTCTGTCTTAGATACAAAGAATGAAAATTTATTGCGGTTCAACATAAACCCGATGACAAATGGCGACTTCTCCTGCAAGGCTGGCAATTCTATTTAATCTTTATTACAACGGCGACGCAAGTGCGAAGGAAACGGATGAATTATTAACCCTTATTAGCAATGCAAAAAATGATAAGTTGCTCGCCGCACTTGTACAGGATGCATGGGAAAATCTGAACACGGATGATAATCTTTTTACTGCGGACAAAAGTGCGGGCATATTGGATTCAATTCTGAAGCCGGACGATAAACCGATTGAGAATGAAGAATTTGAAACAGCAGAAGTAAGAAGCCTGCACTGGTGGCGATATGTTGCTGCCGCCGCCGTTGTATTAATTGGTTTTGGCGTTTTCTGGAAGTATCAAAAAACAGCGGATAAACCGCTGGAGACTGTGGCAAGGAAAATCAGCAAAGACATTCCACCTGGAAGCAACAGGGCGATACTAACCCTGGCAGACGGATCGAAAATTTCACTTGACAGCGCTACCAACGGCTTGCTGGCCCAACAGGGCTCCACGGATGTACGAAAAACAGAGGACGGAAAATTGATTTATGATACAAAAAACGCTGATAATTCCGCCATATCACCGCACATAAACCTACTTTCAACACCCAAAGGCGGGCAGTATCAGGTTGTTTTACCAGATGGCAGCAAGGTTTGGCTTAATGCATCATCTTCGATCCGGTTTCCGGCAGTATTTAGCAAAAATGAGCGGACCGTAGAGATAACCGGCGAAGTTTTTTTTGAAGTGGCCAAGGATAAATCAAAGCCATTCCGGGTGTTATTCGGGAGCAACGAAGTGGAAGTGCTGGGTACTTCCTTCAATATCATGGCTTATGAAGACGAAGAATCCTCAAAAACAACTTTGGTCGAAGGTTCGGTTTCATTAAGGAGTGCTTATAAAAACAAACAGCTGAAGCCCGGTGAGCAGGCTTCTGTGCTATCCGGAGGCCAAATAGTTTCCAGATTCGTGGACGTAGAGGCGACAATTGCCTGGAAAAATGGTTTGTTTTATTTCAAAGATTCGGGGATAGAAGAGGTCATGCGACAGGCCGCGCGATGGTACAACATTGACGTAAAATACGTCGGCAAGATCCCCATACGACAGTTTACGGGTAAAGTTTCCAGGAATGTCAATATTTCGGAATTGCTCAGCATGCTTCGCTATGCCGGTGTCAATTGCAGGCTTGCAGATAATAAGGTGATTGTCTCTTCGTGACAAGTATCGTATAGTGACAATCGTTAACAGTTTTATATAGGAGTTGTCTAATTTTTAAACATATCTGCCACTATGATCCCGCAAAAACCACCTTGAAAAAAACGGCTGGCCATAACATAAAACAGGGAAAATGCTGCAAACATTTCCCCTGCGCAAATTCGGGCCTCGCAAATACAACTTTGTTCAGAAAGCAATTCTTGTAACACCCAAACCTTACAAATATATGAAAATTAACTTTTTACTCCTGCATAGGAGATATTATCTGGTATCTGTACCTCCAAAACTCCTATTGACAATGAAGCTGATCACGTTTCTGTTAATGGCCACGTTATCTCAGGTAACGGCCATTGGGTTTAGTCAGAAAATTTCCATGAATGAGCGTAATATCCCTATTGAAACCGCTTTAAAGGTCATTGAAAAGCAAACGGAATATCTATTTCTGTATGATAAACTTGATTTGCCTACTTCAAAAACGGTTACGCTGAGTATCAAAAATGCCACCATTGATCAGGCATTGTCACAGCTCTTTCAGAACCTTCCCCTGTCTTACAAGATTTTCAACAAGAGTATTGTCATTAAAAGACAGGAAAAAAGGAAGGATCAGGTATTCATTGAACCTGTGCCGGCAACAGAACAAATAATTAGGGGGAAAGTGACGGATGACAAAGGTGAGGCATTGCCTGGTGTGAGTGTACTTTTGAAAGGAACCCAAAACGGCACAACCACCGACACGCAGGGAAATTTCAATATTGAAGTAAAAGATGAATCCATGATACTGATATTCAGCTTTGTAGGATATATGAGTCAGGAAATCATAGCGGGAAATAAAACAACGCTTACGGTTCAGTTACTGGCTGACACAAAGACACTGAGCGAGCTCGTTGTGATTGGCTATGGGACGATCAAGAAAGCAGATCTGACAGGCGCTGTTGGCGTTGTCTCCGGAAAACAAACGGAAAACCAGGCTGTGGCTTCGGTTTCGCAAGCGTTACAGGGAAAAGTGGCCGGGCTTATGGTGCGACAAACGGATGGTATGCCAGGTTCAAGAGCGGAATTAAGGATACGGGGAATGGGAAGTTTTGGCGCGAATGCTTCTCCGTTGGTCGTGGTAGATGGGATTATCACCAATGGAGGGTTAACAGATATGGACCCGAGCAGCATTGAAACGGTGACCGTTCTGAAAGATGCTTCATCCGCAGCCATTTACGGATCCAGGGGTGCAAACGGTGTCGTACTGGTTACAACAAAGCGCGGGAAGGTGGGAAGGGAAGTTATCAATTTCGGTGCTTATTATAGTTTCGACCGGGTTATTCATAAAATTGGAACGGTGGATGCGGCAACTTACGGAGGAATGGTGAACGATTTTTACGTAAATCAGGGAAAGGAAGCTCCCTATGCGGACCCTTCTTCATTAGGAAAAGGTACCAACTGGCAGGATGAGATCTTCAAAACAGGTGGCAAACAAAATTATTCTTTGTCATTGAGCGGCGGTACGGAAAAGAATTTACATGCGATCACAATGAGCTATTATAAAGGCAACGGGATCGTCCTCAATTCCAAATACAGCCGGGTTAATTTGCGGGTTAACAATGATATCAAACCTTTAAAAGGCTTAAAAATTGGTAGCAGCATTGGGTTTAGTTATGGCGCTTCCCGGCAGGGAGATCCCCAGGGAGCGGTTAATGCATCGTTGATTTACGCACCAAACGTGAAGCCTTACAACACCGATGGAAGTTATGGTATTGCCGACCGTGCCGGACAGCCCACAACCATGACGGCGCCGCTGGTGTACGCCTACGAGCGTGTGAACAACAGCAACCGGCTCGGTTTGCTTGGAAATCTTTATGCTGAATACGAGATCATTGCAGGCTTGAAATTTAAATCAAGTATCAGTGCCGAATACATTAATATGGATTCCAAGAATTTTGTACCCTCCTATAATTTCGGACTTGGTAATTCGAACGGAATCGCCACGCTGACAAGAGGCATCGAGAGTACTAAAAATTACATCATTGATAACATCCTGACTTATAGCAAGACGATCAACACCGCGCATCAGTTTGATGTAATGGCTGGTTATACTTTCCAGGATGAACGGTTTGAATATCTTCGGGGATTCCGGAATACATTCAGCAGGAATGATGAAAACCTTCAGGTTTTGGATGCCGCCTCCGCAAATGACCAGGCCAGGGGTAACTACACCGAATGGGCCCTGCAGTCTTACCTTGGACGCGTTAATTATGCATTTAAGGAGAAATATTTATTGTCATCGAGCATTAGGGTGGATCAGTCATCCAGGTTTGCAAAAAGTAACCGAAATGGTATTTTTCCATCTGTTTCTGCCGGCTGGGTGTTGTCAAATGAAAATTTCCTGATGGGCAAGCTGGGGCCTTTAAGTTATCTGAAACTGAGAGCCGGTTACGGTGTTTTGGGAAATCAGGACGTTGGGATCTACCCCTATCAATCCATGATGGATTATGGATTGAGCTACGACTTTGGAAGCGCGCAGAATGTAGTGGCGGGCGCGGCGCCAACGGCACTGGCCAACCAGAATATTTCCTGGGAAAAAACAAAGACGACAGGTGCCGGATTGGAATTCAATCTTTTTTCAGACAAGCTAAGTTTCGTGGTAGACTATTACGACCGTCGTACTTCCGACGTTCTCGTACGTGTTCCACTCCCTAACCTCTCCGGGCTGGCAACCTATCCTTATCAAAATGTAGGGAGCGCCCGCAATAACGGCATGGAGTTTACAGTCGATTACAGAAACTCAAGCAGAAACCAGGAATTTAGTTACAACATCGGATTTAACTTAACGCTGAACAAAAACCAGGTTACGAAGCTGGATAAAGGGCTTGATATTATTCAGGCAGGTGGCGGACAGGGCGGCGTGGAGACGCGCACATCCCAGGGACACGGCATCAACGAATATTATGGATACGTTCACAACGGGATTTTCCAAACGGCGGAGGAAGTCAAAAGTTCAGCCTTTCAGCCTAATGCCGCGCCGGGCGATATCAAGTTTAAAGACCTTAACAACGACAATATCATTAATGATAAAGACAGGACCTATATCGGAAAGTTCCTGCCAACCAAGATCATCGGTTTCAACGCCGGCGCCCGGTATAAAAACTTTGATCTGTCTGTTTCTGTCAATGGTGATTTTGGACGGTCGCAAAACATCTTCGCCAGCGGATTTGCCGCCGCGAGAGCCGCAGAATCAACCAATATTATGTGGGCCGATCGCTGGACGGGCCCGGGAACAAGCAATTATGTACCCCGTATTATTGGCGGCGACCCGAATAACAATTCAAGATCATCCGATTTTTGGGTAAGAAAACAGGATTATATCCGGATTCAGAACATTCAGCTGGGTTATGATTTTTCTAATAAACTGGCAAAAAAAGCCGGACTTGGAAAAATAAGACTTTATATCGCCGGACAAAACCTATTGACTTTCACCAGTTACCCTGGTTTTGACCCTGAAACGACACCTACCGCCTACCCCGTTTCCCGCTCCATTTTCGCTGGCTTAAACCTGGGTTTTTAAAATACCTGTCTAAAACTGACGCATTATACCATTCAAAATATCATGAAAAAACTCATTTATTCACTTTCATTTATTACCGTTCTGATGAGCGGCTGTAATAGCAAACTGGATCTTGATCCGGTCGGGTCTGTTGCGCAGGACGGCTTTTACAAAACTGCCGGCGATGCAAATGCGGCCATTGTAGCTTGCTATAATTCGATCCTGGCTTATCATACCGGCAACAACAACAGCAATGTAACCGGTATGGATATGTGGGGAGATATTCAATCTTCCGACGCCGAGCCGCATCCCGATGGAGTAGCCTGGAACCAGATCTACCAGTATACCCTGCAGCCCAATAATGGTGAACTGGGAAATCAATGGTTCCAGATATACGAGGGGATTTATCGTGCCAATCAGGCGATGGAGAAAATACCGGGCATTGAAATGGATGAAGCCTTAAAGACCCGGTTGCTCAAAGAAGCCCATTTTCTCCGTGGCTGGTGGATGCTCAGGCTCGCCAAAATGTACGGCGACGCACCTTTGGTCACTAAAACGCTGGGTATTGACGAATTACTGGTGCCCAAGTCGCCAAGACAGGATATTTTCGATCAGGCAGAAAAAGACCTGAAAGAAGCGCAAACGCTGCCAGATACTTATGATGACGCCAATTTGGGCCGCGCCACTTCCTACGCTGCGAAAACTGTTTTAGCCGAACTATACCTTTGGGAAAAGAAATGGGCCGATGCTAAACCCCTGCTGGAAACGGTTATTAAGTCCGGAAAATTCAAACTGCTGGATTCTTACGCTTCATTGTTCGATGGCTCAAAAGAGAACCACAGCGAATCCGTTTTCGAGATTCAGTACAAAGCGAACACGGGTAAGAATTTGGGGAATTTTTCAACCACATACAGTGCGCCCAATGGTGAGGGTTATGTACCTGGTGGCGGTTGGGGATGGATCAGACCAACAAAAGATCTAGTCAATGAATATGAAATGACGCCCAAGGAAGATCCGCGCCTGGGCTATTCCATTTTTAGAAAAGGCGATAATTTTGAAGGACAGGTTTTTAAGGATGTGGTAAACGGGACAGGATATGCTTTGAAAAAATGGGTGATTTCCGGAAAAACCGGGACTGAAATTGAACAGAATTATCCATGGCACACCTCCGCTAATTTTGCATTATACCGTTATGCCGAGGTTTTGCTTTTTTACGCAGAAGTGCTCAATGAAACAGGAAATTCGTCAGGAGCCGTGGAGTATATCAATATGGTCCGGTCGAGACCATCCGTGGCCATGCCTGCGCTGGCCGGTACTTTAAGCAAAGCTCAGATATTTGAAGCAATACGCCACGAGAGACGCGTTGAATTCACCTTCGAAGGAAAAATTTCTTTTGACCTGCGTAGATGGGGCATTGCGGGAAGCTTTTTAAGATCCAAGGACAGATGGCAAAATAATACGACGATTAATCCGCAATGGGGTGGTAATTTTTTCAAATATGTCGATGGAAAACATGATGTGTTTCCGATACCGCAATCCGAAATTGATAAATCCGGAGGCACCCTGGTTCAAAATCCGAACTGGTAATTCCTGAAAACAGTGGATGCCAAAACAAATTTTGTCAGGTATACGCAGCTTATGCATTGCCTGACAAATATTTGAATTCACTGAATTATGTCAATTTCGTGATTAAATTGGACTCATGTTGCAAATATTCCTAAAACCATAAAATTGAAAATATGAAAATTCAGATTAAAAGTGTTTCCCGCGGAGTTCATCTGGTAAAATCCTGTTTCAAGTTAACGACTTTTATTACAATGTTGATTATAAGCACTATGAACAGCAAAGCGCAGTCAACCGTTAAAAGTGTTTCTCTTTTTAACGGCAAAACCCTGGACGGCTGGAAGACCGTTGATCCCGCTCATGGCAAGTTGTGGTCTGTAAAAGACAGCACCATTCACAGCGGTGACGGGGTTAACAAAATCCCTGAAAACACTTATTTGTGTACCGTTAAGGAATATACTGACTTCGAATTCCGGTGCCTTTTCAAATTATACGGCGATTCAAAAACCGGAATGATTAACAGCGGTATCCAGTACCGATCTGTTTTGGAAGGCAAAAAAATAGTGGGCTATCAGGCCGATATCGGCAGCGGGTACTGGGGTGATATCTATGATGAACACCGCCGGGGCAAACTGGTGGGCGGTGATTTGCGTACACTCAGCCACCTGTTAAAGGAAGGTGAATGGAACAGCTACATAATCCGCTGCAAAGGCAACCGTCATGAACTTTACATCAATGGCGTAAAAACGGCTGATTACACGGAAAAAGACGCCAAAATACCGCAAAAAGGCGTAATCGCCGTTCAGATTCATTCGGGTGGCGCCGGGCAGGTCGATTTTCGTGACCTAACCATTTCAGAACTGTGAGAAATCTTTTTGAAATGACCAAAGTCTATTGTCGTCAGTCATCAGCTATTGAAGTATAGCTGATTTGAAAATTATTGATTTTTTCAATGCTAATTTTTAATGGAAATATGAAGGCCATACAAATAAGTTTTGCAAGCCTGATTTTGTTAGGATTGCTATATGCTCCAACTGCTTTTGCGCAAAAAAAAGATAAAACACAGTCGGTGCGAACCAGAGTCTATACACCAGAAGAAGAACTCGCTGGATTTAAAGTAGCAGACGGATTCGTCATTGAACTCGTTGCCAGTGAGCGCGACAGCGTCATTCACCCCATTGACCTTACCTTCGACGATGCGGGCAGGCTATGGACGCAAACTGCGCGGATGTATCCGTTGGATCCCATTGCCGATATTCAGTGGAACGACTTGCTAAAATTAATGGACGACCAGGAAGCGCAGAAAAACCATCCCAATTTTAAGCGGGTATCGGATCTGTATACTGGCAAAACGAAGGGTCTTGATAAGATCATTGTGATTTCAGATCTGTATGGAAAAACGCCCGCCAAAACGAGTATCTGGGCGGATGGCCTTACAATCCCCATGAGTATTTTGCCTTACAAAGACGGGACTTATGTGGTACAAGGCTCTGAACTCTTCTTTTTAAATGACGCGAACAAGGATGGAAAAGCGGACCAGCGCACACCGTTGTTCACGGGTTTTGGTTTTACGGATACGCATACCATGGCGCACGTGCTGGTGAGAGCGCCGGGCGACTGGATTAATTTCAGCCATGGTGCCTTGAACAAAGGCGAAGTCTCCTCCTATAAAAGCGATGCCAGGCTAAAAGTCGATTACAGCAAAATCGCCCGCTTTTCCATGGATGCCCGAAAAATGGAAATCGTGAGCTCAGGACTTAATAATATCTGGGGATTTCAGCTTCGGGGCAATGGCCAATGGTATGGTTCGGAGGCAAATGATCTCGGATTTTCGGTGGCACCGATGGAGCCGGGAACCGGTTTTCCAGGGATTGGCAATGAGCGGATTCGGTTCTATCAGCCGTTTATGCCGTCTTTGCATGATTTTCGCGTGGGTGGTACGGGGATTTCCGGCACAGCATTCGCCGATGATATCTCGGGATCTTTTCCGGAAGCATATAAAAATGTAGCGTTTCTGGCCAATCCGATAACAAGTTCTATCAATGCCGTTCAGGTTGTCCGGAATGCGGACGGGACCGTTACCTCCAAACATTTGCCAGATCTGCTGACTTCGGAGGACGACTGGTTTCGTCCTGTCAATATGGAATTTGGCCCCGACGGATCCTTGTACATTGCCGACTGGTATAACAAGATCGTTTCGCACAACGAGCTTCCTACAACCCATCCGGACCGCGACAAGACGCACGGACGCATCTGGAGAATTCGTCATGTCAGTCAAAAACCAAGAGCCGTTCCGAATCTTTATGAGGTCAAAACGGAAGATCTGGTAAACCATCTTAAATCACCGTCCCTCTGGGAAAAACGGGCAGCCTGGCATCAGATCACAGACCGGCCCTCGTCCGAAACCAAAACTTTGGCACCGCAGCTCCTGGCACTGGCCTCCAATGAATCTCAGGACGAAATCACAAGGATTCATGCCCTCTGGTCACTGGAAGGCATTAAATATTATGACGAAAAACTTATCACGCTACTTCTGAAATCTTCCCTTCCGGATTTGAAGCGCGAGGCTGTTCGCTCGCTAAACAGCTTTTCACTGACACCGGCCCAGATTGCTGCCGCTGTGAAAACGTTAATGGAAGACAAAAATCCTGCGGTGCGTTCACAGGTACTCCGCACACTCAATGATGCCGGCGCGGCGGATCAGTCAACCATCGATATCCTGGTAAGGGCTTGCAAACCCGAAATTCCCGGCAATGCAATGGGTGGTTCTTATGAAAGAAAATTCGAGCGTTTCCTGGCCAGAAAAGCTTTGGAGCAATACGCCAGTGAACTCCAGACTTTTATCAATACCCCACTTCCTGATGACTTGCCCGTCAGTAACATTTTGTGGGCCGTTCAGGCGCTGCCAACGGAGCAAAAAGAAACGGCCTTTCTGAAATTCTGGCCAAAAGCGAATATCAATGTGCTTGACGAATCCACTTTCGTGAGCATAACAAAAATGCTGGGCAACAGGCAGATTTACAATGCAGTAAAACCCGTGATCGAGAATCCGGCCTATGCAAAGGCCTATGTTACTTTTGCGCTTCAAAATCAGGCGCAGGTTCAGTCCGATGCGTTATCCGGATTGCTATTGGTTCCTGTAAATACGTTGCTAAAAAGTAAATCCCAGTCCGATGTCGATCTGGCCCTGGATGCTGTCGGACGTTTCAAAATGGAAAATTCGCAGGCGGCCATTGTTTCCTTAATCCATGATGATACTTCCGACAAAACCCTCAAACTTGCTCTGAAAGCCCTTGAAATTAATCCAAAAGCCAATCGGGATATTTTTTCAAAAATCGTTTTAAACAAAAATCTAAGCTTTGATGTGCGGGCGGCCTCTTTAAATAGTCTATCAAAGGCCGATCCTGATGCGGGTCAAAAGGCTTCACTGAAATGGATTCCCGAACTTAATCCGGCTGAAAAAGGAGAATTGGCAACGATTTTGTCTTCGTCCAGTCAGGGAGCAGGTTTGCTGATGCATGCACATGAAAAAAAGATAATAGACCTGTCTGCATTCGATCTTTCCACGGCAGAACGAATTGTTAACTCCGATAAAACCGACGGTCGCCGACTGGCTGTTATGAAGGGTGTTAAAAAACGTGAAGAAGAAAAAAAGAAAGCTTTTAAGGGGGAGCTGGCCAGATATATGACCATCGCTGAAAAGAACAACGGAAATGTACAAAACGGAAAATTACTTTTCCAAACTTGTTTGGCATGTCATCAGGTAGGTAAAACTGGACAGAGTATTGCGCCCGCGCTGGACGGGTCTGCTTCGAGAGAAAATGAAGCGCTTCTTACGGCAATCCTCAATCCGGATGCAGCCGTAGAATCAGGCTATGCGGTATTCCGGTTGACAAAAAAGGATGGCAGTATTCTGGAAGGTTATTTGGTGAATAGAGATGACCGCGGAACTACAATTGCATTCATGGGCGGCAGTAAAGTGTTTGTCGAGGCGGCGTCTATCAAAAGTCAGGGTTTTCTGGGGGGGCGTTCATTTATGGTAAAAGGGCTTATCGACGGTTACACAGACAAGCAGGTGGCCGATCTGTTATCCTATATCCATACGCTTAAATAATTATGTAGCTGTTGGCAATTAGCTGTATGCGATTAGCTCAGTAACCGAATGATTAAGAACTTATTATAAAAATCAATAACATAAACTAATTTTTCACTACTACTTATTCTTAAATCAACAGCTGGTTAAATATATATAACGATGGTCAGACATTTTGGGGTATTTAAGTTTAAAGAAGCCGTGACCGAAGAGCAGATTGCGATGTGTTTCGGAACAATGAAGGATATGGTTGGCAAAATTCCCGGACTTTTAGACATGGAATATGGTTGCTACAATAGTTCAGAAGGGCTCAATGAAGATTTCACACATGGTTTTGTGATGACTTTTGATAGCCTCGCCTCCAGAGATGCCTACCTGCCGCATCCGGTTCACGAACAAGCTAAGGAAATAGTAGTACCAAGACTCGAACGTGTTGTCGTTTTTGACATTGAAGTTTAATTTTCTTTCAGCAATAGTGTTAATTTGTTTAACCATTAAAAATTAAACCCGAAAGGGTACTTAAAAAATTAAAGCATGTCATCAATACCGAAGTCTATTCTTATAATTGGTTGTTTTGATACTAAAGGGGAGGTTTTTGCTTACTTGCGGAATTGTATTTTGGCACAGGGCGAACAGGTCCTGACGATCAACACGGGGGTAATGGGAAGCACGAATCTTTTTCATGTGGATTTCCAATGCGATACTGTCGCCCTGGAAGGAGGTGAAAGCATCACAGCACTGCGCAAAAATCGTGACCGGGGACACGCGATGAATGTGATGGGAAATGGAGCAGCAAAAATCGTAGCAAAACTCGTAGCGCAAAACCTGATCAAAGGAGCCATTGGCATGGGTGGCGGCGGAGGTACTTACATTACGCTCTCCACCATGCAGGAAATTCCCTTTGGTATTCCCAAAATTTGTTTGTCTACCATTGCAACGAAAGACCTGGCCCGACAGATTGGCAATAAGGATATTACGCTGATACCCTCAGTGGTAGACGTTGCAGGGCTAAACAGCGTGATACAGATACTGGTTGCGCAGGCAGCGGCGGCGATTTGTTCCATGTCCAATGTTACCGTAAACAAGAACGTCATCGCGTCCGGAACCATTGCAATCAGCATGTTTGGAAATACAACCGCGTGTGTAGACAAGTGCACGGAATTATTAAAGGAACAGGGATACGAGGTGCTGGCATTTCATGCGACCGGCGTTGGTGGAAAAGCCATGGAAGCACTGATCCGGGAAGGCGTTTTTAGCGCCGTTCTGGACATTACCACCACGGAATTGGCAGACAATCTGTGCGATGGGATATGCAGTGCCGGGCCGGAAAGATTGGAAGCTGCCACGGAAATGGGATTACCGCAGGTAGTGGTTCCCGGCTGCCTGGACATGGTAAATTTTGCGCATTTGGACACCGTACCACAAAAATTTAAGGACCGTCATTTGTACAGCTGGGCTCCGGATGTAACTTTGATGCGAACAAATGAAGAAGAAAATGAAATGCTTGGTAAAACGCTGGCGCAAAAATTAAATCGGTCATCCGCACCTGTTTCGGTTCTGCTGCCACTAAAAGGTATATCTCAGATTGATTCGGAGGGAGGGATATTTTACAATCCCGGAGCGGATCGTGTTTTGTTTGAGTCCATAAAAGATCATATCAATGACAAGGTGGAGGTCATTGAAGTCAATGCACATATCAATGATGACATCTTTGCCGAGGCATTGGTAGCCAGATTACTGACCTTGATGCCGGTTAAAATTGAATAGAACAATCGAAAATATTTAAATCAAAAATTAGACAAATCTTAATTAACATTATGCCAAATCCGTGGACAGGTAAGGGAAATCCTTATACAAAACAGGAAGTAGTAGACCGTTTGCAAGCGACATTAGATCAGGGAAAAGCCATCATTGCGGCCGGGGCCGGAACGGGTATCAGTGCCAAGTTTATTGAAAAAGGAGGTGCGGATCTTATCATCATATACAATTCAGGAAGGTTCAGAATGTCTGGACATGGTTCGACGGCAGGGCTTATGGCTTATGGTGATGCCAATGCCGAAGCCATGGATATTGGTGAATTTGAAGTATTGCCGGTCGTTGAAGAAATTCCGGTAATCTGTGGTGTATATGGTTCAGATCCGCGCAGAAGGATGTGGCACCATCTGTTGAAGGTAAAGGAAATGGGTTTTTCCGGCGTTAACAATTTCCCTACACATTCCATTGTCGACGGGCATTTCAGGAATGTTCTGGAAGAAACCGGAATGGGATTCGACAAAGAAGTTGAAATGATCCGCATTGCCTCTGAAATGGATTTGTTTACCATCGTTTACGTGGCAAAACCTGAGGAAGCGCGCCAGATGGCAAAGGCCGGTGCCAATGCAATCATTGCACACGTTGGCACAACGGTTGGAGGCTCAGTAGGCGTTGTTGATGCATCCTGCACGATGGATGACGCGATGGCACGCACCCAGGAAATCATTGAGGCGGCAAGGGAAATTAATCCTGATATATTCTTCCTCGCCCACGGAGGGCCTGTTAATACCCCGGAAGACGTGCGGATCGTTCTGGACGGAACGGATGCACATGGTTTTGTGGGCGCATCGTCTCTTGAAAGGATGGGCGTTGAAAAGTCGCTTACGGACCTAACGATGCAGTTTAAATCATTGACTATCAATAAATAAAAATGCATTGGGGTTTTGATTACAACGGACCAAAAAAAACGATGTACCCTTAGTTTGACAAGATCTATCGCAGTTTTCTCCTGTGATAGATCTTATCTTTTTTGCATTCGCAAAAAAAAACGTATTGCACGGGCTACAAATATCCTTGCCTGCGGTTAGTCGTAGTATCCAGGCCATCCAGAATTGGTTTTGGCTATTTTTCCGTTTCAGTTTTTATCAAGTCGGAAACTCACAAAAAGCGCCCATTAAGACTGAGCACAATCGCACTGGTCTGCAAATCCCTGGAAATAAAGTAAATTGGACATGCAATAAATGCAAATTACCTTTTAACAGCCATTTTTATTTTGGATCTCCTACCACTGATCAAACATTTCGAGCATTACATTGCTTTGACTGAAGATGAAAAATACCTCCTGCACGGAAAAATCAGTCAGCGTGTTATCAGGCGCCGACAATTTATCTTACAGGATGGTTTTCCTTGTCAGCACTATACTTTTGTCGTTGAAGGCTGCTTTCGCATGTTTGCTGTTGACCCCAAAGGCACTGAACACAATATCCAGTTTGCAGCGGAGAATAAATGGGTGGCCGATATCGGAAGCTTCCACTCCGGAAAGGCCAGTGGTTTCTTTATTGAGGCCATAGAACCATCGCTGATTCTACAAATTGAAAAACAGGATCTTTATTATCTCTACACGAACATTCCCAAGCTCGACCGGATTTTCAAAGTGATCGTCGAGAACAATTATGTTGAGCTGCAAAACCGAGTGTTGCAAACAATCAGCTCAACAGCCCAGGAGCGCTATCTGACCTTTCTTGATCAATATCCGGAGCTGGGTTTACGGCTTCCCAATAACCAGATCGCCTCATACCTCGGCATTACCCCCGAGTTTTTGAGCAAGATCAGGAAAGCAATAGCCTCACCTGCCCCACCCCATGCTTAATATAGTTTAAGCTCATTTCTTAATCTACCTTATTGGCAGTGCAGCCAATCGGGCAGACCTTTGCATGGTCAAATAAACAAAATAGATCATGTCAAAAATCACAGAATCCAAAGTGGCCATTATTGGCCTGGGCAATATCGGTCAGGTATTGGCAACCGACCTCGTCAACGGAAACCGACCCGTCATTTTAGCCGCCCGCGATTTTTCAAAAGCGCAAAATCTCTCTCAAAAACTAGGTAGTCTGGCGCAGCCCCTGGAAATTGAGGCGGCTATTCAGCAAGCAGATATTATTGTTCTCGCGATCTGGTTTGCATCCATCGCTGAGTTCCTGGGGCAATATTCCTCCTTGCTGGAAGGGAAAATCATAGTCGATCCTTCCAATCCTATTGTCCCAAATGAAAACGGAGGTTTTAACAAGACCATCGGCGAAAACGAGTCGGCAGGCCAGATCAATGCATCCCTGCTTCCGAAAGGCGCAAAACTGGCAAAAGCGTTCGGTACGCTGGGAGCGGCTTCCCTGTCTGATGCCTCCGGCCAAAAGCCAGAACTTGCTGTGCTATTCTACGCTACGGATGACCAGCAAATCAACACTTCAATAGAAGAATTAATTGTCGATGCAGGTTTTGAACCGATGCGTGTGGGTGGACTGGATCAATCCATTCGACTGGAAGTTTTTGGCGAACTCCACGAATTCGGGGCCCTCGGAAAGACCGTCACGTTATCAGAAGCAAAAAAAGAAGTAATTGGTTGAACATGACCGGGCAAACAAGAAGTTATTTTAAACACCTATGAAAAACACAATGCATTTATTATTGCTGCTGAACTTTTGCTCAATCGCAGTAATTGGTCAAAAATTGACCTTAGGCAGCCAATCATTTGAATTAAAGAATATTACCGGCTCTATTGCAACGCTGAATGGAGAAAATGTTTTGAAGATCCAGCGCGATTTAAAAGTGTTGCCCTTTGATGTAAAAAACTTAGGATCTACTGTTGATGAGCCAACCTACGCTAAACTGACTGACCTGGACTTCGAAAATGGCGCTATTGAGGTGAAGATGCTAAGCCGGATTCAAGATCCGTCGCCGTTTGCAGCAGCGCAGGGCTTTATAGGCGTTGCCTTTCGGATCGATGGAAATGATTCTGCTTACGAATCCATCTATTTAAGACCGAAGGTTGGACGTTCCGATAATCAATTGTTCCGAAATAAAACGGTTCAGTATTATTCCTATCCCGACTACAAATTTGACCGTCTGCGTAAGGAAGCAAATGACATGTATGAAACCACTGTGCCGGTTGATATCAATGAGTGGATCACGATGCGGATCGAAGTGATCGGCCAGAAGGCATACATGTTCATCAATGATGCAAAATATTCAAACTTTATCGTAGAAAAAATGAAAGGAAAAACCACACATGGCTCGATTGCCTTATGGGTGGATATTGGGACAATCGGCTTTTTCAAAGATCTGAAAGTTACCAGAAAGCAACGTTAATCAGGCAAAATGAAAAACGGTAAATACTGCGAATTTGCCGTTTTTCATCTGACGACCTTTTTGCGACTAATGAATGAGAGAATTGGTTACTTATTCCTTTTTCAGAACAATAAATAACCAATTCGGTCCTTTTCAAACAGAACATAAAACTTTACCTATACTTGACTGATGTAACCTCAAATGGTACCGGAGAAATGTTCATTACATCTAAACTTGGCGAAGTTAAATGATATCCGCTAACCAATAGAGGCAAACTATCTTTCGCAAATTCCTTAGGTAAATTGCAGGCACTCCATGCACTACCATTTGCCAGCATAAGCCGCCCAGCTAACATCAACCCACCCGAAAGTTGGAAGGTTACCGGTACATCAACTACGCGTCCTCCCCGTTGGAGGTCTGCTATTTCAGGGTAACAAGCCGCAGCCAGGATGACCTTGTCTCGCTTACAACCTCCTAAAACGAGCGCAAAAACCATTAGTGATAAATAACGCATCATAATTCTTGTTCATCAGAAATGTAAAAAATATGAGTACTTCGTACAGCCCCCTTTCATTTTAGTAAAGTCAGCTCTGAAAAAAGACACTTTTAAACAAAATTTGGTTGGAAACAAAATGGATAAGTTTTCACCTAACATATGGATAAAATCCTGCTGTCGCCGTGTCAGAAACAGAGCCGTCTGGTTTTTGAAAAATGAAGTACGCCTGAAGGTTTTTATGTGCTTCCAGAAACCTCAATGACTTATTCAGTCCCATGAGCAGTAGCGCATTGTCATAACCGTCGGCCGTGATCGCATCATCTGCGATCACTGTCACGCTGATCAGAGATGTTTGCGCTGAATATCCTGTTTTGGGATCAATGATATGCGAGATTTTTTGGGAACCCGATTGCCGAAATCTTCTGTAATTTCCCGACGTGGTAACCGCTCCCTGATCCAGCTGAATGACCTTTTGGATGCCCGTCTTTTCAAATTCATTTTTTGAAGGCGTTTCAATACCAATCCGCATCGGCTTGTTCCCCGGATACTTTTTACCCTTCACACGAATTTCCCCGCCAACTTCCACCAGATAGTTTTGGATATGATTCCTTTCCAGAAAATCCGCAACCACGTCCACACTATACCCCTGGGCGATTCCGTTAACGTCAATTTGCGTGCAGGATACCAGTTTTTCAAGACGATTATTGCGCAGCCGGATCTTGTCAGAACCTACGCAGGGCAATATCGATTTTATGCGTGAAGAATCCGGCAAAACACCGACTTTCTCCGTACCAAAACCCCAGGCTTGCACAAGCGGCAAAACTGTTATGTCAAATGCACCGTCAGTGTCTTTGTAGACTTCCATCGACTTTCTGATCACCTTATCAAAATGCACATCCGTTTCAATCCCGAAATCCGAGGCATTAAACTGACTGATAACGGATTCAGGTTTGTAAATGGAAAGTGACTGATCAATACGACTAAAAATACTGTCAATAGCCGTTTTTTTGATCAGCTCTTTTTCGCTGTAATACGTTACGGCATAGGTGGTTCCTTGCGTAGTCCCCGCAATATGAAAAGCCTGAATTTCAGAATCTTTTGCACCATCACTGAATGCGCACAGCAAAAAAGTCATCACTGAAACAGCGATGACGATCAGTTTTTTATTAAGGTTTTCTTTCTGCCCTCCGAAACACGTACAGCAGAAAATCCCGTTAAATATCATAGACTCAGACCGAATAAGCAGGCTTCCAAAGCTGCACCGACTCTGTGTCCGCCGCCGCATTTCCCATATGGATCGCAATGGAACCATCACGCCCGGTTTCTACATTGGAGATCGGCTGTTTTTTGGTTTGAATGCAATGCGCAAAATCCTGCAAAGCCGTTATTGTTGGCTCAGGGACCGCTTCTCCCGGTTTCCCAAATTTTAATTCAACACCCTGCCCTTGTGTGGTTAATGCCAAAGTTGCACCCGTCACGCCGTCCACCGTTCCCTTTGCGTTGTTGATATTTTCAGGGTAAATAAAAGCTTTGTCACGCAGGATTTCGGCCGTTGCCTTATCACCCAGAATACGGATGCTGTACCCATTATACGCATTGGAAAGAACAGAGGTTACACTGGCTTTCACGCCGTTTGGATAGTCGTAAACCGTTCTGATGTTATCGTAGGTATCCCGGCCATCTTTCCAGTAATTAATCCCGCCGAGTCCGACCACTTTTAAGGGATGGCTATCGAGCATAAAGTTGACCACGTCAATCTCGTGCGCACATAATTCAGATAACGGTCCGCCGCAATACGCGCGGTACATACGCCAGTTCACGGCTCTTTCCAGTTTTGGATCCGACACGGGAAAACGCCAGTTGGAGTTCCGGTTATACTGGCATTCAAAATGCGTAATTTTCCCGAGCCAGTTTTCCTTCATAATTTCCTTGACCCGATGATACAAACTGTAATAACGATACTGATAGCCCACCTGGAATATCAAACCGGATTTGTGTACCTGCTTCACCAGATCTATCGCCTGCGGAATGTCATAAGTCATAGACTTTTCCAGATAAATATGTTTCCCGGCCTGCAAAGCGGCAATGGCCATCGGATAATGCAGATAAAGTGGCGTTGCAATGATGACCGCATCGATATTTTTATCATCCAGCAATTGACGATAATCTGTATACGCTTTCGCACCTTTCTCGGCATGCGCCATACCATTTTTCAGGTTCGCCGGAATGGTATCACAGCAGGCGATCAGGGATAAGGCCGGTATATTTTTCACCAGCGAGGCCAGTCCAGCCCCTCGAGAACCCGTCCCGATAATACCCAGCCGGATTTTATCAGCCGGTTTCGCTGTCGTCCCGAAACCCGGGTGCGTCACAAGGGATAAACCAGCCAATGCACTCAGGCCGGTTTCAATAAATTTTCGTCGTGAAGCAGTTTGCATTACACTCATTTTTAAGGTTTAGGTTTAGCTGCCATTTGCTGTTTCAAGCATGTTGTTACCATTTTCTTACAAATAGCAGTATCAAATTGCAAAATACTCATTTCATTATGATTTCAACCACTTATCAAACCAGTTAAATGCGTCCTTTTGCATAGCGGTGTCAAATTTGTGCGGTCCCTCATAGAACTTTGCCGCGTATTTTTCGCCTGCGCCAGCTTTTGTAAACACCTCCTTCAATATCCCATCCGCCTTTTTCATTTCGTCCAAAGTGAAAAGTTCATCCTGATTGTTATTCAGCACCAAGGTTGGCAAGGGCACCCGCAAACCCAGAATCTCTGGAAAATCCATGTAATTGGGCAAAAGCGGCGCATAAGTCATCCAGGTGTGCGTGAAGGATTTTGTAAGAATTTGGTCTTTCCAGGTCGTCATAAACCCAACGCAAACAGCACATTTGATCCTCGGATCCAGTCCCGCCAGATACACCGTCCGCAGTCCCCCACCAGACAAACCCCCGCAGCCAATTTTTCCAGATATCACATCTTTTCTTGCCGCCAGAATATCCAGTGCCACCTGATCCTCTGACAAAAAAACGCCCGGCCATGTTGTACCCGCGCAAAACAATGATTTGGACATCACATGCTCGTGCGCCCCCGACCAACGGTTGTAGGTTTCGATATTTTCGCTTTTTTCCGGATCCTTGTCGCTCTTATTTGTAATGTCCACGTCACCATAGTTCAACCCCTGCACATCTTCATACAATACACGCCTGCTTCCAAATGCGAAGGTATCGTGCACCAGAACAACATAACCGCGCCTGGCTACTTCATTGGCCCAGGCCATTCCGCCATAGTCAGAAGCCTGATGCTCCTTCAGCTGCGGATGCTGTTCATCGCCAGTCCGGACGATCTTCCGGTATCCGAAATATTTTTTCCCCGCGTGGTCATGCAAACCCAGAATCGCAGGTAAGGGTTTGTCTACGCCTGCCGGTTTTAGTACCACAGCCTGTGTTTTGCTGCCGTATGGAAGCTGCCAGGATATTTCTTCAATTTCCAGGCCGTCGTAAACATACTTTTTGTCGATCGTCACTTTCGGAACTTCATGATGCCGTGCCGGACTGGCCATGCATTCTTTTGTTTTACCAACCGCTTCTTTTTTCCAGGACGCGAGATCATTCCATTCCGGGTTTCGGAAAGATAAGGGCGGAACCGGTTTTAACAAGGAAGCAGCCCATTCGCCATAGGCACCGATGATACTTTTTCCGTTACTGATATCCTTTTTCATGATCATGTTTTCAGCGTTCATCATAGCAGGCAATTTATGGGTTGGCAGCGACAAAGAAAAGGCTAACAAAGAAACAGATGTTTTGATAAATCCTCTTCTGCCACTGACCGTACTTTGCGGATCCGGATTTTCTTCTTTAATCATTTGTTCTTATCGCGGTATGGTCGTTTTTGATCCGTTATGTTAAGCAAGTACCTGATCAGAAAGTAGTGACGCCGAACTTTTATCCAGATAAAATGTACAATCAGGGTGCTGCTGCAAAATACTCGCCGGATAAAGGTTGCTCACCTCACGGGTAAGACTGTTCTTAATCGCCAGCGCTTTCCGCGCATCAGGCACGGAACAAATGATATGTCCCGACTTCATGATCTGCCTCACCGACATGCTGATCGCCTGCAAAGGAACTTCTTCCAGCGTACTGAACCAGCCCTCGCCCATCTGTTGTTTCCGGCACGGTTCATCCAGGTTTACTACG
This sequence comes from Dyadobacter sp. LHD-138, assembly GCF_030929615.1. Classification (GTDB taxonomy): domain Bacteria; phylum Bacteroidota; class Bacteroidia; order Cytophagales; family Spirosomataceae; genus Dyadobacter. Next base: position 83,987 of record NZ_JAVFVU010000022.1, on the reverse strand, counting down.
AGATACGGTGTTTCATTTTCAAAATCCGCAGGTGGATCATTGAAAGCGAGATGCCCGTTTTCTCCGATTCCCACCAATGCGACATCAATCGGATGTGCACCGATGATTGCGCTCAAATGTTTTACCTCTTGTGCTATATCCCCTTCTCCATTAATGAGATAAACAGCTTTTAGCGCAGAAACCCTGGCGAGAAAACGCTCCTGAAGATATTTTCTGAAACTTGCCGGATGCGACAGCGGCAACCCGATATACTCATCCAGATGGAACATTGTCACCTTCGACCAATCGATATCCCTGGCTTCCACCAATGCATTTAACGTTTCAAACTGACTTGTTCCTGTTGCCAGAATAATGTTGGCACTGCCTTTTTCTTCTATAACATCCCGAATTAACGCTGCGGCATAACCAGCCGCTTTATTTCCCAGTTCGTTTGCACTTTGCGTTATGACAACTTTCATCCCTGCCTGATTTAAATGAGCTGTTTAGATTTAAATAAAAATTACCTCTATATTCTGACGCCTGTATTTCCGCCTTTTTCCAAGGCGATATCCACGGGTTTGTTATTTTTCCAGGCTCCCGAAGTGAAATCCGGAATATCGATGGAATTGGAACGGTGTGCCACCGACCATTCGCTCAACGGCGCAATGACACTCCATGAAGCCGCGTCATAAACATCCTGATCCAGCGGCAATCCGTTCCGCAAACAATCGATTAAACGCCAGTCCATCAGAAAATCCATACCGCCATGACCACCTATTTTTTTCGCAAGTTCGCCGATTCTCTTTACAATTTCGGGCTGAAACTTCTGTTCCAGTAACTTGAAATTCTCCGGGGTCAGCCACTCGTGCCCTTGCGAAATACGCCCCTGCTCCCCTTCCGCTAACGGATATTTCTGCGCCGAACCTTTCGTCCCGCTGATCAGGTGCAAACGTGAATAAACTCTCGGCGAAGTCACGTCATGTTGCAGCATGATGGTTTTACCCTTTGCCGTTCTGATGGTTGTGGTGTTCATATTACCCCTGAATTTTTTCCCCGCAAATTGTTGGAAAGCCGGGTTTTCTTTCGCCACTTTCTCAGCCTGCTGTCCAAGCATAAAATCATTACTCGACATACTTACCAGATAATCCATTTTATCCCCGCGGTTGATGTCAAGCACCTGCGCCACAGGACCCAATCCGTGCATCGGATACAAATTCCCGTTTCTCTGATTTTCTTTCAGTCGCCAATGGTCATATCGTTTCGTTGTATCAAAAAACGAGTCATAGATATCATGGATATAGGCGCCTTCAACGTGCACAACATCACCGAAATAACCCTGTCTTGCCATATTCAGCGTTAACATTTCGAAGAAATCGTAACAACAGTTTTCAAGCATCATGCAGTGTTTCTTAGTCCGCTCGGAAGTTTCCACAAGTTTCCAGCAATCATCGACCGTCGTAGCAACTGGAATTTCCACAGCCACATGTTTGCCATGTTCCATCGCATAAAGCGCCATAGGGGCATGCAGGCTCCATGGCGTACAGATATAAACCAGGTCGATATCATCCCTTTCACACATTTTTTTCCACGCATCTGCCGATCCTGAATAAACCTGCGGTTTTACGTCTCCCTTAAAAGTATTTCTGGCGGCTTCCGCATTTGCCGTCCTGATGTCACACAACGCCTTCACTTCCACGTTTTCGAGTTTCTGAATGCGCTGAATGGCACCACCGCCCCGGTTTCCCAAACCAATGTAACCGATGCGCACCGTATCAATTTTAGGCGCCGCATAGCCGCTCATATTGAACTTTTGCGGACGACTGCCCCGACTTGAAATTAACGCCGGCTGTGCATTGGCAGCATCAAAATGCATTAACCCAATACCGCTTAAACCAGTTAGTTTTAAAAAATCCCGTTTCTTCATAAATACAACGTTTGTCTATTAAGGGTTAGTTTTTTGTAAACATACAGGACTTCCAAAACCTGATTCAGGGCAATGGGAATCCAAAAAAGGCCGGATTAAGTCGCGGAATCAGTAGTTTCCGATAAGAATCTATTGCGCAACCGATGATCCGAAATCGAGCCCGGTTGCCGGATAAAATATTTCATTAACTTTGTTCAAAACGTACGAAACGGGCTTGCAGACATTAATTTTCAAATCCTCCGAACCCGATTTATCACACACAATTTTACAATGATTTTGATTGGTTATCGCCGACTTTCCCGGTAAATATTAGCGAGAACGTTATCGAAAACAACAACTTTTAAATTTCTGTCCTGACCCACATTGATGCGGAGATTCACTACGATCAAAGATATAGCCAAAGCGCTGGACATTTCAGTGGCGACCGTTTCCCGCGCGCTCCGGGATGCCTATGATGTGAGCCCGAAAACCCGGCAACTGGTACTGGATATGGCTTTGCAAATGAACTACAAACCCAATTTCAACGCAACGGGTCTGGTTAAAAGCAGTACGCATAACATTGGCGTGATCATCCCGGCCATTACCAATTACTATTTTTCGACTGTCATTACGGGTATCCAGGAAATGGCCCGAAGCAAGGGTTACAATATCATTTTATACATCACGAACGATTCGCCCGAGCTGGAAAGGAAAATTGTTCAGGACCTTTCGGTGAGCAGTCTGGACGGTTTGCTGGCCTGCGTTTCCTCAGCTTCGGATTCCTGCATGCACTTTCAGGGAATCATTGATGACGGCCTGCCCGTTGTATTTTTTGACCGGGTACCCGAAGAAATGAAAGGCTCAAAAGTCATGCAGGACGACTATAACGGTGCGTATCAGGCGGTAAAGCATTTGATTGAAAGCGGCTATCAAAACATCGCGCACATTACCGGTCCGCGGGGTGTTTTTCTCACGGAAAACCGTCTCCGTGGTTATCAGGATGCACTGCGCGACAACCAGCTGCCTGCCAGACCTGAATGGATCATTTATTCCGGTTTTTCGCAAAAAGCGGGCGAATCGGATATTGTTATTTTGTTTGATAAAAACGGGCCTAAACCGGACTCGATATTTGCTGTAAACGATAGAAAAGCAATCGGCGCGATCGTTGCCTTAAAGCGAAAAAATATATCCGTTGGCCCCGAAGTTGGCGTGATCGGTTTCACCAACGATCCTATTTGCGAAATTATCTCCCCAACCCTTTCCACGGTTGCCGAACCTGCGTATGATATTGGGCGAACGAGCTGCGAACTCCTTTTAAAACATATTATAAAAAGTAATTTCGCGGGAGAAGAAGTTGTGCTTGCGGGAGCGCTTATAAACCGGGAATCCACTGTAAAAAGTCGATAAAATGAATGCGTATAACGACCGAGAACTTTTCAAAAGCATGCAGATTCAGGAGAGGGAATATGCTGAATTACTAGAAATTTCAAAAGTAAGGAATATAACCAACGGAAGCTTTTACGTTGCCGAAGGCCAGATTCCTACAAAATTTGCCTTTCTGCTGAGCGGCCTTTTCAGGTACGTCTACATCGACAGTAAGGGAAATGAATTTACAAAATCCATAATCACGGAACATAACCTGCTTGTATCCTACTCCTCGATGCTTTACCAAAAGCCCTCTCATTTTTTTATCCAGGCCATTGAAGATGCTGAAATCCTGGAAGTGAATTACCAAAGCTGGCTGGAGCTTCAAAAGACGAATACCAGATGGGACAAATTTCTGATCGCCGCCCTGGAAAAAGGTTATTGTTTGAAAGAAAAGCGGGAAAGAGACCTCCTCATGCTCGACGCTGAAACCCGTTACAAAAACTTCCTGACGGAATTCCCCGGTCTGGAAAGCCGCATCACCCAGCAAATGATAGCATCTTATCTGGGTATAAAACCCGAATCACTCAGCAGGATCAGAAAAAAATTGCAGGGTTAACATAGGTCAATCCGATCCTTCAATCGCCTCTATACTTTTGAGCCATCATGTCAACTTAAAACATTATGGCTCTCACAAACAACACAATACTGATTACCGGCGGCAGTTCAGGAATCGGACTGGAAATGGCAAGACAATTTATTGCCAGTAAAAACCGCGTAATCATTTGCTCCCGTTCTCTGGAAAAACTTCACACGGCGAAAAAGCTATTGCCTGAACTGATCATTTATCAATGTGACATATCCAATCCGGAGGCCTTACAGCACATGGCTGACTGGCTTGTTACCGGGCATTCTGATTTGAACATTTTAATAAACAATGCCGCCGTTGTTCATCGAACAAATTTTGCAGAAGAAACCAATCTGCATGAAAAATTTGCTACGGAAATCGCTACGAATTTGCTGGCCCCCGCCAGTCTGGCACATATGTTATACCCGGTTCTTCTGAAACACCCCAACGCCAAAATCATCAACATCACGACCGGACTGGTTTATACACCCCGGGCAGATTATCTGTTCTACAACGCCACCAAGGCAGCCCTGCATTCATTTTCGCAGGTATTGCGCCACCAGTTGCGAAATGAGCCCGTTAAAATTATCGAAGTGTTATTCCCGGTTGTAGACACACCCTGGCACAAAGGCAATACACCAAAAATGGCAATTAGCCCGCAAAGAGCCGTGGAAGAAATGATCAGCAAACTAGAAAAAAATCCGGACGAAATAAGAATAGGCGCAGTAAAACTGCTATACTTTTTATCAAAGATTGCACCAAAATTTGCTTTCAAAAAAATCAATAGTTTGTCATAAAATGCAAGGCCTTCTCTCCGGCAGGTCTAGCGGCCGGAGAGACTTTGCATCTGATCGATCCTGCTGTTGATACGCCGGATTTCCTTCATAACAAGCGTGCTGTCATGTCCATTCGAACTGGACAAGTAGATATTGTTAAGAAATTTTTCAAGCCGATGTAGACTGTCCGACGGGAAGTATGATTTCCGTACCAGCTGATTCTGAATCGACTTTAACAATACATCCTGCCGTTGCCAATGTTGCTGTAAATCAAGAAAAGTGTTTTGGGCCACGTCAAACTGCCCACGTTTACATTCATTATGTAAATGAAAAAGGTATTCATTTATCTTAACCAGACCCGTGTGATATTTGAATTCGCTACTACTCATCTGACAAGTGAAAGGAGAAATATTTACTAAGAAATTATATAAAAACAACGCTATTAAAAACACGCCAGAAAATACTATCGATGGTTTTAACTGTGAAAAAAATGGGTTATTGTCCTGGTTAGACATAAAAACTAGTTCTTGTCATAGCACTAATAGGATTAAACGTAACACGCTAAAGAGGCCGTTCGACAGCTGAATGGTTGTATCCGCTCAGAGTTTTTCAGAAAAATATTCATAAAATGAAATGTACTATCCCCTATTAACCGGATTTCAACGGAAAATTCGGGAGCAATATCTGGTTCGGTGAGGTCCTCCCGAAAAATATATTTTGAAGAAAAAACAGAACAATGGCAACAATGCCCTGATCAATTACGGTTGTTTTCCGCCGGAAAGGTTTGTTTTCTCTCAAATTGTCGGGTTTTCACTTCCAACGGCCTCCCTTCCCACAGGTTCCTATACAGCACCTACTTATTATTCCACGATTTCGTAAAACTGCCGAATAAAACGCTTCAAATTCGCCAACAAGCCAAATCCGAGTTCAACTTAGGTTAATATCGGTAAATCAGTCGCTAATTACAATAAAGTTTGTATTGGATGTTACCGGTAATTTTACAAAAAGATAACAAAAACTCAATTTAATGATAGTACCTGAAAATACACATCAGGAGCACCGTCGCCTAATTAAAATTATTTTACTGATAAACAATGAGTTACACCTAACTTAATCCAACAGATAAAATAAATAGTTAAGAAGTTAACATTCAGTTTTGTATTTATCCCGTGCCGTCGAAATTCCGGTGAATAACACCACTTCACGTCACCAATCAAATGCCCTTTCCTAAACTGCCCAAAGGGCAGAATGATTTCGTATTGCTCTTTATCAAGTATAAAATTTTCAACAACCGGTCATGAAACCCCTTAGAAATTACGGCAAACTTGCACTACTCTTTTTGTCCTCACTGATTATATGTCAGAAAAACACTTATGGGCAAAAAAGCCAGCTACCTTCCTACAAACCCTCTCCCAGCGAAATAGCCGCGTCTTATAAACGGATGGAATTATCGGATTCACTGTCGAAAGGCACGGTTCTTAAATCAGGCATTCAACCTGGCTGGCAGGCCGACGGGAAGTCGTTCTGGTACAGGAATATTTTAAAAGACAGCCTTACCGAATACATGTATGTAGATCCGGTTGATGAAAAAAAGACCAGGGCTTTTGATAACGAACATATCGCGAAAGCGCTTTCAACGGCTGCCGACACAAGTTATTCCGCGCCAAAACTCCTGTTGCAGGATCTGCGTTTTGATCCCGCCGCGCACATTATTTTTGTTAAAGCAAAAGGCGGCTGGTTCGCCTATAACACTGAAAATCAAACGGCTAAAAAGGTAGACAAACCAACGGTTGAGCCTCCCAAAAGCATGGGCTGGACCTATCAGCCAAGCCGTTGGCGTCCATTCCGGGCTGACAGTATTTCGCCGGACAGAAAGCGTAAAGCTTTTGTCAAAAACGGCAATATCTATTTAAATGAAACCGGCAAAAAAGAAGCAGTACAGCTTACGTATGATGGAAATCCTTTGAAACCTTATGGCGAATTAAGCTGGTCTCCGACAGGAGATTATCTTGTTTGTCACCGCATTACGCCTCAGGAAGAGCGGCAAATCAGTATTTTGCTTTCCTCCCTGCCCAATACCACCCGCGGGGAAGTACGGACGCGCGGATATGCCCAGCCCGGAGATGAGTTCACAACGTATGAAATGTATGTTATTAATATTCAGTCAAAAGAAAATGTAAAAGTAAAATCGGAAGTGACGGATTTCTTCAACGCGCCGGTCATCCGATGGCGGCAGGAAGATAAAAATCATTTCACCTACGAAAAAGTAGACCGGGGGCATCAGCGTTTCAGGGTTATTGACGTCGATGCGGCAACCGGTGATACCCGTCCGGTTATTGATGAAAAGACGGATACCTTTATTTATCAAAACCTGATTTACACGCATTACCAGCCAGCAACGCATGAAATTATCTGGGCTTCCGAAAAGGACGGCTGGCGGCATCTTTACCTGGTTGATGAAATTACCGGTAAAGAGAAAAACCAGATTACAAAAGGCGAATGGGTTGTTCGCGACATTGACAGCATTGATACGCAAAAACGTGAAATCTGGTTTCGTGCCAATGGTATGGACCCACAGGAAGATCCGTATCATATTCATTATTACAGGATTAAATTCGATGGAACCGGTTTGGTGAAGCTTACCAGCCATGCCAAAGCCATGCATACGCTGACGTTTTCTCCGGACCGGACTTACTACATTGATACCTATTCCACCATGGTAAGCCCGCCGGTTACGGAACTGCGCAGAACTTCGGATGCATCCCTGGTCATGCAGCTCGAACAGGCCGATATAGCACAGTATTTGTCCTTGGGTTTCAAATTGCCCGAGATTTTCAAAGCAAAAGGGCGGGACGGCCAAACGGATATATGGGGAATTGTATATCGTCCGAGCAAATTTGATCCAAAAAAGAAATACCCGATTATCGAAAACATTTACGCAGGACCGCAGGATTCCTTTGTGCCCAAGGCTTTCAGACATTACGGCGAAATGCAAAGCATGGCTGAGCTTGGCTTTATTGTCGTGCAGATGGACGGAATGGGTACGGCCAACCGGTCAAAAGCATTTCATGATGTATGTTGGAAAAACCTGGCAGATGCAGGTTTCCCGGACCGTATCGCCTGGATGAAGGCATTGGCAGCCAAATACCCTCATGCCGATACCACCCGGGTTGGGGTCTATGGGACGTCGGCAGGCGGGCAAAATTCACTGGGAGCGCTGTTATTTCAATCGGGTTTTTACGACGCGGCTGTTTCTGCATGCGGCTGTCACGATAACCGCGTGGACAAACAATGGTGGAATGAGCAGTGGATGGGTTATCCCGTTGGCAAACATTACGACCAACAGTCCAATATCACGAATGCCGCGCAACTCAAAGGTGATTTGCTGCTGATCGTAGGAGAAGCCGATACCAATGTGCCGCCGGAATCAACCTACCGGGTCGCCGATGCGCTGATCAAAGCCAACAAGGACTTTGAACTGCTGGTCGTTCCGGGCATGGGACACAGTGACGGCGGGCCTTATGGCCGACGGAAGAAACGGGACTTTTTTGTCAATAAACTATTAGGAGTCAGCCCTCCAAACCGGAATAAAGGAATATAATTCCCGACGGGAATAAACATCGTGGTGTACCCGGAAACGGTTTTCATGGCTTACCAGACGGTAATTTCCAAACGGGAGAAATCTGTCCAGGCCAGTAATATACTCAAACACTTACCATCGTAATCTGAAAATGAAAAGAGCATGCATACATCAAATCGTTAAACAAGCGCACAACGTATAAGCTATATCGTCAAGTAAAAACGATAACCTATTCAGGTGCAGCAGCGGATCTGCTTGCCTGCAGTCCCTCGTTGTTCCTGGGCATTAATAAGTACGGAGGCTAGTGCAACGCTGATAGGGATTATGAGCTACAATAATCTGATTTTAAACATAAACGATCAGCCTATGAAAAAATAGAAAAACAGCACCCTAACAGATCCGAATTTCAGTTTCAGGACACGCACTTTTTACCCAAACGGCCTTAAAATTACTACCACCGTCTAAAACAACGAACATGAGAAGAAAATTATCCAAACACATCAAAACGTTATCCGGCTACCTGCCAGGCCTGATGACACTGCTGCTTTTCCTTTCCGGGAATGCCATCGCTTTTAGCGCAGACCGGCAAATTACCGGTACCGTCGTATCCTCCGAAGACAAGAATCCATTGCCCGGCGTGACCGTTATTATCAAGGGAAACAACACAGCCGGGACCTCCACCGATGCCGAGGGAAAATTTAAACTGACAGTCGGAGAAAATGCCACGCTTATTTTGAGCTACATTGGTTATGTCAGTCAGGAGATTGTTGTAGGCGCGCAAAGCAACCTGAGCATTGCACTCGATCCCGACCAGAAACAGCTTGCCGAAGTGGTGGTCATCGGATACGGAACACAGAAAAAAGGTGATGTAACCAGTTCTGTGGCGAGTGTCAAAAGTGAAGATTTCATCAAAGGGACGGTGCGCGACGCCGCTCAGCTGATACAGGGAAAAGTAGCTGGTTTGCGGATTACCACGCCAAGCGGCTCTCCTACTTCGAATACGCAAATCAACCTGCGCGGTATCAACTCCATTAACGGAACATCAGCGCCCCTGATCCTGATTGATGGTATTCCGGGAGATTTAAACACCGTGGCGCCCGAAGATATCGAATCGGTAGACGTTTTAAAAGATGGCTCCGCGGCTGCGATTTACGGGACAAGGGCAACAGGCGGGGTCATTCTAATCACGACCCGGAGAAACCGCACAGGTTCCCGGTCAACGATTGAATACTCGAATTACGTCAATATCCAGACCATCGCCAGCCGACCAAAATTACTGACGGGCGACGATTATCGTCAAAAAATCAAGGAGGGCATTGACTACAAAGACTACGGCGGCAACACCGACTGGCTTTCGGAAATTATGCAAAAACCGGTGAGCCATAACCACAACCTTACTTTTTTTGGCGGAAACAGCACAACGAATTTTACCGGATCCGTCAACTATCGCAACTGGGAAGGAATCTTTTTGAGATCAGGGCAGAACAGATTTACCGGCCGTGCAGACCTGAACCATGCAATGTTTAACAATAAGTTAAAAACCAATCTGCAAATCATCAACCGCGTGACCAAGACCAAAGGTGCCGTTAGCCCGGGTCCGGAGAATAACGACGAAGCCTATGGTTATATCTACCGTCAGGCCATGATCCGAAACCCGACAGACCGGGTAAAAACAGAGAACGGTAAATGGCAGGAGCGGGACGGTTATTTTTACGAAAATCCGGTTTCCAGAATTTATGAATCGGATTATGATGCGTCATTCAAAGAAATGCGGATGAGCGGGAGCCTGGATTATGCACCAATCAGCGATTTGAATTTCAAGTTGCTTGTGTCCAATGTGCAGAACAGCAACCTGGAAGGCGGTTCCACGTCTTTCAACCACACCAATACGTTGCTCAATAACCAGAATGCCACGGCGTATCGAAACACCTATGCCAACAACCAAAATTTGCTGGAATTCACCGGAAATTATGCCAAATCCTTCGGTAAACATCGTTTTACCTTGTTGGGCGGGTATAGCTGGCAGGATGCGACGTATGAAACCTTCTCTGCCAGCAACTGGGATTTTCCAACAGACGCTTACGACTGGAACAACCTGGGTGCAGGCGGCGCTCTGCAAAAAGGCCAGGCTGTGATGAGCAGCAACAAAAACAAATGGCAACTGGCCGGTTTCTTCGGTCGGCTTACTTACAGTCTGGATGAAAAGTATCTTTTCATGGCCAGCGTGCGCCGCGAAGGCTCATCCCGGTTTGGGTTTAATAACCAATGGGGAACATTCCCGGCTGCGTCGGTTGGCTGGCGTATCAGCAAGGAAAAATTCATGGAAAGCCTGACAGGCGTTTCAGAAATTAAACTGCGTGCAGGTTTTGGTGTCACGGGTACAATTGCCAACAATCCGTATATGTCGCAGATCAGTTATAACTTCGACCGCAGCCAGGGTGCTTTTATCGGAGGAAAATGGGTTCCGGGATTCATCCCTGCGCGAAATTTCAACCCGGACTTACGCTGGGAGAAAAAAGAGGAGATCAACGCCGGTGTTGATTTTGGTTTCCTGAAAAACAGGATCAATGGTTCGGTTGATTTTTACAGCCGTAAAGTGAAGGATCTGCTGTACAATTTCCCCGTGCCGGTTCCTCCCTACCTGACCAATTCCATGCTGATCAACGCCGGAACCATGGAAAACCAGGGGCTGGAAGTGCTTCTGAACGTTGTCCCGATTCAGACCACCAAATTGCAATGGAATTCAGGTTTTACGTATTCGACAAATCGCAATAAGCTGGTAAGCCTTTCCAACGATCAGTTTGAAGCTGCCAATGACTTCTTTGATGCCGGTTATACCGGTGAGCCAATTCAGGTTAGCACACACCGCGTCAAAGTGGGTGAACCAATCGGACGTTTCTTTGTACTGAAAAGTGTAGGGCTTGACGAAAAAGGCGGATGGCTGATAGAAAATAAAGACGGAAAAGTAATTTCGATTGCGGATGCCAAGCCGGAAGACCGCCAGTATTATGGTAACGGAATTCCCAAGCATATTCTGGGCTGGAATAATTCGGTACGATATAAAAACTTCGATCTGGCCGTAAACATGCGCGGTGCATTCGGTTTTGACATTCTGAATTTCCAGAGCATGTTTTACAATAACCCGAAAAACAAGGCTTACAACATGCTGAGCACCGCTTACGACCCAATTGGCGGAAAGGTACTGAACAACGATCTTGTATATGTTTCGAACTACATTGAAAAGGGCAATTACTGGAAAATTGACAACGTTACGTTTGGCTATACTTTACCTGCCAACCTGATCAAAGGCATGAAAAATGCCCGCGTATTTGTTTCAGGACTTAACCTGATCACCATTACCGGCTATACCGGTATAGATCCGGAGGGTGTTTCGATGACCGGTTTTGCTCCCGGCAGCGACCAGCGTGACAAATATCCAACGACGCGCACCTTCACAGCAGGACTTAGTGTAACATTCTGATCAACATAACTTTTTGAAACGATGAAAAATAAAAACACCCGATATATTTTGCTGGCATCCCTGATGGGCGCGGCCACTTTGTCCTGTACCGATCTTAAAGAGGAAGTTTACTCGGAGGTGCTTGCCAGTAACTATCAGCCTACCGAAAAAGATCTTCCCGCTATTGTGGCTCCCGTTTATTCTTCTTTACGCGGACTGATGCTCGGCTGGCAGGGTTACTTCGACTTACAGGAAGAATCTGCCGATGCGATCATCACCCCGGTCCGTCCGAATGGCTGGGACGATGCCGGTACCTACCGCCGGATGCACCAGCACACCTGGACGTCCTTGCAATGGCAGCCGGAAAACGCGTGGCAAAGTTCTTTCCGCAGTATCACCACCGCCAACCGGGTTTTATCGCAGATCGCAGACGGTGAAATTCCATTGACAACCGGCAAACAAGAGATCGAAGCGGAACTTAAAGCGGTCAGAGCATTGGCTTATTATCTGCTGTTGGATAACCACGGCAATGTCCCGATCGTTACCGATTTCAAAGATGTCAACCTGCCAAAACAAAGCACGAGAAAGGACGTCTACGATTTCATTGTCAAGGAACTGACCGATGCCATGCCGTTTTTAAGCGAAAATGCATCGACAACTTATGGGCAGCTGAACAAATGGGGTGCCAAGGCTTTACTGGCAAAAATTTATTTGAATGCTGAGGTTTACACAGGAACACCGCAGTGGGCAAAAGCCATTGAACAGGCCGATGAGGTAATCAAAAGCGGGAAATACGTGCTGGACGCAAATTACTCGGATGTATTTACCTGGACGAATTTCAATTCCAAAGAAATCATTTTCGCCATACCTTACGACGAGATTTATGGTACCGGCAACCAGATCCATATGAAAACGCTGGACCCACTGAGCAGAAGCGTATATCCACTCAACACCGGTCCATGGGGCGGTAACTGCGCCGTGCCGCAATTCATCGACAGTTATGACACGGAAGACAGCCGCCTGACCGACACCTGGATTATGGGTCCGCAGAAAAGCAGCACAACGGGTGCGGTCGTGATCACCTATTCCAAATCCGTTCCGGGTATGGAAAAAACCGCTTCGACGGACGGATACCGGATCGGGAAGTACAAGATCAAACCCAATGCAACCAATAGTCTGGACAATGATTTTCCTTTCCTGCGTTATGCGGACGTGCTGATGATTAAAGCAGAGGCGCTTTTAAGAACCGGCAAAGCGGATGAAGCCGCCGTAATTGTGACCGACGTCCGTAAACGTGCATTTAAAAACAATCCTGCAAAAGCAACCGTAACGGGTGCAGATCTGGTAAAAGGAAGCCGCTACAACTACGGCTACCAGGCAACGGACGGAAGCATCACGGAACGTCAGGGAGGAGATGACATCAAGTTTGGAAGATTTATGGACGAACTGGGATGGGAATTTGCCGCCGAAGCGCACCGCCGTCAGGACCTGATCCGCTTTGGTGTTTATGAGACGAAAAAGTGGTTTAACCACCGCCCGCAAACCGGACAACGTGCCCTGTTCCCTATTCCGCAGGCCGAACTTGACAAGAACACAAATCTCAAACAAAATCCAGGGTACTAATCCATTTAAATTAAGATAGATAGTAAGTAATGCAATCTTGCTCACAGGCTAAAAGTCCGGTGAGCAAGATTTTTTTCGCTATTTTAAATCGTAAAACTTCCACTGGGTTTTAAAATCCGGCTTCAACGATTGTTTGGTAAGCGTAGCCCTTACCATTTCTATCGGCATATTATTTTCCTTCAAAATGGCTTCATGAAATTGTTTGTAGGTCATTTTTCCACTTTGAACCAGCTCTTTTTTCAGACTAAAAATCTGCAATCCACCGATCAGATAAGCGACCTGATACAGCGGGCTGTAATTCCCTTCAAACGAGCGGCGAACTTCTCCCTCTGCATTTGCTCTCTCATGTCCAACGCGGTCAACCAGAAAATCGATACATTCCTGCGGCGTCCAGTTTCCAAGGTGATAGTTCAGTGAAAAAATAATGCGCGCACAACGGTGCATTCGCCAGAACAACATGCCAATCCGCTCTTCGGGTGTTTTAGCAAATCCTTTTTCATACAATAACAATTCCCAGTACAGAGCCCAGCCCTCCGTCCAGAAAGGCGTCCGAAAATCACCCCGGTATGCTTTGTAACGGCTGTTCATATAATACTGAAGGTGGTGCCCCGGCACCAGTTCATGATGCACCGTTGACCTGGAAAAATAAGGATTATTGCCCCGCATACTCATCAGCTTATCTTCATGAGCCATGGTGTTGGTGGGGTACGAAATGATGATATCCCTGCCCCCGAGAAAAAACGGATTCACCAGCTGGCGCTCCGGTGTCATCATCTGCATTCCCCAGGTTTCATCGGCGATCTCAGAGTAATCGATCAGGTTGTTTTTCAGGATAAATGCTTTGGAATCATTGTACAATTTCATGATCAGTTCCGGCTGACTTCCGGCAGAAACATAACTGTTTTTTACTTTTTCCTGCGCCTTTTTCCATTCAATGCCAAAACCCATTTCATTGGATGCTTTCAGCAGTTCTTTGTCGCACCAGGCAAATTCTTTGTTTGCCAGAGCGATCAGTTCATCCGGAGAATAACTGATCATCTCCGTGCCAAGCTGCCGGATCAGCTCTTCCTTCCCGATAGGCACGCCCTTTATGCCACTGATATCTTCCTTTTGTGTTGTCTGTAATTTCCCTTTGCTTCTGATCAGCTTGGCATAAGCCTGTAAGGTACTGTCCAGCGATTTGTACGGCTTCGGGACCCACCAGGTAAACAAGGGATCATAACCATTGTAAAACTCAAACGTGCTTTTCAACCGGGACTGAACACCCTGCACGGCTTCTTCTCCGCGTCTTGCGAGGGACATATCGATCGATTCCAGCTTTTTAAAAGCATCCGCAGCTGTTTTCACTTCTTTTGCTATTTCGTTCAGCGAACCGGCAACCTGCTCCCCATTCATCGTTGCACCTCTTCGCCTGCTTTTTTCGAGGTCGTAAATTTTACCCGCAAAAGGAATGTGTTTTTCAATCTGGGCATACTCTTTTTCTTCCAGTGTCAAGGTCAGTTTATGGTCTTCAATCCGGCTTTTCAGGAGAATGTAATCCACTTTGCCATAAACGCTCATGGCGTTAAAATTCAGCGCGGCCAGCTTTTGCAAATACTGGTTATCAATTTCTCCCAATCTTTTCCGCTGTTCCGGTGCGTTTAAAACATCACTGTTTCCGCCATAGCCTCTGCTTTGTGACATGGGTGAATAAAAATACCGGACCGCCCGGATATCCTGAGCATACTGGATGACAAGCCCGGCGGTTTCGCTCGTCTGTTCGTAGAGATTAAAATCCTTGCCTGGATTTTGGGCAAACGTCACGTTTTTTCCCAGAAAAAGGACCAGCAGCAACAGAATGGATGTAAACTTTTCGTTGTGATTCATTGCAGAAATTTTGTCAGGATTTAGAAAGATAAGGATGTAAGCCATTAAACCAGTGCCTTATCTATCAAAAATAACGGATCACCAACCCGAAAATGCAGCGGGTTTTAATCAATTATTTACAGATTTTATCCTGATCGGTTATTTCACACGTCCATTCAGGCAAGATCAGCAAGAATCTTTATCCCGCTTCGCTTCATCAACTCACTCGCATTAAAATCCTTACAAATACCCGGGGTAAGCTTGTAGCTGAAAATTATTTCACTTTCCCGAATTTCGCTGTTAAAGCTAAAATTGGCGATCGTCATGTGTTTTGCGGTAAGATGGGCCAGCTCTAAATCATGGGTTGAAATAATACCAAAAGCATTAAGTTCATTGAGCTGTTTGATCAGCGACGCCCCTCCTTTGTAGCGATCCTGAGAATTTGTTCCCTTAAACATTTCATCCAGAAGAAAGAATATGGCTTCACCGCTTTCGATCAGTTTCAAAAGCTGTTCTATTCTTTTCAATTCGGCATAAAAGGACGAAACACCTTCTTCCAGATTATCCTGGGTCCGCATACTCGTGAATATTTTCATCGGTGACACACGCGCGGACTTTGCACAGCATGGCGCACCCATTAAAGCCAGCACCAGATTTATGCCTATCGTTCTTTGAAAAGTACTTTTCCCGGCCATGTTCGAGCCGGTTATCATCGTGATGGCGCCCCGACCATTCAAGCTAAAATCATTGTAAACCCTCGTCTCCGGGTTTAACAAAGGATGCCCTACCCTTTCGAAATCAATCACATAAACCCCCTCTTCAATTTCAGGGAAGTGATAGGAAGGATTCGTATGATAAAAACCCGCCAGACTAGATAATACCTCAAATTCACTGACCGAAGAAGCCCAGTGTCGGAGATTGGACCTGTTTTTAACCTTCCATTTTTCAGTGCGGATAATCAGGTGAATATCAAAAAGGAAGAATTTATTAAGAAGATTATAAAAGTCATTTTTACCAATTGATCGCTTCGTCCCTTTTTGCTGAAATATCTCCAGTATCTTTCTGAGGTTGTTAATTTCACCGGCAGCCGAGTAATGCTCCTGGTAAAAGGCCGACTGAAGCCGTTGTAATATTTCCGAGTCAAATTTCTCAGATTCAATTTGAGCGATCAGCGACTGATATCCGCCCAAGATCTGAATATTGGCCTGGGTGCTGTCAATAATTTCTTCTGCAACGGGCCGGACCCGCTTTAAATAATACGAGTTAAAAATCAAAACGGCCAGCAACGGAATAATGGAAGCCACCGAAAAAATATAAAAAAAATACACCATGGCCAATGCCGAGGCCGTCGACAACAAAATACTCACGGTCAGATACTTGTATTTATCCGGCAATAGTATAACCGGCTCTTCTACCCAGGTCAGCAGTTTATTATAATCACCGGCGGCATTCTGATAAGGCATTCCGGCCGCCTGAAAATTCTGGCGCCAGTCGAATTTAGGAGCCAGCTCCGCAATAGCCCGCTGCCTTTCCAGGATCACATTTTTGGACGCAGGCCCCGAGAGCCATTCCGCCAATAATACACGGCCGGATTCCGTTGTCGCCCGATTAATCAGTTGAAAAAGCGAATGAGAGCCGAATATGTCAAAATCTGAAACATAGGCATGGTCACGTCTGTTGAAGGATTGTCCTGTTGGAAAAACCGATAACTTGTTCTCAGCCCTTAAAATCTCCTGTTCATTGATTTCCAATAAAAACGTAAGATTTCGCCTTAACGATGCAGTCTGCTGATAAAGCGCGAGTATCGCGCCAAAACCAACGAGCCAAATCATGATAAAAATCAACACCAGAACGATCAGCTTTGCATTGGCCAAAATAATGATAAGAACGATCGGGACAAGGAAGGCAAGCAGCCTGAGTGTCGAAAGACGCTTTAAAACCTCGTCCAGCTTAATAATTTCCTGCTTATACTTCTGAATTTTATCCTGATAAATATGCATCCCGCTACACTTAAATTGCTGGTAATTTCCTGTATTTTAATATATAATTATATTGTATATCGCCAGCAATTTAGTCAATAATTTTTCATTTGTATCCCTTGGGATCATTATTTTAAATCGAATTTCCTTACTCATTTCAGCTCAGGCATTTACAGAAAAAAGTTAACCCGGAGGCTAAATGTTTTCGAGATAAAAGATTGGATTCATGCAGCGATCTCTACAGACTTTCAACATTTTACCTTACTTTAGCTGCCGTAATCATTTTATTCTTTTATCGGAGCCATTTTATGGACCGCAGGAGCTAATCCTGTTGCATGTACTTAAACTTGCTGTTTTCCATAAATTAAAAGAATGAATTCAATGCAAATATCGGGGTTACTCCTGTATAGATTGGTCATTGACCACAAAGATGCAATTGCAAACTTGCGCCCGCTCTTTGTTGTAGATTACTAAGGCGGCCGAAATGGCCGCCTTTTTTATTGCTAAGTTTTCAAAACGACTTCCCTGAAAGCCGGCTGTAGCTCCTATCTGGCTGTCTAATTCCTTGGCCGTCTCAAGCCAGGCACCCGTTAATACCATGCGAGAATTGCAAAGCAAGGATCAGCCAGCCGGATAAAACCGGTATGCCCGGCAATAGCAGAAGGGAAAGGTCCTTCACGGCCACCATTGGATATTCAACAACAGGCTTATCTAAAAGTCAAGTATTCTTGTCTTTTAGATAAATTAAATGTACTTTTAGACAATTAAACTTACATTACTATGCATAAGATTTTTAAGTTTCTGGCTGTATTATTTACCCTCTTCGGTGTAGCGATATTTTTTAATGACCAGTCAAAAGGCTCTGAAATACCTTTACTGGCGGGGCTTTTTATGATATTTGTGAGCAAAGAAAAAATAGAAGATGAACGGGTGAAAATTTTAAAATCTTCTTCTGCCTATATTGCACTGATTGTAGGGTACGGATTCAAGTTGATTAGTACAAATCTTTATGAACATCAGGCATTTCCCTTCCAGCTGATTGATATAAACCACTTCCTCATACTGGTATTTGCTTTGGCTATCTGTATTTACTATTTACGATTATACCTTTCTTGGGAATAGCGCTCTGAAAATGAAAAATTCCCTCAAAGTCGAACGGGCAAAACAGAATTTAACGCAAGCGGAATTGGCAAACCGCGTAGGTGTTTCAAGGCAAACGATTAATTCGATCGAGATTGGAAAGTTTGTTCCGTCAACGCTACTTGCCTTAAAGATCGCTTTCGTCTTCCAGACAACAGTCGACGAAATTTTTACCCTGACAGAAACAGATTGGATTTAGATGCGGCAATTGTTGACTACCTATCAAGTCCACTAAGAGATTAGCGACCTCCAGCACTACGGTTTCTTGGAGTAAACTTCCATCCCTTTGCAATCAAAACGCCTTATAGGCCGATCTTGCAGACCAACTTTCTGATTCCGGTACAGTACGGTATAATCCGCACGTTCCGGCCTTTCAATAGCAGTACTGGTTTTAACCCGTATAGGGAGGCTATGATAACGGCAACTATCATCCTTCTGGGCCCGAATAAATTTAAAAATACAGGAATCCACAACAATATAATTTAACATTTTATGCAAGGCAGAAGGAGCTTCCTAAAAAATGTGACCGCCGCTTCGGTGGGCGTGGCAGTTGGCAATTCGGCATTCGGATTTAGTGCAAAAAGTTATAACCGAATCATCGGTGCTAATGAACTGATCCGCGTTGCTACAATCGGCGTTAACAGTCGCGGAAATAGCATGGGCGGCACCTTTGCAAGCCAGAAAAATACCGAAGTAGGCATCGTTTGTGATGTCGACGAGCGAGCAATTCCGAAGGCAATAAAGACGATTATGGATGCCAAACAGGTACAAACCCCTAAACCTGAAAAGGACTGCCGCAAAGTGCTTGAAGATAAGTCCATTGATGCCATCTACATTGCCACACCGGATCACTGGCATGCACCGTTGACCATTATGGGTTGTCAGGCCGGAAAACATGTGTATGTTGAAAAACCTTTGAGCCACAATCCCAGAGAGGGAGAAATGGCGGTCGAGGCCGCACGCAAATACAAACGGGTGGTGCAAATGGGTGCCCAGCGCAGGTCTGCACCGGTTTTGACGGAAGGTATTAATCAATTGCACAAAGAAATTATAGGTCGTGTATATCTTGCAAAAACCTGGTATACCAATAAACGCAAGGCAACTTTCCTTAAACCCGGCACAGTGCCGTCGTGGCTGGACTATGAATTATGGCAGGGCCCGGCGCCCCGAATGCCCTATAAAGAAGGCTTGATTCATTATGACTGGCACTGGTTCTGGCATTGGGGAACAGGGGAAGCGCTCAACAACGGAACGCATGAAGTGGATGTGGCGCGCTGGGGCCTTGGTGTCGACTTCCCTACGCGTGTCAGTTCTATTGGCGGACGCTACCAATTCAGGGACGATTGGGAAACGCCCGATACACAGATCGTTGCGATGGACTACCCTGGTAAAATTTCACTAATATGGGAGTCCAGAAGCTCAAACGGCAGAAAAATTGAAGGACAGGACAGAGGCATTATTTTTTACGGAGAAAACGGGAGTCTTGATACCGGCGGCGACAGCTATAAAGTTTATGACCTGGACGGAAAGCTGATTAAAGAAGTTAAATCCGTGGAAGAAGGCGACATGCAGGGCCGCAATACAGCCAGCCCAAGTTTGGGCATGGATAATCTGCACGTGATGGATTTTCTTGATGCGATAAAAAATAACAGGAAGCCAAATTGTGACGTTGAACTGGGTTACAAAAGCGTCGTAGCGATGCAACTCGGAAATATCGCATGGCGAGTTGGCCGGGACCTTAAAATCGATCCCCAAAATGGTCATATCATCGGCGACAAAGAAGCGCAGAAACTCTGGTCACGGGAGTATGAAAACGGCTGGAAACCGGTTGTCTGATTAAGAAGCTATCGTAATTATTCTATCTAATAAAAATACCCGGATCTCGAAGTTATTCTTTTAAGATCCGGGTAATTTTCTATTTATGACTCACAAGATGAACAGGATACCAGACTTGTAACCAGCTCCTTGGATACGCTCTGGCTACGCTGATAATAAAGCGTTTTCACACCCAGTTTCCATGCTTCAATAAGCAATTTGTTCACTTCCTTTACCGGCAGATTTGATGGAATGTTCAGGTTAAGGCTCTGAGACTGATCCACATAATTCTGACGGATGGACGCCTGCTGAATAATTTCCAGCTGACTGATTTCCTTGAAAGTTTTGAAAACATCTTTTTCCTCGTCCGTAAGCTCTTCCATGTGGCGCACGCTGCCATGGTTAAGCATAATCGTCCGCCAGGTTTCTTCGTTATCGATTCCTTTTTTCTCTAACAGCGCTTTCAGGTACTTATTTTTCCGCATGAAATTACCTTTCGCAAGCCCTGCTTTGTAATAATTACTGCTAAAAGGTTCAATACCAGGCGATGTCTGACCAAGAATTGCGGACGATGAAGTCGTTGGCGCAATGGCAAGCAAAGTCGTATTTCTACGGCCATAACCTTTCAATAATTCAGGCTCTCCGTAAATCAATGCAAGCTCTTCCGTCGCTTTTTCTGCCTTGGCTTGAATTCCTTTAAAAATCTTCGTTGTAAGCTGTTTCGCCTGCATTCCTTCAAACGGAATCATATTCTTTTGCAAATAGGAATGCCATCCCAACACGCCCAAACCAAGCGCACGGTGGCGTTTCGCAAAACGGTTGGCGCTTGCCAAAAAGTGATTTCCTTCTGTTTTCTCAATGAACTCCTGAAGAACAGCATCCAAAAAGAAAATAGCCAGTCTGACTGCATCTGTATCTTTCCATTCATCATACAATTCCAAATTCATGGACGACAAACAGCAAATAAATGATTCGTCTTCTGACGACGGAAGCATAATCTCCGAACAAAGATTGCTGGCGTTGATGCGCAGGTTTTTGTCCTTATAAACCTGAGGTTTATTCAGGTTAACATTGTCTGAAAAGAAAATGTAAGGAAGACCTTTTTGCTGACGGCTTTGCAGGATTTTGGCCCAGATTTCTCTTTTTGCCATATCCCCGTCAATCATATCCTGCATCCAGTAATCCGGTACGCAAACGCCTGAGAAAAGATTTTGTATCGGGTGACCAATATCCTTAATCTGTAAAAATTCTTCTATATCCTCATGGTCGATGTCCATGTAAGCAGCAAAGGCACCGCGACGTACACCACCCTGAGAAATCGTATCCATGGCCGTATCGAAAAGACGCATAAAGCTCACCGCTCCGCTGCTTTTTCCGTTGTCGGTCACGGCACTCCCGCGGGCACGTAAATCGCCAAAATATGCGGAGGTTCCGCCGCCAATTTTGGTTTGCATGATCACCTCGCCCAGCTTATGCGTGATCCCTTCAATATTGTCAGGCACGTGCACATTGAAACAAGAAATTGGCAATCCGCGCTCTGTGCCCATATTTGCCCAGATCGGCGAACTAAGGCTCATCCAGCCTCTTTCGATCATTTCCTGGAAAGCTTCTTTCAGTTCGGGACGGTAAAGACGTTTGGCTGCTGCCGCGCAAACGCGCTCGATAGCGCCTTCAACGGTCTCCCCTTTCAACAAATACCCCCGGTTAAGCACCTGCTCACTTTCAGTATTTTTCCA
This sequence comes from Dyadobacter sp. LHD-138, assembly GCF_030929615.1. Lineage (GTDB taxonomy): Bacteria > Bacteroidota > Bacteroidia > Cytophagales > Spirosomataceae > Dyadobacter. The sequence goes on along the minus strand of NZ_JAVFVU010000022.1, from coordinate 62,158 downwards.
CCACATTTTTTCCATTTCATACTGGCCGGTTACACCTTCCAGCAGATCCAATTCAGGTATTTTCATTTACTGTATTGCTTTAAATATTGTTGATGTCTTATATATCGGTGTGATCAATTTCTTTTTTGAAAGTCTAGAACAGGTCAAAAGCCGAGATACTCTTGTCATGCTTCGTGTAGTCCACCGGGCGTTTCGCAAAGAAATCATCTAGGCTGTTGGCAAATACCTCTTCTTCAAACCATTGCAAAAGTTTCACATCGGCAATAGCCAGGTTAAACTGACGCGGCAAACCTATTTTTTCAAGGCTGTCATCAGCACGGTATTTCATGAAATTGATCAAATCTTCTTTGTTGATACTTTCAATTTCACCTTCGCTGAAAATCCAGTCGATAATACGGGATTCCACATCGATTGAAGAACGTACCAGTTTTGTGATATCACTCACGGTCTCAACATCGAACATCTCCGGATATTCCTCACGGATTTTGTTTACCAGATAAATACCGGCATTGGCATGGATCTGCTCGTCGATTGACGTCCAGGCGATGATATTGCTCACATTTTTCATCAAACCTTTAAAGCGGGCAAATGACAAAATGATAGCAAACTGACTGAACAAACTTACGTTTTCGATCAGGATCGAGAATAGTATAAGCGAGGTCGCGTATTCCTTTCTGTCGGTTGACTTGGCATTACCCAAAGCCTGTGTAAGATAGTCGATACGCTCACGAATTACAGGCTCTTCAACCAGTGTTTCAAACTGGTTTGAATAACCCAAAACTTCCAGCAGACGTGAATATGCTTCTGAATGGCGGAATTCACATTCCGCAAATGTAGCGCCTAACCCATTAAACTCAGGTTTTGGCAAATGATTGAAAAGATTACCCCAGAACGATTTTACCGATACTTCAATCTGCGCAATGGCAAGCAAACTGTTTTTCACGGCATTTCTTTCTGCCGGGCTCAAATGTGAATGAAAATCCTGCGTATCCGCAGTAAAATCTACCTCCGAGTGTACCCAAAATGCCTTGTTGATCGCTTCTGTAAATTGTAATATTTCAGGATATTCAAAAGGTTTATACTGTAATCTTTTATCAAAAATACTCATTCTTAATGGTGTTTTATATGCTTACAAATTCATATCCAATGCTGATCAAGGGGCTTAAACCTTCGTTTTTAAGACAAAAAACCAAAAAAAAGTGATCATGGTATCCTGTTTAACTTAAATTATAATAGGATAATTCTCACTGTTTTCGAAGTTTCAAGCGCAATAAAACGTTCCTGAAATGCCTCCACAACCGCCAACAAAGCTACAAATTATATTCAATTATTTTCAAAATTTGTAAACTTTTAAAATTAATGAAATATTTAAATCATTGATTATAAGTTATTTGAATAATTATTTTTGCTAACTTTTTTATTTTGATAATTCTACACGATGTAATTTAAAATCACACTTCTCATCAAACAATATAAAGTATTATCACTCACCATTTTGACGTAAAAAAGAGTTCATCCAGCCTTTCCAGGCGATGATTATGATCTTTTGATAACAAACTGATCTGCAAGGAGAATAAAATCCGGCATATATACGTCAGGTTTATCAAGGGCCGTCCAAAAACGAAATAGGAAATAAGTAATTTTACAAGGATTTACAAGCGACCGACTACATTGGCGCATTTCAGGCCTCATCATGCTCACGCTTAAATCTATAACCGTGTATTTTCGATCATATCTGTATTAGGATTAATTCCAAATTTTCCCTTCCGCGCCAAAAATCGATTCATATGCACTCTTTTGTCTTTTAAGGTGTTTAAGTTTGAGGTAGCTAAACAGTTATTGCCATGGTTACCCAGAAAACGTATCGAAAATATGGTCCTCTCACTGAACTTCAGATCAAACGTCTGCAAAAGTTAAGTGAGTTTGACGGGACAGATCCGGTCGAGCATATCAGAAATGCGGTTGACAAATATTTACAGAATCTCAAAGTAAATTTTACACCGCCGAAGGAAGAAGAAATTTCTGCTGAGCTGAAAAATCGTTATGAAGATCCTAATATGTCCCGGGCTGTATGGTTTGAAGGTGTTGTAGACCGGTACGAATTTTCCGCACTGATCCTGAACCTCCCCTATAAGCTGGGCATTGACAAGGGAAGAATTTCAAAATTGGCAATCTGGGACCCTATCATCAAAGAAAACACGCATAATTTTATCAGTGCCTGCATTGTCAACTACGACCGTGGCTGGGATATACGGCCAAGCAAAATCGCCGAGCCTTATTACAATAAGGTGAAATCGCTTATCGAAAATTCGCTTCGCTAGACCTTTCAATTCGAAAATTCCGGAATAAAATGAAGTGACAGTCCAGCCGTTGATTTACGGCTGTGCTACTTTTTTACCTCATTCAAAAAATCGAGAATTACCGCCTCCATTTTTTCCATCGGTTGCATTTCTATGGACAGAATGGGGACATTTTTCTTTTTGGCGAAATGGCAGAATAACCCATAGGCATGAGACTGGGCCAGGTCGATGCATTCTCTAATGCAACTAACGGCATCGGGAGTTACACCCTTTTCGATCATTTCAGTTCTTGGGAAATAAAATTTGGTAAGATACCGGCAGTGCGCAATTTCCTCTGTTTTGGCGGATACGGTAATAAAAGCCATTTCGGTGTGAATAGAAAGTTGTTGATTTTCCAGACCGACAATACGCGAATCCACCCTGCTGCCAGTATTTCCTGTAAATTCGCCGCCATTAATTTTTACAAGAACACTCTCATTAACGTCAAAATTTGAATTGACGACCAGTAACGTATAATAGTTCATTCTTCAAGCCTTAAGATAATTTCCAAACCTAATTTGCTGGTATTTGATGTTCCTTTAGGAAGGCCTGTACACCTTCGATAAAGCTACTTACAGGAGTCGTCTCAATCGGCGCCAGTGGGACTTCGTTTTCCGTTGAAAGCAGGTTGAACACCGAGTAAGATTGCGCCTGGGCGAGATGCGTGCATTTTGTCAGTGCATCGATCGCATCCTGGTTCACACCGGAGGTGAGCAGGTTTTTACTTTCAAATGTAAAGGTCGAAATAAACTCGCCGTCAGCCACCACGTAAACCTGCGGCCGTGATAACGCCACATACTTGATATTCGTCAGGATCGTGAGCACATTTTTAGTATACTCCTGATAAAAGGAAACAACAGACAATCCTTTTTGATTACCAAACTCATTCTGCTGCACTCTTTTTAAAACCGCCTCATCTACTGTAAATGATATATTTTCAGCACTTTTGATAGAAAAATCCATTCCTGTTTTAAAGAACGTTAGGTTTATTGTAATGATAAAGGACGCAAGTTAACCATTATTCCGGCGTTAAAATGCTTTAAACCCGATTCCCATGCTAAATAACCAGGAAGCCTGAGCAGCAATCCGAGGCTGGTTGCTAACCAAAGGAGTTTATTTTACTGTAAAGTCAGACAATGGCCGGATGTCAACTGATGCGTCAGGCAGATTCCTTTTCCAAGGTCCGTCAGATGAATAAAAACGGGACTCATTTTTGTTAAATGAGTCCCGTTTTTGAATCTATTACTCCGGGTCATAATCCGGATTGCAGCTTTCGTAGCCTATTAATTCGCAATCATGTTGTGTGGGTCGATGACGAACTTCTTTGCGGCCCCTTTGTCAAAATCACTGTAACCTTTCACCGCGTCGTTCAACGAAATAACCTCGACATTTACAGCATCGGCTATCTTGATCTTATCATACAAAATAGCATTCATAAGCTGCCGATGATATTTCATTACCGGACATTGACCTGTATGTATTGAATGTGACTTAGCCCAGCCAAGACCGATACGTATACTCAGGCTTCCTTTTTTTGCCGCATCATCCACAGCGCCCGGATCTCCGGTCACGTAGAGTCCTGGGATGCCAAGTTGTCCACCTGCCCGGGTCACTTCCATGATCGAGTTCAGAACGGTGGCCGGTTGTTCCACATTGCTGTCATGCCCATGACCTTTTGCTTCGAAACCAACGCAGTCTACCGCGCAATCAACTTCGGGAACGCCTACGATTGCCTCGATCTGTTCGGCAAGGGTTGCATCCTTTTTCAAATCAATTACTTCGCACCCAAAGCTTCGGGCCTGTGCAAGCCTTTCGTCGATCATATCCCCGACGATAACAAGTGCCGCGCCCAGCAGGTGACAGGATGCCGCGCAGGCAAGCCCTACCGGACCTGCACCGGCAACATACACGATGCTGCCCGGTCCAACGCCCGCCGTTACTGCGCCGTGGAAACCGGTTGGAAAAATATCGGACAACAAAGTCAGGTCCTTGATCTTTGCCATCGCGTGGTCACTGTCGGGGAATTTGAGCAGGTTGAAATCAGCATACGGTACCATCACATACTCGGCCTGACCACCTACCCAACCACCCATATCCACATAGCCGTAAGCAGCTCCGGGACGTGATGGGTTTACATTCAGACAGATACCCGTCTGACCAGCCTTGCAATTTCGGCAGCGCCCGCAGGCGATGTTGAATGGGACTGATACCAGGTCGCCGACCTTTACAAATTCAACATCCCTTCCTGCTTCAATGACCAAACCGGTAATCTCGTGGCCGAGTACCAGTCCTGTGGGCGCCGTCGTACGTCCCCTGACCATATGTTGATCACTGCCGCAAATATTGGTCGATACAATTTTGAGGATTACCCCATGTTCACATTTTCGGCCTCCCAGGGAAAGTTTCGGATATTCTATTTCCCTTACCTCGACAACTCCTGGGCTAACGTAGGCCACTCCATGATTCTGACACATATGATTATAATTTTAAATGTTCTTGCGCTGTTATGAAACTGATTTAAAACAAAACCCAATATAGCTATACAGGAATAATAGCAATAGAACAATCCTCTTTTTTAGTGGAACAATGATATAATTATTAAGAATGCGGGAGTAGACTCAGGGGAACCCTGCCTTATTTTCTTAGTCAGATTATTAAGTTTCTTCAAAAAATCAAATGCAGAAAGCAATGAACCAGGCATGCCATCTTTCTCAGATAAACCTCAGTGATAGCACAAAACGCGATTCACTTGTAGAACATAGAAGGGTGTACAGCCTTAAGCACTGCGAATTGAATATCTTTGAAACGTCTCAAAGATGCTCGGATGTGACGCTTTCATATAATGGTCTGGTCGTTTCAAGCATGATGAGAGGCAAGAAGGTTATTTCCCTTTCCGGAGAAAAGGAATTTGATTTTTTACCCGGGGAGAGTGTCATCCTACCTGATCATGTATCCATGCGCGTGGACTTTCCGGAGGCTGACATAAACCATCCTGTACAATTCGCGACGTTGACGCTCGACTGGGACGTTGTGGATAAGAACCTGGAATTTCTCAACGAGCACTATCCCAACAGCGAAGCCCCTTTTCAATGGCAGCTTAATTTCAGCAAATACCACTTCGTAAATAATAAGGAACTGGCCGGCAGTATCAATAAATTAATCAGCATCAGCATGGAAACTGATCCTGCCAAGGACGCCCTTGCAGATCTTTCGCTTAAATTTCTACTATTAAGAATTATTCAGACACAAAATCTGGCATCGGTTCAGGAAACCATTTCAAATGCAGGTCGCTTTGCTGAGGTCATCGATTTTATCAATCGGCATCTTGTGGAAAAAATAAGTGTCGATATGCTGGCGCGTGAGTGCTGTATGAGCCGGTCGACATTTTTCCAATCCTTCAAGCATCAGTTTTCGATAACGCCTCTGGAATATATTTTGCGTGAGCGCATACGACTCGCCAAGGTACTGCTTGAAAATTCCCAGCTGAATATTACTGAAATCTGTTACCAGTCAGGCTTCAACAACCTGAATTATTTTATCAGGCAATTCAAAAAACAGGAAGGAATATCCCCTAGTTTGTTCAGAAGTTAAGTTCGTGCAGGTTATTGCAATTCCAGTTGTTGGGAGACGAATTTCCGGAAGCCCCCCAGCTCCCGGAAATTCCCCAATATATTATGGGGTGCCCCACCAGCTCTTTATTTACTTCGGATGGTGTATTCTTTCCCCTTGATCGTTTCAAAATCCTGCACAGCAGTCGGTTCAACGGTCAATTTTGAAGCCTGCGTTCCGCCATGTAACAATGGGTTTCCCGGGTTAATGAAAGTGAAAAGATCATTAGCATTTACGTCCGTGGCTTCTGTCGATTTCACACCGGCTATTTCCACTGGTTTATTTGTTCTAATACGGCATTTCCCGCCAAGCATTGACCGCACCGAAGCGTGTTTCACTTTCCCGTTTTCCCATTCCATGTCTATTTCAAAACCACCTCTTGCTTTCAACCCCTTAACCTTTCCCGAACTCCACGCTTTTGGAAGTGCGGGCAGCAAGTGTATTTCACCGGCATGACTTTGCACCAACATCTCGGCAATACCTGCCGTTGCGCCAAAATTACCATCGATCTGAAAGGGTGGACAGGCATCAAACATATTGGGATAAAGGCCACCAAGTCCACGGCTCTTAGGATCGTTTTCTTTGACCAACGTAAACAGATTTGACAAAAGGGTATGTGCTTTATCTCCGTTCAGCAGTCGCGCCTGAATATTTATTTTCCAACCCATTGCCCATCCCGTCCCTTTGTCGCCACGACGTTCCATTGTCCTGGCAACGGCAGCATTCAGTTCCGGATTGGCCTGAGGATTTATTTGGTTGGAAGGATAAATTCCATAAAGATGGGAAATATGGCGGTGTTCCTTTTCTCCATCCTCAAAATCAAATTGCCACTCCTGCAATTGTCCGTATTTACCAATTTGATACGGAAGTAATTTTAATATTTTTGCTTTGATTTCCTTGTAAAGGCGCTCGTCTTCTATGCCCAAAACGTCCGATGCTTCAATAAATCTGGCAAATGACTCCCTGATAATGGCCATGTCCATGGTTGGGCCTGGACTCATTGTGGATGTTTTGCCCTCACCGTATTTGAAACTATGCTCAGGAGAATGACCAACCGGTGTCACCAGATAACCTTCTTTGTTCGGAACAAGCCAATCGTTATAGAACTGCACGGCTCCTTTTAACAAGGGATAAACTTCATTTTTAAGGAATTTTTTATCGCCATGAAAAAGATATCGTTCCCAGTAATGACTGGTCATCCAGCCCGCACCCATTGGCCAAAACGAGCAGATACATATATCAATCGGTTCGGTATGCCTCCAAATATCCGTGTTGTGATGCACGACCCATCCTTTGTTGCCATACATAGCGCGCGCGGTAGCAGCGCCATTTACCGAAAGCTCTTTGACCATTTTTAAAAAAGGCTCGTGGCATTCTGATAAGTTCGTAATCTCAGCAGGCCAGTAATTCATTTCCGCATTGATATTGGTCGTATAAGCACCGTTCCAGGGCGGAATTATTTTATCATTCCAAATTCCCTGTAGGTTCAGCGGCTGCCCGCCCGGCCTGGAACCGGCAATCATCAGATAACGCCCAAATTGGTAGAAGACTGCAGCCAGGGCCTGGTCCTGACCATTTGAAAACAACTGTATGCGCTTATCCGTAGTAAGCCTGGATTGCTCTCCAGGGCTACCAATCTGAATTTGTGATCTGTTAAAAAGTTTTTGATAATCCGCAAGATGGATCTGACGCAGCACGTCATAACTTTTATTATCGGTAGAAGCCAGAAACTTCTTTGTCAGCTCAGCAGGAACGAGCCCTTCTGTCACAGGGCTTTTGTCAAATCCATTGAAACTGGTGACACAGCTCAATATAATAACGACTTCGGTGGCATCTGTAATCGTTAGTTTCTGGTCAGAAAACAGAACTTTACCGCCTTTATGGGTTTCCTTGATCCTTGCCTCAAAGCCAGTTCCCCAGCCATTAGCGTCGTCACCGTACAGGATTTGGGAAGCATCAGGTAATGGCGAACCATCCTTGTCAAAAATCTCCGGATACTTGTTCTGATCACCAGCCTTTTCGACCTGCGACAGCGTACGCCGAAGTACAAAACCAGGAGCCTTACCCGACATGACCAACTGATTGTTGCCGGATGAGAATTTTGCCAGGGGCTTATGCAGCGTTGAAAAACTAATTTCTCCGTTGATCTTTTCAGCTCCGTCGGCAGACAATTTTATAACGATGATCCTGTTGGGGTAACTCGCGAAGATCTCTCTTTTAAATTTCGTTTTGTTTACAGTATACTGAACACTGGAAACCGCAGTCGATAAATCAAGTGAACGGCGATAGTCCGTTGCCGGGGCCGCATGTTTAAAATTCATCCAGAGATCTCCCAGCGGCTGATAATCCTGATGATTCCGTCCAAGCCACTCGTCACTTATCATACTTTGGCCTTCGCTGTATTGCCCGTCCTTGAAAAGCTGGTCGACGTTTTTAAACTTTTTCCTGATGTCGATCGAAGTAAATGTACCCTTTGGGTCACCGGAATAGAGGGTTACTTCATTGAGCTGCAAATGTTCCTGCTCGACACCGCCAAAAATCATGGCTCCCATATAACCGTTGCCAATTGGGAGCGCTTCTGTCCAAACTTCAGCAGGTTTATCGTACCATAAGGTAAGGTCCCGGGAGTCGCTTTCAACTGGTTTGACCTGGGCAAATAAGTGCGTACTTATAAAAAGTATTCCGATTGCAAAAAAGAATTTCATTATAGTCATAGATGGTAAGGGGCTTAGGATAGCCAGGTAAAGTTACATTTCAAAAATCAGGGTTTCAAATTTGGTTACCTCAAAACCCAACAACGCAATATCGAAATTTTGATTTTAAAATCGGCTCAGCCCGCTGACTGACCGGCAGACTGAGCCGGTGCGAATTTGTTAATTATAACCCGGGTTCTGCTCAATTTTGGCATACACATTCCGGTTGATTTCCGTGAATGGTATCGGCCATAAATTGTGATATTGCTCTATGGAAAGACCAGATTTTTCGTTGTATTTTTTTGTCCGGTCATACAGTTTCCCCATACGGGTAAGGGTAACCATACGAAACTCTTCCGAATATAACTCTCTCATACGCTCGTCCAGCAGAAAATCGATGTTCACATCCGCGGCCGTAATCGAGAACGTTTTTGCCCTTGCCCTTACCACATTCAGATCGGCGGCAGCACTGGCTTTATCGCCCTTCTGAAGATATGCTTCGGCTCTCAAAAAGTACGTTTCCGGTAAGCGTATCAGGTAATTATCACGAAACAATTCGCTTCCATTGATCAGTAATTTTCCACCAAGCGGTGACACCAGCGCGTTGCCGGCAGCATCCTTCTGAATGTAAGCATCCGGAAAATCCCCTGCTGAAATCGTGTTCTTTTTTAGGATCGGAAACCAGTTTCTGATCGTATCCGCGAAGCTCGTTGTTCTATCCTTATACCCGTCTTTTACGTAATATTTGCCGTAATCCGGGGAGTTGGTGGGAACTCCGTCAATCTGAAAGTCACGGATGATGTTGTATTCTGAGTTTCTGATGTCTGTTTTACCACCGGCCCACATCGTGTAAAGTACAAATGTAGTCGGGCGCATCCAACCTACCCCACGACCCGACCATTTTTCATTGGGTCCTTTGATCGCACTGACACTTTTACCGTCCACCGCCGATTTAATGGTAACACTTTGCATCAACGGCATGATCGCCCATTGTTGTGCATCACGCTGCGTGGACGCCGGGTTCAGGTAATCAGACTGGATCACATAAAGCCCTTCCCGGTTGCCACTGGTTCTGTTTTGATTGCCAAGCTCAAACAGGTCGCGATATACATCGCCTGGCTGGGATTTACGTGCACCAAAACGCTCAGTCATCAATCCAACGCCAGGATAGCTAATCACCTGCGTCGCCATATTAATCGCCTCATCGTAAGATTTTAACGAGATATAAACCTCTGATAAGATATGCTGCGCGACTTGCTTGTTGACGGCTCCGTCCTTCACGGCATCAATGTTCCCAAGACTCCCGATGGCTTCAAGCAGATCCGTTTTACACTGGGTATACACCGCATCACGGGTGGCACGAACAAAATCACGGCGGGGTACTTTAATTTCTTCTGTTATCAACGGAACGCCTCCGTACAGATTGGCCAGCATATTGTAGCCCCAGGCCCTGAAAAACAGTGCCTGAGCACGGAACAATTTTTTATCCGCGTCATTCAATTTGGTAGATAGCGGAGCCCGGCTGATCACGACATTGGCATTGGAAATGATCTGATAAACACTCTCCCAAATGACCTGTGGAGGCCCGAAAGTCGGAACCATCGTATTTTTATAATCATTAAGCTTTACCGCGGGCTGATAATCCGTGGCATTCACCGCAAAATCTGTGGCATAGCGCAAAGCGAAGTACGCATCCAGATTTATTCCGCCAAATGCAATATTTCGAATCCGGTTATGCAAAAAGTTAACTGCTGACTGAAACTGCGCATTCGTTTCCAATGAATTATCCGGCGTGTAAAAGTCCAGTGGCTTTTCTTCCAGAAAATCGGTTTCGTTACAAGACAGCGAGGTGCCTAGTATCATTACGAGTATATACTTGAATATCTTTTTCATGTTGTTCTTCGATTAAAATTCAATGTTTAGCCCAACTGTATAGCTTTTAAGCAAAGGATATGCGCCCCTGTTCAGACCGGTTCCGGTTCCGGTTATGGTCCCGGTTTCAGGATCCCAGCCGTCCCAATCGCTGATCGTAACCAGATTTTTACCATTTACAAAGAGTTTGGCGCGGTTCAGCTTGATCTTCTGTGTAATATGTTTGGGCAAATTAAATGACAAAGTCACATTTTGCAGCCGCACGAAGTTTCTCTGGATGTAGGGAGAGAAAGTTTCGCCCAGTGCAACGGTATAATATCCGATCTGCCGGTAACGCGCGTTAGGGTTCTCAGGGGTCCAGTAGTCAAATTTGAAAATATTGCCGTTTGAGATATTATCAGGATTTGGCAATGTATTCCCCGGCTGTCCGTAATAGTATTTTTTTCCACCCTGGATAGAGTTAATGAAGAAACTGAATTCCCAGGCTTTGTATTTGAAACTATTCATGATACTGAAGCGATAGGACGGATCCGTGTATCCCAGAATTTTACGATCTGCCGCGGCAGTAAAAGCTTTGTCCTGGTTCATGTCCTCCACTTTGTATGTGCCATAGGTAAAACCTGCCGGAATTGCCCCTGCTTCCGAATCCGCCACTTGCCACATGCCGGTGATGTTGTAGTCATAAGCAACACCGTAGGGATGGTTAATGAAGATTTTGGAAGAGACCAGATCATCTTCTTTACCGTTCTTATCGGCATCGATGCCCAGAATACTGATCACTTTATTACGGTTCCGGGAGAAGTTCGTGGTGATATCCCAGGTAAAATCGCCTTTCGACACCGGCCTTCCCGACAAAGTCAGCTCCTGGCCCGTATTTTTCAGCTTGCCAATATTAGCCGGACTCTTGCTAAAACCATTCAAAAAAGGCAGGTCAACATCGAAAAGCAAGTTATAAGTATTGGAAATATACGTATTCAAACTTCCGGAAAGACGGTTCTTGAACAGGGAAAAATCAGCCCCAAAATTCAATGACTTCGTAGACTCCCACTTAAGATCACCATTGGCAAGGGCATTCATGTACTGCCCCTGTGCCGCGGCACCGTTATCGCCATAGAGATATCCGTTTCCGACAGAGGACGCAATCTTGGCTTGTGTCTGGTAACGGCCGACAGTCCTGTTACCGTTGATGCCGTACGATGCCCTCAGTTTCAGGTCATCCAAAAACGGAACATTGTCCTTAACAAATTTCTCTTCGCTGATGTACCAGGCGGCAGCCAACGAGGGAAAGACACCAAATTTATTTTTGGGGCCAAAACCCGAAAACCCGTCCCTTCTCATTGTTCCGGTCAGAATATACTTGTTTTTGTAACTGTAAATGACACGGATCATTGAATACAGACTTGCTTCCTTCCAGGCTTTGGACGTGTTACTTTGAAGCCCTGCCTGACCGGCATCTAACTTGTTATAGCCCAGGATATCGTTCGTAAAAAACTGCGAACGGGCAGTTGTGCCATCAAGCCGACGCTTTTCGAATCCGTACAAAAATGTGCCGGTAAACGAATGATCTTTCAAAGTCCTTTGATACGTTATGATGTTATCCAACGTCTGCGAATATTGCGTCGAGTCAACCTTATAAGCCTCTCCGTTGAAATTTTGGGCATTAGGGTTAAAATTGTTCCATTTGTAGCTGATCAGGTTTTGAGAAAAGTTTAACCTGTAGCTGAGGCCCTTTATAAAAGGTATATTGATATCCGTATAAATTACTCCGAACAAATTATTCCTTGTATCCCGATTTTGCTGCTGTATCTGTAAAAAAGGATTTACTCTGGAACCGTCCGGAAGCTTGATATACGCTCCGGAAGCGTCTTTGTAATCCAGTTGGGGAATCATAAACTGAACATCGTCCAGGCTTGGGGCAGCCCCCGAATAATTACCCAATCCTAAAAACGACTGGATACCTACTTTCATCCAGTTGGTGACCTGGGTATCCAGGTTAATCCTGAAATTGTAGCGCTTGTAGTTGTCGTTCTTTATCACATTCTGCTGGTTGGTATACCCCAGAGAGAAAAAATAAGAACTTAATTCATTCTTTCCGCTGATGCTTACATCATGGTTTTGAATGGATGGGGTTTTATTCGTCAGCAGATCCCACCAGTTTGTATCGGTTCCTTTTTGCATCCCTTCCAGAACCTGTGCGCTTACATATTTTGACGGATCAAAATCCGGATTCATGGTAAGCAGACCAGGACCCATCCGACTTAATGATAAATACCGGTCTCCTTTTTTTTTCAGAAATCCAGCGGCATCATCCGGAAGCATGGCCTTGTTGCTGATTTCCTGCAATGAATAGGAAGTGCTGTACTCAATAGTTGGTTTTTTGGTAGCCTTACCGGTTTTAGAAGTGATCAATATCACACCATTGGATGCCTGGGAGCCGTAAACCGCCGCGGCACTGGCATCTTTCAGTACATCAATAGAGGCGACGTCATTGGGATTTATATCCACAATACTTCCCCGATAAATAATCCCATCCAAAACAATAAGCGGGCCCGTTCCCCCGGAAATTGAGTTTCTCCCACGAATCGTAATGTCAGGGTCCTGACCAGCCTGCGTGGTCGCGCCCACATTCAAACCGGGAACCGCCCCCTGAAGAGATTGCAGAATACTCACGTTAGGCGACTCCTTAAAAGCATTCAGGTCGGCCCTGGATACGGCACCCGTGATGTCACGCTTTTTTGCCGTACCATAACCAACGACCACTACTTCTTCCAATGACTTGCTGTCGGGCTTTAATACGATATCGATTTTCCCCCGGCTACCCACCTCCATTTCCTGAGAAACATAACCGACATACGAAAAAATCAGAACAGACTTATCGCTTGCAACCGAAATTGAATACTCGCCAGAAGTATTTGATGATGTTCCGTTGGACGTTCCTTTAACCACCACGCTAACGCCGGGCAAACCTTCCCCTTTTTCATCGCTTATTTTCCCCGATACATTTATTTCTGCAACTTTTGATTTCGCTGTAAATTGGGCCGTTTTCGCTCCTTTTATTGATGTGCCTGGGTTTGCCAGGAGTGGCTTATTACACATCAGGACGGCAATGCCAACAATTAAACCTGTTCGCATAACACGTACGGTTTTCGAGCCTGGCAGACAAAACAAGCCCTGCCCGACTGAACTTTCAGTCTTGGTAAAAAAAAGTTTCATAATTTGAATAATTAAATTGTTGTAATTCCTTTCTGGCCGGACCACACCGTACCAGTTCGCATTCGTTCTCTTCTTTCAGGTTTGCGCTGTTTCCATATTATACTACCGATTATATATATACGTTATCATTTTTTTCAAATTCGGATATTGGTAAAACCTTATAACATCCCCCGGAATCATAACCAATATTTAAAAATTTATACGGTTCAAAAATCAAAGCTGGTGTGCGTTAATAATGCGGTGGTATGATTCAGAAAATTTATCGAAAGACCCAGAATAGACTACCCATAATGAAAAGCAGGACCACGGAGAGAAACTTGTAGTTACCAGGTCCTCTCCAACCGGGGCTTTCCAGCGCTTCAAATGGTGTTTTCCAAAATAATCCGATACTTTCCCGGGAATGAACAACCGGAAAGCGGCAGGATAAAGTCGCCTGTAAAATGGCGCAAAAGCAAAACAGATAAAACGCCATCATCATGAAAGGAATGCGGCCCATGATGGTTTCCGGATACAATTTATTCAATGTAAAAACCAACCCTCCCAAAGCCGATCCGATCCATAAAGTAAATTTCGCAGACACAGCCGAGGCCTTTTTCCAAAAAATTCCAAGAAGAAAAACACAGGTAATTGGTGGTGCAATATGTGCTATGATGTCGTTAAGTCCGTTGAAAATACTCTCGTAACTGTTAAGCAAAGGCAGCATAATCAGGGACAGCACCATCGAAAAACCCGCTGCCGCTTTGCCGACCATGATCAGTTTTTTGTCCGTGGCTTCCGGATTGCTGCGCTGATAAATGTCATAGCTTACGAGTGTCGATATGGAATTGAGCGCTCCGGATATCTGGCTCATCAGTCCGGAAAGCAGTGCCGCTACAAGTATCCCGATGAGTCCTTCCGGCAGCAATTGTGTGATCATTAAGGTATAAATCCCTTTGCTGTTTACCACTTTCCTGCCGTCCTCTATTGTCGTCAAAGCGGAAACATCCAAACCGCCTGTTTGTGACAGCGTGTAGGCAAACAGTCCCGGCAGTACAAAAATGAACACGGGTAAAATTTTGATAAACCCGCAAAAAAGAGGTCCGACACGTGCATGATTTTCATCTTTCGCCCCCAAAACACGCTGTACGATTGTCTGGTCAGCACACCAGTACCAAATCCCTAAAACAGGATATCCCAAAAACACGGCATACCAGGGCATGCCGCTTTCATCGCCATGCGGACGCATCATCGAAAGTCGATCCATCTGGCCCGAATCCCGTAGCACCTCGACCATCGGCTGCCATCCACCCATTTTATTATAGGCTGCCACACTGATAATGACGGCCCCGCAAAGCAACACAACAGTCTGAATCGATTCCGTCACGACCACTGCCTTCAACCCTCCGACGATGGTGTAAATGGCCGTGATGATAGAAATCCCGATAATGCTCAGGTACATATTGACTCCGAACAAGGTATGCAAAACAATGCCTCCGGCTAAAAGTGAAAACGAAATATGTACAATGATGGCAGACAAAACCGAAATTACGGCAAGCCAATCCCGACTGGCACGATCGTATCGTTTTTCCAAAAAATCGGGCAAGGTGGACACACCCGATCGTATGTAAAACGGTACGAAAAACAAAGCGAGCAATATGAGCACAAAAGCCGCCATCCATTCAAAATTTCCATTTAAAAGGCCTGTATCAAAACCGCTTTGGGCAAGACTTACCAGGTGCACGCATGATATATTGGTGGCAAACAGGGCCAGCCCGATCATTGGCCAGCGCAATGTTTTCCCGGCCAGAAAATATTCTCCGGCTTCATTCTGCACCTTGGCCCCATTTCTTTTATGCTTCAATCCCGCCCACAGACCAACAGCCAAAATAGCTGCGATGTACATTGCGCTTATCGAAATATCTATGAAATGAATCATTGTTAATAAAATAAATCTCAATTACATTTAATTCTTCAAAGCAATCAGATCGCAACTGCTACCTGCTTCCTGGGGTATTTTGTAAACGCCATTTTCAACGATGGCAGGATTGACAAAATGCTTTTGCAAATGAGGAATATGCTCTAAAAACAGCGCTTCATGCCCCATTGCTATGTGATTGAACAAGACCAGATGCTGATGAAGCTGGCCCATATCTCCGACGTGCGGAACAACGGGTATACCAAATTTTTTACATAACAAACTGATCGTTATAAATTCACTCACCCCGCCCACTCTAACAGCATCGACCTGAATAAACGCGGCCGCTTTTGCCTGCAAGTAGTTTTTAAAAATGACTTTATTGGGCACATGTTCGCCCAACGCCAGTTTCACGGGAGCCATGTGTTCCGCCAGTGTTTTATGGGCCAGAACATCGTCCGGATGGGTCGGTTCCTCGATCCAGTACGGGTTCATCGATTTCAACTGATCACAAATTGCCATAGCCTGGGAAAGATTCCATTGCTGGTTGGCATCGAGCATCACCTTAGCCTCGGGCCCAGCCACCTCTCTCACGATATGCGCACGGCGTATGTCCCTTTCAGGATCTGCCGAGCCTACTTTCAATTTCATGGCGGTAAATCCGCTGGCCAGGGCTTTGTGGCAATTCTCTCTGACTTTTTCATCGGAATAATTAAACCAGCCAACAGAAGTATCATATCCCGGATAGCCCCTGTCCAGTATATTTTCCCTGACATTCCTTGCCGGTTGTTCATCGTGCAATAAGGCCAGCGCCTGCTCTTTTGTAAGTTCATCTTCCAGATAAGAGAAGTCCAGGGTATTGACAATGGCCTCGGGGGAAAGTGTGGTAAGTAATTTCCAAAGCGGCAAGCCTCTTTTTTTTGCCCAAAGATCATAACAGGCATTCGTCACCGAAGCGAGCGCCAGATGCACCACACCTTTGTGCGGCCCGAGCCATCGAAACTGCTGATCATCAGATAACTGTCTGAAGAGCGCACCAAAATCAGCCATGGTTTCTTCAATATCTTTCCCAACAAGCTTTTCAGCGTAATACTGCGCAGCCTGGCATACCAGATCATTTCCTTTCCCAAGTGTAAATGCAAACCCGTTTCCAATGATCCCGCTTTCATCAATGAGCCGAGTGACGGCATAAGAGTAAACCGGATCGCGATGAATGGCGTCGCTGCCTGCATTGCTGTCCAGCTTGTACCTGACATCCCGAACCTCTATTCTTTTTATCATATCAAAAAAATCTGATTATCAATGCAGAGCACTTTTAAAATTCGTTGTTTTGAACATTCCATTAACCGTTTTCCTGTACCCAAGCTCTGCTCCGCCACTGACCGGCAATATGCAGCCCGTAATAAACCTGGCCATATCCGAAACCAAAAAAAGGCAGGCATCTGCGATGACATCGCCCTCCGGACAATAGCCCAATGCATGAATGCTATTCAGATAATCTTCTGCCTGATCGGGATTCGGTTGCTGCTCTGCCCAGATTTTTAACATGGGTGTAAGAACACCTGCCGGGGCAACGGTATTGACCCGAATGCCAAACGGCGCATAATCCAGTGCCATGGATTTTGTCAGGGCATTTATGGCACCTTTTGTCGCACTGTAAGCGGCATGAATTTCCTGTCCAATTTCTCCGACCAGGCTTCCTGTGTTCAAAATGTTCCCTTTTGAACGTTTCAATGCGTCTATTCCATAGCGGGTCGTATGGTAGATCCCTCCCACATTAACCTCAAACAACGCTTTCCATTCCGCTTCTGAGGTATCATGCAGAGCCTTGGAAGGGCTTGAAATGCCAGCATTATTATGGATTACATCAATTTTACCAAAAACGCGAAGGCATCGCTGGATTGCATCGTCTATCTCCTGACCATTTGAAACGTCGGCATAAATAAACAAAATATCGCTATGATTCAATTTCAGCTCAGCCTCCCTTAAGCTGGGCAGCTGGTTGCTTAGGATGCAGAGTTTTGCTCCCGCCTGCTGGTACACTTTGGCACATTCAAATCCAATGCCATCGGTGCCGCCTGTCAAAAAGATAACCTTATTTTCTAGTAGCATGTTGTTTAAAATATAAACCACCGAACAGGTTCATTTATAAAGTGGTATCGTGTGATGATATCGTTTTTCAAAAGTAATTCAACAATATAAATATTAATTTACTTAGCAAAAGTAGGATACAACTACGAGACAATGAATAGACCATTCACCTATTTTGATAGACAATTCTACTATTTTAAATTTTCACTACTATTCCATTTTATTTATTAAATGACAAATAGAATAGGAATAGTAAAATAAATCAACTATAATCGATGTAAACATTTTACCCGTCTTGACAATTCGATTAAAATTTATACAAATATGAGCAGTACTTTCAGAAGGCGTGATGGTTTTGAAGGAGAGAAACTGATTAGCCTGCCACCCGGCATCGTGCGCGACCTGATTCAAAAAAATCCGGCTCTGTTTCCCTTGTATATCACACATATCGGCTATTTCCCAAAGGCACAGTTTCACTACCGGGAGCGACGAAAAGGATGTGAAGACAACATATTCATCTACTGTGTTCAGGGAAAGGGACATTTTGTGATCGGCGAAAAGAAGTTTGATGTGACGGCCAATCAATTTATACTTTTACCGGCAACAGATACTTACATGCGATATTGGGCGAACAATGATGACCCCTGGACTATTTACTGGATACATTTCACCGGGGAAACGATCGGCAGTTACAATCAGTCCCTGCAAATTACCACCCAAAAGGGTCCCGTCAATATCCCGTTTAGCAAAAAAGCAATTGAATTGTGGCATCAGATATATCAGAGTCTGGAAATGGGGTATAGTATGGAAAACCTGGCCAACTCGAACATGAGCCTGAATTATTTTATCGCGCAATTTTTGTATCCCGACAAACACCTTTATCCGGATATTGTCGGCAAGAAAGATATCATTACCGAATCAATCACATACATGCGGCTCCACATTGATAAAAAACTTACCGTTGAGGACATGGCCAATATGCATAAACTTTCCTGTTCTCACTTTTCCATGTTGTTTCGAAAAGCGACAGGAATGCCGCCGCTGGATTATTTCACACATTTGAAAATGCAGAAAGCCTGTCAGCTGATTTATTCAAATGAGTCAAAAATTAAGGAAGTAGCCTTAAGTCTGGGGTACGAGGACCCCTACTACTTTTCAAGGGTTTTCCGAAAGAACATGGGGCAGTCGCCCGAACAGTACAAACTGACCGCAAAAAAGGTAGGATAGCTGCCCGAACAGCTTAAACGATTATTCCCTTCACCAATTTCCCGGCCACATCGGTGAGGCGGTAGCGACGTCCCTGGTGCTTAAACACCAGCTTCTCATGGTCAAGCCCAAGTTGATTTAAAATGGTTGCATGTAAATCATGGACATGCACCGGATCCTTTATAATATTATATCCAAAGTCATCGGTCTGACCATATTCAATCCCGGGTTTGATACCTCCGCCTGCCATCCAGATTGTAAATGCCCTTGGGTGATGATCCCGGCCATAATTTTCTTTGGTAAACTTCCCCTGACAATAATTTGTCCGGCCAAACTCCCCTCCCCAAATGACCAGGGTCTCATCCAGCAAACCACGTTGCTTCAAATCCGTAACCAGCGCCGCAGATGCCTGATCCACATCCATGCATTGGCCCTTTATTTCTTCAGGCAAACTCGAGTGACCGTCCCAGCCCTGATGATACAATTGTACAAAGCGCACCCCTTGCTCGGACAATTTCCTGGCCAACAGGCAATTGGCAGCATAAGTACCGGGCACCAGACATTCCGGCCCATACATTTTAACGATGGATTCCGGCTCCTTGCTTATGTCCGTAATTTCGGGCACCGCGGTCTGCATCCGGAATGCCATTTCATATTGCTGGATTTTGGTAACCACCTCCGGATCTCCAAACTCTCCAAACGTCCCCTCGTTCAATGCGGCCAGCTTATCAAGCATCTCCCGCCGTTCACTTCGATCCATTCCATCGGGATCACCAAGGTACAGAACCGGATTTTCGCCGCTGCTAAACTGTACACCCTGGTGCACCGAATCAAGAAAACCGTTCGTCCATAATTTAGAATATACACCCTGTCCGTTACCTTTTCCTCTCGACAACAAAACACAAAAACCCGGCAAATTCTGATTTTCACTACCCAGCCCATAACTTAGCCAGGCGCCCATGCTTGGACGGTTCCCCACCTGTGCCCCGCTTTGAAAAAACGTAAGTGCAGGATCATGGTTAATGGCGTCCGTATTCATAGATTTAATGATGCAGAGATCATCGGCAATCCGCGCAGTATGCGGTAATAATTCACTTATCCAGGCACCGGATTGTCCATGTTGGGTAAAATTAAATATAGACCCAGCCAATGGAAACTTAGTCTGATTGGCCGTCATCCCGGTCAATCTTTGTCCACCTCTCACAGACTCTGGTAAATCTTCCCCAAACATTTTATTCAGCAATGGCTTGTTATCGAACAGCTCATACTGGGAAGGAGCACCGTTTTGAAAAAGATAAATCACCCGTTTGGCTTTCGGTGCAAAATGCGGCAAACCAGCCATAATGTCATTTACACTACTGTCACCTCCCTTGAACATATCAGGTATTAACAGTGAACCCAAAGCGGCGCTTCCTATCCCCAAACTAAGTTTGGATAAAAAATGCCGGCGATTGGTATTCATTCCAAAATCAAAAACTGGTTTTTCCATATGTACTAGCTGTTGGCCTTTAGCGATTAACCGCCCCGCGGACCACTTTTAGCTTATTAATGTTATTATTTCTAATTTTCTTTTTGTACAAACTTTGTTCAACTGTTCCAGCAAAAGGAAGCTAACAGCCAACCGCTAAAAGCCAATCAAGATTTCGTGATCGTTTCCTCCATGTTATAGATCGTGCTGATCATCCGCATTAGCGCTGCGGCCTGGCCTATGTCGGCTACTTTCTCGTGCTTATATTCCCCAACATTCAGCACCCTTTCCGCTTTTCTTTTATCCTTTGAAAATTTCCCGAATTCATTGTTATAGTACTCCCGGAGAAGACCGACTTCCTTCTCAGTCGGGGCCCGGCACACAATCCGTTGAAACAATTCCTTTATTTTATCCTCGGTCGACAATTTCCGCCCCACCATACGCTCCGCAAGCACGCGTGATGCTTCCAGTACCGCCGGGTCATTGAGCATGATCAGCGCCTGCAAAGGTGTATTGGTCTTTTGTCTTTTCACCTCGCAATGGTCCCGGCTACTGGCATCAAAAACAATCATTGCAGGCGGGGGGAGCGTAAGCTTAATAAATGTATACATGCCGCGCCGGTAAAGCTGGCCACCTGTGTCCTGAACGTAAGTTCTTAAACTACCCCTGTTGGCTGTTGTGGCTTCCCAAATCCCTTTGGGCTGGTAAGGTTTTACACTCGCTCCGCCGATTTCGGGATTCAAAAGTCCGCTGCTGGACAACACAATATCCCTGATCATCTCGGCCGGAACGCGGTAACGGGCGCCTCTTGACAAATAAATATTCTCCGGGTCTTTCTCCTTTTTTTCCTTAGTCAATTTTGAAGACTGCCGGTAAGTGGCCGAAGTAACGATCTGTTTTACAAGCCGTTTAATATCCCAGCCATGCTCCATAAAGTCGACGGCCAGCCAGTCAAGCAAAGCCGGATGTGTTGGCAATTCGCCCTGCATCCCAAAATCACCGGTACTTTTTACAATCCCCCGGCCAAAAAATTCCTGCCATATCTGATTCACAAATACCCGTGCCGCCAGCGGATTTTCTTTACTTAATGTCCATTTGGCTAATCCCAAGCGATTTCTGGGATACTTGGTTGTGTCATATTTCATCACAGCCTGTAAACCACTTGCCGTGACTACCTTGCCGGGCGCGTCATACACCCCACGGTCAAGGATATGCGTAGCCCTGAGCGTATCATTTTCACCCATGACCGAAAGGGAGATCTTACTCGTGTCCCGGCTATTGATAAAGGTCAGAATATTCTTTACTTCAGCATTGGTGATGTCAAGTATTGGCGTAGTTGCCAACCCATTACCTTTCAGCGATTCCTGCCCTGCTTCTTTGGAATTATTAAAAAAAGCAAACAACCGGTAATAATCTTCCTGGGAAATTGGGTCGTACTTATGATCGTGACACTGGGCACATTCGACGGTAAGTCCCATCAATCCGGAACTGAAGGTTTTTGTTTTGTCCAGATTATATTCTATCCTATACTCTTCGGCAATAATTCCTGCCTCTTCATTGTATTTATGGTTCCTTAAAAAGGCCGTCGCCAATACTTGTTCCTTGCTGGCGTTCGGCAGCATATCGCCGGCAAGCTGCCAGGTAATAAACTGATCATAGCGCATGTTCCTGTTAAAGGCATTGATCACCCAGTCCCTCCATGGCCATTGCGTTCGTGCATTGTCATTTTGGTATCCAAAAGAATCCGCGAACCTGCCGATATCCAGCCAATACAAGGCCATTTTTTCTCCATACGACTTTTGGACAATCAGTTCGTCAACAATTTTCTCGTAGGATTTTTCACCTCCCTCCTTATCGATTTTTTGCTGCAGCGTCAGCGAAGGCGCCAGGCCTGTTAGGTCTAATGACAACCGTTTTATCAGCTGCTCCCGACTGGCTTCCGCACTGGGATCCAGTCCGTTCTCTTCCATTTTAGAGAGCGTAAAATAATCGATTTCATTTTTCGGCCATGAAGTATCCTCCACCTCTGGCAAAGCACTTTTTAGGGGCGCTACAAAAGCCCAGTGTTGCTCATATTTCGCTCCCTGATCGATCCATTTTTTCAACAAGCCAATTTCATTTTCGGTCAAAAGTCCTAAATGCGATTCGGGTGTTGGCATCTGATAATTCGGATCCACAGAAGTAATTCGCTTGTAAACTTCGGATGCCTCGGGGTTGCCGGGAATGATAGCAAAGCCATGTCCGTCTTTCAATTTAGCATAAGCACTCCCGGCCATATCCAGGCGGAGCCCTGCTTCCCGTTTTTTCGCATCCGGTCCATGACAAGCAAAACATTTGTCGGATAAAATGGGGCGGACATCAAAGTTATAGCTCACGGATTCATTGCTGCCCCCTCTTCGCAAAGTTCCATTTTTTTGAAAGCAAGAAATAACCAGCACGGCCATTAAAGCCAAGGACGCCATTAAAAAGAAAAACTGTTTTTTCATTCGCTAATCAATAAACCTGTCAAAAAATCTTTTTGCCTGGCATTCGCCTGGTTATGGGCTTTCACTGCCAGTCATGCATCCCACACTTTATCTTTTTTCTTCAACTACCAAAGTGCAATAGTCCTCATTTCTAATACACCGCCCGCGAACTTCTGGCGTTAAACCAGTCGATTCAGTAAAAGTAGTAGTGAAAAAATCCCATGGAAATGGATGAATCAGGTAATTAGATGGACAATACCATTAAAATTATAAACTAAACCGTTGGGTGCGTATGAACTTCATAATTCAAACACTTCTACTTAAAGTGATAGGTTACACAGAGCACCACAGAGGATAAAAGAGAGGCACAGAGGTTTACATATGCGGGCTGTTACAAAAGGCTTTCTACAAGTCATGCGTAGTTGAAAAAACTACGCATGACTTGTAGAGCGAGCAATGAATCGATACTTCACAGCCTGAAAGACTGCCTTAGTTATATTCCAGCAGCGAGGTAATTTTACATGGTTTATCTGTTTTAAACCGAACCCAACGCGAGGAGAATTCTTTCGGGAAACTATAATCCAGCTTCTGTCCCGGCTTGACTGTAAAGGTCTTGTACACCATCCAGGGCCCGTTTCCAACCGGATCGGCTTCGATCGTAACCATTACAGCCGAGGTTGCCTGATGTGAAAGCTGTAAACTGCGTTTATCATAAAAACCAATCAGGTAAGGATCTGAAAGTTCACCGGCTTTCACGTTGGTATTTTTCCACGGACCTCCATGCCCTATCGGCTTACCCAGCTTCCAAAGATCATCAATAACACCAGCCCAAACAGCCGCTTTTTTATCGTCCGAAACGATAACATGGTCGTTTTTGCCAAACTTTCCTGCATCCAGTCCTGTCATCACCAGCAATCCACGGTATGAAGCATAGTCGTTAATGCGAAGGTTATGGGAAGATACCGGCCTTATTTTAGCATAACCGTCGGCATTTTCAGCTGGCAATTCATAAAATGTCCCGTGGCAGTTGAACAGGTCGCGCTCCGTAGCTACTTCCCGGCAAATCCGCAACACATGCTGGTTCGTGAGATTGGTAAAGGCCTCGTTGCCAAGCGGCAGCCGCCAGCGTCTGCCCTGGTCATCCACGATCAACACCGACGATTCCTCCACCGCAACGGCCTTTTGTGGAATAGCAAACTGGTTTTTGATAAGTGACAACGTTTTCGGATCGTCTTTACGAACAAGTTTCATATCTCCACCAAGTTCGTAATACCCAGTTTCTTTGGGCGTTACACCTGAATAATCCATAGCAGCTATACCTAAAACGCGGCGGTTTTCTCCTAAACCATATAACAACCCACCGGATGTACTGGTAGCCGTAACCCGGCTTAACCCATCGAAAATCGGACTGGCGACCGTTGTTCTGTTATCATTGGCCGAATAGAAAAAATGAGCCGACACGTTGGTTGTTTCCTTTGCTTTCAATCTTATCCATTCACCCGTATCGCCGACAGCAAACACAATTCTCTCCGCACTTTTAGCACCAACTTTTACTGATTTCAGCGGAGTCCAGATTCCATTTCCGGCCTTATCCACTTCCAGCATAAAGTCCACGTCCTGGTCTCCATTGTTTTGAATCCAAGCTGCTCGGTTAGGCCAGTCGGCAAACAGGAATGGTTCGGAAGTCTGACCCGTTTTTACCGTTTCATTCAGCCAGACGGCACCTTCGGCAGTATTGGGGCCGAGCTCATCCGGTTTTTTCAGCGAAGTAAACCAAAGATTGGAATTGGATTGTCCCGGCCCCTCGATATTGCCCTTTGCTTTTCGTTTGTTCAAAAATTCCTTTTGCGCCGAATCGTCGCATCCAAAAACCAACTGGTCATTCCATCGCGTGTAATCCCCGATCACTTTCAGATAAGAAGTTTTCGGCCGGATGCCCGCTGCATTCTTTGAAGAAAACTGGCCGGGAAATTGCCAGAACATTCCGTGCATGGTCATCAGATAATCCGGTTTTCCGGTTGTACCGACATCGCGTATCCGTGGCCATTCCGTATTCCAGCCATGGGCTCCGTCATAGCTGTGGCTTGCTTTTGGTAAGCGGTAAAAAGTCCATTTGCCGCTGTCGCGCACACCCAATAATACCGATTTGTGGTCCCATCCCGTAGCCCATATCGGATCGGTTGCAGGATTTTTATTGCCATAAATACCCCCCGGCCCCGTTACTTCTACAAACTGGTTTCTGCGGATAACCTTCCAGGTTTTCCCGTCCCATTCCGACAAAGAGCCTGACTCAATGTCAAACTGTTTTTCCGCCTTTGCGCCCGGTTCTCCGTTATTGGAATAAACCATCACCCCCTGCCCCGAATAAAAACCTTTGCCATGTGTTCCCGGAAGCAGCCCCTTGGACTGATAGGTTGATTTTTCCGTTTTCTTGCCCGCACTGATATTACCATCCTCGAACAGCATCGTTGGCTTTAAAGTCTTTACATCCACTTCATAAAAACCTTCTTCCATCGTTCCATAGTAAATTTTATTGGCAGGATCTTTAAGATGGCGGGCATTACCCGTGTGACGGCCAGGCATTGTTTTATAGGGTATTGCTCTTACCGCACCCTTGCTGTCAATGGCATATGGACCCATAAAAAGCTGCTTGCTTTCCGGATGGATCATGCGGTTTGCAGGCGTACCGCCAATACTTTCCGGGCGTACAATCTGCGTGAGATCTGGCGTAATTTCATACAATTTATCCGATGAGCCGAACGGCAAATGAGGACCATAAGTGATCACCCAGAGCTTTCCTGCCCAGGGAACTACGGCACCGGTACCACATTCACCTTCATTGTTATACATGGCCAGATGCGGGTAAACGCCACTGTACGAAGGTTTGTTTTTAAGTTGCGCCATGATCGTGTGACCAAGCGTCAAAAACGACAACACAAGGCAGGCTGACAAACTGTTTTTTTTCATTAAAATAATGATTAATCTGTAATATAAACTGTTGCAAAATCTGATCAAACCCGGCAGGACAGACTATCACTGCCGGGGGCATTAAAAATTAGTAACCTGCGTTTTGGGTAATGTTGGTATTCACCCTTCTTTCCACGGCTGGTATCGGCCATAGATATTGTCTGGTTTTATCAAATGACCTTTGCGATAATACCTTTACATCTGCACCAAATCCCGAATAATCTGCAATGCCGTCTCCGTCTATTGGCGTAACTCCCGGGAATGGCCATTTTGCGCGGCTTTGTGCTGCCGGATCCGGTAATCCGATCACGGGCCTGGAAAGTGCTTTTTCTGCCAGTTTCCAGCGAATCAGATCCATGTACCGCAAGCCTTCCCGCGGAAATTCAACCCTGCGCTCACGTCGTAATATCTTTTTAAGTAAAGCGGCATCCATCGTAACAACCGAAGGATACAAGGTCGTCTGCTCCACGGAGACGCCATAAGCACGTGCACGAATCTGATTGATCGCGTTTAAGACACTTTCATCGATTTGCCCCAATTCTATTTTCGCCTCCGCATAAGTCAGCAGAATTTCTGCATACCGGATAATGATTGCGTCGTTATCCTCAACCAGGCGATCGGGCCAGGTTTGATCAATTCCCTTTTTCCATAAAAAACCGGTGAAACTCGCAAAAGCGGCCACGGCACGACTATCCTTATTGGGTACTTTTTTATTTTCTTTTGAACTGAATATGGTGAGCGAGTCGGGATGCGGCGAATAATTGTAACCAAGCCATTGGGTGTTAAATTCGACAATGTTGGCGGTCAGACGTGGATCGCGGTTTTTGAATGGCGTTTTAGGATCATACAAAGGAGACTCATTAATCGGTTTCCCATCCGTACATTCGTAGGCATCGAGGATATCGCGGGTCGGGAGCTGCGCGCCAAAACCGCCTGCGTTTCTGGAAATATTATCCTGCACATAACCCGCCGCACTAAACACCTGCTGTTTTTCATCCCGGGGAACGCTGATGATCAATTCCCGGCTTGTCTCACCGGCTTTGGTAAATAATTGCTGATAACTTCCGTGAAGCGCATAGCCGGCACCCAGTTTCATAACGCTCTCGGCAGCCTGCCTGGCAATTTCCCATTTGCCCAAATACAAAGCCGTCCTCGCTTTGACCGCCAGCGCCGCACCGCGGGTAAACCTTTTCGTCTCGGCGGCGCCATACGTTATGGGAAGATTGGCAGCAGCGAAATCCAGTTCTGTAAAAATGAACGCCAGGATTTCATCTTTCCCTGTTCGCTGTACTTCATAGGATTCTTCGAGCGCGACCGGTGAAGTCAGAAGAGGCACGTCGCCAAAATGGGTAATCAACCTGGAATACTGGTAAGCGCGAATCAGCCGCATTTCCGCTTCCAGACGCAGCATAACCGATTGCGGGGTATTTGCAACGGCCCGATCCTTGCTCGTCAGAAAGGAATTAGCCCGGGCAATGGCTTTGTAACAATTCAGCCAGTAGGTCTGCACGGCGGCGTCATCGGCATTCATCGTGCCACCAATCACGGCATTGGTCAGCTGGCCGCGGTGCCATTCATTGTCACTGAAAAGTTCATTGTCATTATTCCAGAACACACTCCGGTACAGATCGTTCACTGCCAGTTCCAGTTCGGTCTGGTTGGAGTAAAATGTTCCGGTCGAAGCTTCCGAAAGCGGGTTTAAATCAAGGGTGTGACAGCCGGTAAATCCTATACTTGCCAGCCATATCCATGCTATTTTTTTCATAATCAGGAATGTTAAATTTCGTTGACGTTTCTTTTAAAAACGGATGGTTGCTCCCGCCATAAAGGTTGACACGATCGGATAAGCATAACTTCCCGACTCAGGATCGAGGTATTTGGGAAACTTGCTGAACGAAAACACGTCATTGGCAGATGCATAAAAACGTAATGTCTGCACGCCAATCCGTTTCATCAGATCCTGTTTGAGGGTATAACCCAGCGTGATATTTTTCAGACGAAAATAACCGCCATGGATCAGCCAGTAATCCGACAGTGTATAATTGGCGCTGTTGGAGGTGCGCGAAAGTCGTGGATAGGTGGCTGCAAGATTTTGCTGCGCGGTATTATTCACACTCCAGAACTTGCCTTGCATATCCGCCGGCATATTGCCAAAAGCCTCGGCAAAGGGCTGGATCACCTCGCTGCTCAGGCGGGAACGTTTTTTACCAACTCCCTGAAAAGTTACACCAAAATCAAAACCGGCATAATCTGCGCGCAGGTTTCCTCCGTACAAATAGCGTGGCAGCGCACCACCCAGCAGCACCTTATCATCGGTCGTAATCTTTCCGTCCTTACTCACATCCACATAGCGCACGTCTCCCGGTTTTGTCGTTACGTTTAAAACGGGAGCGCCTGTGATCTCGTCCTGTGTCTGGAAAAGACCGTTGGACAAATAGCCAAACCATTCATTGTACTCGCTGCCATTCCGGATGATCTGGTCACCGCGGAATTCCGTTCCTTTTAAATCTCCCACCGTCGATTTTGCATCCGATAAGTTGGCAGCCAGCGAGTATCCGAACTTATTGATCCGGTCCTTCCAGGCCAGTTCAAGTTCCCAACCCTTGACGTTTAAAGTACCCGCGTTCTGGTTGGGTTTGTCATAACCCATGTACAAGGGAACATCAAGCGGCAATAGAATATCGGTTGTTGTCTTTTTGTAATAATCCGCCCCCAGTGTCAGCCGGTCGTTCAGGAAAGCGGCATCCAGACCGAAATCCGTGGTACGACTCGTTTCCCAGGTAATGTTTTTTACGGCATAAACCTGCTGACCGCCACCGGTTAAAGGGACTACGCTACCATTCTGATAAAACAGCGCCGTGGAAAAATCGATGGTCGCCATGTATGGATAGTAAGCCGGGTTGCCATCCTTATCCAGCAAGCGCTCATTACCCGCTTCACCCCACGATCCTCTTACTTTCAGGAAAGAAAGCCAGGAAACATTTTTCATGAAGTTTTCTTCTGAAACTGTCCAGCCTGCCGAAACAGAAGGATAAACCGCTTTCCGGTAAGCAGACGCAAAACGGGACGAAAGGTCCGAGCGAAGGTTTCCCTGAACAAAATATTTACTCTTATAATTGTACTGAAGTCGTCCGAAAAACGAATGCAAACCCGATTCATTAGCCCCGCCAGCGTTATCCCTCAGCTCCGTAGAACCGGAATTCAGATAAGGGAAATCAGTCAGCGCAAACCCGCTTCTGGATGCTCCCAGCGTTTCCAGCGATCGGTAATTTTCTTCATATCCTGCCAGGATATCAAAGGAATGCACACCATTGATTTCCTTCACATAATTCACCAGCGCCTGTCCGTTAATGCTTAATGACTCGGATCTGCCTTCTGTCAAAATCGTTCTGGCCTGGTTCACAACCGGACTTGGCTTTCCGTCAGCGCTTGTAAAGCGGATTTGTTTGGAGAAATATTTGCTTTTGTCGAGATCAAATACCGGTGCTACGAGGACCGTAAAAGTAAGGCCTTTCACAGGTTTGTAGTTAAAAGATATCCGCCCTCCGATCTGATTTGACAGACTTTTGGTAGACCCGCCCCGCCTCAGCTGAGCCAACGGATTCCGCCCGTCTTTACCCAGTGCAAGTCTGCCATCGGCATAAACATCGTCGTAGATCGGCGGCATAATCCGGGATTCATAGATTGGATTAAAGCTGTTATCGGGCAGCTCGTTTGCATTTCCCTTGTTGGTTGTTCGTTTGTAAAAAACATCCAGGTTAACCCCGATTTTATTGCTCACCTGCAAATCGTTATTAATCCGAAACAAATAACGATTGTATGAACGGTTATCATAAAACGCACCGGAATTGGTGTACCCCAGCGAAGCTTTGGTTTTGATCTTATCCGTTCCCATGGTGAAAACAAGGTCGTGGCGCTGCCGAGGCGCATTGCTCCGGGTAATCATCGATTTTTGCCAGTTGGTATTCGGGAAATTATCCGGATTCACGCGGTTGCTGTCCAGATAATTATCGATCAGTGTTTTGGCAAAAGGCCCGGTGCTCGCACCGTCATTGGTGGCCTGCTCATTGAAATAACGCATATAATCCTGCACACCCACATAATCTGGCGTAGCTGTTGCCCGCTGCACACCGTACTCATAGGTGTATTCAAGGCTACCTTGTCCACTCTTCGCGCGTTTGGTCGTTACCAGAATAACACCGGCAGCGCCTCTCGAACCATAGATAGCCGCGGACGCAGCATCCTTTAAAACCGTTATACTCTCCACATCTCCAGGATTCACATTATCGATACTGCTGACAGGAACTCCATCCACAATCACGAGCGGATTATTGGTACCAATTGTTGTAATGCCACGGATAAGGATACTGGATCCGGATCCGGGCGCACCACCACTCCGGGTCACCGAAACGCCGGCAATACTTCCCTGTAAAGCCTCCGAAATCTGAACGGTTTGACGGCCCGCAACATCCTTCGAGCCGATCGTAGAAATCGCACCGGTGAGATCTTTCTTTTTCTGCGTTCCATAACCGACCACCACAACTTCCGATAAAGCATTATCTTCGGGAGTCATTGCAACATCCAGCCTGGTTTGCGTTGCCAGTGTGATTTCCTGACTACGGTAACCTACAAACGAAAAGGTAAGAATAACCGGGTTCTGATCAGAAACAGGCAGGCGATATTGTCCGTTCACATCCGTAACCGTACCACGCTGGGTACCTTTGATGACGATACTTACACCGGGCAGGTCTTTCAGTTTCTCGTCGGTAACCTTGCCGCTAATCTCCCTGGTTTGTGCCATAAGTGGACAGAGCCAGCTAAGAAACATAGCACAGGATAGTAGAATTTTTTGTCGCATATTTTTCAGATATTTAAGGTTTGATCCCCAATCAGGTCTCTGATCGGACAGAAATAAATTTTGTTTTGCAAATATAATTTTGAACAATAAGAAGAGAGCCCGAATGGATTGACCAACCTTTTATACAAAATTATGGACAACCCAAATCATTAATAAACAACATATTACAGTATCATAATCATGGAGAATGGACAAGGCCAGGCGAGCTATTTAGACTACTTCGACCACGGATGTCAGCTGATCAGTGAGATTTATGGCAAGCAGGATATTGCCACATGGACAAATAGCGACTATATCAAGCTTAGCAATATTCTTTATAAAAAAACAAGCGTACAAATCAGCCCGAATACCCTCAAACGAATATTTGGAAAAATTAAAACCGACGCGCGTTATTATCCGCAGAAAGCCACCCGCGATGCGCTGGCGATTTACATCGGTTTTAAAGACTGGGATCATTTCACGAACTCCCAATCTCTGCCAGGCACGAGCAGCCTGCTGAAAACCCCGACCCGTGAATTGCCGTTAACCATAGAGGATCCTATTTATCTTCAAAAAAGGAAGGTTAAAAACGGGTTCAAAAAATGGATAATCCTGGGTGTTGTTATTGTACTGACGGGTGTTACTATTTTTTTATTTCGTGAAAAAATATTCCCTTCCAGGGTAGAACAGGTTAGCCTGATCTGTAAAAATCCGGTGGGAGAAAATCCCCATTCTGCTGTTTTTGTATTACGAGGCATCAGCCAGAACCACGGCCAGTCTGCTCCCTACGTTATTGAATTTGGTGATGGAAAAAAAATCACTACAAATGGCAAAGACAGCCTGTTTTCTCACTACTATGAACAGCCGGGCAGGTACTTTGCTGTATTAAAACACT
Organism: Dyadobacter sp. LHD-138; assembly: GCF_030929615.1. Lineage (GTDB taxonomy): Bacteria > Bacteroidota > Bacteroidia > Cytophagales > Spirosomataceae > Dyadobacter. The sequence continues at coordinate 30,609 of NZ_JAVFVU010000022.1, read as the reverse complement.
TGGATCAGGTACTTGGCACGGCGACCGTATATCTGAAAACGAACGGGTGGACGGCTACCGCGCACATGATGTATGATACCACAAGGGTTTATCCGATTGACTTTCCTGATCTTTTCAAAGGAAGCAGGTACAGCATCAGCGCAACCGAAGTTGCCCATGCCGGTGTGGATACGAGCCGTACTTTTTTTGTCGATTTTGATAACAGCCATATCACGAACATTGACGGAGATAATTTCGAGTTTTCTACGAAAGTCACAACCTCCCATGACCGTCCGGGCGTACGATGCTCGCAGGTACGGGTCCTTTTGCTTGGCGAATCTTCAAGTCATTTGATCACGGTCATGAAACCCGGCTGTCTGCACTGGACGACAGCTCATTTTTCAGAGATCAAAAAACAGGGCAAAGTTGATAATCTGGATTTTCTGGGAGCCGATTTCAGCAAGGGGGGAACGATCGGATTAAAAGTGGTTAACAAACATGCCGTGTTGTATCTGAACGATAAGCAGGTTTTCAGCATTGCCTACAAGCAACCGCTGAAACAGATCTATGGTGTGGAAATCACATTTGCGGGTATTGGTACAATTCATGCCCTCAACCTGAAAGATATCAAAACCGGTAGAACTTTTGACGGGAATTTCTGAAAGTAATGAAATGAATGCTATCACCACAGTACAATTTTTACATGTTTAGTTAATACAAAGTGAATTCGATTTAAACTGCGGATCGATAAAGCGGCGAACCGTCCGTAGAACCTGCCCATTGATAACTCCCCGCTTTCAGCTAAGGTTTTGAAGATCTTATGGATATGAATTCTCTGATTTTTGCAAACTTTCAGTGCGCCCGCCGCTACGGTGGTACTATCCATAAAGCTTACTCCTGCGCATTTTGCTGCTTATGGAAATCATTTGGTCGTAAATATTGGTAAAAATCATAGCAACACGGAAATAATTCTATCACCATCTGTGATAATACTATAAACGATATGAAATGCCCTTCCTAAATTTGAATCATCAACATACATATAACGATATCCTTTGCATACTAAAACACACATTATACCTTTTTCCACTTCTATTTAGCGAATCGGTGTCCCGCTGGAGAATTCGGATTTAATGACAAGTGGATTTCGTAACAGACAGACCATTATAAGAAATTGTTTCGCTGGAGTGTATTTATTTGAAAATCATATATAACTGATTCTGGCGTCCAATTTTATGTGTTCTTGATTTTTACATTCTATGAGTCATGGGTATCGAAATCTCCATGGGATTTACTAACCAGTCATTTACAATAAACCCTATCTCGATTTCTTTTGCAGTGCTATCGACAGTCGGCTTACGCCTATCAGGTTGATAAAAGGAACAACATTTCGGACGACTGCCGATTGCTTAAAGTCGACGGCACAATTGTCTTTCAATATAATTTGTGACAGGATCTAATATAATTTCTTACCGTTGGATAAATCGATCAATACTTACTCGGAAATAACACACTAGAAATTCATGAAATATAAACAATTTGATTAGTTTTATGCATAATTCAATTATAAGAAGGGAGTTTTGGCCTACCGATGTGTTTCTCTTGTTGAAATATTGTTGTTTACATCCCACATTCATCATTGGCATATGAAAAACAATCTATCTATTTCTACGGTTTAACAGGATAGCTACGTGTTATCCTATTAAAGTTCTGCACTTTCTTTGCACTTGTAAAATTAATATAAAAACTGACCAAGTTCTCAGTTGGGTCGGTGTATTATTTTACCAAGTAAATTATGCCTTCCATTTGATTTACATGTGATTATCTAAGCCATCCGCAGTTAAAGAAAGTTTGCATAAATATAACTTTCGACTCCGTTTCACAGGAATCCTGGATGCCTTTTCATCCTGATTCACGAATCCGTTACGATCCGGAATTCCACTGAGCAGTTGTCTATCCACAATAGATAACCAAGTCTGGCATTGCATATGTGTTGACGATTATTGATTAACGTTAGTTATCAATACGAAGTGATAATTAACTTTTGTCCTTCATAATAGACTTTAAAAGTAAAATCTGTTTAACATCTTAATATAAATCATTATGAAAAAAGTACTATTTCATCTCGCTTTGCTATTAATTATCGCCTCCAACTGGAAGTGTGAAAATATGGTTTTGGATCATTGCTGCGCAAAGGAAAATCTTGCTGTTGGTAAGGCAAAAAGTGCAATAGATGATTTTAAACCTACATTAGAACGTAGAACTGAGAATTTAAAAGTGGCAAATGACGAGTTAAAGGACGCCCTTGCAAAACAAAAACAGGCGGTGGCGGATCGAGATGCCCATCCCGGTGATGACAGCTATGAAGCTGCATTGCGTGTTGCCAATACGATTTTACAAGCTAAAATTAAAAATCAAGAAGAAAAACAAACCGAATTTGATAAAGCAACTGCCCAGATGAAGGCATTGACAGATGCTTTGACACTTGCCGAGAAAGCCCTGGAAGAATGTGAAAAAAATTGTAAGCATTGAATGTTTTTCTCCTTTCAGTAAATCGAACAAGACCTAAAAGCCTTAACTCAGGAGTCAAAATCACTAAAAATCATGAGGATTTTTATTGTCTTTTTAATCATTCTAACGAGCAGAACTGGGCTTTCTCAATCCCTTCCTTATAACCTGAAAGCGCATACGGAGTTTGGCGGTTCGATAGCTACCGGCAAAACGATACCATTTTGGTTAAGAACTAATCAAAATGGTATCGTTCCCAATGTAGCACCTTTTGGAACAATCCGATTGGGATTGCATAGAGCATATTTACAACATGACACTTTACCATCGGGCAAAGGACGCAAATGGAACTGGGGTTTCGGTCTTAATACTATTGGAAATCTGGGTAAGCAAAAAAATCAATTCCTGGTAGCAGAAGGTTATTTCAAGGTTAAATTCCATAAAGTCGAAATACTCGCAGGCCGTAGAAATACCGTTACAGGCCTGGGAGATTCCACTCTGTCATCAGGCTTCATGGTTGTTTCCGGCAATGCACTTGCCGTTCCAAAAATCTTGATATCTACACCCGACTATCTACCCATCAAAATATTAAAAAAATACCTGGCTATCAATTTTGGATTTGCCCATGGCTGGTACAATAGTGATTACATCAAAAAAGCATTTATACATCAAAAATATTTTTACTTACGATTAGGAAAGCCCCAAAGTAAATTCAAAATCTATACCGGCCTTCATCACCAGGTTCTGTGGGGAGGTGAAGCCGAATATCTGAAACTCCGACCTGATCTTGCAAAAAATGGCAAACTACCGTCTTCCTTAAAATACTTTGGTAATATACTACTGGGCACCATACCAAAACGTGATAATAATTTATCCGTATTCGATGGTGATTATCGTATCGGAGATCATGTTGGAAGCTATGACGCCGCTATGGAAATCAGCTCATCCAAAGGGTTATTTCTTCTTTATCATCAGCACATATTTGATGATGTATCAGGCGCCGTGTTAAAAAATTTCCCGGACGGACTTTCTGGATTTTCCTGGCATAAAAAGGTTGAAAAGGATGCAAACAATCGCTTCCATGTTCAACGCGTCGTCATGGAGTTTATCAGTACTTTATCCCAAAGCGGGCGTTCTTTTGTCCAGTTAAATTCTGGTTTTCAGGGAAATGATAATTATTTCAATCATGCCCAATACAATGAAGGCTGGTCCTATTTTGGCAAAACGATAGGAACGCCATTTATCATCCCATGGAAAGATGTAACTCCCAAAGCCTCTGAATCAAGAGGAGATTATTTTCCCAATAATAGAATCCAGGTATTTTATGCAGGATCAGAAGTCGTGTTGAATCAAAATCTAAAATTAATCAGTCGTCTCTCCTTATCTAACAACTTCGGAACGAACGATCACCCTTATCCGCAAACGTTGCACCAATTTTCCTATATTGTTTCTACTGAAATAAAAATGCGCAAGTTTTACAACAGCCATGTCGCCATCTCAATATCCGGCGATAAAGGGCAGCTTCTCCCAAATGCCAATGCTATATTTTGCAGTATCCGAAAAGAATATTGAACAGTAAAACGACCCCACTCCTTTCTTCTTCGTACATACCCCTTATCGCCAGTCAGATTTCTAAATCCGAAACAGATTTTTAATTTGATTAACTATATTACACAACCTTTCATTCAGATTCCTGGCCAGGACAGATTATCTATTCCGTTTGAAACAGTATATTTTGCAGGAAAATGTTTTCCTTAAAGGAGCAGGGACAATTCATTAATAAACTTTCATCAATCCGATTCGGGCATGACGGGCAAAAAATCAGCTAAGATTCAATCGATACATTTGTTTGGGAACCGTGTAAATCTCTTTACCGGATTTGTTAAAATAAGCGCAGTAGTAATTTTTTTTGCGGGTATCTTTTGCAGTATTTTAGCGCATAGTCAGTCTCCGAAAACCCCTCCCAATATCGTCATTTTCATGGTCGATGATATGGGTTGGCAGGACACTGCCGTTCCTTTCTGGGATAAGAAAACGAATTTCAATAAACGTTACCACACGCCAAACATGGAGCGGCTTGCCAGAGAAGGCGTAAAATTTACTTCTGCGTATGCCATGCCCGTTTGTACGCCTTCGCGGGTAAGCCTGCTCACGGGTGTCAACGCAGCACATCATCGGGTAACCCACTGGACTTCACCTGACAAAAATAAAAATACTGATTATCCCGACTCAACACTTAATCCGGTAGATTGGAATATCAATGGGTTCAGCCCAGTCGCCGGTATAGCACATACGTATCACGCAACCTCACTCGCCACTGTTTTATCCAAAAACGGTTATTACACCATCCACGCCGGAAAAGCGCATTTTGGCTCTGCGGGAACACCCGGTTCTGATCCCTTGCATGCTGGTTTTAAAATTAACATTGCGGGAAGTGAAATAGGGCATCCGGCAAGTTATCTGGCAAGCAAAAATTTTGGAAATGCTGATGGAGGGAAACCAAACCGTAATGCCGTTCCGGGCCTGAAAGCATACTACCAAACCAAGACTTTCCTTACCGATGCCGTGACCATTGAAGCCCTCAAAGCACTGGAAAAACAGGTACAGAACAGACAACCGTTCTTCCTGTATCTGGCACACTATGCGGTGCACGTTCCGCTTGACGCCGACGAACGATTTATGGAACGATATCTCAAAGCTGGCCTTGATAGTACGGAAGCAAAATATGCATCCCTGATTGAGGGCATGGATAAAAGTCTGGGCGACGTACTTGACTACCTTGACAAGGAGAATCTTTCGAAAAATACGGTGATCATGCTCATGTCCGACAATGGCGGATTAAGCCTTACCCCGCAACGGGGAGGGACTGCCTGGACGCATAACCTGCCGCTTAAAGCCGGGAAAGGGTCTGTGTATGAAGGCGGTATCCGGGAACCAATGCTTGTTCGCTGGCCGGGCGTGGCAAAACCAAACTCCGTTGCGGACCAATATGTCATCATTGAAGATTTCTTCCCAACCGTGCTCGATATCGCCAATATTAAAAACCCAGAAACGATCCAGCAAACCGATGGCCGGAGTTTTCTGCCTATCCTGAAAAATCCGTCATGGAAAGACCAAAACCGCGAGTTGGTGTGGCACCATCCTAATAAATGGATCGGTGCCGAAGGCCCTCAAATCCATTTTGCCACCGCTTTCAGAAAAGGTAACTGGAAATTGATTTATGATTACAGAAAAGGAAAGCTTGAATTGTATGATGTAAAAAATGATATAGGGGAAATGCAGGATCTGGCATCACAGAACCCTGAAAAAACAAAGGAGCTCGCGGCACTACTTACTAAACAATTAAAAACGTGGCATGCGCAGTTACCTTCGTTTAAAAAGAATGGGAAGCAGGTTCCCTGGCCGGATGAAATAAGTCGGTAATCAACTGCGCTGAACAATTTACATTTCGTCAAGAAAACAAAGCCGCCAGTCAAGATAATTAGAGGAATAAATAGCCCATGGGTAGTTTTAGACTGCAAATCACAAAACTACTTACACTATGTGGCGCTATCAATATCTTTTTGTTTTCGTGTTTTATTTCGCTGCGACGGGGCTGGCCCGGGCACAGATTTTTGGCAACGTCCTGGCTCCCGATAAAACGCCGCTGATGGGCGGAACAGTACTGGCGCTAAATCCCGCAGACTCCGCCTATATTTCCGCAACAGTCACCAACACCAGCGGTCATTTCCTGATCAAAGATCTGAAATCCACTCCCTACATTGTTTCATTTTCGTTGGTCGGTTACAAAAAACGGATCGTCCGAATGGATACGAGTCTGCGAAACACCAGATTCTTTACCGTTGTTTTAGACGAAGAACTGCAAGTATTACAGGGCATAACCATTACCGGACAGCGGACAGCCTTCAGCTATGAAGGCGGAAAAACAAATCAAAACAACAAGCCCCGATCTGCCCCTGCTCGATATCGAAATGCCCGATATGAGCGGTACGGCATTTTTGTCGACATTAGTCAATCCCCCGAAAGTGATCATCATATCTGCCTACGAACAGTACGCGTTGCAGGGTTATGAACTCAACGTGACAGACTACCTGCTAAAACCGGTATCTTTTGCGCGTTTTCTCAAATCAGTGAATAAAGTCCACGATTTAATGACAACCGAAAAAAAACATGAAGACGATTACCTTTTCGTAAAATGCGAACACAAATTTAAAAAGCTATTCCATAAAGATATTGTGTACGTAGCCAGTATGGAAAACTATGTCGTGATCCACACCGCTACTTCAAAAAACATTGCCTACAACACCCTGAGGCAGATTAAGGACAACCTGCCCGCCCACCTGTTTATTCAAACGCACCGCTCTTACCTGGTCAATCTTGCCTTTGTCAAATCGATTGAGGGGAATGAACTGGATCTGGGCGCTGTCAAAGTACCCATTGCCCGAAACTTGAAAGATGACGTCTTCAATACCATTATCAACAGCCGTTTGGTCGTTAAAAAGTGACTTTAACCTATAATAAAGCGCAATTAAAATTCTGAATCAATTAACATAATCAACTTACCAAACAAAAGCCCATTAAATCCTCCGTTATGATAAAATATGCCCTTATTCTGATACTTTTCGCAGAACATCTCTTTGCACAAACCGTAAGTGAAAATTTGCACGTTACCTATATTGCCAATGAGGGTTTTATGTTGCAGACTAAAAGCAAAAGGGTACTTATCGACGCATTATTTACGAACGGTTACGGAGCCTTTCCTACACCAAGCCAATCGACCCTAAAAAAAATCGTCAATGCAGATCCACCTTTTGACCAGGTAGCCACCTATTTGTTAACACATTACCATGGAGATCATGCTGATTCCAAGCTGATTCGAGCCTATCTGACCCGCCATCCCGAAATGAAGCTGATTACTTCGCTACCATCCCTGGTCTTTATAGATGGCGAAGAGTTCGGCTTTGTTAAACTGGAAAAACAATTTGTGGAAATGACGCCCAAACAAAACATGAGCATTTCACAAACCATAAACGGCATTGATGTTAAAGCCATGGCCATAAAGCATCTATCATTTTTTCAAGATGGTGTCGATATAGAAAAATACATGTTCAATTTGGGATATTATGTAAAACTGGATGGTATTGGCATATTGCATACCGGTGACGCCTCTATGGAAACTTTTAAAAATTATATGGAGAAAAACACGCATCTGAAATCACCTGTCGACGTGGCGTTTGTATATTTTGATATGCTTAAAAACGGTAAGGCGGACATTGACTATCTGATGAAAACCATCAATCCTAAACATATTGTCATTATGCATGTTTGGGAAAGTGCCTATGAAGAATGGAGCCAAAAGGTTGAGGAATTGAAAAACTATTTCCCCAACCTTTGGTTTCCAAAAGTGGAGATGGAGACAAAAATTTATAACCTTGACCGGTAATATTTATATTGTTGGGTCGAACAAGCTAACGCTAATTGGCCGATGCTTCCCCGGCGTGGCCGATCGGTACTTCGCCGTTGGGTTCATAAGTGGTCATGAGTACCCCCGTAGTAGACACGGCGTGTTTGACCAATTTAAAATTTCCTGAAGCTATCCCCTCGCGAAAGAGTTTTTTCCCTTGACCCAAAATCACCGGAAAGATCCAGATATTCATCTGATCAATCAGGCCGAATCGGAGCAGTGACTGGATAAAATCGGCGCTTCCCCACATTTGCAGATCGGCTCCATCGCTGGATTTCAAAACTTTAACTTGATCAATGGTGTCGCCGTTCAGCAAAATAGTGTCCTTCCAGCTGCCCTCTTTAAGCGTTTTTGTAGCGACATACTTTTTGATCCCATTGAATTTTTCTGCAATCGGCCCCTTTTGAGACGGCCAATACGGCGCCCACAGGTCATAGGTGAAACGCCCCAGTAACAGGTCATAGTCCTGCTGCATTCGCTCAGCCATCACCTGCTGCATGCTATCGTCCCATTGTGTCGCGGACCAGCCACCGAGGTCAAAGCCGTTTGTCCTGTCTTCATCAGGTCCGCCCGGCCCCTGTATCACGCCGTCCAAAGATAAGAATTCGTTCACGATGATCTTTCTCATGATATTTCAGCATTAAAGGGTTCAAATAAGTTGGTTGATGATGCAAGTTAAAAACACCGTTTCTAACATAAGCGGTGCAAACCCGTCTCTTCCACTGGGCAAATGCGACATTAAGCTGAATTGCCACATGCTTAGCTGGGGTAAACGACAAATCATAATACCTTAGCATTAAATAGTATAGACTCAGGCGGCGGAAAATCCATACAAATGTGTGTCGTTTTTGAGCTGTTAAGCAATAGCATTATTGCGAGCCAAGAGGTAACTTGCCTGCGCAAGATATTTTTTATGAAATTTAAAAACCAAAATTTAAAGAATTAAGATGAAAAAAGGAATCCTTTTATTGGCTGCAACAACGATGATTTTATCATGTAATCAGGCTCCTAAAGAAAACCAAAACAAAGAAGTTTCAAGCGAACAGACTTCAAATAAGGAGGAAGCCAGTGAACCAGCAGGAAGTTTTAACATCGAAAACACGCCGTATTCGGATGCCGATTTAGGAGACTTCCCTTTTTTCACATTACCAAAAGGATTAAAGGCGCAAAATAAACCATTGCAAAAAAACTTCGACGTGTGTTTTTTTCCTGTTAATGGCGTGATGAGTCCTATTGAAGGTAAGCTATATAAAATAAATGTTAGCGCAGAACAGGGTGAGGAGTTCTCCCAACGATATTTTGAAAAAAGCATAGCGGATTATTTACAGTCAGTCGGAGCTGTAAAAGTATTTGATGGTGAAATTAAACGGGAAGAATATGAGCGGTACCATAAACAGGATCCCAATAAAGGAGACGAAGGAGATATTGGCTATGCAGATGAACAAATCAAATTTTATGTTATCCGTACCAAAGAGAAAGGAAATATCTATGTTCAATTTTCCGCCAATAATGCCAGCGGAAAACTAAATATTCTTCAGGAAGAAGGATTCCGGCAAACCATAACAAAGGTTACCGCTGATGAGATTGTAAAAGATCTTACAGAGAAAGGAAAATCGATTCTGTACATCAATTTCGAGGTAGATAAATCTAACATTTCAACGGACGGAAAAGAAGTAGTGAATCAAATTGGTGAAGCTCTCAAGAAAGAGGCTTCTTTAAAAATCGCTATCGAAGGACATACCGACAATACCGGTGATGCCACATACAACAAAAAACTGTCAGACGAACGCGCAAACGCTGTGCTGATTGATTTGGTAAAACAAGGTGTCGTTAAATCCCGGTTATCTGCAAAAGGTTTTGGAGCCGAGCGGCCATTGGTTGCAAATGATTCCGAGGTAAACAAAGCTAAAAACAGACGGGTGGAGTTAGTAAAAGTGAAATAATTTCGAAGTTCTTTATGTTTCTTAAAATAGAACTATGAAGAAAATTCTTAAACCTTATCCCATATAGTTTGGTAACGGGTTTTAAAATGAATCCCTAAGATTGTGATGAGCTTTATACTATTAGTCTCCAGATTATGTCCTTCCAAAAAGTGATTTTTATTACAGGCGCTGCCAGCGGCATCGGTTATGCCCTTGGAGAAGCGTTTGCACGAGACGGTGCGCGGGTTATTTTGAGCGACATGGACCAGCATAAGGTAACAGAGGCTGCCAGTTTTCTGAAACAGCAGGGGCTTGATGTGACTGGCGTGAAGTGTGATGTGACTATTGAAGATGACATCAAAAATGCGCTCGATCAAACACTTCGGGATTTTGGACAGATTGACGTACTGATTAATAACGCCGGATTGCAGTTTATCGCTCCAATTGAAGATTTCCCAACAGAAAAATTCGAACTCCTGCTAAGAGTAATGCTGACCGCTCCTTTTATTGCGACGAAGCATGTTTTCCCGACGATGAAGAGGCAAAAATCAGGACGCATCATCAATATGGCATCTATAAACGGATTGGTGGGATTTTCTGGAAAAGCAGCCTACAACAGCGCTAAACACGGCGTGATAGGTCTCACCAAAGTCACAGCCCTGGAGGGCGCTGAATTTGGGATCACCGCCAATGCCGTTTGCCCTGGATATGTAGATACGCCGCTGGTAAGGAATCAGCTGGCGGATCTTGCCAAAAACAGGCATATTGATATTGAGGATGTACTCGAGCAGGTGATTTATCCCCTTGTGCCGCAAAAGAGACTTTTATCGGTGCAGGAAATAGCAGATTATGTGCTGTTTCTGGCTAGCGACAAAGCCAGGGGTGTAACCGGACAGGCGGTCGTTATCGACGGCGGCTACACCACCCAGTGATTGTTTGAATACCAAAATCTCCACCAAGTCACTCTGTGAACGATAATAGATATACGTTATTCTGATTTTTTACAACAATTGAAAGTATGTGGAGCCGGCAATGTCTATGACTCTTGCCGGCTCATACTGCTATGGATTGGGCTCGATTTCAAGGAAGAGCGAGCTCGCGCCTGGAATTTTCAAGGAATGATCAATCTTGCCATTTGTAAAGCTGGTTAACATGTTTCTGCCGAGCGCTGTAATCCGATAAATAGTTCCGCTTTTACCTTTTAATCCATATTGATTTAAATCTAATCGAATAGCGGCGTTATAATCAGCATCAGCAATATTGGTTAAAGCAATGCCCAGGTTTTTTTTGTCCGATAGCCATACACCGCTATAAACCGTCGGATATGATTTTTCATAGTTGGTTACCTTCTCCTTTTGCCCTGCATAGATTGAAAGTTTAGAAATGGACATTTTTTGCAGTGGAATATCCATCCTGATATTTTGCATCATTTTGCCATGCAGCAAGTATTCGGCCGCTTGATTCCTGATCTTAACCAATTCATATAAATAGCCCATTTCCTTTTTGCGATCCGTATCCAGGGAAGGCAAATAATTTGATATCATGGGTTGCATACCCCAGGCAAAAGAACGGCCTTGCTCCATCAGAAACTGCTGGTTATACTTTGCATCAAGTAAGGTTAACGCGTCAGTAGGTTTCTGTTCAGCTGGCCACTTTTCGTCATACGGCGGTTTGAGTAATGATGAATAGTTCCCGTAAATAACGGCATAAGGATGGTATACGGCCTGGAAGAGCGGAATCGGTATGGTGGCGCCGGCTCCGGAGTAACGCTCTAAGCTTACCTGCAGGGCAAGAAATGCATCCAAATAAGGAAGCCACGCTTCGCTAACACCTTCTCCAGACAAGGTTATCTGATCTCTGGCGGTCGTATTTATCCTGTCTCTGATCTGCTGGGTTAGCTTTCCGGCACCTTGAGCCCAATAATTGCCACCCCCGATCTGGTGGCCGTGTTTCGTATCAAAGCACATCCGACTCAGACATGCCTGATCCATGTAAATTCCGTTAACGCCATAGGCATTTATTACCGTGTCTGCCAACCCCGTGTATTTGTCCCGCCAGGCGTTCGCTGCCAGGCACATGTTGGTGAGTGATTTTCCGGAGAAAATGTTAAAAACATGATCCGTAGTACTGCCATCCCTATTTTTGGCTGCATTTTTTATTGCCCCTTCCGCTTCCCACGATTTCGTTGATTTGCTCCACTGCATTTGATTCATGTAAACAATGGCATTAATATTCCTGGACTGCGCCTTATGAAGATCTTTCATAAAATTGTCTTTCCCATCACGTGGCGGAATATATTCAGGGAAACTGTCGTCGTAAGATGATCCATGCCACCAGTGCCAAAGTACACTGACCGGTAGCTTAATTTTCTCCTGGATCGCAGTAGCCGGATCCAACACCTCCCCGGTCCGTCCGCGGTTCCATACCCATAGACCCGTTTGTTTCAGCCAATCGGGTACCTGATTGTTTTTAAGTCTGGCGGTGTTCGCCCATTCCTGTTTTGTTCCCCAGTTTCGGTATATCTCTGCCGCCTGGAACCAATCGCCCTTAAATCCCCCGACAACTGCTTTGTATGGTATGGTATAGGTCTCGATCCCGAATTTAAATTCGGGGTAATTCATCATCTGAAAAACTAATTCGGACTGATCACTGAGTCCAAGTTTAAAATCTTTCTGGAACGCATGCGCGTCGTCACTGGCGACATAAAAACTATTTTCCCCTGGTTGGTAAACGCTGATAAACTGCATGGACAATTGTCCGGGGTAAATCCATTGAAACGTAGGTTTTTTCATCGATTTCAATATTCCGGCCGGGTTTTCATACAAATGCCCCATCCAGTTCGGGACTGCGGCGAGTGATTTTTCGCTATTTTGAATACCCCCAATAATGGGATACGTTACCGTTTCAATGGCATACGTATCAAGGCCCGAAACCTTCAATGACCAGTAACTCAGGGAGTCGTTCTGCGCAAGGCTTATCGTGGCACGCACTAAAATTCCTGCCAGCTTTGGCAGGTCCGTTCCTGACCAGATCAGCTCGAGCTGATTCTTGTTGATACGCTTTGCTTCCAATTTTTTCAGATGATGCGGCTCGATTTTGATCTTTTGTTCTTTTCTATCAAGCAGATTAATTTCCCAAAGAGAAAACGCGTCCTCATTGGTCACAACAGTTTGTCCGGATTTAACCATTTTTGACAGGCTTCCGCTTTTACCTGAAAATGTCAGTTCCAGGTAACGACTGCTCAGTTCGATCCGATTATCGTCTGCAGCACACAAAGGGCTGCATGCCAGCGCCGTCAGGGCTAGTAATAGTATAGCTTTCATAAAGGTTCTTTTTGAAATTTCTTACCGAATTCTGAAGAGGAAAGTATCTCCCTCTTTTGCATTTAAAACAAAGTTTCCATCCTGTACAGGATATTCCCTTTCCGCTCGTACATCATAGATTTTCCATGTGGGCGGTACGCTGATGGTACGTTTTCCAGCCTCCTTGCAATGCACCGTTAACCAGCCATTACCGGCATAAACTACATCATTTTCCGAACTGAAAAGATGTACGTTCGCCATGCTGAAAACAGACCGCAAATCATCCGGACGCCAACTTATTCTTCCGTCATAACGGTGCTCCAAACGATTCCCCCGGTAAACAGTTGTTCCGCTCGGATCAGTTACCAGCGACACACCTGTTTTTTTCTGAAGCAATCGGATCGTCTTTTTTTCAGGCGGGGTAAGCTCGTGCAATCCCAGATACCATATCACCTTATACCCCTTGTTCGCCAGTGAGTCCAGATCCGAACGCAGGAAAACATCAAAACTGGTTCCGCTGTTACCCAATGCGTACCGGTTGGCCAGCAAACTACCCGTTACTTTGCCCAGACTGGCATCATAAAATTGCAATTTTTCATCAACAATCACGGCCACTTCCGGCTTATACGTGCTCTGGGTATTTTTGCTGTTGTTCCCAAAGTTTTCGGATAACAAATTAGCTTTTTGAAATACCGACAGCAGCTTTGGATCACTAAACCAACCGCCCCACATATCGAACCACCATCCTCCATAGCCATAGGCCAGCATGCGACCCGCATTTTTCCAAAGATAAGAAGCCGACCGTTCCATGGATTCGGGGCCTTTCCATACTCCGGAACTATACCAATCTCCCGTGGGATTGATCTCCGGTGCAACATCTTTCAAATAGCGGGTCAGGGCAGTTCTTGTGTCATTTTCCGCCATCCACAGTTTGCCATGCAACTGTACGGATCGTATAGCCGCCATGGGCATCCAGTCGACCCCGGTTTCCCGTCGATAGTCGTTAGGGCTTGAAAGATAATCCAGTGTGGGACATTCCAAAAGCTCGGATAGAGAACCGTGCCCGCGACGCGGATCATGTACAAAGAGATGATACCCATAAAACGCGCCTGTCAGCAGCTTTCCATTGCTATTCTCTTTAACCAGTTTGGAAAAATAGGATATATTTTCAACAATGACACTGGTGTGAAAAGCATAAGCGTCTAAGCGCCTTTCATTCCCCTTTTTCAGGACCAGTCCATCCCCTTTAATCCTTCCACTGATATCCGCTATTGTTGCATTTTCGAATGTAACTGAAGGCAGCTTCCAGGCTTTCTTTAACGAAGAAACTTTGTTTTTATACTTGACGCGCAGCCACCTTCGGAAATGGTTGTTTCTAGCTATACTCTCGTCATAAAAGTGTTCCCCATAATGATAAAACCACTCCTCCGTCCCCCCACCTGCCACATGGACACCAATGAGGTTTGCGTTAAAGGGCGAATTTTTAATCCAGGTAAGTAAGGCCTGCAATGCCATACCGGCATCCTGCCTCCACTTGTCCGACGAGAAGCTCACCCGCAGGCTTTCTCCGGAGGGCAGTCTGCAAACCTCAGAAGGATTCCGCTCCTCCCACCAACGTGGAGGATCCAGATGTATCCGCACGATTACTTTGGCGTCCTTCTTTACCCGTGTAAGCGCTTCAAATTCCTTCTGAATGATGGTGAAATCAAATTTGTTTTCCGCCAGCCAGAACGAGGGTCTAAACGGTTTGATCCCCGATGTTGAATTGATCCCCTGGTTGCCAAGATAGGCCGGAAGGCAAAAAATATCCACACCCTGGTCCGCTACTTCCTTGTAAAACTTGCTTTGCCCCAGATAAGACATATAGGCAAACGGAGGTACCCGACGCTCATTGATCCAAAGCTCAGGTAGTCCCGCGTTGCTTTTGACAGAAGCGGTATTTAGAAAAGACTGTCCATTGCAAACCCATGCGTCGGCTAATCCCAGTAACGTCAAAAATAGTGTCAGATACCGCATCAATAGCCCGGGTTTTGATCAGATTGCGCAATGAACGGATTGGTATCGATTTCCTGTTGAGGAATAGGCCAGAACAAGTGTATATCTTTAACTTCCTTTCCCAGATTCTTCAGAATGGTCGATTTGATCTTATCGGTCCGTTTTAAGTCCAGCCATCTTTTACCTTCCATGAACAACTCATACGCCCTTTCCGTAAGAACGGTATCAATAAATTGTTCTACATTCCACCCGGCTGCCTGATAGTCTATCGGCGAGATACCCGTTGCCGGATATCCGTAAGCACGCCTTCTAATTTTATTGAGACTTTCTATACCCGCAGCGGTGGGGCCGTTGTTTAAACGGGCATCGGCTTCTGCATGAATTAACAGCACATCGGCATACCTCAAAAAGGGATAATCATTCGCATGGCCAACAGAAGTCGGGGCTGCGGAATCCCGCCATTTACTAAATAGCACAGGGGTAGAAACAGGCAGTTTCTCAATCTTTCCGGTTTTTCGGTTTTCATATTCCGTAAAGACATTCCATTGTTTTCGAAGATCCTTAGGATCCCAGCTGTTCAGGAATTTATTGTCGAGTGTAGAATAAATTACGTAATTCCCAAACGGAGAAAACTTCGTTTCACTCCATAATAAGTTACTCGGCCACTCCCACCCGTTTTGGTTGTTAAACTTGAGGTAAAACACCTCCTCAGAAGTACCGTTGGCTCCTGCTCCAAAAATTTTGTCCCAATCATCCAATTTGTTAACGGCAACCAGGCTGTATATCTTGGCGTTAATCACTTCTTCGGCCTTTGCCTTCGCTGGTCCCCATTGACGATTGGTTAAATACACTTCGGCCAATAGACTCGAAGCAGACCATTTGCTGGGTTTCCCATACACTTCCGGACTTGGAGGCAGATTTATTTCCGCATACTGCAGATCTTCGATGATCGCTGTATAAACTTCCGCCACGGGCTTTCTTGCCGATTCCGTGGTAATGACGTCAAGATACAAAGGCACCGGCCCCCAATGCCGAACCAGGTGGTAGTATACCAATGCCCTCATGAACCTGGCCTCCGCAATCAGCGCCTTCTTGACGGACTCATCAGCCTCAATAGCCGGGATATGGGAAATAGAAATATTCGCATTCCGTATGCTGGTATAGAATGCCGTCCAAATTGCCGCTACGCGTGTAATGTTGGTAACATCCAGTCCTTTGTATTCACCGATAATCAACGTAGAACCTCTGCCCTCAGCATAATCGGCCATAATTTCCGTTTGCAAAAAATAGGGTCCCACAAAGGTCCCGCTTCGTAGCGGACCATAGATAGCGGTTAACGAAGATTTAGCGTCTTCGAGCGTTTTGTAATAGTTCGCTTCGGACATTCTGTCTCTTGGCACTTCGTCCAAAAAGCCCTGGCATGCGACCAGAAGAAAGAATGGTATTATATATAGAAGTTTAGCTGGCGTTTTCATTTTTGATAAATCTTAAAATTTTAATTTTAAACCCACCATGAACGTTTTGGCATCGGGATAACCAAACTGATCAATACCCTTGGATATACCAGCACCTCTGGTATTCACTTCCGGAGAATAGAACGTATAGTTGGAGATTGTAAACAGATTTTGGGCAGCTACATAAATTTCAGTACCGCTAAAAAGCCCATTACGCAAACCATCGAAGGTATAGGACAGTTGAACATTTTTCATTCTCAAAAATGAAGCGTCTTCAATAAACCTGTCTGAACCCAGGTAACGTGTCGTTTTGCTAATTTTAGGATAACGCGCGTTTGTATTTTCCGGTGTCCAGTAGTTGTTCAGTACGTCACTGATCTGATTAATTCCGAAGCTAAACCCATCCCCAATATTTGACAGGTTATAGTTCAGTATATCTTGTCCCTGAATGGCAGTGACGACGAAATTAAGATTGAAATTTTTATAACGCATCGTTGAATTTAAGCCAACAATGAAATTCGGGTTGGGGTCGCCGATGATGGTTCGGTCCAGTGCGTTAATCGCGCCGTTGTTATCCAGATCCTTGTATACGATTTGCCCTGCCTCGTTATATCCATTCTCCACATACCCGAAAAATACGCCGATCGGATATCCTTCCCTTACCAAACTCATCGCCGGGAGCGTGTTTCCTAAAACCTCTCCAAAAATATCCGCCCCTCCGTTGAGAGAAATAACCTTGTTTTTATTACGTGAAAAATTCACCCCCAGATTCCATTTAAACGGCCCTTCAAACAAGTAAGCGTTCAGCGCTACCTCGTAACCGTTGTTCTGCACATTTCCTAAGTTTTTGACCATCGCACTGTAACCAGTCGAAGGCGAAACGCGTACAGAGTTCAAAAGGTCGCGGGTATTTTTCCGGTAATAATCAACGGTCAATTGCAGCCTGTTTTTAAAGAGACTCAGATCTAGTCCCGCGTCGAACTGTGTCGTGGTTTCCCATTTCAACCGCGGATTTGGCTGCAGGAACCCCGGAGCAAACCCAACATAGAGATTTTGGTCAAATACAGCGGTTACATTGCTAAGTACGGATAACGACTGGTAGGGTGAAACAGCCGTATTTCCCGTAACGCCCCAGCTACTCCGCAGCTTAAACTCTCCGACCACAGAGCGGATATCTTCCCAGAACGCTTCCTCATTCAATTTCCAGGCAATGGCAGCGGATGGGAAATAGCCCCATTTGTTGGCTGCACCAAATCTGGAAGAACCATCAGCCCGCACACTTCCCGTAAGGAGATATTTCCCTTTGTAGGCATAATTTATTCTCCCTAATCCCGACAACAGTGAATAATCGTTGAAGCTGGAATTGGGAATGCCCGGAGAAGATCCTGATTCTAAACTATAATTTTCGAGTGTATTTGTTAAAAAGCCCGTAGCACTGGCAGACAGGTCCCGGCTGGAATTCTGCTCGCTCATCAATCCTGCTAACAGACTGATATCATGTCCCTTTCCTAAATCTTTATGATAGGTAAGGGTATTTTCGTTAATGATATTTTGCGACTCTAAGTAGGTTATGGATGCGCTTCCTTTGGCTGTGGGCTGGAAAATATTTGGCGAAAAGAAATCTGTTCTGGCGAGTGCATACTGTATCCCCCCTGAGGTTCTAAAAGTAAAATCATTCAGAAATTTCCATTCAACATATAGATTTGCCAAAAGTGAATTATTGATGTTGGCATTCTTCCGTTCCAAAGCCATGGCCACAGGATTTTCTGCGATGTCAGGGCTAAAGGAGTACTTGCGAACATTGCTGTATTTGCCAGAAGCATCTCTTACGCCTACCGTTGGGGGTGAAATTAAAGCGCCGCTCAGGACACCGGCTCCTCTTTCCGAATTCTCGCTAAACAGAGAATTAGATTCTCTCCGGACCATGATCGTGTTAAGGCCCATATTCAGGTTCTTTGAGATTTTATGCCCTATCGCGCTTCTTAGCTGGTATTGTTTATAGTAAGAATTAATAATTATGCCTTTCTCATCGAAATAACTACCAGAGATATTGAAGTTGGTTTTGTCATTCCCCCCGGAAACAGACAGCGTGTGGTTTTGTATGGCAGCACTTCGAAAAATCTGGTCCTGCCAGTCGGTGCCTTCGCCCATCGCACTGATTTCGGCATCTGTAAAAAAGGGCGTTTCTTTATCGTTAGCCGCCCGTACGTTTGCCAATTGTGCAAACTCTTTGGCATTTAACATGTCAATTTTTTTTGTTACGGATTGAATCCCAAGATAACCGCTGTAATCGACTCTCGTTTTACCGCTTCCCTTTTTAGTCGTGATCATGACCACCCCATTGGCTCCCCGGGAACCATAAATGGCGGTTGCCGAAGCATCTTTCAGAATTTCCATGGACTGAATGTCATTCGGATTAATACTGCCAACTGAAAGAGCCATGGGCAGTCCATCCACTACATACAAAGGCTCATTACCCCCGATGATGGAGTTCCCTCCCCTCACCCTTACACTCAAACCACTGCCAGGCGCACCCGAATTCTGCAAAACCTGCACACCGGCGGATAACCCGGTTAGCGCCTGTATCGGGTTACGGATAGCCTGTGCCTGAATTTGCTCTCCTTTTACAGAAGATACCGAGCCGGTAAGATCACTTTTTTTGACACTACCGTATCCCACCACCACCACTTCATCCAGCGCCTTATTATCGACCTGCAGCATTACTTCCAATGCTGTTTGCGCGCCTACCTGGATCTCTTTTGACAGATACCCAACAAAACTAAATATCAAGACCGGACTACCGTCCTCCACTTCCAACCTGAAAGTTCCATCCACATTGCTGGTAGTACCCTGTTGCGTTCCCTTGACCACAATACTCACTCCAGGCAGCTCCTCCCCTTTTTCATCCGATACCTTTCCTTTAATTTCCTGCTTTAATACCTCAACTTTGGGCTTGACTTTTATGGATTCATGCATTTTGGGTTTTACCACAATTATTTTGTCTACCAGGGTGTAGGTTAATGGCTGGTTTGCGAAACATTCGTCCAAAACCTGCTCTAAAGTCCCCTCAGATATATTCATGGTAACGGGCTTGGCCCGTTTGAGCAGCTCATCGTTGTAGATAAACTGGTAACCGCTTCGTTTTTTAATCATTTTGATCACCTGTTCCATGGGTGTTTTCTCCACGGAAAGCGATATTTTTTGCGAAATGGCGGCGGCACTGACCTGCATACAGGCCACCAGGGTGATAAGGACAACACTCAATTTCATCGCAAATAATATTTTAAATGGGATACGACGAAGCCTTTGGCCACATTTGCATCGTAGCTTTTTTTTCATAATTTTACAAAGTTTGGGTTTAGAAATAGTTTATGGTTCGCACTGTACAATTCATTTACAAGCCCTGATCCTACCGGTAGCGTGGCAGCGCTATCGGTTTTTTCATGCCTGAAATGTTTTACCTATTGGATTTCCTGAATAGATATCTTTTTTCCTTCAATTTCAAATTTTAGTTCGCCCGACATTTCCAGAATCCGGAGCACCTGAGACAAGGAGTTATTGCGTGAAATGACCGCAGTAAAATGTTTATCCGGAATTAACTGTTCGTCTTCAACCTCAACATCATACCAACGTTTCAACTGACGCAGGATACTGCTCAGGTTTTCACTCTGAAACTGGAAATAACCATTTTTCCAGGCAACCGCTTCATCGGTATCCACATTTCTGACCTGTATCCGATCACCCATCATTACCTGCTGACCTGGCACTATGATTTTGTTACTGATTCCATTGCCAACCTTCACAGAACCTTCTAACAACGTGGTCTTTGAAGCCCCCTCATTGGCATAGGCCATCACGTTAAAATGAGTTCCCAGTACCTCGACCCTGGTTTTTGGCGCCTGTACCACAAAGGGCATATGCGTGTTTTTGGTAATTTCAAAATATCCTTCACCCGTTAAATTCACCGTGCGCTCGGATCCCGAAAAAGCCGTTGGAAAATGCAGCGAGGATTCCGAATTGAGCCATACCTTACTACCATCCGGCAAGACAACATGGTACTGTCCTCCTGCTGGCGTGCGGATTGTATTGTAAGAAATCTCTCCGTTACCCTGCTGATTAAGAATTTCATATACAATCTGTCCGTCTTTTTTGCTGATCCGAATTCCGTTTTTTTCATTAACAGTGCCATTGGCCATATCTTTCAGCACCAGGACAGAACCATCGGCTAAGGTGAGCGTTGCTTTATTTTCACCGGGTAAAACATCCTTTGTGAGAACAGGCGTCTCAACCTTTGCCATCTGCAAACTCTTATCTTTATACGCAAGATAAAATACTAGGTATGAAAACCCTACCGCCAATACGGCAGCAACATACTTCCAGTATTTCACGATGGACACCGAGCGCTGCTTCGGCGATTCGTTTATAGCATTTGTCAAATTTTCCCAGGCTGCCTCTTTATTCACTGTCGAAAAAAAGTGAAGGTCATCAGTCTGAACTTCTGGATTTTCCATATCATCCAGCAATTGCTGGTTCTTTTTATCTGCATCCGTCCATAACCGAAGTTGCTCAATCTCCTCATAAGAAAGATCTCCTTTCAGATACCTGGAAATTAAGTCTGCCTTTGCGAACGGATCCCCCTTCTTTGCCATATCAAAAATTTAATTATAATACTAAGACGACATCAGAGGCAAAAGGGGTGAAAGAAAATAGAAATAAAAATGATTTATTTTTTTGGAGAGCCAAATACCCGTATGAGATCTCTGACGGGTGACCCATGTTACGCTCTTATGATGAAGGAAAATATTCTTAAACCAATACAACCCAACAAATGGTGGCGTATCACTGTTAGCAAGACAGTAAGAATAGTAAAAAACTGAATGCCCTGGACGCCAGTTTCAATCTAAGTAATTGAAGTGCACGTTGTTTCTGCGTTTTAACGGTGTTGATGGATATCCCCAATTCCTCAGAAATTTCCTGATTCTTTTTGCCCAGGAGATAACTCATTTCCAATACTTTCCTGCACCCAAGTGGTAACAACGCAATGGCATTGAAAATCTCCGATAAAACCTCCGCACGAATAATGTCATTCTCTATATCACTTTCTTCAATCGGATCGGCATCAAGCTGATCCCGAAATTTCCGGACCACCGTTCGATGCTTTAATATATCCATGCAGGTGTTTCGCGCAGTTGTGTACAAAAAACCCTTGATCACATTGGGTTCACTACCAACCTCTCCTTTGCAATTCCAGTAACTTATGAACGCATTTTGAGCCACATCTTCTGCCTCTTCCTTATTCCCCAGCATCTTGTAGGAAAAGTATACCAGACCCGTATAACTCATGGAAAAAACCGATGTAAAGGTCAAATCATGCGCTACATTGCTGTGCGAAAATAACGGCTTACAATCCAATGAGTCCATAATAGACAAGATTTAAGGATATCCCATTCGGGTATATCTAAGAATTGATAGATTCCTCGTGTGAAATTTTCATCGAAAGTACTAGTTTTTATAAAAATTATAACAATTTAAAACTGGTATTAACCAGTCAAACCCCAATATAGATCATTTTAACCTTAGAAAATTGAATCGGTTGACAATATACTCCCGAATTTTCTACTTTTTCTCATGAACCACCTGGTTTAGTTCTCTAAATTTTCCTATCTCAAATGAGCCGCCAAAATTTGTCATGAACATAAAGAATTCTGGACCGATCCTAGCCGATTGTTTTGGTTTGTAGAAATTTTGCTTGGAGACCGTATTTGAAAATTTCCAGGATATAACGCCTTGGGGCGGCGGACTCTCACAGTTCAAATACAGCAAATTTGTGCTCGTGCAAAATGAGATACCATACGGAAATCGTGAATCTCCAGTGTGAGGAAGACAAGAAAATAACCCCTACCTTCCTAGTCAATTTTCACGACCCATTTAAATTGACAGGAGTATGGAAAAATACCAGCTTGGGAAAAAACTTTCGTCAGAACATCGGCTATCTTGCGGGCCTGGAATTTAAACCATTTCCTAGAGAGAATTTTAAACTTTTTGGATATTATTACAGGAATACCCTTAGGTTCAGGCATGCTGTGGCGGAAGCCAATGAGCGGAAACAATCAAACTTTTTTCTTTCGGCGTCCTGTATTTCGTAAATGCATTGTAGGATTGAGGGCCTAGATAAAAATTCAAGCAATAGCATATCAAATCCGACATGCTATCTTAAAATTACTTATTTAGCAATTATCATGTCTTTCAATGACCAGAGGACAGCCAGCACATCTTTTTTTGATTCTTCGTCAACGTTATGTTTATCTAATACCATCAAAATGTCATCAACAACGTGCATGTATTCAGTGGGATTTATGTTCATTCCCCTATGCGTGGTAAGCATGTCTCTTCCAGAGTAGGTTACAGGTCCGCCACTTCCAGCGCTAAAAAAATCAATCGAGTGCTGCTTGATTAATGCAAATTTTTCAGGCTGTTCTTTGTAGGGTAAAAACCTGGCGCAGATTGCCGGGTTATTCATATGTGCCTCAACAGCATCGTTAACAATTTCTGTGATACCTTTGGTACCACCAAGTCGCTCAAAAAGAATTTTAGTCATGATCGTTCTTTTTAATTTGTTTAACAATTCATATGATTTGTACAATCCCTAACCAGGGAAACATAATCGTTTATCTGGACAGGCCGAAACTGCTAACCAAAACCAATGAAAAGATACTGATTATAAGTCAGATAGCTGATTTTTAATTATTATTCGGCCATGTTATTTATTGAGTGGTGATCAGAAGTTTTTTTTCGGTAGGTACATAAAAATAACCACCTGAGCGCTTCTTTGCCGAACTGATTCAACTTAAACCCAATGCAATAATGCCGCATAATATTAACGCGCTGGCAACCAGCCTTCTTTTTCCATGTTTTTCATTGAAAACGCGTGACCCCATAAATACTCCCAGTAAAATGCTGGTTTCCCTGGCCGGTGCGACGACTGTTAATGGCGCGTGTTTCAATGCTTCCAGCACCAGTATATACGCCGCCGGACTCAGTACAGCAATGGCGACAATGGTCCATTTGTGCATGTTTACCGCTCTTTTCAGCTCTTCCTTTTGTGAAACAATGAATGGAAAGAGTATAATGGCGCCAAAAAGATTCGTCTCAAGTGTGAGCGTCAAAGGAGAAACTGCATAGAATTTTACCGCAATGGTGTCATTGATGGTATACAAGGCAATAAACAAGCCGGTAAGCACACCATAGATGAGACCGGTAGCTATTTTGCCGTTCTCCTCCTTTTTCAGGCTAAGCCCGGTGATCAGCAATACGCCCGCAATAATTAACAACAAGCCCAAAGTTGTAAGCAAACTTAGCCGCTCACCCAAGAATAGAATGGCTGCCACCGATGAAAACAGCGGTCCTGATCCCCGGGCAAGCGGATACACAACCGAAAGATCAGCACTTCTGTAACCTTTTTGTAATACAGTGTAATACGCAAGATGCAGCACCGAACTGCTTAAAGAAAACCAGGAAAGAGCCTGTGACCAAATTACTTCACCCCTGTTAATTTGAAAAAGCACGATTGGCAAATATACAATACTGCTCACGCAGTAGACCAGCCAGATAAAAGGAATCCTGCCTTGCGTTTTTTTGGCAAGCAGGTTCCAGCAGGCATGTAAAATAGCTGCGGTAAGTACCAGTGCTAAAACATAAAAACTCATTTCCGGTGGTTAAAAAGCCTTTGTTCAACAAGTCCGACATCCGCTCATACGGGTTGAGCAACGGCCAAACGATCAATGATAGGTATTAATTCTGCCAGGTCATCGATCACGAAATCCGGATTTGCCTCACTGAGCTGCCCATGCGTGTGTGCCCCTGTGGTTATGCCAACGCTCAAACGGCAACCCGCATTCCTCCCCTCCTCGATATCGATTGCCGAGTCTCCTACCTTCACCACTTCATCTGCGTTATGAATACCCAGCTTGTTCATTGCCCAGAAAATCATATCCGGGTCCGGCCGGTTTTTGTCGACGTCCGACGCCGTGACGAGACAATCGAAATGCTCACCTTCTTTCCAGCCGATTTTCCCAATCAATCCCTCTGCAATTTCTCGGTTGTAGCCCGTATTGAGTACAACCCAGATGCCTCTATCTTTCAGCGCGGCAAATATTTTGCTGGTGTTGCGCTGCTCGGTGACATTTAGTTCTTTGTACGCATCTTCAAGCAGCAAAAGAAAATCTTCAAAAATCTGTTCCGACAGTGACGCATCAGCGATTTCTTTTGACGCCAATACACTTCTGATCGCCGCCAGCTTTTCCTTGCCTGCGCCCTGTGCCAGCACTTCATCCAGCCTAAAATCAAAACCGCGCTGGTTGATAGCCAGCATCAGCGTTTTGTACACCACGTTGTTTTCATCGACCGTCGTACCAGCCATATCAAAAACAGCCATTTTTATCATTTGTCTCTTATTTAGAATTAAAAATTTTACTTAAAAGCCGTTTTTACCGGCCGGCCGATCCAAACCTGCGGTTGCTTCAATTTGAATAGGGCAGCAATAGTGGAAGCTGTATCAAAAGTCATGACACTTTCCTTTATTTCATTTTTTTTACGGATTCCCGGGCCTGCAATGATCCAGGGGATCTGCATTTCCTGCATGCTAATAGCACCGTGGCCTTTGTTGATACCGCCATGATCAGCTGTAAAAATGATCGCCGTTTTGTCCATAATACCCGCTTCCTCGATGCTTTTAATAATACTGCCTATGTGCGTATCGGTACGTTCGATGGCCGCATAGTATTCCGGCGTCCCGTGTCCTGCATTGTGCCCGACACTATCGACATCGTGCAAATGGATGAAAAGGAAATTGGGTTTCTTTTCTTTAATGTAGGAAGTGGCAGCCTTCGTCAAAGCAATGTCACCGTCGCAGTTCTGGTCTTTGTTCACGGCTTTTTTAGGGAATAAATAACCGATACCGTCCCACTCGTAAATCACGCCGATCTCGCTTTTTGGCCTTTCTTTTCTTAATAAGCCATAAACCGTCGGGAACATGCCGTACTCGTCCAATTCTCGGGCAGGCAGGTCGGGCGACTGGCTGCCCCATTTGGTATACCCGTGCAGCTCGGGACCAGCTCCCATCACCATCGAAGCCCAGTTGGGCGCGCTTGAAGAAGGCAAAACGGTGCGCGCATTCAACGTCCAGGAACCTTCCTCCATGAGCTTGCGCAGGTTGGGCGCTTTTGCTTTGTCAAAGGCATAAGCGCCGAAACCGTCCGAGCCGATCAGGATCACGTGCTCGATCTTGCCTTGCGCAAAAGCGGCTTGAAAACAAAATAAAGATAAAGGGATCAGGAATAGTTGTCTAAAAAATGATTTCATCTTATTATCAGCGGTTTAATATTTCGTAAATATCAAAAATGATGTTTATTATATTGATTTTTGACAGTACCATCTTCATAAAGTTGAAGAAATGTGCCTCCAGGTGCCATTACTCAGATCGTGGACTACCCTCTGAAAGAAGTGGTTCACGATCTTCCTTTTGAACAACCTTCGACCCTTTTGGATTGCAGGATATTTCAATCAAATAAAAGTTCTCATAACTTGGAAATCTTTTGTGTAAGCATTGATACAATAAATTAAAAACGAAACAGGGTATTTTAGGATGCTGTGTATATTTCCGATAATGGTCTGACCCGGGCCCCGGACTTATACTATTATCTTAAATCAAAGATAAAATGAAAAATTGTTTATTCATACTAAACATATATCAAATATTTATTAACTATGAATTGTTCCCATGATTTAAAAACAACATAATTGTGTCGCCACGCAGGTTTGGAAGCTTATTAGTTTTTAACTATTTGGCTCTATGCCAGATTTTTTTACTATTCTTGCCAAATGGATGGATTTTTTATTCTAGAGGTTGGCCGCCGCATTAAACAGAAAAGGCTGGACAAGCGAATGACCCTACAGGAACTGGCCGACAAGTCCGGTGTGAGCAAAGGATTGGTTTCACAGGTCGAAAACGGTCGCACGATCCCGTCGCTGCCGGTCATGCTAGGCATTATCCGGTCACTCGAAATTGAGGTCAGTGCATTTTTCGATGGCCTTAGTTTATTGGAACCTACCATATTGGTCAACAGGAAAAAAGATTACGCTCCGTTTGAGAAAGAAGACGCCAAAGGCTTCAATTATACCCGTATCATGATGCGTAACCTGCCTGCCAGCACCATTGACTTTGCGCTTCTTGAGCTCAGCACCGATTCCTTCCGCGAGGAAGTGACTACCGATGCATACGAATTTGTATATATTGTTAAAGGACAAACCGAATATCTTGTCAATGGTCAGACTCTTATTTTAGAAGAGGGTGATTCCATATTTTTTGATGGCCGCCTGCCGCACGTTCCTAAAAATACCTCTGATCAAAGCTGTATGCTGCTGGTTCTGTATTTTTTCGACCAAAACAACTAACTACGATACGCTATATACGCCACCTTCCCTACCGTCGAAATAGCTCCCGCTGAAAGCAGGCAGATCAATGCGATGATCAGGAAAATATGAGAGCTATTTCCCGTGATGTCTATAACCCTGCCGAGCATGGGCTCTCCCAGTGCGGCAAAAACGTAACCGCTCATATTCATCAAACCGATCCCGGTACCCGTTCGCTGATTACCTAGCATCTCCGGGCATAATGTCCAAAAGTTGGCTTGCGGCCCGTAGACGAAGAAGCCTGCCAGTAACATGAACATCGCCTGCAAGGCAGTATTGCCGGCTGGTGTAATAAAAATCACCAGCGCTACCAACGCGCTGGAAAGCATACCGAAACGGATGGAAGCGACGCGGTTTCTTCCGAAAAGCGTATCAGACAAATTGCCAAAAGAAACAGCGCCAGCCGCCATTCCAACCGGAAGCAGGAAGGTCACCCACAAATTGTGCGGATTGTCTTTCCAGTTGCTTCCCAAATAATGAACCGGCACCCAGAATATAAAGCCATAGCGTGCCATGCTTTCGAAGCCAAATGCAAGGGTGACTCTTAAAAAGCTGGTATTTCCCATGACCTCTTTGTAACGTTGCAGCCAGTTCTCGTTATGCTGTCCGTCTTTTAAGGTATGATCCTCGTCGGGATTTTCAAATCCAAGATCTGAAGGCTTGTCTTTTGCGAAAATCAGGAATAGCGTGGAAGTAACCAGCAAAAGCAACACGGGCAACCTGAAAAGCATCCGCCACTCCATATTTTCTTTTAAAATCAGAATAGAAAACAGGTAAGTGACCACAGAAGAAAGACCTGCTGCCATCGTATAAAAGCCGAACGCCTTTCCCTTCTCTTCTTTTCCCCACCAATTGGAGATGATTTTTCCGCCCGGCGCCCAAGCCATCGATTGGAAAAACCCGTTGAGGGCCCAGAGTACCATGACCCAACGCAACGACGGGGCAAAGCTTATGGCTACATTGGCGCCGATCGAAAGATACGCTCCCAAAGGCATCATGATTCGGGCACTGAACCGGTCGGCCAGGTTGCCGTTCACAAACTGCCCGACCGCATACCCTATCAGCATCGCGAAGCTGATCCAGCCAATGGTGGCAAAAGGCACATTGAAGTCGGCAGCCATACCGTGCGCCGCCCAGCCGAAGTTGTGACGACCCGTGTAGAAAAACAGGTAGCAAACCATCGTGAGCAGTAACATCTTCCACTGCTGTCTGCGAAAAGCATTAACCATAATCCTCTTTTTTGTGATTTATAAACGAATCCCTACCCTCAGCGGTTTGTGTGCAAGGGCATATTCAAAAGCCGCCTGTGCCTGGGAAAGCGTAAACTCCTTCCCGATTATTTTGTCAAAAGGAAAATCCTTGTGACAACGCCCGATAAATTCGACCGCAGCTACAAAATCCTCATAGTTGTAGTTGTGCAATCCCTTAATCGTAATGAGCTTCCGCACGATCTGCTCGGCATCGCATGCCACTTTACGGGCAGTAAAAACGGCCCCGACCCATATGGCAATACCGCCAACCCGCAGGGAATTAATCCCCATTTCCATCGCATCCGGTGCTCCGCTCATATCGAACACAACATCCATATCTTCTGGCGAAGGCTGAAGCTGATCGGTGACTGCGTTCACCTCGGAATGCCCCAAGAGATAAGTGTCACCTGCGCCGAAAGCCAATGACTGACCGAGACGTTGGCTATTAATATCTGCCGTTAAAATCATAGCAGCGCCCGCGTCCTTGCACATGGCAGTGCATACGATACCCAGTAAACCCAGGCCCGTGATAAGAACACGTTTGCCCCGAATATCTCCTGCAAGCCGTAAAGCGCCAGCTACCGTGGCAATTGCACAGTTGATCGTTGCCGCAACAGCCAGCGGTACATCACCAGGAATTCTTAATATCGCCGTATTCTCCTTCAATATGCAATATTCGGCCAACCCGCCGTGAAACGCATCCTGATCCGTTAACTGGGCATGGCCATATTTAAACAATCCAGAGGCTTTTTGCGGCATTCCCTTCAACGCTTCCGCCGACTGCGGATCCGACGAAAAGATACACCAGGTTACTACATCCCCTACCCGAAGCGGATTACCAGCGTAATCCCGACCAGTGTGCCCGGATCCGATCTCAACTACTTCCCCTACAATCTCATGCCCGAGTACGGTAGGCGTTTTCTCATGCCTTACCCCACAAAAAGTGTGGAGATCGCTCCCACACAGGGTAGTATAAAGATTTTTGACCAAGACCTCAGCGTGGCCTATCTCAGGAATTTGTTTTTCAATCAGTTCCAATTCTTCTCCTACACCGGTAAATACAAGTAAACTAGCCAAAGTCATAAATTATTGATGTCAAGTAAATTTCGAGTCAAAGGTAAAAAGCTAGATGTTTATTAATACTAAACATTAGTTTAATAAATTGTTAAGATGTGATGTATTCAGAATTTATCTTTTATTGCTTCAAAAAGTTAAACCGGCTACGAATTTCTAAATCCTGTCTTCGATCAGGCATTATATCGTTATCTTACCAGCCCAACGGGTCTTTTCAAATTCTGACAAATAAAAAGCGATTACACCTAAGCAGCCGAATGAATAAAAACATAACAATTCGTGATTTTTTCAAGTTAGCCATTGTACTTGCCGATGTAAGAACGCCCGCTGAATTTGAGCACGGACACATACCAGGAGCATTTAATTTACCGCTTTTCAGTAATGAAGAAAGAGTTATTGTCGGTACAACGCATAAACAAATTGGAAGGAACAGGCCATCCTGCGGGGTTTTGATCTAACCGGACCTAAGTGGTCGGGCTTTGTTAAGGATGCCTTGCAGATGGTTCCGGATAAAAAATAGCCGTTCATTGCTGGGCCGACGGAATGCGCAGCGGGGTCATGGCATCGGCACTTGATCTCTACGGATTCGAAGTGTACCTGATAGAAGGTGGTTGTAAGCATTATCGAAGATGGGTGCGCGATCAGTTTGAACAGCAGTATCAGCTTGTCATTTTAGGAGGTATGACTGGTTCTGGTAAAACAAGGATCTTACAGCAACTGCAAAATCTGAATGAACACGGATAGTTTAAAGCCTAAATTATAATCACGTTGACTACGCCTTTTTACTGATAATGAACATGCTCCCATCATAAGTCAAATTTGTGTCAACTTATTTCAGGACGAGACAGTTTATGATTAAAAGGCCAGCAATTTTTTGTATATTTTTCTAATACTACGGCTCCCATTTTGCTTCATTTATAGCAAAAGTAGTGGCTGTGTTTAGCCAATTGGTATCACAAAAAATATATGGAACAAGACTTACTTGAAGGTTTTGCGGAATGCTTCGGGCGAATGATTGGTATGCTTTTTAAAAAAGCGAATAAAGTAGGAAGGGTCTTCAAATCCTAAATCGAGAGACTGTAAAATGAACTCTGTCTAAAAGTTTTAACTTTAAGACAGAACATGGAAAAGACGGAATTCGAACAGATGCGCGATAAGGCGCTCGAACAGTTGATGAAAGGACAATCATTA
>NZ_JAVFVU010000021.1 GCF_030929615.1 Dyadobacter sp. LHD-138 | reverse complement strand
AAAGTCGAAATTGAATGGGGATTGCTTGCAATAGCACAGAATATTAGAAAAAAAGCTGCTTAGAAGGGCTTGTTATTACATAATTCAATCTGATAACGCTCTGAGCTTTTGATAGAAGCATAAAAAAGATAAAACATCACGAAAGCCTATACAAAACAAAGAGGGCGCCTCAATTCGAATTTGAGACGCCCTCTTTCGTTTCATGAGAATAATCCTAAAACAAATTTTATAAAAAAATAGCCGCTTGACAACGGATTTGAACAATTTCAAGAACTATAACAAATCCAATGTTGTTGGCTTAAGATGTAGTTGCGGCCGGGCCGTAATACAGAGATAACAGAAAAGAAAAGTTGGGTTAACATGGGACCTGGCATTGATTTTTTAATCTGTTATAAAATAAATTTGTTAACATCGATTATTTCTAGAATCATGTACGATATCTGTACGATAGGTCATATAACGCTGGATAAAGTAGTAACGACCAAGTCTGTGAAACACATGCCGGGTGGTACTTCATTTTACTTTTCGAAGGCGATTCAACAATTTGATATTAACTATGTGCTGGTCACGGCGTTAGCACAAAGTGAAATGGACGTTGTCAATAACCTAAGCGCTGATGGCATTACGGTTCATACGCTTCCCAGTGAACACTCCGTTTATTTTGAAAATATTTACAGCGAAAACCAGGATTACCGCGAGCAAAATGTTTTGCAAAAAGCGGCACCTTTCGGGATTTCGGTGATGCCGGCGGTGGATGCCAAAATTTATCATATCGGTCCATTATTATCGGATGATATCTCGGTGGATCTGATTCGATTTCTTTCGTTAAAAGGAATGATTTCTCTTGATATTCAGGGACTTCTTCGTTCTGTTGAAAACAAAAAGGTAATTTACCATGATTGGGCTGACAAAAAAGAAGCATTACCTTATGTGTCTATTTTGAAGGCCAATGAGCATGAAATGGAAGTGGTAACAGGCTGGTCAGATGTGCAGCAAGGTGCGCGTTATCTGGCCGATCTGGGTGTTCAGGAGGTAATCATTACCTTGGGTAGCCGTGGTTCTCTGATCTTTAAAGATGGTTTATTTCATGAAATCCCCGCCTACAAACCTTCGGCCATCGTGGATGCGACAGGCTGTGGAGATACGTACATGGCGGGTTATCTGACTAAAAAAATAAAAGGAGGAGATATTCAGGAGTCGGGAGAATATGGCGCTGCCATGGCCACATTGAACATAGAATCTTCCGGACCATTTTCGGGAAATGCCGCGACGGTTCAGGAAGTATTGACAAACGGTGTCGCTGAAAAATATAATGTGTTACAAATCGGTTTGTAACTTTTTCAAGTTTCGAACTTATTGGGATATATAAAGAAACCGGCTTTTGGCCGGTTTCTTTATATTCGCTTAATTCTTTAAAGCGATAACCTCAGTGCCGTTACTGAACAGTCTTTCGGCCATTTTTTTATCGTGGCCATAAATATCTTTCCTGAAATTCAGCAAGCCATTCTGATCGATCCAGGCCGTGAAGTAGCCAATGAACACGGGTATCTCAGCCTTTCCACGCAGACGCACATATTTCTCTTTCCCCAGATTCATTGCGTCAGTTATCTTTTGTTCTGTCCATGTGCTGTCTTTCCTGAGCAGGAACTCAGCCAGTCTTTTTGGTTCTGAAAGGCGGATACAGCCATGACTAAATGCCCTGCTGGACTCGCCAAAAAGATTTTTGGAAGGCGTATCGTGCAGATAAATGTTATAACTGTTTGGGAAAAGGAACTTGACCAGTCCGAGTGAATTTTTAGGCCCGGGTTTTTGCCTGACTGCATTACCGTTCCATTCCATGTTGTGTTTGGCAAGATAATTCGGACGGCGTTTGATGCCTGGTAAAATTTCGTTTTTCAATATGCTCGGCGGTACGTTCCAGTAAGGACTGAACACGACCTGGTTAAGCGTTCCGGAAAATATGACGGTGTTATGCGCTTCAGAACCTACCACCACGTTCATGCTGAAAGACAGGTTCCCATCCTCATAAACATGCAGTTTGTATTCCGGGATATTGACCAGCAAATAATCCGTTGTCGGCGTAGCGGGCACCCAGCGGATACGCTCCATATTGATCAGTATCTGTTGAATACGTTCCTGAATTGGTACGTTGATTTCACGGAAAAAAGCAGGACCGATCTGTCCGTCCTGTTTGAGTCCAAAACGGGTTTGAAAACGTTTCACGGCTTGGGTTAACGCCGTGTCCAGCAAGTCGGTCGTGTCGGCTTCCGGCAAGTCGCCCAGGGCAAAAAGCCGCTGTTTAATCTCCGGAATGATATCGTAACTGTCTCCCTCTTTAAATTTTTTCTTATCCGGTACAAGCGAATCCCAGGTCTGGTCTTTTCTGATCTGATAATAATTAAGCAGGTTTTCTTTCAGCAAATTATATTGGCGGTTAACCGGCTCGTACGCAGATAAATTTTGTGCCTTATGCTTTAAAAGGGAGTCGAGAAAGGCCTCGGTATTGATTTTTTTACGTGGAATGTACCAGTTGAGTTCCTGAATATTAATGCGGTGATCTCCGGAGTAAGCCCGGCTTGCGTATTTGAAAAACTGCTCCGTTAGCAGGAGTTCGGTATTGACGACCGACGTGTCTTTCGGGTTTATTTTTTTTAGCAGTTTCAAAGAATCGATTCTGGAAACCAGCGCTGCGTTGTATAATGAGCTGTCGCCGGAATAATGGATGTAGTCATTTTGCAAACCCAGAAACGTTGGGACAAAATCGGCAAGTCCGTCAGGAAAAAACCAGGCGAACTGATAGTTTCTGTGATTGTAAAAACTCTGGATCTGGTTGGCGATGCTGTCATTCTCCGTTGTTTTCACAAAACGGTTTAAGGTTATGCTGTCCACAAACAATTCTGTGAAGGAATTCTCAACCGTAATGGTCGTATCTCGCACCGCAACCTCCGGCAGTTTTTTCTCTTTTTGCCCACACGACGCCAGCAGCGCGCAAAGGAAAATGAATAGATAACCCCGGTTCAAAGTGTGTGATCGCATGTTTTTTAAAATCATTTTAGTCAGGTTTGATGTGTTACGGGATCAAAGTCAATGATCAAAGCCCAAGCTAATTAATTTTTTAAAACAATCAGATGATCCGTTGAAGTTTAAGCATTGCGAAGAAGCTCTTTTTGTCCCGTATCACCATCACGTCAAGACTTTTTCCATTACCTTTTTTCATCAGCTGGTATACTTCGCTGATATTCATGTCTTTCACAGAAGTGCCGTCAATGTAAAGGATCTGATCACCTTTTTTCAGGCCTGCTTTGGCGCCCGGAGAGTTTTCGTTGACATGGTCGATGAAATAAGTATCCAGGTTTTCTCCGGCGGCCAGGATGTCAAGTCCGCTCATGTTGTATTCAAAACGCTCTTTCAGTCGGCTTTTCACAGGTTTGATCACCATATAATGCCGCCGATAGTTGAACGTGACCTTAAAACGGCGCAATAATTCACAGCCTATACTTCCCTGCCGGTCGTCACGGTCCGCCATTTTTAGCCCAAAAGCCAGGCTGTCAGGAAAGGAGGCCAGCACATTTTTTAGATCATAAGTGCCCAATTTTATCCCATCAATCCTGCCCATGCTCCCTTTCACCGCGCCATTAAGTCCAAGCCCTTCCCGGGACTGAATAACCGGTGTGGGCATCGGAATTTCCTTTTTAGAGGAATGGTCAATCAGCAATGCATTTCCTGCACCGGTATCGATCATATACCGCAGACCATTATAGTCTTTCCCGGAAATTCTGGTGTCGGCCCCCAGGTAAGGTTTTGTATTGTGTATCAAAATGGGTAGCTTATCGCCTTTTTTCGCGTTGTACTGATATTTTGACGGAGTAGTCAGCGTTAATTCTTTTCTGTCAAAATCCAGTGTCACAACAAAACTGTCAAAAATTTCATAACCGATAATGCCATGAACAGGCATCCCGGCATAAGCTGACAGCATGGTTAATGGCTCGTCCAGAATCAGCATGTTGTGCTGGTTGACCTGCATGTGCTGCATCGACAGCGAATTTCCAATAGCCGTGTGCGCGCTGATCATTTTGCCTTCGCCCATGCCCCCGATCATCAGCCTGCGTTTTAGATCAAGTTTGCTTTTATCCAGTGTCGTCGGATCGAGAATAATGGTATGGGCCACACCCGTATCGAGGATGAAATTCAGGGTATCCGAGCCGTTGATTTGTATCGGGACAATGATCAGGTTTGAACGGAATTTAAACGGAATGCGGTCATGTTTGCGGTTTTCGGTCAGGAAAAATCCGCTTGGGCCTTCTTTCTTTTCTTTGTCTACCGCTATTACACCCGTTGGGAAATATAATTGGATGATTAATGCCAGGATTAACCACTTTATTCGCTTCATTTTATCAGAGGACTAATTGTAAACCTGGCCGGATTCTAGTCCGGTATATTACTTTATTGCTATTAAACTGACGGAAACCATGAAATTTCGCTGGCAAAAGTAACAGGTAATGCTGTAAATAAGACAACAGATTGTGACAGCCGGTTCATTTACGATGTAAAAATGATCAATTGATAAGACATGATCTGGTTTTTGGCCCTGAAAAGTGTTTTAAATAATAATCAGGGCAGTTTGGATAAATTTTATCAAGTAAATATCAGCCGGATTTTAGTTTTGTTTTAAAATCTAATTTATTCTCCTTCAACCATTTTTAATTGGTCGTACGGGATAAATTTTAAAACTTTAAGTAAAATTAAAAGACACCCTAACCGTGCTGTGTATGCACTTTGTTCAACGATTACTTAACCAGTCCCGGTTGCCGCTTACCGTTGGTCAGTTCTGGAAATATGCTTTTTGTTACTGGAGCATTTTTGCCGTGATCACTTTCGGGCAGCTTACGATGCTGTGGCTGCTTCGGGATGGTTTGACCATGCGCTATTACGAGACTTTTATCTGGCTTCTGGATGGTCTGTTCTGGTGGAGTACAACGCCGCTGATTCTTTATGCTTCTTTAAAAATCCCCATTGTTTTCAAAGACCGGACCAAACGGCTGTTTCGCCAGATCCTTTTGCATTTATTTATTGTCACGTTTCTGATCACTTTCTTAAATATCTTCCATTATTTCATCACCAATCCGATCATGTTTCGGTTGGTGGGTAAGTTCGTGTCTGCGGAAAGTTATATTTTTTCACTTTTCATGGCGTACCCTGCCGCGTTTGGGCAGTACATGCTGCTGGTTGTGGGGTTTAATAAGGTGTCTTATATCTACCGCTACCAGGCACTCAGGCAGCAGCATTTTAAAACTGAGTTAACCAATGAACAGCTCCGAGGGCAGCTCGCGACGGCTCAGCTTCAATCATTGAAAATGCAGCTTAACCCGCATTTCCTTTTCAATACCCTCCATGCTGTCGTCAGTCTGATGATTAAAAATGACATCAGAAAAGCCACGCTGATGATTACCACTTTAAGTGACCTGCTCAGGGCCGTGTTGGTTAACCAAAAAGCGGATTTTATTCCTTTGCAGGAAGAGCTGCGGCTGACCCAGCAATACCTGGGTATTCAACAGATCCGGTTTCAGGACAGACTCAAAGTTGAATACGATATTGATCCCGCCACGGAGTTATGCCCGGTTCCGCAATTGATTCTGCAACCGCTGGTCGAAAATTCATTTACACACGGAATTTCAGACCTGACGACGGACGCGCTGATCCGGATTACGAGCAAAATTGTCGGAGACCATCTGCAACTGGAAGTAATCGATAATGGTATTGGGCAGAAACAACGGAAGGCGTCGACCGGCATGGGACTTGGCCTGAAAAACACTTTGCTGCGTCTGCAACAGGCCTATGGCGAGGATGCAAGTCTGATCTGTTCGTACCCGCCGCAGGGTGGAACGGTTGTAACATTATTTTTTCATACACAAACAAAAACCAAAATTCAGGAAGACAATGACATATTGCTGCCTTATTATAGATGATGAGATATTGGCAAGGGACGTGATTCGGACGTTTCTGACGGGAGACACTTCCATTCGCGTGGTGGATGAGGCTGCAAATGGTACGGAAGCCGTGATAAAAATATTGCAGCACAAACCCGATATTATATTTCTCGATATTCAGATGCCGGAGCTTGACGGTTTCGAGGTTTTAAAGGAAGTGTGGCCGCACCATCAGCCTTTCGTGGTTTTTACGACCGCTTACGATCAGTATGCGTTGCGTGCATTTGAGGTCAATGCGATTGATTATTTACTAAAACCTTTCGATGAAATCCGTTTTCACCAGTCGCTGGGACGTTTGAAAGAGCGGTTAAGTCAACAGGCGCAGCCGCGTATTGAAGAACTTGTCAACCGGTTATTATTAGAGCAGAAGGAAGAAAAAGGAGGTAATTATTTGCAGCGGATCCTGGTCAAGGAAGCCGGGCGGATGTATCTTGTAAAAGTGGAGGATATTACCCATTTTGGCGCGGACGGAAATTATATTTCGTTATTCACCGCTTCGAAAACGTATACGATTTATGAAAGCCTGACGAGCCTGGAAAACCGCCTGGATCCTACGCTAATGATACGTGTCAGCCGGTCCAATATTATCAATATCAATTGCATCGCAGAACTCGAAACCTATTTTAACGGCGAGTATATCGTTCATCTGACGGGCGGCCACAAAGTGAAATGGACGCGTGGGTACAGAGATACAATTAAGGCTTTTTTGACTAAAATTGGCTAGTTAAGTGATTGATTTATAGTTTGATAAATTGTGAATCTGCGCACTCTTTACCGTTTAGTCATTAAAGTTGGATTGCAGTTTTATATAAATAAAATTTGTAGACTGGAAGGTCTCTGCCTGAGACAGAGGTTGTTGCATTTATAATTTATCAAATTTCATAGCCATGTTAAGTCAAACTTCATTAAAACGCTCGCTTCATTCACTTTTTCTGCCTGGATTGCTGGCCTGCAACAATGTCTGCGAAGTATCCCGATTTCAGCAGGATTTATTTCCCGATTCCGATTCAAAAAACCTGAAATGGGACTATGACGAAATTACGCACAAGCTAATCGTTAACGATCAGTCCGAAAAAGGCTGTGAACTTTTCAGACTGAAAGACGATGGTTTTAAAGTTAAAAGTATAATCGCCAACGTTACCAGCCGCATCTGAAATTTGCCTCACGGAAGTAAATATTGTTGATTTAAGTAAAGAGGATTCGCGTGATTTCCTAAACGATCTTATGTCCACACTTTTCCATAGTCATGAAAAAAGTAATACTAACAACCTTATTGGAGCTCTGTTTTTATGCAGGCTGGTCGCAAACTTTATCCAATACAGTAAAGGGAAAAATTCTGGATGCCCAGTCCGGAAGTTCCTTGCCAGGTGTTCATGTTATCCTGGTGGGGAGTGAGCCGCTGACCGGTATACAGTCCGATCAGGAAGGTATTTTCAGGTTGCCGTTCGTGCCGCTTGGTCGTCAGACGTTGAAGATAACCTGTGTGGGTTATGGTGAGCAGATTGTTCCCGATGTGCTGGTTACGGCCGGGAAGGAAGTCAATCTTGAAATCCGGCTTATTGAACAGGTGATTAATGCAGAGGAGCTGACAGTAAAGGCAAACCGCAATCAGGATGTTCTAAATAACGAATTTGGAACGCTTAGCGCCAGGACATTTGATGTTGAAAATACGCGCCGCTTTGCCGGAAGCCGGAATGATCCTTCGCGCATGGCGGCCAATTTTGCGGGCGTCGTGGGAAATAATGATGCCCGCAATGATATCGTAATCAGAGGAAATTCTCCTACCGGACTTCTGTGGCGGCTCGAAGGTATCGATATCCCCAATCCGAGCCATTATGGCGCATTGGGTGCAACGGGCGGTCCTGTCACTATTTTGAATAACAACGTATTGAGTCAATCCGATTTTTTTACGGGGGCTTTTCCGGCTTCCTATGGCAATGCGCTCAGCGGTGTTTTTGACCTACAACTGAAAACAGGCAATCGGGATAAACGCGAGTATACCGGACAGGTCGGTTTCAACGGCTTTGAACTGGGTGCGGAGGGGCCGTTTAAAAAAGGGAAAAAGGCGACATATCTCGCGCACTACCGCTATTCGGTAATGGGTCTCGTACAAAAACTCGGTGTGAATTTGGGAACGGGCAGCAGTGTGCCGAATTATCAGGACCTATCTTTTAAAATAGATATCCCAACGAAAAAAGCCGGAAGCAGATGGAGTATCTACGGGGTAGGGGGCACCAGTGATATATCTTTCAAGGGTGATTTGAAAGATACGGCCAACCTTTACAGCGACGCGTACAGTAATCTTGTCAACAAAGCAAAAATGGGCGTGGCCGGGTTGTCCTACCTGCATTATTTCAACGAAAAGACTTCTCTAAAAGCATCGCTCGCTGTTTCCGGGTCTGTTTTTGAAACGCAAATTGATTCGCTTAATGATGAACGTCAGCCTTTTAACCGGTACAGGGATAAGTCTGGTCTGGGAAGGATTACATTTACCGGCATTTACAACAAAAAGCTGAACGCCAAAAATCTGTTTTCAGCGGGCGTGTATCTTCATAAGTTGTCCTATGACCTGTTGGACAGTACTTACAGCAACAAAATATACCGACGTTTAAGGGATGAAAATGGTGGGACGGAGCTGGCCCAGGCATATGGACAGTGGCAATACAAACCCTTGAACGAACTGACGATTAACGGCGGACTGCATTTTACGTATTTCAATCTGAATAAAAAAAATGCGGTTGAGCCAAGGCTGGGCATGCGTTATGATCTGCCGTTGCGACAAGCCGTTTCTTTTGCTGCGGGTATGA
This sequence comes from Dyadobacter sp. LHD-138, assembly GCF_030929615.1. GTDB lineage: Bacteria > Bacteroidota > Bacteroidia > Cytophagales > Spirosomataceae > Dyadobacter. The sequence continues at coordinate 168,027 of NZ_JAVFVU010000021.1, read as the reverse complement.
ACAGTAAGATGCAACCGATACAGCTTTACTTTTACAAAACCAGAAATACTGACGGGAGTTTTACGCAGACAAACATGGATTTGGACCTTACCAAAAGTTATCAGTTTGTGGGTGGATACGAACGGTATTTTGGCGATAATATAAAACTGAAAACGGAAGTGTATTCTCAGCATCTATACAATGTGCCCGTTGAAAGATTTCGGTCAACGACTTCAGTCCTTAATCTGGGTGCAACGTTTTCTGCGCCGGACGTGGATAGTCTGGTTAATGAGGGTAAAGGAAAAAATTATGGTCTGGAAATTACTTTGGAAAGGAATTTTAATAAGGGTTATTATTTTCTCACGACCATTTCACTGTATGAGTCCAAATACCAGGGAAGCGATAAAATATGGCGAAATACGGCTTTTAACGGTCGCTATGTGGTCAATTTCCTGGGTGGGAAAGAGTGGAAGATTAATGAGAAACACAGTGTTGCCGTTGATTTAAAAGTAGCGCTCGCGGGTGGGCGGCCCTATATTCCCGTTGATCTGCAAAAATCCATTGAAACAGGGTGGGAGATAACCGACAAAAGCCGCGCTTATGAAAATCGCTTCAAATTTTATTTCAGGACCGATTTAAAGCTGACATACAGACAAAACGGGAAGCGGATGGCTCAGGAATGGTTTGTTGACATCCAGAATGTAAGCAACACGAAAAACATATTCTCGAAGCATTTTGATGTGAGGACCGGTAAAATCAAGACCATCTATCAGACTGGTCTGTATCCCAACTTCAATTATCGTATCGAATTCTGATCAGATTTTGCGAAAAAAACACTTTGTCCTAAATGATTAAAAGCATTGAGCTTTTTTGAAAAATGAAAACAGGCTGATCGCTCAGCGTGCCGTCAGGCTGTTTTGTTCGGGTTTGAAACGCAATCAGAATGCTTGAAAAATGATTTTGTTTTGGCTGCTTAAACTCACTTTTTTAACCGCTCCTGTTCCTTGAAATGTGTAGGCCAAACCCACAACATGGATGTCACGGGCGGGCAAGGGCAACTCCAGCACCTGTTTATTGTTGACTGAATATTGAATTTTAGTTCCGGAGCTTTTGCATGAAACCTTTACCCAATCCGAAAAATCGGCGCCAAAAGCAGAAAGGTCTTCCTTTTTTCCCGAAATGAAATTATCGATGCTGAGAAAGTTTAACTCGGAAACGCAACCCTTTGCCGAAAACGGAATGACGATAGGTATATCATCTGTAATTAACGTAATGGCCGATAACTGACAAGCACCCGCGCCGTCCCTGAACTCATTTTTAATTTCACTACTGAAATTAAAGTTCTTTATCGAAACGGGCTCAAAGTTGCCAACATTATAATAATGAATGTTGGGAGTCTGGGGCTGCATCGGTATATTTTTGGTGGCAATAACACTTACAGGCAATTGTAAAATGCTGTCGGCCATAAACTCACGGTTTTTGAGATATACAGGAATTGTCGGCCCGTCGATCGTGCCGAGCCAACCAGTGGTAGGCACCAGTAACTTATGCTCCTTCACAATTTGTTCACCCACGATAAGTTTAGCAATGTAAAAACCCGGTTCGTAGTAGATAGAAGTATGTTTGTGGAGGTTTTTCTCGACCACTGTTCTGCGACGTTTATCCCAGGATTGTTGTATGAAAATCGAATCTCCCGGAGCTTTCGATGCATCGTATGTGAAAATGACTGAGTTAGGGATTCCTTTGGTAATGGGCTGGCTGCTAAAAGCATATTCCTCAGATTTGAGCTGAGGTTGGCCTTTGTCGAACGCGAGAATAGTTATCAGACCTGTAAACACAGCAAGTCCAAAGATCCACGCAAATTTCACGAGTGACCCCGAATGGATTCTTGTTTTTTTCTCAGTGGACGGATTTCGATTCAGATCTGGTTCAGAAGCATTCTTCTTCATGAAATTACGCCAGTCTTCAAAACCGGCAAACTTCGCCAGGGTATTTAAAGTTGTCACGCTGGGCAGGTGATTGTATTCGACTCTTCCCCAAATTCTGCGCAGCGTACTCACGCTTAATGAAACCCCGGTTTTATCAAGAATCAGCTGATTGAGATTTTCAAAATCGGAGCTTTGCCAGTTTTCACTGTCGCCCCAATCAAGCTTTTGCTCAATTATTTTTTTACATCGCAATAGTTCACTTATGTCGGACAGCATTGGAATTCAGTGTGATATAACTTGAAAAAACTTGACCAGAATTTGAGCAACGATAAAATGGGCGCGCTGTTTATGTTTGCCAAAGGTAACCGGAAACCTTAAAACCCAAACTTATAGTGAATTTTATATTAAATCAATCTGAACAATTAAAAGTCATGAAAAAGATATTAATCATTTTTTTGCTACTGATTTCACTATCAGTGGTTGCTCAAAAAAAGAAAAACCGGACGAAAACGCCTGCTGATTCAAATACCACAATCTCATTAAAAGCCGAAAATTGGGATTATCAGCATGAGAAAGTAGCGTTTGTAATGCATGATTCAAGGCCATCAATGAAACTTTCACCGAAGGGTAGACAGGTTATTTTGAAAAATACTTCTTTTTCAAACGGCACGATTGAATTTGATTTTATTCCGGCTGATGCACGTTTTGTCTCGGTTTATTTTCGCTGGCAGGATGCCAGGGAGAACGAATGTTTCTATTTTCGAACACATCGCCTCCGCGATTCCACTGCTATGGAAACGGTTCAATACGCACCTCATATTTCCGGCGTAAACCTGTGGGATTTGTTGGGGCATTTTCAGGGCAATGCTTATTTTTGGAAAGAAGGCTGGAATCACGTCAAACTGGTGATTTCGGGGAAGCAGTTTCAGGCTTATGTGAATGATATGGCCAGGCCAGTGGTGGAAGTCCCCAGGCTGGAAGGTAATGTATCTGACGGAACAATCGCCTTTGAAGGGGAATCTGTAATCTCGAATCTGGTTATAAAAATGAACGATACGGGAAATCTGTCGCCTTTGGCAGGTATAGATCTTACGGATCACGATCCGCGATATCTACGGAATTGGCAGGTCAGCAAGCCCTTTGAAACACCGACAAACGTTGATTTTAGTAACGATTTTATTCCAAAGCCGGAAGAAATCTGGGAGCCTGTGGTGTCAGAAAGAATGGGGCTGGTTAATCTTACCAGGAAATTTGGGGGAAGTGTTAATAACAAGAGGAGGCTGGTATGGTTAAAAGTCAATATCAATTCGAAAATGGAACAAAAGAAAAAGATTTCGCTTGGTTTCAGCGATGAAGTTTGGGTTCTGCTGAATGGCCGTTATCTCTACGTTGATAAGAATTCTTTTGGATCACCCATCATGAAAGAGCCTTTCGGCCGGTTGTCATTGGAAAATACGTCGTTTATAATTCCGTTTAAAGAGGGGAAAAATGAAATACTGATCGGCGTATCCAATGATTTTTACGGATGGGGTATTGTTGCCCGAATGGAAGATATGGAAGGGATATCGATAATAAAGTAAGTTCATTTCTGCAAAAATCCGTAGTAAACAGCATGCGCTGGGAAGCCCGTCTGTTTACTGCGGATTTCTTGTTGTTTAATTTTATCAGGCGAACTATTATTTTAACAAATTCCGAAAATAATTTTGTAACGATCAGTAATTTAGTGGTAGACGGGAGGATGACATGTAAAATAATCTATGAAGGGTGGTGTCCAGGTACCAACTGTTATGCATGAACGGTGGCCGGTTGACTTTACTTCTATGGTTAGGTAAAGTGCTCTTGAAGTCTTGAAAGCAACTTTTTGTCTCTAAAACAAAAAAACACGCAGGTTTCAAAATGAACCCGCGTGTCAAATTACACTTCATCAACAAACTAAAAACCAAATAAAACTACTACGAAAAAAATCGCTTGTCAAGTTTTTTTTGCTGTAGGAGGGGGATTCGAACCACCCACGGTGAGGTTAGCCGCGGTACAAATACTGTTGGTGGTCCACCCCAGTCGACTTTCGTCGGCATTATACCGTGTTTATCCCTGATTCACCACCCCCGAGACAGGAGGGCATGGCTGCCAATTTCATCACCCTACAATGTGATATTTTGTCGATTCCAGTTTTTAAAATAAATTGTCTTTCCCGGAATGACAATGCAAAAGTAAGCGGTATAATTTTAAATATAAAATATTTGCATAAAAAAATCGAAAAATTTACGATATTTTTATAAATTGCTTTAAATAATTGCGAAAAATTCAACAAAAATACGCTTTATGCAGAAGTATTCAGATATAGACAGTACTGATTTAAAAATTTTGTCCCTGCTGATCGAAAACGCAGCGCTACCTTACACAGAGATAGGAAAGCGGGTATTTGTGTCGGGCGGTACCGTACACGTTCGCATGAAGAAGATGGAGCAGCTCGGTATCGTAAAAGGTTCACAGTTGCTGATCGACCCGACCAAACTGGGGTGGGATATCAGTGCATTTTTAGGCGTTTATTTAGATAAGAGCTCTTTGTATGAGCAGGTGGCGCTGGAATTGGAGCGTATTCCGGAAGTGGTCAATATCCATTATACTACGGGTATTTATAGTATTTTCGTTAAAATTGTATGTCGTGATACAGGTCACTTAAGAGAAATACTCCATGACAAAATTCAAAAAGTAAACGGAATTCAGCGGACAGAGACGTTTATTTCGTTAGAAGAGCGTATTAATCGTTCTATTCCGTTGACGGACGATTAATTTTTAAATAAATATCACAGATTTTAATAATATTTGACCTGGATTGTTGCATATATAAAAAACTTATATATATTTGTAGAGTAAAAACTGACTTATGGATACGAACACAACAAGTAACGAATATGTGCGTGGTACGCTGAAAACCATTGTTCTTAATTTACTCGCTGAGCAGAAGCGTATGTATGGTTATGAAATTACGCAAGAGGTGAAGGAGCGTACGAGCGGGGCGATTGCACTTACCTTTGGTGCTTTATATCCTGTTTTGCATAAATTGGAACAGGAAGGGCTGCTGGTGACAGAATCTGTGGAGGTCGATGGGCGGCTGCGGAAATATTATTCATTAACTACGCCGGGAAGTGAAGCCGCACGTACTAAAACGGATGACCTTGAACGTTTTGTAGATGCGATCAGGTTGTTGCTTGCGCCGAAGGGCCTGGCAACGGAATAGTTGATCCACTGGCTAATAGTTTTTATTCAAATCCTGTAATACCCTAATCTCATTTACAGATGAAACGCCTTCAAGAAAACCGAATCGAACTGCTGAAAAGTTATTTGAAAAATAATGGTTTGAGTCCGGAATTGTTGCCGGAAATCCTTGACCATCTGGCGTGTGAAGCAGAAGAAAGACTTTGGGACGGGAATTCGTTTGAGCATGCTTTCAAAGGGATTGTTGAAACGGCTGATCCGAAAACGCTCCAGATACTGAGTGTTGAACATAATCATCTATTAGCCATGGAAAAAACATTAAATGACATCGTTTTTGAAGGAAGGAATAAGTCTTACGGGGCTTATCAGCTGCGAAAAGGGTATAAAAGCACGATGCAGCGGTCGGTGCTGCTTGGGGTGACCTTCTTTTTACTGGTTATGTTATTGCCCGATCTGTATGCCCGTTTGACACCGGACCCTAAGAAGGAAGATATTGGCTTTGAGGCAACGCTGTTAACCGTGGATATTAAACCCGAAGCGACACCTCCGCCTGCTCCGATTGAACTACCCAAGCCGGAGCCACAAGTGAACACGAAACGTTTTGTGAGCTACGACGTGTTGCCCGATAATATGGTGCCAGAGGAGATAACACCGCCGACGATCGATGATTTGCAGCATGCAGTACCCGGACAGGAAAATATCGAAGGCAATGCCGATATTGCTGAAATTGTTCCGCCGGCTGCGGAAGCCCCTGCCGGCAAGGGTAAGGTCGTGGAAACGGAAGCGCCAAAGGAAGAGACTTTCATTGCCGTTGAACAAGCACCTTCTTATTTGGGAGGCAATGCAGCAATGGCTGATTTCTTACGTAAGAATTTGAAATACCCACGCCAGGCTGCACAGGCAGGAATTCAGGGAAAAGTTTTCGTTTCCTTCGTGGTAGGAGCAGACGGTAAAATTGAAGACGTGAAAACTTTGAAGGGAATCGGTTTTGGCTGTGATGAAGAAGCCGAACGTGTGATGAAACTGATGCCAAACTGGAAACCGGGCCGTCAATCAGGCAATGCCGTTCGGGTTCGCTTTAATATGCCAGTTGTATTTCAGCTTGAATAATTTTCGTTGTAGAAAATATTAAAAGTACAATCGTAATATTTCGAAAAATCCTCGCCTTAAACGGGGATTTTTCGTTTTTTTGTATTCTAATTGGAGATGTTAAAATTGATCAGTCTTATTTTCTTCACATAACATGATTTCTTTACCTATGCAGATGTTTGAAAAGTAATGTACGCTATCGTTGATATTGAGACAACCGGAGGAGGAGGAAATGCCCGCATTACTGAAATAGCTGTTTTTCGCCACAATGGAGTGGAGGTCGTTGACTTTTTTCACTCGCTCATTAATCCTGAAATATTTATTCCGCCCTTTATTAGCCGACTGACCGGCATTGATAACCTGATGGTCCAGGACGCCCCGACGTTTGCCGAAATTCAGGATTCTGTAAGAAAACTGACGGTAGATGCCTGGTTTGTAGCGCATAACGCCAAGTTTGACTATGGGTTTTTGAAGAAGGAATTTGGCGCACTCGATGAATATTTTCAAAGAGAATTGCTGTGCACGGTTCAGCTAAGCCGGAAAATATTTCCTGGTTTAAAATCATATAGTCTTGGGAATTTGTGCGAAAGCTTAAAAATTTCCATTGAAAATCGTCACCGGGCAGAGGGAGATGCGGCGGCAACTGTGCGACTTTTTGAAATGCTTTTAGAAAATGACCTTCAAAACCTTATTCCCATGGCCTAGGGAAGATGCAGATGATTTCGGGCAGTTTCATGTGGAATGGTTTTTGTAATAATTTAAGTATAATCTATACCTAAATTATTATACGCATGAAAGCTTACATCAACATTCTTATCGTTACTTTTCTATTGGCAGGCCTTACCAGCTGCGAAGTTATTGGTGGTATTTTCAAAGGTGGTATGTGGACGGGAGGCATTCTGGTCATTGCTGTGATCGTATTGGTGATCTGGTTGTTTACCAAAATGCTCGGTGGGAACAAACGGTAGCCTTGGGTACCTTCATTTTTTTTTCTTTTCTAATGCGTTGTTTATGAGAATCTTGCTGTTTTAATTGAGAAAAGTAACTTAAAAAGCTTTCTTTTCCTTGGTTATCACAATTCTGTCGCACATCTTTGCACTCCAATCCGGGGGATTAGCTCAGTTGGCTAGAGTGCTTGCATGGCATGCAAGAGGTCATGGGTTCGAATCCCATATTCTCCACCTGATTATCAGTCACTTACAAATTATTTGTAAGTGACTTTTTTATTTGGTCGAACATTTTCGGATCAGGCCAAATTTTTGAGGGCTTTCTGGTATTTCTACCTTGTGCAGACCTGGGGCGGTGCGGCGCAAAACCTGAGTCCATGGTTCACCAACTGGAATTATCCTAACAACAGTGGCATCAATTCCATTAAAAATGCTTCCGGCGCTTTTGTGAACAGTGGAACTTCCGGCATGATCCGCGATTCGTACTACGGTCGCCCTTATGTGCGGATGCGTCCGAATTCAGATAAACAGACAACTGGTACGCGTACCGGCAAAAACTATTTCCTTGATCAGGCTTTCACAAACCGAGATGTCGATTCCCGTTTTGCCAATTCATTTTACACGGTTTACATTGCAAACACGGCTGTAACCAATACCGCTACTACCGCCAACAATACCCGGGGAATCGGTTATACCACCGTACCAGGTTCGGACACAGCCGTTTGGCTGCCCGACTATGAAGTGCCAGGCGCACCTCAGTTTGTAGGGGCCAGGCCATTTAAGGGCATTGTAGTGCCGCCAAGTCTTTGGAACAACGGTATTTATCCGGCATTGAAAAAATACATGGATCCTAGTCGTGGTGCTAATTTCAATGATCCATCCACACGCCCTGCTGTATTATACCGCTTTTCTGATGTTTACCTGACAGGTGCCGAGGCGCATTTCAAAGCGGGCGACGCATCCAGGGCAGCAACGCTGATCAATGTTTTGCGGCAGCGCTCAGCATTCAGGAAAACCAATAGCACGGCGCAGAATGCAGCTGCTGCTACGGCTATGACCATCACCTCTGCTGACGTAACACTGGATTTTATCCTGGACGAACGGAGCCGCGAGTTTTTCGGAGAATGGCAGCGTTGGCATGACCTTGTAAGAACACGCTCACTGGTCCGCCGTGTGCAGGAGTGGAACAAAGAGGCAGCACCTTACGTCAAAGATTTTCATATGTTACGACCAATCCCGCAGTCGCAGATCGACAGGGTGGTAGAGGGGCCTAAGTTTCCACAAAATACAGGATACTAAAACTTTTTTAGAGGCCTGATCCAACGATCCTGAAATGTAACTGCACCACCTGCGGTAATACATCTCAGGGTTCGTTTTTGTCCGGAGATGTTGCTGAGATAGGATCCGGATAGTAGACATTCAACGACTTACAGTTTTATAGTAAACTAAAAATGATGATTCGATTTAATAAAAAAATGCTGATAACATTTGCGTTTGTTGTTGCCGGTGTCGGTCAGGTAATCAGCCAGAGAGCACCTGGGAAAATCAAGCCCTTGGTTAACGGTTTGTATACAGCCGATCCGTCAGCGCATGTTTTTAACGGAAAAATTTACATTTATCCATCCCATGACGTGGAAGCAGATGTGCCGCAGGATGACGAAGGCGGACATTTCCAGATGCGGGATTACCATGTTTATTCCATGGACAAGATCGGTGGAAAAGTGACCGATCACGGCGTTGTGCTTGATGTAAAAGATGTGCCCTGGGCCGACAAACAAATGTGGGCGCCTGATGCAGCTTACAAAAACGGTACTTACTTCTTCTATTTTCCTGCAAAAGATAAAGAAGGCGTATTTCGCATAGGCGTGGCCACGAGCAAGTCGCCGGCTGGACCATTTAAACCTGAAGCAAAACCTATTGAAGGAAGTTATAGCATCGATCCGGCCGTATTCACTGATACAGACGGCAAAACTTACATGTATTTCGGAGGAATCTGGGGTGGTCAGCTGCAACGCTGGCATACCGGAACTTATGATAAAACTTTAATGACGGATCTTGGAAAGGGCCAAGAAAATGAGCCTGCTTTAAGTGCGAAGATCGCACTGATGAAAGACAATATGTTGTCATTTGCCGCGCCTTTACGTGATGTTCAGATCCTTGATGAAAATGGAAAACCTTTGCTGGCGGGCGATACCAACCGTCGTTTTTTTGAGGGAGCATGGCTCCACAAGTACAACGGGAAATATTATTTCTCGTATTCAACCGGCGATACCCATCTGCTGTGCTACGCCGAAGGCACTTCGCCTTACGGACCATTCACCTACAAAGGCGTGATCATGAACCCGGTCGAAGGCTGGACGACACATCATTCTATTGTCGAATTTAAAGGGAAATGGTATTTGTATTACCACGATTCGGAGGTTTCAGGAAAGACACATCTTCGTAATGTGAAGGTTAGGGAACTGCTCAGAGACAGTAACGGGAATATCAAAACGATTAATCCCTAAATCATTTATTTAGATTAACTTATCCTGTTTAACACTAGAAAATACAGACATGAATATTGAAAGACGTGATTTTTTATCGACATTAACATTGGCTGGTGCCGCCACCTTGTTTTCAGGGAATGCACTGTTGGCGTCAACCGGTCCCAAAAAGGAAAAACTTGGTATCGCGCTGGTTGGCCTGGGATATTACAGCACCGATCTGTTGGCACCTGCGCTGCAATTAACGGAAAAATGTTATCTGGCCGGGATTGTAACAGGCACGCCTGCCAAAGCCGAATCCTGGAAAATCAAATACAATATCCCGGATAAGAATATCTACAATTATCAGAATTTTGACCAGATCGCCAATAACCCTGATATTGATGTGGTGTATGTGGTATTACCACCATCTATGCACAGGGAATTTGTAGTACGCGCTGCAAAAGCGGGCAAACATGTGTTTTGTGAGAAACCCATGGCGCCATCCGTTGCTGACTGTGAGGCGATGATACAGGCTTGTAAAAGCAACAAAGTGAGACTATCCATAGGCTATCGCTGCCAGCACGATCCGAATATTCAGGCGATCATCAAGCTTGCCAAAGAGCCAAAATTCGGTAAGGTAAAAATGATAACCAGTGCAGCCGGATATTTTGATGCACGTTCAAACCACTGGAAGCAAAACAAAGCACTTGGCGGCGGAGCCATGGGTGATATGGGTGTTTACGCTTTGCAGGGGGCACGCCTAGCGACGGGTGAGGAGCCCGTAAGTGTTTTTGCGCAGGCATCTACCACCCGTCCTGAAATTTACAAGGAGGTCGAAGAAACAATGATGTTTATGCTGGATTTCCCTGGCGGTGCCAGAGCCTCCTGCCAGACCAGTTTCGGTATTAATATGAATTACCTTCAGGTGAACTATGAAAAAGGATGGGCTAAACTCGAACCGCAGTCGGGATATATCGGTAATAAAGGAAGTATGTCAGACGGTACGATCATCAATTTTCCTATCAAAAATCAGCAGGCCAGACAATTGGATGATGACTGCACCGCGCTTATGGCAAATACCGACCTGATTGCACCCGGCGAAGAGGGACTTAAAGATATTCGGGTTGTTGAGGCCATTTATAAATCCGTGGCATCTGGGAAAGTTGTAAAAATCTAAACGAAGAACCTGATGTATACGCTGAATGGCTCGTGTTTCTGTTCAGGTCGGTTACTCAAAAATTTACCAATTCGTTATAAAGTTTAATACATGATGGTTAAGCAATGTATCTGCACAGCAATTGCAGCCGGCTGGCTATTTTTTAGTCCTTGCGCTTCGGCACAGACAACCACGCTGGTCAACCCGATTTTGACCGGTTTTTATCCTGATCCAAGTGTGGTTCAGGTGGGCACGGACTATTACCTTGTTAACTCCACATGCTCTTATTTTCCGGGTATTCCGGTTTTTCACAGCAAGGATCTTAATTTTGAATACACACTCACGTTTGAAAAATCACTGGATACTGCTCTGCTTTTTATGAGAACGATCGACAGCAGTTCGTTCTCGCTTTCAAAGAAAAACGGTTTGACAATGAAACTGAAACCCGAAACTGTTATGGAGCTGGGTAATCCGTCATTCATTGGCAAACGCCAGCAGCATTTGTATTGCACAGCTGAGATCGAACTCGATTTCAAACCGAAATCAGAAAACGAAAAGGCAGGTCTGACCATTTTGCAGGACGAGTCGCATTTCTATTATCTGAGCAAATAGACCAGAACACGATTTCTTTACTTCACCATTTTTCAACGTTTCCATTAAAATCATGAAACTACTTGTATCCATAGTCGTGAGCCTGATGATGCTTGCTTTTGTAAGCGAGGCGCAGGAAATATTAAAAGAAATGCCGAAAGGTTATGACGCCGCACAGGCCGAAGCCCCGGTCGGGAAAATCGATACCATTCAATATCAATCCAGGACCGTAGGCAGTAAGCGTAAGGCGCTGGTGTATACGCCGCCGGGCTTTAGTAAAAAGAAAAAATATCCTGTCTTGTATCTTCTGCATGGTATTGGCGGGGATGAAAAGGAGTGGCTGAAAGGAGGCAATCCGCAGCTGATTCTGGATCATCTTTATGCTGAAAAGAAAATTGAACCCATGATTGTGGTGATGCCAAATGGGAGAGCGATGAAGGACGACCGTGCTACTGGAAATATCATGGCGGCGGACAAAGTCGCTGCATTTGCAACATTTGAACAGGATCTGCTTAAAGATCTGATCCCGTTTATCGAGAGCAAATATCCTGCATTGAAAGACCGGGAACATCGTGCCATCGCAGGGTTATCCATGGGAGGGGGGCAGTCGCTTAACTTCGGATTGGGTAACCTGGATCAGTTCGCGTGGGTGGGTGGATTTTCGTCGGCCCCTAATACCAAAATGCCTGCGCAGCTGATGCCTGATCCACAGGAAGCAAAAAAGAAATTGAAATTACTTTTCATTTCCTGCGGTGATAACGACAGACTGATCACTTTCAGCAAACGGACGCATGACTACATGTTCGAAAATCACGTTCCGCATGTGTATTACATTGAGCCCGGTGTTCATGATTTTAAGGTATGGAAGAATGGCTTGTACATGTTTTCTCAGTTTCTTTTCAAACCGGTTGACAATGCCTCTTTGTCAAAATACACCATTCTGGGCACGCGGGCTGCTACCAATATTCGGTCGGCACAATATCCTCAGATTCTGCCCGATAACCGGGTAGTGTTCCGGGTTAAAGCGGCCGAAGCGCAAAGGGTACAGATCGACCTTGGCAAGAAATACGAAATGGCGAAAGATACTGGTGGCTATTGGGCGGTAACAACGGATTCAATCGGCAAAGGTTTCCACTATTATTCACTTCTGATTGACGGCGTGGCACTGGCTGATCCTGCCAGCGAAACTTTTTATGGAATGGGGCGCATGGCCAGCGGGATTGAGATTCCTTATCAAAATGGTGATTATTATGCCGTCAAAGATATTCCGCATGGTGAAATTCGTATCAAAAAGTATCTGTCAAAAGCACTCGGCGGCTGGCGCGAAATGTATGTGTACACGCCTCCTGGTTATGATAAATCCACTGAAAAGTACCCGGTATTGTACCTGCTTCATGGAGGCGGCGAAGACCAGAGAGGTTGGGCTACACAAGGTAAAACAGATCTGATTCTGGACAATCTTATCGCAGAAGGAAAAGCCAAACCGATGGTTATTGTCATGCTGGATGGTAACGTAGGTGCAACAGGTGGCATCGCGGGGTTCAATGAGAATGTATTGAAGACATTCGAAAATGAGCTTAAAAATGCAGCCATTCCTTTTGTTGAAAGCAACTTTCTGGTGCAGACGGATGCAAAAAACAGAGCACTTGCAGGGCTGTCGATGGGCGGAATGCAAACACTCTATGCCGGGATCAGAAATAGTGATTTATTTTCTTCTTTGGGCGTGTTCAGCTCCGGTTGGTTTGCCAATAATACTGCACTCACCGCTCCGCAATATGCGTTCATGAAAGACAACGCGGACAAGATCAACAGCAATATCAAGAACCTGTGGATCTCCATGGGCGGACAGGAAGATATTGCCTTTAATAATTGTAAAATCATGCGTGCAAAATTTGATGAGCTGGGAGTAAAATATACATACAGCGAATACCCCGGTGGGCATACCTGGCCGGTGTGGAGACATGATTTATTTCAGTTTTCACAGCTTCTATTTAAATAAACGGCTGTCGGTGGTCAGCGATCGGCTAGGAGTCTTTTGGCTCCGAAAGCTGAGTGTGGACCGCCGACAGCTTTTTTAACAAAATAAGATTACCCGCTATTATTCGATCAGCATTATCAACCCAAAAAGGCATTTGAAGGTGTAGCTAATTTTTAAATGCTTTTATTTGTATAATACATTCATTTACAATATGATGACAAATTTGGTTTATGCCAAATTTGTCCGATTACCCAGCCCATCGATGAGGATTTTTAAGTTTACATTTTTGCTGTTTTTTCTATCCTACGATCTTCTGGCGCAGATCGGCTTGCCACAGCTGATCGCTGACAATATGGTTTTGCAGCGCGATCAGCCAATCACGATTTGGGGCTGGGCGGCGCCGAAAGAAAAGGTAACGGTGACACTGAAAAACAAAAGTTACAGTGCGGCGACAACTACGGATGGTAAATGGAAAATTCAACTGCCTGCACAGGCAGCTGGTATTGGTTATGAGCTCATTTTAAAAGGTAAAAATCAGATCCGGATCAAAAATATAGCGTTCGGAGACGTGTGGTTATACAGTGGACAGAGCAATATGGTCATCAATATGGAGCGCATCAAAGAGCATTTTCCTGAAGATATAACATCTGCCAATTACCCGGATATCCGCAATTATCCTTGCGATGCGAGCGGTCCGGGCATGAGCTGGGTGAAACCGGAATATGATCTGAGTAAGTACAGTCTGGGTAGAATTCGGGATGAAATAAAGATGTGTAACGCCTTTCTAAAATCCATCGATGGCCGCGATAAGCGTACATTCGCCTTCACCTGTGGTCATAAAAAAGTAGCCGAAGGCGAATTTATACAAACACTTTCTGATGATTTTGTTGCGGCCAGAGCGGTGCGGCATGAAATGCATTCGTTTGACGAACAGAAGCTGCTGGATATCGATTGCTATTCGATGGTTGAACAGACCGGACAACAGATGATAGAGCTCGTAAAACAAGCGCAGCAGAGCGGAAAGTTGCTCGTCTTCCTGTTTCATGGTGTGGGTGGAGAACATGCACTGAATGTTTCCAGTCGGGCGCATAGCGAGTTACTGCATTATTTGAAAGAACAGCAAAATGATATTTATATCGATACCATGCTCAACGTCGCAGAGCATATTCGTTATATGAAAAAATAATTAAATTGAGATATTAACATTTCGGATTATCAATTTATTAGTTATTTTATTCAACGACACAAATCAATACAGTATTTACAATGACCAGAAAATTTCTGCTATTATTTTTCAGTTTTATCCTGATCGGCGCAGCATCATTTGCCGCTGATCCATTACCCTCTGACGGTGATGACGGGTATAAGCTTTGGCTTAAATATGAGCCGGTTGCAGACGCATCCGTTAAGGCTGAATACCTTCGCTTTGCAGGTTTCATCAACAACGCATCCATAGGTGAGATCGCGCAAAGTGCGTCCCGCGAGCTGCAAACAGGGTTGAAAAGTCTTTTGGGTAAAAATGTTTCTGTTACAAATTTATTGGGGAGTAAATCCGGTGGTATCGTTTTCAGACTGGAACCTGATACCGATCTGAAAGATGAAGGTTACCGGATTCAATTGTCTGGCGGTAACATTGTTGTCAGTTCAAAATCAGAAAGCGGTATTTTGTACGGAACTTTTGCCCTGTTAAGACACATGCAGATGCAGTGTCCGGTTAAAGGTCTGAACATTGCAAGCAGCCCGAAAGTACGCTACCGGATGCTGAATCACTGGGATAATCCGGATGGGACCATCGAGCGTGGTTATGCGGGGGCGTCTCTTTGGAAATGGTACGAATTGCCCGAGCGTGTTGACCCGCGTTATCAGGACTACGCACGCGCCAATGCTTCATTGGGAATTAATGGTACGGTGCTCAATAATGTAAATGCGAGCGCGCGGTTCATGTCACAGGAATATATTGTGAAAGTTGCCGCCATAGCGGATGTTATGCGGAAGTATGGTATTAAAACGTATTTGTCTGTCTACTTTGCCGCACCTAAAACATTGGGCGGGCTATCCACTTCTGATCCGTTGGATCCTCAGGTGCGTGCCTGGTGGAAAGAAAAGGTCGCTCAGATCTACAAAGAAATACCTGACTTTGGTGGTTTTTTAGTAAAAGCTAATTCGGAGGGTGAACCCGGCCCGCAGGACTACGGTCGCACACATGCCGATGGTGCAAACATGCTGGCAGAAGCATTCAAACCCTATGACGGCATTGTAGTCTGGCGTGCTTTCGTCTACAAGGCAGATCTGAACGCAGACCGTTTCAAAGCAGCTTATGAAGAATTTGTACCGCTGGATGGCAAGTTTGATCCCAGAGTAATTGTGCAGGTCAAAAACGGACCTATTGATTTCCAGCCAAGAGAGCCATTTTCGCCTTTGTTTGGTAATATGCCTAAAACGCCGCTGGGCATGGAATTTCAGCTTACGCAGGAATACCTGGGCTTTGCTACGCATGCCGTGTATGAAGCCCCTATTTTCAAGGAATGTCTGGATTCGGATACTTATGTAAACGGGCAGGGATCGACCGTCGCAAAAGTTGTCGATGGCAGTTTACATGGATATTCAAGCACATTGATGGTCGGTGTTGCCAATACAGGAAACAGCAGAAACTGGACGGGACATCCGCTGGCGCAGGCGAACTGGTATGCATTCGGAAGGCTTAGCTGGGATCATCAGCTTAGTTCAGAAGATATAGCCCGTGAATGGACCGAGCTGACTTTGACGCGTAATCAAAAAGCGCGGGAGCATATCGTTGGACTGATGATGCGATCACGTGAGATTTATGTCGATTACAACACGCCTCTCGGACTCTCCCGGCCCTGGATGGGCGTTCACTTTGCTCCTGAACCCTGGCAAAATAGGGGTTCCCGGCCAGACTGGACAGCTGTGTATTACCACCGGGCGGATTCCGCCGGTTTTGGCTTTGACAGAACAGCTTCCGGCAGTAATGCCCTGACCCAATACCGGCCAGAGGTACAGCAGCAATGGAGTAATCCCGACAAAACCCCGCTTCCATATCTTTTGTGGTTTCATCACGTTGGCTGGGATAAAAAGCTGAGCACCGGACGAACGCTGTGGGAGGAACTTTGTACCCGTTTTTACACCGGCGTAGATTCGGTGTCATGGATGCAGCAGCAGTGGGATCTGGCAAAAGGAAGTCTGGATCCGCAGATATACACCGATGTTGCCCAGCGATTAAAGGTTCAGCATAGAGAGGCGATCTGGTGGAGAGATGCCTGGGTTTTGTATTTACAGACTTTTGCCAAAAAACCTGTTCCGGCGGGCTTTGAGCCTCCAAAACAGACTTTGGAAGAAGTTAAAAAGTCGGTGGATATTTATCTGATGAGATAGCCGGTTTCGCATTAATTAGTTGAAAGATTTATTCAAAAATATACTTATCAATGAGGTAGTTACAGTCGCTGGATTACATTATTTTCTTTGTCTACTTTATCATTGTGTCGGTATACGGCTACTGGATTTACAACCGGAAGAAGAGTGAAGCAGCCTCAACCAAAGATTTCTTTCTGGCCGAAGGGTCTTTGACCTGGTGGGCAATCGGGGCTTCTTTGATCGCCTCCAATATTTCCGCTGAACAGTTTATCGGTATGTCCGGAAACGGTTTTTCGATGGGACTGGCCATATCAAGTTACGAATGGATGGCAGCCGCAACGCTGGTAATTGTTGCGCTCTTTTTTATGCCGATATATTTGAAGAACAAGATTTTTACCATGCCCCCAATTTTTAAGCCAACGTTATAATCCAACGGTTAGCCTCATCATGGCGATTTTCTGGCTGGGGTTATATATTCTCGTGAATTTGACCTCAATTCTATACCTGGGAGCATTGGCCGTGTCTGGCATTTCAGGTCTGGATTTTGACTTGTGTATGTGGGGACTTGCCATTTTTTCAATCGTGATCACAATCGGGGGAATGAAAGTGATTGGTTTTACCGATGTAATACAGGTTTTCTTTCTGATCATCGGTGGACTTGCAACAAGTTACATCGCCATCAATCTGGTTTCGGATAATTTTGATACGGCCGGTCTTTTCAACGGCCTTAAAATGATGAAGCAAAGTCATGATGATCACTTTCATATGATCTTTAAAGAAGGCAGCACGCATTATATGGAGTTGCCCGGTCCGACGGTTTTGCTCGGCGGGATGTGGATTGTGAACCTGAACTACTGGGGTTGCAATCAGTATATTACCCAGCGTGCGTTGGGGGCGGACCTTAAAACGGCGCGCAACGGACTGCTGTTTGCCGCTTTTTTGAAACTTTTGATGCCTGTCATTGTGGTGCTTCCGGGGATTGCGGCGTACACACTTTACAATCAGGGGCTTTTTCAACAGGAAATGACTGAGAATGGCGTTATCGTCGCAGATAAGGCCTATCCGGTATTGCTGAACTTATTACCTGCCGGATTGAAAGGACTTTCATTTGCTGCACTAACCGCAGCCATTGTCGCATCGCTGGCGGGAAAAGCCAATAGTATTTCAACGATTTTTACGCTTGATATTTTCAAGATTTACATTGGTAAAAACAGATCCGAAGCACAGCTTGTAACCATTGGCCGGATCGTAATTGTAATTTCGATGATCATGGCTATTCTGATTTCGCCATACATGGGCATCGATAAAGCAGGAGGTTTTCAGTTTATTCAGCAAATGACAGGGTTATTGTCACCCGGGATTTTTGCGTCTTTTATTATGGGTTTCTTTTGGAAGCGGAGCAATTCGGCCGGAGCTTTGTTTGCCATTGTCGGCGGCTTTATTGTAGCATTGGGTATGCACAACAACTGGCTGCCCTTCGCGGACTGGACGCAGGTGCCGTTTTTGGATAGAATGGGTTGGGTTTTTGTGATCTGTATCGCAGGAATGTTTGTACTGGGCTACGTTTTACCTGACGAGAAAAAAGGCCTTGTGATTGATCCGTCCATGTTCAAAGCCCATAAAAGTTTTGTTTTTGGAGCGACCATTATTCTGGTTCTGCTAATCGCATTGTATACTTTATTTTGGTAGACAGCATCACTTCTGAGTAGCAATTATTTAGTAAAGATATCAGTACAAGGCCCCGGGAAAACATTTTCCCGGGGCCTTGTAGTCAAAACGGACATGAGAAAATCTTAACATTCCGACAATCGGTCAGGTATCTGTTTTTCTGATCCGACGCTGTTCAAAGCTTAAAACGCAGGTTATGCCTCATTTTTATCTGAGACATAACCTGCGTTTTAAATAAACATCATTTTGCTGATAACCAATTGATCAGAGGAATTTAGTTTCTTACAAATGATCCTTTAAAGTTATCCAGACGGTAGAAATACATCCCCGGTGTAAGGAATGAAACATCAATCCCGGTCTGCCCGGATTTTTCCAGGTCAGATTGGAAAACTTCCTGTCCGAGTATGTTCAGGATAACAAGTTTTCCATCTACCTTATTTCCTTTGAGATCTATTGTAAGTATATTTTTAACAGGATTAGGGTATACGATTATCGGCGTTACATCTCCGTTTTCACTGATCTGATCGAAGAATACATATATGTTCCATCCAGATCAACCTGTTTCAGTCGGTAGTAGCTGGTACTTTTAAGTGGAAAAAGATCGGTCGATGTGTACCGATTTTCTGAATTACTGTTTCCATATCCCTTCACAGAAGCTATTTTTTCAAACTTTTTGGCATCTGCGCTTCGCTCGACATCAAATCCAGCATTATTCTGTTCGGAATAGGTGATCCATTCCCAATAAACAGCGTTTTTCACAGATTTTGCGCTGAATACGCCTAATCGGACCGGCAGGGCAGTTTCATCTAAGGTAATTTCCAAAGTTGGGGCTGCGGTTGCCAGCCCTGGTGCTAGGTACCCATCAAATGAGCTGACAGATGGCTGAGACGCAGACGTTACCCGATTAAAAGAGAAAGTACCATTGTTGGTCGTTAGATAATAGCTGCCAATAGGCGCTTTGATTCCAATGTACACGCCACCTGTTATACCCACTTGCAGGTTGCGCGCAGCACTCACTGTCATATCCTCATTTGCCGTAGCCGTTCTCAGGTTTGAAGATGAAGCAATTGCGCCTGCTCCTTCAAATGTGAAGGTACCCACACCATTTACCAATACCGGCGTGTTTGCTGGAATTTTGGAAGTAGTGATAATTTTACCAATTATTTTTGGATCTGCAAATTCCAGATTGTAGACTTTTATGCCCGTTGGGATGCTGGATTCAAATGGTAAAACCAACATTTTCATCCCGTTCAATGTCGCGCGGTACGTGGCTGTTGTTGACGTAAAACTCAGTGGCGTGTAAAAATCCCCGTCAGCTATCTGAACGACACGGTTAAAACTGTAACAAGACTTCCATTAATCTATTTTATACAACGGGAAATTATCTGTGAAGCACAGCACCTGCTTTATTACTCAGAAATGAGCGTTCGGGAAATCGTTTGCACGTTTGGCTACGAAAACGATAAATAGCTTATCTGTTTGTTTGAAAAAGAGACAGGCGCTTCAGCTGCGAACTTCGAAAAAGCCAGAAACCTAAATGGCGGAAAAGCTATCTGAAAGCACTCAGATGGTCACAACCAAACGCTTCCCGCCCGGAACCTCTAAATCCCATAGGTCAGCAATGTCGGAGAGCTTTGCCAAAGTAGTTTCTACCTTTAACTTCCCTTCGGCTGCCAATTGAAAAGCCTCAGGTAGTATTTCTGTCAACGCCAGACCAACTTCGTGCTTAGACCATGAGCCGAGACCAGAGCCTGTCAGAGTCAGATCCACACTGCGCAGAACGGCTGCGGAGAGCTGCATCTGATCCCCCGACATGCTACCTACGGAAACATAACTTATGGGTCGGGTGAACATGCCTGTTCCTTTCAGAACCTGCAATATTAGCTCAGCCGTGTGGCCCCACAGGTAATCGATCACGATATCGATGGGCGTATGATGATGTATAGCCGCCAGTTGTGCTGTGAACTTTTCGTCAGTTTGCTTCAATGAAACTGTTTCGTCGGCCCCAAGAGAAAGCAGATCTTCCAGAGATTGCTGATTTCGGCCAGTTGCGATCACTTTTTTTGCACCGTAATATTTAGCCAGTTGTACAGCTACGCGGCCAGTCACGCCGGTAGCGCCGTTTATTAGCACGACATCTCCCGTATGAATGTTGGCTTTGAACTTCAAACCCATCGCTGCGCCGATGACGGCATTCGGTAAGGCGGCGGCGGTAGCATTGTCCAGGCTTTCAGGCAGCCTCACGATGCGGTCTTTGTGAATCACTGCTTTTTCGGCCAGCATACCACTTACGCCCATGCCATAAACCCTCGTGCCATCAGCGAGAAGACAAACGCCATCACCGCCAATCAACGCGCCGTGGTCTTTGGGTGCAACGCTCGCATAGTGTTTGCCCGACGCCATACTTTTATCCAGATGTTTAATGGCCACAGCTTTTACACGCACCAGTACTTCATCGTCATTTTGTATCAGGGGTTCAGGAAAATCCGTGTATCGGGGTCTTTCTTCATTGGGATAAATAACTGCTGCTTTCATTTTGTTCTGGTTTGATATAAGCCAAAATTAGAGCAGATGAGAGCCCCGTGACGATAACATATGTTATCAAATTTAAAAATGCGGCTTTCCTTTGGCCAGTTTACTTTTGATCCGGCTTAGGTGCACCGTGCTTACGGCCAGATAGGAGGCGATATAATGCTGGGGCACCCGCCTGATGATATGCGGCCGGTCGGTAAGTAAGCGCTGATAGCGTTGCTCGGGTGTGTCGCGAATAAAGGAGAGCAGCTCATCGTTGTAGTGCCTTTGCCGGCTGGCCGTTATTTTCAACAGCATTGACATAAAGCCAGGCTCATGGCTTAGCTCGTCGAGCAGTTGTAGCACATAGGTTCTGGGCAAAAGATAAAGGACGGAGGGCTCTATCGTCTCAATGGTCAAGGAGCTGGGCACCTCGTTGACAAAACTGTCTATAGAAGAGAATCCTTCATTTTCAAAAAAGAACTGGACGGTTTTGTCATCACCGTCTTTAAGGAAGAAAGCGCGTACACAGCCCTGCTCAATGAATGTATAGTGCTGCGATACTTTTCCTTCTTCGAGCAGGACCGTTTTGGCCGGCACTTCCAGTCGTTGCTGAAATGGTAAATATTTATCCCAATAAAGATTTAGCTGCGGAAACTGTTTTCGGAAATGAAAAACCATAGCATCAGTCAATAAACGTTTAATGCCAAAACTATGACACTTTGGCGATTTTATGCCAATTTACGGTGCTGGATGTGAACAAAAAAATCGGGCCGGATTTTGGTTACTTCCATCAGAGAATTATCATTTCATAACAAATATTCCCGCATGGCAGGGGCCGAAAATCACTTATAAGAAAGAAGTATACAACACACCAGTTTTACGGTAGTAAATCCTACGGACAGACCAGGCAGCAACTGACAATTTACTGTTTTTTAAATGGGTGAAAAGTATTAAAGGATCAAAAGTTGACTTTTTTCGTTTCTTTCAGTCGTATAATCGTAGCTTTGCGGTTTCAAAAAATTAGCAAATGATTACAATTGAAAATTTGGCCGTTGAATTTAGCGGTTCTGTCCTTTTTAGCGAAGTTTCCTTCGTTATTAATCCTACTGATAAAATTGCCCTGATGGGTAAAAATGGAGCGGGGAAATCCACAATGATGAAAATTATTGCTGGTGAACAAAAAGCCAATCGTGGCCATGTACGCGCACCTAAAGACGCCGTTATTGCTTATTTACCACAGCATTTACTTACCGAGGATAACTGTACCGTTTTCGAAGAAGCGGCCAAAGCATTCAAGCAGGTTTTTGAAATGCGTGCCGAAATGGAAAAACTAAATCTTGCGCTCGAAACCCGCACAGATTACGACAGTGATGAATATATGGCGATCATCGAAGAGGTTACCGAACTGGGTGAAAAATACTATCAGCTGGAAGAGGTTAATTATGACGCGGAGGTTGAGAAAGCTTTGAAAGGATTAGGATTTAGGCCAGAAGATTTTCAGAGACAAACCAAGGAATTCAGTGGAGGGTGGCGTATGCGTATTGAGCTTGCCAAAATATTATTGCAAAAGCCGGACCTTATTCTCCTGGATGAGCCTACAAACCATATTGACATTGAATCCGTGATGTGGCTGGAAGATTTTTTGGTGAATAAGGCAAATGCAGTAATGGTTATTTCCCACGACCGTGCCTTCATCGACAATATTACCAACCGTACGGTTGAAGTAACCATGGGGCGGATTTTTGATTATAAAGCCAACTATTCGCATTATTTGGTATTGCGAGAGGAGCGCAGATCACATCAGGTTAAGGCGTATCAGGAACAGCAGAAAATGATTGCTGATAATATGCAATTTATCGAACGCTTTCGCGGGACATACTCCAAAACCAATCAGGTTTCCTCCCGTGAACGCATGTTAGAGAAACTGGAAATTATTGAAATTGATGAAATTGATAATTCTGCCCTAAAACTTCGTTTCCCACCTTCGCCACGGTCAGGGGACTATCCGGTTACTGTGAAGGATGTTTCAAAATCCTACGGAGATCAGGTTGTGTTTAAAAATGCCAGCATGACTATTTCAAGAGGGGAAAAGGTATCATTTGTGGGCCGAAATGGTGAAGGTAAATCTACGATGATTAAGGCTATCATGGGCCAGATCGATGTGGATGGAACCTGCCAGCTTGGGCATAATACAAAGGTTGGATATTTTGCGCAAAACCAGGCTTCCTTATTAGATCCTAATCTGACTATTTTTCAGACGGTGGACGAGGTCGCAGAAGGAGATGTGAGGACCCAGATCAAAAATATTTTGGGAGCCTTTATGTTTCAGGGTGAAGATATCGACAAAAAAGTAAGTGTTTTGTCCGGTGGAGAAAAGACGCGGCTTGCCATGGTGAAGTTGCTCCTGGAACCTGTAAACTTGTTAATTCTTGATGAACCTACGAACCACCTGGACTTAAAGTCAAAGGATGTTTTGAAAGAAGCACTTAGAAACTTTGATGGCACGTTGGTGCTGGTCTCTCACGATCGTGATTTCTTACAAGGGTTATCCCAAAAAGTCTTCGAGTTCAAAGACAAACGTGTAATCGAGCATTTTGAAACGATTGATGCCTTTCTGGAACGAAATCGGATAAAAAGTATAGCAGATCTTCAACTTGTTAAGTAGATACGGTTTTTACCAAAACAAAGTAGCGGAAATCTCATAGTCCCTAAATTTAAATCCCAGCCTGTTTAAGGAAGACCATGAAGGAATATTGGTCTACATCACCACTTTTTTCATCAATTTGCCAATCATGTTCGTGGCAAATTTTGGGTTAAAGCGGTACAGCAGATCCAGCATGGTGGCATCTTTTCCAACGGTTACCCGAAATCTGTCTTTCTCCATGGCCGAAATAATTATTTCAGCGGCTTTTGATGGAGACAGTGACATTTTACTCGCCATGGCGACATTTTTAGGATCACTCATGTCAACTTTGGATTTTCCCAGACCTGAGTTTTCTGTAATGTTGGTGGCTACCGCTCCCGGGTGGACGACCGTTACTTTGACAGATGTATCTTTGAGTTCGATATAAAGTCCTTCGGTAAAAATTTTGACGGCCGCTTTGGCTGCACCGTATATCGTTTGCTTGGGAAACGGAATGAAGCCTCCCATACTCGAAACATTTACAATATGCGCTTGTGGTCTGGTCAAAAAAACGGGCAGAAATGCCTTCGTCAGATAAACGGTTCCGTAGAAGTTCACATCCATAACCCGCGTTATTTCCTCAATCGTCAGCTCGTTCACGGGGATGAATTTCTGTATGATCCCAGCGTTATTGATGATACCATCTACCGAACCAAAGTGCCGAATTACCTGATCGGGCAGGGCCATAACTTTTTCCTGGTTTGTAATATCCAGTTCATAACCCTTGAAGCGGTCCGGGCCAACCCCGGCTATTTTTTGTGTTTCAGCGAGCCCGGCCATGTTGATGTCGATACCGGCCACATTGGCATTTTTTTTCAGTAGCAGCAGACTTAATTCCCTGCCGATGCCATTTCCTGCACCTGTTACGACGATGGTTTTGTTATTTACTTGCATATTAGCCTTTCTCACAGACTTTGGAGGACACAAGAGTTCTTTTGCAAGAAGTTTCGCTCTTATGAGAAAACTTCTTGCAAAACCAGCTCCCTTAATCTAATGAGGTTTATTTTGGATGAATAATTTCTCTACTTCTTTAAGGCTTCAACATTTTTTGCAACTGATTTTAAATCAGCTGCTGCTATTTACGGGGCTACCACCCGAACGCCTTCGGCATCAAACATGCCCATCATGCTCCCTTTCAAATGGTTCTCGTCCACCTTATCCATATCCAGGTTTACATTGTAACCTTGTGCCGAGAAACTAATGATGATCTTTTTATCGGTTTCTTCGATACTGGAAATTTCCATGGTTGTTTCTTTCGCATCTGCATCACGAGCCGTGAGATTTCCAACCAGTTTTCCATCTTTACGACTCAGGTTAGCTATAAACTTAGCGTCACCCTCTGGTGTTCCAATCACTTTTAATTCCCATTTACCTGCCCAAAAATCAGCAGGCGCTTGTGAAAAACCAATCACAGAAATCCCTAATAGGACCATGGATAATACGATTCGTGCTTTTTTCATTGTTTTCATAGTTTTGGTTGTTTTAAAGTTTAAAATTTTACCAGGAGTAAGTTCTAAAAGGGACCACAGGAAGACCATTTGGCCCGAAAAGATTGAATTGTGCGTTGTTTCTAAAAGCTAATCTAACAGCAACAGTTTTTTGAACGTGGCCTGAGGATACTTTCACTTTACTACCGGCGA
This sequence comes from Dyadobacter sp. LHD-138, assembly GCF_030929615.1. Lineage (GTDB taxonomy): Bacteria > Bacteroidota > Bacteroidia > Cytophagales > Spirosomataceae > Dyadobacter. The sequence continues at coordinate 142,795 of NZ_JAVFVU010000021.1, read as the reverse complement.
TTCCAGTTTGAATTCTATTCCGGAAATCAGCATCAATGAGCGCTGTTCGGGACTTGGATTCACAAACACCAAAAAGACGTCGTGCATTTTGCCATCGTGGTTTTCAGGGAGTTTTACAGGTGCTTTTAGCGCCATACTTCCTCCCGGCATTATGGACTGCGATATTCCGACCAAGGTGCCCTTCGCGCTGTCCAGGCGAACTTCGATAGCTCCACCTTTGGTGATTATACCTTGCTGGGGCGCTATGGCAGCTACAACCACTTCATCAATATGTTTTAGATCAATTTGTTTGAGCTTCACAAAAGCCCCATCTTTTGAAGGGATGAGCATGTTTTTATTGCCCGTAGCAACCTTTCTTACTTCATCATACGCATCGAATGTTGTCAGGCCAATTTTTGAGTTTTTCAATATCAAAGTCTTCTCATCTTTCAAAGTTGGCAGCCCCTGCATGCCATGATCCTGATAAGCTGCCCTGACTATAAATACACCTTCGCCTTTGTCTCCCTCAGGAAGTCTGGCTGAAAATGTACCGCTGGTTGGTAGTGATGCTTTTATATTTTCGTCCGCTATGTTCAGGATATATTTAACAATTTCTGATGCGTCAGTTTTTGAGATCTGTGGATGGGCAGCCATGGCGGTTTCGCCCCAGGAGCCACTTCCGCCATTGATGATTTTCATGGAGAGCTTGTCAATAGCGGTGGTATTTCCTTTGTATTTTTGAGCTATGGCCACATAAGTCGGGCCAATCGATTTTTTGTCACGCCTATGACAAGCCATACAATCACTGGCATCCATCAGTATTTTACCTTTTGCGGCGATGGATTTATTATCAGCAGCCTGATGTCCTATCGCCACGGCTATTTTGTCATATCCTTCCGCCAAATAATCAATATTTACAGCCACGCTGGCCGCCGATATTCCCTTACCCAAATTGCCGTCTTCCTTATCATTTACATTTACTACGTAATTGAACGGTTTGTTTGCCGAGTAAAATGACTTATTGCTGCCAGGTAAACTTAAATGCACGACTGGCACTTCGTTGCCTGCGGTGATTTCGATGGCTTGTGTGCTGATGCCTCCCTTACCATCGTTGGCAGTGAGGGTAGCATGGTATACACCTTTTTGGACCAAATTAAGTGTGACGTCTACCGTATTGAATGACTTGTTAAAACCATTCTTTGAGGTGATTTTCCATGAATATTTTATTGGGTCCTCGTCGGCATCTTTAGTGCCCTTTGCGGAAAGTTTCACTTTTAGCGGTATTGAACCGCCCATTTTGTCCGCTGTGAGTTGAATCTGGGGTTTTCGGTTTCCAGCATTGTACTCAATTCGTATCAACCGTGCATCGTCGTTGTGCGCAAACCAGCCGGCTCCATATTCCAGCATATATAAATCACCATCAGGACCAAATTCCATATCGATTGGATTGCTGAATTTTTGACTTGGCATGAAGCGTTCCATTGATTCGAACCTGCCGTCTTTGTCCAGGGTTACCACCATAATCCAGCCGCGCATCCATTCATAAATGAATAGTTTTCCATCATAATATTTTGAAAATGAATGTGCTGCGTTTTTGAATTGGTCACTATAAAAAATGGGACCTGCCATCGCATTTCTTCCTCCGCTTCCTATTAAAGGAAATTCTTTCGATTCACCATAACCGTACGATATAAACGCTGGCTGCGCAGGTGGAAGCACCTTTAAGCCTGTATTGTTGGGCGAATTATTTGCAGGAGCTGCCGCATCCCATTTATTACCGGACTTTTTGGTCGCAAAATCGTATTGCACATAGGGCCTGTTGTCTGCAACAAAGTAAGGCCAGCCGAAATTTCCTGCCTTTCTGGCTTGGCCAATTTCATCAAAGCCTTCGGGTCCGCGGGCAGTATCTGCCTTGACTGCGTCCGGACCTACCTCTCCCCAGTATACGTAGCTATTTTTTTTGTCAACTGAAATCCGGTAAGGGTTACGATGTCCCATGGAAAATATTTCCGGCCGGGTTAACGGAGTTCCTTTTGGAAACAAATTTCCATCCGGGATCGTGTAAGTACCATCCGGCTGCGGTTTTATTCTCAAAATTTTACCACGTAAATCATTGGTGTTGGACGCTGACTTTTGAGCGTCCCAGGGATTTCGTCCTTCCCGTTCGTCTGTTGGATTGTATCCATCAATGCCTTGGGGATTGGTATTGTCACCAGTTGAGAGATACAGATTGCCATCTTTATCAAAATCGATCGAACCACCTGTATGAATGCATTCCTGGCGTTGTACTGGAATTTCCAGCAATACTTTTTTAGACGCAATCATTAACTTATCCTCGCGCAGTTCGTAGCGGGTAAGCACATTTTTAGGTTCATTGGGCAAAGAATAATATAGATAGATCCAATGGTTCTGACTGAAATCAGGGTCCTTGTGCAGTCCAAGCAACCCATCCTCCGAAATGCCGCCGCCGCATTGCAGACAAACGGGTATTGTTGCTAACGTTTTCAGCTCTTTGGTTTTATTGTTGTATAACCTCACGTCACCTTTTCGTTGAATAAATAATACCCGATCATTATCCAACACCGACAGTTCGGTCGGTTCGTCTAGTTTATCCCTTAAAATCACCTTTGAAAACCGATTTTCTTCCGGCCTGGCCTTTGTGTAATCAATTGGCTTGGGTGCAGCATCACCACCGGAGGCGTACTTTATGCCGGCATATAAATGGTCCAGGAATATCCTGTTGGTAAACGTTTCATCGGTATGTCCCATGCCTGTGTAAAACGAGCGTCCCCCATCAAATTCCTGATACCAGCTCATGGGATGAAAATCGCCGTTTTTGCCTCCCTGATAACTCTTTTCGTCGAGCCTCAGGACCACATTGATTTTGGGCGAAATATTTTTGAAATTGTAAAACTCGTCGGTTTTATCAAATTCATCTGGCATTCCTTTCGTTAACCAGTGTTGTTTCTGCGTTACGACAAATTGGCCTTGCTGAATATTATTTGGGGTGGGGTGATCTAAAAATACGGCTCCGACCAGTTTGCCGTACCAGGGCCAGCCATATTCGCAATCCGCTGCACCATGGACACCTACATATCCGCCGCCGGCCTGGACGTACCGCTCAAATGCTTCCTGCTGAGAATTGTTAAGCACATCGCCGGTTGTATTTAAGAAAATGACAGCGTTGTAGTTTTTTAGATTTTTGTCATTGAATGCTGAGGATTCTTCCGTAAAGTTGGCGGTAAACCCTCTTTCCCTGGCCATATGTGCTAAGGCTTTTTGACCAGCCGGTATAGACTCATGTCTAAACTCAACAGTTTTGCTGAAAACCAGCACATTGATTTTAGACTGTGAAAAACCTAATAAGGGGAACAGCAAGTACAAAATTGCGGTTGTTAGCACCTTTGTTCTGGACATCATCTTTATGATTATTTAATTATTTCAAGACAAAGTTAGAAAAATAAATTATATTGTATATAAATAAATACAATAAATATTATAAAAAATATTGTTTTTGATTTGACTATGGGAAGATTTGCTAATTTCGCGGTATTGGTAGTGAAAAGTGACCGGGAGATTTCTGATATCGCCCATTAAAATATGTGCCGGGGATTGATTTCCACCGCAGGGATCATTTGCACTTAGTTATTAATATCTATTGAAGTGACTTTAAATATTGAGTAATCTGCGACTATTGCTTAGTTTGGCAGATTCTTATAAAATACCTTTAGACGCAATGGTTGCGGGAGAAATGCTAACTTAATTAACTTATTGTTAATCAGAATTATAGGTTGTGTAGTCCAGATTTTTGATCCAAGTTCCTAAACATGAAAAAAATACCCATCAGTAATTTTGATAATTATATTCCGCATAACGGTATAGATTGTGTCATATTCGGCTATGAGAAAAAGCAATTGAAAGTCTTGGTTGCCAAGCTAAACTTCGAGGGTGATTTCTATGCACTGCCTAGCGGGTTCATTGGGCATGGTGAAGATATTGACGCTGCCGCGCAAAGAATTCTCAAGGAAAGAACTGGCCTCAATAACGTTTATCTGGACCAGTTTCGTGTTTTTGGCAAAGCCAACAGGAATACAAAAGCGTTTCTGGATAAGTTAATTGATCGGAATCCTGATTTGAGACCCAATGAGCAGGATCCTATGGATCAGTATCAGTGGTTTACCAAGCGTCAGATTTCTATTGGCTATTATGCGCTTGTGGATATTACAGTTGCTAAGCCCAACATTAGTGACTATGACCAGTCCATCGACTGGTATGATATCCATGAAATTCCTGAAATGATTGTAGATCACAATGAAATTACCGGGGAAGCCTTAAAGGTCTTGCGAAGCGATATTAACGAAAAATTGAACGCATTTAATCTTCTTCCTGAAAAATTCACCATGAACGAAATTCAGGAGATTTACGAGACCATCAATGAAAAGACGTATATAAGAACCAATTTTCAAAAGATGATTTTGGAACTCAATGTTTTAGAAAGGCTGGAGAAAAAATTTACCGGGGCCAAGAACAGAGCGCCCTTTTTGTACCGGATGGTTCAAAAATAGTTATGTGCGCTGAGGCTTCGGTCAGCGGATTGGCGATATTTCCTAAGGAACCAGTTATTATGATTTTCTTTTTTTGTCCGTTTATTTGCTGTTGCGAAGTTCCGCAGCAGCAAACTTTGTTGCAGTCGAATGTAGGTTATTGTGATTACGGTTCGGGTGTTGGTTCTGGGTATTCATGAATTGCGGCCCATGGCGAACCGCAGATAAAATATCCTTAAAGGACGACTGGCTGGTAGAAACAATAATTGAATAGCCACGATGCCTCGTTCCATATGGATATCAGTGCATTTTACTTAAATTACTTTGTTGATTCCAGGGATTTTAACAACGACATGCCCCAGAAGAAAGCTAAGCAATACCCCAAGAGGCCCGACAATTAGAAATTTAAATGCAGGATCAATCGCCCAGCTTTTGGCAATTAGCGATAGCGATATCAGCACCAGGGGATGTAAAATATATACAGCGAAAGAGCAGCGGGAAAGCTTGGCCAATAGTACGGAAGGTGTGTTCCAATATTGTTTTCCAAAGCAAAGTAACGCGGTGCAAATCGTAAAACCGGCGAGCTGTTCCCAGCTTGCGTACAATAGCGATTCTGGGTTAAAACCACCGCTAAACCATTCCAGAGCACTGTCAAATACGAATTTGAATGTGTAAATAACAGGAAAGCCGATCAGGATCAAAAAAGCCATTATGGTGGCCGTTTTTTTGTAACGCGAATATTCCAGCTGATCCAGCCATTTGCTGTTGGCTGCAACCAGGCCGAAAGTAAACATGGCAATGTATTGCGGGAAGTGCCCGAGCTGAAAACCAAATGGATTTAAAACCCAGCCCACAGGAAAGACGATTCTGACTAAAAAGCTGACGAAGCCTACTCCTAATGAAACTAATAAAATCCTGTTGACGGAAGGTACTTTCCATATTCCAGTTTCGGAAGTTTGAAACCGCCGGACTAAAATGTAAACTCCTGTAAATAACAAAAGTGCCAGCACAAACCACAGCACACCAAAACTTATCCAGCCATCGTATCCCAATAGAAACTGCAAAAACGTAATATGATGGTTGCTTCCGTAGTAGTAAACCAGATAATTCATACAGGGCGAAAGCACAAATGAATAAAAAAGCAAAGGAACGCCGAAACGCAGTAGGCGGTCTGCCACAAATACCGCCGCGCCTTTTTTGTCCAGAGAAGAGGGGGTGAAAAGTGCCGACAGGAAAAAGAAAAATCCCATAAAAAATGCCTGATTTGTCGACACGAAGATGGTCATGGGAATGATGGCACCAGCGCTTTCGGTTTTTTCGGAATAATACCAGGATCCCGGTCCGCCGTAAGTGACGCAGGCATGATGTAAAATCACCAGTGCTGTCAGCATTACTTTGAGATTATCAATATAAACGACTTTACTTCTCGGTTGGTTTTGCAGGATTGTCGGTTCTTTTGCAATGGCTGACATTATATATTGATCTAGTTTATATTGAACTAAAAATTAATGCTTTTTAGTTTGATGTGTTTTATGGGGCGGAAGTTGCATTGGGTTATCATAAATAAATTTTTTTAGATCGTGATGTAAAAAGCCGTGAGCGACAGGGGTGTTTTACCCTGTTATGCGTAGTTTGAAAACGACGCATAACAGGGTTTAAAATAATTAGTTGTGGCAATTTAGATTCTCTACTCCTTAATAAAAGCCAAAAGATCCTTATTAATTGTCGCAGCTTCCGTTGTTGGCATGCCGTGAGGGAAACCCGGGTATGAAATAAGCTTCCCGTTTTTAACCAGTTTTACTGCTTTTACACCCGTAAGTTCGAACGGAACGATCTGGTCGTCTTCGCCGTGTAACACCAGTACAGGCACGTCCACACTTTTCAGATCTTCGGTGAAATCTGTTTCCGAAAATGCCTTGACGCAATCATAATGGGCTTTGATGGCGCCCATCATACCCTGACGCCACCAGTTGTCGCGGATACCCTGGGATATGGTTGCGCCTTCGCGGTTATAGCCATAAAACGGTATCGTGAAATCCTGAAAATATTGCGGGCGTTTGGTTGCCGTACCTTCACGTATTTCATCAAATATCGCCATTGGAATACCATCCGGGTTGCGCTCTGTTTTTGCCATAATTGGCGTAACAGCGCTGATCAGTACTGCTTTTGCAACACGACCTTTTCCATGTTTTGCCACATAACGAATTACTTCGCCGCCGCCGGTCGAATGACCAACGTGGATCGCATTTTTCAAATCAAGTGCTTTGGTAAGCTCAGCAACGTCAGCGGCATAGGTGTCCATATCATGGCCGTCGGCGGTTTGGCTTGAACGGCCGTGTCCTCTGCGGTCATGCGCGATAACCCTGAACCCCTGGCTCAGAAAAAACATCATTTGCGCATCCCAGTCATCACCGGATAATGGCCAGCCGTGATGAAAAACGATCGGCTGCCCGGTTCCCCAATCTTTGTAATAAATTTTGGTACCGTCTTTTACTGTGATTTTAGCCATGTTTTTAGTTGAAAGGTTATGAACAAAGTTTTTTGGAAATATATTTTTACAACCAAAAAATTGTGCCTGCTCAATCCCACGGACCCCGTTTAAATGACTATTGCTAACGCTAAACGCTATATGATGCGGGGTAATCTGATGTTATCACACCCCCGATACTGCTGCGGGGAAGATTGTTGATTTTCCCGATCGTGGCCGATGCGAGGATGGTCAATCGCCAAATAACTGCCGCTATTGCCTTCCAGGAGTTATCGCTCTGACCCATTCCATTGTAATTATTAAAATATCAAGTTTATATATGGGGATTTTACTTTCTCGATTGTCTGTAAGGCTGTCTTTTATTTTGTTGCGGTAATTATTCCAAAAAATCATATGTCCTTTTAATCAACGAGGCATTTGTTTTAGAAATAGGGACGGGCAGGACTAGAGCAGAAAATTACTCTTTACTAAAACAATTGTTATGAGAAAATGTATGCAAATCATGCTGCTGGTTATTGCATTGGCCGGAGCACTCAGTTTTACGGCTTCGGCTCAGATCTACAACTGGAAGTCCGTCCGGATGGGTGGCGGAGGTAACGTTACAAGCATTAAGGCACATCCGAAGGTCCCAAATCTTTATTTTATTACGACTGATGTTGGTACGCCCTACCGCTGGAACCATGGGGCTCAGAAATGGGAAGACCTGATGTGGTATAATAAAATACCAACGACGTACTGGAATTGGGAAGCGGCTGCCAAATGCGGAGATCTTGCTTTCGATCCGAGCGACGTAACCGGAAACATTCTTTATGCTACGCATCAGACCGGAAAAGGTACGGTGCCAGGTGGTGGAACTGCTCCCGGAACGGTCATGAAGTCAGTTGACCGGGGTGCTACCTGGACCGACCTCGAGCTTCGGATCACAGTGCTGCCCAATAGCGACCAGACTTATACCGACCGTCTGGCTGTCGATCCGAATAATAGTAATGTTGTGTATGTAACAAGCCGGGCAAACGGTACCTATAAAAGCACGGCAGCAGGTGCCGTAGGATCCTGGACGAAGGTGAACACCTCATTGCCGGATTCCGTGTCTGGAAGATTTATCTTTTTTGACAAAAGCGGAGGCGTGGTCAACGGCGTTACCCGGAATATTTTTCTGGGTGCCAAAGCAGGCGTATACCGCAGTACTGACGGAGGAAGCACTTTTGCATTGATGGCTGGTAGTCCTGGAGAGCCCCGACGCGCCAGTATCAGCGATGACGGTACTTTTTTTGTCTCGCAATTAACTGCAACCGCAACACGTCCGTTGGGAGGTAACAAATTGAGCAAATGGAATGGAAGCAGCTGGACAGATATCTCGCCTATAGCCGGTAAAGAATTTAGCGGCGTAGGTGTGAACCCTTCCAATAGTAATGAGGTGATTGTCTCAACGACCGGTTCCTGGAATCATGATATCGCTTACCGCAGCACAACCGGCGGGAGTGCTGGCAGCTGGTCATCGATGGTCCCGGCAACCAGGGATGCTACCGAAGCGCCTCATTCCGGCGGAGACGGTGCTAATGGAAATATTGGTCATAATGTCAATGGTTTTGCCTGGGATCCGTTTAATACGGGTCAGGTCTGGTTTTCGGATATGCTTGATGTTGGCCAAACGACCAACGTATGGGCCTCAAGAGTTACCTGGAAATTGAGAAACAACGGATTGGAAGAAATTGTAGTTGCCGGTCCGTTGGTTTGCCCGCCTTCGGGTCCTAACTTCCTGATATCAACCACGGGTGATGTCGGTGGTTTTGATCATAAATCGCTTGATGTTCCGCCTGCAAAGGGGATTGCCAACTTTTTTATAACCAATACGGGGTCGAATACATCCGGAGGAGCAGTACAATACAACGATCCGAACTTTATTGCACGGGTAGGGAGCGATGGCTGGAATGGCATCGGAATAGGAGGATACTCAACCGATGGTGGACTATCATACAACAAGTTTACTTCCATTGCCGGGGCAAGAGGTAGAATCGCCGTGTCTGCCACCAGCAGAAAAATGGTCTGGGTAACGCAGGGAGGCCTTACTTATCAGTCATCCAACCTCGGAACCAACTGGACGGCTGTCAACGGTATTCCTTCGGCGGTTTTAAAACCAGGAAGTATTTACGATATCTGGGCAGGCATGCAACCATTGGCTGCGGATAAGGTAAATGGTGATATCTTCTATATTTATGCAAATGGTAAAGTTTATGTCAGCACCGATGGCGGTGTGAATTTTGCAGCAGCAGCCAGCGATTTGCCCAATGTAGGTAACGTGGCCCAAATGAATGTAGAAACAACTCCGGGAAAGGAAGGAGATCTCTGGATCGCATTCTCTGGCAACGGACTTTATCACTCCACCGATACGGCCAAAACCTTTACGAAAATAAATCCTACTATTATTACAAGGCCGAAATGGGTTGCTGTCGGAAAGGCTGATCCGGCTGTATCGTCCAATCCGGTGATCTATGTAAGTTCGGAAGGAACTGCGATCAATGGTGTTTCCTACGGTGTTTTCCGTTCAGACGATAATGGTGCTAACTGGACAACGATCGCAAATCCTGTTCCGGGTACAGTGAGTAATATGGGGGCGGATCTGAATGGCAGAGTGTATCTTGGGATTGGTGGAAACGGGATCTTTGTTGGTGAGCCAGCCGGTGGCCCGGTGGTCTCGGTATCTGTGACGCCAGCGTCCGATTCTGTTATTGTTGTCCATACTTTACAGTTGAAATCGACCTTAACACCTGTCTACCCGACCAACAGCGCTGTAAGCTGGACGTCTTCTGATGCGGCCATTGCAAGTGTGGATGCTAACGGACTGGTGACAGGTGTAGCTGTGGGAACAGCTACGATTACGGTGACGACGCAGGATGGAGGGAAAACAGCTCAGAGTATCATCAGGGTTACTGCGCCGAACGGAGTTACCGGTGTAACATTGGATCCGGCAATATCCGTAGGATTGGGAACCACAAGAAACTTAACGGCAACTGTTTTGCCAGCTACCGCGACAAACAAAAATGTTTCATGGATTTCTTCGGATACCACGGTAGCGACAATTAATGCCAGTGGTTTGGTAACAGCGCTGAATTTGGGCTCAATGACCATTACTGTTACCACGCAGGACGGTGCCAAAACGGCTACCAGTGCTTTGACGGTAGGAACCGTCGTTCGCGCCAATAATTGCGGAGGACCAACCATTGGCAGTTTTATTGCCGATACACCACAGTCGGCTTCGATGTGGGTTTCATCGACTGCGACGGCCATTGATTTGGCAGCTGTTACTAATCCTGCACCGGCAGATGCCTATAAGTCGCAGCGTAACAGCGGCCAGCCGCTCACGTATTCGTATGGAAATCTAATCCCAAATGCGCTGTATGTGGTACGGCTTCATTTTGCGGAAATTGCTGAGTCAATTACAGCAGGTAAGAGAAAGTTCAATGTAACGAGTCCTACGGTAGCCGATACGATACTGAAAAACTTCGATATTTTTACTACGGCCGGAGGTCGGTACAAAGGTATCGTGAGAGATTTTCAGATCCGGTCGAATGCCACGGGTGTAATCAACATTGTATTCCGTCCGATCGCCAATTTTAACTATCCTGCGATTAACGCCATTGAAGTAGGACTTACGCCGCTTACTTCGGTTTCTGTAAATCCATCGGCGACCTCTGTCGGTGTTGCCGATACAACACGCTTAACGGCTGTGATTTTACCGGTCAACGCGACGAATCAGCGCGTTGTCTGGACTTCTTCAAACTCTGCGGTGGTTAGTGTTGATGCTACCGGGCTGGTTAAGGGAGTTTCACCTGGAAGTGCTGTGATCACAACCACAACCAATGAAGGGAAAAAAACAGCCTCGTCAACGGTAACGGCTTCGAATACAGTGGTAACCGGTGTGATGGTGGATGCTACCGCAGCAGTGGGTGTAAATAATACCATCACGCTTTCGGCCACCGTACAACCTGCCAACGCAACAAACAAGGTGCTCACGTGGAGTTCTTCTAATACAGGAGTGCTCACTGTCAATCAGAATGGTGCCATCACAGGCGTGGCGCCCGGAACCGCAACGATCACCGTGACAACCCAGGATGGGGGCAAAACTGCCAACAGTGTGGTGACCGTGAGTAATGTATTGATTTCAACGGTAACGCTCAGCAAACCATCCGCGACGGTTGGCGTGGGAGATACAACTTCCATTAAAGCAACGGTTGCTCCGTTGAATGCAAGTAACAAAGCAGTGGTATGGAGTTCATCCAATCCGGCTGTTGCCACCGTAAGCAGTAACGGAATCGTTACCGCTGTTGCTGTCGGAACTGCTACCGTTAGGGCCGCAGCACAGGATGCCGGAGGCGTTTCATCCGGTTCAGCAATAACAGTTATCAGCGCCGGAGCATGTGGCGTGCTTACGAACAATAGTTTTGAAAGCAGCTTTGTAAACTGGATCAGAAACCCGAATAATGCCGCTGCAACCATCAGTACATCGGCCCAAAGCGGATTGAAAAGCGCTGCGATTACGGCCGATCAGGGAGCTATTAATTACGGAAAAACGATTCCGGTAACAGGCGGTACGGAAATTACGTTTGACGTATGGGCCAAAACAGAAGGTACGCCAAATCCTTCGAATGCCGCGCAGTTGATCATGCCATATTGGGCAGGTATCGGAATCGATTTCTATGATGCGCAGGGAGCCAAAATTACCAGTGGCACAACACAGTTCCAGGCTTACCCATCGCCAACGTCAAGCGTGTTTACCAAATTTACGGTAACCAAATTAGCACCTGCCAACGCGGCAACGATCGGTATCTGGGCTGCAAAAGCCGGTCCGAGCGGTAAGTTGTTGCTGGACGATTTCTGTCTGACCATCGCAGTACCTCCACTGGCTTCGCAAACGATTTCATTTGATCCTTTGGCTACAAAAATCGCCGGAGACAGTGATTTTGTTGCCAATGCAGCGGCTACATCCGGTTTACCTGTAAATTATTCGAGCTCTGATACTACTGTTGCTACCATTGTAAACGGTAAAGTTCGTCCGATCGCACCGGGTACAGCGGTGATTACTGCAAGACAAAATGGAAATGAAAGTTTCAGTCCGGCCGAAGCAGTTAGCCAAACGCTTGCCGTTTCTTCTGGCTTGAAAGTGCTTTATCAGGATGGTGACAACGGTCAGGTTGACAACAATAATGTGAAGCCTTATCTGAATATCGCCAATCAGGGCGCTGCGGCTGTGCCTTACAGTGAATTAAGTATCCGCTACTGGCTAACGGCAGAGAATTTTGCCGGGATAAACAAGTGGATTGATTTCGCACAAATTGGAAATAGCAAGGTGACCATGGAGTATGTGCCACTTGAAAAACCACGTAACGGAGCACTGGGGTATATGCTGTACCGTTTTGACAGCTCGGCAGGAAATCTTGCTGCGGGCGGAAATTCCGGACCGATTCAGTCGAGATTTGCCAACGCGGATTGGGCGAACCTGTCTGAACAGGACGACTATTCTTACGCCAATGCCGCTGCCTATACTGAAAACCAACATATTACTTTGTATCGCAATGGTAAGCTGTGGTATGGTATTGAGCCTGACACCACGGCTAACGTTCTGGACGTGAAAGTATACTCGGAAAGCAAAAACACAAGCGGAACAACGAATTCTATAAGCACCTGGCTTAAAATAGACAACAAAGGCAATCTGCCTGTGGATTATGCGGATTTAAGCGTTCGTTACTGGTTCACCGCAGATGGCACTTCCAGCCTGAACCACTGGCTGGATTTTGCTCAGCTGGGGGCAGGCAACATTGCAGCGCAGTTTGTTACAGGTCAGCAGTTTGTCAACGCAGATTCGTATTTTGAGTTGAAACCAGCTGCATCACTGGGTAAATTGCATCCGTTAAGCAGCACGGGAAATATTCAGTATCGTATAACCAAAGCCGACTGGTCGTCTTTTGATCAGTCCAACGATTATTCTTACAAAACTTCCGCACCTTTGGCTGAAAATAACCATATCACGCTTTACTACAAAGGTCAGTTGATTTATGGTCAGGAGCCGGCTGCGAGCGGGGCAAGAATAGGTCTTCAGTCAGAAACGGTCGCTGATAATAAGCTGACGGTGACGGTGCTTGGCAATCCTGTTGTCAAGGAACATGCTGATCTGGTTATCAGAGGTGCTTCGGGGTATCCGTTAAAAATGACGGTGACAGATTTGAGAGGTGTTCAGTTGTTTGAGAAAATAGTAAAAGACCCATCTCATACCGAGCAGCATGTTTTGCCCCTTGGAAAAAGTGCCGGTCTTTACCTGATTAACGTTACTTCACTGAATCAGCAAGTTGTGGTAAAATTGATAAAACCATAGGTTTATCCGATCAGTTGGCTTGAAAATATCCCGGGTGGAAACGTTCGGGATATTTTTTATGTACCTGAATGTCAATTTAAATGTATCCGTCATAGTATTTATTGGTAGTATATTTGTTTTGTGACTATTCTTTGAAAAAAAAATATTATTTCAGCATGGGGATGCGGCGCTCTGCCTTGTCTGTGTGATTAAATTGTTAATCCGTAGCCAGATCAATTCAATGATATGACAAATATTTTTACCCAAAAACCGCCAGAGCAGCCTTCCGGACCACAAATAAACGTTGAGAATACCGCGCACCAGGAGCCGCTAATACTTCATGACGAATATTTGATCCGGGAAATGTTTGGCCAGAATCCGCAGAAGGGCTGTGAGTTGCTTTTTAAGCGGTATTACACCAATTTGTGTAACCACGCAATCCGTTTCGTTCACTCCTCAGAGGTGGCGGAAGATATTGTTTCCGAGGTTTTTGCAGCTTTCTGGCAGAATCGCACGTTTGAACAAATTAATACTTCTTACCGGGCTTATCTTTTCAAATCGGTCCGTTACCGGGCTTACAATTATCTTAAGTGGGACCTTAATCGGACTTCGCCGCTTGAAGCAGTAAATTTCTCGGTTGTTACGCACACGCCCAATCCATATGAGGCCTTGCAATACAGTGAGTTGCACCAGCAGGTAGAGCGCATTATCCAGCAGTTGCCGCCGCAATGCCGCCGGGCTTATCTGATGAAACGGGTAGAGGGTAAAACGCTGGAAGAAATTGCGAAGGAACTTCAAATTACGCCAAAATCCGTGGAGGCGCTCATTACACGTGCCATTGCGAGGCTGCGTAACAACCTGAAAGATAGCTGGTTTTTGTGTCTGGCGATTTTGTTTTCTGCAAAATTATAAACAGGATATGGGGATAGCTATCGGGTACTTGTCTGAATGGCAAATCAGCACAAAATGACCGAGGCGAACACATTTAAATCCGTTTAAAACTGCGACCAGACTTATAAATTATTAAAAAATATACAGATGAAAGAACCGCTATCAAAAGATCTTCTGTTTGAATTTTTCGACGGAAGGACAACATCCATGCAGCGAAAGCTTGTCGAAGACTGGCTGGCTGAACCTGAAAACGAGGAGTTTTATTATCATTGCCTGAACGAATGGGAGAGTCATCATCCGCAATTTACACCGGCTGTTGACAACGCTTTTACCCGGTATCAGGCTTTAATGAATAGTGAGGAAACGATCTCTCAATCACTGGTTAATACAGAGATAAAGACTCGTCCGTTGTATCTCAGAGCATCGTTGTGGGGCGCCGTTGCGGCCTGCCTTGTACTTGCCTGCGGGTTTGTTTTTCAAAAGCAGCTGCTTTATCAATCACTTTCTTCGGCTAACGGACAAGTCGCTTCCTATCAGCTTTCGGACGGAACGCGGGTGGTGCTGAATGCCAATTCTGTGTTAAGGATTCCACGATTTGGTTTCGGTGATGGAACCCGCAAAGTGATACTGGAAGGTGAGGCTGAATTTAAAGTAATTCACACAGAAGAAAATAGCCGTTTTGTGGTAGCCATGGACAATGACTATTCCATTGAAGTGCTTGGTACCGAGTTTGTTGCTTTTTCCCGTGAGCGCGGCACGAAAGTGTTTTTGACAAAAGGGAAGGTGAAATTAAGCTTGCCGCGCGGAAAACAGCTTTATATGAAACCCGGAAATTTATTTGTAGCCGGGCGCAATGGCCAGTTTTCTGTAACACCTTCTGTGGCAGCCGAGCAGTTTACAGCCTTCAAAAGAGAAATGTTTTACTTTGATAATACACTGCTTTCGGAGGTTGTCCAGCAAATGAATGACCGTTTTAAAGTGAATGTACGTATATCCGATCCCGTTTTGGCGCGTCATCGCATCGGTGGTGTCTACAAGGCCCGGCAAGCGGACGATCTTTTAGAAATACTATCGGAGCTGCTTCATCTGGAAGTGGTAAAACATGAAGAATATATCGAATTAAGAAAATCAGATAACCATCTTAATCCATGACGAAAAGATTTTTACAAAAAACCGGCATTGTGCTAAGCATGTTATCGGTTCAGCAGCTTAGCATGGCCCAGCTTGTTTCCTTTGCAAGGCCGGTTGAAGTTTCTCATTCGCAACAACTCGGGACACGAATCAATGCAAAAAGTTTAAAGGATTTTCTGGCTGATTTGGGTAAACAATATCAGGTAAGTATTTTGTATGAGGAAAAAAACATCATCAATATCATGGTGCGGGATCAGGAACTTCCTGCCAACGCCAACCTGGAAAAAAAGCTTGCTGATATTTTAAAACCCTACAACCTGCGGTTTAAAAAAGCAGGAAAAGAAGCGTACGTAATTATCCCCAGAAACGAAAAAAGAGCGGTTGAGGCTGCAATGGCCGTGCTGAAACAGGAAACCGCGATGACGACCTCCTCTTTTGAATCAATTAAAGAAACGGCAACATCTATAAACCGTATCGTACGCCCGGACGAGACCATTATCAGGGGAAAAGTTACCGATCAAAAGGGGGAGTCTTTGCCGGGTGTGAGCGTGGTGTTAAAGGGTTCGCAGCGTGGGGTTATTACGGATGCTGCCGGCAAATTTGAGATTTTGACAGGATCACCGGATGCCGTTCTTATTTTTTCATTTGTAGGTTATCTTCCCCGGGAGGAGTTTGTTGCCAACCGCTCGGTGATTGATATTACGCTTTTGGTTGATGATAAGACGCTGGAAGAGGTGGTGGTGATTGGTTACGGAACAGCAAAGAAAAAGGATCTGACAGGAGCAGTATCGGTAGTCGGTCGCAAGGAGTTTGGTGACGTGGCGGCAACTTCTGCCCAGCAGCTTTTGCAGGGTAAAATTGCAGGGGTGCAGGTTATTAATTCCAGTGGATTGCCCGGTGCTAATGCCAAAATTGTCATCCGAGGTATCGGTTCTCTGACCAATTCTGACCCTCTTTATGTCATTGACGGGATTCAGGGCGGTGATATTAATTCAGTGAGTCCCTATGATATACAGGATATTACAGTATTGAAGGATGCGGCTTCGGTCGCTATCTATGGGTCATCAGCGGCGAATGGCGTTGTTTTGATCACCACCAAAAAAGGCAAAGCAGGGACGCCGAAGGTCACCTACAATGGCTATGTTGGGTTGGCCCGGCCATGGAAAAAGCTGGATATGCTTAATGCCAGTCAATATGTGCAGCTGGTCAAGGATATTGATAATGCCCAGGGTAACAAGGTGCCCGAAAAGCTAAATACACCGTATGTGCAGGAAACGCGCACGGACTGGCAAAAGGAGATTTTCAGAACGGCCAAAATAACGGAACACCATGTGAACGTGACGGGCGGAAGCGAGAAAGCGACGTACAACTTTTCAGCAGGCTATGCCAATCAGGAAGGTATCATGAGAAATTATGGTTATCAGCGGATCAACCTGCGCACGCAGCTGGAAGAACAAATCGGAAAGCGTATCCGTTTGGGGCAGACGATCAATTTTAAGTATAACCGGACGACCGGTAATGCGCCAAGTTTTGTGGAAGCGCTACGGATGCCTCCTTATGCGCCGACAATGGATCCGACCAACCTGGGTGGATACAGCAAAGTGACCACGATTATCGATCAAAACGATGCGCTTAACCCGCTTCCGGGTATTTACCTGACAGAGCGGTTGTCCAGAGGGATCTCTAATCTGTTTCAGCTTTGGGGGGAGCTGGAAATTATCAATGGGTTGAAATTCAGGACGCAGGCTAACATCGGTCTTTCGAGCAGCAACAGCTATAATTACACAGGGGAGTATCTGAATGGTAACACGAAAATTGACAGGAAAATTGACGAAAGTTATGGTTTCTCAGTCTCACCGATCGTTGAGAATATCCTGTCATACAATAAAACGCTGGGTCGTCATGATTTTAGTCTGATGGTGGGAAATACCTTCAATGAGGGTAACAGAAGCCGCGGTGTCAATTTAACAGGAGCCGGTTTTACAAATGATCTTATCAAACAGATCGGTGTATCCAAAAGCAACAGCATTACAGGCGCCAGCTCTGGAATTTATGCTTCACGTTCTTATTTTGGCAGGGTTACCTATGCTTTTCAGGACAAGTATCTGGTGAATGCATCGCTGCGTCAGGATATTAATCCTGCCTTCGGGAAGGCTTACCGTAAAGGAAATTTCCCTTCGGTTGGGGTAGCATGGAAGCTGGCTAATGAGCCTTTTATGAAAAATGTATCGTTTATTTCGGACCTGAAAATCCGCGGAAGCTGGGGTGTAACGGGGAATGCAAGCATCGGACTTTTCCTTACCGATCCGACTGTTTATCGTGGATATGGCAATAACAATATTGTGTATTCATTCGGAGACAACAAAGCCTTTTTGCAGGGCGCGACGATTACCCGGGTTCCCAACCCGTTCCTGAAATGGGAGGAAACAACACAGACCGACTTTGGGCTTGATTTCGGATTATTGAGAAACAGAATCCAGATCAGTTTTGACTATTACAAACGCAACAGTAAGGATCTTTTGCTTGATGTTAAACTTCCGGTGTCGACGGGGCTCGGTGATATTTATTCGGATGCAAGTATGGTGCAAAATGCTGCCAATGCCGTTAATAAAGGCTTTGAATCCGCGATTTCTTTTAACGGGCAAGCAGGCGGTTTCAATTACAGCATTTCGGCTAATGCAGGTTTTAATAAAAATAATGTGGTATCGCTCGGCAATGGCGGCCCGATTGTAAGTGGAACGACGAATGGGGGAATCAATATTACCAAAACTGATGTCGGCGCTGCCATTGGTTCCTTCTACGGCTTTGAAGTGGATCATGTGGTTTCCAGTGCCGCGGAGGTAGCAACGTACAACGAACTTGCAGTGGGCAAAGGATTCAAGAGTTATCAGGAAGGGTTAAAAGCGGGTGATATTGTGTATAAAGACAATAATGGAGATGGCCAGATCACGGACGCAGACCAGAAGTTTCTGGGTTCAGCCATTCCGAAATGGACTTATGGTGGTTCTGTCAATATTTCCTACAAGGCATTTGATCTTTCTATGGGATTGGCCGGTATCGGGAATGTTAAAGTTTATAATGCGATGCGTTACTGGACAGAGGGCACGACCCGTCCGTTTAACTCCTCCACAGCGGTGTTGTCCGCCTGGAAAAATGACAGTGATGTTACAGATATGCCACGATCAGGCCAGAACACACCATCAAACCTACGGGCTTCTGACAGGTTTCTGGAAAACGGATCTTTTATGCGCCTGAGAAATCTGACGGTTGGTTATTCCATTCCGAAAGCGGCATTGAACAGCGTGGCAGGAGAGACATTTTCAAGCTTCCGCCTTTATGTAACGGCCATGAATTTACTGACTGTGACCAACTACAAAGGATATGATCCGGAGGTAAGTGCTGCCAGCAGTGATGCCAAGTCGTTTATTTTTACAAGAGGGGTTGATATGGGGCAGTATCCTCAGCCGCGTACTTTCATGGTAGGGCTTCAGGTTGGTTTTTAAATCTTACAATTAATTCTTTGTCATCATGAAAAAGCATATACTCTTTCTGGCAACGCTGGGTTTTCTGGCAACCGGCTGTGATAATTCCCTGGACAATGTTCAAAATCAGACCAGCTATAACGATGATACCTATTTTACAACGGTGCCGACGATCGGTGAAGCGGTCACGGCGACTTATGGCCTGTTGCTTTACAAGGGACTTTATTCGCGGGATTTTTATTACCTGATGGACCTGACCGGCAATGAAGCGGAAGCAGATGCGCCGCTGCTGGGCGATGTGTTGCAGCTCCATGATTATAGTTACGCCTCCAATCACGCACAGATTAACGATCTTTGGTCAACCACTTATAAAATGACTTTGCGAGCCAATCTGGTCATTTCCAAAGCCGCGAAAGTCACACCCGTGTCGGATGCAGAGAAGACCAGGCTTCAACAATATGTCTCTGAAGCCTATTTTTTG
This sequence comes from Dyadobacter sp. LHD-138, assembly GCF_030929615.1. Taxonomy (GTDB): domain Bacteria; phylum Bacteroidota; class Bacteroidia; order Cytophagales; family Spirosomataceae; genus Dyadobacter. The sequence continues at coordinate 123,450 of NZ_JAVFVU010000021.1, read as the reverse complement.
AAGGCTTATGCGGAGTTTTTATTGGTGACGCTTTGGGGAAGAGTCCCGATTCGTAAGGATTATGAAGGGACAAGTGAGTTTTACCTGAGCAGATCTTCTGTGGAGGAGGTTTGGAAACAGATCGAATCAGATTTGAAAAACGCAGCGGATGGCCTGCCGGTTATTTACGCCAACAGCGCGACAGATCTTGGACGCGCCACCAAAGGCGCAGCGATTGCATTGCTTGGTAAATCCTATTTATACCAAAAGAAATACGCGGAAGCCGCGGCTCAGTTTGAACTGTTAACCAAGGCGCCGTTTACATACGATCTTGTTAAAAACCTCGATGAGCTTTTTACCAAGTCGCCGGTGAAAAATGCCGAAACCGTCTTTGACGTTCCGCATAAAGCCTGGGGCGGTTGGGGAGAAGGGAGTCCTTATTATATGTTTGGCTCGCAGGAAGGATCGGGAAGCGGTAAAAACACGCTGACCGGCCGTGCGATGGAGTATGGCTGGAACGATTGGCGAAATGTTTTCATATCAGACGCGTCTGTGAAAGCTTTTACCTACACCGATGAAGCGGGTGCCACTTTTGTAGACCCGCGTGCAAAAAACACTTTTTACGGAGACGCTGCCAGTGGAGGAGATGTCACCTTTTGCGATAACTGCACGGGAGGCGTTAAAACTTATCCGTTTGCAGAAAACGGAAACGGTTACCGTTGGAGAAAATACCAGCCATATGAATACAAGGAAAAAGCGGAGCTGCCACAGTCCGATATCAACTCGCAGATCATCCGTTACGCAGACGTACTTTTGATGCTGGCAGAATCCTACATCAATCTCGGGAAAACAGGTGACGCGCTGCCGTTGATCAACAAAGTAAGAAGCCGATCCGGTGCCTTCGTTTACACAGTGCTGGGCAGTAAAGAGGAGGCATTCAAAAAACTGATGCTTGAAAGACAACTGGAATTGGTAGGCGAGCAGGTTCGCTTTTTTGATCTCGTACGGTGGGGTATTGCTAAAAATACGCTCAATGCAGAGAAAAAAATCAAGTATCCAGCAGGAACGCAGTTATTTTTTCAGGACAAACACGTGCTTTTCCCTATTCCGTTAACAGAGAAAAATACAAACCCGACCGTAGCTAAGGATATTGTGAACGACTGGAATTAATTATAAAAGTCAAGTATGAAATGAGGGCGTTTTTAAAGGGCCATTAAAGTTGAATGTTAGTAATCGGTCCTCGGGTATTTACATGTAAATCTCGACGCCCTTTTTAAGTATTGTCAATGTTGCAGGAATGATAAAACTAAGGATTTTATCATTCCTACAACAATTGGAATCTTAAATATGGAGTTTTTAGACAATTTCGATAATGATTACATCGCTCTGATAATCATAAACGATTCGTCAAACGTGCTTAATCAGCAATATTAAAATTGAGTTTTGGCCAGAAATGTAGCATTACAAAGGTTATTCTCTAATTTCTTTCCGTAAAATAAAAACCCCATTTGTTGCCCAGTTGATCCACTTTTACCAGAATCGTGTTCGCTCCTTTTTTCACAGCAACGGTGATTACATCGTCATTGGGTTTTGCGGCTCTGAGTACCGGACGGCTTAGTTCCAGCTTCCCGTTGACCCACACTTTAACACCGTCATTGCTTCCCACACCAAATTGCATCTTTCTGGCAACAGGCGATTCAAATTTGCGGTACGCGTAGGACACGACATTTTTCTTCGGGTTAAACATTTTGGCAAGATCAATATAGCCCGACTCATTGCTGTTGTACCTTGTCCATTTTGTTTGAATGCTGTTTTTGCCTGTAAATACCGCCGTACTGTCAAAACCTTTTTCCGGAGCGTAAATGGTATCAAAACCTTTTCTGTTTTCATTGTCGAAAGGTCCTGTCAGCCACCAGTCTTTTATAAATCGGTCGGACGATTCCACACTTTTAATGAAATTTGGAATATTGCCGGGTTCAAGCTCTACCACACCCATACTGGTAATGCTGTTGGCAGCCAGAATTCGTTTGAACGCGGCCAGTGCCTCCGGCATTTGCTCCCTGCTCAGATAAGCGGTACCGCCGGTCGCGTAAAAGTACAGTCGTGTGTACAGTACGGGCAGATAAGCGAGCTCGACCCTTTTGTAAAGCGCAGTGTCTTTTTTTGCAATCGCTTTCGCCATACTGAAAAGTGAATCTGCTTTTTGAATGGTTTCTAATCCCAGATAATTCACATCTTCCGGGTCGGTCCAGATGCTGAAATAGGCGCTTTTCGGTTTCACCTGCTCGTGCATCATTTTAATGTATTCGCTCACATAAGGAGCGGCAGGTCCATAAACATTCTGGACAAATTCATCAATCAAAGCCTGTGCGTCCCTTTCCGGATTCCAAAGCAATTGTGAAAATATCCAGGCACGCAGCTCAGAAAATTCACCACCACCGTTGTCGGAAACGTTATTCCCTTCCGGGAAAAGCCCGATTGCCTTCCGATCCGCATAGAATTTTACATCATGTTTTAAAGTTTCGAAATTGGGAAACGGCAGCAAATATCTTTCAAAATTGGTGTAGTAGTCCCAAATTGTAACCTGGCTGGCTATTTTGCTCCACTGGTCCAGCCGTTCGACATATACTTTATGGTTATCACACTGGCCCAGCGGATGGGCGGAACAATAATCGTAATGACAGAGCCGGATGATAACATTTTTGGCCGGACGGATATTCTTTGGAGGTATTTCGGTATACGCGTATGCCAGTGTCTGCAATTTTACTTCCGGGTAAACCTTCGCAACCGAATCGGCAATCTGGTTAACGAAATGAATCAGTGTTCCCGAGTAGCTGCCTTCCTGATCGTCGATTTTTTTACAATTTGTACACTCGCAATGGCCTTCTCCGTCATTTTGGTCAACGGTATAAACGCTGGCCTCAGGATGCGTTTTGATCCACTCGAAAACGGTTGCGGTCGCGATTTTGACAACTTCCGGATTGGTCAGACAGAGCTGTCCCCCAGTATTGGTCTCCTTGATCAGCCGTTTGCCATCCACCTCACTAAAATACTCAGGATGGGTTTTTCCATATTTCTGAGGCGATACCAGGGCATAAAAAGTATGCACGAAAGGGTACGCGATGTTGCCTGATCCCAGCGAGTCTGGCATCAGATTACTGTTGATGCGATTGTGCAATGACCAATTTACATCATAAGCTTCGCGGTAAGATATCTGACGGGCTTCCATTACGGGTTTTTGCCGGTCTTCCATTTTGCCGAGCGCAATGCTTTTCTGTTCGGGAATCTTCACGACTTCACGCGTATACCAGCGGCATCCCAGATGTCACCCAGATAGCCAAGGACGCCATACAGCGTGCCCCGGGGCGCCCCGCCAGCGATGAGTAAATTCTTTCCGTCGGATCTGATAATGTATTCCTCTTTACCAAACGCTGCCGGTTTCAGATCATGCGTCAACGCATGCGGCGCGTTTTGGAAGCCAATGTATATCATTTTGTCATCAGCCTTGTTTTCGTTAACAATCGGAAGCAGACATCCGCTGATCTTTTGAAGATATTTTTGGAGTTCCCTCGCCGCATATTGCTCCGGCTTGGCTGCGTTTTTTGAAATAAATATCTTAAAATCGCTTTTACTATGGGACACCAGTTCTGTTTGGGACGAGCAGGCACAGAAAAAAAGTAAAACTGCTATGCCTAAAAGGGACAAATATTTCTTAATCATTTGATAAATAAAGTTGATAAGGTGAGCACTGAGCCGAAATGGCCTCCTTTTTTTCGCCTTAATGGTAATATGTCAACAGGTACGTTTAGTTTCTCTCGGTAAAGTAAAAGCCCCACTTGTTTCCAGTTTGATCTACTTTTATCAGTATCGTGTTGTCGCCTTTTTTCATTGGAACGCTGATCTCATCATCGTTGGGTAGGGCCGGACGCAACAACATGCGGTCGAGCACGAGTTTGCCGTTAATCCATACTTTAACCCCATCATTACTTCCTACACCAAATTTCATCGTTTTGGCTGCCGGAAGTGAAAGACCTCGGAATGCATAGGAAACGACATTTTTTTTCGGATTAAACAATTTCCTGAAATCAATATAACCCGAGGAATTGTCCCGGTAATGGTTCCATTTTACCTTCGAACCCTGCATTCCGTTGTAAGTCTGTGTCGTGTCAAATTGCTGTTCGGGAGGATAAATTGCGGCATAACCTTTTCGGTCTGTATTATCGAAAGGCCCAATCGTCCACCAGTCTGTAATAAACCTGTCGGGAGATTCGACGGTTTTGATAAAATTGGATAGGTTGCCTGGTTTCAATTCTACCACACCGATTCCTGTGATCCGGTTATCGGCCAAGATCCTTTTAAATTGGGCGAGTGCTGCCGGTACGTGCTCTTTTTCCAGGAAGGCGGTTCCTCCCGTGGAGTAAAAATAGAGGCGGGTATACAACACCGGCAAATAGGCTCTTTCAACGCGTTTTAATAAGGCAGGGTCCTTGACAGCGACTTCCCTGGCGCGCATGAACAGGCTATCGGCTTTTCGTATGGTGTGAAGATTGAGGTAATTAACGTCTTCCGGATCTTCCCAAATGCTGAAATGAGTACTGTCAGATTTTACCTGATCATGCATCATTTTAATGTATTGACTGATGTAAGGAGCGGCATTATTGTAAACGTTGGTAACGAATTCATCGATCAACGCTTGCCCGTCGCGCTCAGGATTCCACATGAGCTGCGAAAACACCCAGGCACGGAGCTCCGTAAACTCTCCGCCTCCGTTGTCCGGAACATTACTTCCCTCCGCGTAAAAAGCCTTCACATTGTGATCTGCGTAGAATTTTAGATCGTGCTTAACCGCTTCAAAATTGGGGAAGGGCAGGAGATACCTTTCAAAATTGGTATAGTAATCCCATATTCTGACACGTTTAGCAATTTTGGACCATTGAGAAAACCGCTCAATGTATTGCTTGTGATCATTACAGGTTCCCAGTGCATGCGCCGAACAATAATCGTAATGACACAGACGAATGGTCACATTGTCGGCGGGGCGTATTGTTTTGGGAGGAATCTCGGTATATGCGTACGCCAAGGTGAGCAGTTCCACCCTGGGATAGACCTTTGCTACGGTATCGGCGATCTGATTTACAAAATGGAGCAGTGAGCCGGAATGGCTTTCTTCGCGGTCATCAATCGCCTTGCAGTTTTTACATTGACAGTACCCGTCTCCGTCATTCTGATCTACGGTGTAGACATCGGCTTCGGGATGTGTTTTTATCCATTCAAAAACCTTTGCCGTTGCGATCTTTACGACTTCCAGATTCGTAAGGCAAAGTTGAGCGAAATTTTTCGCCCTGCTGCGTTTGCCATCTATCAACGCGAAGTATTCAGGATGTTTTTCGAAATAATCATCGGGGGAAACAAGGTCAAAAGCGGTATGAACCCAGGGATATACCACATAACCGCCTCCCAATGAGTCCGGAATAGACTTACTGTGGCTATGATTCAAGCGGTTATGTGTCACCCAGTTTAAATCGTTCGTTTCCCGGTAAGCCATTTCTCTTGCCTCGAACCTTGGTTGCTGGCGATCGTCAATCGGGCTTAGAAACACTGTTTTCTTTTTAGGAATTTTCACAACTTCACGTGTATACCACCTGCATCCAAGATGATCCGAGAGATAGGATATTACACCATACAACGTTCCCCGGGTATTGCCCCCGGCAATCAGCAAACGCCCGGAGTCAGCGCGTATGATGAATTCTTCTTTCCCGAAGCCGGCTATATCGAGACCTTTCAGTAACGATTGCGGCGCTTCCTTAAAACCAATGTAAACCAGTTTTTGTCCGGGTTCTTTATCATTTGTAATGGATAACCTGCATCCACTTATTTCGTCCAAATATTTTTGTAGTTCACGTGCTGCGTGATGCTCAGGTTTGGAAGCATTCCGGGATACAAATATTTTGTATTCGCTTTTGCCTCCTGCTATCAATTCGTTTTTGGAATTGGCAGTGGCAAAAGCAATACTGATTGCATAGCAAACAATTAAAAGGAGTCTCATGATTATCGGGTCTTTTGCGGCTGTCTTTCAGTAAAGTAAAAACCCCATTTGTTGCCAAGCTGATCCACTTTCACCAGCAGATCGTTGTCACCTGCCCTTACCGGCACATTGATCAGATCCTCATTTGGAACTGCTTTACGGGATACAGGACGGTCAAGTACCAGTTTCCCATTCAGCCACACACGTACGCCATCATTACTGCCTACGCCAAATTGTACGGTTTTCGCCTGATCGAAATGCAACTTCCGGTAGGCATAGGAAACAACGTTTTTTTTCTGACCAAACAGTTTTACAAAATCAATATAACCGGATGTGTGATCTGCGTGGTGGCTCCATTTCACCATTTCACCACCAGCACCGGAATAGGTTTTTGTGGAGTCAAAACCGTTTTCCGGACCATATACTGTCGTAAATCCTTTTCTTTCCGGACTTTCAAACGGTCCTGCCAGCCACCAGTCGTTTATGAACCGGTCCGACGATTCGACTCTTTCCAGGAATTTCGGAATGCTTCCCACTTCCGAAACTTCGGCCATGGTGGCAATGCCATTTTCGGCAATAATGCGCTTGTAATCCTGCACAATTGCATCCAGGTTATGACCAACATAGGCAGTTCCCCCGATCGATTTGAAATACAGTTTGGTAAATATGACAGGAAGGTATGCGCGCTCCACACGTTTGAACAGTGCCGTATCGTTTTTTGCTACGTTTTTAGCAAGGGCAAACAGGCTGTCTGCTTTTTGTATTGTTTTAAGGTTCAGGTAGTTGGTGTCTTCCGGGTTTGTCCATATGCTGAAATACGCACTTTTCGGTTTTACCTGTTCGTGCAGCAAGCTGATGTACTGGCTCATATAACCGGCCGCATCGCCATAGACATTGGTCACAAATTCATCGACGAGCGCCTGTCCGTCTTTTTCAGGATTCCACATCAATTGGGCAAACACCCAGGCCCGGAGTTCCGTAAATTCTCCATGTCCATCATTCGGAACATTATTGCCCTGCGCAAACAGTCCGATCACACCATGATCCGCATAAAATTTCACATCATTTTTCATCGTTTCAAAATTCGGATAGGGCATCAAATAGCTGGCAAACTGCGTGTAATAATCCCAGATCGTGATACGTTTGGCTATCTTTTTCCATTGTTCCAGGCGCTCGATATAAGGTTTGTGGTTATCGCATTGTCCCAGGGGATGGGCAGAGCAATAATCATAATGGCAAAGCCGTATGGTTACATTATCAGCAGGGCGTATCGTTTTCGGAGGCACTTCGGTGTAGCTGTAAGCCAGCGTCTGCAATTTTATTTCGGGATAAACCTTGCCAACCGTATCCGCAATCTGATTCACAAAATTTATCAGAGAACCCGATGGGCTGCCTTCTGCATCGTCTAGTTTTTTACAATGGACACACTCACAATTTCCTCCAAAATCGTTCTGGTCAACAGAGAAGACATTGGCCTTTGGGTTGTTTTTTATCCATTCAAAAACGGTCGCGGTAGCAATTTTTACGACATCCTTATTCGTAAGACACAATTGCGAACGGATTGCCTTCCGTTGTCCGCCGATTTCTGAAAAATACTCAGGATGTGTGGCAAAATACTTAGCTGGTGGAACGAGCAGCTCGAACGTGTGAACGAATGGATAAGTAATGTACGCGCCTCCGAGCGAATCGGGGATGGCGCGACTGTTGGTTTTATTATGTAAAGCCCATTCGGTGTTGTAGGCTTCGTGATAGTAGGGCTCGCGGTATTCAAAGCCGGGTTTTTGACGGTCTTCGATTTCAGTAAGTTTGATGGTAGCCTGCTTTGGAATTTTGATGACTTCCCGTGTGTACCAACGGCACGCCAGGTAATCTGTAAGGTAAGCGGAAACGCCATAAACCGTCCCTCGTGAGTTCCCGCCGGCGATCAGCAAATTTTTCCCGTCCGAACGAATGATGAATTCTTCGTTACCAAACGCCGCGGTATCCAGTTTTTCAAGCAGCCTTTCCGGCGCTTCTCTGAATCCTATGAAAACGAGTTTGGCATCATCGGTTTCCTTTTTATTGGTTATTTCCAATTTGCAGCCGGTAATTTCCTGTACATATTTTTGCAGCTCAATGGCGGCACTTTTTTCAGGTACCGTGGCCAAATTTGAAACAAAAATCTTATAGTCACTTTTTCCGTTGGAAACCAGTTCATTTCCGGAAGAACAGCCAAAAAGAACGGCTGCTGCTGCGAACAAAAACAGAAAGCAGGCACCACGGTAAATTACTGAGGTATTAAAAAAACACTTCATTTGCGGTCAGATTTAGGTTTTTTTTGTAATAAATAAAATAGGACTGTGGTTTTACTGACCTGAGCCAGGTCATTTCAACGGCTTAATTTAACGCAAACAGTTTTCCTTCTCCCGGCAAAAACGAGGTGGTGATCGTCCTTTTTTTTCTGTCAAAATCTGATCTGGACGGCTTGCCGTTTACCTTGGAAATTTCTTTCATTTTTTTTACCGATTCATTTGCCTGAAATGTGAATGTTTTTGGCAATTTGAAGGATTTGTTCACGATCATGAGATATTCTTTTCCGGTAGATTTGTCGGTCAACCGGCTGAAAATAACGTCCGCTTTCGGGTCCTGAATTTTCCAGGCAAAATCGACGGGCGGGTGGGAGGTTCCTATCCATAGACTGTCGCCGGTGTGGTAAACTTCCTGCGCATCCAGATTAATGAGTGTTTTTCCCAGCTGTTTCATCTCCAGGTTCATCTGACGGAATGGCTCATACATGTTCGTTTTCATGCCCACCGAATCAATCACGCTCTGCATCATGGTCACTTTGGTAGTCAGGTTATCCTGCGTGTAGTAGGTATACCAAACCGGGTTTTTGACGCCGTATGCCAGATTTGAATACACATTCATCCGGATTTCGTCTGTATTGGGGCGCCTCAGCTCTTCGATTCCGTTGAAGGCCATTCCAAAGGATTGCAGGCAGGATGATGTTTTGATTCCATATTTCAATCCCACACGGCGGATAATTTCAAGGTTATTGAAATAGGTTTTTTCGAGTTTTTGATTTCGTTTGTAAGGATAATTGTCATAAGCGAGATAGTTGAGATTTTCCTTGCCCGAGCCCTCTATGTATCGTTTCAAAAAACCATTCTCATAATTATTAACCGCCCAATCCGGCAGATGGTTGATGTACGAATCTTTCGACGGGTCGAGCGCTTTTACTTTTTTCTGCAATTCAATGGCGGACTGCAACCGTGCAGAATCTGGTTCATCCGTGATGTAGTAACCGCCAAGCGCAGGGTGATTTTTGAAATCGTTCACCATTTCCCGGATTTTGTCATCGCCCTGGTTTATGCGGCTATCGAAAGTATAGACCGTCAGGCCATATTTTTTTGCCATATCCAGTGTCTTCAGATTTCCTTCCTTATTGTGATCAACACCCGGCCCGATATTCAGGATGATATCCACCTGCGCATCTTTGATGACTTTATATTGTTCATCGTTCAGCAGCTTGGCGGGAGGCGGGCCGTAGATACTGATCAGAAATTTGTCCTTTGGATTCTGCGCCTTCACTGCCAGGCCGGAAAGGATCATCGCAGTGGAAATCCAGGCAATTGTATTCTTTTTGAATGTCATTTTCTTGTCTAATTTGGTGTGTCAGAATGATATGAAATTGATAACTTTGAGACGGCGTAAAGCCTTCCCTCTCCGGGTAGGAAATTTTCTGTAATCGTATGCTTTTTGCTGTCAAAGCGAGATTTGACGGGCTTGCCCGATTCTTTGGAAATTTCTTTTAATTTCTTAATCGAATCATCAAACGTTACAATGATTTGGCTTGGCTTTTTGAATGATCGGTTCACAATCATAAGATACATCTGGCCAGAGTTTTTGTCGGTAAAACGACTGATGATCGCCTCTGTTTTTTTGTCAGCAATTTGTGCGGGGAAGTTTACAGGCGGAAGTTTTGTACCGATCCAGAGGCTGTCGCCGGTATGGTAAACTTCCTGTGCGTCCAAATGAATAAGTGTTTTTCCAAGCTGTTTCATCTGCCCGTTGAGCGTTCTGAAAGATTCATACAGATCTGTTTTACCACCTGTCGAATCCACAATCGAAGTTGAAAAGGTGATGGTCGGGCCATGGTGGAGGGTGGACCAATAGGGGAACCAAACCGGGTTTTTGACACCATAGGCAAGATTTGAAAATACATTCATCCGCATCTCATCCGGGTTGGGTTTACGAAGCTCTTCCACCCCGCTGAAATACATGCCAAAAGATTGCAGACAGGAGGAGGTTTTAATTCCGTATTTCAGACCCGTCCTGCGGATTATTTCGAGGTTATTGAAATAAGTTTTTTCGAGTTTTTGTTTCCTTTTGTACGGATAATTGTCGTAGGCGAGATAGTTCAGATTTTCCTTTCCGGCATATTCAATGTAACGTTTCAGGAAATCGTTTTCATAGTTATTCACTGCCCAGTCGGGTAGGTGGTTGATGTACGCATCCTTTGCCGGATCCAGTTTTTTGACCTTCAGCATCGTTTCTACGGCTGATTGCAACCGGGCCGAATCGGGTTCGTCGGTGATGTAATATCCGGCAAGCGCAGGGTGGTTTTTGTAGTCGTTCACCATTGCCTTTCTTGCGTCATCCGTTTCATTGATTCGGGCGTCGTGTGGGTAAACTTTCAGGCCGTGTTTTTGCGCCATATCCAACATTTTAAGATTGCCTGCTTTGTCATTGCTGACACTCCCGCCAATATTAAAAATGATGTCTACGTTGCCTTCTTTCATCAATTTAAATTGTTCATCGTTGACGAATTCAGCAGGTGGCGGCGAATAAATACTGATCAGGAATTCGTCCTGCTTTTTTTGAGCGGAAACCTGAAAAGAGGTAATTGCGGCCAGGCCTGTAAGGAGCCAGGTAAATGGTTTTTGAAAAAACATGTCAGGAAAGGGAAATAACCGCGGCCGCAAAACTGCAGTGCGACGTATTGAGTACGCCGGAAGTTGTAACCGGCCTATGTTTTTTTTAAATTTTTTGTAACACGGATGGAGATCTGAGGCAAATCACCATCCGTGTTCAGGTAAATATTACCAGGGTTTACCGGTTCCCTGGATCAGCCGCATCTTCGCCCATTGATCGTCAACTTTTGAGTCCAGGCGTTGAATGGCGGCGTTTACATTGTCGATGTTGTAATTCTTTTCTTCGTCACCATATCCATAACGAACTGGTATTCCTTGAATTTGTTCACTTTCTCATAGGCTACAAACCAGGGATTGTCATAAATAGAACTGACGCTATACTGCTGTTTTTTTTGACAGCCCAGTAATCTTTCAGTGCATTGATGTCCACGTGTTGCGGAAGCAGGAAGAGAGATTCATAAGGATAATCACTTCCGATCTGTATCGGAGAATTATCGGAATGCGATTTTACCAGATGGACATCCGTTGAAACTTCGAAGTTCTTCGAGACTTTATAATTGGCCGCAAGGTTAAAGGCATTTTTAAAAAGCGCCATACCGGGCCTGTTACCGGTTCCCCGGGTGTCGGATATGGATAGCCGGTAACTGCCGCGATCGCTCACACCTTGTACGCTGACATCGGTAACGTAGTTGCTGCCCGTCTGGAAGTATTCCTTGTAATTATTTGGGTGAAATTTAAGCGGAGTCGCCACGCCGTTGGAATTCCACTGCGCTGCCGGCGTACCTTCTTCCGGTCCAAACCAGTATTGCGAAGCTGATTCGTCAAGCAATCCGTTTTTACCGGTTGTGAAACGGGTTTGCGTTGGAATGTATTTGTAAGGAACGGCAGCAGTGTAGCCCGCATTGAATGAAACACCGATGCCCTTTTTAGAACCTGTACCTTTTTTGGTTGTGATCAGAAGTACGCCGTTTCCTGCACGTGAACCGTAAAGGGCAGTAGCACTCGGACCTTTTAACACTGACACACTTTCAATATTGTGCGCATTTAGGTCGGAAACGATCTGTGCATTGTCGCCTACCGGAATACCGTCAATAACGATCAGGGGTGAGTCTTTGCCCGCCAGAGAGCTTTTCTCCCTCGAAATTCCGAGTGCCGTTACCACCACTTCTTTCAGCGCTTTCACATCGGCTTCCAAAGTCACATGGACAACAGACCGTCCACCAATTGCTACTTCCACCGGCACATAACCAACATACGAGAAAATAAGTGTTGCTTTTCCGTCGGGCAGCGAAAGTGTATAATTTCCAGCCACATTGGTGCTCGTGCCCTGCGTTGTTCCTTTAACGAGAATACTCACACCCGGGAGTGGTTCGTCCGTAGTTTTGTCGGCTACTGTACCACCTACGTTCAGCAGCGCCTCCTGTTTGCTTAGCGGTTTAACCTCAACCGAGCGCGGGCCGGTATTGTCTTTTGGGAAAATGAACTGACTGTTCGGTGTGAGTGGTCTCATCTGTTCAGTGATTTCGCTTTTGCGGGGAACGATCAGATAGACTTTCTCGCTGAGTTTTTCGTAATCGATATTGAGATTTTGAAGCAGACCTCCAAGCTTATCTTTCAACGAGACTGATTGCGTGCGGCCCACCGGTACTTTTTTGTCGGTAATCGTGCTCCGGTCGTAGGGAAAGGAGATTTTGTACCTGCCTTCAATTTCTTCCAAGATGCTTTTCAGCGATTTTAAATTCTGTCGCGCTGACTTATGTACTGCTGCCGGACTTTGCCGGTAGGCCAGTAATTGTCCGTGTGACGCAGAACTGGCCATCAGGAAAATACCTGCCGCGAACGTGGACTGCGTAATTAAAGTAAATTTTTTCATGTAAGTTATCGGGTTTAGGAATTCTGAAAGTGAGATTTAAGTGAAGTGAGTTAAGACTTTTCGTGGTCGTGAAACCGGTTGTGTATGATGATGTTTTTATTTACCCGTTTGATATCCAGGTCGTAGACTTTTGATAATGCCGTGAGCAGCACGTCTACGTTGTCTGACGGGAAGATTCCGTTAAAATGGTTTTCGGTACTGACATTTTTATCCACTTCCACTTCGTAGCCGTAGTTCTGTTCCAATAACCGCACTACGTCCTGAATGCTGGCGTCTTCAAGCAGCAACTGACCTTCTTTCCAGGAAGTGTATTGGGTTGTATTAACTTCTTTTTCGCAATCTGATGGGATTTTTCGGAGAATTCTACCTTCCAGGAAGATTTGTACCGTTATGGGAGTAAAATGACCAAAAATGGACCATTGCTCGATGATGTTGTTCAGGAGTTGTTTCTGGAGTTATAGCAAAGCAAAGAGCAGCTGGCTGATGTGATTTCTGTAAAAGGGTACCTTTTTCGTGCGCTGAAATTTAAACTTCTTCGGGAAATTAAAAGAGAAGGAAGACTGGCCCCACTTGCCGATGATTGGGAGGAACACGCTGTTTTTAGTCACGAAGCGATTTTGCTGGAAGAGCAAACAGAATTTGAGCTAAAACAAAGATTGACCGCCCATCTGGAAGGCCTGACGAAGCGTGAGCGGGAAGCGTTTTATCTGCGTTTCAATAGTCAGTTGCGTTATGACGAAGGATTTTGCATTTTAAGCACTACTCAATTTACATTAACTAAAAATAGGTCGAAAATCCCAGCTGGAAACCCGCAGTCCGTGCAGCCGGATTTCCTAACAAATCCCTGCGCCACTCGTAGCGGTAATTAGCCCTGATAACGGTTTGCTGCGAAGGCCTGAAACTGATCGAAGCTGTGGTAGCATACAGATGGTCTGCGATGTTGGCGTCAATTTCTTGAAATTTGCCTACATTATAATCCACATATTCTAGTCTTGTTGACAGGTTAATAACACTTTCCGACCAACCCAAGATTCTGCCTTTTATGATTGGCTGCACGATGTCCAAAAATCCACCTTGCTGCCGTTTTCCAAACTGCTGAGAAAATGTTTTTGGAACGTCCACGCTTGCCCAAACCCATTCACCGTTCAGAGACGTTTTAGTTGGAAGGGTTGTATTTATGTCCACAGCTATAAAATTCAGGTGTCTTCTTTTATCCAACACGATTCCATCGTCCTGGAATTTGTTGTAAACTCCATTCATCCAGGAAATGCCTACTTCTGCGACCTTCCGGTGCTTGACAGCCATTTTGACCGTTTTTAAAGGAACGCCATTAAAACTTTCTTCGAAGCGTTCACTGTTCGCTTTACTTGCCGGAAACCAGGTGCGGTTTTCTTTATTGTTGATTATTTTATCGTCAAAACCATTGCTTAAATAAGCCTCATAAGCCCATACCCAGTTCTTTCGTGCATATTTCCCAAACAAACCAAAGCCAACATTGCTCCATGTACTCGGTATGATGGTCGTTGACGATATCGGACGACTCACAAACTCCCATTTGGGTCCGTCATGGTTTTGATTGAAAGATCCGATCGGATTCATGATCACGCCACCGCGAAGGTTAAACAAAGGATTTAATTCAATATCGAGCGCGGCAAATTCTATATTGATTTCTTTACCGCCTTCTTCAAATTCAATTTCTGTCATAAACTTGATACGTTGCCGAATACTGGCCGACATAAACATGGTGAGCCTGGGTAACTGAAACGACAAGCCTTCACTTATCCCGTCCGTTGTGAAGTAGCTGCTGTTGGCTTCCAGATAACCTCCCAGGGCAACAGGTAGTTTTCCCATTTGTAAAAATGGTCGATTGTAAACCGCGTCCATATTCAGTTTAAGCTTTGTTGAATCCTGCTTGATCCGGGAAAAGAAAAAGCTGCTATCTGATTGAGCGTAAATGGTCTGCGAGGCTAAGAACAAAAAGAGGGTATATAAATATTTCTTCATGCCAGTTCAATGTATAGGGTGGTTTCGTTACTGCGGACATTGAATTTTCGAAGGTCTTCTTTCGCAGGGCCTTTGATGACTTTTCCCAAAGTGTCATATTCGCTGCCATGGGCGGAGCAGGAAAGCAGGTCGCCGTGAACGCTGACCTCATTGCCCTGGTGGCTGCATTTGAGCCATAAAGCAGTGTATTTGTCATTGCCGTTGTCATAGACAGCAACAGGGAATTTGAGATTATCTACATTGACCACCACAACCCGCCGTGGCAGTTTTTTACCTGATTTTTTTATTTCTACAAATGAGTCCTTGGGGAAAGAAATGGTCTTGTCTGTAACCGTTCCCTGCACGGAATATAAACTCGCACAGCCTGTGAGGGCCATTGAAATCCCTGCAAATCCCAGGCAAGAAACCCCGCAGGTTTGAATGAATTCTTTTCTGTTCATGGTTATAACGATTCGAGAAAAGTGATAAGTTTATTTTTGTCTGTTTCAGTCAGTTTTTCGAATTTATTGTTACTTGCCTGCCCTTCTCCCCCGTGCATCTGAATGGCCTGCCTGATACTGCGGGCCCTGCCATCGTGCATCAGGTAATATTGGCCTCCCTGAGAATCAGGAGAAAGGCCAAGCCCCCAGAGTGGAGGGGTCCTCCATTCAGCTGTTTTCGCGCTTCCTTCGGTATAGCCATCATCGAGTCCGCTACCCATGTCATGCAGTAACAGGTCCGTAAAAGGGTGAAAAGTTTTATTGGAAAGTGCGGAAACCGGCGAGGAGCCTGTTTTAAGATTTTCCCGGTGGCAACTCTGGCAACCTATATTGATAAACGTTTGCTTTCCCTGCTGTACAATGGGGTCGGTTTGGTTTCTTTGAATAGGCGCTTTCAGCGTTTCTAAATAGAACACAACGTTCTGAATGGTCAGGTTGGAAACCTCCGGATCGATCTCATGACCCTGATAAACATCGTACGGCGAAAAGGTAGAGCTGATACCTATATCCTGGCTGTACGCATTGACGGTTTGATGCAGCAGGTTGTATGCCGCTGCTTTCTTGCCAAAACGGTGAATGTATTTGCCGTTCTTTGGCATTGCATGCGCGTACGGCGTCACAAAATCGGGAAGCGTGCCATAGTTTGGGACTCCTGAGATTCCATCCCCATCCTTGTCGTCAGGGTCGGCCATGGCTAGTATGTCTTCATCAGATACAAGTTCAATGAAACCAAGTCCGGTATTGGCAGGCGGGGTGAATTTTGAAAAAGTTGCCCCATCTGGAATTGTTTCGGGCATAAAACCTGGCAATGCCCTATTTTGTAACTGTGGACCACCCATGTGTAAAAATTTGTTCCCCGTTTCATCCGTCTGACCAAAGCGTGTCAGGGTCGTAAAAGGAGTGCCCTTTCCATCCCCAGCATGACAGCCACCGCAGCTGGTGGCAACAAAGACAGATCCTAGGCCAGTCTCGCTGGTAAAGATCTCCGTATTAAATGCAGCATCTCCCGCCAAAAAACGTATTTTTTGATCGGAGGTAAGATCATTGACAGGTCCGTCCAAAATTTGATCTTCCTCCGGTGCTTTTGGAGAGATTTGATCGCAGGAAAAGAGGACTAAACCTGCGATCAAACATTTAAGGGATAGTAACCGGATGTTCATTTAGATTTTTCTTAATTATAATTTAGACAAGACTAAATATTTAGTAAAGGTAGTTTAAATATTAATTTAACCAAATATTAACAAAAAAAGCCGCCCCGATATGAGAGCAGCTGTTGATGTATTAGCCGTTAAAAGTCACGCGCAGTTAAATCAGGGCAGTAACGGGGAGGTTGCGTATTTTCCAATCTGGAAATCCTTCTTCCAGACGTCTGGAGGGAATGCCCCGCTGTGTCAGCATTTGTACGGCATCATCGGCAAATACGCAAAATGGTCCGCGGCAATAAACAACAGTTTCTTTCTCACCGGATAGTTCGGCCAATCTTTGCGCTAATTGATCAATCGGAATAGATCGGGCACCCGTAATATGTCCCGCGGCAAATTCCTTTTGTGGTCTTACATCCAGGATCATCACATTGCCCTGTTCTATTTTTTGGAGCAGTTCATCAATTGAAATACTCTCAAAACTCTCCCTTTCCTCCCTGAATTGTCTCAGGGTTCTGTCGATTTCGGCCAGGCGGTTAATGCCCAAATCGCGTAGGCTATGCCAGCTGCGCACGACTTCGTCACTGGCTACCCGGTAGTGGGCATAATGTCCTTGTTTATATACGGTTACCAAATTGGCACTTTTTAAAACCTGGAGATGCTGTGAAGTATTGGCGATACTGATGGAAAGCTGCCCGGCAATCTCCTCGACCGTGCGGCTTCCCTGGGCAAGCAAATCAATAATTTGCAGACGAAATGGATTCGACATCGCTTTGGTAAGTGCCGAAAGCTCGTTGTAGATCCTGGATTTGAATTCCTGTTTTTCCATACTTTAACCTAGATAATGTAACGAAGATAATCAACAAATTCAATCATTCAATAGATTTATTGAATAAATAAAAAACTAGTCTACCTTTGTCTTAATCTGTTGTAAATAAACATTACAGCATTATCCAATGGGCAATGCTGTGGTGTAACAGCTCTTTAACATAAATCAATAAACAGTGATGGAAAGACGGAATTTTGTTTTCAACCTCGCTGGTCTGGGCTTTGTATCGCTGGCCAGCAATTTGAATGTTATGGGAAAAATGCTTCAAAGTTCTGCTCATTATACTGTGGAGCAATTTGAAGACAAAGGATTGGCACATTTTTCCTATGCGGTGATGGCCGGTAAGAAAGTAATTATTATAGATCCGCAAAGAAATCCCGAAGTATACTACGACTTTGCAAAAAAGCATGGGGCCTCAATTGTCGGGATCATTGAAACCCATCCGCATGCTGATTTTGTCAGTTCGCATCTGGAAATCCATCAAAACCTGGATGTACCCATTTATGCCAGCAGTTTAACGAAATCCCAATATCCCTTAACCGCTTTCGACGAAGACCAGGTTATCAGGTTGACGGATAAAGTAGGGCTTAGGTCCCTTTACACCCCCGGACACGCCCCCGAGCACATTGCGGTGGTCTTATACGAGGAGGGGAAAGATAGAATTGTATTCAGTGGTGACTCGTTGTTTTTTGGCGACGTTGGGCGTCCCGATCTGCTGGACTATTCCAGCGAAAGTGACAAGCAAAGAAAAAAGCTGGCTGAAATGATGTACGATACCATTCATCAAAAGTTTGCCAAACTTGACGATGATGTGATTGTCTATCCTTCCCATGGGGCGGGTTCGCTCTGTGGAAAATCGATCCGGAAGGCAGTCACCTCGACAATTGGCTATGAGAAGCAAAATAATTATGCCTTTGAAAAACGGACAAAAGCAGAATTTGTCAGTGTATTGCTGAGTGATCAGCCGTTCATTCCCAAATATTTCGCACACGATGTGCAATTAAATAACCAAGGGGCACCGGCATTCAAGCCGAGTCTGTCAAAAATCAAACATTTGCCGAAAAATTATCAGCCAGAAAGCAAGGCATTGCTCATCGACGTCCGTGCTTCCCAGGCTTTTCAGGCATCCTATATCAAGGGAGCCATCAACATACCGGCAACGGGCTCCATGGAGACATGGCTGGGCAGCCTGGTGGCGCCGGAATCAAAATTTTATTTGATTGCCAGCGATGACGCGGGCTTGCAGACTGCTCTTAAAAAAATAGCTTCTATTGGTTATGAAGGTAATGTCCTGGCCGCATTCTTCTATGACGCCCCCAATGGGAATCAGCTGGCTGCATTTGATAAAAACAGGTTCCGTCCACAAGAGAACAAGTATACCTATCTTGACGTACGGACTGAAAAGGAGGTAAAGAATCAGCCTGTTTTTAAGAATACCGTGAACATTCCTTTGCAGGAATTGGAGAGCCGTTTATCGGAGATCCCCACATCCAAACCCGTGCTGGTTCACTGCGGATCCGGCTATCGCTCGGCAACGGCGGCAAGCATCCTGAAAAAACAACTTCCGTCTCTTCAGGTATATGATATGGGCGCAGCCGTTGTCCCGTTTATCGGTGCTGATACGGCCCATTAAATGATCAAATCCAGTTGCTAAAATGTGTATTCAAGCCCCTTGAATGCACATTTTTTTTGTTGGCATTGCAGCATTTGCATTAAACATGGAGACGGCAAGAAATTTCACTTTTATGTTTCAGAGCAATAATTATAATTGAAAAGTTGAAGCATATTAAAAACATGTTGAAGCAACTCAATATTCGAACTTGTAGACTTTCTTGGAAAACCAATCTTCTGGTGTAGCAGTTACGGTAACTTTGATTGGGTAGCCATTCGGCAAATATTCATAGTCGTAATGCAAAATGTATGGCTTGCCTTCGTTGGGGACTTCTTCTTTGGTAATATTATTGGGACTCAATGATTTGACTGAAAATCTTCCCTCCAGATCCATGCCTAATTTGAAAAATGGATTAGGGTGATTATCATAGGCATATTTTGTTGAGGGGTCTTTCTTGGCTTTGCTAAACGTTGTGCCATACGATTCCCGAATATTGTGACTTACGTCCCTTTCGTAAACCACCGCAGATCCCGCTGGTATGTCGGCACCTCGGTCGGATTGGAGAAGATAGCCGTTTTTATCAAAGCGATAAACGAAGGAATAGACGTTGCCGCCACTATAAAACTGATTACTGATTGAAACATAACGAACGGTATCCTGTTTTGACTCCCTAAAATTCAATGTATACGCGGGTCGTAGTGGTTGATTCACCATTCCTCCCGGCCACGATATTTCCGCGGCCTTTACCGCATACTGATCTGGCATTTTGCCGTTTCTGGTGATGAGCCCATTCACACACAACTGATGAGTTCCTGCGGGAGAATATCCCTTAAATTCGATTAGCTGATCCCCCTCATAAAAGTACGCTGCCACGATGGCGTCATTGAGATATACTTTTTTCAATTTCACATCAACATCGGAAACCCCAAAAGGAGCCTGATGTTTCTCGATCACTTCCGGATTTGCACCTGGCTCCGTATCGTTGCGATCGCAGGAAATGAAAAGAAGAAAGGAGAGAAGGTAGAGTAGATTTTTCATAGTAAGGTATGTGCAATTAATTTCACCAAGATATTAATATAAATTGATACATAAAAGGTTACATATTTAAATTTCGGTTTTGCGCTCAACTTGCTGCCAAGTATATAAGTAGCTGTCCAGATGTTAGGACGTATTATAACGTCGATCGAAAATTTACAATTATTTTATTGCTACATGCAACGGTTTTGTATATACCTGGTGTCAGTCATGTTGAGTAGAAAACTTGTGTTTTTAATATTACTTTTCCAGGAATACTGAAACGATTAAACCGACAAATAGCTCATGAAAATCATGTTACTGAATCTCCGCACCTATCTGTTCGCACTGCTGATATTTTCGCTTTCGTCTTGCAGCAAAGTAAAAGATGAACAGCCTGGACCAATCGAGCAGGTTCCGGATACTGTGGCCAGAATTTTGGCGGATGCCTACCCGAATGCGAAAGAAATTACCTTAAAGACGCTTGAAAAGGACAAAGAATGGGAAGCGAGGTTTTCAGATGGGGAACTGCAGTATTATGCTGTATTAAACCCATCCAAGATTCTGGCAGCGCACAAATTGATCAGCCCTACGGTGCCCGATTCTATTAAAAAATACTTTGAAATAATCCCTGTTCTGTCTCCTAACAAAGGCGTTCTGTCTGACTATAGGGAAATTATAAATACCAAGGCGAGCGATCGTAATTATACGGCGAAGTTCACAGTGGATCAGAAGGATTATCTGTTAAGGTTCAGAACTTATAATCAGCCTTCAGGTGACTACGACGTCACCGTGACAAACTACCATAAATTTAGTTATTACGATTTGGATGATAAAATATCCAGCTATCTTACAAGTAATAATTATGCCAATGTTATCGCCAAGATTATGGTTCTTGACGATAACAAAAAGCAGTACACTGCATGGACAAATCACGTCAATGGGGAAACAGGTGAAATGGTTTTTGATGACGCAGGACGATTAATCGTTTCTTTTAGAAGGGCTGAAGCCATTTCCCGTTTGACTGATCTTCCTGAAAGTATTCAAAAATTCACTAAAAACACCGGACTTTTACTTAGCGACCAGAATTACAAATTTGCAGAAAATAACATTTCAGGTTATCATATCTTTATGTTGGGTATCGTTGGGGTCAGGGGGTACCGCTATGCTTTGGATTTTGACCTGGATGGCAATGTCATCACATCCCAGCTCAACATATCAATAGTTCATGACAGGAAGTGAAAGTTGAAATACATGTCTGATTGCTTTGTTTTCCATTACCCCTGATCAATGAAGTTTTTTCGCGGCAAAAAGTACGGGACTCTGAATGAACTTGTCAAAGGCTTGAAGCCAGTGCGCAAACTGAGTTTTATAAAAAATATAAAGCAAAGCTGATAGGTGTTTGTATTCGTTATGCAAAAACACATGCAGAGGGCGAAGATATTTTTCAGGAAGCATTCATCAAGGTCTTCAAAAATATCGCTGAGGTTAGGGAAATAGAATCGATTGACAGTTGGGTCAAATCCGTTGTCATCCGTACAGCGATTAACTATTACAACAGAACCACACGGCAGCAGCTGCTTCACGTAGATTTGGATAATTCTGATACCAGTTTTCAGACGGAGGATTATGAATCTCTGATCGATCGAATGGACACAGCGGTTATTCTAAACATTATCGCGCAGTTACCGGATGGGTATAGAATGATTGTGAACCTGCATTTAATCGATGGATATACACACGCAGAGATTGCGGCGATGTTATCCATAGCGGATGGTACAGTGCGCTCTCAGTATCACAGAGCACGAAGTGTTTTAATGAAGAAGTTACAGGAAATTGGAATAAATCGTTATGAAATCCCGGGATAATGATATCGATAGCGCACTTAAAGCGGCGCTCAAACGAAAATTTGATGACTTTGAAGCGGAAGCAGGAAAAGCATCAGAAGAGATTATTTTGAATAGACAAAAGGTCCCTTACTGGCAGTCCGCCGGGCGTGGAAGTTTGTTAGCTGGCGGATTCATAGCTTTTTTGCTTTTAGGTTCCTTTTTGTATTTTTCCATTTTTAAAGTAAAAGAAAAAACTGCTGCGGACGCCTCCAGAGTAGCGTCTTTCAAGAATTTGACAAAATTGCAAAATGCTCCCACAGATCGTGATTCAAAAGAAAATGGCGTGGAGCCAGCTGTAAACGAAAATAAATTAATTCCGCTTCCGAATGACAGAAATACAGTCAAAACACTAAAAGGGGTTATTAAAGAAAAAAAGTCAGCGCTTTCGATTGGTCATATAACAAAGGTGCTTAAACCCATTGAAGTTGTTACTACTTATGAAAATAGTAAGGACAGTGTTTTACGATCGAATGAGTCAGATGCAAGGGGAACCGGGACTTTTGTGCGCATACCGGACGGAAATTTAAATTCGGTAAGTTTTGAGAAAGTAAACGACAATTTATCCTTTGGCAATAAGGCATTGGCGCTAGGATATGATCTGGAAATAATCGGTAAAAGGCCATACTTAGCTTACAATTTTGAACCAAAGCTGGGGATCAACGCTGATTTAAATACCGCTAAAAAGGAAAGCAATAAGGCTGACAAGAAGACCCGGGATGTTGGCTTTGTTGTCAATTTAATTTCCTTAAATACCGTCCAGGTACTGACAGTTAAAGCCTCGCCGGGCGTTGTTTATCAAAACATACGTGTCCCTTCTGAAATTTCCTTAGGCAGGCTCGGCTACAAATTGACAGGTGGTCTGACAAAAGGCGCCTTTCAGTTTCTTTTTAGCTATGGCCAAATGAATCAGTCATTTGGGTATGAAATTGCCTCTGATGAATTTGAACTTAGTAAGGGTTCGAAGGACTATGTTTTTGTCCCAAAAGGAATTCAGTACGAACAGAATAACAAACTCAAATTTGTCGGTCTTGGCATAAAACGGCATGGCGTTATAAAAAGTGCATCCGTTTTTCAGCATTACTTTGGAGATGTGGGTCTGGAGTTTTCGCGGGAATTACAAACAAATACAAATGTCTTGTGGGGGAATTTAGCCATTGGCAAAGAGTTTCGGCTAGGTGAAAATGCGCGGCTTAACGTTGGCCCTTATGTGGAATATAGCTTCACGAAAATGGTAAATCCGGATACCAAATTTCAAATTCAACCCTATCAAATTGGTCTTTCGATTGGACTTTCCTATTTGAAGAGATAGGTTAAGTTTCGTTTTGATCCGGGCCAACCCTGTCTATCTTTGTAATAACAACAGGAAAATGTTGGCAGTGAACTCCCCGTTCAAATCGCCGGTATAGTGGTGTTTGAATGATATTGAATCTGATCCGGAAAAATAATTGGCATTTCAGGGTGGGTAGAGATCCGTTGTATGGGCGTTTATCTATAACGTCGACTCCGATTTAGTAGTGAGGATTTTCGTAGCATATGCGGAGATTTTCGCGTGGGGATAATTTGGCTCAATAGTGAACAAAACAATAAAAGACAATGAATAGACTAATCACAATTTTAGCGAATAGCCAGTCATATTTTATCAACCTGACGCGATTATCAATATTTATAGTAATGGTCTGGATCGGCGGACTAAAAGTCTATCAATATGAGGCTGATGGTATCGTTCCATTTGTTGCCAACAGCCCGTTGATGTCCTTTTTTTACAGTAAAGAAGCGCCGGAATACAATGAATATAAAAATCCCGAAGGAAAAACAGTACAAAAGAACATAGACTGGCATAAGGAAAATAGAACCTACATTTTTTCCTATGGATTAGGGACGGTCATTGTGATCATCGGTACGCTGACACTGCTAGGTATTTGGTTTTCGAAGATTGGGCTCATCGGTGGCTTGCTGACATTTGGCATGTCATTGGTAACGCTAAGCTTTTTGATAACCACGCCGGAAGTTTATGTTCCCAATTTGGGAGGCGATTTCCCGACGCCGCGTTATGGATTTCCTTATTTATCAGGCGCGGGGCGATTGGTCATTAAAGACGTAATCATGATGGTCGCCGGATTAATTTGCGCCTCGGAAAATGCTAAACGGCTGCTTTCACGGAATCGCTAGCTGTGGCGTTTTCTGGCACGAAAGTAGTAGGAGAAATGTTGGAGAGATATAATACGTTCATATGAAAGCCTCGGGTTTAGTTGATGTAAACCCGTTGCAAAAAGGAAATGTTATATGCCTAAAAACCAGAAATCATGAGCAAGCCGAAATTTGAACAAGGAGCCTGGGTCAAGGTGAAAACAGGAACCCATGGAATGACAGTCGTTAAAAATGTCGTGGATGAAGCAACCTCTGAATTTGCCGGGGAGGTGCGGTGTAGATTTAACAACGCGGTTGGGGAGTCGGTCGAAGATACTTTCAGGGAGTCGGATCTTGTGGCGTTATAAAGAAGGTAAGAGAATGGAGATGGAATAGCGGAACTATTTCATCCCCATTTTCCTACTTTTTGCTAAAAAACTTTTGCTTGGGGCTGTCCTTTTTGATCAGATCCTGTATGGCCGTCGCAGCCTCAATGGGATAATCGGATTCAAGAATGGACGCACCGTCTTTTACGATAGCGATGTAAGCAGCTTTTCTCTCCTCAGCGGTTTTGGATTTGTCATAGGAAGAGGCAGCCGAGATCATGCACATCGCCCCTTTTTTATTCAGAAGGTCATACAATTCCTTATTATCCGGTTTGACCAATGGCCCTATGTATGCAATCAATTGTGGGAAAGGAACCTCGGCCTGCTCGTAGGCTTCAAACTCTTTTTTGGTTTTTATGAACGCAGAAAAAGTGCGGTCCTTGTTATCATCAAGATAAAACCGGGCTTCCGACGGACTGTGAACGGTGAGCATCACAAAGGCGTCGGCCTTATGTTTTCGTATCAAAGCAGCCGTCATGGCCAGCGGCACATCCTTGTGGTCAAGATTGATAATCGTTTTTCCCCGCGCCCATTCAATGACCTCCGACAGGGTAGGGATGCCATAATGGGTAACATTTCCCTCGGCATCTTTCAGCCGGAATTGTTTCAGCTCGGCAAAAGTATAATCGGATAATTTTCCTTTGCCCGTCGTGGTTCTGTCCAGTGTTGCATCATGCATCAGTACGATAACGCTGTCTTTCGTCAGCCGCGGATCAATTTCAAAAAAAGCGGGCGTATGCCGGAGTGTGTTTTCAAAGGTGGCTATGGAATTTTCCGGAAATCCTTTTACCATGCCGCCACGGTGACCGGCGATCAGCATAACATCATTGCCGGTATATTGAAAGAAAGCATGCATATCTTTTGCCGTTTTGAGCTTCAAAACATGCATTTTATCCTGAGCATTTGCGGAAATTGTTCCCGATAAGATCCCGAAGGTTAATGCGGCCCGAATAATTTTGTTCTTCATAAATAATTTTGATTTGATAAAAGGAACTTGTGGGTGTGGAAATATTTCAATTACCGGCAGTTCAGTTTTAGCAGACTGAAATCTTCCTCCGTCCCGAGTTCAAACAGGGTTAACGAGGCGTTTTCCTGAACCAGTCGGCGGTAATTTTTTAAAGGCATACCGAGTTTGTAGGCCATATAAAAACGATTTACGGCGTTATGCGCAACAACCAGTATGGTTTCATTCGCATGTTTTTTTGACATATCCTGAAAAAAGTCATCCACGCGACTAACGACTTCCATGGCCGTTTCGCCACAGTTTCCGGCACGTGTTTCGTCAGGATTTTCTGACCATTCTTTCCATAATCCGGGATTTTCGGAAATGAACTGGCTTCTCGTTTTTCCTTCCCAGTCACCGAAGGCGGCTTCTGTTAAACGCTTATCCACCTGTATGGCAGCATAATTTCCCGAGGCAATGGTAGCCGTATTATGGGCGCGTTGCAGAGGGGACGTGTACACGGCATCAAATTTTATATTTTTTAACAGATCTGCGGCCTGATAAGCCTGCTGAATTCCTTTTTCGGTCAAACCGACGTCGGTCGCGCCGCAATAACGATTCCCGTCGGCATTCCAGAAAGTTTCTCCATGGCGGAGCAAATAAACCTGAAGCATTTTATTTTGACTGGTTAATTTTTTCAAAAATATATTCTTTTTCGATCAGCGTTGAGACGAATTGCTGATAACGTGATTCGTACGCGTTAACCAATGTTTCGGATGGGAAAACCGCCTTCTCAATATGCGTCATAGCGCTGGCGGCCTCCGTGAGCGATTTGAAATGTGTGTGGGAAGCGGCCAGAATTGCAGCGCCCACGGCGCCCGTTACCGTGGCACATTTGTATACCGGTTTATTTAAAACATTGCTTCGGATCTTCAACCAGACATCGCTGTTACTTCCGCCGCCAGCCGTATACACGGCGTTCACTTTTTCATGTGCCAGCTTTTCAATTAACGCGTATGCGTACCGTTCGATGTAAGCCACGCCCTCCATATTGGCAGTGAAAAGTTCTTCACGCGAAATGTTTTCGGGTGCGAAACCATGTGCCTGTGGGGCAATAAATGGAAACCGTTCGCCTTTTTGCAGCAAAGGATAGGCCATGTGATTTGTTGGGATTAGCCTGGAAGCTTTCTGGTTAAGTGCCTCCAGATCGCTTGAAAAACCCGCCGTAATCCAGTCTGCGCCAATATTTCCTGCGCCTCCGGGCATCCAGTAACCCTCGGGGTGCCTATGGCTGTATAGCCTGCCTTCCGGGTCTTTGAGTTCTTTTGTAGTCACGCCTTTGACTACAAGGGTTGTACCAATGGTGGTATTCCAATTGCCCGGATTCACTGCGCCTGACGCGACCTGCGACGCGCAGCCGTCGGTCATGCCAGCGACTACAAACAAAGCCGGTAGTTTAAACTTTTCCTGCAACGCAGGCAGCAGAGCGCCAACAACACTTCCTGAGGGCACAACCTTTTGAAACCATTGTTTTTTTAACGACAATTGTGTCCACAGATAATCGGGCCAGTGGCCGTTATTTACGTCAAATCCTGATTTTAGCGCATTTGTGTAATCTGTTGTGCCAAAATCTCCAGATAACTTTCCTGTGATGTAGTCGGCCGCGTGTATCCAGGTTTTAATTCGATGGGTCGTCTCCGGGAAGTTATTGGCAAACCATACCATTTTTGACAGACCGCTGGATGCGTTGAAACCGGTATAACCTGTCGGGTGAAACTTTTTGGCTACTTCTCGGCAGTGTTTTCCTTCAAGAGCCGGACGCGTATCGCTGTACATCAACGCATGATGGAGTGGTTGGTTATTTTCGTCAATCGGAATAACCGTTCCGGAAGTAGAAGTGACGGAAATGGCCAGAATCGTATTTAGATCAACATCTTTTTGAACGAAATCGACGATTTTACGGAGGCACTCAAGGCAGGACTCCCACCAAAGTTCAGGTGATTGTTCTTCTCTGGAAGATTCTGTCAGGGGAAATGATTTTTCACTGCTCCCCGCAATTTCTCCATCCTGATCCACAAGCACGACCCGGACGCCCTGTGTGCCGACATCTATACCAAAAAAATACTTTTTCATGGGCATAAAGTGGATTTAAAAGCCAAGCGGGTCTTTTTCCAATCATCGTACCAAAGGCCTTCCTGTTCCGTTGGCTGCGGGGAAACAACTTCCAAAGTAGGAGGGATTTCAGTAGCTATCCCAAGTGCCTGATTGCAGACAAATACCCCGCCGACCACGGAAGCTTGCCGGTAATTGTCGCGGATCATCACTTTTTTACCGGTCAGGTTGGCGATAAATTGCCGTAAAACACGGCTTTGGACACCGCCACCGCAAACCCAGATATAGTCCAGGCTATGCCCGCTAACCTGACACAAACTTTTGTAATTTTCAAAAATACTGCAGGTGATATCCCAAAGTGTTGCAAAAACGAAATCGCCGCGGGTCAGCTGGTGGGAGACGGGTGTGTTAAATACAAACCCGCCACGGATCAGCGGCGTTTTTTCATCGGCCAGCAAAGATCCCAAAGCAGCCACAGTTTGCGCATTGGAAATGTTTTCGACCTCTTTTTCGATGATTTCATAACCTTCGTTGGGGTAGAAAATATCTTTTAAACGCTGATAATTCAGTCCCGTAACACCGGCGTTGGCTTCCAGAAGAAAACTGGATGGGTCGGTATGCCTGCTGGTCCAGGTTCTTTCCTGTTCGTCTGTAATATAACGATCAGTAATTTTAATGATCGGCGTCGTTGTACCGGACACGACAACAACATCATCTACCGATGGGTGAATGCTCAGAATAGCCAGTTGGGTATCTGAACCGCCGACCACAATTTGCGCCTTGCCAGATATACTCAGGTCACGGGCGATATCCGGCAGAATATCGCCAAGGATTGTTCCGGAGGCGTGTAGCGGGGGAAGGATATTAGGATTTAAACCATAAATAGTACAAAGCCTTTCTGACCATTTCCCTTCGGCGACATCATAAAGCAGGGTTTCGGATGCCTGCGAATGTTCATAACCTTTTATGCCGCTGAGCTTAAATTGCGCCCAGTCGCTGATGCTTAGAAATGTCTCAAAATTCTGCCATAGCTCGGGTTGTCTTTTTTCTAATCCCACCAGTTTTAAAGCGGAGAAAAGAGAGGTCGGATACCGGCCTGTGCGTTGGTAAATTTCCTGTTTATCTTCTGCAATATTTTCCCATTCCCGGCCGCGGTGATCAATATTGGGCATGCCGATCATGGCATTGCCGGATTTGTCAATAGCCACAATCCCTTCCCGCTGGCTGGTGGCTGTAATTGCCAGAATTTTCACATCCCCGGCTTTTGATAATGCGACTTTGGCAAGACTGACAAGCTGTTCCCAGAGTGCATCCGGATCGAAGTATATGGATTCGGGGTAGGCGTAATCCTTTTCGTAATGCATATGGTCGCTTTCTACGCTGAGTATATTGCCACTGTTTTCAGCGACCGCCACACGAACATTTCCAGTTCCAATATCGATAATTAAATAGGCCTGTTTCGGTATCATTCCTTGTTATTTAAGAAGCTTTTACGGATAATACTTCCTTGTTTACCAGTTGCCGTATCGACTGGTTACCTTCCACATAAAAATTGTGCAGACAATTGTTCATGATGTTTGCATGATGGTCCTCTACTTCGAAAGTAGCACCCGCGATGTGCGGGGTTGCGAGCACGTTTTCATGATGAATCAGTTTGTAATCCAGTTCATCCGGCGGTTCGTGGTCAAAAACGTCCAGAATTGCACCCCTTATCAGGTTATTTTCAATCGCAAACCATAAGTCTTCGCGCTTCACGACAACCGCGCGGGCGGTATTGACAAAAATGGAATCAGGTTTCATCAGGGAAATCAGGTCTTTGCCGATCATGCCTATCGTGTCCGCGTTGACTGGCAAATGCACGGAAACCACATCACAGGTTTTGAACAATTCTTCAAGACTTACCTTTTTGTAAACCGGATCGTGCGAAGTGTAAAACGGGTCATAATACTGGATTTTGGTGGGAAAATGCCTGATCAGATTCGCGATTGTTTGTCCTACCGCACCAAAACCAACCATTCCGATTGTTTTTCCGGCAATTTCGTTGCCCTTGAACTGAAGGTAAGAGGTATGTGCGCCGGCTTCCCAATTTTCTCCTTCCAGCCAGTTTATTCCGGCCAGGGTGTTCCGCATTAAGTTAACCAGATTGGCGATAAACATTTCCGCAACAGCCTGCGCATTTCGGGCGGGGGTGTGGAAGACCGGAATGCCTTTTTTTGTTGCTATCGATACGGCAACATTGGATGGTGTCCCCCGGCAAACACCGATGAAACGAAGTTCGGGAAATGCATGGATGACGGCTTCTGTAACCTCGTCGTGTTCGGTGATCAGTGCTTCGGCTTTTGTTTCTGACAAAAGGCCGATCAGTTCTCTTTCGTTATAGGCCCTTCCCTGTAATTTCCAGGGTTTGTATATGATCTCTCCGAATTGTTGTTTCAAAATTTCCTGCGCTTTCTCATAATAAGGCGCTGTAATCAGTATTCTCATTTGATGTTTTGTTAATTAATGATGATTTTTAGTCGTATCAGGAATGCTGCTCGTTTGTGAGGATGAGGGAATCGGTTTTCTTTTGCTCGTTGGGCAGTGTTATGAACCGCGTCAGTATGGCGCTGATAAAGTATAGAATAGCCAGGATCCAGACGACGCCTTCACTGCCGATCGAGCCGATGCATAAGCCAACAATCGCGGGGCCGATGAAAACAGGCAGTCCCGCGCCCAGATTTAAGATCGCCATGGCGGCGCCTTTTTCCTCCCTGACCAGGGAAGGTACCAGCGCAGAGAGCGGCACATAACCGGCCAGTAAACCTCCCCAAAGCACGCCTGAAGATAATACCATCCAGAAGTTCGCATCAAACCAGATTGGTGAATAGTAGAACAGCAATGTGCCGATGCCGCAGCCAACACCGCCAAACCACATAATGGTATTTCGCCAGCCCAGGCGGTCGCCGACAAAGCCGAACATCAGATTGAAAATAATATTACTCGTAAAAATAGTCCCCCAGATCTGCAGCCACTCCTTGGTTGTAAAACCGTGAGAGGCCAGGTACATCGGTAAAAAAACCGGGAATGCAAACTGTGCTGTGGTGTTGATGATCCGTACGATTCCACCGATCAGAACTTTTGGTTCTTCGCGGATAATCATCAGTCCTTTAAGCAGTTCCCCGGCTTTTGTGCCGGTCGTTTCAGAGGCTGGGCGAAATTGGTCTTTATTTAATACCAGGGCTAAAAATGCCCCGATCGAAACCCATAGTATAGAACTCCACAGTGTATTTTGATAGCCAAGGCGGTCGATGGCCCAGCTGGAATAATAGGCACCGAGCACGTTAAGGCCTCCCGTGAAAACGAACCAAAACCAGCCAACTGCGCGGCCAAGTTTCTGCTCGGGAGTCCGGTAGGTAATCCAGACAAGAAAGGAATAGGCAAATAACGGGTACCCAAAGCCACGAATGGCATAAGTCAGCAACATGACGGGGAAATCCAGTTTTTCCATGCCATAGCCAACGAAGCCAATCGTGCCGATGATGTATAGTGAAATCCCCATCAGCATGGCTTTTCTAGGCCCGAAACCTTCGGCAAGAACGCCCGAAAACCAGGACGAAATGGCGATGGTAATGCCGTAGACGGTAAAAAGTGAGGCGGATTGCTGAATGCTCATACCGTGTTCGAGCAGGTAGGGGCTGAGCCAGCCCTGTTCCACACCGTCGCCCATCATAAAGATCAATATGCCCAGGTAGCCCCAGGCAAGATTCCTGGGCATGCCGATCTGTTCAAGTTTAGTCATTGGTGTCATGTAATTAAGAGTTTAGGAATTCGGGGGATCAGTGAAAAGAATATCTCAGGTAGAACTGATGAAGGTGGTGATAGCCTAGGCTGGTTGTTCGTTGCCCGGTGTTTTGCATTTTGTTTACATTTGGGTGTTTTACTTTCGGTTTTTGCTTAGGTAAATAAATTAAAGCCTGAAAGGGTGATTATTTAGAATAAAACAGATAATATTTATTAACAAAACAATTGAATGATTGTGTAAACAAAGTAAAATAAAATTAATTAAACAAAATTAAAGTTTATTAAACTATTTGAAATAGCGAAAAATTAAAATTGACAATATGATAATACAAAGAGAAAGTTGTTAATGATTTAATAATGCTGATATTGAGTTGTATTATTTAGATAAAATAATGTATTTTAAATTATTTGTCTTTCATTAATAATGTCGTAAACTTTTGATTTTCGCAAAGTCTTCTTATAATTGCTTTCAAAGTGTATCAAATGAAAAATATTACAGAAAGACATCAATTCATTTTACAGGAACTGAAGAAGGCGGGCAGCGTAAATATTCAGGAGCTATCGGATCTGATGCAGGTTTCGGGCGTTACGATCCGAAAAGACCTTAAACTGCTGGAAGATAAAAATTTGCTTTTCCGTACACACGGGGGCGGTTCGATCAGTAATCCTTATGCCGTTGAAAGGCCGATTAACGAGAAGGAATTTATTAATGCGGAACAGAAGCAAAGTATAGCGAAGGCTGCCTTGAAGCTTATCCGTCAAAATGATTCGATCATGATCGGTTCAGGGACGACCGTTTTTGAACTTGCACGTTGTTTGCAGCCTGCTAAACAGATTACGGTGATTACACCGGCGGTAAAGGTCACGCTCGAATTAAGTAACAGGCCGAATGTGGAAGTTTTACAGTTGGGAGGATTGATCCGGCAAAATTCTTCGTCCGTAGCCGGATCTTATGCCGAGTATATTCTTGACCATATATCGTGTGGTATTCTTTTTATAGGTGTCGACGGCATTGACTTTGATTTTGGTTTGTCGATCAGTAACCTGACCGAGGCTGGATTGAATCAGAAAATGATCGCCACGGCACAAAGTGTCGCCGTTATGGCGGATCATACCAAGTTTGGAAAAAGAGGAATCGGTAAAATTTGTGATCTGGATCAGATACAGTACATTATTACCGATTCGGGCGTGTCTGTGGATACGGTCAAATCTCTGGAAGACCGGGGTATTAAAGTGATTGTCGCAGACAAATAACTTGGAGGCCGTTTCTTGTACATATTTAAAATCCTGACAGTATACCGGTGGTAACCTTAACCAGTCATACTTATTGAATAATTTAATTGGTCCTATCAATACCACGAAACGTTCCTACGGAACGAAAACCACATCAATCTATCTGAGCTTCTACCAACGAAATGTCCCGATGGGACAAGGATATTGGGTATTTCGGCGTTTTGGTCCAATAGGAACATTTCGTTGGTAGCAAGGGTATTGAAATTGCGAAATATCGTTCCTTTGGAACGGCTGGTGTTGGGGTGGCTTTCCCACTTTAAAATTTAGCCTTTTTAATTTCTATAAAATTATCTTCAGGTGGCGTTACCCAAAATATTCCATTACATAAATTTGTGCGAAACAGAAAGCCAAATCAGGCCGAGGGAAAGGGGGCAGTTAAGGAATCAGGATTTCGTTTCGTTATGAAGTGCTTTTTTAACGGTCTC
Source organism: Dyadobacter sp. LHD-138 (assembly GCF_030929615.1). Classification (GTDB taxonomy): domain Bacteria; phylum Bacteroidota; class Bacteroidia; order Cytophagales; family Spirosomataceae; genus Dyadobacter. The sequence goes on along the minus strand of NZ_JAVFVU010000021.1, from coordinate 90,625 downwards.
TTTTTTGCCTCTGGATATAGGCACCTGAGTACCATCGATCAACAACAAGAAGTCGCCGTATTCTTTCTTCCAGCTTTTGACAAAAGCTTTGTTCACCAAGTGGGACTGATGGCAGCGTAAAAAGCCATAGCCACTTAGTAATTCGTCGTATTCATAAATCGGTTTACTGACCAGCAAGCGCTCGCCATCGTTTAGAAAGAATGTTGTGTAGTTATTGGAAGATTCGCAACGAATAATTTCACTGGTTTTGACAAATCTGGTTTCCTCTGTCGTTGAAAGGGCAATACGCTGTTCTTCTTTTTGGGACTGTGCTTTGAGCCATTGCATCAGGTAGTCTACTTGCTGATTCTGAACCTTTAATCGACGCTGTTTACTGGCCCTGGTTACGGCGGCCTGTAACTCGTTGATATTTATTGGTTTGAGTAGGTAGTCGATGGCGGAAAACCGCATGGCCTGGATAGCGTACTGATCATAAGCCGTGACAAAGATGACTTCGAAGTCGTGCCCCGCCAAACTGCGCAGCATCGCGAAACCATCTTCGCCGGGCATCTGGATGTCCAGAAACAGCAAATCGGGCTGATGGGTAAACAGGGCCGCTTTTCCCTGTTCGGCATTCAGGGCCAGCGCGCATGTTTCTATCTGGGGGCAATACGTTTCGAGCAATACCTGTAAATTATTGAGATTGTGAGGCTCGTCGTCAATCAAAATTGCTTTCATAAAAACCAATGGGTAAAGCTTAGTGTTACTTCTGTACCGGACGTCGACCGGTCGTTGAATACTAACGATATAGGCTGTTCGTTGTTCAGTTCATTTAAAAGATGAATGCGATCACGGGTCAGTTTTAAGCCAAACCCGCTGCTGGTTTCTTGGGTAACTATTCCCTTACCATTGTCAGAGATCCGTAAAATAAGGGCATTATTCGTCTTTTCGAATTGTATAAAAATTCGGCCCGCTTGCTGTAAAGCAGCCACGCCGTGTTTGACGGCATTTTCCAGTAATGGCTGCCATAACAGAGAGGGCATGCTGGTGGCGGATACATCAATCTGCTCATCGACCTGAATGGTGTATTGAAATCCGAACCGGAGTTGTTCCAGCTTCAGGTAGGTTTTCATTGTTTGCAATTCTTGCTGAAAAGACGTTTCTTCTTTGTTGCTTCCGGTTAACGACTCCCGCATCAACCGGGCAAAATCGGATAAGTACTCGTTGGCCCCTTTCAGATCCTGACGGTTGATTAATCCCTGAATCGAACTGAGGGCATTGAAGATAAAATGGGGATTGAGCTGCGCGTACAGTGCTTTAAGTTCAAGTTGCAGTTTTTGTCTGTTGGCTGCTTCCTGACGGGTTTTGCGTCGTTGCCGGATCAGTAAATAGACGAACAGGATGAGCCCGATAACCACAACCCCCATGCCCAAAATTACGAGTTTAAACCAAAACGATTGATGCCATGCTGGTTCTACTTCGAAGGCGTATTCGGTTACATGCTTGGGCTGTACAGCGTATCGGATACGTATGCGATACTGGCCTGGTGAAAAATCTTTGAGCCAGATAAAGTTGTTGTCATATTCGTTGTTCCGCCAGTTTCTAATCACCTGGTCATTATGAATCAGTTGGTATTGGACCTGATTTTTCGCATAAATGTCTGCACTCAGCATAAAGACCAGATTGTTGTTCGCGGCGGGTAATCTAATATTGTCTAGGGAATATTGGGCGGTGTCGGCGGAGGTAGATTTTGCCCAGGGATGTTGCAATTTTTGCAAAAAGATATCTAAATCGGCTGACGTATAAATGCTCGACACGGAGGGACGAATCGATTCCCAGGCCACCAGGCTCGTTGCGATGATCGACAGATGATCCTTTTTTCTAACATCCATAATCAGCATGCTCCCCAAGCCGGTTTTGTAGCCTCCCAGATAAGCCATTTGGGGTAATCCGGCACTTCTGATAACACTGGATTCTGTAAACCGGGTAATGGATTTCCAGGGGACAAGCACCTTCTGACTTGGATATTCCATTACGCGAAACAGGTATAGACTTGCATTGTTTTTATTTACACCGTGCAGAAAAAACTGTGCGTTGGCAGTATCAAAGGTAGTCCGGGTCTGCATGTCAGAGGGACGTGAGGCGGTAAAGGAAGTGTCTCTGGTGAACGCATCAAAATGGACGCTTTTGCTTCGGACGCTCCAAAATGAATTGTTGGTTTTGGGGATGGCGAGGATCAAGCCAACGTTTTCGGGCTTGTCCATCGTTCCTGCCGGAAAACTCTGGGAATAATCTCCCCAGTTGATCTGAGCATAGAGGAAAGTAGGTATGTGCATCAGGAAAAACAGAAGTAGGCGTTTCATGTTCATAGGATTACGTTTGAGTCTCAAAGGTCTGCGGTTTTATTTTGCAGTCAGGTTCCAGATGTGAATACTGTTCTGATTACTGTGAATTTGGGGGCAGACTGCATGGAATCCTGCAAAGTCAATTTACCTGGTATTAACCAAGTAAATGTAAGATTGAAACTGGCTGGTAACAACACGGGACAGGTGAATAAAAAAAAGGTGATAGGAAAATGCTCCCGTCACCTTTTTAATAACGCAACGCTCAGTTACTATGGGTTCTGAGTGAGTTTTGAATTGCGGTCGATTTCTGCCTGCGGTATAAAGAAAATAACGCGCGGATCGGTTGGTAGTACTTTCTGGGACAAATTGGTTGTTGGCGTATTGTTCAATGAATGTGTACCCGGGTAATTCCTCTCCATGGGAAGATTATTACGGAACAAATCATAGGAGCGGTGTCCTTCAAAAGCCAGTTCGAGCCAGCGCTCTTCCATGACCACATCCAGTGCCGTTTTGCTGCCCAGGTTGGCGTTTGTATAAAGTTTGTCACCCGATAATCCTGCACGTTGGCGAAGTAAATTCACATCTTCCAGCGCAGCAGCGGTTTTACCGAGTTTTGCATTGGCTTCTGCACGGATCAGGTACATTTCGGCAAGACGCAGATATACCGGAGAGCTTAGGTTGATTACGCCTTCCTGCATCGAGTATTTATTAACGTAATACATCGGAGTGGATGGATTCAACTTTGTATTGTGCTGTACCACGCCGCCAACGACGTAAGGCGTTATGAAATTGTTTCTGAGGTCATTGGCGTTTTTACCTACAAAATCAAAATATTTCTGAGAGGCATAAATTTCTGCCCAGCCACTTACACCTTGTCCTTGCGCAGTACCGGAGGCATCGCTGCTGAAATACATGGATCCAATCGCCGAGAAAGCTCTATCCTGAACTTTGGTATGGCGGATGGCGAAAATAGTTTCGGGATTACTAGCCGGAGCCGTTTTGAAATAGCCCGAATATTCTGCGCCTTGTACTAGCTTGTAACGCCCGGATTTGATCACCAAATCGGCATACTTAATCGCATTTTCGTTGTCGCCTTTGTAAAGATACACACGAGACAACAATGCCTGCGCCACCTCTTTGGATGCAAAGGAATTGGACTTGTTTTCAGACATTAACTCATGTGCCTGTGTTAAATCGCTGATCACCAGGTCGTATACTTCCTTTACTGAACTGCGGGTGATGGCATTGATCTGATCCTCTGAAAATCCGTCTCTAAGTAAAGGTACACCAGGGGAATCGCCGTTGCCCTGCGTATACGGCCGTCCGAATACACGAACCAGATTGAAGTGCATCATAGCACGCAAGTACAGGTTCTCACCTTTTAACTGGCGCATCGCTGCCGACGACTCGTTTGGCACGTAGGCAATGATTTTGTTTGCCGCAGCAATTACCTTATAGGCCTGTCCCCAGAAGTTGGTGCAATGGCCGGAGGTATTGATGTGGGTGTAGCGATACGCCCGCGTCAGGTCATCACCAGAAGATTGTCCCTGTGCCACTTCATCACTCGGATATTCCATGAGGAAGTGAACGCTACGTACATAGGCCGCATTTAACAAAACGGCATAAGTTCCAATGGTGGCCGTACCCACATCTTCGGCATTGTTAAGCGCCACTTCCTCGTTGATGGATGTAGTGGGATCATAGTATTTTTCACACGATAGAGAACCGAGTGTTAATACGCCCATTAATAATAATTTATGAACTGAATATTTTCTCATGACGAATTAGAATGAAAAGTTGATCCCGAAAAGATATTTTTTACTAATTGGATATCTTATGCTGGATAATCCTGATGATAGGTCAATTTGTGACAAGGAAGCTTCCGGATCTGGGCCAGAAAACTTAGTTCCAGTCCATAGATTGTCACCACTCACGAATACAGCGATTTTGGAGAATCCGGTTTTACCCAGCATGTTGTCAGGCAAAGAATAGCTAAGACGAACGTTTCTCAGGCGGATATAGCTCGCATTTTCAAGATAACGCGTGGAAGACTGATTGGAATCTTTGTTTCCACCTACGATGGCTTTTGGGTGCGTAGCAATGTCACCGGGTTTTTCCCAGCGCGTCCATCCTTTTGCGGGAACCATCTGGTTATAACTTTCATAAAGACCGTCGTTATCGAAGTACACACGGCTTTCGTTGTACACATAGTTTCCAACGACAAAGTTAAAGAAAGCAGATAGCGTGATACCTTTATAAGTCAGGGTATTGGAAAGACCGCCTGTAAACTTTGGAGCGGCAGTTTTTCCTGTGAACTGGCGGGAAGTGGCTGTTTGCGCCTGGCTGTAAGTACTGGTCAGTTCTTTGGTGATGTTTCCATCAGCAGCTGTAATAACTCTTTCCCATTGCGGTTGACCATTGTCCGGATTCACACCTGCCCAAATTGGCATGTTGAATTCGTCCATGTTGTGGCCTACAGCAATAGGCTGGCGTGCTCCTGAGTTGAATACGGTAGCTCCGCCACTCAGTTCAAGAACCTTGTTGCGGTTAAAGCCCATGTTCAGATTGGTTTCCCATTCGAAATCCTTGGTTTTGAAGTTGGTAGAAGTCAGGCTGAATTCAATTCCCTTGTTACGAATAGAACCTGCATTTTGCCATACGTAGCTATATCCGGTGGTAGCAGCAAGGGGTTTTCTATACAAAAGCTCACTGGCTTCTTTCACGTAGGCATCCACAACGAGGTCAATACGGTTGAAAAAACTCAGATCAAAACCGATGTTGGATGACTTAATTTTCTCCCAGGTTAGGTTCGGATTTCCTTTTTGAGAAGGGAAGGCGCCTGGTAGTCCGGAATAGGAAGCATCCGAAGAAATAGAATACAAGCCCAATGAAGCAAAATTTGAAATGCCATCGGCATTACCCACGGTACCATGGCTGGCACGTAGTTTTGCAAAAGTGATCGTGTTATTATTCTTCAGGAAGTTTTCATTGCTTAAAATCCAGGAAGCACCTAGCTGGAAAAAGTTACCAGAAGAGTTATTCTTACCAAACAACGATGAAAATTCATTGACAAAAGACCCAACCAGGAAATATTTGTTATCATAGTTATAATCTGCCTGACCCAGGAATTTACGGAACCCAACTTGTTCGTTTGCTCCGGTTGGGTTCAAGCGCACATCGGTAGCAACAGACATCACATCATGACCGGCCGGAAGTCCTTTTCCGTCAGCGGTAGTAAAGCTTGAACGGGAAGTTTCAGCTTCGGCTACACCCAAAAGGGTTAGTCCATGTCTGCCAAAATCCTCGGTGTATCGAATACGGTTAGAGGTCAGCAGACGGTTAGAGTAGGTCGTACCGTTGTTGAGTTCACCGCCATTGGCGCCGCCTTGCTTGGTGCGTCTGTCGTTATACCACGCGCTTTGACCATTGCCAAAGTTTACCCGGTTGTATGATGACAGGGTAATTTTGTCCGTCAGATCGTAGTCGAGATTTACGTCTGTGTTTATGGTAAGGCTCTGTGCCTTTGAGTAATTGTACTGAACCGAGTGTAGAAAGTTTTCCCGGTCGCGTCCCAGCCATCCTTTATAGCTTCTTGCGTCAATCGGGCTTCCATCGGCGTTGTAAGCGGGGTCAAAAGGTAAGTTGTTGTAGGCGTCGTATAAAGTATTGCTATTGGCATAGTTGTCTTTATTGAACGTTCCATTAAATAAAACCTTTGCGGTCAGTTTTTTGGTGAGCCGAGATTGCAGGTTGGTACGGAAGTTGTAACCGGTTTTATCGTTCTCAATCTGCGTTCCCTGCTCTTTGTAGTAGTTCCCGGAGATATAGAAAGTGGTTTTTTCATTTCCCCCGGATGCAGAGACGTTATGGCTGTTCACAAAACCCGTTCTGAAAGCCTCGTTCCACCAGTCCGTATCCGTGCTTAGCACAGAAGGGTTTCGAGGATAGAAATCCTTCTGAAAATCAAACAACTGCTGAGAGTTCATGAGTTTGAATTTTCCGGTCGTAGCCTGCGAAAAACCAATGGTGTTGTTAAAGCTGATCTCCGTTTTACCGGCTTTCCCCATTTTTGTGTTCACGATGATTACCCCGTTCGCCGCGCGCGATCCGTACAAACCCGTTGCAGCAACGTCTTTCAACACGGTTATACTTTCTACATCGACCGGGTTATAGTTCCCGCCAATGTTTCCGTCCACGACGATCAAAGGAGATGTTCCGGCGGAAATGGTGCCGGCTCCGCGGATCAATATTTTTCCGGCACTTGTGGGGTCACCGGATGAAGTGGAAACCACCACGCCCGGGGCTTTGCCCTGAAGTAAGTTAGGAAGTTCATTGGAGGTTACGTCTCTTAATTTGGCACTGCTGATGGTGGCAACGGAGCTGGATAGATATTTTACTTTTTTAGCAGAATATCCGACGATAACCACTTGCTCCAGTTGATTGACTGTCGCAGTTAATGCCATGTCAAATCTTGTTTTTCCGGCTACTTTAGCTTCCACGGGAGCGTACCCGATATAGCTAAAAACAAGGGTGGCATTCGTTACCAGGTTTTCGGGAATATTTAGGGAAAATTCGCCATTCATGTCCGTGGAGGTACCGATGCCATTACTGTTCTTCATGGTAACGGTTACTCCGACAAGGGCTTCCCCTTTTTCATCTTTCACACTACCGGTTACGGTCTGGTCCATACGGACCACATTAACTTTGGCCTTGTTCGCCAGTGGGTTGGCGATGGCCTGAGGGGTGTTAAACAACGATATCCCTGCGATCAAGGCTAGCGGATAGCACCAGGATCGGTTAACAAGATACCTTACTTTTAGATTGGATTTAGGTTTTTTCATTGGGTATTAGGATAGTTTAAGTGCGCAAAATAGCCTGTTTGAGCAATTATTTATGCTATTTTCAATTAAATACTTTTTTTGAAGTGCGTATATCCCACCATTCGACAGGAATACTATATTTTTTTTGACACTATTTTTAGTCTCCCTGCGCACGGGTTTTGTCGTGTAAAATAAAAAATCGGCAGATCAATAATTCAAAGGTTAAATCCATTGACCCTTTATCATTCTGAGAACGTGTTTGTCTATAAATTCGTCCGATACGAATAACGTGTTTCTGTAAATATTTTCATTCCGACCTTACGCCAAGATGTTATACTGACAAGTTTAAATTTTTATCTATAAAATTGCTACCTTTATGTTTACATTTTATCAACGAAATTGTTTATATAAAAATGAAAGAAGATTCATTGGCCAATAAGGTATATGTAGAACTGAGAAGAAAAATTCTGTCGAATCAGCTGGTATCCGGGATAAGGCTCAAGGAAGATATCTGGGCGAAACGCATGGAAGTGAATAGGATGGCCGTGCGGGAGGCTTTGACCAGGTTGCTGGGGGAAAACCTTATCGTTTTTGGTGAAAAGGGCGGGTATTTTGTCAAATCGCTAACCGCTTCGGATATCAAGGAAATTCGGGAGTTGCGGGAAGTGCTGGAGTTGGGCGCTTTGAGGCTTACTTTTCAGAAGGTAGATGAAAAACTCATTAAAAAATTAGAGGATATATGCGACGATTTTACCTCCATGGTAAGCGGAGGGTATTTGGGCGGGGCCTGCGAGGCTGATGTGAAATTTCATGAAACCCTGATAGACAGTGCCAGGAATAAAAAGTTGATGGATTTGTACCAATTCAGCAATATTCCTTTATTTCATCACAAACTCGGGCAGTCGCAGACCCACATGAATGACTACGAGCAAACTGATTTAGAGCATCGTCAGATTGTCAAGGCATTAAAAGAAAAGGACCTCAGGCTGGCTGAGGAAACACTGACCAAGCATTTGATCAGAGGAGAAGCCTCTGTTTTGGATCTTGAGTAATTTACCGTCTTCGAAAATAAATTCCTTCTATAATCTTGCCGGAGCTTCGGGCGCAATGACTTTGCCTTCTGTCGACTTATTCTGTTTCTAATTTGCCTCGCGCATGCAGGTTGGGAACGGAATAGATCCCAATAGCAATCCAGGCATTCATGAAGTTTTGTTGTGCTTAAACAGCTTCGGGTCAGGCCGTCTTTTCTGACTATCACCCATCCACGGCAAAATTCCTTCCCGTTTCTTTCGATGGTACTTTTGATTGAAAAATTATAAAAAAAAATATCCTTCTTTATTTTTTTGTTTACAAAATTGATATATATTTGTAAACGATAATTTGAAATTGTCGTACTAGCACTGATTTGTATTAGTAAACATTTTTTGATTGTATCGGTTTTGTATTCTTCATCTGACTCCTTAGAGGACTGGATTGAAAGCAATACCGGGCATCATTGACTACCGATAAAAGATATGCGATAGCTGTCTGATATGCTAAAAGTGTCAACAAAAAGAAGGGTATCTTCATCACATCACAACTGAAAAATTGATCAAAGCACAGAACCAAGCGTCCTGGAAGGAGTGTGACGATTCTGTGCATGGAGCCGAATAGTGAATCATTTTACTGTATATCTACTCTTAAACTCTTTCCAACCTGAATCAATTATGAAACATGAGAAACTTTACCAGTTAAAAGCTGCCATTTTGCTATTGGTCCTACTGTGTTTTTGCTCGTCGGAGAGATTGGCAGCGCAAAATACCAGGGAAATTAAAGGAGTGGTGCTGGACAGTTTAAGTCAGACGCCTTTACCCGGCGTTAGCGTGGTGGTAAAGGGTACAACAAGCCTGGGAACAACCACGGACGTTAACGGAGCCTATTTGTTGGCTTTGCCTGCGCAATCACAAACGCTCGTGTTCAGTTTTGTAGGATATCAGAGTCAGGAAATCGCGATCGGAAACAAGACTTCCATTATGATTAATCTAGCGCCCGACATACAGTCGCTTGATGAGATTGTTGTAACCGGTTATTCCGCTCAGAGAAAACAGGATATCATTGGCTCGGTGGCCGTTGTGGATATGAAAGCCCTGAAATCCGTACCTGCGGGTTCGGCCGTTCAGGCGCTTCAGGGCCAGGCTGCCGGTGTGAATGTAATCAGTTCAGGCGTTCCGGGTGCCAGTAGCAACATTTTCATTCGGGGCATTACGTCTTTTGGCAATACGCAGCCGCTTGTAATCGTGGACGGTATACAGGCGGATCTCAACAATATCAGCGCCGGTGAAATTGAATCCATTCAGGTTTTGAAAGATGCCGGAGCCGCGGCGATTTATGGGGTACGTGGTGCCAACGGCGTCATTGTGGTAACAACAAAAAAGGGAAAATCAGGACAGCCTGTCATTACTTATGACGGTTATTACGGCATTCAACGCCCGCTTTCGGGAAATCCATTTAATCTGCTCAATTCCGAAGATTTCATGAAGGTGGTTAAGATTGCAACGCCCAACAATGCGTTGTTTAAAAATGGTATGCCTGATTATCTGTACGCGGGTCCCGGGGTTTCCGGAGCGGCTATGGAAGGAAATCCGGCAGTTGATCCTTCCAAATACAGTTTTGATCCGATCAATACGGCAAATAATTATTTAATTCAAAAAGTAAATAAAACCGGTACCGACTGGTTCCATGCGCTTTTCAAACCTGCACTCATGACCAGTCATAACCTGGCCGTGAGTGGGGGAAATGAGAAAGCGAGCTATCTTTTTTCGCTGGGTTACATTCATCAGAAGGGGACTTTGATCGAGACATATCTCAAGAGATATTCTGCCAGGATTAACACCGAATACAGGATTAACAAGAAGATCAGGATCGGGGAGAATGTAAACATTTTTTATGTAGACAATCCCGGTTTTGGCAACCAGGCCGAATTCGGAACGCTGTCGGCAGTTTATAAAATGATGCCCATTGTACCGGTTTACGACATCAAGGGGAATTTTGGAGGCACTTTTGCCGGCCCCGATCTGGGTAGCAACCAAAATCCTGTTGCACAGCAAAAACGGACGCTTAATAACCGTAACAGCTCCTGGAACATTGTTGGCAACGCCTATGCGGAAGTGGATTTAGTAAAAAACCTGACGGCACGAACAAGTATCGGGGCCAATATCAATAACCCGTACAGTCAAAGTTTTAATTTCACCCAATACGATAACAAGCAGGGAAACAGCAGCCCGAACAGTTATTCGGAAGGAGCGAGCTATAACAATACAATAACCTGGACCAATACCCTGAAGTATAACAATCAGTTTGGTAAACATAATTTGCAGGTTTTGCTGGGCTCCGAATCAATTAAAAGCATGGGAAGAAGTGTTGGCGGAAGCTCGCAAAAGTTTTTTTCAATGGAATTTGACTATCTGATTTTAGGAAACGGAACCTCCGGAGTAACCAATTACAGCAATGGATATGTAAACAGTCTGTTTTCTGTTTTTAGCCGTCTGGATTATTCCTTCCAGGACAAATACCTGCTGGGCGCCACAATCAGAAGGGATGGATCTTCGAAATTCGGATCTGAAAAAAGATATGGTATCTTTCCTTCGGTCTCTCTGGGATGGCGATTGTCCGGGGAAAATTTCATGAAATCGGCGACCTGGGTTAATGATCTGAAATTAAGGGCCAGTTATGGCGTATTGGGCTCTCAGAATAATGTGACCCCTGAAAATGCCTATACCTTGTTTGGAGGCGGTTATGGCAATGCATATTATGACATTACAGGATCCAGTAACAGTGTGAGACAAGGTTTTATCCAGACGAGAATTGGTAATCCCAATGCGGGCTGGGAGGAAAACATCGTTTCCAATATCGGGATTGATGCAACGCTATTGAACAACAGCCTGGATGTTTCTTTTGAATATTATAAAAAATCGATCAACGGCCTTTTGTTCACCCAGCCACTTCCGGCGACCGTTGGCGGGGCTGCTGCACCGGTGGTAAACATTGGTGATATCCAGAATAAGGGATTTGATATCGCGCTCACATACAGAGGTAAGATCGGGAACGAGCTGCAATATTCACTCGGTACCAATATTACCGCCTACAAAAACCTGGTGATGGATATCCCCAATCCGGGTTATTTTGATGGAGCCAGCCAGCAGGGCATGGGAACGTTGGTTCGCAACAAGCAAGGTGAAGCCGTTAGTTCTTTCTATGGATACGATGTACTGGGCATTTTTAATTCGGCTCAGGAAGTTTCTGAGGCGCCCGCGCAAACGGGTGCGGCACCTGGTCGTTTCAAATACAGGGATGTGAATGGTGACGGGGTTATTACACCCGATGACCGTACCATGCTGGGTAGCCCCAATCCGGACTTTACTTACGGACTCAACCTGGGGTTAAATTATAAAGGATTTGATTTCTCGGCTATATTTTATGGTTCCCAGGGCAACGAGATCGTGAATACCATTCGTTCCTACACGCATTTTTACGCGGGCTATATTGGTAACAAAAGCAATGTTTTACTAAATGCCTGGACTCCGGAAAATACCAACACGACTGTTCCGAAAATTGAAACCGGTGCCTCATTGAGTACATCAGGCGCACTAAATTCTTATTTCGTAGAAAACGGTTCTTATCTGAGATTGCGATCACTGATGCTGGGTTATACGATCAACCCGGCCATTTCGCAGAAAATAAAAATTTCCAGACTGCGATTGTATGTACAGGCTGCGAATCTTTTTACGCTGACAAAATATACTGGACTTGATCCGGAGCTTGGCGGTAGCAGTTCCAGTTTTGGGGTTGATTATGGAAATTATCCCAACAATCAGCAGAATTTTCTTCTTGGACTTAATCTTTCCTTTTGATTATTAATGTATTAACATAAAATATGATGAAAAGATATTCTAAACCATTCAAAAAAGTCCTTTTACTTTCCTTCACATTGCTGATGGCCTGCAATAAGGATTACCTCGAACTGAATCCGGTCGGATCCGTTAATGAATCCATTTTAGCAACAAAGTCTGGAGTAAATGGTGTGCTTATTGGTGCATACTCCCTTTTAGATGGCGCAGGTGCCGTGGGTGGAGGTATCTGGGGGAGTCTCACGGTAATGGCCAGCGTTGCGTCCGATGACGCCCATACAGGTACGGAGCCAAACGGATTACTTGCATCTTATGAAGGATATAGTCATGATCCTACGACTTCGTCAACGGATGAAAAGTGGCGTTTCCTGTATGCGGCTGTTCAGCGCTCCAACGATGTGTTACGTTTATTGCCTAAGGTTAAAGATATTTCTGAGGGGGAAGCGACACAGATCAAGGCGGAAGCCCTGTTTTTACGGGGCGTTTATCATCTGGAACTGGCGAAACTGTGGCGAAACGTTCCTTATGTGGATGAAACAATTAACTACGAGGCGGGGAATTACAACGTTACCAATACGGAACCGGTTTGGCCGAAAATTGAGGCAGATCTCCGGTTCGCCGCTGATAACCTCACACCGACGAAGTCAGACGTAGGAAGAGCAAACAGTTGGGCGGCAAAATCTTTTCTGGCCAAGGTATACATGTTCCAAAACAAGTTTACAGAAGCGAAAACTTTACTTACAGATATTATTACGAATGGTGTTACGGTAAATGGCAAGAAGTATGCGCTTGCGGAAGGTTACTTTGATAATTTCAGGACAGCCAAAAAACATGGTGCCGAAGTAGTGTTCGCCGTGCAGATGTCTGTGTACGACGGATCAAACGGCGCTAACGGAAATGGTGCTGATTTGTATAACGGACCGTTTGGTGGGCCTCCTTCCTGCTGTTATGGCTGGTTGCAACCTTCATTTGATCTTGTGAATGCCTACCAGACCGATCCGGTAAGCGGCCTGCCATTATTTGATACCTACAATCAGACGCCGGTAAAAAATGACCAGGGCATGGAATCTTCCGAACCGTTTACGCCCCATGAAGGGACCCTTGATTCCCGTTTGGACTGGGTTGTAGGCAGAAGAGGCATTCCTTACCTTGACTGGGGACTGCATCCGGGAAAGGCATGGATCAGGCAACAGCTTACCGGTGGCCCTTACAGTGTAATTAAGAATATCACTTCTCAGGAAAGGGTAGCACTGGACAGAGAAAATGCTGCAATGAATTCACCTTATAATATGATCCGTTTTGCCGATGTTTTGCTATGGGCCGCGGAGGCTGAAGTGGAAGTGGGGAGTTTGGCACAGGCGGAAGTTTATGTAAACCAGATTCGTGCCCGTGCGGCAAATCCGGCGGGTTGGGTTAAAAAATATGTTGACGATAAAAATCCGTTAAAAGGATTTACCAATACGCCTGCTGCCAATTACAAAGTAGGACTGTACAAAGGAGAGTTTTTGCAACAGGGAAAAGAATATGCCCGTAAAGCAGTCCGGTTTGAAAGAAGGCTGGAGCTGGCTTTGGAGCATCAGCGGTTCTTCGATCTTCAGCGTTACGACAATGGGACGGGTTCTATGGCAAGCGTGCTGAACACGTATCTGACTCACGAAACCAATGTGCCTAAGTATGATAATAAAGCATACATGCCCAATACAAATTTCACAAAAGGGAAAAATGAAATTTATCCTATCCCACAAGCTCAGATAGATTTAAGTATAAAAGACGGGGTACCGACCTTAAAACAGAATCCGGGCTATTGAAATATTTTATCTTATTCCTTAACTGATATTTATTTTAACCAATTATGATGGAAAAACATCACAACAACCAGGCTTCTGACGCTAATTCCGGGAATGTTCCGGGCAAGACGAGCGAAAAGGATTCTTTTAACCGCCGTTTATTTTTACAATCTATTGGGCTGGGTTCAGCCGCCCTGGGGTTGCTGCAAACCGGTTGCTCGACAGACAACAAGGCCAACGATGGCAGTAAAGGAAATCAGGCCATTCAGGGTTTTGAAAAAGATTCATCTGCATCACAATCGTTAAAGAAATGGGTAGCTATTTCCGATAAAAAAGTGCGGGTGGGTATTGTCGGATATGGGCTTTGCAAATTCGGCGCAGCATTCGAATTTCAAAACCATCCTAATGTAGAAATTGTTGCGGTCAGTGATCTTTTCCCTGACCGATGCGCTGAACTGGCCAAGGCTTGCCGCTGCTCCAAAACCTATCCTTCTCTTGAAGAACTCGTGAAAGACGATAGTATTGAAGCCGTATTTATCGCTACCGATGCACCAAGCCATGCCAAACACGCCATTGAAGCATTGAAGCACGGAAAGCATGTTGCCGTAGCAGTTCCTGCCGTTTTTGGGTCACTCGAAGATGCCGACAGGTTGTATGAAGCGGTAAAAACAAGTGGTAAAAAATACATGATGTTCGAGACATCCTGCTTTCATGAAGATCTGTACGCCATGCGGCAGATTTATAATAAAGGCGGGTTTGGTAAGCTGGTTTATTCCGAGGGGGAATATTATCATTACATGGACGAGCCGCTGGCATCTTACAAAGACTGGCGTGTTGGCCTTCCGCCGCAGTATTATCCTACACATTCGAATGCCTATTATGTCGGTGTCACGGGTGGAAGTTTTACAGAAGTTTCCTGCCTTGGTATTCCAAGTATTGTCAAGCAGCTTCAGCCTTCAAACAACCGCTACAAAAACCCGTTTGGAACCGAGATTGCACTTTTCAGGACCAGTGAGGGCGGTATGTCCCGGATGGCCGTAAGCTGGGATTCTCCTGGTGACCATGGCGAAAAAGGCAGGATCAGAGGGCAGAAAGGCTCTTTCTATGGTAAATATGAAGGCCATGAAAATGCGTTGCCTGACCTGATAAGGCCTGCGCTTCCTCCGGGTGTCGATGAAGGCGGACATGGCGGTTCACATGGGCGGCTGACGGATGAATTTATTTCCTCCATTCTTCTGGACCGTCAGCCGCTGGTGAATATTGCCATGGCTTTAAATCTTACCGTCAGTGGTATTGTAGCCCACCAGTCGGCTTTAAAAGACGGAGAATTACTTAAGATACCACAATACAAAATTTGAAGAAACCCCTGAATTTAAAGGATATTCTAAATATTACAACAACAGCCGCATGATGACCAAAGAAATAGACAATCAGTTAAATCGCCGTAAATTTCTAAATCTCGCAGGAATGTCAGCTGCTGCCTTGACCGTTTCATCACGGTTTGCTTTTGCGGGGCCTCCTTCTTCGGACCGGAAATTGCGCATGGGCATCGTTGGGGGTAGGTTTGGGCTTGGGTTCTATTTTCATGAACATCCAAATTGTATCGTGGAAGCCGTAAGTGATCTTCTTCCCAACCGTCGGGCAGACCTGATGAAAACCTACAAATGTTCCAAATCCTATGAGTCACTCGATAAATTATTAGCGGACTCAAAAATAGAAGCGGTTTTTCTGGCAACGCCAGCACCCGATCATGCCCGTCATGTGATTGCTTCACTCAACGCGGGAAAACATGTATTGTGTGCCGTCCCGGCAGCGTTGACCATTGAGGAATGCCATCAGATTTTAGCGGCTGTAAAGCGTACAGGCCTTACTTATATGATGGCTGAAACCTCCGTTTATCGTCAGGATACCATTTCGGCCAAAAAGTTTTACAAGGAAGGGAAATTTGGAAAAATTTTCAGCAGTGCAGCGCAATACTATCACCCGGGGCTGGAAACCTTATATTTTGAAAAAAATGGTAAGCCTACCTGGCGCCACGGACTTCCGCCAATGCTTTACCCAACCCACGTAACTGCTTTTTTAATTTCCGTAACCGGCGAACGATTGACCAATGTAACCTGCCTGGGCTGGGGAGATGACAGCCCCTTACTCAAAGGAAATCCATATAAAAACCCTTTCTGGAATGAAACCGCCTTTTTTAAAACCAACCGTGGCAATGCCTTTACCGGGGAAGTTTGCTGGAAAGGTGCCCTGGTAGGAACGGAACGGGGCGAATGGCATGGGGATAAAATGAGCTTTTATGCCGAATACAAGGGTGTTGACACACATCAGGTCCTCGCATCCGAGAAGTTGGGGACCGACGACGGAGGTTTCCGGATAACAGAACCGGAAATGAAACCTTACAAACAGCCGCTCTGGTGGGAGACCGACATGCTGCCCAAAAGCCTGCACCATGAAAGTGGTCACGGAGGATCACACACCTTCATTACACATGAATTTGTTGACGCGATTATCAACAACCGGCAGCCGGAAGTCAATATTTATGAGGCGCTCGCTTACACCGCTCCTGGTATTATTGCGCATGCTTCGGCACTTAAAAATGGTGAATACATGAGCATTCCCGATTTTGATAAGTAACTGGGAAAAATTCATCACACGCATTCGATAAGTATTATTTTAAATGATCAGATTATGAATTTAACATGGCCGAAATCGTCGGAATTATTAAAAAATAATGAACAATGGATCCCAGGCGGCGTGGTATCCCTTAACCGGAAGTCAGACCCGAATATCTGTTTTTCAAAAGGTGTCGGTAGCCATGTCTGGGATCTGGAAGGTAATAGGTACATTGATTATCAGGCGGGATTTGCTGCTTCTTTTTTAGGGCATAACGACCCGGACATTAACCAGGCGGTACTCAATACACTTCAGAGTGACAGTATTTTAATGGGTGCCGGACCAACAGATCTGGAAGGGGAATTTGCCGAGTTATTTTGTAAGTCAGTGCCTACCGTGGAAAGTATACAAATTACCACAACGGGATCAGAAGCGACGTATCATGCCATTCGTATTGCGCGTGCCGTTACCGGCCGCAACCATATTATTGTGATGCAGGGAGGTTACAATGGCTGGCACAATGATGTAGCCTGTAATGTGATCAGTGCGCTCAATGAGGTGGGAGAACGGGTGAGTCCGGGTGAGTATCCGTTTGATTCGTTATCGTCCGGCATTCCTGAGGAGCATAAATCACTGGTTCACGTCATCAATTATAACGACCTGGATTCGGTACGATACCTGTTGAAACGCCATCCTGTTGCTTGCATTTTGCTTGAACCAATCTTGCAGAATATCGGCATCGTTAAGCCGCTTCCCGGTTATTTGCAGGAGCTTAGGAAACTTGCCGATGAAGATGGTTTTCTGTTAATCTTTGACGAAGTAAAAACCGGTTTCAGGCATGCACTGGGTGGTTATCAGAGTATTTGCGGTGTACAGCCAGACCTTAGCACTTTTGGTAAAGCAGTAGCCAATGGTTATCCGTTAGGCGTTATCGGAGGGAAAAAGAAATACATGGATTATTTTGTTCACCCCGAAAAATCCAAAAGGGTACTGATTGCAGGTACGTTTAATGCTTTTCCGCTGACAACGGCGGCCGCTATCGCCACGCTTGAAAAACTGGCTTCTCCCGTTCATAAAGTTTATGAACACGTAAATCGTTTGGGGCAGATGCTGGAAGACGGACTGAATACCATTTTTTCTTCAACCGGCAAACCTTATCATGTCGCCCGTCAGGGATCTGCCTATTGTGTTTATTTTATGGATCATGCCCCGGTAGATTTTCATGACATACTCAAAAATCACGATTTTAGTTTCGATAAAACATATCGCTTAAAATTGATTGACAAAGGGATTTTCAATTTTCCGCTTCCTATTAAGCAGGGCAGTATCTCTTTTGCCCACAGTTTACAGGACATTGAAGAAACGCTGGAAAAAACCGAAGATGTCGTTCAGCGTTTATTCCAACGTGCGGCAGTCCTGTAATCCATCATTCAGTTTGTAAAAAAATATATGAAAATTACTTCCATTGAAACATTGGTTTGTCACGCGCGTATGCGCAACTGGATCTTTGTTAAAGTCGTGACAGATCAGCCGGGGTTATGGGGCTGGGGAGAGGCTACACTGGAATGGCATACGCGTTCGGTAGTCGGGGCAGTTGAAGATATCTCGCAGCTCCTGATCGGTGAAGACCCCAGGCGCATTGAACACCTTTGGCAAATGATGTACCGGCAGCATTTCTGGCATGGAAACGGCATTGTCCGGGGAACAGCCATAAGTGGAATTGATATTGCCCTTTGGGATATTGCAGGAAAGATCCACGGCGTTCCCACGCATCATTTATGGGGTGGCAGGGTTCGTGACCATATTCGTTTGTATTGTCATTTAGGCGGTGGTAAAATGGAAGACTTTTATCAGACCAAACCTGATGATGCGAAACGTTTCGGTGCGTTGGCGCAGCGGGCAGTGGAAGATGGATTTACGGCTTTCAAATCAATGGCCGTTCCGGAAACAATGCCGTTGGAAGGATTAAAACCGGTACATTATGCAGAAGCCTGCGTTGCATCCATGCGGGAAGCGGTGGGAGATAATATTGACATCATGGTCGACTGTCATGCGCGCCCAAGCCCAAGAATGGGTATGCTGTTTGCCAAGGCGCTGGAACCTTACGGCCTTTATTTTTTTGAAGAACCATGCTGGCCTGAAACGCTCGAAGATATCGCCCTTATTCAGCGCGCCGTCAAAACCCCGATTGCGACCGGTGAACGCCTTATTGGCGTACACGCCTTTCGGGAACTGCTTGAAAAACGTGCCGTCAGTGTTATTCAGCCGGATATTACACATTGCGGCGGGTTAAGTGAAGTACGCCGGATTGCCGCCCTGGCAGAAGCCTACCGTGTTGCCGTTGCGCCGCATAATCCGCAAGGGCCCGTTAGTACCGCGGCTTCCATCGAATTCGGATTTGCAACACCGTCTTATATCATTTGCGAAAGTGTCCATAACGATGTTCCATGGCGGGATGAGGTGGTCAGTGAAGGTTTTACCGTTGAGAAAAAAGGCCGGATCGTTCGTCCGAATGAAAGGCCCGGGCTGGGTATTGAAATTAATGAAGAAGAAGTCAGAAAGCATCCTTTTGAGCAGGAAGTTTTACAGCGGACCTTTTACAATGATGGCAGTGTCGGCGATTGGTAACAGAACAAAAAAGTAAGCAGCAGTACCGGCTAAAAGGAATAAACGATGAAAAAACTATTTGAGGGTAAAACTGTCATTCTGAGTGGAGGTCTTGGGGATATTGGACGTTCGGTGGCAAGAGGGTTTGCCAGAGAAGGTGCCAACATTGGTATCGGTGATATTTTACCGGAGCCGGATGCGGCCGCTTTTCTGGAAGAAATAAAGAGTCTGGGCGTTTCATGTCATTATTACCAGGTGGATGTCACGGATGCAGCAGCCGTGCAAGAATGGATTTTGGAAGCAGAAAAACATCTTGGCGTTGCGCATATTATTATTGCTAACGCTGCAACCGTCACGGTTGCCAGCATACATTCCATTACGCCGGAACAATGGGCCAGGGAACTTCGGGTAAATCTGGACGGCGCTTTTTATCTGACGCAGGGGGCAACGGCACGCCTGCTTCATCATGGATTGCCGGGCAGAGTCGTATTTGTCGGCAGCTGGGCAGCGCATTCCGTTCATGCACATATTCCAGCCTATTCGGTATCCAAGGCAGGTTTGAGAATGCTTTGCCAATGCCTGGCACTGGAACTTGCACCGCATAATATTCTTGTCAATGAAATAGCACCGGGTTACGTAGAGGCCGGGCTGAGTGCCGGTATCTGGAACAAAAATCCGGGTTTGAAGGATGTATCCCGGGAAAAAGTACCTGTAAAAAAAATTATAAGCCCTCAATCCGTTGCATGGCAGATCATGCAGTTATGCCATCCTGAAAACGAACACATGACTGGTAGCACCGTACTGATGGATGGAGGATTATCTCTGCTTTCCTGACTTTAAAACAGACTATTTAATGGCTCAACAAAATTACCCCATTATAAAACATTCTTCTTTCTCAGGACTGATTGGTGTAGCGCAAAAGGACATTACGCCCCCGGTTGGGATTTACTCCCGAAACTGGGGCGCTTCCGAATATGATATTGCAGAAGGTATCCATCGTCCGCTCATGCTGACTTGTCTTACCATACAATCTGCTGAAAAAGAAAAACCGGTTGTGATTGTTTCCGCGGACCTTGGGTGGTGGAAAAATACAGAGGATGAGCGATCGCTGCGCAAAGGAATCCTGGATGCATTATCACTGGATCCCGGACGGCTCATGTTTTGTCTGTCTCATACGCATGCCGGCCCCAGTTTATGTATGGATGATGCGGACAAGCCGGGAGGTGACCTGATCGCACCTTATTTGAAGGATGTTATGGAGATTACCATCAAGGCCGTAAGTGAGGCACTTTCTTCCGCAAAAAGAGCAGTGTTAACCTGGGAATACGGAAAATGCAATCTGGCCAAAAATCGGGATTTACCGCAGCCGGAGAAAAATCGTTTTCTTGTGGGGCTGAATTCAGAGGAAAAGGCGGATGATACGTTGCTGGTCGGACGGATTACCGATGATCAGGATAAAATCATGGCAACCCTTGCCAATTATGCATGTCATCCTACCACGCTTGCCTGGGACAACCGGTTAATTTCCCCTGACTTTATCGGTGCCATGCGTGCATTGGTGGAGACCGAAACCCAGGCGCCCTGTCTGTTTCTTCAGGGCGCATCCGGCGATCTTTCTCCCGCCGAACAGTATTCGGGTAACTACAAGCTGGCCGACCGGTATGGACGGCAGCTTGGTTACGCCGTGCTGGCAACGCTCGAAAGTATGTTAAGCCCCAAATCGAACCTTTCTTATGAAGGTGCTGTGGAATCCGGTGCTCCGCTTGCGGTCTGGCGCGAAAAAGCGGAAAAGATACCGGACACACTGCTGGTTAAGATGATCGATGTGGCATTGCCTTTAAAACCAATGCCATCGCTTTCGGAAATTGAGCGGGAATGGTCTCTTTGCGACGACCGTGTTCTTAAGGAACGTTTGTGGAGGAAACGCTGCATCCGGAAAGCAGTAGGAGATGGCAATACGGCAAGCATGCCGGTATGGATATGGCAGCTTGGCGACAGCCTTTTAATAGGTCAGTGTAACGAGGCTTATTCCGAATTTCAGCTGCACATGCGTGCGGCACTTTCAGCCCACGCAGTGGTTGTGATGAACGTTGTCAATGGAAGCATTGGTTATCTGCCGCCCGCAGCATTGTATACCGAAGATATGTATGTCGTGTGGCAAACGCCTTTTGAAAAAGGTTCTCTCGAGCTGCTGACCGAAACAGTTACTTCCCAGGCCCATCTAATGATTTTTGAAAAATAATGAACATCAATCTCACAGCGCTTGACGCAACCATATTTGGCATTTATATTCTTGGCGTAATTGGATTGGGTGTGTATGCTTCCAGAAAGGGCAAACAAACCAAGCGGGATTACTTTCTTGCCGGTGATAAGCTTCCCTGGTGGATGATCGGAGGGAGTATCATTGCTTCCAACATCAGCAGCCACCACCTGGTAGGGGCCATGGGGATGGCTTACAGCCGCGGATTTGTGGCTGTGGCCATGGAATGGGGAGCCATTTTCATGGGTTTCAATGCATTGTTATGGATTTTCTTGCCCTTTTATATTCGAAATGGTTTTTACACGGTCCCTGAATTTTTATACAAAAGGTTTGGAGAAGCTGCCAGGACAACCTACGCCGTATTGATATTGCTTACCTATATTCTGGTGGAGATTAGTGCAGTTTTGTATCTCGGAGCACTCTCGCTGCATTCTTTACTAGATATACCGGTCATGACGAGTGTGGTCGCGCTGGCTGTGCTGACGGGAATATATACCATCATTGGCGGATTGAGAGCCGTAATATGGACGGAAATGCTTCAGCTTGGTGTACTTGTATTGGGAGGTATTATTCTGACCATTTCAACAGTCGATGCTGCGGGCGGCGTGTCTGCGGTGATGGCAACATCCAAGGACTGGGAGCTGATCCTTCCTGCTAATGATCCCGATTTTCCCTGGACCATGTATCTGGGCGGTTCGTTATGTATCAGCGTTTTTTACTGTGCGACAAACCAGTTTATTGTGCAACGTGTACTAGCGGCCAAAAATGAATGGCATGCCCGCATGGGTGTAATTTTTGCTGATTATCTCAAATTTCTGATTCCGTTAATTATCACGGTTCCGGCACTGGTTGCGCCAAAATTATTTCCAAATTTGGATAAACCCGATCTCCTTTTTCCCACTTTGGTGCAAAATTTGCTTCCTTCGGGCCTTGTAGGGCTGGTCATGGCCGGGCTTATTGCGGCGGTGATGTCACATCTTTCCGGTGCTATTAATTCCTGTACGACCATCCTGACGATGGATATTTATTTACCATATTTCAGAAAAAAAGCCTCGGAAAAGCAAGCGGTAAAATTTGGAAGAATCGCCGGAGCGGTCATTATTGTCATTGGAATACTTTGCACCGGTTTATTTCTCTCACATTCCAATAAGCCGGTTTTCCTTTATCTGCTCAATGCCTACGGACTTTTTACGCCCGGTATTGCAGCCATGTTCCTGCTGGGTATCTTATGGAAAAGAACGACCCACGCCGGGGCGCTGACTGCCGGTATGCTGACCATTCCTTTATCCTTACTCATTGAATTTATTTTCCCACAAATGCCTTTCCTTAACCGGACCGGCATTGTGTTCTGGACTTGTATCGCGGCCTGTATGCTCGTAAGTCTGGTTACCAAACCAAAGCCGGAAGCGGAATTGGAAGGTTTGATATGGAACAAGGCAAGCCTGTCTTTGCCACCCGCTCAGCGGGCGCAGCAGCAAGCCTTTCGCAACCCTTTTTACTGGTGGGTACTTATTACCGCCATCGTTTTATTCTTTTACATTAAATATGCCTGAGACTTAAAAGAATGAAATGTTATCCCCGATTTTTATGATCGTATTGGCCAGATCATCGTCGACGGGAATGGCACAGGACAAGGTCGCTCTTCCATCAATTTCGACCATGCAGGTTCCGCAGCTGCCCATACCGCAACAAAGTCCAAAACCCGGAATGTGCAGATAATCAGATAGCAGGCTCATTAAAGAAAAGTATTTTTTTCGTGTGGTCTGAACCCGGTATTCTTCTTCCTGATAAACCAGCGTAAAAAGAATTGTATTTTGATCGGCCTTGTCGATGTCTTTCATATCGGATGCATTAATATTCAAACTGAAAGTAATAAGCTGTTGGCAATAAGCTGTATGCGATTAGCTCAGTAACTGGATGATTAATAGCTTATTGTAAAAATCAATAATATAAACTAATTTTTCACAACTACTTAAAACGATTTAAGTTATTTTTCTGAATCTGTAAAAAAGTCTGGTTTGATTCAAAGCAGATCTCATCTGAAATGTGATTTGAACAGGTCAAAATAATAAGCCGTCTTTTTGGATTCGGGCCCTTGGTTACTTCTTTCAAATTCATTAAATTTGCCGGCAGATTGAAGTGCTGGAATCCAGGTGAACAATTCGGTGAGCAGACTTTTTTAGTTGGTGTAAAATATTGGCTATCAGATGTATATGCGGGGTGTTTTAGTCTCGTATTCTCTACTTGATTGGCAACCACTTGCAAACTATTTGTGAGTGGTTTTTTCTGTTGATAGAGCCAGTATCGAGGAAAATGTTGATTTTTAGTGGAAAAATAAAATGGCTGTCCAACATGTTTTGAGCGCATATTTTTTGTGACAAACAAGGAGGATTTAGATTAGGGAGCATAATAGATAAAAGACGATATGATAATAGAACCGAGAATGAGAGGATTTATATGTTTGACTTCGCATCCAAAAGGGTGTGAAAAAAACGTCTTAAATCAAATTGAATTTGTTAAGTCCAACGGGCACATTGAAGGCCCGAAAAATGTACTGGTTATCGGAGCTTCAACGGGCTTTGGTCTGGCTTCAAGAATAACAAGTGCATTCGGTTCCAACGCCGCTACAATAGGCGTGTTTTTTGAAAAAGCTCCTCAGGAAGGTAAAACTGCTTCTCCGGGCTGGTACAACAGTGCCGCTTTTCAACAGGAAGCGAAAAAAGCCGGACTGTATGCAAAGAGTATCAACGGCGATGCCTTTTCAACAGAGGTTAAAAAGAAAACAATCGATCTGATTAAATCGGACCTGGGTAAGGTGGATTTGGTCATTTATAGCTTGGCTTCACCCGTGCGGACGCATCCTGAAACGGGCGTAACCCACCGTTCTGTATTGAAGCCGATTGGCGATACTTTTACAAGTAAAACCGTTGACTTCCACTCAGGCGTGGTTTCCAATATTACCATTGAGCCTTGTACAGAAGATGATATTAACAACACGGTGGCGGTCATGGGCGGCGAAGACTGGGAAATGTGGATTGACGCATTAATTCAGGCAGACGCTTTGTCAAATCATGCCACAACCGTTGCTTATTCGTATATCGGGCCGTCGTTGACAGAAGCGGTTTATCGTAAAGGAACAATCGGGAAAGCGAAAAATGATCTGGAAGCCAGGGCATTTAAGATTGCCGATAAATTAAAGGATATTGATGGCGAGGCTTATGTTTCGGTAAATAAAGCGCTGGTGACCCAGGCGAGTTCTGCTATTCCCGTAATACCGCTTTACATTTCATTGCTTTACAAAACGATGAAAGAAAAGGGGATTCATGAAGGCTGCATTGAGCAGATTCAGCGTTTATTTGAAGCCAGACTTTTTAGTAAGGAAGGCATCCCGACCGATGAAGAAGGCCGTATCAGAATTGACGACCTGGAAATGCGTGAAGATGTACAAAATGCAGTGGCTGAATTATGGCTGCAGGCAACAACAGAAACACTTCCTGAAATTGGTGATTTAAAAGGTTATAAGCAGGATTTCCTGAACCTGTTTGGATTTGGTTTTGAAGGCGTAGATTATTTGGAAGACGTCAATGAAGTTGTAGCGATAGAAGGGCTGCAATAATATAAATACGGACGCTGAAAAGCGGATGTTGTCAGAAGTTGTGAAAAAGTCCTGGTGGAATTAGTTCTACCAGGACTTTTTCACAATAACCGAGAAATTAATGCGTTTCATTGGCCTCGAACGTAATCCTTTTGGTTGAATCGATCCTCAGCCATAATAGCGCTCCGGCCATCAGAAGAAACGATAAAAGAATAACCGGCGCATGATAGTTGTTGCCAAAGGCGGTAACCAGATAGCCAAATCCAATGGTATTCAGCGTGCTGCCGATAAGCCCCGCGGAATTCATTGCACCGGTGATGGTGCCCGCATGTTTGCCGCCAATATCCATGGCTGTTGACCAGGAAGCCGGGATTGTAAAATCCATTAACCCCAATCCCGCGGAGAGTAAAACGGTTGCCGCTGTGTTGTCCTTTACAAAAACTGAAATCAGCATGAAAAGCCCCGAAAGGCCCAAACCTGTGAGTGCGACAAGCGCGCGGCCCCATCTTGGCCCTATACGTTTGACAAGATAATCACAGACAAAACCGCCGGAAAGACAGCCAACTGCCCCCAAAATAAATGAAAAGGAGGTGATGAAGGACATATCGGCGTCGTTTAGTCCGCGTCCCTTTTGCAAATAAGTCGGCAGCCAGCCCTGAAAGAAAAATGCTCCGGACGCATAACAAAAGTACATGCCCATTAACAACAGCAAATTACGGTTTTTAAAAATGGACCAGGAAAATTTGTGGTTTCCTTCCGGCAGATTCCGGTTTTTAAGAATGTTATCAAGTTCTTTTTCAGATATTCCTTTCATTTGGGAAGGCTCTTCCCTGAACCAGAATTTCCAGAAAATAACCCAGACAATGCCGAGTATACCGAGAAAGAAAAAGCTGGCTCTCCATCCAAATTGATTCTGAATGGGTATGACCAGAAAAGGTGTCAAAGCACCGCCGATCCTGCTGGCGGACCATATCCAGGCTTGTCCTCGTGCCCGTTCAATCGAAGGGAACCATTTTGAGAGTACAATAGAAGAGTTTGGATAAGCGCCTGCTTCTCCGACGCCAAAAAGAAAACGGGTGATCAGCAGCATGCCAAAACCCGTTGCGAAACCCGTAAGTACCGTGAAAACAGACCACCAGAGCACGACGCGTATCAAAACTTTTTTTGCGCCGAGCCGGTCTCCCATTAATCCGGTTGGGATTTCAAAGCCGCCATAAGCCAGGGCGAAAATGCCAAGAACCCATCCGAGCTGTTCTTTGCTAAGTCCGAGGTCGGTCATAATCCTGGGACTGGCGACGCTGATGGCAATACGGTCTAAAAAAGTAATGACGGATAGCAGTGAAAGAGCAAAGAGGACCTGGTAGCGTTTTTTCATGAAATAAGATAGCGAGGAGAAATTTCGCCGCAAGTTAAGAGAAAATTGATTTTTAAATCCTACAATTTATGTGCATATTTAAGTAATAATATAATATTTCCCATCACTGCCCTGACCGGTCGTCAGCTTGTATTTCAATATTGTAAAACAGAATACGATGATGATGCAGTATACATGGGTGATCAGAGCATTGTTCCTGTTTTTTGCAGGCGTTTTTTCCGACAGTTCTTTCGGTCAGATTTTCACGGGCAGGGTGACCGATAGCCAAAAGGCCGTGGCTTTGCCCTATGCGAATATCTTTGTGCGCGGGAAAAGTGTTGGTGGTATTACGGACATCAGGGGCCATTTTGCAATTGATATTACTAAATCAAGCCTCAGTGATTCTGTCGTGAT
Source organism: Dyadobacter sp. LHD-138 (assembly GCF_030929615.1). Classification (GTDB taxonomy): domain Bacteria; phylum Bacteroidota; class Bacteroidia; order Cytophagales; family Spirosomataceae; genus Dyadobacter. The sequence continues at coordinate 63,962 of NZ_JAVFVU010000021.1, read as the reverse complement.
CAGTTATCTGGGTTATGAATCAATATCGATACCGAGGCGTCAGATTACCTCCGGATTTTATGATATTGAGCTATCTCCGGTGTCGTATCAACTCGATGAAGTTATTGCACTTGGGAAACGCAGGTTTGTCTTCCCAGGGCGTAAACCGAACCGGCAGCGATGAGCCGGTCGACCCCAAATAAAGTTTCACTCGAAAACATCTTTTCAAAATCTTACAGGTAAAAGTCCTGGCAATGTATCATGCGAAATAATATCAAGCCGTTACTGCGGCAGGAGGCGCATACCTTTATGTTTTGGGTATAATTATTGTGTGCTCCGCTAAAAATCATTAACGTGCTTTTGTTAATGTGGTAAATAAGTTCTCCTAAACAACTGATCATGAAAGATTCGATGCCTGCAGTACCTTTTATCTCCCGGAAAACTGCCTTGCTAGCAGCTTTGGGAGTCGGATTATTTGCTTTGGGGAAAACGATTTACGACGAAATGATCAGGTATGATCTCAAAGGCAAGGTTGTGCTGATCACCGGTGGTTCGCGCGGGCTGGGGTTGGCAATGGCCAGGTTGCTGGCTGCGAAGGGTGCTAAACTGGTAATTTGTGCAAGAAATGCAGAACAGCTTGAAAATGCCCGGATGGAACTTTTGGAGCAGGGTGCGGAGGTCCTGTCCATTGAAGCGGATGTAAGCAATCAAAATGAAGTGAACAGAATGGTGCAAATGACGATTAACCGTTTTGGGCAACTGGACGTGCTGATCAACAATGCGGGGATCATGATGGTTGGCGCAGAGGATGTGATGGATGTTGAGGAATATAAAAAGGTCATGGATACGAATTTGTGGTCGGCTCTTTACACAATAAAGGCTGCGATGCCTCAGTTTTTAAGCCAGCGCGGTGGCCGAATTGTAAACATTTGTTCGATAGGCGGAAAAATCGCAGTACCGCATATGTTGCCTTACAGCGTGAGTAAATTTGCACTGGTAGGGCTGTCGGAAGGATTGGGCGCTGAATTGAAAAAAGATAATGTTCAGGTAACCACCGTTATACCCAATCTGATGCGGACGGGAAGTCCAAGGAACGTTTGGGTGAAGGGTGATCATGAAGGGGAATTTGAATGGTTTAAACTGGCGGATTCCCTCCCGATGCTTGCTCAGGATACTGAGGTGGTAGCAAAAGCAGTGATCGGGGCTTTGGAATATGGGAATAACGAGGTGATCCTTACCCAAACTGCGAAAGTGATGGTTGCGCTTAAAGGGCTGATGCCGGGTGGTATGAATTCAATTTTGCAGGTGGTGAACCGTTTTCTCCCGAAAAGCGGAAACGACCACAAGGCTAGGCGGGGCCGGGAAGGTGAAACAAAACTATCGCATGGCTGGCTGACTTCTCTCCCCAATGAAGCATCGTATAAATTCGATGAAGCATGAGCCAAAGGATTATTTGACGTGAAGGGAAGTCAGCGCTAATCCTATTGCAGACAGGTTTTGAAATTAATACCTTCGGTTGAAAATTCCTCTGAACTTTAATAGCAAAATCAATCGTGATCAATGTAAAGCAGCAATTGGAAATATTTAATCCATTTTCGTTAAGGCGAAAAAAGATAATTAGTTTTCAGTGTTTAGTGTATTTTTTGTTTCTGACAGTCAGTTCCTTCAAAACCAGTGAGCCGCCGAATTCCTGGATCCGGATTAACCAACTCGGTTATTTACCTTCGGGTGTGAAAGTGGCTGTTTGGGGAAACAAATCGGGTATTCTTCCGGCTACATTTGAGCTGTTGGATTCGAAAACATCCAAAACGGTGTTCACCGGTAAAACGGGCAAACATTTTGGGCGTTACGGTCCGTTCAAACAGGTTTTGAGACTTAATTTTAGCGCATTTAAAACCGATGGAAGTTATTACATCCAATGTGGTGATGCCAGGTCTCCCTTGTTTCGCATTGGCGCAGATGTTTATGCAGGGGCAGCAGATTTTGGACTTCGTTATATGCGCCAGCAGCGAAGTGGTTTCAATCCGTTTTTAAAGGATTCCTGCCATACCACGGACGGATACACCATGTATGGTCCGATGCCCGACAGCACCCGGATGGATGCCTGGGGTGGTTGGCACGATGCCACGGATTATCTGCAGTACGCAACCACGTCGGCCAATGCGACTTATCACTTGCTCGCCGCATACCGTGACTTCCCCGAGGTGTTTTCGGATAAACATCTGGCAAACGGTCTTGACGGGAGCAATGGTTCGGCGGATGTATTGGATGAGGCACGCTGGGGAATTAGCTGGCTGTTAAAAATGCATCCGAGAAAAGATTGGCTATTTAATCAGCTCGCGGATGACAGGGACCATGTTGGTTTTCGTTTGCCTACCAGAGATTCTGCGAATTATGGCATGGGCCCCGGAAAAGGACGCCCCGTTTATTTTGCTTCCGGAGAACCGCAGGGACTTGGAAAATACAAGAATAAATCGACTGGCGTCGCATCCATCGCGGGGAAATTTGCCAGTGCTTTTGCGTTGGGAGCCTCATTGTACAAAAACACGGAGCCGGATTTTTCGATACTGCTATCCGAAAAATCCCGATCGGCTTATCAACTGGGACTGGATAAACCAGGCGTTGCACAGACTGCACCAAACCGGAGTCCTTATTTTTATGAGGAGGATAACTGGACCGACGATATGGAACTGGGGGCCGCCGCATTGTATCAGTTAACAGGAAGTGAAAAATACCTGAGCGAGTCGGTTCAATACAGCGGAATGGAAAAGGTTACGCCATGGATGGGTGCTGATACGGCGAGGCATTACCAATGGTATCCGTTTCACAATTTCGGACATTATGAAGTGGCAAAAAAGGCTGATCCTAAAACGAAAGCTGAAATGATCAGTTATTATAAACAAGGTATTGAAGCGGTTTGGAAAAAGGCATCCCAAAATGGATTTTTCCGTGGCGTCCCGTTTATTTGGTGTTCCAATAATCTGACAACTTCTTTCGCGATCCAATGTTATCTGTATCGGGAGCTGAGCGGGGATAATCAGTTTGCGGAGTTGGAACAAGCCAGTTTTGACTGGATATTTGGCTGTAATCCCTGGGGAAAATCGATGGTTTACGGTTTGCCTGCTGACGGTGATACGCCGAAGTTTCCGCATTCCTCTCTGACACTTCTTTATAAATATCCTTTGGATGGGGGACTGGTCGACGGGCCCGTTTACGGCAGTATTTTCAAAAACCTGAAAGGGTTGACGTTATCTCAGAAAGATCAATACGCCGAATTTCAGTCGGATTACGTCGTTTATCATGATGATTTTGGCGATTATAGTACCAATGAACCGACAATGGACGGGACTGCCTCTCTGGTTTATCTGCTGGCTGCAAAACAACACGAAGCCGGAACGCATCAGTCAGGGAAACAACCGGTGAAGTCGCACGGTGCAATAATCCGCGGCGATCAGACTCGGAAGCAAATCGCCCTTGTTTTTACAGGAGATACTTATGGCGACGGTAGGACGTATATTACCAAAACTCTCAAGGAGAAAAATGTGAAAGCATCCTTCTTTCTGACTGGTAATTTTTATCGAAACAAGGATTTTAAACCGGTTATTCAAACCCTCCGGAATAATGGCAACTATCTCGGCTCGCATTCGGATAAACATTTGCTCTATTGCGACTGGCGGAACCGGGACAGTCTGTTGGTGACCCGAAAGGAATTTGAAACCGATTTAGACAACGCATACAAGGAGTTAAAGAACTTTAACATCGGAAAGGACAAAGCACGTTTTTTTCTCCCTCCTTATGAGTGGTACAACGATTCAATCGCGAATTGGACAAAACAAATGGGGCTGCAATTGATTAATTTTTCTCCCGGCACACGCAGCAGCGCCGACTACACCTATCCTGAAATGGGAGATAAATATGTAGACAGTGAAACCATTTATCAGTCGATATTAAATGCGGAAAAACAATCAAAGGAAGGTTTGAATGGTTTTATTCTGCTTATGCACATCGGAACGGATCCGAGACGAAAGGACAAATTTTACGTATATCTTCCCAAGCTTATCGCAGAGGTAAAAAGCAGGGGTTATCAGTTTGTCAGGATCAACGAATTGTTACCCTAAACGCGAAAAGGGAGCTTCCGGTTATCAGAAGCTCCCTTTTCTGTCAATGCCCTTCGTTGTAGAAAATGGCCAGTCCGTCCTTACCTGCAACAATTATGTCTTTCTTACCTGAATTTCTTAAATCTGCTACTGAAAAGTATATTCCTGCACCTTTCCCCTCGCCATAAGGGCCGTAACTGATGAAGTTTTTGGTAAAGGATTCACCGTTCCATTTGAAATAATACAGTCCGACGGGATCAAATTCTCCCGGATCATTGCCATTATGCGCACGAAAACGTTTTCCGGTAATGAGTTCATTTTCACCGTCATTGTCGATGTCTACCCAGGCCATCGTGTGGTATTGAGACTGGAACGGGTCAATCGGATGTTTTACAAATGTGATGGTTTTGCCATTCCGCTTTTGCTCGTACCAGTCCAGCCCGTATGTGTGGCCCTGCCCGACGATAATATCATTCAGTCCATCTTTGTTCACATCCGTTACAATAATGGGAACGCCCGCATCACCAAGTTTGAAATCAGCATGGTGGGTCCAGGGTTTATTTTTTCGGTCCAGCGGTGCTTCCAGCCAGCCATCCGCGACGATAAAATCACCCCGGCCGTCGCCGTTGATATCACCAAATCCCAGGCCATGACCATGGGTTTCAGCCACCTTTGTTGGCACGAATTTTCCCGTTGACTTTTTATTTTGATCCAGAATTACTGTATAATAAACCAGGGGGTTCTTGGGGGTATTTGGTACAATTTCCTCAATTCCATCTCCGTCAACGTCCCATGCACGGGTTGTTTCGATATTCCCGGTCTCAAATAACGCATGCTCGGTCCACTCGCCGTTCGTTCCCGGATTTTCCCTCCAGGTCAGTTTTTTATTAAACCATCCGCCTGTGATATAATCCATTTTTCCGTCACCATTGACGTCAAAAGGAATCGTTGAGAAATCGTCAAAATATTCGTTAACCCTTTTTACTTGTCCAATTAAATGTCTTTTTTGATATAAGGGACCTTCATACCAGTAACTCCCGGATACGATATCGGGAATTTTATCTCCGTTTACATCAAAAACACCAACAGATTCAGCGCTTTCTGAGGAGATCATTTGTTTTCTGAAGGTGAGCTGTTTTAAAGCCTGGGCGGAAACTGCCTGTGTAAAACTTAATGCGAAAAATAATAGAATGTATTTTTTCATTGTACTTAACCAATTCGTTTTGTGTTATCTGTAAAAGCGAATGTTTGGTGTAAATACTTGTTTCTTATCCGTCGGACGACTTTTTCAGCCATCCGACGGATAAGAAAGCAGCCCGAGGGAATCAATCTATTCCTATTTCAATGGTTCGAATTCATTTGACTACTAAATTTGACAACTTTCCGGATATCTTCTTCCTGATTGAAATTGATATTTTCCTCACGGATGTACTGGTCGATAACCTCCTTATTCTTTGAGAGTATTTTCAAAAGATTATTTCTCGAAACTTTGTGAAACCTGTGATTTGCGTCAATGACGTAAAATTTTGTTGCATCCTGCCCGTTTTTTATCCGGAGCACTTTCGCCGGTTGCGCCTGCAGCTCAAATACGAGACATCATAGAGGCAATGGGAGTAAATGCTTGATTTTCATTCAGCGGGTTATCAGCGCAAAAAAGTTATAACGACTGGCAAAATTCAAGTGTTTTTACCAGGTCATTTTCTTCCAGGAAATTGATTTGATTGTCTTTAAGATAATTGTTTAGTGCTTTTTTATGATCGGGATAAATTTTTAGCAAACCAGCCCGGTTCGCGACGCTGAATCTGAGATTGCGATCAATTAAATAGAAATCCGTCTTTTTTCGCAGTATGAGTTTATCGCCAGATTTGAGCGTCTGCATTTCTCCGTTTCTGTTCGTAAAATGACTATAACTGGAAACCGCCGAAGCCGAAGAATACTGGTTATAGCCGGCGTTTTTTTCACTTCCCATAAACAACAGTTGCTGTTTGCGGCCCAACATCACTTTTCCATAATCTCCGATATTCTGGATATGTCCCTGTTTTTTCTGGTAGTAAAAAACGTCATTGTTAATGACGATCCTGCTTATGAAGTCATTGTCGCTTAAGAGCAGCGTATCGTTTTTGGGATTGATAAACTGGATTTCGCTGTGAAAAAAACTGTAATTCAGTCGGGCCAGCGAAACCCTCCCATTCCTGAAATAAACTTTGCCTTCCTGGAATCCATCGTAGAGATAGCGATCTTTGGTGGAGATGACGGTTCTGATATCACCACCATTATTAACTCTGAATGCCGGATTATTGATTTGCGCCGACGTATAAAGTGGCGCTACAAAAAATAGAAAAATTGCGAAGAGGTTTTTCATGATTTTGTTAGGAGAAATTATTTTATTTCATAGCAACTAAAAATACAATATTTTGATCAAAAAGTTAAAATAAATATTTTTAAATCAATTACGGATACATAGGCGGATTTTCTTGCTTTAAGATAAATCAGGAAAATTAAGGTGTTAAGGAAATGAAGGTTGTCGTTATCAGGGAGCTTTCCGGCATACGAAAAGCTGTTTTTTGTTTATTTAACAACAAAATCATGAATTTTTCCTGAAATTTAATAAACATCAGTTTACAAATTTGGATTGTTAGGTTTAAATATCTTTACTTTGTCTATATAATTAATAGGCTTTATAGCATTTGCCTTCCACTATTTGACAAGATTATACTAAACCCGGATATGTTATTAAGTATTAATAAACCAGTTTCTTCATTTGTAAATCAGACTCCGGAAAGTCTTATTTCCGGCAATTCCTGCTCTTCCGTTTCGTGTTTGGCATGTTGTTAAACCCGGGACGATTGTAACCGTTAAGTACACTTCACTGTATCAGCTTCATCAAACGTCCCATTTCCATTTGCTTAATTAATCTATAATATCTATAATTTCAATATACTAATGTCGAGAATAATTTTACAACGACTCAGAGGAGCGGCTTTTTATTTGCCTGTCCTTTTATTGGTACTGCATAGCCTGCATGGTTATGGCCAATCGGTGACCGTAAGCGGTTTGGTAAAATCGCAGGGTGAGCAGTCAGCCATTCCCGGAATCAATATTCTGGTGAAGAATTCACTGACAGGAACGGCTACCGATGCGCAGGGGAAGTATACGATTAATGCGGCACCGGACGCGATTCTGGTTTTTTCAGGAATTGGTTTTCTTACGCAGGAAGTTTCTATCAATAGCTGCAGTGTTATCAACGTGACTTTGCAGGAAGATACCAAGCAGCTTAATGAACTCGTTGTGATCGGTTATGGTACGCAGAAAAAGAGTGACCTGACGGGTTCCGTTTCTTCAATTTCGGAGGCGCAGTTTAAGAAAACACCGGTTGTGTCGCTGGACAACGGTCTGCGTGGCAGGGCAGCCGGGGTACAGGTAACAAGTACTTCGAACCAGCCCGGCGGGGCCACCAGTATCCGGATCCGCGGGAGCAATTCCGTCAATACGGGCAGTGAACCGCTTTATGTTATTGACGGCTTTCCGATATTTAATGATAACGCTTCTACGGCTGGCGGAGCAACCGTGGGTCCGAAACTCAATGCGCTTTCGCTGATCAACCCCAATGATATTGTGTCGATCGAAGTTTTGAAAGATGCCTCGGCGGCGGCGATTTATGGTGCACGGGGAGCAAACGGTGTCGTATTGGTAACAACCAAAAAGGGGCAGGAGGGAAGACTGAAAATTGATTTTAACGCATACTACGGCGTGCAGAAAGTTTCAAAAACACTTCCGCTTTTGAATGCAACAGAATACGCTCAGCTGGTAAATGATGCCAACGGGAAAGTAATTTATACACCTGAACAAATTGCTTCTTTTGGTGCGGGAACCAACTGGCAGGACGAAATTTTTCGGTCGGCTCCGATTCAGAACTATCAGGTATCGGCTTCTGGTGGTGATGCGAAAACGAAATATTCACTTTCGCTCAACTATTTTGATCAGGACGGGATTATTATCAATTCCAATTTCAAACGGTATTCGGCCCGTTTTAATTTTGAAAAGCAGGCGACTTCCAAACTGACCTTTGGTTCTAATTTCAGCGTGGCCAATACCAATGCAAACCAGGCATTGAGTAGCACGGGTGGGGGAGAAGGAACCCAGGGGGTGATTGTATCGGCCCTTGATTTTAACCCGATCCTGAAAATCAGAAATGCAGACGGCACTTATGTACTGGAAAGTGACCGCGGTATACCGATTGGAAACCCGGTGGCAACGGCGCTTGAACTGACCAATAAATCGGTGAGCACGCGGTTTTTGGGAAATGTTTTTGCAAGTTATAAAATCATTGACGGTCTGGAATTCAGAACGAGTATTGGTGCCGATATTACGACGACCGGTGAGAAATATTATGCGCCGCGGACAATTCTGGCGGGATCAAGTGCGCAGGGGGTTGGCCGTGTCTCAACGGCCAATGGAACTTCCTGGCTGAATGAAAACACGCTGACTTATTCAAAAGCCTTTGACAAACATGCCATCACAGCACTGGCCGGTTTTTCTGCTCAAAAATATACGAGGAATCTGCTGACATCGGCGGCGTCCGGGTTTGTCAACGATTTGCTGGGAGCGGATAACCTTGGTTCGGGCGCAATCATCAGCACGCCGGTAACCAATCTGGTGGACTGGAGTCTGTTATCTTATATTGGCCGGATCAATTACAGCTTCAACGACCGATATTTGCTGACATTAACGGGCCGTGCGGACGGTTCTTCGAAATTTGGTAATAATAACAAGTATGGATTTTTCCCGTCCGGTTCGGTTGCCTGGAAATTGTCTGAGGAAGAATTTATCAAAAACATCAGCGCGATTGATGAGTTGAAATTGCGTTTGAGTTATGGTAAAATCGGTAATCAGGAAATTAACAGTTACCAGTCACTGGCTGGTTTGTCGGGAGCGAGTTATATCATTGGCGACAAAGTAGTCAAAGGTTTTTCCCCGGGCAATATCCCGAATCCGAACCTGAAATGGGAAACGACGACCCAGACTGATTTGGGTCTGGACATCGGTTTACTACGCAACCGTCTGAATCTGACTGTGGATGCATATTACAAGAAGACGACCGATATGTTGCTGAACATCAACGTGCCCTGGTCGACAGGATTCTCAACGGCTTTGCAAAATATCGGAAGTATTGAAAATAAAGGTTTGGAACTTGGCCTACAGGCCGTTGTATTGAACAAGGATCTGAAATGGAATATCAATTTCAACATCGCAGCCAATAAAAATAAGGTACTGGATCTTGGTTCGGTGACGCAGATCTTGACAGGCGAGATCAACGGTTACCTGAAAATCAATGACCCTGTGGTGATTATGCCGGGCCAGCCGCTGAACTCGTTCTACGGCTATGTCAGTGATGGGATTTTCCAGACGGGTGATAACATTGCAAACGGTCCGCAAAAAACTGCCGTAGCTGGTGACAGAAAATACAAGGATATCAATGGAGATGGCACGCTGGATGCAAAAGACAGACAGTTTATCGGCAATGCACAGCCTAAATTCTTCGGCGGTTTTACCAACGATTTTAGCTATAAGGGATTCGAACTGAGCGCTTCGTTCAACTATGTTTATGGAAACAAGATCCTGAACAGCACACGTGCAGACCTTGACCTGCCAACGGGACAAAAGAACAGTTCTGCCAGGGTAAAAGATCGCTGGACGCCGACAAATCCAAGCAATTCTATTCCAAGGGCTACCCTGAACCGCGCGTTCCTGTTTTCTGATGCGCAGATCGAGGATGGTTCGTTTCTACGGCTGGGCTCACTTTCTCTGGGTTATAACCTGCCCAATTCATGGTTGAGAAAATCAGGTATCAACAATGCCAAATTGTATGTATCCGGGCAGAATTTGTTTGTGATTACCAAATACACCGGTTTTGATCCTGAAACCAACCAGTCGGGACAAAACAATATTTTGCGTGGGATTGATTCGGATGCATATCCAAATTCTCGCTCATTCCTGGTAGGTGTAAACCTTAGCTTTTAAGCCTTAGCGCGTCCATTATTTAATCAAAAACGATCCGATGAAAAAGTTAATATATCTGTTTATTTTCGTGCTGACGGCTACTTCGTGCAACGACTTTTTGCAGGAAGATCCCGCATCGCTGATGGTCGATAGCAATTTTTATAAAACCGAGGCGGATGCCGATGCGGCCCTTGTTGCGGTTTATGATGGTCTGAACGACCAATCCAATATCTTTTACCGGGGTATTTATTTGCTGGCAGAACTCACGACTGACAATGCCGAATGTGGTCAGGGAGTTGCCAATGCCAATATTTTTGCCCTGAAAAATTTCACTTATGGTCCCGTTAACGACCGGATTTATCTGCTTTATACTTCGGTCTACAAAACCATTGCCAATGCCAATGTGGCCATCGATAAAATTCCGGCCATTCCGTTTGCGGATGCCAAGAAAAACCGGTTGCTGGGCGAAGCCAAATTTGCAAGAGCGTTGCTGTATTTCAATATGGTCAGATTGTTTGGCGATGTGCCGTTGGTTTTAAATCAGGTTACTTCTCTGGGCGACGTAAATGTGCCAAGAACCGAAGCGGCAAAAGTATATGAGCAAATTATTTCGGATCTTGAATTTGCGGAACAAAATCTGGATGCGACCAATGCTACGGCAAATGTGGGAAGAGCCACCAAAGCTTCGGCGACTGGTTTGCTTGCCAAGGTTTACCTGACATTAAAAGATTATCCGAAGGCAAGAGACAAAGCGAAATCGGTTTTGGATAACGCACAATTTGGCTTGGTTGATAACTATTTTGACGTTTTTACGCCGCAAAACAGATTTAACAAGGAGATCGTTTTTGCCATTCAAAACAAAGGAAACACCGGTGCGGGTAACGGTTTTGCCATGGCGCTTTTCTTGCCAAGATCTACCATAGCACTTCCGGGCGGTGGTACGGTGGCCGGTAATAGTGCCGATGTTCCGACGGAGGAGTTTTACAAAAGTTTCAAAGTTGGAGATTTGCGCAAAGACCGTACATTTTTCACCGAATACGATGCCGGTGGAGGAAAAGCAACTTTCCGTCCGCATTGGTATAAATTCTTCGATCCGTCCACGATAACCAATCTGGGTGAGGGGACTTTGAACTATCCGATCCTGCGTTATTCCGATCTTTTGCTGACTTATGCCGAAGCGTTAAATGAAATTGGTGGTCCTTCTGCCGAGGCTTTTGAGGCCATCAACAAGGTCCGCCGCCGTGCTTACGGCAAGCCGGTTGCGACGGCCAATGCAACGACCGATTTGCAGGGATTGAGCAAAACGGCTTTGCAGGATGCTATTCTGGATGAACGCAGATGGGAGTTTGGTTTTGAAAATCACCGTTGGTTTGATCTGGTGCGTACCGGTAAGTTACTGAGTACGTTACAGGCGAAGGGGAATACGGCGATCAAGGATTATCACGTTTTATTTCCACTGCCGCAACGGGAGCTGGATGTGAATAAAAGTCTGACTCAGAACAAAGGTTACACCAATTAAAATATCTTTGGGAAAAAGATCGGCAAACACCGGGTCTTTTTCCCAAAATAACCTTTTTAATTTTTTTGCTAAATTCGTTTTCTAAATTCCTAAGAATGAAAAAGTCAGTTCTAGTTTTACTTTGTTTAATCAGCTTTTCGTCCGGCATTTTCGCCCAGACGAAAGAGCGTCCCAACATTATCTTTATATTTTCCGACGACCATGCTTATCAGTCGATCGGGGCTTATGGAAATAAGTTGGCCAAAACACCAAATATTGACCGGATTGCCCGGGAAGGCGCTTTGCTTACCAACAATTTGGTGACCAACTCGATTTGCGGACCGAGCCGCGCTACGTTGTTGACGGGAAAATACAGCCATATCAATGGGTATAAAAATAACGACAGAACAAAATTTGATATCACACAGCAGCTCTTCCCCGATTTGCTTCAAAAGGGCGGATATCAGACGGCATGGATTGGGAAGCTGCATTTAAACAGTCTGCCAACTGGGTTTGATTACTGGAATATTCTGCCCGGACAAGGTATTTATTACAATCCACAGTTTATCACCGCACCAAACGATACGATCAGAAAAGAGGGTTATGTGGCCGATATCATTACGGAAAGTTCGCTGGACTGGATCAACAAGCGTGATGAGAAAAAACCGTTTTTCCTGGTTGTTGGTCAAAAATCGGTGCACCGCGAGTGGCATCCTGACTTGCAGGATTTAGGTGCTTATGATGATATCAACTTCCCGTTGCCTGAAACTTTTTATGATGATTATGCAGGCAGAGCGGCTGCGAAAGATCAGGATATGAGCATTGAAAAAACGATGCGTTTGAAGGAGGATTTGAAAGTACATCTGGATTATGACAGGGTTCCGGGCTATAAGTTTTTCTCTCCTGAGAAGAAGAAAATTTTCAAAGATTACTACGATAAGATCACGAAGGAATTTGATGATAAAAAACTGTCTGGCAAAGCGCTGACGGAATGGAAGTACCAGCGTTATATCAAGGATTATCTGGCCACTGCCAACGGTCTGGATCGTAACATCGGAAAGATTCTCGATTATCTTGACAAAACCGGTTTGTCCAAAAACACGGTCGTGATCTACGCATCTGACCAGGGTTTTTACATGGGTGAGCATGGTTGGTTTGACAAGCGTTTTATCTATGAAGAATCATTGAAAACACCATTTGTGATCCGCTATCCGGGCGTTATCAAGCCGGGAACAAAAGTGGAAAAATTGGTTTCAAATATCGACTGGGCACCAACGGTGCTTGACCTGGCGGGTGCGAAAATTCCAGCGGATATCCAGGGTAAATCATTTTTGCCGTTGCTGGATAAAAATGCAAAAGCAAACACGCCATGGCGCGACGCAGCTTATTATCACTACTACGAGTTCCCGGAACCTCACCATGTTTACCCGCATTTTGGGGTAAGAACAAAACGTTATAAGCTGGTAAGATTTTACGGCGGAATCGACACCTGGGAGTTGTTTGACCTGGAAAAAGATCCCCATGAGGTTAAAAATGTTTACGGAGAAAAGGCAAACGAGGCCATCATAAAAAGCCTGAAAGCACAATTGAAAACATTGATCGTGCAATACAAAGACGACGAAGCATTGAAGTTGTTTAACAGCGGGAAATAATTTGGCTGTCAGCGATTGGCTTTCAGCTTTCAGTATGGCTGTGAAATAGATTGTTTTTCGTCGGTCATCTTTGCCGGTTTTAAAGTAAAAAGGATCTGGTCTGCATGGATCAGATCCTTTTTACTTTAAAATGACCACCGAAAGCCTAAATCAACTGCCGCCCTTCACCCGGTTCTGGATATCTTCGCTTCCGGAGCTGCGTTTGCGGGTTGGGGTAATGTCTTTTCCGAAGCGGTAGGAGAATGAGATTGTCGCCATCCGGCTGTCGAAACGGATGTGGCCGTCCATGTCCAGGTTTTCGTATCGGGCTGTATTGCGGCGCTGCCGGGTCTGGAAAATATCGTTAACCATCAGTTTGATCGTTCCTTTTTTGTTCAGCACCTGTTTTTGTCCGCCGATTGAAATCACATAGTAACTTTTGGAAACGAAAACGCCATAAACGGATTTTGAGTTAAAGAAGCCACTCAGTTCGGCTGAATAACCTTTACCCAGCTGGAAGGTATTCTGGCTGTTGAAAGAAAAACTCCATATCCCGTTATTCAGGTTTCCGCCCTTTTGGTCGCCTTTGTATTCATTTCTGAAAAAATTTCCGAAACTGTTGCTTGACCACCAGCTGGCGGGCTGCAAGGAAGCCGTTAAGCTAATGCCGTAGTTGATCATGCTTTTCAGGTTTTGCGGACTCTGATAGGTTGTGTTCAAAGAATCCACCTGACCCATCATCCAGTTCATCACGTCGGAAGTGTAGCTGTAATTGATCGCGGTGATGAATTTCCCCTTATACGTATGACTCATCTCAACCGAATGCGTAAGTTCCGGCCTTAAAAACGGGTTTCCTTCATAATACAAAAACGGATCGCGGAAAAACCGGAACGGATTCATATCATCATAGTCCGGACGTTCGACCCGGCGGCTGTATGAAACCTGCCCGCTGTGGTTTGGCGTAAAGGTTTTGGTAACAAACAAACTCGGGAAAAGCTGGAAATAATTGCGCTTAACCAGCGAATCCGTTGTGACCTGATGCCCGGTTGTCTGCGTGTTTTCTCCTCTTAATCCAGCCTGCAAACTTAGCGAGCCAAATTGTTTGCTGAAATTGATATAACCCGCGTGGATCATCTCTTTGTAAGTAAAATGATTGCTCCACGAAGGGTCCGGAATCCATAAGCCGTTGCGCAGTGTGTCATATTTCAGGTTGTTGTCAACAGAAACGTAGCTGCTTTTCCAGCCGGTTTCAAACTTTGCTTTTTCTCCAAAAGGGTGTGTATAGTCAAGTTTTCCTACATAAACATTGGTAAGGGACGGCACAAATCCACGGCGAACGGAACGGGTTTCCAGGTGCGTATTTTCTGCATGCTGGTATTTTGTGTCCATACTTTGGTTGGAGCGGTTGTCATTTTTGGAATAGTCCAGATCGACCGTGAGCTCGTGGCCGCTTTTCTCAAACTGATGGGCGTAATTAAGGTTATAGGCATTGCTGTTCCAACGGTCCAGGTTATCGTTATGTGTCAGCGGATTGCTTAAAATGGCACCTGTTGACGACACCAGCAAGTTTGTCGTGTTGTTGTCGTTGATGTATTTTCCGAAATTCCCATTGACCAGCACGCCAAGCGTATTTTTTTCATTCAGGAAAAAATCGGCGCCAATTTTATAATTGTTGGTGTACAAAGGTTCGTTGGTCGCAGAATTCTGATAGGAAATCCGGTCTGGAGTTCCGGCTACTTCGCCTTCGTAAAACCGCCGGGTAAAACTAAGGTATTCGATTTCTCCCCGGAAAGCACGATCATAACTCCCGAAGACATTCAGTTTTCCGCTGCGGTAATTCAGATTAAGGCCGCCGCCGTAGCGATTGGCGCGACTTCTGGCTACATTCACATAGGCATTCCCGTTTATCCCGACCTTCTCATTTTTTTTCAAAACGATGTTGATAATCCCCGAATTTCCGGCCGCATCATATTTCGCCGAAGGATTGGCAATCAGCTCAATTTTGGAAACAGAGCCCGAAGACGTTCCACGAAGCAGGGTGGTCAGTTCGCGCTGCGACAGATACGTAAGTTTTCCGTTTAACATCACACTGACGCCCGGTTTTCCTTTCATGGAAATATTTCCTTCGTCATCCACACTGATCCCGGGTGCTTTTTCCAATAGCTCCAAGGCGGTATTGCCTTCTGCCAGAATACTGTTTTCAATATTTAAAACAGTGCGGTCGATATGCTGTTCCACCAATGGTTTTTGGGCTGTGATGGTAACGGCATCCAGTATTTTGTCGTCGGGCGTGAGGGTAAAGTTTTCTAAAACAATTTCATGTCTGGCTTTCGAGACCGTGAAACTTTTACTGGTGAATGATTTGAAACCCAAAAAGCGGGTATGGACATAATAGGCCCCCTCCGTTACTTTTTCAAAAATGAACCGACCGGAAGAATCACTTAATGTTCCTTTTATGATCGTTGAATCTGCTGTTTTATGTAAAGCAATCGTGGCAAATTCAACTGGTTTTTGGTTACTGTCAAGGAGTTTTCCTTTAATATTTCCGACAAGAATTTGCTGGGAAAATGTTAAAGCAGGAGATAAAGTAAAGAGAACGAGCAGCCAGATAATGGCATATTTGTTGATGATTTTCATGTTTTGAGCGTGAGTTTTTTAGTTTAAATAATGGTTGATCGGGTCTTCGATGCGCATCGTTTATATACTTTTGTTAATGAAGAATACTGGAAACTGAAAAGGCAAAAGGGGACACACCAGTCATGTAAAATGCCTGGAAATAGGTTTAATAAAATGAATTTTGGATGCGAATCAGATTTGTGACTGCAAGGATGAAGGTTTAAGCTTTTTTCCTTTTTTAGACCTTCCCCACTTGCTGCGTCCCCACCAGACGTAAAATCCTGTTATTGGCAAAGTTGCGCAAATAAGACTGGCCAGAAAGTACAGTATTTTTGTTGGCAGATTGCCGATCGCGCCAACATGTAAAGCGTAGTTTGTCCGTCGCAGCCAGTCTGCCAGTTTTAATTTATCAATGTGAACCTGCGTTGACGGCAGTTCTTTTAGTGTGTGCTGGTCAAGATAAACGTAGCGCCAGGAGCCATTGTACATGTCGGTACACAGGGGAATGGGCTCGGATAGTTCGTCGGGAAAAGAAACAATAATGGCATCTTTATTGTAGGTGCCAATTTCGGTAATACCTTTTTGAAAGGCGATGTCAACGTTTCGCATCAGGGAATTTGAAACGGCTTTTGTCGTATCAGAAACGGCCTTCACGTAGGGAGCCTGCATGCCGCCAGCCGAACTCAGCCAATAGATACTCTTTGACATCCATGCAAAACTCATGCTTAGCCCGGTGATCGTGATGATCAAAGCAACCAAAAGCGAGTAAAACCCGAGCACATTATGCAGGTCGTAGTTGATGCGCTTAAACCGGGCGCTCCATTTTATTTTGAAACTTTTATCGCGGTTGGATTTATTCCATTTTTTTGGCCACCACAAGATCAGGCCGGTGATGAGCAGAATGAAAAATATCAGCGTGGCATAGGATACAATCGTCTCACCAATACCTGTTTCGCCAATTTTGGCTTCGATCCAGAGTTCCGTATGGCCTTCAAGAACCCAGTGAAAAAAATCTTCTTCATGTACAATTGCCACCACTTTGCCGTCGTAAGGGTTTACGAAAACAGACGAGTCCGAATTCATGCTTACTTTGGCCGTTTTTTCGTGCCCGTAATACCAGATCCCACTGATTTCTTTTTCCGGGAACAACGGTGAAACTTTTTCTCTGATCACCGATGGTAGCAGATAAGGGGCGTTGGCAGGCCGTTCCGCATGCAGCCAGGGTTGGGTCAGTGATTTAAATTCCTGTTCAAAAACCAGAATGCAGCCGGTAAGTGCAACAATGAATACGATGATTCCGGAAGCAAGTCCAAGCCAGAGGTGAAGCCAGGCGTTTATTTTTTTTAGTATTGTCATCAGGGGAGGAAATTGTCAGGCAGTCGGGAACGTCCCGGACTGCCTGATTATTTAACTTGGTATTATCTCATTTTGTCTATACGAAGGATCCAGTCGTATCCACCGATCATTTCAATACCGGTTTTTACCGTTTGGGCAGCGATGTCATAGACATACACGTAATCTTTACCGGTTTCAGCGTTTGTTACCATGAATACTTTACCGTCTTCCACGACGATGTTTTGAATATAGGCGTCTGCGTCGTTCGGTATTTCTGAAAGTTTCCGGGTAATTTTTCCGGTTTCAAGATCCATCACGGCAAAGGCATAAATGTGCGTAGAACCCGTTACAGCAGGATCAATATATTTGAGAATAGCCTTTGTTCCGCCGATGTAGAACAAGCCAACGCCTTGATATCCGAGTGTGCCAGAGTTAACCACATAGCTCTCATCCAATACTGTGGTACGCTTTTTGATACGGTAGATGGCCGTTTTTTTATCAGGAATATTGCTCCATTCCACATTGGTAGCGAAATAAGTATTGCCGCTGTCATCAACAAAAGAAGAAGATAACCAGAGTTTATTTGTCCCCGGACCAGCTGAGATCGTGCTCTCAAGCGTTTTTTCGTATTTAAGCGTAGCATAATCCACGACACCAATGCTGGTCTTTATTTGCCAGGGTGCTGGATATTTGGCTGCAAAACCAAATTGTACAAATACCTTACCGTTTGTGTACTCAATATTTCCAAGACTGATTTCTTCAAATCCTGCTGGTACTGCCGGTGCATCAAGCACACCATTGGTTGTTTTTAAAGTTTCAGTATTGACAACCGAGTAATGCACTTTTTGAGCGTCTCCATTGGTTCCGACAAGGAATAATGTTTTGTCATCGATCCACGTAAATCCGCCGATACTTGCCAGGTGCGTGAAGGGAACTTCCAATACGGTGTTGTAAAGCTCTTTTTCATATTTGAATTTAGACAAACGCCCGGACGTGGTATTGTAATAATAGTAATAACCTCCTTTGGTAATAATTCCATAGTCAGATTTCCCGGTAACTTCGGCACCGTGGCCGGTAAGATTAATGGAACCTTCTGTCAGTGAATTTGTACCCAGCACATATTGCGTTGTGTTGGGATAACTTCCAATCTGCAACCAAACCGCATATTTTTCCTGGGTTTCTTCCGTAGGTTGGGGTGTTTCTTCATCATTGCTTTTGCAGGCATATAGCAGCGGGATTATTGCAAGAGCTAGGAGGAATGGATAAAGTTTGAAATTTTTTAACATGATTTTTTGCGTGATAATTGTTAAACGGTTATTGGATAAGACTAATAATGTTCAGGTTGTTATCTCAGGAAATATCTGAGTTTGACAGAGAAAGCCCGGCCTGGTTTTTGTAAACGGAAGTTGTCAAAAGCAAGGTTATTGGTGAAATTCCGGCATTCCAGCGAAAGGTTATAACGGCCGTTGTCCCACGAATTGGAGATGGAGGCGTTATGGATGTACTGGTCTGGAATTGTACTTTTACTGGCCTTGCTCCCAAAGGCTTCCCAGGTAAGGTAGAACCAGTGCACGTATTGTGTGCCCAGATTAAACTGCATTCTGGATGCTTTCCCGAGGATATTGTTTTTACCGATACTCAGGTCAGCATTCCCGAAAAGCCATGGTTGGTTTGGGATTTTATTTAAATAAGTCGCTTCAACGGTGCTTCCCGAGGAACCTGGCGAATATTTAGAATTGTTGATTGCATTCTGGTAACTGACGTTGGCGTTGAAGTAAAGCAAATCACCGTAGTTGTATTTAACATCGCCCTCCAAACCGTTCACCTTTACTTTGGACGTATTTTCATAACGGCTTACGCTGGAATTGGATTTGTAAACGACGGAATAGATAAAGTCATTGGCATTACGGTAAAACCAGGATCCTTCGATGAATAACTTATGCTTGTTGATCGTAAATCCGTAATAAGCGCCGATGTTTACATTGTGGCTTGACTCGGGTTTCAAGTCGAGGTTGGCGATCACCGTGTAACCATTTCCAAACATTTCTCCCACTTCTTGCAAGCGGTAAGCCTTTTCGTAGGAAGCCTTAACACCCAGATCGCCTAAGATTTTGTAACGGCTGGCAATTCCATAACCCTGATAGGTGTGTGAGTCATTGGCTTTTGCGTATTCTCCGGAAGTTGAAATATACCGGGATTGCTGAACGCTGATACCGTAAAACTTGCCGAAAAGTGTATTGGTCAGCCGATCGTTTAACAAATTTTGCTGATAGGCGGCACCAAGAATGTTCTTGGAAAGAATACCCGGTATTTCGGCGCGATCGGTAATGAGCTCGTTGTAATTTTCGTTTTTAAGGTGATCGTAGGTATAATTTACATTGAATGAATGCACGTCAGACAGCTGATATCCCAGGTTGGCACGGGCAAAAGTCCTTGGACGGTTGATATTTGTTATCGATTTTGCCCCGTTAATTTCCGCCAGACTGGTTTTGACCCTTGAACCATCCCAATAATATTTATAGCTGGAAGTATCCGTAACGACATAATTATCAACGGATCTTGACGCGAAGAGATTAGCATTCAGACCTTTCACGAAAAGATTGTCTTTGCGATAACGCAGGGAGGCATTGTAAGCATGCCCGTCTTTCCCCACGGCTCCGTAAACGACATCCTGTCGTGTTCCGGTTTGAATATCCTGCTTGGTGCCTGAATAGGAAAATCCCACAAACAATACGTCAGCCCATTTTTTATTGATCACACCCGCTTCCAGCTGTCCCATAGCTGATTTGTACTGGTCATGAAACCGCTTGAAATCTTTGTTTACATATTTGTATTGCGCTTCATCCCAGATTTCCATCCCACGCATCATGTAGTTGTTGTCGGAATAATTGGCAAATGTGCTGGCTTTGATAATAATGCCTTTGGACGTGCTGTACTGGCCGGTTAAAGCCAGCCGGTGTGTGTTAAACGACCCGTAGCTGTAACTTGCATCCAGATAATTACTGATATTCTGATTGGTGATGATGTTCACAGCACCACCCAGCGCGTCGGAACCCAGACTAACGGGCACCACGCCTTTATAAACCTCCATCCGTTCGGCGAGGTTTACCGGGATGTTGTTCAGCGACATGGCACTTCCCATTAATTCCATAGGCACGCCATCCAGAAAGAATTTAACAGCCTTGCCAGAAAGTCCATTGATGGAAAAGTTGAAATCCGAACCGACACCGCCTTCTTCCCGGACACGTACGCCGGCAGTTTTATTGAGAACCTGATTCAGATCGGCGGTTGTGTTTGCAAACCTTTTGGTTTCAATCGCGTTGACTGTGAAAGCCTGTTCCTTGATTTCCTGCGTCTCGGTTTTTCCATGGACCGTAAGCTCGTCCATGTTTTTTGAATCAGATTTCATCGTAAAACTGACCTTGATTTCCTGTCCGTTTTTTACAGTTATTGCTTTTGACTGGCTTAAATAACCTACCGACGAGATCACAAGGGTATGATTTCCGGATTTCCTTACAGTTAGTTTAAAGAAACCGTCAACGTCGGTTACGGTACCGGAAACAGTGCCTTTCAGGATCACACTGACGCCCGGAAGTTTGGTGCCATCTTCCGACTGAACAGTTCCTGAAACAGTTCCGGTGCTCTGAGCCTGAACGGCACAAGTAAACTGAGATAAAATAAAGAGAATTGTAGCGAATAAAAACTTGCCTGGGTGCATTTCGTTTAGCAGAATAAACTGGTTATAGTGATAAAACCGACGGTTTTGCCGATCCTTTCCAAATAGAAAGTAGCACTACTCCGCTTTTCCCGAAGGTCTGATTTATAAAAAGTCTAAATAATTTTAAGGAAATGCGTTAACGGGAAATAACGCTATGCAGCTGTTGGCAATTATCTATATGCGATTAGTTTAGTAACCGGGTGATTAATAGATTATTATAAAAATAAATAATGTAAACTAATTTTTCACTACTACTTATTTTGCCTGAATTACATAGCGTTATATTGGTGTTGACCCAAAGTAGGAGTTTGTTTTTTGATTGATAAGCATTGAAAAAAGAGATACTATCGAAATTATTTCAACAGCATTGTGACTATAATTTCTCTATGCGCAGGATATAGTCAATTTCACCTTCAAGTTTTAATCCCTTTTTCAGACTTTCGTTTTTCGGATTATAAATCCAGATGTAATTCCCCTCGGAATCAGAATTGAGTGAGATGTACACAAGGCCTTTATCCACGAGCACACAAGTACGTGAAGTGCCTTTGTCGAGCGGCAGTCCCAGTTTTTTGACGGTCTTTTTTTCTAGATCCAGTACATGAAATTCGATATGTGGAACTTTATAATGATCGTTGATGCCCGTAAAAAGCTCCCGGCGTTCACTTCGGATGATGGCCTGGTTATTGCCGATATCCCATAAACCATAACCATGGTTTCCTATTGGGGATTCTGAAATATTAAAAAAGTAGGTACTGTCCAGTATATTCTCGCCGTTTTTGATACGGTAAACTGCCGTGGGTTTATCAGGATGATTTCCAAGCGCAATTCCGGGACAGGCCAGGAAATAGAAATCGCCTTTTTCATCCGTGAACGTATTGGCCTGAGCCGTATTGGATCCCCCGGGATAGGTGGATCGGGCATCTTTTAAAGTTTTTACCGGTTTAAGGCCGGGATAGCTAAGGACACTGACATAAGCCGTATCACTCGTGGAATAATCCTGCGCTGCATTGATGGTGTGATACGTATAACCGACCAGCAGCTGGTTGTCTTTTAATTCGGAAAAACCAACGGACATGGCATTGTAACGACCAAAGGGTAACGGAACTGGGAGGTCGCCGACGGTCGCTTTCATGTTTTTAACGGCAACCCGGGCATACTTTACTTTTGATAACTGGCGGTTATACGAAATAAGCAGGAGGGTGTCGGGATGTACCCATTTATAATTATCCAGATAGGCAAATTCCGGTACCGATACCGAATCAACCGGTATAAAACGATTGTTTTCGACGGTGTATTTTAAGAAATAATGGTTCTTCTTTTCGTGACGATAGTAATAACCATCTTTGACAATCAGATCAAACCATATTCTTTTCGGGTAAGTTTGTGCTCCTTTTTGGATAGGATTGATTGTGCCGCCGGAGAGATCATTCACCTGGGTTATATATTCCCTGGTATCCCTGGCCATCGTATAGATACTATATTTTTTCCGTTCAGGATCCGTTTTTTCGGAACAGGCGGATAAGCAAACCAGAATGAAAAGGGTAAAGATTTTTAACGTTGTCAGATCGCCTTGGGCACGCATTGGTTTTCGGGAATATTTCAAATATTAAACTGATCCATGATCTGCCTCTTAACGACTGGCGGGAGTCCCATCAGCAGTTTTTCTTCCATGACAATGACCTCATTATTTTTCTTGTTTCTATAATTCAGTGCAATATAGGTTTCTCCTTTTTTGAAGGTCATTTTACCGGTATTGCTGGCCGAAGTGGTGCACACATCTTTGAAGGAAAGGAAGATATCTTTTTTAGGGCTGATCAGTATTGTTCCGCAAAAATCGATAAGGCCGGAATTGGCATCAATACGGGCGTTACTTTCCGGGCCAAGTGAAATTGTATAATCTCTGGCATCAATTTCCTTGTTGTCGGAAAGAGAATTGTTAACAGAGGTAATGATAGCCTGCTGCGTGTTTTGTTTAAAAACGAAAAGAGAGGCCGTTAAAACAACCAGAACACTGGCAGCCGTTGCGAGGTTAGTCCATTTCGCTTTTGAAAGATAGATACCGCCGAAATTGAACCTTTTTTGAGAAGAGGGCAGTATGGCTGAAATCTCTTCCCACATCTCGACTTTTGCAATTTTCCTATCAAAAATGTCTTGCAGAGGCACAAAGTCATCGGCTTCGTCATCCAGCAACCAGTTTTCCACCAGCGTCATCTCGTCAGGTGTACACAACCCGTTATGGTATTTTTCGATAAGCTCTTTACTAACCCTCATGAAAGCCTTCTTTTTAGAATGCAGCAGTTCTTTTTAGTAAAAGTAGCATATCTAAGTGTTTTCCGAAGCTGAGAAGAAAGAAAATCAGAATGAATATTCCGTAAGGTTTGATTTTAGTGAAGACACGGCCTTGGAAATGTGATATTCCACGGCTCTTTCGGAGATCAGCAGGTCGGATGCGATTTCTTTGTTTGATAATCCATCTTCCCGGCTCATTTTGAATACCTTGCGGCATTGATTTGGTAATTTTGCAATTAAAGCCGAGATCCTGTCGGATAAGGTGCTCAGCATTACATCGTTTTCGGTATAATTAAAAGAAGTAACCTGGCTCGAAACGATGTTTTTCAGGTGCTGTTCTCTAATCTTTTTGTTTCTGATGTATTCAAAAACCTTGAATTTGGCAGAACGGATCAGATACCGCTCCACGGACTGGTTAATTTCCAGTTCATCTTTTCTTTCCCAAAGCGATTTGAAAATCTCCTGAACCATTCCCTTGGCGGGTTCGGTTTCACCAAGATTGGAATAACAAACAGAAAAGACTTTCTCCCAATACAAATTGTAGATTTCCTTGAAGGAATCCTCGTCAATTTTAAATGAGATTTTATCGGTTTGATGGTTATTCATATGCATAGCAGCTGGCCTAAGCCGAACCGGATGCAAATATATGGTCTTATTTATATCTAGTCCAAATAATTTATTGATAATTTAGAAATAGATTAAATTTTTATTGAAAATCCGGTTTGGCAGGCTAGAATTTCCGGATGGAATTGCTTCTATGGACCGACGTCGGTGCCTGAATCGCGGAAAGTTGTTGCAGGAAGCTCCTACGGAGCCAAAAACTCCGTGCTTATTCCTTTTTTCTATAAACAGGGAGCTCTGAGGGAGCTTTTCTTGCGCTATATTTCTGCGTTGTTCTTCGTCCAACCGGGGCGTACTTTTTATAGAACGATAATTTTAGGTCAACAATCCCGGACTCCATCGGCGTCT
This sequence comes from Dyadobacter sp. LHD-138, assembly GCF_030929615.1. Lineage (GTDB taxonomy): Bacteria > Bacteroidota > Bacteroidia > Cytophagales > Spirosomataceae > Dyadobacter. Next base: position 39,830 of record NZ_JAVFVU010000021.1, on the reverse strand, counting down.
CCTGATATTTCACTGGCGGCTCCTACGGAGCCAAAACTCCGTGCTTAATCCTTTTTCTATAAACAGGGAGCTCCGAAGGAGTTTTTTTTTACTATATTTCTGTGTTGTTCTTCGCCCAATTTGGGCATCCTGTTTGTAGAATGATGATTTTACCTCATGAATTCAGGACTCCATCAGAGTCTCCTGATGTTTCACAGGCGGCTCCTACGGAGCCAAAAACTCCGTGCTTATTCCTTTTTTCTATAAACAGGGAGTTCTGAGGGAGCTTTTCTTGCGCTATATTTCTGCGTTGTTCTTCGCCCAATTTGGGCATCCTGTTTATAGAATGATGATTTTACCTCATGAATTCCGGACTCCATCGGCGTCTCCTGATATTTCACAGGCGGCTCCTACGGAGCCAAAACTCCGTGCTTAATCCTTTTTTCTATAAACAGGGAGCTCCGAAGGAGCTTTTTTTTTACTATATTTCTGTGTTGTTCTTCGCCCAATTTGGGCATCCTGTTTGTAGAATGATGATTTTACCTCATGAATTCCGGACTCCATCGGCGTCTCCTGATATTTCACAGGCGGCTCCTACGGAGCCAAAAACTCCGTGCTTATTCCTCGCTTTCTATAAACACGGAGCTCGCCTGACGCTTTTTTTGCGATATATTTCTATGGTTATCCCGTAACGATTATTCTGCTTCTATTTTCCTGAAAGTATGAAAAGGCGCATTTTTTCGTCCCGCAGCAGTAATCCGCACCATACTAAAATACCGAAAATAAGTGCGAAATACAGTGGCTGTCCGGCCCGTACCATGATGGCTATTGCGCCTCCCAGATAACCTGTCAACAAAACTGCTCCCAGGATGGCGGTTCTTGGAATTGTGTACAAAATCGTGCAGGCAAGCAGGACGAATCCAATACTTTGTACCTGATCTGCCGGCCATCCCAATGCCACGGATCCCTGCATGGAATGTATTTCCTTGACTATTTTCATAATGGCGTCAAATAACAAAAATAAAACACAGAGTGTGCTGATAATTCTTCCCGTCAAAACGATCTTGTTTGATGGCGCATTTGTAGTCTGGTTTGTGATCACAGTTTCCATAATTTACTCGTTTAAAGGTTTGTATATTGTATTTTGCTTTTGCATGATACAAACCTACGGCTATTATTCTGTGCAGAAGATGTGCGAATACGGCAACATCAGGGGGTGAATGCGACATTTTTGTGTCGTCGAAGGTCGTTGCTGATTATTTGATTTGGTAATGCGTAGTTTAGTCTGTGCAGGAATTTTTATTATCAAATTAATAACAGAAAAGTGACCATCTGTTAACCCATGCTTAACACGGGGCCCGGTTTACGGTAATATATTTGACGGGAATTATATGTTGTAAAATTCAGGTAAAATCCGGCCGATATTGGGATTGTATCGGTCATTTTTTGTAAAGTATCTTAATTAAAATGAATTCAAGAAGAGATTTCTTAAAAAAAGCAGCGCTTCTGTCGGGCACCGGCGCTATGGCGAATATGCTGCCAGCCGTGATTGAGAAGGCTTTGGCAATAAATCCGGCGCTGGGCAGTACTTTTTATGACGCGGAGCATATTGTGTTTTTGATGCAGGAAAACCGGTCGTTTGATCACCAACTGGGTACTTTGCAGGGCGTACGCGGTTATAATGACCCACGTGCGATTACGCTGCCGAACAAGAACAAAGTATGGCTGCAAACCAATAAGGAGGGGGAAACTTATGGCCCGTTTCAATTGAATGTAAAGGATACAAAAGTGGCCTGGATGGGTTCAATTCCCCATGGCTGGACGGACCAGACGGATGCGATGAACGGCGGGAAATATGACAAATGGCTGGATGTGAAGAAGGCCCGGAACAAGGATTATGCCAAAATTCCTTTAACCATGGGGTATTGTGACCGTAAAGATTTTCCTTTTTACTATTCACTGGCTGATGCTTTTACGGTTTGTGATCACAATTTTTGTTCAAGCATAACGGGTACGCACCCTAATCGTCATTATTGGATGACGGGCACGGTTCGTGAGAAAAATGAGGTGGACGCCGTTGCACATTTATGGAATAACAGTAACTATGAATACCCGGAACTCGGTTGGAAAACGTATCCGGAGCGTCTTCAGGAAAATGGCGTTTCCTGGAAAGTTTACCAGAATGAATTGACCATGGGTTATGGTTTGAAAGGAGAGGAAAGCGCATGGCTAAGCAATTTCGGAACAAACGTGCTGGAATATTACAAACAGTACAATGTACGTTTGCACGAAGGAGGAATTGCCAATTTACAGACCAAAAAGGAAAATATAGTCCAGCAGATTTCCGCGCTGGAAAAACAGCCTTCGGATGAAAAGGTCACGCAACGGCTTGCCGCAGCAAAGAAACTGCTTTCTCTGATTGAAACCGCTCAGGCCAGATTTACCACTGAAACTTACAACAGCCTTTCGGAACAGGCAAAAGAACTGCATAACAAAGCGTTTATCACCAACATCAATGACCAGTATTATCATGAACTGGAATCACTGAAATACGATGACGATGGTAAAGAACGGACGTTTAAAGTGCCCAAGGGAGACGTGTTCCACCAGTTCCGTGAAGACGTTAAAAACGGAACTTTGCCGACGGTTTCCTGGCTGATGCCACCCGCTCATTTTTCCGATCATCCGGGTCAGCCCTGGTTTGGCCCCTGGTATGTGAGCGAGGCGATGGACATTTTACTCCAAAATCCGGAAGTGTGGAAGAAGACGATTTTCATCGTCACCTATGACGAAAACGATGGTTATTTCGATCACATGGCTCCGTATGTCGTTCCCAACCCGTATAAAGAAAACACGGGAAAGGTATCCAAAGGCATTGATCCGAAAATGGATTTTGCGACCCGCAGCCAGCAGACAAATCCTTCGATGGTGGAAAGCAATATCCGGGAGGGGGCCATCGGGCTGGGTTATCGGGTGCCGATGATTATTGCCTCTCCGTGGTCACGCGGCGGTTTTGTCAACTCCGAGGTTTTTGACCATACTTCGTCTTTGCAGTTTCTGGAAAACTTTTTGGAAAAGAAGTTTAATAAAAAAATCAAGGAAGAAAATATCACGGAATGGCGACGCACCATTTGCGGGGACCTGACGTCGGTATTCCGTCCATACAATGGTGAGACGATTACCAAACCAGAGTTTTTGGAAAGAAAACCATTTATTGAAGGCATTCATCAGGCGCAATTCAAGGAGGCTCCGGCCAATTATAAGCAGTTAACGGCTGCTGAAATTGAGCAGATCAATACCAATCATGCCGAATCACCGTATTTCCCTAAACAGGAAAAAGGTGTGCGTCCGGCTTGTCCGCTTCCTTATGAAATGTATGCGCACAATGTTTTTAACAAGGCGAAAAATAGGGTAGAGCTGTCATTCAGTGCCGGGAATAAGGTTTTTGGGAATAAAACGGCGGGGGCACCATTTCGGGTTTATGCCATGAGTCCGTTCCAAAACGATCCGTTGAGATCATGGGATTACAGCGTGGCGGCAGGCGATGTGTTGAAAGATGCGTGGAACCTTAAAGATTTTGATAACGAACAATATCATTTGCGCGTTTATGGCCCCAACGGTTTTTACAGGGAATTTGCCGGAAATGCGCAAAATCCTTTGGTTAAAATAACGGTGCATTATGAAGGTGCAAGACTGAACGCGGCACGGTTAACCGGAAATGTTGTTGTTACCATAACCAATAAGGATACCAAAGCTCATACCTTGATATTGGCTGATAACAGTTACAAGTCGGGATCTCAGCATAAAACAATCGCTGCCGGAGCGCAGACTGCGGTGATTTTAAACCTGTCAAAAAATCACAACTGGTATGATTTCAGCGTAAAACTGAAAGGGAATGCGATTTTTGAAGAACGTTTTGCTGGCCACGTAGAAACCGGTGTCGTTACGAAAACGGACCCGTTGATGGGGGGGATTGTATAGATAAAAAATGAAAATAGGTAGTAATTGAAAACCGGCCAAAGTTTTTTGGTCGGTTTTTTATGTTTGAAATCACGATTATCATTGCAAATGCTCGTGCACGGTTCTGGCTACCGTCAGTATCTCGTCGTGATTAACGTATACGCTTGCTGGTTGGCATGATTTCTACCCTTATTCTGGCCGGATAAATTTCAAATAAGCGTGTCCTGTTGGCGCAGACTGATCGTCGGAAAATTTTCTCTAAAAATTTATGGAATGAAGGTGACTTTTCACGAAAGGGTTCGTCAAACTCATCTATCTAGAAAATGATAGAAAAAATTCTATTAAACAATAGAGTCATTTCTATTGCGCAGGTACGGTTAAAATTTAGCAAGTGCATTTTATGGTAAATTTTTATGTGTTGATTAACAGGCGCCTACTGTTATTTGTAACATTGGCCTTTGTTTTGTTTGTTTTTTTGCCTAATGCTATACGTGCACAGGTCAGCCCGGATCTGCTGAAGTTGCTGCCAGATAGCTGTAAGCCAGTCCCGAAAGGTAAAGTAGCGCTGAGTATAACTGAGCAGATAAAAATCCTGGAATTTAGCAGAAGTAATGTACCGCTGCATTTTAAAACCGAGCTGGATCGCATTGCTTCCGGCCTCGCGGAACAAATTTCTCCGCAACGATCGGGTAGTGAAAATGTTGAGATATTGAGTCACTTGACTACGTATTATGCGGCCTTCGGGAACTATGCATTGAGTATGAAATATTGCAGTGATCTGCTTGATTTAGCTCGTGCAAAAAAAGTATGGAAAAAAGAAGATTTATCGGTGTCCTATGAGCGATTCAAGGGATATTTATATTCATACTTGGGGAACTATGAGGAAGCTGTACGTTTCCTTTATGTTGCTTTGGAAAGAGCTCGGCTTGGGGGTAAAACCACGGCATTGGGAGAGTTGTATGCTGCGTTAAGCGGGCCATATGAATCACTTGGATTATACGATTATGCCCTTAGTTATCAGGACAGCGCACTTTATTATTACGGGGATATTTATAAGGAAAAGCAAAACAAAGATATTTATAAGGATGTTTTGGTTGATCGGCTTGATATTTATCTGAAGTTGTTTGAGGAGGGCGAAGCCATCTATCGGGAAAAGATAAAGGCGTTAATCCGGGATGCTGCTTCGAAAAATATTCAAAATCCGGTATTTAAAACATTTAGTGCTGTCGATGCTTACTTTGCTAAGGATTTTGATCTGTGCATTTACTTGTGCGATTCGCTGCTGGTTTCGAAACCCTATAATGCCATGTTGGCAAAGGAGATAAGTATCGTTTATCTGTTAAAATACAAGGCATTAAGTCTGATGAAAGTTGGCAGGGAGGGCGAGGCTGTGGTGATTTTCGAAAAGCTGATTTCAGATTCCAGGGATGAAAAAGGCATGATTTTACGCAAAAGAATACCGCTGGTAAATGAAGTGAGCGCTGTTTTGTACAAATATTATAAAGAGAAAAATCGTGGAGAGGATGCTTTGGTTTATCTTGAAATCAACAAAATGACGGGAGACTCGATGGATGTTTTTAAAAACCGAGGTCATATTTTTGAAGTTGAACAAAAATATAATTTTGTCAAAAAGGAAGCGCAGGTTAAGGGTCTGGAAGGGGAAAATATGCTTAGGGGTAAAGAGCGTGACCGCGCAATAGCCATCACAATCATAGCCTTGCTTAGCCTTGTTGTTGTAGGCATGGTTTTCTATAATCGCAACCGGAAATTGAAGATCAAAGAAATGGAGGCAGAACAATTATCGCAAAGTAAAATTGAAAAACTTAGTTTCGCGAGCCAAATCCAGATTGCTGCATTGGAAGAAAGAAATCGGTTGGTGACCAAGATCGAGCAAAAACGGATCAGTATGGAGCTTCATGACGATCTGGCCGGAACGCTTGCTTCTGCCAAAATGCTATTGGAACAGGAAGCCCGGACATCTGATGATAAGCAACAGGGGCAGCGTTTGTTTGAGATTACAAACATTGTTGAACAGGCCTATCTCCGTGTAAGAACGAAAAGTCATGAATGGTTCAGGTTGTCAGAAAAGGAGGCCAAATCCTCTTTTTCTGAGATTATAGAAAATGTCATGGCCAAGGCTTTACCCCGGAATTTATTTGAGCAGGAGTTGCTGATAGACGATGAATCCCTGGTGGATTTGCCGCACCACATCAAAATAGAACTGCTCAGAATTATTCAGGAGGGCATTACCAACATTTTGAAACATAGTAAGGCACAGCGGATTGATATCATCCTTTACAAGGATCAAAAGTTGGTTGTGATGCACATCAGAGACAATGGCAAAGGTTTTGATTCACAAAGTCAGGAGGAGGGGATGGGGCTGCGGTCGATCAAAGAACGGGTTGTCAAGCTAAATGGACAAATGAATATTTCGTCCGATGCACGCGGAACAGAGCTGGTGGTGGAGCTGCCAGCTTGATTATTTCGTTTTAAAGTGCGCTTCCACTTTTTTTTCAATACCATCTGCACCTTCCGAGTATCCGACCTGTCTGTCGATTAGCCTGTTTTCTGAATCAAAAAGGAGCCACACAGGAATGGTTTCCAATTGATATTTTTTGCTTAGTTTGGCCAATGAAGTTTCATCATGCACTAAATATTGCGGCCAGGGCATTTGCTCTTTTTCAAGCGCAGTTTGCCAGTGTTTTTCGCTTTTATCAGTCGAAATACTAGTGATGTGCAGATTATCTTTATGCCTGTCGTAAAGCGATCGGATCTGTGGAATTTCCATGCGGCAGGGGCCGCACCAGCTCGCCCAGAAAACGACCAGATTATACTTTTTTGTGTCATCGAGAACCTGAGAGGCAAGGGTTTTATCCGGTTTTTTCAGCGCGATATCTGTTGGGAAAGAAGTTCCGGTTTTGTTCTCATATTTCGTGTAAATGGTTAATTTTTTGAATCCGGCTGAATTTTTAACGCGTTCGTCGAATAACGATAGGAGGTGTTTTAATTCATTTTCTTTCAGCTTGCCTTTGTTGAAATTGATTAGGCTGAGCATGTCAAAAGAGTAAGCATATTTTTGAACCAGTTTGCTGTTAAAATCCCGGTTTTTTTGTGATTGTACGGGACTGATCCTTAATAGCAGATGTTTGTATGACGCTTCTGTTTGTTTGTTGATATTGATAAAATTCAGGCTGGTTATTTTCGTCGAGTTGTTTTTCTCCCATAATTTATACGTTTCAAATCTGGAGATGCCTCGGTCGACATAAAAGGCAGATTCAGAAGTTTTTGCGATGTATGGGTTTCTGAATCCTATTATTTGATAAGGCATTCTTGGATCCAGGGTTTTATGAAGTATGCTGGCGTTGAATGGCAGGAAATCTTTTCCGACTTTAACGTTAAATTGTATTTTGCCATTTTTTACAACTGCCGAATCCACAAAATCTCTCGTAGCCGTGTTGCCAAGATAAAGCATCCGGCCTTCCAGATAAGTACTATCGCTTTTTAGGTCTATTGTTACAACCGCGTTTTCTTCTTTACCAATCATACTGCATGAATAAAAAAGGGATACGAAGAGCAACATGACCGTGGTTAGGGATGTTTTTTGTACCGATTGAAAATAATAGAAAATCGTTTTCATGGCTAATCATGTCTTGGTGAAACTAGATGTGTAAGCATGTATATTTTATGTATTTTCTTACATGAGTGCAATGTAAAATTTAATTTTATATATAAATTAAAATACTTTTATTTTTTACATACTTATATGACAACCAAACTGCAATCCGGCTGATTATGCATTGCTCAAAGCAAAATCCGGGTTGACAAAAGACGGAATAGGAATAACTGTACCGGGCCGGGGCGTAGCCCGCGTACCGGTGAACAAGTATTAAAAGGAAGCGTGAAGAAAGCGAGGAGAAACGAATATTGTTGCACTTGCGGCTTTTGCTGGTTCGGCAAAATCTCCCCGGTTTTTACTAAGATTCAATAACCCACATCCAGTTGGTTGGCCATGCATTTGAGTTGATTTTTTCGTGAATGACGAGCTCATTGTTGACAAACTCATAAGCTGTCAGGGTTCCTCCCTGATTTTCTACATCATTTTTTGCCGTGTTGTGCAGTGCGATCCAGGTTTCGGCTGAAATTTCTTCGGTATTGGTCCATCTCAGAGATTCCCATTTCGGATCGTCGGAATTCAGAATATACCGAAGAATAAGGTATTGGAGATACGCGTCATTGTTGAACCCCATGACGGAGGGTTTTTTGTCAGTTAACTTCATGAGTAGAGTCTGGTTAATTTGGTGAGAAACATAGTAATAATAGCAATAAAGAATAAAAAAATCAAGACAGATTCTAAATAAAAGAGACGAAATTTTGGCGGACCGGCACCAAAAAAATAACCCCGGCTGTAACTTTTCTCGAATGATCGGTACAACTGAGATTATTTTGAAACGATGCTATTGGAATAATTAAATTTTCCTATTTGCTGGCATGAATGGTTTTGTACGATCCCTGCTCGATATCTTCCAGAATTGATCCGTATTTTGGCTGCCATCCCAGCAGTTTTTTTGCTTTATCAGCATTCACCAGACTGTTTGATGCAAACCCGTAGGCTGCCGCATCTGGGCCCCATTTTTCAATAGCGTTATCCAGGCTAATGGATAAAGATTTACCTCCGAAGCCTAACATGTTGCTAATGCTCACGGCAACGTCTTTCAAAGATGCACTACCGTTTTCGGCATAGAAGTAAGAACCTGTCGGCGCATTTTCAAGGGCTAGCACATAAAGTGCCGCCAGGTCCTCAATATGGACATTGGACCATTTATTTTCACCTTTTTCAATGTAAACGCCGGCCTGTTTTTCCCGCGCGATATCAATCAGCATCGGGACCTGAATGCTATCAGGTTTGATCCCGGTTCCTGTACCATAAACCATGGTCGGGACAATGACGATAGTTCGTACATTTTCTTTCGCGGCGGCAAGTATATGGTCATTGAGTGCCACGCGGTGTAGTTTTTCCAATTTTGGCTGCACGGGGATATCTTCGGAATATACAATATCACCCTTTTCACCTTTTGCATTATCCCCAACCAGACTTGATCCGGAAGTGAAAACAAAAGTTTTACCCGTTCCTTTTAACGCTTCGAGAAACGTAACGACTGAATACACATCGTCGGCATCAGCGGTATGGATAACGGCATCGGCATTTTCGGTTGCTTTACGCAAAACCGCCGTATCATGAATGGCGCCGGGAACGGGTGTAATACCCAATGCTTTCAACTTTTCGGCATCAGCCTGTTTTCTTACCAGTGCCGACACTTCATAACCTTTTTTAAGCAATAGCGCGGCCACTGAGCCACCAATATATCCGGTCGCACCGGTGATAAACACTTTATTTATTGACATGATCTTGAAATTAATAGTTATAAAACGCAATTGTTAACCGTTATTTATTGAGCTGTGCAAGATTTTTGCCTATGAATTTTAATTCCTCCTCAGAGATTTGAATATCCACCGCTCCTGCATTTTCAATAGCCTGCTGGGCATTTCTGGCACCGGCCAGCACGATGGTAATACCGGGTTGAAGCGTTGTCCAGCGCAGCACAAGCTGAGATAAAGTGGCATTTTTGGCGGCGGCGATCGGTTGAATTTTGTTTACAAACGCCTCCACTTTATCGAGCTGGAACTGTCCGAAATATCCGTTACGGTGGTCATCGCTTTTTAGCTTAGAATCCTTGAAATACTTGCCGGTTAACAACCCTCTTTCCAATGGACTGTATGCGATAATAGAAATATCGTTTGCAAGTGAATAAGGCACGACGTCCGTTTCAATACCTCTGTTCAGCATGCTGTAAGAAACCTGATTTGAAGCCAGTTTGATTGTCTCTCCGGCGGTTTTTATTTGGGAAAGATCATAGTTGCAAACCCCCGCCGCTCTTATTTTCCCCTGTTGAATCAGCAGATCCATCGTTTCCATGGTTTCTGCGATCGGTGTGGTGGCATCAGGCCAGTGAATTTGAAGCAGGTCCAGATAATCTGTTCCCAAACGTTTCAGACTTTCTTCCACTTCTTTGATGATGTTTGCCTTTGAGGCGAATTTATAAACAGGAACCCGGTTTCCCTGGTCGTCCGTGGCATCGAAAAAATATTTTCCCTTTCCCTGATTGCTCTTGTCCCAAACCAAACCGAATTTGCTAAGGATCTGTATTTTCGACCTGTCCTTTTCCTTGATCGCTTCACCGATCAATGTTTCACTAAGTCCGAACCCGTAAAACGGTGCCGTGTCCAGGCTGGTAACGCCATGATCCAGAGATGCGTGGATGGCGTCAATGGAATCCTTTTTTTCGTTGCCTCCCCACATGGAGCCGCCGATGGCAAAAGCGCCGTAAGTTATGCTTGATAGGTTTAAATCTGTTGTGCCTAATTTTCTGTATTCCATGATTTTGTCGTTCGTAATGCCGCATTGATGCGACTTTATTTATAATTGTACTTTTTCATTAGAGAGGCTTTTCGATGTGTTGAAATACTCCTCCGTCTGAATCTTTTTACAAAGTTGGCAGGAAAAGAATTATCATAAAAATAAGTACTTTTATAGCTTGGTATTATTAAAATGATACATAAGTATATGGTAAATTTAGAATGGTACAGGACATTTAAAGCGATTTATTTGAGCGGAACGCTGACAGGCGCGGCAGAAACTTTATTTATTTCGCAGCCTGGTGTGAGTCTTCACCTGAGCTCGCTCGAAAGTTATGTGGGTTATAAACTCTTTGACAGGACGGCGCGGCGGATGATCCCGACGGAAAGGGGAAAGGTTTTCTACAATTTTATTATTGAACCACTGTCAAAACTGGAAGAGGCTGAAAAAAACTTCCAGAAAAGCACGGAGAAGCAAACGCCGACGATCAGTGTCGGGATGTGTTTTGAAACTTTCCAGATCACGCTTGAACAGTATATTTCAACCCTGCCTTTCAATGTTATCATCCAGTTTGGTCTTTATCCGGAGATGCTGGATAACCTTGAAAAAGGGATTCTCGATCTGATCATCACACCGCAAAAGGGGACGAGTCCGGAAATTGAGCATGAAGCTTTTTCTTCTGAAACAATTGTTTTGGTCGGTGGTAACGAGATTGATGATGTCAGGTTAAATGAAATTCTGGCGGAGAACGATGATGAAAAGCTCGAAACCTGGCTGAAACAGCAGAAGTGGTATGGCACAACGGGCGATATGGAACATTTAAGGAAGTTCTGGCAGTTGAATTTTAACAAATACCCGGATTTCAGGCCAAATTATATCGTCCCCAATTTGAACTCCATTGTACGCTGCCTGACCAGCGGTAAAGGACTCGCCATTATTCCAGACTTTTTATGCAAAAAAGAAGTAGATAATGGACAGATTAAACGTTTATGGGAAGGCAAAACAAAGCTGATCAATACATTAAGTTTTGGTACAAGAAAAAAAACAATGTATGCTGAGGAAATTGACGTGATTAAAAAGCTGTTCCGCGAGGTGATGAATTGATTGTGTGTGAATTATTTTGATCAAATGTGAATAATTTTGATCAAAATATTTGCTTGCTAATACTTTTCATGTGTACATTTGTAGCATGAAAAAGCAAATCTTCATTTCATTGGTTTCTTTCTGGTGGCGCAATACCGAACGCAGGTATTGTGAACGCTGGCTTTTCTGTTAAGTATTTCTTCGGATCTATATACAAGGCTCTCTGTTCGCAGGGAGCCTTTTTTTATTCTTTTAACTATCAAAACTATGTCTTATCAGGTTGATGAAAACGGGTTCTACGGTCCTTACGGAGGATCTTTTGTGCCGGAAGTTTTATTTCCCAATGTCGCGGAACTGGCGGAAAACTATCAGGATATTATGGCCGATCCTGATTTTCAAAATGAGTTAAAAAGACTTTTGCACCGCTATGCGGGACGGGAGACACCGTTGTATCCGTCGCCGTATTTATCGGGATTGTATGGAGCGAGCATATTGCTGAAAAGGGAAGATTTATGCCATTCCGGTTCGCATAAAATCAACAATACGCTGGGGCAGGTTTTACTGGCGAAACGCTTGGGGAAAAAGCGGATCGTGGCAGAAACCGGTGCGGGTTCTCACGGCGTGGCCACAGCCATGGCCTGTGCGTTGTTAAAAATGCCATGCTCGGTTTATATGGGTGAGGTGGATATGGTCAGACAATTTCCCAATGTGGAACGTATGCGTTTGTTGGGTGCAGAGGTGATTCCGGCCGTGTCGGGCAGTAAAACCTTGAAGGATGCGACCAATGAGGCTTTTCGCCACTGGATCAACAATCCTGAGGATACGTATTATGTGATCGGTTCGGTGGTTGGTCCGCACCCTTATCCGGATATGGTGGCGCGTTTTCAGTCCGTGATCAGCTGTGAGCTGTTGGGCCAGGTTCCGGAGTTAACAGGGAAGCAGCTGCCGGATTATGTCGTGGCTTGTGTGGGGGGCGGCAGTAACGCGGCCGGGTCTTTTTATCACTTCCTGGATCACCCTGCTGTCAGACTGATTGCAGCCGAAGCGGCGGGGAAAGGGTTACACTCCGGATTTTCCGCTGCGGCTACGTTTCTCGGGAAAGAAGGAATTCTGCACGGTACAAAAACAAAGTTTATGCAGACAATAGAGGGGCAGGTGCTGGAAGCTCATTCAATTTCAGCCGGATTGGACTATCCCGGGATCGGCCCACTTCACGCTTATCTGCATGACACCGGCCGGGCGGAATTTGTGGCCGTCACAGATGACGAAGCCATGGATGCGGGCATAGCACTCAGCAAAAATGAGGGAATCATTCCGGCTATCGAATCTGCGCATGCTTTGGCCGCGCTGGCTCAGTTGCGCTTAAAATCAAAGGATGTCGTAGTCGTATGCCTCTCTGGCAGGGGCGACAAAGATTTAGAAACATATATTCAATATTCAACTTCTCAAAAAAGCGAATCATGAGCATGTTACATGAAAACCGGCTAAGCGAAATTTTTCGGAGCTCGCGTAAAAAACTAAGTATTTATTTGACCGCAGGTTATCCAAAATTACAAGATACAGTTCCTTTGTTGGAAATATTACAAAACTCAGAAATTGATTTTGTTGAGATTGGAATTCCGTTTTCAGATTCGATAATGGACGGTCCTGTGATCCTCCATAGCCATCAGGTGGCTTTGGAAAATGGCATGACGATCGATCTTTTGTTTGATCAGCTTGCAGAAATCCGGGATTACATTTCGATTCCCATTGTATTGATGGGTTCCATGAATCCTGTGTATCAGTATGGCTTTGAAAAATTTTGCCGTCAATGCGGAAAAATAGGCATTGACGGCCTGTTATTGCCAGATCTGCCCTTGATAGAGTTTAAAAGGCATTACAGCACTTTTTACCGGCAAAACAATCTTGCATCGGTTTTTATGATCTCACCGCAAACCAGTGAAGAGCGTCTGGCGCAAATTGACGAAGCGACAGAAGGGTTTTTGTATGCCGTTTCCAGCAGTTCCACCACGGGCGCATCCAATAAAATGGAGGACAGTCAGTCCTATTTTGAACAGTTGCAGATCCGCAATTTCAGGAATCCGGTTGTGGTAGGATTTAATATCAAAACCAAAGAAGATATCTCCTTCGTAAACCAATATGTTGATGGCGTTATCGTTGGATCGGCATTTGTACAAATACTGGAAGGCGGTTTTGATCAGGAAAGGATCGTTGAGTTTATTGCCGGTTTGAAAGGTTGTCAGTGATTTTTCTTTTAACTAAGGAATAAACCTGGATCATAGCATTGATCTTGTTTGGTTTTTTTGAAAAGCAACGCGTAACATTCCCGGAACCAGATACATGTCATTAAACCAAACGCCCTGTTGCCATGGGAAACCTGCCGGGCGTTTGGTTTAATGACAATAAAATATTACCAGCTACTGGCCTTATTTAGCTTTACAATTGCCTCCTCGCTCAATTTTAGCGTAGCGGAATCGGTTAATTGTTTTAACTGTTCCGGACTGGTTGCGCTGACAATCGGAGCCGTCACGGCTGGGTGTGCGATAAGCCAGGACAGCGATATGATGGCCGGATTGCTGTGATATTCGGCGGCGATTTCATCCAGTGCTTTTAATATGCTGAATCCTCTGGCAGTTAAATATTTTTCAACCATGCCGCTTCTTTTGCTACCCTGTAAATCATCTTTCGACCTGTATTTTCCGGAAAGGAATCCGCTGGCCAATGAAAAATAGCTGATAACGCCGACGTTGTTTGCCGTGGTAAAGGGGGCAATATTTGTTTCAAAATCTTCCCTGTCGAACAAATTGAATTCGGGCTGGAACGTCTGATACACCGCCAGTTTTTCCTGCTGACTTATCTTGATCGACTCTTCCAGGCGTGCCACCGCAAAGTTGGATGCTCCGATGATACGCACCTTTCCGTCCTTTACAAGCTGGTCATACGCTTCCAGCGTTTCAGTAATTGGCGTCTGGGGATCATCATAATGCGACTGGTATAAATCAATATAATCGGTCTGAAGTCTTTTTAGCGAAGCCTCGGCGGCGGCAATAATGTATTTCTTTGATAAACCTTTTGGGTCCTTGCTTAGCTCGGCGCCAACTTTGGTCGCCAGAATAACCCTGTCGCGTTTTCCGCTCTTTTTAAACCATTTTCCAATAGCCGTTTCAGATTCTCCGCCGCTATTTCCCGGTACCCAGGCCGAATAAACATCCGCCGTATCCACCGCGTTAAAACCGGCATCCGTGAATGCATCTAGCAAGCGGAATGTCATCGCTTCATCGGCTGTCCAGCCAAAAACGTTACCGCCAAAAACCAGGGGAGCAATTTCAATAGCTGAGTTACCTAATTTCCTCTTTTCCATACTTTTAAAATTTCACTGTTGCTTTTTACTTGAATCATCATGCCAATTTTCAATTGCAATGCGCACGCAGCATTCATATCTGACCGAACACTTGCAACTGCTCCAAACATACGTTAGTTTTGAACTAAATAAACGATTTTAGATAGTTATTGTCAATTTGTTCATTATTGCTGAACTTTATGATACAATCCATTAGCCGGGCTTTCGAAATACTGGAATACATTGCCTTCAACGGAAATTTCGTAAGACTCAATGATATTGCCGATGCGGTAGGTTTAAAGAAAACCACTGTGCATAACTTTCTGAATACGCTGAAAGAATTGGGCTATATTGAACAAGATGAATTAACGCCGCGTTATCGTATTACTTAC
This sequence comes from Dyadobacter sp. LHD-138, assembly GCF_030929615.1. GTDB lineage: Bacteria > Bacteroidota > Bacteroidia > Cytophagales > Spirosomataceae > Dyadobacter. The sequence goes on along the minus strand of NZ_JAVFVU010000021.1, from coordinate 24,661 downwards.
AAGTTTCAGTGCTTGTACTCTCCGGATGTTTCGCTTTTTCAAATTAAAAAGGAACTACGTCCCGTACTTGAAAGCATCACCGAATACACGAAGGAAACGTCATATCTGGCGATTCAGATGGGCTCTTATTTCAGGCACGAGCTTAAATGTGAACCCAATCGTTCGGTGCGGATTTCTCTGGAACTCGGGAAGGAATACGAAATGACGACAACGGCCATCGGTAAGGTTTTTCTGTCGTATTCGGATCATTTGCAGACGAGCCTGATGAAGTTTAATGATGAAAATTTCAATCAGAAATTAAAAGAGGAGACAAAACAGATCAAGGAAAATGGTTTTGCGACCGATCTTGGACAATATGAAGAAGACCTTAACTGCGTGGCTATTCCCGTCTTTCATCAGCGTAAAGTGGTTGCCGTGGTTTGTGTTTCCGGGCCTGCTTACCGGTTTGGTGAAAATGAGATTAATACAAGCCTGAAAAAAATGAAGGAGCTGCTTTCCCAGCTGGAAAAATATTCTGCTAAACAGGCTTAATCTTGTAACAGCGTTGTTATGCGTTAGTGTTGTTGCAAAATTTAAGAAGCGGAAATTGTGAACGGACCGGCGTAGCACCGGGAATGTTCATTGAAAAACAATAAATGTTTTATGGCAAGAACAAAAGAATTTAATGAGGATCTGGTGCTGGATAAGGCGGTCGATCTGTTTTGGCACAAGGGTTACAATAGGATATCCGCACAGGAAATAGTAGATGGGCTGGGGCTTAGCCGTTCGAGCTTGTATGATACCTATGGCGATAAGCGCACTTTATTTATCCGGGCACTGAAACGTTACCGCGTGCGGGAAACAGGCGGCATGATTACGCTGTTGGATGAGGCTGAGGATATTAAAAAGGTGATCAGAAGTATATTTCAGGCATCGGCAAAAGATTGTTCCGGGACAAAATTGGGCATGGGATGTTTTATCGTTAACTCGGGCATTGAACTTGCGCCGCATGACGATGAAATTGCGGATATCATCAAGGAGGGAAGGCTTGCGATGGAGGATGGATTTGGCCGTGCGCTGGAAAGAGGGCAGGAGCAGGGGCAAATATCTGACAGGCAATCTGCGAGGGCTTTCGGTGCTTTTTTGGTCAATAACCTGTGGGGGCTTAAAACCTACGGCAAATCACAACCTGATAAAAAAGTAATTGAAGATACGATCGAGATCACACTGTCGGTTTTGGAACCTTAGTATAGCCATTCAAACAAGGGCGACCAATCGATCACCCTTGTTTGAATGTGAAAATCATGACTGGTTATTTCTTTTGGACATTTTTAAAAACCGATTTATCAAAAAGACAGAAGCCAGCGTAAGTCCGATAATAAGGCCGAGCCAAATACCCGAAGGACCCATTTCGAAATGGAAGGAAAGTATATATCCGGTTGGCAAGCCGATCACCCAGTAGGCAATCGCAATCAGCATGGTAGGTGCTTTGACGTCTTTGATTCCTCGAAGGAGCCCGGCACTTATTGCCTGTGTACTGTCTGAAATCTGGAAAACTGCCGCGAAAAGTAAAAGTAAACCAGCCATTTCAAGTACCTGAGAATCATCGTTAAATGCTTTCGGCAGTTGGTGGCGGAATACTGCGAAACCAATTGCACAGAAAATTCCGTAGATCAAAGCGGTGATCATGGTGCTTTTGCCAATGGTTGAAATTTTTGGCCAGTTTGATTGCCCGAACGCGTTACTTACCCGAATAGATCCTGCCTGGGCAAGTCCCATAGAAACCATGAAAGTAAAGGAAGCGCAGCTTAATGCAATCTGGTGTGCAGCCTGCGCCACCGCCCCGATTGTTCCGATAATGATACCGGAAACGGCAAAAGCGCCTGCTTCCATGCCTATCTGGAGGCTGCTTGGAATGCCGATATGCAGCAGTTCTCCCAGCGTTTTGGTACGCAGTTTCCACTGATTTTTACTTACTGCGATATATTTGCTGAACGTTTTATGCTTTAAAATCGTAATCGCCAGTGCGATGAAAATAAGTGAACGGGTAATCAGGGTTGCCCAGCCTGCACCGATTAATTCCAGTCGCGGAAATCCCCAGTTGCCGTAAATCAGCAGCCAGTTTAGCAGAATATTGATCGGCATCCCGGCAAGCGAGAGTATCATCGCCGTTTTGGTGAATTCCAGTCCATCGGTAAACTGTTTCAGCGTCATGAAAAGCAGCATCGGAATGATGGACAATCCCATAAGCTGCATAAACGGAAGGGCAAGCGTCACCACCTCGGGGTCCTGACCCAAATGGAAAAGAATGTTTTTCCCGAACACCAAAGTCAGGGATATGATAACAGCGGTGAGTGCGCACAGGCAAAATCCATTGAACAAATAATGGGAAACCAGCTGTCCGTCACGTTTGCCATGCGCGAGAGAAACCATCTGCGAAACTGAAATTGTCATGCCGATCCCAATCACAAACGGTATGTTCATTGTGTTGACAACCAGCGCCGCAGCAGCCAATTGTTTGTAACTTATAGCGCCCACCATTGCGGTGTCAATCAGGTGTAGTGCCATTTGGGCAAGTTCCCCTATGATGATGGGTAATGCCAGTCGTATTGTTTTTGAAGCTTCACTTTTCATAGCTATTGCAATCCACTCATAAAAGGTACAAAGTTATGGAAGTTTGAAGTAAGCCCGGCAGGGAATTATAAAGTAATTAAAATATAATACTATGGGTTACAATACAGAAAATTGCGCAGTTTTTCACATGAAAGAATGTTGTACTGGAGTCCTGGATTTAGACAATTTCTTCTACCAGTTTCTGATGAATTGCGGTGGATTTATTCTTTGTGATAAAACATAAAAAATGTAATTATCCCGGTAAACGGGCGGAAGATATCCGTGGATGCCGGGATATTATTTTCGTTTGTAATCGTAATCCGGAGCCAATCGCTAAAATGATGCCCAGCCCGGATATGTGAAGTTAAATCCACAGAGTGTTGCGGTTATCTTTCTGATAATTAGTGTATTCTATTGTTTCTGGTCGCCTGCGTTTAAATGTAACCATGGTACGGTTATTTAAATACAAGCGTAAACCAGATTAAGAACTTAACTATACATCGTTATGGGCAGATACTTAAGTATTCTGACGTGATAGGACCTTATTTTTTTATGGTTCTTGTCGTTTTTACAGTTGTTTGCGCCGTTTGGCTAATTTCGGAATTAAAGAAAAGCACGATAGCCAAGCATGAATGGTTTGTAAAACGTAACGAACGTGACTTCAAAAAGATAGTAATCCATTAGTGATTTTATAGAAATTTTTGAAAATTGGGAAGCGAATTTCAGAAAATAGCAGTAAGAAATCTTTTTTTAATCTTTTATATTAAGTTCATATACTATTAGTTACAAATCCAATAAATTTACCGATTGTCATTCGATAACTTTTTTGAAAAATTTATTAAACGGTTTGGGAAAGATCATAAAAAAACATCCCGTAGGTATAACCTGGGGATGTCTGATTTTACTCAACGTTATGAGAACCATTTAACTGGTTTTCAGACACAAAGCTAATATATTTTTGGAGAATCACCAGTTTTTTTTGTAGAAACAGGTGAAGAAAAAGCGCCCAAATAAATTCAAAAAAATTAAAGCTTCGAAAATTTATATTCTTCTCACTAAACTTTTAGTTTTCTATTAAGGGCCTGTTTTTCTTTTTTTATATTTTCAATTAATAAATCATACCGCATTTTAGCCTGTTTTTATTGACCTTTAACATGTTTATGGGCAGATCTCGTTGCCTGATCCTGTGTTTTTCCAATTCAAGGAAACATTAAATTATTCAAAATATCAGGCAAAGCTTTCAAAGCATGACTATTGTAAAAATTACAAGCCAAAACGTTACATTTTTTTAATTTTCACATGCTGTATGGTAAGTATTTTATCGTATCTCATCATCGAGATTGCGCCGGAAGACTTGCGTTGTATACACAAATGTGAAATTTCGTAGCATCATCGCTAGTCGGCAGCATTGTGGTTGATGGTATTCTTAAATTTTCAACCTAAATACAATTGATTGACAAGGATAAACTGTATTTTAGTAACATGTTCGGATGAAATTCAGAGGGGAATTACCATGGAGAGGCTGGACCGTTGTGCCTGTATGGACTTAATCGTTTGACAAATAATTGGAGCCTTATACTTTTCCGCGATGGTGCACAAGAACAATGATGGGCAATAACTTGTAAATCAAATTCTCCGGACATGAATTATTCTTTATTATTAGAACAGACAGAGGCTTTTATAAGGTCAGCAGATCGCGGAAAGCACTTTGAAGAACGCCCTTTTCATAACCTCAAACATACTGAGCAGGTCGTTGCCAACGCTTCTGTCATGGCCTGGTACTATAGATTAGAACGCAAGAATTTTTTTACCGTCGTGGCTGCCGCCTGGTTCCATGACTACGGATATTTTTCGGGCGCGGCGGCGAACCACGAAGAAAGAGGCGCTGAAGTTTCTGCTGGGTTTCTGAGGGGTTTAAAAGTGGATGAGGATACCATTACGGCGATAGCGCGTTGCATATTGGCTACCCGGATGCCGCAAACACCTGGAAACTTAATGGAAGAGATTCTTTGCGATGCCGATCTTTATCATTTGGGAACGGATGATTTTTCGGAATTTAATAAATTGCTTCGGAAAGAGCGAGAAGAGATGCTGGGCATTAAAATTGATAAAAATGAGTGGTGTTTGAAGAACATTGCATTTCTTGAATCGCATCATTATCACACGCACTATTGCCGGGATTTACTGGAAGGGAAAAAGCAGGAAAACCTCGAAAAATTAAAGAAAAAAGCAAAAAAGGAGGAATTGGCTTTGTTCAATGTGGAGGCAATGAGCCCCGGGCCAGAATCGGGCCCGAAAGCTCAGACAGCAATGGAAGAACCGAAGATTAAAAAGCCAAAGGATGACAGGCCTGATAAAGGGATTGAGACCATGTTCAGGATAAGTTCGGGAAACCACCAGCGGCTGAGTGATATGGCGGACAACAAAGCTAATATTATGATAACAACTAATTCGATTATCATATCCGTTTTGCTCAGTATCTTGCTTCGTAAGCTCGAAGATGATTCGCATCTGATCATTCCCACGTTAATACTGCTGACGGTTTGCGTCACCACCATGGTTTTCTCGATTCTGGCAACGCGGCCTTCAGTTCCGAATGGTACTTTTACAAGACAGGACCTGGATGACAAAAAGGTTAACCTGCTTTTCTTTGGTAATTTTTACCGGATGAATTTCGAAGATTATGCCTCCGGAATGCAGGAAATGATGAATGACAGAGATTTTTTATATGGAAGTTTAACAAAGGATGTGTACGCTCAGGGCGTTGTGCTGGGAAAAAAATACCGGCTTTTGCGTACCGGTTATAACGTGTTCATGTTTGGTATTGTCTCGGCCGTAATTGCTTTTGTCGTCAGCTCCATGTTTTTTAGGTCTTAACCATATCTCCCAATGCGTGTTTATTTCTTTGCCGACCGGGATATCAGCTGGCTGTCTTTCAACGAACGGGTTTTGGAAGAGGCCGGAAAGGACTCCGTGCCGTTAAGTGAACGAATTAAATTTCTATCCATATATTCTTCAAATCTGGACGAGTTTTACCGGGTCAGGATGCCAGCGTTGCTGGCTTTGAAAAAAATAGATAAGGAGAAAACCGGGCCTACGGTTTATCGTGAAGCGGTTGAAATTATCAATCGTCAGCAGGAAGCATTCGGTACTATTTTTAATAAGGCGGTTTTGCCAGGATTAACGAGGTATTGTTTTAAACTTATCTACAATGACAGCATTCCTGAAAAATTAAAAGCGGAGACAAACTATTACTTTTTTACACAGGTTGCCGGTTTTTTGCAACCCATTTTGATCAAGGCCAATACGGATTTTTTCCTGGAAAATAACCAGCTTTACCAGGCGGTTGTAATCCGGTACGCTTCCAGCGAGGAACAATTGTTTCTGGTCAATATCCCCACCAATAATGTACCCCGATTTTTTAAGATCAAGCAGGATGACGGGGATTATATCGTGTTTCTGGAAGACATTATTCGTCAGAATTTACATCATTTGTTTCCATCGGCCACTATTGTTGGCGCTTACAATATTAAAATTACGCGGGATGCAGAGCTTGACCTCCGGGATGAGTACGGAGATCAGGCAAAAAAGATAGCCAAACAGCTTCGCAAAAGAGATTTCGGTTTTGCAACGCGGTTTTTGTATGAACCTGGCATGCCGCTCCGGCATTTGCAGGAGATGATTCAGATTTTTAGCCTTCAGAAAGCTTCGGTGGTGGAGGGTGGAAAACACCATAATCTGAAAGATCTGGCGGAGCTGCCTGTTTCCAATGCGGCACTTGCTTATGAGCCCTGGCCGGCGGTACAAAGTGTAAAAGCTTCCGAAATGCCGGAGACATTGTTCAAAGCCGTTGAGGAGGAAGACAGAATTATTCATGCGCCCTATCAATCGTATGACACGATTATCCGGTTTTTTAATGAAGCGGCTATTGACAGTTCCGTGGAGCGAATTTACACGACGATGTACCGGGTCGCGAGTGATTCCAGGATTGGTTATGCGCTGATAAGCGCTGCCAAAAATGGTAAAAAGGTATCCGTTTTGGTTGAACTTAAAGCCCGTTTTGACGAAGCCAATAACATCCGCTGGGCACAAAAAATGAAAGCGGCGGGTGTTAAAATTATTTATAGCAGCAACCTACTGAAAGTCCATGCCAAAATTGCTTTGGTAAAACGGAAAAACCAGCGTGCCCCTTATCTGGGGCTTCTTGCGACGGGTAATCTGAACGAGAGTACGGCGCGTTTTTATACGGATCATATTTTACTGACAGCTTATCAGCCTATGCTGGCGGAAATGGAAGGTCTTTTTGATTTCCTGAGAAAGCGAAAAGGCAGGGCTGTTCAGCAGATTCATTTTCAGCATTTACTGGTCGCACAGTTCAATTTGCAAACACGGTTTTTGGAAATGATTGACCGTGAAATGGAAAACGCCAGGGCAGGTCTTCCTGCTTCGATCACGATTAAAATGAATAATCTGGAAGAGAAAGTGCTGATTACTAAATTGTATGACGCGTCAAATGCAGGCGTGAAGATCAATTTGATTGTGCGTAGCATTTGCAGGCTCGTACCAGGAGTTCAGGGGCAAAGTGAGCATATTACCGTCAAAAGAATCGTAGACCGATATCTGGAACACGGCCGTATTTTCATTTTTCATAATAATGGAAAAGATGATGTATACATGGGTTCGGCCGACTGGATGAGCCGGAATATCTACCGGAGAATTGAAGTTTGTTTCCCGATTTACAATGAACAGATCCGTAAACAGATGCTCAGTTTGCTCGCATTGCAGTGGAACGATACCGTCCAGGCTGTGCGTATTGATGAAAAATTAAACAATATCTCACTGAGGAATGACGAAGCGGGACAGATTCGGTCGCAGGAAGCAATTTATAAGCTTTTGTCGCAGCAGAATATTTGAAACAGACAGACTTGTCTTTATATTTAGATTTTTAAAATTATGATCGGCCAAAAAATAAACTTGCTCGTTTTTTTAATCACCTTCATGCTTTTAGGTATGGGCTGCAATTCAGCTGGTGAACAAAATGTGCTTACAAAAGAATACGATTTGACCAAACCTGAGGTCTTTAACATGCCCGAAACGTTGAAGGAGATTTCAGGAGTAACTTTTAACAAAGGGAAAAGCGATGTCTTTTATGCTGTGCAGGATGAAGAAGGAAAGGTGTTTCATTTGACCTGGAAAAGTCAGGCGCATAAGTACACGGCGTTCGCAGGAAAAGGAGATTTCGAAGACATAGCCATCTTGAAAGATCAGGTTGTCGTTTTAAAAAGTAACGGTAGTCTGTTTTCGTTTCCTTTCACGGAAACGCAGCTAACACAAACTACGAAAACAAAAGAACATAGGGGCTTGCTGCCGAAGGGCGAGTATGAGGGAATGTTTGGCGATGAGGCTTCGGGTAAAATTTACGTTTTATGCAAAAACTGCGCTGGGGACATTCCTGATAAAAGCGTTTCCGGCTATGTCCTGGATCTGGGAAGTTCCATTCAGAAATCAGGTGGTTTTGTTTTAAATGTAGATGCGATAAAAGCGATTGCAGGTAAAATGAAAAAAAGATTTCAACCTTCTGCACTGGCAAAAAATCCGGTCACGGGTGATTGGTTTATCCTTTCAAGCATGAACAAATTGATCGTTGTTACGGATAAAAACTGGAAACCCAAGCAGTTTTATCCGCTTGCTGGCAATAATTTCAAGCAGCCGGAAGGCATAGCATTCGATAAACTTGGAAACCTGTTTATTTCTAATGAGGGGGACGAAACGACGAGTGGAAATATCCTGAAATTTAAGAGGTTGTAAAGTAAGAATGTAATATTGTTTCCCGGGTTTGTTTAAACGCAGCGGTATAGGGAGTTGGGGAGGGAGTTTGATGGAGTTGTTTTGTTTGGTAAAACGGCGAGAAAGACTTTCTAAACTAGGTTTTTGTACAAGACAAGAGGTGGATAACGAAAAACGAGGGCTCGGGAGGTAAACTCCACGGCTCTCGTTTTATTTTTAATGCTTCATTTTATTTTTGTCTCACTTCCATCCTCCGCCAAGTGACCGGTATAAGTCGACATTGGCGGCGAGTTGCGCACGTTTGATGGCGACGAGTTCCAGTTCACTTTGAAGGACATTGCTTTGCGCGGTGATCACTTCAAGGTAGTTGGCCAGACCGCTTTGGAAAAGCAAATTGGCATTGGAAATCGCTTGTTCCAGTGTTTTTACGCGGGTCGCTGCGATGGCTTGCTGTTCTTTCAACTTCTCTATTTTTACCAAAGCATCCGAAACTTCACCGACGGCATACAACACGGATTGTCTGAATTCGAGGACGGTTCTTTCGCGTTCCACTTTAGAAACCTCATATTGTGTTTTCAGCTGGTTGCGCTGGAACAACGGTTGCGTTAAGCCTCCTGCGGCTGCTCCGAAAAGAGAGGCCGGGATGTTAAACCAGTTTGAGGCTTTAAAAGAATTAATACCGCCGGAGGCCGTGATCGTCAGGGCCGGATACATATTCGCTTTGGCAATACCTACATTCGCGTTGGCTACATCGAGTGCCAGTTCGGATCTACGGATATCAGGTCTCCGGTTTAATATACCCATTGGGACGCCACTCGCTAATGTTTCAGGGAATTTTACCTGATCAATCTGGAGGTTTCGTTCGGTTCTGCCCGGCAGCTCACCCGCAAGAATGCTCAAGGCATTTTCCTGCAAAGTGATATTTTGCTGCAACTCAGGAATCAGTTTGGCAGCATTCAGTCTTTGCGCTTCTGCCTGTTGAATAGCCAGCGACGTCACCTGTCCGGAACTAAACTGCAAACCGAAAATCCTCAACGTACTGTCATTTAACGCCAGGTTTTTTTCAGCGATTGAAAGCTGTGCATCCAACATCAGCAGGTTGTAAAAGCCCTGGGAAACAGCTGCGACAAGGTTCGTCCGGATCGCGTTTTTCGCTTCGATCGTTTGAAGGTATTCAGCCAGGGCGCGACCATTTCTGTTGCGGATTTTGCCCCAGATATCGGCTTCCCAGGATAAACCCACACTGGTTGTGAAATCTTCAATATGGGTTGTTTTCAAAAACGAGCTGGCACTTAATCCATTCAAACTATTATCCGAAGGGCGGTTTGAACCGGCGCTGATCTGCAGGCGTGCGTCGGGTAGATAAGCCCATCTGGTTTGCTTGAACAACAACTGAGACGCCTCAATATTTTTAAGCGCAACCTGCATGTCATAGTTTTTCGCTATGGCACTGTCCAGCAATTTTTGCAGGGAAGCGTCTGTGAAAAAACTGTCGAGGGGCAAGTCAGCAATACTGACTGTGTCCGTTGTGGCAGCGGCATTCCTGAAAGTTTCAGGTAAAGCCGCTTTTGGCGTTTCTACGTTTTTCGAGATCTTACAAGCGGCGAGCGTCGTAAGCAACACGAGAAATGAGATTCTGTTTATGTATTTTTTCATAATGTAATAACTTTAAATTGCCTCTGCCAACTCCACTTCTTCGTGTTTGACAACGGCAACGGGTTTTCCCGTAACCAGTTCCTGGAGATATTGGAACACCACAAACAATACAGGGATAATGAACAAACCAAGGACGACGCCGGTGATCATACCGCCAGCCGCGCCGATACTGATCGAATGATTTCCCTGGGCGGATGGCCCGGCGGCAGTCATCATAGGAATAAGACCTACCACGAAAGCAAGAGAAGTCATGATAATCGGACGGAGACGAAGTTTGGCGGCTTCAAGCGAAGCGTGTAACAATGCCTTTCCGGCCTTTCTTCTTTGTACGGCATACTCCACAATCAGGATCGCATTTTTTGCCAGCAGACCGATCAACATGATCAGCGCCACCTGTACGTAAATATTGTTTTCAATACCGGTTACTCCGATGGCGGCAAATACGCCGAATATTCCGGTCGGGATTGAAAGAATAACGGCGAACGGAAGAATATAACTTTCATACTGCGCCGCAAGAAGGAAATATACGAAGACCAGACACAGTGCGAAAATAACCGCAGATTGCCCTCCTGACGAAATTTCTTCTTTTGTTATCCCAGAGAATTCATATTTAAAACCAGAAGGCAGATTTTTTGCCGCCACTTCTTCCACCGCTTTAATGGCATCTCCCGAGCTGAATCCCGGTTTGGCAATGGCATTGATCCCAATGGAGTTGAACAGGTTATAGCGGGAAGCATTTTCAGGGCCAAATACACGTTTCAGTTTAACCAACGTATTAATCGGCACCATGTCGCCCAAACGATTTTTTACCAGAACACCATCCATGGACGAAGGATCCGTGCGGTCGGCAATATCAGCTTGAACCATCACCCGGTAGTATTTACCAAAACGGTTAAAATCTGAGGCCTGCGCGCTACCAAAATAGGCCTGCATCGTTTGCAGAATATCTTTTACGTTGACGCTCAGCTGCTCAGCCTTCACTTCATCCACTTCCATTTCAAGCTGAGGATAATCCGCGCGGAATGCTGTGAATGCTACGGCGATCTCAGGGCGTTTCATCAGCTCTCCGATAAAGCCATTGGCCACGCCGCTGAACTTATCCAGTTTACCTCCGTTTCTATCCTGCAATACAAAATCCAGACCGTCAATATTACTGAAACCGGGTACGGTAGGGAAGGTGAAGACAAAGAAATTGGCGCCTTTAATTGCTCCCAGCTTTTGTCTGATCTCATTCATGATTGCATTGATATCCTTAACCGCACCTCTTTCCGGGGCAGGTTTTAAATTAACAAACATAACGGCTGACGAAGGGCTGGAAGATTGTGTCAGAATATTAAATCCGGAAAGTCCGTCCAACGCTCTTTGCGACTCCATTGTCCCTAAAACCGCTTCGGCCTTGTGAAGAACTTCCGTTGTGCGTTCCAGGGAAGCGCCCACCGGCATTGATAGTGATATTGCTATAAATCCTTGATCCTCAGAAGGTATGAATCCAGTTTTAGTTTTAGAAACCATATAACCAGTTGCAATCGTAACCAAAACCAAAGCACCAAGACTTAACCAGCGATAGCGAATAAGGAACCGAAGGCTGTTAACATATCGGTTGGTCAGCTTATCGAAAGATGCGTTGAAACCCATGAAGAATTTCTCCTTGAAGCTTTTCTTTACGTAAACACCATCTTTGTCGTGCTTATGTTCTTTCAGGAAAATCGCGCACAAAGCAGGACTTAATGTCAGCGCGTTAACGGCCGAGATTACAATGGCTATTGCGAGTGTGAACGCAAACTGGCGATAGAATACACCCGTAGAGCCTTCCAGGAAACCAACCGGTAGAAATACGGCCGACATAATCAGGGTAATGGAAATAATCGCACCGGTAATTTCGCTCATGGCAGATACCGTGGCAGCCTTGGGGGGCAATCCTTTTTTCTCCATTTTTAAATGCACGGCCTCGACGACGACGATGGCATCATCGACGACAATTCCGATGGCTAATACCAAAGCGAAAAGGGTCAACAGGTTGATAGAGAAGCCAAACAGGGACATGAAAAAGAATGTTCCAAGAATAGCAACCGGTACGGCAATGGCCGGAATAAGTGTTGAGCGGAAATCCTGAAGAAAAATATAAACCACGATGAAAACCAGGATAAAAGCTTCCAGCAAGGTATGCTGCACTTGCTCGATTGACTGGTCCAGAGAATCTTTGGTGTTATAAATAGTCACATATTTGATGCCTTTTGGAAAATCCTTTTCGGCTTTTTTCATCAGATCCAGAATCGCAATCTGGATTTCACTCGCATTGGAACCGGCCAGCTGCATGGTGGCTATGTTCACACCTGGCTTGCCATCGATGCGTGTAAAGTTTCCATAGGTATAAGAACCGAACTCTACTTTTGCCACATCTTTCAGTCTCAAGATTGAACCGTCGGCATTCGAGCGGATAATGATATTTTCATATTCCTCCGGTTTGTTCAGCTTTCCCTTGTATTTGATCACGTATTCAAAAGATTCCTGGCTGTTTTCACCGAATTTTCCGGGTGCGGCTTCCAGGTTTTTGTCACGGATGGCGGCAATCACTTCGTTCGGAGTAAGATTATAGGTGGCCAACTGACTTGGTTTAAGCCATACGCGCATCGAATAGTCTTTGTTGCCTCCAAATATTGTCGACTGCCCAACACCTTTAATCCTTTTGATTTCAGGAATGATATTGATCTGAGCATAGTTGGCCAGGAAAGTCTGGTCGTAAGTTGCGTTTTCCGAATAAAGGGCTGTCACCATCAGCATACTGTTTTGCTGTTTGGCCGTTGTTACACCCGCCTGAACCACCTCTGCCGGTAATTGACTTGTTGCCTGTGATACACGGTTTTGAACGTTAACCGCCGCCTGATCCGGGTTTGTACCCAATTTAAAATAAACGGTAATGACCAAGGATCCGTCATTGCTGGCCGTTGAGTTCATGTAGCTCATGTTTTCAACCCCGTTAATGGACTCTTCCAGCGATGGGGCCACGGAGCGTAATACCGTTTCTGCGTTTGCGCCAGGGTAGTTGGCAATCACCTGAACAGCGGGCGGCGCAATGTCCGGAAATTGCTGCAAGGGTAATGTGGTTAGTCCCAGCACCCCGAGTATCACCAGTAAGATGGAGATAACGGTGGCTAAAACAGGTCTGTCTATGAATTTCTTAAACATAAAGATTCATTTTAGGTGTACTATTAGTTTTGGGCAATCACCGGTTTTGCCTTTTCAGGTGTGATTACGGCGCCCTCCTGTAAAAGATCGAGTCCGGTGAAAACGATTCTGTCGCCCGCTTTCACGCCGTCTTTGATCAGGTAATTATTTCCGCTTTTTCCGATGATGGTGATCGGCAGTTTTTTTACTTTGTTGCCTTCCGCTACTGTATATACGAAGACTTTGTCCTGTACTTCAATGGTAGCGGATTGCGGCACCAGAATGGCCGAATCATGCTGAAGGCTTAACCGCACTTTCCCGGTATTTCCCGAGCGAAGCAGTCCCTGTGCGTTGGCAAAAGTGGCTCTCAAAGTAATGGCGCCTGTGTTTTTATCAAACTGCCCGTCGATCATATCGATCTTGCCCTGTTTAGGATAAATAGTCTGATCTGCAAGCAAAAGCGATATCGGTTCAAGCTTTTTCAGTTTATCGTTCAGCGTTGCACCGTCATATTGCGCTTTGAATTTGATAAAGTCAGATTCACCCAGTGCGAAGTAAACGTGTACTTCCTGCACGTCCGAAAGCTGGGTCAACGCCTCTACGTCAGTGCGGGAAACAAGGCTTCCCTTTTTCTTCGGCAACCTTCCGATGTATCCGTTTACGGGTGCTTTAATCGTGGTATATCCAAAATTGATCTGGGCTGTTCCAACCATGGCTTTCGCTTGCTCTGCATTGGCAATGGCTACGCTGTTGGCTGCTTTGGCCGCTTTTAGCTGAAAATCAGAGATTACTTTGTTCGCCACAAGCGGTGTCAGCTTATCAATTTCCAATTGTGTATTCACAATCGACGCTTGGGCTGCGCTCAGGCTTGCTTTCGCATTGTTCAGCTGTTCGCGGTAAGGAAGATCGTTGATTTTGAAAAGAGGCTGTCCAGCTTTAACGAATGCTCCTTCGTCAACAAACACCTGATCCAGGTAACCATCTACCTGCGGACGGATTTCCAGATTAACCTTTCCTTCGATCGATGCGGGATATTCCTGATACGTTGTGGCCTGGCCTGATGTAATTTCTACTACGGGTAACGTTGGCGGCGGCGGAGTCGTTGGAGCCTCCTGTTTTTGTGCACATCCATACAATAGGACAGCGATGCCTAAAATTAGATTTTTCATGATGGTGGTATTAATTTAAATAAGAGATGAAAATTTCAAATCCCGGTGTTCTTACTTTTCTTGCGGTGGTAGAGCTATAATGTTTATTTTAGAACGATCGTTCAAAAATTATTCGATTTCTTGAAAAAAAGTTTTAAAAGCGCTCTTTGGGGCCGTGAAAAGTAAGTTTACGGCCAGAAAATGGGGTTTTTAATGGATTGTTTTGTTTTTGTAATGCAACTCGATAGCTGATTTTTTACAGATAGTTTACACCGATTCTGATCGCTTTTAATCCGGCGACTCCCTGTAATTCTTCCAGTTCAAGATATTCCAGGTCATGGTTCAGAAAACCCATTTCCTGAAGGTCCTGGATATAGTCCTCATATTCCTCCGCTTCACTATCGTTGAAGTACACCAACGCTATTTTTCCGGGCTGTGTAAGGCGTTCTCCGCTTTCCCGGACAAGGGCTTTGTCGATCCGTTTTTTAATAATCTCATAACGGATGTTGTAAGCGCCTTCCACATCAAATCTTCTCTCATCATTTCTGAAATTTATGTTAATAGGATTTGAATGAATAAATATCAGCTGGGTGGTTCTGAGTGGATGCTGCATCTGCGGCAGCAGTTTTTCTGTCAGCCGGGTTATCTCAGCCATCGACATCAACTGCCACAAACGAAGATTTTTTAGATAAATGTTATCAAAAGGCTTGTCCGGTGCCATCGACTGGCCGATGTACATGTCATATTCGATTCCATCCGTTCTGAATTTTTCAAAGTAGAACGGATAGGCCGATTTCAATGCTTTTTGGGCATTTTCAATATAACTTGTTACCGAGGTGTTGATCAGCTGAAGCGAGGATTCCAGTTTTCTTCTGTTCTCAAAAGCCAATCCGGTTGATTCCAGCAATGCCGCAAAGTAAAAGTCCACCACGTCCTTTGTTACAGGATATTCCTCACGGATCCGTATCAAAAACGGATTTACTTCCGCAGCCAGGAAACGGTTTAAAGCCAGTTCATCTTCCGAGGTCAGATAGCCGTTTATTTCGTCTGCCCAGCGGCTGCAAGCGCAAACAAAGGTTTCCATGGTTTCCAGTTCAATCAGGCTTTTGATCGACTGGAAAGTTTCTGTCAACAGTGCAAGCTGCTTTCTGATATCTTCTCTTACGGCTCTGTTTCTTTCAAAAGTCGAATTCCGGATATCGATGGCGCCATACAAAGGATGTACTTTTTCAAAGGTCACCGTTTCTATTTCTGCACCCGTTTCGCTATGCGTACTTTTTTCCAGATAATTCCAGGCTGCCTCGTTAAATTTCCATTGTACCGATGGTTGCAAAGGCGTAAACTTATCCCGGATGATGGTATCGATTTTGGCGTTGAATTCGTCCGTGTTGTATTTCAGCAACTGCGCGATCAATGGCAACGCTGTCTGAAGTCTTGAAAACAGGGCGTCATCAAGTGATACGCCACGTTTCGAAAACACTTCCAGAATACCTGCCATTTTTTTATTATAAAAAACCGGAACCAATGCATAGGAAGAAATACCTTCCGTATCCAAAAGTTTCCCCAGCGGCTTATCCGAAAGATGTCCGTTTGTAATATTGTTGTACACAACCGTTTGCGGGTTGGTATAATACTGATTCACGAGTGTATTAAAGGCTTCCTCCGTCAGACCAAACTTTTTGACGGCTTCTATCATCATGCTTTGTGAACATTCTGTGCCCGCAAAAACGTACTTTCCGTTAATCTGATAGGAGGGGATCAGCCCGAAATCAATGGCGTCATCACCTGCCAGGGTTTTAAGTGCCTGAATAATAGCCTGATTTCCTTCGGTTTCGTAGGAATGATTTACCAGCGCTTCTTTAATAATTTCTGTCGCTCTTTCAATGGTTACATCCAGCAGGGTAATAACGGAAAAGCCTTCAAAGCGAAAACGGTTTAGAGGCAGTATATTTTCCAGCTCCGTTGTGTCCGCACCCTGCTGAAGGTATGGCTCAATCATTTTATAATCCAACACGGGAAGTTTGCCTTTAAGCAAAATGTCAATAAAACGGGTATCCGTATTGATATGATAAAACTTCGGCAGATTGGTTACTGCGTCGGTATACTGGTACAAAATCTCGTTTTTAATCAGCGACGGAATATTGTATAATCGTTCGAGGACGAGCCGGTACATAAACTGGATCTGTTGCTTTTTATAATCCTGCACAGGACTGAGATTAAGCGCTTGCCCATCCGAGGTCTGTTCGGAAAAAAACTGGTAAAATCCATCTGTACTGAAAAATATCTTATCCGGAATGGGGGTACTTAATGCCCAGAAATGCTCTTTTTCACTGGTCGCCAAAGGTGTCAGGATCATGTAAACAAGCTCCATCAATTCTTTGTATCTGACCGAATCCCTGGCCAGTACAGCCGATCCGTTGCCTTTCATTTCATTTTCAAACTTCTCAATCACAAACCGGTAAAACTCTGATTTAACAGCCGGTTCGTCTTTAAGCATGTTTTTTAAATGTGTTACGAAAGGTTTGAACGACAATGTTGAATCCATCAGGACAGCTTTGAAATCATTGTTTTTGATTTCGAGAGATCCTTTTAAAGGTTTCGGGGCGATATTTGATTTGGCCAGGTACATTTCCTCAGACTTAAATTTTAACCGGGTTGATTAAAAATTCCGCGTGACCGATGCCGACGGTTTTATTAAATGAATGGCTCCTCTTTTTCATCTTGTCGGGTATAGTTAATATCAATAATTGGTTTGTTAATGGGTTGTGAAATTGCTGCCTATTTTACAGGCATCTGCCTGGATTCTTTTGTTAAATATTTGCGGTTACGGTAACCGCAGCAAATGTCTGAATCAATTTAATCTGTCCTGTATTTATGGCCTTCGATGTATTCATTTTCTTAGATTCATCCCGGAATACGTTCTGGTCGTATAAAGTCTATAAGCGATATTATTGAATGATCGTTCCAGATGTGGTGAATAATCTTAAATTTTTGCTATTTTTCTTTAAATAGTTTAATAAATAATAAAATTATAAAAAGTTTATTGAGTCTAAAATACCAGGGTGAAATTTTGTGACCAATAGTTTCATTTGTGTTTACTATCGATTATATATATACGTTTTCGGCATATTTGGTTTAAAAATTAAATTTTTTCTATCCTAAGTACTAATTTTTAATTTCAACAACTACCAGCTGAAATAAAGAGAGAGATTGCCAACGTTATGGTTGTACAATCCTTTGTTGTAAGCGGTTGAAGGCTTCTGCGTATATGAAATGCTGAAATTGCCGATCGTGATCACGGTTCCGAAATTCATTTCACCCCAAAAATGATTGATTCCCGGACAAGAAGGTGGTGTATCCGTGCTTTCTGCCTGGGTTGTTCCCGGGATATCTCCGTGCATCAATGCATTGTTGGCGAGAAATGTCAGTTTCGGTTTGACAACAAAGTAAAATTGAAATTTGGCATTGTACTGACTCATAAAACCATTGAAATAGGGGTTCATTTTACCGATCCGGAGTAGGGGATAGATCGTAACCGCATTAATCAGGGTCCCGGTTGCTATTTGCGCACCACCGATAATTTCGACAAAGTTTTTAATAGCCGTCAGCTGTTTTTCGGCGGTAAAATTGATATTTAGTAACACCTTCGTATTAAATTGATTTTGCCAGCCCATCGGTTTTTCGTCCTTAATAACGCGATGAATCCACATCTGTGTTTGTCGCGCGAAGGATGCCGGGCCGCGGACGCCGGCGAGTATTTCAGTCTGGAAACTGATTTTTTTTATTTTGTTATACGAATAAAGTGAATGGGTCAGAAATAGTGCGCCGGAGTAGGCATAGTCATCGGACTGGTATTGCTGTTCTGCGAGATTATCAGGCGTTACCATCATTTGCATCACAGACCATCCATAAATATCAATGCTTTCGTCGCCTGCTTTGAGCATATAATGATCAACAAGACGGGAAGTTTTTTTGCGCTGATAGAAAAAATCCAGACGGACGCCATTGGTGTAAGCTTTGTCGGTTCCGTCGCCGCGGATGTTGAGAAAATCGTTATCCTCGTAAAACCGAAAAAGTCTGGTTGGCGCTGGTGCTTGCGCCATCGTCAAATCTGCATTTGCAAGGGTGAGCAGGAATGAAAAAAACAATGGGGGTAGATTTTTTTTCATAACCGGAAGATTAAAAGTTGTTACATGATTTCAGAGCGCTGGATGATGGAAACAAACGGAGAATCGGTTCTACAAGTTTAAAGTCGCTGTTTTCAGAGTTCTTTTATAAGTTTCCGGGCAATGTTTTTTTTTAAGCGTTGTCAATATGAAATTTGATATTAAAAATAACGAAAATAAATGTCTTGATGAAGGATTATGTCGTATAAATAACAGCAGTGTGGCGTTGATTTATAGTGCGTTGCGTGGTGCTTTGCTGCATTTTATTGCGAACATGCAAAAAAGCTTTTTCCGTTCTAAGAGCATGGTTTTTCAAAGTGGGAATTATGTTTTTTTGATAAAATCAAGTCGAAATTGGACTATGTTCACCCGGTTTGTAGAATACATACTACGGTAAAATCGAAAACATTCTTACTTGGTTCTGGGTTCGCCTTAGTAATTTTGGGGATTGTTATATGCAATTATGAATTGATATATACAATTTTCTAATCCCGATCTTTCGGGTTGGTAATATAAAAACGTTGAGTGTAATACATAAGACCTGCTTTGATTTCGAAGCAGGTCTTATCTTTTGGACCCTTTTGTATTTTCAGATCGTTATGCCGAAAAAAGAAAAGCGTAATCTTTTGCGAAGCGCTCAAAGTTAATGGGTGTTTTTCCTGTGACTTCGGTAACGCCGGTATGAACGGCCGCCGCTTCTCCCAATTTGTAATGCGCATAATCTTCGATAAGACCTTCTGCCTGCCAGTGTGGAAATCCCACTTGCAAAAGAGCTTCCCGAAACAGGTCCGGCGTGATATCGATAAACTGAATATGGTGATTGGTTGCAGTTGAAAGTTTTTCAGCAAGCTGTTGGTGGGTCAGCGATTCCGGGCCCGTCAGGTTATATGTTTTTCCTTCATGTTCTGGCTGCGTTAAGGCCTCACCGGCTGCTGCGGCAATGTCACGTATATCGATCAGACTGATTTTTGCATCGCCAACTGCCCCATAAAACTGTCCTTCCTGCATGATCGTTTCACGGAATCCAAGGAGTCCCTGCATGAATAGATTGGGACGCAGGAACGTGTATGGAATTCCGGATGCCCGGATCAGATTTTCAACGACGGCATGATAACGGAGAAAGCGAACCGGCGAATCGACAGCAGCTGCCCACTGCGAAAGTTTAACGATGTGTTTTAAGCCTGTATGTGTTGCTGCGTTTTTTACGGTTCAAAAAAGTGATTCACAACATCCTCAATTGGGAAAATGAGTTTTGATTCCATCATTTAAATATGGTTATTGGACAAATACTTACCAATTCGGATGATGGCAATTTTTCAGGTCTTTAAAAGCAGCAACAAAAACCAGTATTACTATTTACTAAAGGCGACCGGGAATTCTCAGCTTATTCTATCCTGCGAGGGTTTTGCCTCAAAACAAAGTTGTCTGGACGGAATAAAATTTATCATCACAAACGCAGCGGATGAGCACACTTTTGTGCGTAGCGATAGCTATTTACGTTATACTTTCGAGGCGAAAGATTCCGAAGGAAATGTGATTGCCAGGAGTGAAAATTATACTTCAATAGGTCCCCGGGAACAGGTGATGGATTTGATTAAAACAGATGCACCGTTGGCTTTAATTCAGGATCTGACCTGATTTAAGGAGCCAGACTTATAAAATCTTCCGCGGCATGATTTTTAACTAGGCAGCGGCATACGTATTTTATATACATTGATTTTGCCCATTTGTTTGCTGTAAATGATGCAGGGCTGTTGGGGAACACATACCGGATTTTATTAGCTGCTTATTTTGGCAAGTCCGAAAGCCCGTTATTTAAGGAGCATAATTGTTGCAGACATTAAAGGCATGATAATCAGACATACATCTTATTTTGGTAAAAATAATGTTGGAGAATGTGTTATTTGATTTGCTTATACAGTGTTTAAAGCTATCTTTGCACCCACATTGACAAATAGAGAGGTGTCCGAGTGGTTGAAGGAGCACGCCTGGAAAGTGTGTATGCGGGTAACTGTATCGAGAGTTCGAATCTCTTCCTCTCTGCAAAAGGTGCTGTAAATCAGATAGTTGTGAAAATTACACACTTTTTTACACACAATTAATAGCCCTGAGCATTTAATGCTCAGGGCTATTTTGCTATTATCTCAAAGAGTTCTTGATACTGAGGTAACTTCGTAAATAGCTGAAATGTCGCTAAATTCTATTTCAAAATCAGGGTACAAATCTTTATCTGAGTTCAATGAGGTGCAAAAGACGGAATGTTCTTCGATTCGAGTAACTTCTTTGATAATCAATCCCCATCGGGTTTGAAATACGTAGATCCGGTTTTTGTTTGCGGGCTGATTTGCTGAAGTGCTATCCTGCGCGATTTTTGCAACGTTGAGAAAATCTCCGTTTCGGATACTTCCTTTCAGGCCACTATCCATGCTATCTCCGATCATTTTAAATAGTCGAATCTCCTCTACGAAGCCAGGGTTTACCGTTAAATCGGTTTTTTGCGAACTGATCTCTTTCTCTTTGGGATTGCCATTTACTTGCATAATTTTGTACTGTTTAAATTAAGAAATTGATTTAACTGGCCCGGTTTGCCTTGTCCTCGAAAACTTCGGCATTCCGGGTTTATCTTTATAAATAAAGTTGGGAATTCCCCAACCATTTAGGGCGCAGAAAAAATTATTCAGGCGTGAACGTGACGATTGTGCGAACTTCAAGTGTCCCAAATTCCGCAAGTATCGCTTTCATCCGCTTTTCTGAAATACCTTTCTCGTAGGTATAGTCCATCCAGGCTGTCTTGAGCCTTCCCTTTTTTTGGTCTGCAGGTAATTGCTTGTAGACATTGTCCATCCACCATTTAAAGGCTTCGTTGACTGTTGCAAATGTTTTCATGCACAAATATACTAATAGTTGGGAAAACTCCAACTATTTATTTAAAGGTTTTTTTATTAAATTCCGATTAGGTAATACTCGTATATTCAATATCTATATTTCACCACACCTAAACGGGCCTCGACATCCTCGTCGAACTGATCTACTCTATATCGGACCCTACCGTTCTCACCGGGTTCTTTTATATGTCTGAGCCATCCTTCTTTTCTCCACCTTGCGACTGTCTGTCGATCCACCTTGAATCTTTCTCCGGCCTCTTTTTCGTCAAGCCAGGCATTGTGTTGAAGTAATCCAATTAGTTTGCTGTTTTGATCTTTTAAGACTCTCAGCAATTCGAGCTGACTCTCGGGTAACGAGATTCTTATAGTGGTTGAGGTATCCATAGCTCATTGTTTATAACGGTTATTACTCTTATGCTTCGGATGAGAAAATTTCAACTGTTTATTTAACGTTTTTCACCCTCTTTAAATTTAGGTTTAGTAAGGAAGTAGGTAAGATTGTCCGGTCCAGCTTGCACCCGACGCCCGGCGCAGATCTGCGGACAAGTACCTAGAAGTTGTGTTGGTTGAGATTTACAGGTCGAGATTAGCAGTATAGGGAAAATCGAGGGCTTTGGCACCTGCTTAAAAAGTATTAAGTAGATGTTACTTACATTTTAGTAATAATTAACTTATATTAGTGTAAAGTAATTTAAAGTATTATAATGAATCGTTTTGTATTACATTTGCGTTCTTAATATAGGGAGATGAGGAAAACGCTTATCAGTCGACCTTTATCTACTAGTAAGAACGTTGTGTTGTAGACTAGAAATATTAACCTGGCAGACGCAAATATGAATGCACTACAAGAAAAACCTACCGAAAAGCAAATCAAGAGCGATGAATGGTTCAATGAATTTATCTGGTCATTGAGAGCCGATCAGGCGCAGTTGGCTGCGGGGGGTGCTTCAAAAGAAAAACAAGATATGTACCACAGTTTAATGGATAGCAATATAACTGACATGGTTGACGTGAATGTTAGGTCTGCGAAAAAACATTACATATCTAGCATGCTCATAGATTATCTTAATGAGTTGAAGCGCTTTGAAGAGTCCCCTTTCACTAAATTGGCTGCCAGTTTTAACAATTCAGAATTGTTAATTTGGGCAGAGATTAAGGAAGATGAGTGGGATATCGAAAAGAGTTTAATCATGGCAGAAGCTAAGATTAACGCTACGTATCATGAAAAAGGATTCGATATGACTACCACAATAGTTGAAGACTGCGACCAGCTTTGTGTTCCAAGCCATTATATTATGTTGTACGGAAATAAGTAATACAGATTTGGCACTCCCTGAAGATCACGTAACCCAAGCGAAACGAAACTTTAAGTTCTTAGAATCAATAAATGCTAGCCCTGCGGACTGTTTAGATTGGCAGGTAACGGTATGTTTCTATACAGCACTACATCTTATTAATGCGCACCTTGCAAATTTTGGCATGAAGTATTATACGCATCATGAGGCTAATAGTGCAATTAATCCTTATAATATCGCATCCCCCACAAAAATAACAGAGGACGCGTACGCAGCCTATAAATCTTTATCTAACCTATCCCGAAGATCGCGATATTTAGTAACAATAAAGGGCGATAGAATCGATGACTCTGCGCCTGCTGCTATGACGAACGTAAGCCATCAAGCAAAAGCATTCAGACATCTACATGAGGTTATTAAATTTTACTCAGACAAGTATAAAACTGATTTAGGGGTAATTAATATCGCATGTCAGAATCTGAACCGGGGTGAAAACTTAAAATGCTACGAAATTAAATAGTAATAGGGGCTTCGGCCCCTATTTTTTTTGTGCACAATATTGAAGCAATTGCCTCATTCTGGCTTTTTGATAGGTATTAACTTTCCAACTTAAATAAATTAGTCATGGAAACTGCAGTGCCGGGAAGCTTTGAGATTACGCTACCAAAAGAACAAATTGACTTAATAAAATCAGTCATCGATACGGTTGCGAGGGTTCATGATATGTTCAAAAAAAACAGTATGGATAGATACAAGGGAAGCTACTGAACGATTTAAAGTCGGTCAAGAGATTAGAAGGCCAATTTTTAGGTAAAACACTTGTCCCACATAAGTAAATACGTCTTGGTGTGTCGGTTTTCAGGAAGCGTCTCTTTTAGGATTTGGTAATTTGATATTGGGGTGATATATTGTTCCACACTTACCCTCAATACTATCCTACCTTAAAAATATGAAGATTCACTACATCGCCCTGTTTTGCTCTTTGTTTGCCTGGTCCTGTGCAAGCAACAGTAACCAAGAATCACCGGCCGAAGCTACACCGGTAGAGGCTGAACAGCCTAAGGAAGAGTTGTTCGGCATTAAAAAGGATGAGCTTTTTCTGCGTAAAGAACCCAGCCTGAAAGGACAAAAAATAGTTAATCAGAAGGCCACTGAGGCGCTTCGTGAGACTCACTACATTTCAGTTGATAAGTCAGTAAAGGTTAAAATTTTAGAGAAAGAGAAAGGGTGGGTAAAGATACAGGTTATGGAACCGGACTGGCTCCAGTATACCCACATAGGTTGGATTGAGGATAAATATCTTGGAAGCTTTGATGAAATTAATCCTAAGCGCAGCGCGCCGGTAAAACTTTCTGCATTTGCTAATATAGAACCATTGCGCCAAAGTTTGTCTGGAAATGGTATTGGACAGTTGCATCCTTGGAAGCACGTCGACGGCGGAGACTGGCAATCAATTACGGATTATTTTGAAATCGGTCGAGAAGCAAACCAATATGGGCTCCGCAATAATTTGGCGTACTACCTGAGTAGTCCAGAAGAGGGATTTATTGAAACACTCCAATTGGTTCTAAATGTAAATGAGCCAAGAGAAAGAGAGTTTGCCCATGAAAAATTAAAGGAGACGATTCGTAAAACTTTTAAATCGTTAGCTGAACCTATTCCCGCAGGGCTACTAAAAGCTGTAGACAGAGAAGTTCACTTTACTAGTAAAGATGAGAAGATGATTGTCACTATGAAACCGGAAAAGAGCAGGATTATGACCTTAATTCTCGAAGTCAAAACGAAATAGCTGAAATCTGAGAAACTGTGCCAAAACAGTATTGAGTCAGCAAATTAATCCTTTTGTCGGGGAGTGTAATCTAAACTCTGTCTGGTCGTCAAAGTTGATTCAAATTTAATTTTTCTTTTCGATTTCAAATGTTTTTTTTGCTTGCTATTGAGTTTGTCAAGGGCGGCTGAGGCACGAA
>NZ_JAVFVU010000020.1 GCF_030929615.1 Dyadobacter sp. LHD-138 | reverse complement strand
GAAGACTTTTCAGAGATGTTGAGAAAACCATAGAATCTTCTGAGGCAATGCTTGAAATTGCCTATTTATCAATTTTCTTAAACAGAATGACAAAATAAATATCCAAAACATACTCTAAGGGCACTTTTTCATTCGGCACTTTTAAACCCGGCGCGGCTTAAGTTTACTATTTCTCTTTATTTTACCCACAACGTTTGTTAAAAGCAGACGCATGCCCTCTATTGTCGTATCCTATACCAACCACAATTTCCATGAAACACACTTTATTTATTGCATTACTGATCGTTTTTTCGGTAAAATTTCAGAGTAACGCGCAAAAGCCCAAACCTGATCCGGCGGATACTACCAAAAACGCCGGCCCCTCGACGCTTATCGCGGCCCAAAGCAGGCTTATGGGCGTCATCCCTTCCTCTCCCAACGTAGCATCACTTGGCAAATATATTGACACACCTATCAGCTATTATACCGGTACGCCTACGATCTCAATTCCAATTTACACAGTAAAAAACGCCGATATTGAAGTACCGATATCCATTTCCTACCATGGCGGCGGCATCCGGGTGGAAGAAGAAGCCTCCCAGGTCGGGACTGGATTTGCCTTAAACGCGGGCGGTGTGATCCGAAGACAGATCCGGGGCCAGGATGACCTGCTTTCCAACGGTACGACATGGAAAAGGCTGCGGGAATTAGCCACCTCCGCAAGCGGTGCACTCTGCATCAACCTTGCCCAGGGAGGCTATGGCATTTTCACGGCCAACAATATCGGGTCAACAACGACACCGGCAGGAACGGAACTGTTCAATATACTTTCCAATATGAAATCACGGGTCGGTTTTGAACCTATAGTCGATTCAGAACTTGACCTTTTCTCTTATAATGTAGCCGGTTACAGCGGAAAATTTGTCATTGAACCTCTGAACACCGGGTCGTATGCCGCACGGACACTGAGCAATGACGCGGTTAGTATCACGGTGACAGGAGGCACTCCATCGGCCTGGAATTTTATATTAACCTTCCCCAATGGTGCAGAGTACACTTTCGACCAAAGAGAAATACAAAAAGTCTATTACCCAAGTGACAAGCGAACGATCAAGTCACAAAATGCGGTCGATTACGGTTCTACACCCTATACTTCCGGCGGCACCGACCACGTGGGAGCATGGTACCTGACCAAAATAAAATCAGCGCACCGACTGGCAACCGATGTTGTTACCTTATCATATACGGTAGGTGGTTATGTGGGACAGCTCCCAACGGGAACAGAAACCTATTATATCAATACCGCCACCACGCCAAGTGACCCTAACTTCCGCTGGAAAGTTACTGAGGTGCAAAGCCAGGAAATCACACTTGATCAGATCACTTTTACAAACGGGAAAGTGAAGTTTTTCAGGAGCAGCCGCAGTGACCGTCCTGCCGGAGCATTAAAACTAGACCGGATCGAAGTGCAAACACCAGGAAACGCGATCATAAAAAAAGTAGAAATGCTCTACGATTATTTCAGCAGCGGTTCCACCTCACCCGACATTGTCAAAAAACGTCTGAAATTACTTTCTGTACAAGAAACGACCGGAACGAATCCGATCCCCAAGTATCAGATGGAATATAATGCTGTAAACCTTCCCGATAAAAATTCATATCAGCAGGATTGGTGGGGATTTTATAACGGTGCCACCACCAATGATACCAAAGGTGGCGATGTAAAAGGGACGATGCTGCCCTCTGACGCAGCCGTAGGACCGGGAAACAAGTTGCCCACAAATATAGCGGGCGGTGCCGACAGAAATGCCAATGCCGCCTATTCGGTAGCTTGTATGCTGACCGGCATTACCAATCCGACCGGCGGAAAAACAGTTTATAACTGGCAGGGCAACGGGTATACTAACGGTTCTTCGCAATCAAACTTTCCGGTAAAAAATGTAGGGGATTTTTTAGGTACCGAAGAAGTGACCGGACCAGGGACCCGTATTTCAAAAATAGAATACCGGGACCGTGATGCCAGTGTACAAAAACAAACGCAGGTTGAGTACCAGGAGCCGGGTACGTCCATAAAAACCGGGAAATTAATGACCGGTGTGGTATTTATCGAGTGGGTAGACCAGGGCGTATTATATTCTTCCACATCGCGCCACCCGATGGGTGGCAGTTTGCAAGGCAACCTGATCGGTTACAGCAAAGTATCTGCTTTCAACGGGGCTTCCCGTCTGGCCGAAGGCTACTCCTATTACAATTATCAAAACCTGGTTGAGCAGGCAGATTACACCACCTTCTGTATGTCCTGGGGTTCTGGTGGCACTGCGCCGGTATGCAGTATCCAGCCTACTCTGTATTCGCCCGGAAGTTTCAATTGTAGTCCTTACGGTAACGGAGCGATCAGCACCAGCAAGAGTGTCAGTGAATCCAGTATGCCCAACATCGTGCACGATCTCAACGGCAGTCTTTTGGAAGAAACCCATTTTAATGCCGCCAACAAACCCGTTAAGTCAACGGTCAATCTCTATGAATCGATCCGCGAATCACTCTTCTCCAATTATAAAGTAAAGGAAACAGATGGTTTTACTTTTGGATTAAGCTACCAGATGGAAAGGCTCTGGAACCGGATTAAAGAAAGCAAAACCCTTGTCTACGATCAGGACGGAGATATCAATCATTTCAATCAGACTGTTACGGAATATACCTACGGCACCACTTACCCCTTCCCCGCAAAAACGGTGACCACAGACAGCAAGTCGGGAGCGGCAAAAGTACCGGCTACCATTGCAGGGCAATCGGTACAGGTTTATGACCGTCAGATTGAAACAACTAACGTGTATCCGTTTGACCTGGCCGATGCGACCAGTACTGCCATGACAACGGCCAATATTGTATCCGAGCCCGTTGAAACCACAACTAAACTCGGCACAGTAAGCGGCACAACCCAGACTTTAACCCCGTTACAGTACCAGAAAACAACTTATAACAGCTCACCTTTCTTCCTTCCTCAAAAAATAGAAAGCAAGCTGGGCGCAGCTGCAACCGCTGCAACCGACATGGAATTTCTTACCTACGATGCAAGGGGAAACTTGTTAACCTACAAAGAAAGGGACGGCATTGTCAAAAAACTGGAATATTATACTGTCAGCGACATCGGTAAAACAGACCTGCTAAAAACACAAACCGTTGCCGAGGGCAGTTCAATCCCTCAATCGACCAATTACGACTACACCCCGCTCGTAGGCTTGCAGGGCCTCACTGATCCAAATGCGAAAACCATCAATTATGACTACGATGATAAAAGCAGGATCAAAACGGTTAAAAACCCTTCCGGTTCAGCGCGTATAGCCTATTGTTACAACTATGCTGGCCAGGTAGTAGAATGTGCTACGCTTGCACCCACAGGAAGCATTGCAGCAACCGATACGGTTTTGCTCTATGACATTCCGGCTATACCGCTGCCCGTTACCCTTGTGGAATTCGAAGCTACCAGGGTTGAAAAGACAGCAAGGTTATACTGGTCAACAACGGCTGAAACCAATAGTGACCGTTTTGAAATCCAGCGCAGCAAAGACGGCAAACAGTGGTTTAATCTGGGATCAACCCCTACACAGGGTGAAAGCACAGCCTTACAACATTATACTTTCACCGATAAATCGCCGCTACCCGCAGAAAATCTGTACCGCTTAAAAATGGTCGATAAAGACGGAACCTTTGCATACAGCCGCATCAAAAGCGTGTCATTTGACGAGACAGGTGGAGTAACCTTGTATCCCAACCCTATCACCATCGGCGAGAAACTAAAACTTTCTACCGATCATCCGGATAAGATCAGCACCATCAGAATTTACGACACAACAGGTCAACTTGTTCATGAGTCAGGACATGCTGCGGAAATTAATACCGCAAAACTGGCACAAGGCCTTTACATGGTACAGATTACTTATACCGACGGTAGTGTAAACACACACCGGGTCGTGAAACAATAAATCATTTTCTGGCATTTTGAACCGTATTCTCATGAAATACACCATATTATTTATCCTGCTGCTTCTGGTTGTGTTGCCCGTTCTGGCGCAGCAAAGCAATGATCAAAATTACGTGCTCACGCGCACCTTCAAACAAGCGGGTGCCAATGTCAACGATGTAAGCAAGGTTGTTAACCAGGTACAATATCTGGACGGACTGGCAAGGCCGATACTCAATGTCACAGTCGGACAAAACCCTGTCAACTGGGGGGATATGATCCAGAATGTGACCTATGATCCGCTTGGCAGGCAACCCTTGCAGTACCTGCCCTACACCCTACCAACCAGTACCGGCGGATTTAACGGAGCCATTGGTAATGTGACTACCTGGTATTCAAATAACTACGCAAAACTGAAAAGTGATGACTTGGGACGGCCTTACAACGAGACTTTTTTTGAACAATCTCCGTTAAACAGGCCCTCCGGCCAACGTGCACCAGGAAATAAAAGCGCAAATTCTTCGATCCAATATAAGGTCAATGACGGCTCAGAGGTAAAACGTTATGACTACGCTGGGGGCACTGTAACCCAGAATGGCACTTATGCTGCCGGAACACTTACACGGCAGCAAAGCAAAGATGAACAGCAAAATGAAACCAATATATACACCGACAAGCTCGGCCAGATGGTTTGCAAGAAGATACAGGCATCCAATACCGAAACACTGATCACTTACTATGTCTACGATGATCTCAAACTGCTCCGTGCGGTGTTGCAACCCAACTATCAAAATGCAGCTGCTCCTTCACTGACCGACCACGCTTTTACTTATGATTACGATGAGCTTGGCAGAGTGATTGTCAAAAAAATTCCCGGCGCAGGGACTTTCGAAATCGTTTATGACCAGTACGACCGTCCTACCTTATCCCGTGATGCCAACCAGCTTGCGCGGGGTGTCTGGGGCTTTACCAAGTTTGATGCCCTGAACAGGCCTGTTGCTACCGGGGAAATATCGTCCACAGATTCGAGGGCAACCTGGGCCACAAATGTCAACACCGGTGCCCAGCATCATGAAGACCGGGACAATGCCGTTACCGCTGGATACTCCCTGAACAAAACAGTCCCGACAACGGCAACAGTAGACCATCTGCTCACCATCACCTTTTATGACGACTATGGTTTTACCAAAGCAGCCGGGCTCGCTTATGCCAATGTATATTATCCGGCCAATAACGGTAATGTGAAAGGACAACAGACCGGTGGCAGGGCAAGAATCCTTCCCGGAGGCAGCCCCTTGACAGGTGACTGGCTTAGCAGTGCCGTTTATTACGATGGCGAGTATCGTGTTATTCAGACCGTACGGGAACTGCATGATTTGGGAGCTAGCGCTACCGAACGTGTTTCCACTGAATACAAATATGACCTGGCTGCGGTGGCATCCCGGCAAAAAACCGAGCAGATCGTTTCAACAGGCACCAATTCCCTCCTGGTCGAATATACCCATGATCATGCCGACAGGATTCTGGACATAAAAGAGACGGCTTCCTTTGGCGGATCGCCGCCCGGCAGTAAAACCAAAACTGCTCATACTGTCGCAATGCGTTACAACCCTTTGGGGCAGCTGCAAAGCAAATGGTTTCATGCTTACTATAATCCCGCTGCAAGCGGTCCGGTCAATGCAGTCAGTGCCACTAAATTTCGGCGCAGGACCAGTTACGTCAACAACATACGCGGTTGGCTGACCAGCGCAACGACCTCTTATCTGAAAAAACAGGGCGATCCGAACCTGACATACTATGCTTTTGCACTCGCCTACGACAATGCAGCAAATTACACCAATGGCAATATAAGCCAGATGATGTTTCGCGGAAATGCTGTTGAAACATACACCAAAGGGCTTTCTTTCACGTACGATAAAGCCAGCAGGTTGACCGAAAGTGTAGGAATTGGCGGTTATGCAGACACTGAAAGTGGAATCACCTATGATGGCAACGGCAACATTAAGACACTATCGCGTGCCGGGGCATCTGTCGATAATCTGATCTACACCTATCCCGGTGAGGGTAACCGTTTGGGTTCGGTTAACGACGGCAGTGGTAATGGCTCCGGTGTCAGAAGCGGGGCAAGCGGCTATACCTATGATGCCAATGGCAACATGCTTACCGACGACAACCGCGGGGCCACTCTTACCTACAACTATCTGAACCTGCCCAAAACCATTTCTGCAGGCGGAAAAACATATACCTACGACTACGATGCTATCGGAAACAAACACAAATACGCAGGCGATACCATTACCACAAAGTACGCCAGAAGGTTTGAATACAACCAAAACAATGTCCTTAGAAGGATTGCAACCTCCGAAGGACAGGTGGTACCGAGTGGGGACACACTTCGTTTTGATTATTTATTAAAAGACCATTTGGGCAATGTCAGAGCTGTTTTTGATGAAAAGGGAAATACGCTCCAACTCAGCGACTTTTATCCTTTTGGGGGTAGTATCTCGCGTGATGGCAGTTTAGCGGAGAATGCCAGAAACGGTTTCAATGGTTATCTTTACAATGGCAAGGAGTTACAGGTTGGTACCGGTCTTTTGGATTACGGGGCCAGGATGTACATGCCGGAGATTGGGCGTTGGGGTGTGAATGATCCGTTAAGTGAACAAGCAAGACGATATAGTCCTTACAGCTATGCTAACGACAATCCGCTCATCTTTATTGATCCGGATGGAATGAAAGTAGTGAGTATAGAAGGTGGTACGAGGTATACAGAAGGCGATGCAGCACAATATT
Organism: Dyadobacter sp. LHD-138; assembly: GCF_030929615.1. Lineage (GTDB taxonomy): Bacteria > Bacteroidota > Bacteroidia > Cytophagales > Spirosomataceae > Dyadobacter. The sequence continues at coordinate 180,792 of NZ_JAVFVU010000020.1, read as the reverse complement.
GGGAACAACTTGTACAGGAACAGAACGAAAGGGATAAAAAAAGAGGACACAAGAAAGATGCCTCAAAGAGTGAAAAAGAATTATCTAAAACTCAGGCTACAGTTACTGCATTAGGTTCAACCGCAACTCTATCGGAAGGAGTTACTGCACTTGGCTGGGATGCAGTATTAAATGGACTTAGCGTTATCACTCGATTGGGAAGTGCAATTGGTGTAATGTTAATGGTTGAAAGTGATACAAAAACAGAAAAGAAAAAAGAAGAAGGCGTGACATTGTATAGAGGTGTCCATCGCGGCCACCCTGATTATAAGAATGCCATTAAGGGCAGAGCAGTACCCTGGGGGATAAATGGCGGACATGCAAATCCAGAGCGCCATGCAGGAGGAGCAACATATAGTATTTTTACTTCTTGGAGTCTGACCAAATTTGAAGCTTTGAAAAATGCAACGGGAAGTGGACCTGGGGGCGTAATTCTCGAAAAGAGATTTTCTATTACCAAGGACGGAGTAATTCCCCAGACCGGAGGTTGGTTCGACGACGAATTGGAATATTTGGTGCCGGGAATAGTAAATGGGGCGAAAGTTCAGGTTGTAAAGTAAATTATGTAGATTATGAAATCAGAAATTGGAGTTCTCACTAAAGATGAAAAGTTGAAAATCAATGATTTATTAGTTAATAATACCAACTATATTTTTCAGAATCTTGAAATGCTCCTCTCAGGAGAAATTGGTCACTTTATCGAATCTCGGGAGCATATATTAAAAATTTATGCGTTTCGCTTGAAAAATACAAAAAGGGACAATTTAAAAAAGCAGTTAGAATGGCTCGTGAATAACTTGATGGAGTCATCCGATGAACTAATTAGAGCGTCATTTATTGGTCCGGCAGAAAATAGAATTATGATCTTTTCTGATATTTATTTTACTTCATTACTTGGTGTGGTGAGTAAAGATGATTCCCAATTAGTTAAAAGTACAACTTGATAAAGTCATTCTCTATTAAATTTCTGAGCAATCTGGTGAAATATAGATTGCTCAGAATTGTTCATTGGGTTGGTTATAGAATGACCCGCTAAGTGAACAAGCGAGGCGATATAGCGCTTACAGCTATCCTAACGACAAACGATGTTGACCGACAATGCTCGGTGTTGTTAATGGAACAAAGGTTCAAATTGTGCGATAATTTTGATATGGATAACGGAATATTAACTCTTGATGAAAGAGTAACACTAAAAAACTTGCTATCTACGTCACAGAAATACACTTTTGTTGACTTACCGGCTTTGGTTGAACGGGATGCTAAGTATTTTATCGCGACCAAAGAACATCTTTTGAACATCTATGTTCCTCGCTTTAAAAATACGAATAAAATAAAAGTAAAGTCTCAACTGGCATGGATCGTAAACAACTTGACAGCATCTTTAAAGTCGAATCTCCGAGTTTCAATAATTGGACCAGAAGATGATAGAATAATTATTTTCTCGGATATGGAGATGGATGCGCTTCTAGGGGTAGTGAGCAAAGAAAATTCTTTATCTGTTATTGATACTATTCCTGGTTCTTAAAACAGCTTTCTGGCTGGCGTTGCGGGTATCTTATTCGAAGATCATGCTATGATCTTGTATTGTTAATATGTTCATAGAAATACTCTCATCATTTGATAAGAGTATTTCCATATTAACCAACGTTAATAAACCGATGAGTGGCGGTAAACCATCTTTTTCTTGACGATTAATAACCTAACCGACAAAGGAAATGGAACTATTTAATAAGGTTTATTCACTGCTGATAGGCTTGGGTAACGACAGCGATTTTGCCAAGATTATTGTTGACCAGATCGCCTCTGATGAGGTTATATTCTATAAGGGAGGTGAAATGAAGACATCCTCTACGGTTCAGATTTATATCGACCGGTATAACTATGCTAGAAATTCCTCAAAGCTGGGAAAGTTCGAGAGGTTTGATCATTTTATTTCACAATTGAAACAATGGAAAGAACCTGCTCTGTATTATTGCAACATAAGCGACTTATCTAAAAATGAGACAATAATTATTTTTCTCTCAGTCAGGCATGATGAAGTAGTGGCTATTATGAAGAATAATAAAGTTTCCCCAGAATCTCTAGCTTCTGGTATCTCTAATCGAAGCGAAAATTATACTAGGCTAAAAAAGCTTATTCCCATTACATTATCAAGTTAAATGATGGAGATCAAAAAGGTGATTCTTAAATGAGAAACAAGGGCTGGTCTGTCTTAATAAGATCGCCCTTGTTTCTGTAATGTAGCGTTTAAAACGCTTTCTCTCCCGAGCAAAGGCTCAAATTGTTAAATAATTTTGATAATTGTGGATATGGAGAACGGAATATTAACTCTTGACGAAAGAGTAAGGCTAAAAAAATTGCTATCTAAGTCACAGAAATACACTTTTGTTGACTTACCTACTTTGGTTGAATGGGATGCTAAGTATTTTATCGCGACCAAAGAACACCTTTTGAATATCTATGTTCGTCGCTTTAAAAATACGAATAACATAAAAGTAAAGTCTCAACTGGCATGGGTCGTAAACAACTTGACAGCATCTTTAAAATCGAATCTCCGAGTTTCAATAATTGGACCAGAAGATGATAGAATAATTATTTTCTCTGATATTGAGATGGATGCGCTTCTAGGGGTAGTGAGCAAAGAAGATTCTTCATCTGTTATTGAGTATACTATCCCTGGTACTTAAAACAGCTTTCTAGCTGCGTTACCGATCCTATCCCATCAAAGTATATCAAATTATAGCATGGAACTAATAGAACTAAAAGATTTTTTTGAAATGGATTTTGGGGCTCCATTACCAATGATAGTATCCACAGATACTGAGCTATTTATTACATTTTATTCTGACCAAGAAATCAAATCATTTTATCCCAACGCTCTTAACCCCGTTTATAGCACAGGGGTGGTTGTTTTAAAATTTAAACATTACTTGAAATATACTTTCGGGATTCCAGGGAATGAAACCATCGAGGGCCACCCTTACTTTAAACTGGGAATGAAATTGTTTAAGTTTTACGAATTAACAAACTCTGATTTAGTAGCTCATCTCGAAAAAATTGAAAAGTCTCACCAATACTATAATCCTAATAAATGGAAGGATTATAAGCATTACATATTGACCTTCCACGATAATATGTTTGAATGCGTAGCAAAAAAGTTCAAGGTAAGGATAGAAAATTTATCAATTTACGACCAGGCTAACAAATTATTGAGCGAATTGTCGACAAAAGAACAATAAGTATCTTTCAACCGAACAACCAGAACTTCATAAAATCGGTAACAATGTTAGCGATGAACTAGGTGATCGAAAAATTTAAAACGACGCTTGTGTTTATATCTATGAATTATTAAAAGACGCGAAAGGCACAGAAAAAAGTATGGATTAAATGACAGTCTTATTTGAAAAAAATAATACAATTAACTGATAATCAGATTGGTAAATTAAATTATTGTCTGCTAGTAAAATTGCGGAATACACGAAAAAGGAACTTAGCTATAAAGGTCTACTATGATTAATCCTTAGTAAAATACTGTCGGGCAAAGGGTAAATGTCTTCAATTGGGAGCACCCCTTTGCCTGATCTATTTTATTAAGGCTAACCAATTGATTTACTGGAAACTCGGATGATAAAAGGATTGCTGACATACACCTTGTTTTTAATTATTGCAGATGCTTTCTTCTACCTGATGATCAATTACATTCAGGGCAATCCCTATAGCGTGATTATTATATCCTTAATAGTAAGGGCAGTATGTTTATCCATACTGTTCCTTACTATTGGATCAATCACCTTCGCGGTACTTAAGAATAAAAGAAGTAATTTATCACTGGCTGTTACTACCTTTGCGATATACGCATTACTCCCTATCAATTTGGGCTCAAAGACAATAACAAAACCCTGTTAGAAGTTTATTCGGAATTACATAGCGAGTTCTATTTATTCTCACTAATTTTCCTGCCGTATCTTTTAGCAAGTTTAATATGCATTTTACTGGCTAATAAACTGAAATTGTTTTAATTCCCCTTAGCCTTTGCTTGTTTAACGAGGTCAATAATTTTGTTACTTTTTGACTCATCAGCGGCTGATGAAGCGTCATTTCTCTTGAGGGCCTCCCAATTTTTGGACTTAAAACATGATTACTCGATTGGACAAGCAAACCTTTGGTCGCACTTTGGTTTGCTTGTAATAATATTTCCTCGAATAATGCGGATTCATTTGTCGATGTACTAAGCACCGATAATGACTTACTTGTCGATTTAAACAAGGATCAATCCCCTTTTTCCAAATCGAACACAAAAATATTACAACCTTCAATGAATAATGACAGAGTTGTTTCCCAATTTGGCTGGTTTACAGCCCATAAGTATTCACCTACCACCAATTCATTCGTAAGTTTAGAAACAAATAAAAAGTTAAAACAAAAAATTGCAGTAATTCAAATTCCAGCAAAAGAACGATTGAAAATTTTACAAACACTTTCAAAATTTGGAATTAACCATAATACTATTTTTCCAGGAATTGAAGGTCTTTGTTCGCATCTAAACTGGTCATATGGGTTATAAGATCAGTAATAATTCGAGAAGATAATTATCCATCATAGATCTCGCAAAAGACCATTTCCTACAACCTTAAACATCGCTAAATTTCTTCGATAAGGACTCAAATAAAATGACGGCAATTGGAACTTTAATTACTGGTGTGGCTACAATGCTTGCCGTATTAGGTGGGTTTTACACAATGCGAAAAAGAACAAATCCAAAAGATCAATTTAACAAATTGGATGAATATGTTTCACACAGAATTTTCGGACTTAATGATACATTTCACAACGCTTGGTGATGAAACTACAAAAGACGAATTAATAATTATTCAGCGAATAAGCATTTCATCCTACTACTATCTGAAAAAGATTCTGCACAAAAGGAAATGTTGGATCAATTTGAAGTATTTTGGCATTTTGCAAAAACTCATACAATGGAAAGAGATTTGAAGCAAAGTGAATTTGACCCATATGTTTTAAAGCTTCATACTTGTGCAAGCGTTGTTTTAGATGAAGTTGCTAGAAAATTGTAATTTTCCTGAAAATTCTCACAAAGAGACCTTTTAAAGCCATGAAAGCTTTTCCCCTTAGAATAATTCAGTCTTAGACTCGGTTAGGAATTTGACATTTTTCAAACTTGCATATCCACGTACAAATTGAAAATTAACGGCTATAAAATGTTAACAAAACTATCTAGCCTGTTGTAAAACAATCCAGCCGCACATTTATCAGTCAGTGCAAACGAAATTTACAAAGTAAAAAATGACGGCGTCAAGTCCATCCTTCTATTTACCGCGGTAGTCACCGCTCCTTAAACCGCAGGCTGAACTTGCAGCCAGGGGGCAAAAGCCCCGTCATTTTTTCTTCGAGTTGAAGGCAGCGATTGCCCTGAGCGCAAAGCCGGGCTTATTTACTTAAAGCCTTTCAATCATGAAAATTTCAGAAAACACTCCAAAAATCTATGTGGGTACTTATGGAATGTACAATTCCGGTTCGCTTTTCGGAAAATGGTTTGATCTTTCAGACTACACTGACACGGAAGAATTTTTTAAGGATTGTTATGAGTACCACAGAAACGAATTTTTGCCCGAATTGATGTTCCAGGACTGGGAGAATATCCCGGACTTTCTGATCAGTGAATCAAATCTTCATGAAGATGCATTCAAATACTTCGAGATAGTTTCTGCTATGGATGATGATACCACAGAAGCTTTTGAGATTTACTGCGCGCAAATTGTCTACTGGCCATCCAACGGAAATGATTTGGATGAAACACTCGAAGGATTTGAGCAGTCTTATCAGGGATATTTCGGAAAAGGGAATGATCCGAAAAAAGACTTTGCTTATCAGTTTGTAGAAGACACCGGACTTCTTGCAGGAGCTCCTGACATTCTGGAAAGGTACTTCGACTATGAGGCATATGGAAGAGACCTGTTTTTGGAAGGATACTCAGCGTATGAAGGATATGTTTTTATAGATCAATAAACGCTTGAAGAGCCGCTGAAAACCCAGCGGCTCTTCATTTTTCATTCTTTTTATTCTCAAAGGAACAACAGGAAGCTTTCCCAAAAATCACTTTTCTATTTTTAGCGGGTTAAAAGGCTTTCCGGCAAAGTCTGAGCTGTAATCAGCCTTGCCTGTAAGAAAAACTAATTCTATTCTATCATTAAACTGTAAGGAAATGACGACGAAGGGAAAGGAAAGTGAAAAAAGAAATATCATGTTCGCAAACCAGCTTGTTACAACAGTCGACCTTGAAAATTTCAAGGTCGACATGCTTGACGCAATTCGAAAGATGATTAAAACTGACCAGGGGCTTCCTGCTAAAAAATGGCTTAAATCCAGTGAGGTCAGAAAAATGCTGGATATCTCGCCAGGTAAACTGCACATGCTGCGGGCAAGTCGAAAGCTAGCCTTCATGCGGCTTGGCGGAATTATTTATTATGACAGGGAAGACATAATCAAGATGTTTGAAAGTAACAAGACACCGGTAGCTAAAAATCTAACTAACAGATGAAATCTGCTCTTCGTTGTTCGGGAGCACAGGTGCCTCCCAGTCGCAAACACGTCGAAATCTATTTCATTCAAAAAGGTCACTGTGAGAAGACTGCTCGGGAATTTTATCAGCACTACGCAGAAAAAAGCTGGATTAATCCTGAAGGCAATTTGATCGCAGACTGGAAACGGTGCGCCTGGCAATGGATCTGGAACAGGTAAAAAATTTATCGCCTTTCATTTAGCTGCTTGTAATTAACCTGTGTAGATTGTTTGTAACCCACCACTGCCGGTTTGGCAGCGGTGGGCTTATTTTTAAGCAACTGCTTTCAACTTCCCTGATTTGGTAAACAGTTTTCCTTTCACCTTGGCCATATTTTCACTAATCCGGTTTTTACGGACACGCGCATACCGCTGTGTTGTCCGGATATTACGGTGTCCCAGCATTTTGCCAACGTCTTCCAAAGGAACACCACTGTTCAGCATGATGTCTGCAAACGTGTGACGGGCCAAATGCGTGTTGAGCTCCCTTCGGATTCCACAGATCACTGCCAGTTCCTTCAAATACACGTTGTACCGGTAATTGCTGTTCACCGGAATCAACCGGTTATTGATTTTACAGTACGAGTGGTTTTTATACTTGTCAATTAACTCCTGAACGATCGGAAGGATCGGTACCATTTCAGTCACATCCGTTTTGCCCCGGTCTTTGATCAGCCACTTCTCACCTGATCTACCAACCCGGACAACATTTTCCGGGCTCAGATTATACATATCCTGATAAGCAAAACCGGTAAAACATTGAAAAATAAAAGCATCCCGCACTTCGGCAATGCGGTCGATGGATAGTTCTTTCTGATAAATCGCCTCTACTTCCAGCAGCTCCAAGGGTTGCACTTCCTTGTTTCCACCCGAACAGATGAAACCTTCTAACGGGTTGCTGGCAATCACTTTTTTCTTCACGCCAATTTTGACAATCTGCCGTGTCCATTTAACCTGTTTTTTGGCGGTAACTTCCGAAAGAGGCTGATCCTGGTGCAAGGTGAGATAATCATAGAATTCGTCTGCAAACAAGTGATCAATCTCAGAAAATTCCAGATCACGCCGGTGATACCGGTATGCGATGAAGGCCTCCACTTTTTTTCGGGTAGAGCGCCAGTGCCTGAGCGTCCCGCTGGAACGTAGCCCCTTCTCTGCCTTCTTCTCAAAGGTGGCGATAAACTCATCAAAAGCATTCAGCAGTGTGCTGCCCGGTTGAGGGGTTTGCCCCGAGGTCCTCTTTTCTTGCATGGCAGGCACGCCCAGGTAAACATTTTTTAGCATCGCTGGTGTAACCCGGTCAAACTGGGCTTGCAGCATCATGAAGTGTCTTTGAAGGTCTGTCTGCGCCTGCATGATCTTTTGGTTGATCATTTTTGCTTCCAACCCGGTACTCCTGACCTGTTTGGCCTCTCCATCCCAGAAATCCGAGTGGATTTTCTGACCCAGCGAAATGTCAGTGTCCAGACCATCAATGGTAATGCGCAAATAGATCGGCGCTTTGCCGTCTTTGGATGCTTTTCCCCGGTAAAGCCACAGCAGCAGGGATAGGTTTTGTTTGAATTTCATTCTCAACACATTTTAAGGTTAGAAATAAATGTTCCGGGAGAACCTTAAATCAAATCGCCTCAATCAAACATTCATTCGGTCACCTAATTTACCAAATCCAAATGGTGACCGAATAGGTGACCGAATGGTTTGATTTATCTTGATTCAGAATAACCTGCTTTTTTGTTAACTGTGCTGAAAATCAATGCATTTTAAACAAGAAAGGCACACTTTCGTGTGCCTTTTGTGATCCCGCTGGGATTCGAACCCAGGACCCATACATTAAAAGTGTATTGCTCTACCAGCTGAGCTACGGAATCTTATTTTTGGTAACTTCTGTGTCCAAGAGGAGAGTCGAACTCCCATACCCAAACGGGCACTACCCCCTCAAAGTAGCGTGTCTACCAATTCCACCACCTGGACATTACGAGGATATTCTTGTTTCTCAAAAGACATTAATTTTTCCATACAACAACTCTGGCTCTGCCTTTTGTCAGACCTTAATTCTTATCAAAATTGATATGCTTAAAATCCTGAATTTCGTTTCACTTTGATACCGTGTCCCTCAATTGTGATGCAAAAGTATAAAATTAGATTTACGTTCCAAATTATATGGCAAACTAATTTTCAGGTTACTTTTCGAGCAGACTCTAAGTTTCTCTAACATAGAAACTTGCAGTCGAAACTTTTTTTTCAAAAAAATCACATTTTAATTTTCGCTATCCTCGAAACAGGGGTTTTAATATAAAAACTGCCTCCAGAATACCTGGAAACAGTTTTATTCTTGCACAGTTTCACCGCGAACAAGGTTACTACAATGCTTGTTTCTTTTCAAGTGCAATAAAATCTTCCCGCACCGGCGTAAAACAGTCGATCACCTTACATTCCGTAAAAGCCTTTGCCGAATGCGGCGCGCCTGAAGGAATAAAAGCCGCCATGCCTGCCGTCAGCAACTTTTTCTCTCCGTCAATGACAAACTCAAGTTCCCCTTCCAGTACATGGCACCACTGCTCATGCACATGACTGTGCTCCGGCAAATCGGAACCGCTTACAATCGTAAAATGGCAAAATGTTGAATTTTCGGAATGCGAAATTGTTCCGTAAATCCCATCCCAGATCTGAACGACATTACCCTGACTAAAATCTACAAAAGGCATATTACTAAAACTAAATGTTGATACAAGCAAGTTAAATAAAAGAAGTAAAATCTCAGCCATCGTCTCCACAGACAAGCTGGCATTTTTTACGATAAGCCCATTTCATTTTTTACGGCAAAATTTCTAACGGCGATAGAAATCTTCTGTTATGGACTTTTTGAGCAATATCTAACTAAAACCATTACTTAATATCCTTTTTATAAACATACCAATCTCCGTGTATAACACGTCCCAAATCAGGGTTTTGATAAAAGAAAAGCTACAAAAAAAAATGCACTCATATCAGTAAACGCATACCTATAAATAACTAAGTCTTCTCAGTTCAGAACCAAGGCAAGTATGCCAGCACTATCTTTTACTTTTAAGTAATATTCAATACACTTAACGACCATGAACAAAGATTCCGGATCCATGCCCGGACGGCTGGCTTCTATTGATGCGCTGCGGGGTTTCGACATGCTGATGATTTCCGGCGGCGGCTCATTTGTATATCTGCTGCACGGCAAAACCAATATCCCGGCCATTGACGCTGTTGCACAACAATTTGAACATCCGGAGTGGAACGGTTTCACCTTTTACGACTTCATTTTTCCACTTTTTCTGTTTCTGGCCGGCACGTCGTTGGCATTCAGTCTAACGGGAGGTTTGTCCAAAGGTATACCGCAGTCCGTTCTACTCAGGAAGGTATTTAAGCGAATGATCATCTTGATACTTTTAGGCATTCTGGACAAAAATGCGCCGATCAATATTTTTGACCCGGCCAATATCCGTTACGGAAGCGTACTGGGAAGAATTGGTCTGGCTACTTTTGTTGTTGCCTGGCTTTACATGCGGTTTTCCTGGCAGCACCGGCTATACCTGGCCCTTGTCGTTTTAGTACTCTATTATTTATCGTTGATACTGATCCCGGTACCCGGTTTCGGAGCCGGTGACCTCTCATTCGAAGGAAACCTCGTCGGCTGGCTCGACCGAAATTTCATGCCTGGCAGACTTAAACAAAAAACATACGACGAATTAGGCCTACTGACACAATTTCCCTCATTTTGTCTCACCCTGTTCGGGACCCTTGCCGGCGACATTTTACTAAAACGTATTCCCGAATCCGGTAAAATGAAAAGACTCCTCATATTGGGTTTATCCGGAGTCTTTTTGGGTTTATTATGGAATCTTGTTTTCCCGATCAACAAACATCTATGGTCGAGCTCATTTATTTTGGTCACGTCCGGTATGTCTTTTTTGCTACTTGCCGTTTTTTACTGGGTCATTGATGTGCAACATTTTGTCAAATGGTCGTTTTTCTTCCGTGTCATTGGTATGAATTCGCTCGTGATATACCTCGCAGTCCGTTTTATCGATTTTAATGCCTCATCAAAACTCTTGTTTCAGGGATTTTACATGCATTTCGATGAAAAATGGCATGAAGTATTTAATACGCTGGGCGGCCTGGCACTGGTATGGCTATTCCTCTACTTCCTGTACAAAAACAAAATCTTTGTTAAAGTGTAGCAAGCGAACCACCTACTCCCCTGCCCTAAATTTCTCCTGTTCATACCTATGCAGACAAAACACGATTGCATTCATTTAATCTTCATTGGGATAAAACTAACAAAAATTATATATTAGTAGCGGATTGAAAACTTTGCCTGACCACATGCAAGTCTTTCTGATCCGCACTTTCTTCTTTTTAGCGTATTGATTCCTTGTCCGGACATAATTTGGAATAACTGTCCTGTATTCAAAATGTAACAATTGAAGCCCGCTTGCTACTTTAAAATTGATATGCGTTTTAAATACTTTGTGTTTTTTATCGTATTAATATTTGCTTCCCGATGTGCCTTACCGCTCACAACAACGGCGCAGAGTTTTGAATTGACCAGTTACAAAAAGCGCGTTACCGTTCCATTTAAGATGGTCCGCAATATGATCGTCGTTGAGTTAATGATCAATGGAAACGGTCCCTTCAATTTCATACTCGACACGGGCGTCGGCCTGATGATTATTTCCGATCCTAAACTTATTGACTCCATCCATGTTTCTCACAAGCGATCCGTGCAGCTTTTTGGCCTCGGAGAAGGCGAATCCTTCGAAGCTTATGTCGTTTCAACCCTGAAAGTCACATTACCCGATATCGAAAGCAATGGCGTTGGCGCGGTGGTTTTTAAAGAGGATCATTTTGGACTGTCCAATTATGCAGGTATACACATTCACGGCCTGCTGGGTTATGAGTTTTTCAATAATCTGGCGGTTGAAATCAATTTTTCAACCAACGTACTTAATGTGTGGCGCCCCAAAGACTTAAGAACCCGCCGTAGGGGCAACAAAATACCGATCACAATTGAAAACAAAAAACCTTATCTGGAAACAGACCTGGTCCTTCCCGATGGAACCCTTAAAAAAAGCAAGGTTGTGGTTGATATCGGTGCCGGTCATGCACTTTCACTAGAAAATTATGAAGACCATAATAACAGTTTCCCAAAACTCACCATGGCAAACCTTGGCATGGGTTTCACCGGCCCAATCAGCGGTTATATCAGTCGCATTCAGAAAATCGAACTGGGAAAATATAAATTCAGAAAAGTGATAACTGCTTTTCCATCCATAAACGCCTTTAAAAGGGAGACGTTTTTAACCCAAAGGGACGGGAATCTAGGCCTGGGAATTTTAAAAAGATTCACCGTCACCTTCAACTATCATGACCGCGTTATGTATCTGAAACCTTCACAGCGATTTGGAGAACCTTTCGAACATGACATGAGCGGCATTGAATATTTTACAGGAGGCGATGATTTTAAGCACATTATCATTCACCGGATCGAACCGTCGTCGGCTGGCGATCTGGCCGGTTTACAGAAAGACGACGAAATTTTGTCTATTAACCTCAAACCCGTGTCGCAGATGACATTGGAAGAAGTTGACGACATTTTCAAGTCACGTGACAACCGGACGATCCTACTTGAAATATTCCGCCAGAAAAAGCATCTCAACGTTTTTATGGTATTGAAAAGAAGGATTTAAAAAGTCGATTTAACGATTTACACTTTGACCTTCTTCCCTTATCAGGCAAACGTTTCCTTTTTCAGCTTCAACACCAGCATCACCATTACTGAGGCCAGAATTAGTATCGCATAACTGAAACTCAGGTTGTATTCATCCTTTGCCGGAAGCAGGTAAACAATCCCATAACTTAAAAAAGATACGATTACGTAATTAACGCCGCCGCTAAGTCCGCTGGCGATGCCTGCGTTTTTGGGAAATTTGCTCAGACAGTAGGTAAAAAAGTTGTTAAAGGTAAACCCGGCACCGACATGAATGATAAAGGCAAAGAATACCATCGAATACAATCCTGAAACATATTGAATACTGATGATCATCACCACCACAAAGGCAACCTGAGCCAAAAGATTAAATACCATTCGCTTGAAAAACGGACGATTGATGGTGGCTTTACCTAAAAATCCACCTACAAGCCACGCAAACCCCAAAATCAAAGATCCATAACCGGAGATGATCGGAGATAAATGTAACGCGTGTTCAATGATAAAAGGCCCTGTCATGTTATAAATCATCACCATGCTGTACGCAAGGCCGATCATGGCGAGTCCTAGTGTAAAACTTACGGTGGTAAGCATATCGGTGTATACTCTGGCTATTTTTCTGATGTTAAACTCCGAAAAATGCCGCAATGTTTCGCCGCTGTAAATAAACTCCAGAACAGCCATGATCGCGGCAAACAAGGCAAGGAAATAAAAATTGGATTCCCAACCCAAAGCGCTCTGCAAATAACCTCCGAGAAATGGCGCCACAATAGGCCCCGTCGACCAGATGATTGAAAAAAGGCTCAGATAATGTTTCAGTTTTTCGCCCGAGAAAAGATCAATAAAGTAAGCTCTTTTGGACACGACAATGGCTCCCACCGTAATGCCGTGCACAATCCGCATCAGATAAATAAGGTAAATACTATGCGTGTTGGCAATAACAATACTGGCGATCGCAAAGATGATCAATCCGGAAAGCCCGATTTTATAGCGCCCGAAACTATCCAGCAAACTGCCAATAAATAGCTGCGTTACGCCGTAGCTGATCAAAAAAAGCGTTAGTGTAAGCTGTACCTGTATATCGCTTACCTGCAAGGACCCGGCCATCGACGGCAGCGAAGGAAGGTAAATATCAGTAGCAAAACCTGAAAGTGGTATCAAGGCAAAAGCCAGAATATTTGCTATGCCCTGGTGGCGTTCCTTAATTGGTTTTGGCTGTGAAATTTGGCTCAACATGAAAATACTAATACTAAATTTCGAGAGCCGCAAAAATTAAAATCTCAGCTCCCCTATTAAAACAATAAACCGAACAAACGGAAAAGTACAAGAACAATTCACGCGAATTCTTTCTTTCGTCTAACATCGTTTTACCACAACTCGTTTCGTTGTTCAGAGAAAAACAAGGACAGCCTACATGTAAAAAACTGATTTTATGAAAGTTAAACGCAAATCAAAATTCTTGTATTTAACAAAATATCCAGTCCTATCATTATCAATATCTTGTTTTCAGCCAATCTCATTCTCTCAAAACAAGGTGTCCTGATGTACCCTCGGAGTTCGACGGTACATCAGGACACCTTGTTTATTTGGTTCCGGGTTCGGCTTATTTTGGGCTACGACTTTTTCCCTCGCTACGTCGCTCCTTGGTATTAGTCGTCATATGATTTTTCTTCACCAGTTCTTCTTCCTTATGGCGACTATCCAGATTGTCCTTGTTTTCTACCCTGACCATTGGTTTCGGGCTCGATGTTTGTGGCTGTTTCATATATCAAAGAATTGATTAGACGGTAAACAATACAAAAACAGTGCCACATTTTCACAACAACTGTTCCGGCGGCGAGGACAACAATTTTACGTTACCTCTCAAATCAATGATGAAGCAATGCACGTTAAGGAAATACGTTTCTTGCTCCCTACCCGACTTCTTTTCGTGATAAACTTTATGGTGCAAATCTTCCGCAAGCGCAGTGGCAAACTTCTTGTGGCACGATATTTCAGCTTCCCAGTTCGTGAATTTCCCGTCTTTCAGGAATTCCTTATAAGCACCGCAATCCTCATGTTCCACAATGTAAACGTCACGGATATCATGCAGGTCGACAGCAATTTGCAGGTGATCATCCAAAGACCTCTTCCAATGCTCAAAATTGTCATAATGCTCCAAAACATGATGATGAAAAAGGTCATAATGAACGCCGCCGGCATGATAACTCAATGCGGCTCCCGCCAATGCAAAATGGTCGTAACGATTTGCAAGATTATCATGGTGTAGAAATTCCAGCAGGTTATCGGCTAGTCTCAGATCAATACAACTGATTACGAATACATTTGTACCAGGTATCCGGTAATCGTCAACGGGCGGATAGTCCAGATGTGCCATGCAATGTGGTTTTACAAGATGTCAATGATATTTGAAAGAACGCCTTTTGTTTTCATAAACATATCACCAAAATACAAGAAAACCAGCGAGTATTAAAGTTTATCAGATTAGCTTTCGGAAGTCATAACTGTAATGATTTAAATCCTTGAAAACGCACTGGGCCGACTCAAAATAATTTCTATTTCTGGCATCCTTTAACCATACTTTTATGAAAATATTTCGACAAAAGGGTAAAATCAAGGGGACAAAAACCGATTTATCCAAATTAGTTACCTAAATTCAACCTGCAAAATGAATCGTGACATTCGCATACTTAAAAATGCCGCCAGTGGTACATCTTTTTGCAGGATTTTTAAGTAACAACGCAACTATAATCCGATATGGTAACGAAGCACTTAACACACCAAAACACCCCTGAGAGAAACGTAAGGCTTAATTTCAGCCAGATCCATTCATCATAATCCGGTTTGCACGGAACAATTTTTGTTAAATAACCCATTAAGACTTTCCTCAACCCTTTTAATTTTGTTATGTATAATCTTTTAATTTTAGAAAGTGATTCCATTTTTAAAATAGGAATTTCTAATCGACTGGAAAGAGAGAACAAAAACATTAAGATTGAGACTGCTGAGAGCATCAGTAAGGTTTTTCAGAAATCTCTTTTCCTGGCAAAAGAACAAAAGGACAGCTATGACCTGTTTATCGTTTCGGTGAATAAACAGGAAGATCACATGATCTCCTTCATCAAATATGTAATCCAGAATAAACCGGAACTTCCCATTCTGATTTTCTCTTACGAAACAAACGACTGGCTTTTCAAACAGGGAATCGACTGCAGGCAAACCAAAGGTCGTTATATTAAAAAAGTGTCCTGCTGGCAGGATATCCAGCAGGAAGTAAAAAGGCTGTTTGATGACCCGGTTGTTCTTTCGTCCACACCCACCAGAGAAATCAACGCTGATTTTCCTGTGATAAGTCTGCGCGTGATAGAAAACTGACACGATTGGTGACGGAATGTATCTAAAGTATTTATCCAGCAATGCAGTACATTTCTGGATAAATAAGTATTAGGTCAAGACGAATACGTATATACAAATACGTTAACATTTATCACCAACCAGCTCCTGATATAACGTGATTCAGAAACTGTTTATTTCTTGTCAATTTTTTTTAGCTTGGCTCCCGCAATATCTTCCCAACGGTACAAATGAAAGGTTTTATCATCGCTCATGGCCACAAAAAGACCGTTTTTAAAATCTGAATTCAATGGTACTGATACCATTTCCGATCCGTCGCTGTGGTTTGCCAATACCTTCACCGTATTTAGCAACGAATGATTATGCGGGTTTTTAGCATCCCCTTCCCGACTGAAAATCTGGAATTGATTAGCTCCCTGATCCGAAACAAGAATATAACCGGTACTGTCCGTCAGCTTGTAGATCGAAATACCCTCATGATCTTCCGTAAAGCCGGTTGTGGCAAACAGCGCCAGTTCCTTATTTCCTTTTTCAGGATCGGCATAATACTTCCTTACGCCTTTGCCTTCATCGGAATAGTAGACATACCCCGAGGCATCATCTACCGCGATAGACTCAATTTCCTTCAATCCGCTGTATGTGCCGAATTTCCGTACCAACGTTGCTTTCACCTGGCCTGAACCGTTATCTTCAAGCAAATACTGCCATAGATAAGTGCCGTCAACGGGTCCGGTTTTCCTACCTGCAATCGCAAAAATTTTCCCGTCTTTACTTTTGTAAAGCCCGATCCCCATCAAATCGCGGGTACCTTCTCCGGTTTCTCCCAGAAATATTTCGATGCCGCCTCCATCAACGGGTTTCATATCAGGCAAGGAAAAAATCCGAAGCTTATGTGTAAAGCGCTCCGAAACAACGGCAATATCCGTCGCCTTTCCGTTGAGTGTCAACCCATATTCTATGTCGACATTATTTGGCCGCTTCAATCCACGGACCATCTTCTCCTGCTGAGATTTTCCTTTCAGGTCAAAAACGTAAAGACCACCATCCTGATCTTTATCTGTACCAATAATCAGGCTTAAAGCCGGGTTTTGCGGGTTGATCCAAACGGCAGGATCATCGGTATCATGCGCGACGGTATCCGAAATAAACAAAGGTTTTATAACCTGAACCGAATCTTTACCGGCAGATTCAGCAACTTGCTTTTTATCCTGACAGGATAAAAATAAAATACTCAAAGCACTTAATGAGCTAATCAGTTGTTTCACAGCAATATATTAAAAATAGCTAAAAATAAAACTCCCGGTAATATACATCGCTTCCGGGAGTCGAAATTATTATTTTGTACCAAATGCGCCGATGTAGCTGGTCGGAGCAGGCGATTTATACGTAACACCATTGACCAGAAGACCGTTGGCAAATAATCTTGTAAAATCCGTTTTGCCCTTTCCAATGGCTGGTGAACCGGTCTGTAAATGGAAGTCCCAGGCGCTGTTGAAAGTCGCATTCTGCATGTCGGTAGTCAACGGATAATTTACAAACTTCGGATCATTTTCGGCCGCCTTTGCAGAAATAACATCATTCACGCCTTTCACAATTTCCTCGGTTGGCTGAAACTGGTCGGTGGTGGTTTGGTTCTGGCCATAATAAAAAGTGCTACTGATCACCGAACGCGCATCCTCCGGATTCCCCTTATCTCTTTTAATCCCATAACGGTCATTTGCCAAAAGGTTGTTGTACAAATCAACACGAACCCCTTTTTCAAGCCAAATCGAGCCGCCTTTCGTCGTCGGCCTTCTCCAACCCGCATTGATGATCGTGTTGTTATACCCTACTACGTAAGCCTGAGGCGTGCGGTCTCCTGTGTTTGATAATTTAAGCGCATTGGTGTTCGGGCTGTAAACCACGTTGAAAGCGACATCAGCCTGCACGCCCGACTTTATATTGATGGCATCGCCGCCGGAAACCCCTGTCGTGTAAAAGAAATTATTGGCAATGATCACCTGTCCACCTTCGATATAAAAACCGTCTTCGTTAAAATTGCGGATCGTGCTATTGGTTACAATCAGTTTTCCTGCCGCGTTGGCGTAATAAAGAGCCGGTACGTGAGATCCCGCCTCTTTATAAAGTTTCGCTTTAACCGAAGGAGATTCTTCGGTTGTTACCGCTCCGCCGTATTCCAAAACCGTATTATTCAAAACAAATTCGCTGGACGAAGCGGCTGCAGTAAGTCCGCCCCACAGGTTACCGTACTGATTTTTAGCCGTTTTCCATGCATCCGGAACAGTAAATTTCACTGGAGCTGCGGTAGTACCCAGGCTGTACAGATTCCCCTTGACGATCACCTCCGGTTTCACAACCGAGTCGCTGAAAAGGACCGTTACACCTTCTTCAATCGTCAGCGATTTTCCTGCCGGAATCTGGATATGGCCCGTTATCTTATACGTCCCCCCCTTGGTCCACACGCCGGAAACATCACCGGAAATAGCCTCCTTGATTACGGGGGTTTCAATAACCGGGGTCGGCTCATCTTTGTCGCTTGAACAGCCAGTCACCAAAAACACGCCCATAGCGGCACATGCAAGTAGATTTTTCATTTTCAGATCGTACATTTTTAAATTGATTTTGGTAAATATTATTTTAGAATTTGTAGCGGACTCCTGCCAGATATGACCGTTGATAATAATCCCGGCGCATTAAAGTTCTTTTCGAATTGGTTTGTTCAGGGACGTTAACATTTGCCGGACTGGCCGTTTTCATGTAAACCTCCATAGGCGTGTTAAGGAGATTATTAGCTTTTAAAAATATTCCCAGTCCGCTTGCAAATGTCTTTTCAACGGATGCATCCAGCTGCACAAAACCTTTTTGCCAGAAATCATTGTCAAGAAACTGTGAAACTGTATTGATTCTGTCGCCCGTGTAGCCTCCTGCCAACTGGCCGTCAATACCATTTTTAGGATTTTTGTACAACAAAGAAAGATTTGCCACGTGCGCCGACTGACCATAAAGTGGTCGCGACTGATCTACGCTGATCGTTTCCAGATCACCGCTTTCATTTCTAATCCGTTTGGATTTAGGCGTTGTGATTTTCGAATGCGTGTAGGTGTAGTTAGCCTTCACCCCAAACATTTTAAAGTATTTGATATAATCAACTTCCAGTCCGTAATTATTGGCATTTCCGAAATTTCCCGGTGCATAGTAAATATCCTGGCCACGGATGGCGTCGCGCTGAAGGGTATATTCGATCGGATCTTTGATGTGTTTGTAAAACAAACCAACCATCAATTGCTCCGACGATTTCGGGAAAAGCTCATACCGAAGATCGATATTATCGGCTATCGCTCTTTTCAGATCTGCATTTCCCCGCTCCTGATATTCTTCGTTGATAATCCGATAGGGCACAATTTCAAAGAATCCGGGCCTGTTTACCGATCGAAAATAAGAGGCCCTGAGATTAACATTTTCTCTGGTTTTATATTTCAAATGAAGGCTTGGTAAGACATCGGTATACACCTGCTTGCCATCCGGCCTGTCCTCACCCACCGGAAAGCGCATGGTATACCCCTGATCGGTAGACTCTATACGAAGCCCTCCAAGCACTTCGAAAGATTGAAACTCGGTTTTAACCTGAACATAGCCAGCTTTTATCTGTTCGGTCGCATCGTAATTCAATGCGGTGGCAACGGCACCGCGCGGGTTTTGTATTGTCCAGTGGATTTGAGAATATTCCGTAAAATCCTTGCCATAAACTGCAAACGGGTCACTTGGCCTCAGCTGGTAATTATTGTAAAAATTAGTCCTGTTTTTATCCCGAAACAATCCACCGGCTGTGTATTCAAGCCGCATGTTATCTAAATTCTGTACATAGGTCAGATTCAGATAGGCCGAAAGGTCGCGGTCGGTATTGTGTTCCCATCTTCTGGACGCATCACTGACTGTTGTTCTTTTTTCGACAAAATTCTGACGAACCCCAAGTAAAGGAACCGTGATGTTATCCGGCACTTCATTCGTAGCCTTTGAATACACCGCCGACCATTGCGCACTGAACTTTTCTGTAAGCTGATGTTTCCCCTGCAAAGTACTGTTAAAAATCTGCTGGCGGGTCAGCCGGGACCTGGTTGAATATCCCAACGTGGCATTTCCCAGAACAGGGTCATAACCGCCAATCGTCAGCTGCGTGGTTTTCACATCCCGCACCTGGACATTTGTCAGGTTCATAAACGCATTGTAAAACTGGATTTTATGATTTCCGTTGATTCTATAATCCAGTTTGGAATGTAGTCCATAGCGCGTCTGTTGCTCGGAATACTGGCGCTCGCTCATTTTTGTAAGCGTTTCCCCACTGAGGGTATCGACGGTTTCTGAGTCAAAGAACAAGCTGTTACTGCCACGATAGGTATTCTGATAACTTCCTGCCAGCAGTACACCAAGTTTATCATGAAAGTACCGGTTCCCGATGGCAAGGCTTCCAAGCAGGTTGGGCATGGGTGATTTCGATCTATAATCAACGGCGGCTTTCGAGAAATCGGCCTGCGTAGCACTGTACTGGTTTCCGTTTCTTTCGTAGGGTGATTTTGACTGAATATTTTTGTAGTCATACGTCATGAAATCGCGCTGCATAAATAACTCATTGTAACCCGTCGAGATATTCGCAGAGAAAGTGAACCGGTCCGGCGCATCTTTCATGACCATGTTTATCGCGCCCCCAATGGCATCACCTTCCATGGCTGGCGTTAAGGCTTTATACACTTCCAGGCGATCCAAAAGATCCGATGGGAATATATCCAGCGGCACATAACGATATTTATTATCGGGACTCGGAATTTTAACACCGTTAACCAGGGTGTAATTATACCTTTTGTCCATCCCACGTAGAATGGCGTGCTGACCATCGCCATTACTGTTACGTTCCAATGTCACACCCGAAACACGCTGAATCACATTGGCGACGGTTAAGTCCGGCGATATCTGTATCGTTTTCCCCGACACAATATTCATCACCTGATTTGCATTACGCTCCATCGATCTGGCCGTTTGCTCAGCTGCACCATCTCGTTTTCCAATAACCGACACCTCTTTCAAACGAAGTTCCTCCGCGGTTTCCAGCGACATATCCAGCTGCACAATTTCATCATCGCCGATGGTAAATTCTCTTTGAATCACGGCATAGGAAATATGCCGGACGATCAATTTGTAAGTTCCTTTATTAACGTTTCGGATCGTGAAAGTTCCGTCCAATCCCGATACGTCCTGAAAGTTTGTACCATCAAGCATCACCACAACGCCCAGTGCGGGTTCCCCGCTTTCTGCTTCCAGCAGTCTGCCTTTAAGGATGCCTGCCAACAGGCCCGAGGCAGCAGCGATAACTAAAACAAAGGATAAATAAATTCTATAAACCATCTTACCAAATCGCAAGGTTAAAATAATGAAGGCAAATATTTCTGCCTTTTTAAAACAACGATACGAAGGTGAAGAAAGAATGGGCAGCCATGCAAATACTGCCCGTTAACAAAAAGGAAACAGCGTTACATCAGGCGTTACAAGAAGGCAACAAGAATCAAAATAATAGGTTAAATTATTAGTAATAAGCATTTTGCAGCATTACGCACCGCCATTATCTTTGTGTTATGTTAATGTTACGTCAATATTAACAACATCAGATCGACTGAATGTAGGTGGAAAGATTCTCACCCTGCGGCAGGTTCAATTTTTTCCGGAGGCGGTGGCGCATCACCCTTAAGCTATCCTGAGATACACCGAGCAATGTAGAAATATCCTGAGAAGTAAGGTTCATTTTAATCAGCGCGATCAACCGCAGATCATTGGAGGTCAGCGAATCAGATTGCTGTTGAAGCCTGTCAAAAAAAGACTGGTGTACTTGCTCAAAAATTCCGCGGAATTCTTCCCAGTGCTGGTCATCGTTAAGCCCTTCACTGATTTGTTCAGAAAGTTGCTTGATCTGTTTCTTCTGATCGCGTTTCTCTTCTTTCACCAACGCTTCCAATTGTCCCTGAAGATTTTCAAGGAGCTGATTTTTACGGATTACATGCAAGGTATAACTTGTCAGTTCTTTCGTTTTTATTTCCAGCTCCTGTTTCAGATTTTCCTCTTCAAGTCTTTTATTTTTCAGTTCGGCTTCCATCAGCTGGTTTTGCGTCTGATATACCTGCTTGTTCTGCGCGTGCAGTTTTTGCTCGTTCCTGATTTTAAGCCGCTGGCGGCTGATAATTAGGCTGGCAATAAGTATGATCAAAACAATAACGACAATGGTAGCAATCGCGATAAGGGTATCCGTTTTACGGGCATGCAACAGCTTTTCTATTTCGTTATCCTTTTTTTCGATTTCATAAAGCGTTTGCAGCAGTGCAAGCTGCTTGTTGTTTTCCGCTGAATAAATATCGCTCAAATAAGCTCTGCTAAGCGATAGATAATAAAATGCGCTGTCGTTTTTGTTAAGAAAGTTATAGCCCTTTCCAATATCGTTACAGGCTCCGGAAAGCTGATAATGCTCACCCGTCTTTTCTGCAAGAGCAAATGCCTGCTTACTAAAATTCAGCCCCTCACGATACCGACCCGTCTTTCGCAAAACGTCTCCCAGGTTGTTAAGCACCTCGATCTGCGCTCTTTCATTTCCTTGCTGTTTGTTCAAAACATAAGCTTTATTGAAGTAAAAATAAGCGGAATCATAACGTTCCTGATCTTCATAAATGCTCCCGATGTTCTCATATATTTTGGCGGCACCTTCCTTCTGATCCACCTGCTGATACGCCTGCAGCGCCTTTCTCTGAAAATAAAAAGCGCTGTCATAGCGCTGTCTTTTCTCGTACAAATGCCCGATCCGGCCATAAATTCCTGCCTTGCCCGACTCCGATTTTAGGTTTTGATAATGCGTCAGCGCTTCATCATATTGCTTTCTGGCAAGATCGTTTTGTCTGCTCCGGAAATACAATTCCCCCAATACATCCAGATTTTCTGCAAGCAATTTTTTCTGATTCCGGCTCCGAAAAACCTTATCAGCCTTTAACAAATAGTCCATTGCCTGCGGATAATGCCCGGAAGCAAACAAAACAGCGCCCATCTTATGCAGATAACCGGCAGCTTTTACCTCGTCGTCATTTTGCCTGGCTGTATTGTAATGTTCCTTCAAAACCAGCAAAAGCGAGTCCGGGCGCGGAAAATTTGTACTGATATGATCGTTGATCTCCTTTGCGCTAAAATCGGGAACAGCGGTCTGAGCGCTGCAAACCGCGCTGAGTATTGCAGTCTTAATGAGCATGCAAATCAAAAGAATGAATTTATAGCGCTTTTTAATATCCTGAGAAATAGAAGTGACTTTTAGCAAAATAAGCTAGGATTGAATTCTTGTGCAAGTTAGCACACCGAACTTAACATTGACTTGATAAAAAATTGCCGTCGAAAATCGGCTGTCGATCTACGCAAAAAGCCGGCAACTTCGATCTGACGATAAAGTGCCGGCTTAACAAATTGTCTTCTTAGTAGTGGTGAAAATTAGTTTAGATCATTGATTTTTATAATAAACTATTAATCATCCTCTTATTGGGCTAATCGCATATAGCTAATGGCCAACAGCTACTACTTAAATCCTAATACCCTTCGTTCTGGTACATTTTAACCGGATCCAGTTTGTTTTCATCAAATGGAATTGGATAATAACGGTCTTTGGCAGAGAAATTACTAAGTTTTGCGTTACCAAAATCCTCCTGTTTTTTCGATTTCATGAAGGTGATCAGTTCGTCCGTCGTGAAAGTTCTCAGCAAGTCAAACCAGCGGTGATGCTCAAAGGCAAGCTCCACGCGTCTTTCGTGCAGGATCGCGAGTTTCAATGTAGGATACTTCGCAGCATAATTTGCATTTGCTTTACTGGCGGTATAACCCGGCATTTTCGCTCTTTCTCTAACCATATCCAGATAGCCGATCGCCGCTGCGTCGTTACCCAAATACATATTTACTTCGGCAAGCATCAGAATCACGTCCGCATAACGGATTAATATCCAATCATTTCCGCCATAACCGTTCACACCAGCCGTGGTGCTCGCATCTCTGAACTTTGTCACAAACCAATCCTGAACGCTCTGATCGTTCGCAAATTTTATCGAAAAATCTTTACGCAAATCACCGGTCTCATAATCAAATACAAGATCATGGGTCACGTTCATCCCGCTGCCGGTTGACGGCTTCAATGAGTTAATCGTTTCCCCTTTTGCCTGGGTGTTGGCAGCGATCGACGAAGCATAGTTCAAATCTCCCTGTTTGTTAACAATCTGGAAAATCAGTTCCGGGCAGGTTGATTTTTTAGCAACGTCAAAAACATCCGGGTAAGGGATTTCTTTAAGCGAACCAAAGTTTTTCATACCATAAGCCGCTTCCAGATACATTTTCGCATGATTCAGATTGACCGCTTTGTTGGTCGGATCAAGTGTGGTCGCCATCGTCAGATATACCTGTCCGAGCAAGGCGTTACCGGCGGCTTTGGAGACCTTTCCAGCGTTGGCGCCCGTTTGCAGATTTTCCAGCGGGGCAGCCACCACGTCTTTCAAATCAGCCACGATCTGCTCATAAACCAGTTCCTTTTTCACACGGGCTGTAAAAGCCGTAATTTCCTCCGTGCTGATCAGTTGCTTCGTCACCAACGGCACATCTCCCCATTTTCTTACCAATTGAAAGTAGATAAAGGCACGTACAAACTTGGCCTCAGCCGTGAATTTCGCCTTATTATTTGCATCTGCAAAAGTGATCTTGTCGATATTGGACAACACAACATTACACCGCGTAATACTCTGATACAAAGACACCCAGTGGTTTTTAAGCCAGGTATTGCTGGCAAGCAGCGCGAAGTTATTGAATTGAAACGGTTCGCCGGAGTTGGACTGATTATCATTGGTACCGGTATCGTCCGAACGTTCGTCCGTGTATAAGCCGCTGTTTTCACCAACCGAATCCGAGCCTCTCAGTGACTGATAAATTCCGTTTACAGCCAGCTGAACATCATTTTCAGTTTTGAAATAGTCGCCAACCGTTACCGCGTTCGGATCCGTCTGTTCTAAAAGATCGTTGCAGGAACTCGTCAGCATCAACAGACAAAGGCCGATTGAGGTAATATATTTCGTATTCATTTTCATGTCATTTATTGTAATTAAAATACAAGTTTCACCCCCAGATTATAGCCTCTTGCCAATGGATATACACCATAATCCACGCCAGGTGTCAGGTTTGAGCCATTGTTATAGTCAACCTCAGGATTGTAACCCTTATATTTTGAAAAAGTAAACGGATTGCTCACGCTCGCATAAATTCGTGCACTGCTAATCCCCAATTTTCCATTCCACAATTGCGGAATTGAATAACCCAGCGCCATGTTGGTACATCTGAAATAGGTACCGTCCTGGATGTAAAATGTTGAAAGACGCGTGCTGTTACTTTGCGTGGCACCACGTGAAGATCTGTAAACCTGACCATTTCCAGGGCTTGCTTCCGAACGATAACGCTGGTCAACCACAGCATACTGATTCCCTGAGCCTTCCAGGTTGAACAGATAATAATCCTGACCGTCAAGCACTTCGTTTTTGTATGATCCGTTAAACGACGCGCTAAAATCGATATTTTTGTAACTGCTGCTGATGCCAAGTCCATAAGTGAATTTCGGATAAGGATTTCCGATTACTTCCTTGTCAAGATCGTTCACAACACCGTCTTTATTTACATCCTCGAAATAAAGATCTCCCAAACGCAATTTTTGGCTGGTTGTCGTTGACGGAGCCACTTCGTTGATGTTTTCAGGCGTAACAATTCCCAGCACTTTAAATCCGTAGAACATACCGACCGATGAGCCTTGCTGTGTAATGTGCGTTTTGTAAGAACGCTCGGCACCATTCGTGATGATCGTACCGGCTCCACCCATGTCAAGCACTTTATTACGGTTCACCGAAATATTACCGTTTACGCCCAATTTGAAATCAGCCGTGGAGATCAAACGACCATCGGCCTGGAAATCAAATCCTTTGTTTTGAATTTTGGAATCCTTCAAATTCGTCAAAATCGAAGACGTTCCGGATACTGCCGATATCGACTGGTTGAACAAAAGGTTGTAAGAGCTACTGATGTAATAGTTAGCCATCAAAAGCAAACGGCCTTTCAAAATGCTCACATCGGCTCCGAAGTTAAACTGCGAAGTAGATTCCCAGCCCAGGTTCGGGTCTTTTACACCGCCCGCCCACATGGCAGAAGCAATGGCGTTGCTACCGTACACAATTCCGCCCGGCGTAGCCATCACCTGTTGTGAATTGTAGTTACCGATGTTATTGTTACCACTTAATCCCCAGCTCGCACGCAGTTTAACGGTTGACTCATGTCCTAAGAAATTATTGTAAAAAGCTTCATCAGACAAGTTCCAGCCTGCTGAAACCGATGGAAAATAACCATAACGGTTGTTGGCTCCAAATCGGGACGAACCATCCGCGCGGAAAGAAGCCGTCAGGAAATAACGGTTGTCGTAGTTGTAAGTAGCACGGGAAAGATAAGAAAGCAATGTATTCACACTCTTCTCGGCTTTATCCAATTTGAAGAAAGTGGCATCTGCCCCCTTTGCCGAAATTTCCTGAATACGATCGTTGGTAAACCCTTGTGCGGAAACGCCGATGTAATCACTCGTTGTTTTCTGAACCGTATAACCTGCCAATACATCGGTGTGATGCTTACCCCATTTTTTGTTGTAGTTGAAGGTAAATTCAGCCAGCTGATCGATTTGCGTTTGGTTCTGTGCCTTGGCTTTTGCAGCTGTTTGTGACTGCACCGAATAAGGCGCAAAATTACCGCTGCTCAAACTGGTAGGCAGATAATAATTATATTTTTCATTGTAAGTAAGCATCCCCAGGTTTACTTTGAAAGTCAAATCTTTGATGACCTGGTACGTTGCATTCACGTTGTAGCTGCTTCTTAGACCTTTACGTTTAATGTTAGTCTCCTCCGCCATCGCCACAGGGTTTTCAGGATTTTGCAGACCATAATTAGCGGCCGACAAAGCACCCATTCCAAATTTTGCCAGGCTTCCATCTGCATTGTGCGAAGGTAAAAATGGAGCGTAAAGCAACGCTGACATCACCGGGCTCAGGTTATACCTTCCCTCTTCCATTTCCTGGTTCTCGTTTTGGGTAAATGAAAAATTACCCCCAACTTTCAACCTTTCATTTACTTTTCCATCCAGATTGGCACGCAGGTTTATTCTCTTTTGTCCCGTCCCGACAACAATACCATCCTGATTTTGATAGCCGCCACTCATGTAGTAACGCAAATTCTCATTGCCTCCTGAGAAGGAAACATTATGTCTTTGAAAAACGCCGTTCCGGTAAAGCGCATCCTGCCAGTCGGTATCAACCGTTGGCCTGATCATTTGCTGCGATGCAAAATCATAGATTGACGTAGGTATTGTGACACTACCTGCGTTTCCGACACGTTTGGTACGCGTCGCATTATCGTCAGATTTCATCGCATCATTCCAGGTCGCACCCGAATTTTCTACAAAATCGCGGTAAGAGTTATTCCTTCCATCAATAACAAGCTCAGCAAACTGACTGGAATTTAATAACTTAACTTTCTTACTCACCTGATTAAAACCAGTCTGAAAATCATACTCAAGTTTCCCTTTGCCTTCTTTTCCACGTTTGGTGGTGATCAGTACCACACCGCCGGAAGCCCTCGACCCGTAAATTGCTGCCGAAGCCGCGTCTTTAAGAATATCAATGGTTTCGATATCTTCCGGATTAATAAATACGTCATTTCCGGCAGGATAACCGTCAATCACATACAATGGATCCGAACTGGCATTCACAGAACCAATCCCGCGAACCCTGATTTTAGTACTTGCATAAGGCGCGCCGCTCACCTGAGAAACCTGCACACCCGCCACCTTGCCTACAAGCGCCTGACCAACGGTCGGTGCTGAAAGGTTCAATTCCTTTGCTTTAACACTGGATATCGCTCCGGTCAAATCGCCTTTGCGCATCGTTTGATACCCAACCGCCACAAATTCATTGAGCATTAAGGCATCCGACTTCAACCTAATATTTATAGGGCCCGAACCTTTGACAATCACTTCCTGCGCCACAAATCCCACGAAAGAAAAAACAAGCGTGTTGCCCTCATTGGTTTCCAGTGCAAAACGTCCCTCTGTATCGGTGATTGCACCTTTATTCGTTCCTTTTTCCAAAACCGTAACGCCCAAAAGCGGCTCTCCGTTTTCATCAACAACCTTTCCCGTCACGGCAATTTTTGGCGAGCGCGAGAAATTCGAATGACCTGACCGCTTGCTAGTTTCCGGCCTCCCCGCCCACACCGTCGTGCAAGGGCTGAAAACAATAGCGCCCGCCATGAGTATGGGTACAACAGGTAAAAGAAATTTCTTCATAATACTTTCTTAAAATTGAACAAAAACAAGACAAACCGACTAAGCAACTGCTAAATACGACTATCGCATGGAGTGAAAATTAAGCCACAAAAGTATCTAGTCAGTGTTATGCCAATGACACTGGTTTATTAAGAAAATGTAAAAATTTAAAGATGTGAAAATAAACTACCAGCCAATGTCCATAAAATGAATATTACCTTGCCGCGAGGACGTTACCGCAATGCCGCGGTCGGCTGTATTGGTTAATGCAAATCCTTCAAGTTCATCCGTTTTGTCTATATCAACAACACGAATAACCTGCTCTCTGCCTTGTTGAACAGATTTCTCAAAATCAAGAAAAGTAAACCGCCATTTCCTTCCTTCAATCTGGTTCTGAATGAGGACCAGAATCTTTTTATCGTTAATCCAATGCAGATTTTGCACCCATGGCCCGCAGCTAAATTTCTTATATAAAACACCCTTTTCGCTTGTTTTCCCCACTTTGGACAGCATTTCAGGGTCATAAAGCCTGACTTCATTTGATTTGCCCCCATAATCTGCCGTTGCCACGTACCACCTTCCCTGGTATTGCGCATACTCAGGTCTTGTTCCCTGGACGCAGGCATCATCTTCAATGGTACTGATCAGATTGCCGTCCAACGTCCCTGTGTTTTTCAACCCCTCCCAATTAACCTGATAAATAACAGCCTTCCAGAGCGTTCCCTGCGGGTTTAGCCTGATACTATTTCCAATAAAAGTTGGCTTACCGGCATGAGAAGCGATGCCGGTCGGGTGATTGATAACATCTTTCCCATCCACCGTTAACCTGATTTCTTTTTTGGTATAAACAAGGGAGTCCTGCTCCAACCGGTATTCACGCACCATGCTCACTTCTCTGTCGCCATACAAATACACTTTATCATGCAGATAAGCGGCGCCCTGACAAGCTCCCAGCAAGTCCAGTGTGTGGGAGGACTTTATTTTGATTTCAGGTTTTTCAACTGTTAAAAAGCCTGTTGCGGTTAACAGGACCGAAAGAAAATATTTCATAAAAAATCAATAAACACAGGTGAACTTAAAGACACAAAGAAAAACCTCATTTGCCGCCCGTAGATTATGGCAAGATTAATTCTTCCCCCAACATGGTTTCTAAATGTCGGGAAAGCAGAATCCGGCTAAGGAAAAGACAAATATTTTCTAATTTTAAGCTCCAATCTCTTTAATCGATTCCATGGCACTTTGCAAGACCATCATTTTCGCAGCACTTTTGGCAATTGTTTCATTGTCCTTTCCATCGGTCGGGCAGTCTATAACTGAAATCCGGAAATTCCAGGTTCAAGAAGCCAAACAGGCGGTTGCGGTTGACAATAATTTCTTTTACGTTATCAATAACAGTACTATCACCAAGCATGTTAAAACAGACGGAAAACCCGTCACAACCTGGGATGGAACCCGTGAGGGTATCAAGCATTTAAATAGCGGCGTGGTGATTAAAGGAAAATTGTACTGCGCCAATTCAAATTACCCGGAAATTCCGATGGCAAGTTCCGTTGAAATTTTTGATACCGGCACGTTGCAGCACATTGGCAGTCATAGCTTTGGCATTGCCGAACATGGATCACTGACCTGGATCGATCAGAAAGATGGATTCTGGTGGATTGGCTTTGCGCATTACGGAGGTAAGGAATCCAGCGAAGGCAGGGACGTGCGGTGGACTTCCCTCGTCAAGTATGATCCGGAATGGAGACAGCTTGAATCATGGATTTTTCCGAAACATATCGTCGAGCTGTTTACGCCCAAAAGTAACTCCGGAGGGGCTTGGGGAACTGACGGGCTACTTTATTGCACGGGTCATGACAGGCCGGAACTTTATGTCATGAAAATTCCGAAATCAGGATACACGCTGGAACATGTGCGTACGCTGGCAGCACCGATTCAAGGCCAGGGCATTGCCATTGACCATTCCGCGAAAACCCGACAAATGCTCTATGGCCTCAATCGCGCGACCAATACCATAACGCTATCGGAGATCAAATGAAATATTTTCAGTTGCTGTATGGACAACGATGCCAACGAACGGCAGCGTCGGGAAATTAACAAACTTATTCTTTCATTTCTGAATTAGTTACCGAAATGGTCATCTGTTGCTCGTATGACCAAAATTGCCTTATGGTTATATCACCCTTTCAGGGTTATGACCTAAATGTTTGATCGCATTTTCTACAATACTATCATCCCTTCGGGATTATCTGTAAGTTTAAAAAGCCTCAATATCGAAAACGGAGACATTCTTAGGACATTGAACCCAATGAGGTGATTTTCATTCCTTTCGAATCAGTCACCAAAACCAGATTTCTGAAATTGCAGCCATTCCGGTATTAGTTTCCATTTTTTCGATATATATTTGAAAACATATCGAAAAATTACATGAAAAAACTTCTGCTATGCGGGTTATTTTTCTTACATATTTCTGTTTCGTACGGACAAGGAAATATTAAAACCGGATCGGTCAACGGTGAAAAAGTACCACTTGATACCACGAAAATGCAGGAGAAAGAACTGGGAGAAATTGTTATTACAGCTTCCCGCAGCACAGAGAGCATTTTACATTCTCCTGTCAGCATAGAAAAGCTGGGTAAAACCGCCATCGGGAACTCCGCCGCTCCATCCTTTTTTGACGCACTTGAGAATGTGAAGGGCGTTCAACTGCTCACGCCAAGCCTTGGTTTCAGAATTATCAACACCAGAGGGTTTGCCAATACCACCAATGTCCGTTTTGCCCAACTCGTCGATGGCGTCGATAACATGGCACCGCATTTGGGCACGCCCATTGGAAACGCGATGGGGCCCTCCGACCTTGATATTGAAAGTGTTGAGATTATTCCCGGCACGGCCTCGGCACTTTATGGCTTGAATGCGATCAACGGATTGGCAAATTTTATCACGAAAGATCCATTTTTAAGCCAAGGGTTAAGTTTTCAGCAAAAAACCGGCGTGAATCACGTCAACGACCAGGAATCGTCCGCAAAACTATATTCTGAAACAACGTTCCGACTGGCCAAAGCAATTTCTGAAAAATTTGCCTTTAAAATCAACGGAACATTTACGAAAGGTTATGACTGGATTGCCAATAATCAACTTGATCTCAATGGTAACGCCAATGCAAAACTGGGCATAAATGCCGGTCCCGAAAACCCCGGTTTCGACCCGGTTAACGGGTATGGAAATGAATCGTCCGATCGAAAAACCATTACTTTACAAGGGAAGCAATATGTCGTAGCCAGAACCGGTTACCTGGAGAAAGAGGTAACCAGCTACAATTTGCAGAACATCAAAGCAGACCTGGGTCTCGCCTATCTGATCAACAGCAATACCCGCCTTACTTACACCTACCGGTTTGCCGATCTTGACAATATTTATCAGCGGGCAAACCGTTTCCGGCTGAAAGACTACATTTTACAACAGCATTCCGTTGAACTTAAAAACCGAATTTATCAGGTCCGGGCTTATTGGACCAGAGAAAATACGGGAAAATCGTATAATCTGCGCTCCGCGGGAGAAAACCTTGACAGAAATTATAAAGACGACGCAACCTGGTACAATGATTTCACGAAGGGTTATAACGCCGCTTATGCAGCAGGCCAGCAGGTTCAGCAGGCTTTGCAGCAGGCGCGGCAATTTGCTGATGCGGGACGTTACCAGCCGGGTACTGCTCTTTTCCAGAACAAGGTGAAAGAGTTGGCAGATATCAACAACTGGGATACAGGAGCGGCTTTGCGTGTTAATGACGATTTGTTTCACATGGAAGGCCAGCTGGATATCTCAGGCATGCTGACTGAAAACTTCCGTAAAAAAACCGGACTAAGTTTTCTGGCCGGATTTGACCAGCGAACCTATCTAATCCATCCTGACGGAAATTATTTCGTCAATTACCATAAGGATCGAGAATTTGAAAGTTTTACATATGGTAAAACCGGCGGATTTATACAGGCCACCAAAACATTCCTGCATGAACGGCTGAAACTATCAGCAACGGTACGTGCCGATAAAAACGACCATTTTAAAGCAAAAGTCAATCCCCGCTTTACACTGGTTTATGCAACAAAAAACGACCAGAATTTCAGATTTTCTTACCAGAGCGGATACCGGTTTCCAAGTATTTTCGAGGCATTTTCCAATGTTAACAGCGGTGGCGTGAAACGGATTGGCGGCCTGAGGGTTATGTCCGATGGTGTTTTTGAAAACTCCTATTTACGAACGTCCGTAGATAATTTCCAGGCCGCTGTCAAAAACGACTTTAACCAGGGTACCTCTACCAATGCAGCAATTACGAAACAAAAAGGGCTGCTGATTAAAAATACCTACGCCTATCTGAAACCGGAACATATCAACTCCTTTGAAACAGGTTACAAATCCCTTTTCCTTAACGGAAAACTGTTTGTGGATGCAGATTTATACTACAATAAATACGATAATTTCATCGCCCAGGTGGAAGTTAATGTACCTAAAACGACCATCGCCGATTCCATTCCCTATTACATGAATGATAAGGCCAAACAAAGCCGATACCGTGTATGGACCAACTCAAAAAGCACCGTTTATAACTTCGGGGGCAGCCTTGGATTGTCTTATAAATTATTTCAAAAATACATGTTGACAGGTAACGTTTCTTACGCAAAATTACACCGTAAAACCCATGACGACGCCCTGGAAGATGGATTCAACACCCCACAGTGGATTACTAACCTATCCTATGGCGGTCAAAATGTTATCGGACGTTTAGGATTCAATGTCACTTATAAATGGCAAAGTAAATATTACTGGCAATCATTTCTTGTGAATGGCCAGGTAGCAGCTTACGGCACCGTCGATGCGCAGGTAAATTACGATCTGATCCGAACAAAACTGAATCTTAAAATAGGAGCCAGTAATCTTACCAATCATTACTACAACTCGTTTTTAGGCGGTCCGGCTGTCGGTGGATTTTACTATACGACCCTTACCTGCAACATCATGTGATACTTCCGCTTCTATCCAATTTTTATAAACCCGAGCTTTTGAGTTCTCTCAACCGGTTCAGTTCTGACAACGAATAAGGCAGAAAATCGTCGACGCCCTGGCCATACCGGTGAAGATCACGAATAATGCTTGAACTGATTGGTGCAAGATTTGGAGAAGTAATTAAAAAAACGGTTTCGATCTCCTCATACACAAAACGGTTCACCTGGGCGATTCCGTTCTCATATTCAAAGTCAGTAGTATTCCGGAGACCTCTCAGTAGAAATTTCGCCCCTATTTCCCTTGCAATTCTGGCTGTAAGATCGTTATAAGTAATAACCCGGACGTTCTGTTCTTTTTCAAAAGTCTTTTCGATTAGCTCTTTCATGACATCCAGCGGAAAATAACGCTGTTTGCTTGAATTGTTTCCAATCCCGACAACCACCTCATCAAAAAGTCTTAATCCCCGTAAAATAATATCTTCATGCCCTTTTGTAAAAGGGTCAAAGGAGCCGGGAAACAACGCTATTCGCTTCATAAATTCAAATTAAAATCGGAGAAGTCACTGAATCAACCGCAATTATACCCAAATAATGAAAACGAAGTGGCCATCCACGCAATCCTAATCATTTTCTAAGTTATAAAAACCGGGTTTTATTTCAGGAAGATACCAAATAAGTGTTGAACAGCCCAAAATACCGGTGCCCGGGAATATCGCCGCAATGCGTACTGTAACGCAAAGTGGTGGGCCCATTACCGATCTGAAGGTTTGGAAAGAAACGGTTCAGTTCTATGAAAGCATCCGCTGTCGGACTTACTTCGCCATAACACAACACCTTCATATCTTCGGGAAGATAATTCAGCTCATTCAGCGCAAAAAGAACAATGTATGTCAGCTCCTGTGGCTGCGCATATTTGAATCTGTTGCACAAAATAAGCTGCTCGCTTTCCGTTACGATCAGCGTAAAATATCCCTTTTCAAGATAAATAGACACCATTTTCAACTCCTGATGTTCCGCATGGCTGACCAATGCGCCAATGATCAGCGGGCTGGTCAGGTGATAAAATGCGATATCAGACGACTCAAAGTGTTTAACCATCCAGTCATGCCATACCTTCGGAATACTAAAAACATTATTGGCATGAACGATCGGTAGCTCATGGTAAAGCACCTTTTCGTCCTGATTTACCGGATGTCCTAACGCAAATTCGAGATAACCCGGAGCCGAATCCTTCTCAAAAATAAGCGTCGGAATTAAACTGAACGCGTGTGAATTAATAGCGACCCTGACATTTTTCCAATGGTTGGAAGACCACAGCAAATGTCCGGTGAAAATCTTCTTTAATCTGTCGAAAACCTCGTCCTGACTCAGAACGACATCAAAATTATAATCCTCCAACCAGATGCATTCCATCCTTTCGTCCCTGATAATACAGAAACGTATCCTCCTTTCATCCACTTCAATGCATAACGTACAAAACGGAATTGCATCTGCATCAAATGAATTATCGCCCACCAAAAGCGTAGGGATTACTTCAATTGCCTGGTTCTCAATTTGTGCCACAATCTGATGTTAAATGATATTGCTAAACTATGTTACTAATTATTATTCTTTTTTCCAACATAACCCCTGATCGAAAGCAGGTCGTACAGTGTTTCACAATCCTTAAAAATGCTATGTACCTGCGTTTCGGGAAGCACCTTTATTTCAGACATGTCCATAAAACGAACATCCTGTATAATTTGGTTTCCTTTCGAAAATTCCGGGTCCGATCCGGTTTGTAAAGTTCCTGAGACGCTTTTTATCTGGAAGAACAAC
Source organism: Dyadobacter sp. LHD-138 (assembly GCF_030929615.1). GTDB lineage: Bacteria > Bacteroidota > Bacteroidia > Cytophagales > Spirosomataceae > Dyadobacter. The sequence continues at coordinate 145,868 of NZ_JAVFVU010000020.1, read as the reverse complement.
TCTACGGCGTGCAAAGGAGGCGCTACAAATTCATTGACGAAAAGCATATCCCCTACTTCCACTGTTAACCCCGTCTCTTCAAAAAATTCCCTCGATACTGCTTGCGGAGCACTTTCTCCGAACTGCATCCCTCCGCCGGGCGGGCTCCAGAATACCTTTTCAGGACCGACCAGTCTGTGGCCTACCATCAAAATCCGGTTATCGGTTATACAAATTCCACAAACCCGCATGCGCAGCCTGTTCCCATATAAATCAAGCAGTTCTTTTTTTCCCGGTTCCAATGATTATTTTTTTGGAGGGGCAAAGATAACCAACCTGTCAAACTTGACAAGTTATATGAAAATTTTAGATACTAAAAGATACGTCTCTGAAAGTTATTTCAGAGAAAACGGGTAATTCCAATACAAAAATTAAAAACGATCAGGCATAAGGGGTGCCTGAAATGTAGCCTTCGAGCGATTGAATGTGTGTCTTCTGCTCATGAATAATGGCCGAAACAATATCATTGATTGAAATGATCCCAACCAGTTCACCTTTTCTGTTCACCGGCAAATGTCTGATATGCTTGTCGGACATGATCTGCATACAGTCTTCAATCTTTTGATCGGTTTCTACCGTAATCACTTTTTCAGTCATAACATCCCCGATCAAAGTATCCCGGGAAGCACGTCCCAGCAGAATTACTTTACGCGCATAATCACGCTCGGAAAATATACCGATCAGTTCTCCGTCTTCAAGAACCAGGACAGCACCGATATTTTTTTCTGCCATGAGCTCCAGTGCCTGAAAAACAGTTGTCTCTTTTGTGATAGAGAAAATAGCGTCAATGGACTTGTTGGCGAGCACTTGATATACTTGCATAGATGTTCAGGTTATGATTAAAAGTTGAACTGGAAAACTAATATATAAATTTGCTATGAAAAAATCCAATAAAATCAATGTATATTTTTGTTATCAGAGCCCGACTTTGATATTCGGCTTCCATCCCGTAGTTTCGTGCCCATGGAAGCAGACCAATTATTACCATCCCAGCGTTTAGTTAAAAAATTTCCCTTTCGGCCGACAAAAGGACAGTTACGCTTTTTTGCCCAGACGGATGATTTTTTGATTGAGGAAAGCGGGCTGGAACGTTACCGTGACTGCTTTTTGCTTAAAGGTTATGCCGGAACAGGAAAAACCACCATTGTCAGTACTTTAATAAAGATACTGAAAAATTATGGCTTCAAATCCGTTTTGCTTGCTCCCACCGGGCGCGCAGCGAAGGTAATGTCCAATTACGCCGAGAAAATCGCGCTCACCATACATAAGAAAATATACAAACAAACCTCGGATTCCTTTTCCGGAAACCTGACTTTCGAACGCCAGAAAAACTACCACGACAACACGTTGTTTATCATCGATGAAGCTTCGATGATCAGTGACGAGGCCGACTATGGAAGCCGGAGTTTGCTTGCTGATTTGATTGAATTTGTCTTTGAAAATCCGGGAAACAAATTGATGCTCATCGGAGATATGGCGCAGCTGCCGCCCGTTGGCAAGGCATTAAGTCCTGCTTTGGATAAGGCTTATCTGGAAAAGAACTTCTATATGTCGGTTTTTGAGGAAGAACTGACCGAGGTTATGCGCCAGGACGAACAATCGGGGATTTTGTTTAATGCCACGGAACTTCGCGAAGAACTGAAAGAAGAAAAGCCTAACATTCAAATCCAGACAAAATCGTTTCGGGATACTTTCAGGATGACGGGCGAAAAGCTCGAAGAAGGACTTCGTTACGCTTTTGATAAATACGGACAGGAAAACACAATTATCCTGACGCGCTCCAACAAATCGGCCGTTCAATACAACGAATACATCCGCCGGTCGATTAATTTTTCGGAAGAAGAACTCGACGCCGGTGACAGGTTAATGGTTGTCAGGAATAACTATTCGGTTCTTGATGAAGACTCCCCTGCCGGATTCATCGCAAACGGTGATTTTGTTGAATTGTTAAAAATAAAACGGACCCAGGAAATTCACGGATTCCGTTTCGCGGATGTCGTGCTGCGCTTGACAGATTACGAAAAACAGCCGGAATTTGAGGCAAAGATCATGTTGGATACCTTGCATTCCGTTTCACCTTCCATGTCCACGGAAGATAACCGGAAATTATATGAAAGTGTTTTGGAGGATTATTTTCATATCAAATCAAAAAAAGAGCGCATGGAAGCACTGAGAAAAGATCCTTATCTCAATGCCTTGCAGGTAAAATTCGCCTACGCTTTAACGTGTCACAAAGCGCAGGGCGGCCAGTGGAGTGCCGTATTTATTGACCAGGGATATCTACCTGAGGAGCAAATTAATAGTGAATTCATCCGCTGGCTTTACACCGCAGTCACCCGGGCAACCGATGAAGTTTTCCTGATGAACTTTCACGCGCATTTCTTCAAAAGCTAAGCTGTTTTTAATCGACTGCTGCTGCTCTTTTCAACCGGTCATTGATCGCCCTTCCAAGATGGATATTCGGAACAAGTTCTGCCAAAATCCTTTCAACAGGTTGCGCGTCCAATTCGCGCAAATAAGCAAACAAATTGTGCGCCGCCTCTTTCAGATCTCCCTGTGGACTTAAAAGTCGCTGATATTTCCTGTCAATCCCTTCAATAAACTGGTCAAACAAAAGATAACCCGTTGCTTGATCATAAGTTGACGAAATCGTTTTCCTGTCCTGTAAAAAGAACGGCTTACGCGGTGCATAATGACTTTTGAGCATGCCCGGCGCCTGCGGATTCGAGGACGAATGCGGCATAAGTCCCACCGCTCCCACGACCTCTTCAATCGCTTCAATCGACAGCCCGCCTAGTCTGTAAACTGTCGGCACGCCCTCGACAAACCCGATAATCGTGGATTCAATGCCAATACCACACTCTCCGCCGTCAAGAATGTAGGGAATTTTTCCACCTAACTGCTGACTGACATGCGCGGCGGTGGTTGGGCTGATATACCCGAAAGGATTTGCACTTGGCGCGGCCAGTGGAAAATCCAGTTCGGATAACAAGGCAAGCGTCAGCGGATGGTTCGGAATCCTGACTGCCACGGTATCCAGCCCGGACGTAACCAGATCAGGAATGATATCTTTCTTGGGTAAAAGTAAAGTTAATGGTCCCGGCCAAAATTTCTTCGCCAGTAAAAAAGCCTTTTCAGGTATTTCCTGAACATATTGTTTAAGCTTTTCAAGTGAATCCGTATGTATAATTAACGGATCAAACGATGGACGGTTTTTTGTTTCAAAAATGGATAAAACCGCCTCTTCATCCAAAGCGTTTCCTGCAAGTCCGTATACAGTTTCGGTAGGAATAGCGACTAATTGTCTTTTTTGTAGAAACTCCTTTGCCAGATTTATGTCCTTACCAATGATAGCCAAAATGTTATTCTCGTTTTTTAGACTACAAAGGTATGGAAAACGTTTTTATTACGCATTTGAGACGTACTTTTTACGCCAATTTCAGTATTATTATTGTCGGGAAATATTAATTTCCCCGTTGGAATCCGGTCATTTCTATAATACCGGGGTGAATGCATCCGATCCACAGCTATTCCGTTTAGATTCTTTTTAAATTAGTTTCAAAAGCAATCCAATGGCTGACTGTTTTGTTTTACATGTTTATATTTATTGATTAAATAGTATTTTCTAAATCAATCCTTTACTATGTTCCAAATTAAAGAACAACCTGCTGTTTTTGATGTCTGCATTATAGGATCAGGGGCAGGAGGCGGGATGGCTGCTTACCAGCTTGCGAAAGCTGGTGCCAAGGTAGCCCTTCTGGAGGCTGGTGGTTATTTTGATCCGGCTGACCCTAAATACATTACCCAGTTAAAATGGCCCTGGGAATCGCCTCGCCGTGGCGCAAGCACGACCCGTCCTTTTGGCGATTTTGATGCGGCATGGGGTGGATGGGAACTGGATGGAGAGCCTTATACACATAAAAACGGGACTAAATTTGACTGGTTCCGGTCGCGGATGCTGGGTGGGCGTACCAATCACTGGGGAAGGATTTCTCTTCGTTTTGGTCCAAACGATTTTAAAAGACATAGTATCGACGGACTTGGGGATGACTGGCCTATCAGTTATGACGACGTAAAACCTTACTATGACCAGGTCGATAAGCTGATTGGTGTGTTCGGCACCGTGGAAAATATGCATAACGAACCCGATGGAATTTTTCTTCCACCGCCTGCGCCACGTTTGCATGAACGTTTCATTAAGAAGGCCGGAAAAGCAGCCAATATTCCTGTTATCCCATCACGCCTTTCTATCCTGACTAAACCGATTAACGACCAGCGCGGCGTGTGTTTTTATTGCAGCCAGTGCGGTCGTTCATGCCAGGCTTACGCCGACTTTTCTTCTTCATCGGTATTGGTTATCCCTGCCCTGAAAACCGGAAATGTCACATTGATCAACAATGCCATGGCGCGTGAAATCCTGACGGATGCAAACACAGGTTTAGCCACAGGCGTTTCTTATGTAGATAGAGAAAAATTAACCGAGCATACGATCAAAGCAAAAGTAGTTGTTTTGGCAGCCAGTGCCGGGGAATCTGCGCGTTTGTTATTGAATTCAAAATCAGGCAGACACGAAGGTGGTTTGGCGAATTCGAGCGGTGTGGTCGGTAAATATCTTCATGATTCTACCGGAGCTTCTCGCAGCGCATTCCTTCCACATTTGATGGACCGTAAACGCTATAATGAAGACGGCGTTGGCGGCATGCACGTGTATACACCTTGGTGGCTGGATAACAAAAAACTGGATTTCCCAAGAGGTTACCACATCGAGTACGGTGGTGGTATGGGTATGCCAAGTTATGGTTTCGGATCTGGTATTGAAGGATTAAACGGTAAATACCCGACTGCAAACGGAACAATGAAACAAGCGGGAGGTTACGGCGCATCGCTTAAAGAAGACTACCGTCGTTTCTATGGTGCTTATGTCGGCATGGCAGGTCGTGGCGAAGCGGTACCGAACGTTAATAACTACTGTGAAATTGACCCGAACGTAGTTGACAAATACGGTATTCCGGTCTTACGTTTTAACTACAACTGGACGGATTACGAAATCAAGCAAGCCAAACACATGCATGAAACATTTGAAGAAATGATCCATGCGTTGGGTGGTGTGGCATTGGGAACAAAACCTGGTGCGGATACCAACTATGGCATTGCTGCGCCAGGACGGATTATTCACGAAGTTGGAACGGTGCGTATGGGTGATGATAAAAAATCGTCTGCACTTAACAAGTTCTCTCAGGCGCATGACGCTAAAAATGTTTACGTGGTTGATGGCGGATCATTTGTTTCTCAGGCTGACAAAAACCCAACCTGGACGATCCTTGCACTTTCATGGAGAGCATCCGATCACATTATTGATCAGATCAAACAAAAGAATTTATAATCCCTGTCTTCTCCGGTTGACATAAATGATATAAAAATGAAACGCAGAGATTCATTAAAAGCACTAACACTTAGCTCCCTGGGCTTTGCGGCCATGAACCCGCAGGAAGCGCTTGCGGAGGCTCGGGAAATTGAAAGCCAGTTACCTCCTGAAACACCCCTGAAAATTCCGGGAGGCCGTCAGAAAGAAGAGGCAATTCGCGATGCCAGGCTGATGAAAGAAAAATTCTTCACAGTATCCGAGTTGGCTACCATTAAAATATTAGCCGATATCATTATTCCGGCCGACTCCAAGTCAGGGAGTGCTTCGGATGCAGGAGTTCCTGCATTTATCGAGTTTATCGTAAAAGATATGCCGCAGCACCAGGTTCCAATGCGTGGTGGATTGAAATGGCTTGATCTGGAATCAACCAAACGTTTCAAAAAAGCATTCACCTTACTGACACCGGCGCAGCGGATAGAAATTGTCGATGATATTGCCTATCCGGAGAAAGCTAAACCGGTTTATAGCCAGGGTGTCGCATTTTTCAATCTGATGAGAAACATGACTGCTTCCGGTTTTTATACCACAAGGATCGGCATCGATGACATCGGATATGTGGGTAATACGCCGAATATGTGGTCAGGACCGCCTGAAGAAGTATTGAAACAATACGGATTTACAAAAGAATAATTACCGAGTACAAAAAAGAGAGCGGCCATCAATTTTTAATTGATGGCCGCTCTCTTTTTTGTACTATTTATAAAAAACGCTTAATACAAAGCCTTACGCTGTGCTTTAACCGTCTCGTCTTTAAGGAAATCATCGTAAGGCATTAGCTTGTCCAAAATACCTTTTGGTCCGATTTCGATGATACGGTTTGCAATCGTGTGAACGAACTGGTGATCATGAGAATAAAACAACAGACATCCGGAGAAATCAATCAGACCGTTGTTAAGCGCTGTGATGGATTCAAGGTCAAGGTGGTTGGTTGGGTCATCCATGATCAGGGCATTGGATCCCGAAAGCATGGTACGCGACAACATACAACGCACTTTTTCACCTCCTGAAAGCACTTTCGCCTTTTTCAAAGATTCCTCACCCGAGAAGAGCATACGGCCCAGGAATCCACGGATAAAGCTCTCATCTTTTTCTTCGGAATATTGACGAAGCCAGTCAACCAGGTTCAGGTCAACATCAAAGAAAGAGGTCGGATCCTTTGTGAAATACGATTTGGTAATCGTTACTCCCCAGTTAAAGTCACCTCTATCCGCTTGCTGTTCACCATTTAAAATATCAAAAAACGAACTGATTGCCAAGGTATTACGACTCACAAAAGCGATTTTATCGCCCTTATTAACGCTAAAACTCATGTTGTTAAACAATGCCACTCCGTCCTCTGTCTTTTTTGACAACCCGTCAACAGTCAAAATCTGGTCACCAACCTCACGTTCTGATTTGAAAGCAATGTATGGATACTTACGCGAAGACGGCTTGATATCATCAATGGTAAGTTTTTCCAGCAATTTCTGGCGCGACGTAGCCTGCTTGGATTTTGAAGCATTCGCGCTGAAACGGCGGATAAAGTCTTCAAGTTCTTTCCGCTTTTCGTCTGATTTTTTATTCTGGTCCTGGCGTTGTTTCATCGCCAGCTGGCTTGATTCATACCAGAACGAGTAGTTACCGGAGAACATCTGTACTTTACTGAAATCGATATCAACAATATGCGTACAAACTTCGTCCAAAAAGTGTCTGTCGTGAGAAACAACAATGACCGTATTTTTGAAATCAGCCAGGAAGTTTTCCAGCCATAAAACCATCTCAACGTCAAGGTTGTTGGTAGGTTCATCGAGCAAAAGTACATCCGGATTGCCAAAAAGCGCCTGCGCCAGCAGGATGCGGACTTTGATATTGGTGTTAAGGTCACCCATCAATGTACCGTGTACTTCCTCTCCTATGCCCAAACCACTTAACAACTGTGCGGCTTCCGTTTCTGCTTCCCAACCGTTAAGATCTGCAAATTCAGCTTCAAGATCAGCTGCCTTCTCTCCATCGGCATCCGTAAAATCTTCCTTTTCATAGATGGCCTCACGCTCCTTCATGATTTTGTAAAGACGTTCGTGTCCCAAAATCACCGTATCCATGGCTGTATATGCGTCAAATTCAAACTGATCCTGCTTAAGGAAAGTCATCCGTTCGCCAGGATTCATGCTAATCACACCCGTTTGAGCTTCAATTTCGCCAGAAAGAATTTTTAGAAATGTTGATTTACCTGCTCCGTTTGCACCAATTATGCCATAACAGTTTCCAGGTACAAATTTTATATTTACTTCGTCAAATAACACCCTTTTGCCGTACCGCAAGGATACGTTCTGAACCGTAATCATCTTAAAACTGATTTTTTATGAATGAAAGTGCAAAATTACGAAAAATAGAGGGATTTTCTATGCCCTAAAACTGGGGATATCCCCAGTTTTATACAAACATAACAAACAAAAGAGGCCGATTTACAACCGGCCTCTTGCATTCAAATATATTTTCAACGTTTAATCAGAGAATCACACGCAAAGTATGGGCTCCTTTTCCAACGCTTACCTTTGCTCCTTGTTTTTTCAAAGCCGGTGCATCTCCTTTTGTTACCGACCAGAATTCAACCGCGCCATTGCCGTTTCCGTATTCCAAAAACTCATAAACCGACACAGCCAGGTTTGATCCGTCCTTATCAAAAACCACGCTTTTTGGATAAATTCCTTCAAATGGATAGTCAGAAACTTTTGTCAAAGCGCCGTCACCAGCCAGTTTGAATAATGACAATGAACTTCCTGTTGCGGTGCCAGCCTCAGACCATGGGTGACCACTTTTTGCAGCATTTACCGTCACGAGCGAAGCCGCATCAGGGCTTATTGCAAAAGAACCTGTATTCAAACCAACGGCAGTTTTGCTGGCAATTTTGTGTTCAGCGGCTCCGTCCATAGAAAAATCAACTACAAATAACTCTCCTTCACCCGCTGCTTTTCCGGCCGCACCTTTTGAATCGAGCACAAAATAATGTTTCCCATCTGGCGAAAATTTACCAAAAGATGGTTCCGTTCCTACCTGTATCGGCTTTCCAACCAACTCAACATTTTTCAGTTTACCAGCTTCACGCAACACTTTATACAAACCTACCTCATGTGTTTTACCCAAAGTAAAAGCAATAAAGTCGCCTGATGGATGCCATGAAACGTCTACAATTTTATTTGTCGAGTCAATACCCGATGGCAGGTTCAGGAATCTTGCAGGTTTTCCGTCCGGTGCAGATTCAATAAAGACAAGATCCTTACCAGTCTGACGCGTAGAAATAATCAACTCATTTTTATTGATATCGATGGCAGTTGGATATTTCCCAACAGGAAAACCAAATTTCGCTTTTGGAGCTGCCAGATTGGCGATATCTACCACAAATAATTTTTCACCTGCGGGAAATTCCAAAGTGGCATCCTTATACTCGGCAACGCCATCATCCGGACGCAAACGGCTTTCCAGCACATAAGCCAATCCGCCATTCGCAGGAACCGCGATTGTCTTTGCTGAACCTAATGCTGAATTCGACACCAACGCCGTGCCCACCGACTTACTGCGTTCAACCGGAAATTTAATTGATGTTAAAAGATCTTTTGCTGTGTTGTCTCTTAATAGCTTTCCATCAACTAGCGCCGAGGCCGACATATCAGCATCAGAAACAACCACAAGGCCCCGGGCGTTAAAATTAACAGGCGATTGAGCGACAGCAGGAACGGCTCCCAAAGCCACTAAACCGGCAAATAATGCGACTTTTTTCATAGAAAAAGAAAGATTTAGATAAATTGAATTTTAATAAAAAACATAAAGTGTCCTTATTAAAAGAAACCCTGTAAGCCTGTTTTAAGGTGTTACAAGGTTTCTCTTAACCGTTTGCAATATATCATATAAAACATTTAATCTACAAGATTTACTCTCGTTTCCTACGCCATTTTTATTTAAATGTATTTTTCTTCTCGACATTGTTAACATTTTGAGGTTGTTATTGCAAAAATCATAAGCTATCCATTTGGTAATAACACAGAAAACCCCGACAGTAAAACTATCGGGGCAAATATCTTTGTAAAAAAGCTGCTTATGCTGCTATCGCCAATGAATTAACCAATTTGGCCAATTTCGATTTTTGGTTAGACGCTTTTTTCTTATGGATAATGTTTTTCTTTGCCAAACGGTCCAACATAGAAGAAACTGTTTTGTAAACTTCTATCGCAACAGTTTTGTCAGTCGTTTCACGCAATTTCTTTACGTAAGAACGTGTTGTCTTATGTTGGTAGCGATTACGCAAACGCTTCGTTTCGTTGGCACGAATTCTTTTTAATGCTGATTTATGATTTGCCATCTTATAATGTTGATATTTTTCAATTCTTAGAATCGGTCTGCAAAAATAGGCATACCTTATTAAAAACGCAACTTTAGTTAGAAATATATTTAAAGAAAACCATATTATCTACTTCACCAAACGCTGTACATCTGAAGACAGATATTCTGCCACGCGCGCTTCCAACTCGGAAACCGGAATGTTGCTCAGCAGCTCGCCTTCGACAGCAAGCGATATCTTACCTGTCTGCTCCGAAATTACAATCACCACAGCATCAGTGGCTTCGCTCATTCCCATGGCAGCTCTGTGACGAAATCCCAGCGAACTGGGCACATCCACACCGTCGGCAACAGGTAACACGCAACGTGCCGCCTTAAGTCTGCCATCAACAATGACAACAGCGCCATCATGCAGCTCGCTATACTGATTAAAAAGTGAAACAATTAAAGGTTTTGACACGCGCGCATCAAGCATTTCACCCGTTTCAATAAATTTCCCAAGATCATCCCGCTTGTTCAGGACGATTAACGCGCCGTTGAAATTGGATGCGATGGTCTTGCTGGCATCTATAATTTCTTTCAGATTTTTGTTTTTTAAGTCTAAAACCGTGCTTCCAAGTATTTTTTTCAAAAACTCATTGTTTGTATAAATGGTCGATTTTCCAATGATCAAGAGGAAACGCCGGATCTCCTGCTGAAAAATAACGATCAGCGCCACGGCCCCCACGCCCATAAAATATTGCAGAATAGCCGTCAGCAGCCCCAATCCAAGGCCTTTTACAACCAGATAAAAGACGTAAACAAACAAATATCCTAAAAAAACCCTGCTTGCTATACTGCCCCGAACAAGAAAATAAATCTGATAAAGAAGTATCGATACCAAAAAAACATCCAGAATATCAGTCCAGTTAACATTCAAAAAACCAACACGCATAAGAAATTCAATATTATTTCACGACTAAATTACTAATTTTTCATTCATACCGCTAGTAGCCATCCATAGTTTTACAGCCTCAACGGCCGGTTTTACATCATGAACACGCAAAATAGACGCGCCCTGCTGTAAAGAAATCGTATTTAAAACTGTGGTTCCGTTTAAAGCTTCCTCCGCGGTAATCTTTAAGGTATTGTAAATCATACCTTTCCTTGATATCCCGACCAACAGCGGACAACCCAGTTCATGAAATTCAGAAAGATCTTTCATCAGTGCAAAATTTTGAGCCGTAGTTTTTGCGAAACCGAAGCCCGGGTCAATAATAACGTCTGAAACACCTCGCTGACGCAAGGAAATCAATTTTTCCTGCAATTCCTGTAAAATCCGGGGCACCAGAAAATCATAATCCGTCAGTGTATTCATCGTTTGCGGCGTGCCTCGCATGTGCATTAATATATACGGTACACCCAACTCCGCCACAACATCAAACATTCCCTCGTCCAGCAACCCACCGGCGACATCATTAATAATATGTGCCCCGTTCAAAACAGACTGCCTTGCCACTTCTGAACGAAAGGTATCAACAGAAATTATAAGTTCAGGAAAATACTTATTTAGCTGCTCAATAACCGGCACAACACGGTCCATTTCCTCACTTTCGCTGACCTCCTTCGCGCCCGGCCTGGTCGAGTAGCCACCGATATCAATCAAAACGGCTCCATCCTCCTGCATTTTTCGAGCATTCTCAACAACCGCATCCATGGACTTCATCCGGCTCTCCGAATAAAAAGAATCCGGCGTAATATTTAAAATGCCCATCACCCGCGGTATGGAAAGATCCAGTAACCGCCCCTGAATTTTGATCGTTTTTTTACTAACTTGCGCCATATAACAGCAATGATATTAGAATAAAAAGCGTGTTTTTCTCAATTAATGGTTGACGGTCGGTTTAGTACAGCAATTTCCTTCGATCAGACTAGCCGTTAATTTCAGAACAGCTCATCCAACATTATTCCTGTACATTTTTTAGAATTAATTAAGCCAAACACATTAAGTACGCGTGAAATCGACCGAAGCGGAATATCAGGAAATCATTCAGCATTGCCAAGATCTTTTTACAAAAAAAAACAAAGATTACGGAACTTCATGGCGCATTTTGCGCATTCCTTCTATAACTGATCAAATTTTCATCAAGGCCCAGCGCATCCGTACCATTCAGGAAAAAGGTGTGCAAAAAGTTAATGACGATATTTCTGGTGAGTTCATCGGAATCATTAACTATTGTGTCATGGCGTTGATCCAGGTAGAGCTTGGAACGGAGAAAGGAGAAATTGGCGCCGACGAACTGACGTCGTTCTACAACAGCCAGGTTAACGCAGTAAAAGAATTGCTGTTTAACAAAAATCACGACTACGGCGAGGCGTGGCGTGATATGCGGGTGAGCTCCATGACGGATATTATCCTGATGAAGTTATTAAGAATCAAGCAAATTGAAGATAATGAAGGCTTTACGCTCGTTTCAGAAGGTGTAAAATCAGGTTATCAGGACATCATCAATTACTCGGTATTCTGTCTGATTAAGTCAAACGGTTTACATACAAATTAAAACGAAAACGACGGCTGCCTAACAAATTACCAAAAATGAAGATTCTTGCACATGTTTCCCGGATTATTGTAGGGTTATTATTTATTTTTTCGGGGTTGATCAAATTGAACGATCCCGTCGGTACCCAATACAAGCTGGAAGAATATTTTGAGGTTTTCGCAACCGACTTTTCGCATTTTCAGCATTTTTTTGAAGCGCTGATCCCGTTTGCACTTTACTTTTCAGTATTTCTTTGCGCTGCGGAAGTTGTGCTGGGCATCGCTTTGCTTGTTGGTTATAAACCCAAAACCATATCCTGGCTGCTCCTACTGATCATCGTTTTCTTTACTTTCCTTACTTTCTATTCGGCTTACTTTAATAAGGTGACGGATTGCGGCTGCTTCGGGGCGGCGATCAAGCTGACACCGTGGACATCGTTTGGCAAGGATGTGTTCTTATTGATTCTGATCCTGATCATTATATATAAGCGAAAGATTTTCAAAACGCAGCCTACCGGTTTTATTGTCGCACTTTCTACCCTGGCTTCTTTGGGGATAGCGGTTTATTCATTGAGACATCTGCCCATTCTTGATCTTCTGGCATACCGTGTAGGAGCCAACATTCCGGCCCAAATGAAACCATCCGAACCTTTGCGATATAAATATATTTTCACCATAGGAGGCAAAGAAGTGGAATTTGAGCAATATCCGACGGATACCACGATGGTATTTAAAGAAATGGTGGTATTGAACGAAGATGCCAAACCGACGATCACGGATTACAGGGTTTGGAACGATGCCGGTGATTTCACCGAAGAGACTTTTAAAGGAAAGAAATTATTTCTGATCATTAAAAATCTGACAGACATCAACACGGCTGCTTTTCCGGATATCCAAAAACTGGTGAATGAAGTCAAAAAGAAAGGTGTGGAACCCATCGTGCTCACATCTGCCAGCAGCGATGAAATTACCCAATTCCTTACGCAGCATCAGCTTTCATTGCCTTACTATTTCGTTGATGCAACTGTTTTGAAAACAATCTCACGCTCGAACCCGGGGTTATGGCTTTTGAAAGAGGGAACAGTGAAAGGCAAGTGGCATTATAACGACACGCCTTCTCCGGAAGAGGTTTTGGAAGAGCTGGTCAAATAAATTCACCTGTCCATTTCGCCATCTGCTTTTCGTTACAACCTAATTATTGCTGTTTCTGTATTGTAATTCATGAAAAATATATTTCTAATCGGGCTGCCCTCTTCCGGTAAGTCTACTTTGGGAAAAAAACTTGCCCGGCTCCTTGACTATCGCTTTGTCGATATGGACAAACTGATTGAAAAAGACCAGGGCATGACGATCCACGAGATTTTCACACAAAAAGGTGAGCCTTATTTCAGAGAAGTTGAAAGCCGGATTTTAAAAAATACAATCGAAAACCGCAGCGTTGTGATTGCCACCGGAGGCGGAGCGCCCTGCTTCTTCGATAATATGGATTTCATTAAAAAGTCGGGGATCAGTATTTTTCTGGATGTGCACCACGTTGAACTGGCCAAACGTATTCAGAACCATGGCAAAGATGACAGGCCTTTGTTATCCGGCGCTGCGTCACTTGAAAACGAGCTTGAACAAAAATATCTGCAACGATTGCCCTTTTATTCCCGCGCAGATTTTACGTTGTCCGGCGATAGCGACGTTTCTCAACTCGCGGCCATTGTCCAGCCACTTTTATAACAAAAAAAGCTGAGCCCTTAACGAGCTCAGCTTTTTTACGGCTTTATTTTCCTAAAAAAACGTCCCCACGGATAATACGATATTAACCATGTGGTTGTTTATTTTGGCGGAAGCATAATCCGCCGAATTGTTCAGAAAATAGGGCGTGTACACGGACTTAAAGGCATTGTAAGTTCCTGAAACATCAGCAAAGAAACGGTCGTTACGTACACCGGCTCCTATCGACAATAGGAGTTTGTCTCTGTTGATACCATCTGAATTGATCTTATAAGGATCCGAAAGGTAAGCCAATCCCAAACGGCCTCTCAGCATCCCAGCACGGTATTCCCCGCCAATACGCGCATTCACACCACCTTTGTAAGTGTCTTTAATCTCCGCTTTGTAATCATCCTTGAAGGCCTTGTTGTCTGCGCTGGAAGTGTAGAATTTTGTTCTGACCCCCATAGCACCGTAACCAACATACTCAAGTGAACCCGTAATAAAACCTTTGTTGGAAAGGAAGAAAGTAGCACCCAAAGAACCCCGGAACGGGCTTGTGATCGAATATTCAAAATCATTTGGTGCGACAGGAATAAAAGTATCCGTTGGTCCGGCTTCATTCCCTTTGTCATCAACCAAAGATCCTTTGATGTAATCTGCCTGAAGGCTTTGGTTGAAAGTCTCCTTCATGGCCATAAAAGTAGGCGATGTCAACGACCCGCCAAATTGTAAGATCGGAGACACCTTGTAAATAATACCAAAACTTGCATTAATCCCGTTACCTCTTACGGATAAATCTTCATTTGCCGTCGCACTTCTGAAAATAGTTGGGTCTGTGAAATTATCGGTAAAAGAATGCGAGTAATCATATTTGATCCGGTTAAAGCCAACCGATCCGCCCACATATAACTTATCATCATAATTTCCGGCGTAGGTAATATTCCATTGCGTCTGCGCTCCGGTTGACTCAAAAACGCCGGTCTGTAACGACGAACTCTCCCTGTCATCCCTGAAATAAGGTGCACCGGCTGAATTGGAATAAATATATTTCATGCCATAATACGCTGCCGCTTCCGAATAAGCCAGCGGCTGATCGTTCGGCGTACCTGGCAAATAATCGTTATTCAAATCAGAAACCAATAAATTTCCATTACTGGCATTATCCACCACTTTGTCAACATAGGCGCTTCTGTTATTTTGCCCTGCGTAGCTAAACCTGTTTTGGAACGACTGCTGGCGGGAATAAGATATTCCCAAAGAAGACCGCTTCCATTTTCTCTGAAAACTTGGCTGACTTGTTATGACCAGAGAAGCCTGCGCAATATTAAAATTGGCTTTGCTATCAGAAGTATTCTGCCCGATGTAATTGGTTTTGGTGCTAAAATTAGTGACGGACGGGCTCAGGCTAAGCTCCGATCTTGTGTAAAAACCTAACCCCGCAGGATTCCCGCTGATAGAACTGGCGTCCCCGCCAAGTGCCGTATGATTTCCGCCAAGTGCCTGAAAACGTGCGCTTCCTGTTTGGTTAATCTCTGAAAATCTGAATGCGTCGGAAGCATATTGAGCAAAGGTTGGAATGGAAAGCGTTAAACTGCAAAATAGTCCAATCCATATTCCCGGTTTTTTCATGACAATTGTAGCGTTTTTTATTTTAATATATTGGTTATTAAACGAAGACCCTGCAAAATTATGACATTTTGCAGGGTCAATTTATGTCTTTAAATTACAAAAATCATTCCTGATATCAGCGTGGACCTCTTGATGATGAAGAACGACCACCTCCGCCGCCTCCGCCACTACTTGGCGCACTATAACTTGGTGCACTGTAAGACCTGGTTGGCGCGCTGTAAGTATTGTTGCTTCTTTGAGGAGCGCTATAATTATTATTATTGTCATAACTTCTGGTAGGCGCCTGATAGGTCTGCGTGCTACGTGAAGGTGCCGAATAATTAGACTGGCTTCTTGAAGGTGCCTGATATGAATCATTGCTGTAAGTTCTCGTGGCACGTGAAGGCGTGTAAGTATTCACATTATCCGAAGAATAGTTGCTGCCAGCTGATGATCTCGGACGGGAATAATACGTATTTCCGTCGCTTGTGTTTCCACCTCTTGAATAACTTCTTGTATTGGTATTGCCTGAATTTGCATCAGAAGCACCTACCCGTCCGTTGTTTGAATAACCACGGCTGCCAGATGAAGACCTTGGCGACGTGTAATAAGTATCACCGCCAGAAGTTCTTGCACTACGCTCTCTTGTCGAATTTGAAGAACGCGGGCTGTTTACAAAACTTGAATTATAACGTTCCGAAGTTCTCGCGTTTGCATTGGAAACCCGGTTGCCGTAGGTTCTCGCATATCCTCTTCTGTCCGTATTGTTGTTGACAATAATTACAGGACTGCTGTATGCCCATGGATTGTATCCGAAGCCATAACCGCCGTATCCGCCGTAACCTCCCATGCCGTAATAGCTATCATAACCATAAAGTCCCGATCCGTAGCCATAACCAAACGGATCATACCCGTAAGGACTGTAACCGTACATCGAAGAATATGGAGAATAGCCACCGAAGCCATAACCAAGGCTCATGTAAGGGCGCATTCTGAACATGCTTCCAAAACCAAAGCCAAGTCCCAGACTCAAACCGCTACCGCCGAAATAAGGACTAAAACCTGAATACGGTGTGTAGCCGTAATACGGATTGGATAAACGTGTGGCCTGATTAAATCCGTCCGTAAACCCTGCGTTATAACCCGCAGAACTTGACAAATTCCGTTGAACACCACGTGCCGACAGGTATGAATCATCATAATAGTCCGCATTTCCATTCGCCTGTTCATCCGTGTATTCCTGATAATCAGGGTTATTGGAGCGCGACAATTGTTCTGAGGCGCGTCTGTCTCTGTTATTTTTTGTAACTACTCCTGAATTTGGATTACCTCCGTAAAGGTCGTCATATCCTCCCTGAGATGCATATTGGTTGTTGGTGCAGGCACCCACGCCAAAAAGCAGTATCAGTGAAAGATATTTTAAATTATTCATGCTCCCCATGGCTCTTAGTTATTTAGAATGTTGTCTCTAATATACAATAATTTTTATACCGGACTGTGAATAAAACATCATTAGTATGACATTAATTCCAAAGTTAACATAAAAAACTATCTTTGCAACTTCATTAAAAAGCGAAGCGACAAACCGTCATACTCCTTTCCATTACATAATATTTACGAAGAATGAGTAAAGCCTTACCAACCCGCAGTGAAAATTACTCCGAATGGTACAATGAACTTGTAAAAAGAGCCGATTTGGCTGAAACTTCCGCTGTTCGTGGCTGTATGGTTATCAAACCTTACGGTTATTCGATCTGGGAAAAAATGCAGCGTGCGCTGGATGACATGTTTAAAGAAACAGGTCATTCCAATGCCTATTTCCCCTTATTTATCCCGAAATCATATCTGAGCAAAGAAGCTTCACACGTAGAGGGTTTCGCAAAAGAGTGCGCGGTTGTAACACATTATAGATTAAAGAATGACCCGAATGGCGGCGGCGTGATCGTTGACCCCGACGCAAAACTGGAAGAAGAACTGATCGTCCGGCCTACTTCGGAAACGGTGATCTGGAGTACTTATAAAAACTGGATCCAGTCCTACCGCGACCTGCCTTTGCTTATCAACCAGTGGGCGAATGTTGTTCGCTGGGAAATGCGTACCCGATTGTTTTTAAGAACAACCGAATTTCTTTGGCAGGAAGGCCATACGGCACATTCTACCTCAGCAGAAGCGGTAGCAGAAACAAAACAAATGCTTGAAGTCTATGCGCAGTTTGCAGAAGAATGGATGGCGCTTCCGGTTGTTAAGGGCGTAAAAACGGCTAATGAAAGATTTGCCGGTGCAGTGGATACCTATTGTATTGAAGCCTTAATGCAGGACGGAAAAGCACTTCAGGCCGGAACTTCACACTTTCTGGGCCAAAATTTCGCCAACGCGTTCGACGTTAAATTTCAGGACAAGGAAGGAAAACTGGAATACGTTTGGGGAACTTCATGGGGTGTGAGTACGCGTTTGATGGGTGCGCTGATCATGGCACATTCGGATGACCAGGGCTTGGTTTTACCTCCAAAACTTGCGCCGATCCAAGTGGTTATTGTTCCTATTTACAAGAATGAAGAGCAACTGGCCCTGATTTCTGAAAAAGTTGGTGAAATCACCAAACAATTGAAGAAGAGAGGAATCAGCGTTAAATTTGATAACAACGACGCCTACAAACCAGGTTATAAATTTGCCGAATACGAATTGAAAGGTGTTCCGGTTCGTTTGGCTATGGGTGCTCGCGACCTTGAAAATAATACCGTTGAAGTAGCCCGTCGTGATACCAAAACAAAGGAAACTGTTTCCCTGGAAGGCATCATCGACCACGTCAGTGATCTATTGGATAACATTCAGGAATCCATTTACAACAAGGCGCTGGCTTTCCGTGAGGAAAATACTTTCAAGGTGGATACTTTTGAAGAATTTAACAAGGTGCTTGATACCAAAGGTGGTTTCATTTTAGCGCACTGGGACGGAACTTCCGAGACTGAAGAAAAAATCAAAGAGGAAACTAAAGCAACGATCCGCTGCGTTCCTTTGAATGCTGTGGAAGAAGCCGGTGTTTGTATTTACACGGGTAAACCTTCGACGCAGCGTGTTGTTTTTGCAAGAGCTTATTAATTGCCTTTGTAACGCGTCAAATCACCAATAACATATTTTTTTACCAATAGATTCTAATAAAATGAAACAAGCACAAGCAGGTGATACTGTCCAGGTACACTACACAGGCACTCTTCCGGATGGCCAACTGTTTGATTCCTCGGCAGGACGTGAACCATTGTCTTTTCAATTGGGAAGCGGGATGGTGATCAAAGGCTTTGATGACGGTGTTACCGGTATGGCCGTTGGAGACAAAAAGACCATCCATATCCCTAACGAAGAGGCATACGGCCCTCTCAATGAAGATATGATCGTTAACTTTGACCGCAGTCAAATTCCTTCTGATATTCCTTTGGAAGTAGGCATTACGCTTAATATGCATCAGGATGGCAATGGCCAGGTAATTCCGGTGATCGTTAAAGAAGTGACGGAAACGCATGTACTTCTTGATGCAAACCATCCATTGGCAGGTCAGGACCTGATCTTTGAACTGGAACTTGTAGGTATTGAATAGTATTTCAATAGATAAAAAAACGGGGCTTCGAATGTCAAAATTCGAAGCCCCGTTTTTTTATCTCGCTACTCACCCCATTTAAGGCTATACAATTCGGGTTTTCCTTTTTTTAATTTCAATAACACCTGTTTCTCGGCCAGATCGTTCATCATCCGCTCGGCTCTTTTTTCTGAAATATTGATCATCCGAGAAAACGCTTTTGCATTGATTGAGTCGTACTCTTTCAAATATTGAACCAGTGTCCGCACATGTCGGGAAGCCAGCAGCGTTTTCGTATCAATATCGCTTTCGCCTTCAATAAACAGTCTTAAAGTCGGCACACTTTTGTCTTTTACGCGGATATAAATCATCCGCTGCCCTTTTTCATTGATCGCATAATGCGGCCGTTCCTGGCTTTCGTCAATCTCGACCCTCAGCAGAACCCGGTTGTCCAGTTTTTCTGATTTGAAGCGGACCGGTATCATCTTGTCAACAAGCTGGGTACAGGCTTTTTCCAGTTTTTCCAGTTCGTTTAATTCAGATTTTATGCCCAGCAACTCCCGGTTATCCCCTACCCCGACCAGCAAAACGCCACCGGAAGTATTGGCAAAGGAAACAATCGTTTTGGCAATTTTATATGGACTATCAATCGTTCTTTTGAATTCAACGGTTAACCCCTCTCCCTCCTTGATTAATTGTACTGTACTTTTTTTCATGCTTAAATTAAACCATATTTTTTACCCGGCAACGACTTTACAACGCCCTGAAATTCTAGGTTCAAAAGTAGCGTCGCCAATTTATTTAAATGCATCCCGCTCTGCCACGACAATTCATCAACCTGCATCGTCCCCTGCCTCCTCAGCAAAGATAAAACCTGCCCCTCGTCCTGCGTAAAACCATCAAATACCAGGCTTGACTCGCCCGGACTGCTCACCTTATTAACACTTACAACACCTTCTTTGTTCTTCGAGCTCCATCCGATCGCCTCGGCCATATCCTGAACCGACGTAAAAATCGACGCTTTATTTTCCCTGATCAGCTGATTACACCCTTCTGACTGCGTACTGGTAATATTTCCGGGTACTGCAAAAACTTCCCGGTGATAATTTTGTGCAAATTCAACGGTGATCAGACTTCCTCCCTTGTTCGCAGATTCCACCACAATGGTGATATCACTCAATCCGGCAATGATTCTGTTTCTCGCCGGAAAACGCATAGAATCCGGTTTGGTCGCCAGGGCATTTTCTGTTACCAAACCTCCGTTCCCCTGCATTTCCTTAGCCGTTTTCTGATGTATAGCGGGATAAATCACGTTTAAACCGCTGGCCATTACACCAATGGTTGACAGGCCATGTTTCAGGCTAGCTTTGTGCGCCGTGATATCCACCCCGTAGGCAAGTCCGCTCACCACCAGCGGACCATAAGGTACGAGATCCCTGATAATTGTTTCCGTAATGCCTTTTCCGTAGTCGGTGATCTGCCTTGTACCCACGATGCCCACCGTCCGATGGCTGTTGTAATCGAAATGACCTTTGGAGTAAAGTACAACGGGCGCGTCGTAAAGCGATTTTAAACGGCTCGGATAAGCATTATCAGAAAAAAAATGAAGCGCAGCACCACTTTTAATGCAGTCGGTCCACTCCTTTTCAGCCTGGGCCAAGCCTTCTCTTTTTAAGATCAACCGGGCAACCTTTTCACCAACCCCGGGTATTTTTATAAGCTTTTTAAAATCCGCCTTAAACACTTTTTCCGCACTTCCACAGTAACTGATCAGCAACCGGATCGTCACAGAACCAATGCCCGGCGTGTTCACCAAAGCCAGCGTGCAAAGCTTTTCACTTTCGGGTAATTCCAGCATGTTATTTATAGTGTGTTTGAACTGCAAATTAAAAAATATGAACCATAAACCTCAATTCGATAACAATATATTCTCCAAAGTTCTGCTGGCATAAGATTTGCTTAATCCATTGAAAAATTCTCACATTTAAAATCCCAGATGAAAAACCCAGACACTAACGATACCGGCATTTTAGAACATTACGAAGGAATGGGAGCAGTTTGTCATCCTCAGGGAGTTTATTACAGGGTTTGGGCACCGCACGCCGACAGCGTTTCGGTCGTTGGAACTTTCAATGACTGGAATTCAGAAACCCATCCATTACAACCCGAAGAAAATGGGAACTGGGGAATTCTCGTAGAAAATTCGAAAGAAGGCGATGAATATAAATTTTCGCTAAAAACACCGTCAGGTGATTTTCAGCGAAAGGATCCTTATGCTTTAATGGTGACCAACTCAGTCGGGAACGGCGTGGTTTATAACCATGCAAGTTTTGACTGGAAAGACGCTCAATATATAATGCCAGGCTGGAATGAGCTGATTATATACGAATTACACATTGGAACGTTCCACGTAACAGAACAAAATAAGGTCGGCACTTTTTTCACCGCCATTGAAAAAATTGAGTATCTAAAAGGATTGGGCATTAATGCCGTAGAACTCATGCCCTGCTCCGAATTCCCCGGTGATCGTTCCTGGGGATATAACCCTGCCAATCCCTTCGCAATAGAATCTGATTATGGAGGACCTGATGGGCTAAAAGCATTCGTTAAAGCCGCCCACGAAGCTGGTATCGCCGTGATTTTGGATGTGGTTTACAATCATTTCGGACCGTCGGATCTTGATCTTTGGCGCTTTGACGGCTGGTCAGAAAATGATGGCGGAGGTATTTATTTTTACAACGACTGGAAATCCCACACACCCTGGGGTAATACCAGACCCGACTACGGGCGCGGGGAAGTGAGGCAGTATATCCATGATAACGCCCTGATGTGGCTAAGAGATTACCAGATCGACGGGCTGCGCATGGATATGGTCGTTTACATCCGGAATGTCAAGGCTGATGGCAATCCTGGAAATGATTTGCAAGACGGTATCTCACTGATGCAATGGATCAATAAAGATATTAAAGAGAATTTCCCGGACCGGATCACCATCGCCGAAGATATGCACGCGCTGGATTTCGTAACAAACTCGGTTGAAAACAACGGCATGGGTTATGGCTCTCAGTGGGACGCCGAATTTGTACATGCCGTTCGTGAAGCCATTATCACACCCGATGATAAAAACCGTAATATTCCGTCTATTGCAGACGCCATTACCAGCCGCTATAACACGGATTCGTTTCAGCGGATTATTTACACGGAATCCCACGACGAGGTAGCCAACGGACAGGCGCGAGTGGCCGAAGAAATTGCCGACGGCGACGTGGACAACTGGTATTCCAAGAAGCGGGCAGCGCTGGGCGTAGCTTTGGTATTAACTTCGCCCGGTATCCCGATGATTTTCCAGGGACAGCCGCTTCTGGAAGACAAATGGTTTTCGGACAGCGATCCAATGGACTGGTCCAGACTGGAAAGATTCAGCGGTTTTATCAATCTGCACCGCGATCTGATCCATTTACGAAGAAACTGGTTTGGCGTCACCGAGGGTTTGCAGGGACAGGAAGTTCAGATTATACGTGCCGATGACGAGAAAAAGGTCATTGTCATGCACCGCTACAAAAACGGCGGACCGAAAGACAGCGTTGTCGTCATACTCAATTTTTCAACAGAAACTTTTGACGATTACAAAGTCGGGTTTCCAAGGCCCGGCTCCTGGAAACTCCGTTTTAACAGCGACAATGAAAATTACGATGAGGATTTTTCTAACTTAGGCGTTTTCGATGTTTCGACCGTCGAAGGAGAATTTGATCAGTTACCCCAGCATGTTCCGTTGCAGATTCCACCTTACACGGCTTTGATATTTTCTCAGGAAGAATAGCCCATAATAACAAAAAAACTTCCCGGTTGGGAAGCTTTTTTGTTATTCAATAATCCTAAATAAACGGTTCCAGCGAATTTTATTTACAAAATCCAAAGGATCCGGATCAATAGACATCCACACAAATACCGCCTTTCCGACAATGTGATCTTTCGGAACAAATCCCCAATAACGGGAATCCGCCGAGTTATGCCGGTTATCCCCCATCATAAAATAATAATCCTGCCGGAAAGTATAATTGTCGATTACCTTTCCACTTTTAGTGACTTTTCTGTCTTTCACGATAATGTCGTCATTCCCATCAAAATACTGAATAATTTCGCCGTACAAGGCAATGTTGTCATCGGTTAGCCTGACATTCACTCCTTCTTTTGGTATAACGATCGGGCCATAGTTATCCTTGTTCCAGCCGAATCTTTCCGAATTTGGATAGAGATACGTTTCTTTCATCCCTTTCGGCAATACAGTCATCTGTACGCGTTTTACAAAGTCATAGGATTTTAGCTTTTCAGCAGTTTCAGCGGTAGTTTTGACTATATAACCTTGCTCGTCGTTAGCGGAAAGGCTGTCGTCAAATGTTTCCGTATAAGGCGAATACTCCGTAATACCATTCTTTTTAAAGATATTGGTTTCATTGATAGCGGTTCCTGACGAAACAAAATAATCACTTTGCAAGCCCTCCGGATTTTCACTTTTTGCCCCATTGACATACACCTGACCGTCTTTCAGTTCAAACTGGTCGCCGGGTTGCGCCACACATCTTTTGATATAGTTGGTTCGAAGATCGATCGGATGCGGTTTCAGATTGGGCAACACATGGCTGTATTTCTGGTAAAGACCCGGATGTTCGGAAGGGATATTGAATACCACCACATCGCCCCTTTTCACATCCGAAAAGCCTGGCAAACGGAATTTCGGCAAAGAAATCAAATCCATGTAAGATGGTATTTCGGTTCCCCACAGCGTCTGATGCGATAACGGGACCTGCAACGGCGTAATTGGCGTACGTGTGCCATAGTGTAATTTACTTACAAACAAATATTCGCCGACCAGCAGCGTATGCTCCATGGAGGACGACGGAATGACGAATGCTTCAAAAAATAGCCACCGGATCAGCGTGGCGGCAATCACAGCGAACAGCACAGAATCCAGCCATTCGCGGACAGCCGATTTTTTCTTCGTTTTCACAGGCGTACGCGGTGCTTCTTTATGAACAGGAGTTATCATGGCTTGTTTATATCTTTAACAATAGTACAGGATTCGCAAATAACATCCAAATTCTTATATATATAATTTTACTGTATATTGATTTAAAACAAAAAGGGGAGAAAAGTGCAATACTTTTCTCCCCTTTTCAATCTTAAAAATTTTTCGGTTAGTTAATTACGCGGAATAATCTGCTCCAACGAATTTTCCCTAAGAAACTTGTCGGTGCCGGATCGATCGACATCCATAC
This sequence comes from Dyadobacter sp. LHD-138, assembly GCF_030929615.1. Taxonomy (GTDB): domain Bacteria; phylum Bacteroidota; class Bacteroidia; order Cytophagales; family Spirosomataceae; genus Dyadobacter. The sequence continues at coordinate 121,413 of NZ_JAVFVU010000020.1, read as the reverse complement.
AAATACCGCCTTTCCGACGATGTGGTCTTTGGGAACAAAACCCCAGTAACGTGAATCAGCCGAATTGTGACGGTTATCTCCCATCATAAAATAATAATCCTGATCGAAAGTATAACTTGTAATGACCTTCCCAGCCACTTTCACGGTGTTGTTGTCAATTTCAACCGCGTCTACTCCTTCGTAATTTTTGATCACCGGACCATACAAAGCAACATTTTCAGGCGTCAGCTGCACGGTCATTCCTTTAGCTGGAATGGTAATCGGACCGTAGTTATCACGGTTCCATTTAAATAATTCCGAGTTTGGATAAAGCATTGGCTCGCTGATATCCTTCGAAGCTTTCACTAAAGTCACGTCTTTCACAAAGTCGTATTGCTTCAATTTCGCAGCCAGTTCAACGGTAGTATACACCAAATATCCCGACTGGTCATTTCCCGGAATGGTATCGTTAAAAGTTTCCTGATACGTGTTGTACTCAGAAATTCCATTTTCTTTAAAAATCTTCGCTTCGTTAACACTGGTCGTTGTCGCAACGAAGTATTCATTTTCCATCCTTTGAGGATTCTCAACGGCTGTGCCATTTGCGAAAACCTGAAGGTCACGCACTTCCAGTTTATCGCCGGGAAGCCCCATACATCTTTTGATATAGTTTGTCTTCAGATCTACCGGGTGTTGTAATTCCGGCGGATAGTTAAATACGACCACGTCGCCGCGTTTAACGTCACTGAAACCCGGCAAACGGAATTGCGGCAATTGGATGGCGTCCGTGTAGGAAGGAATGTTGGTTCCCCAAATAGTCTGGTGGGTTAACGGAACCTGCAACGGCGTTTTTGGCGTGCGCGTTCCGTAATGTAATTTACTAACAAACAAAAAATCGCCTACTAAAAGGCTGTTCTCCATCGAAGGTGTCGGAATTGTAAATGCTTCAAAGAACAACCACCGGATAAGTGTTGCAGCGATCACTGCGAACAATATGGAGTCAAACCACTCTCTTACTCCTGATTTTTTACTTTTGGAAGATGATGCAGAGGTTAATCCCTTATTAAAAGCCATATTCTGATTTATTGAGCGTTACGTATACTAGTCTAAATTTTTTAACAGATCATCCATTCCAAAAACACCTTGTTTGCCTGGAAGCCATTCTCCCGAAACCACGGCACCCAACGCAAAACCAGCCCTGTTATGTGCTGTATGAGAAATCTCAATGGTATCCACCTCCGACTCATACCGAATGATATGCGTCCCCGGCACTTCTCCTTCTCTTTCTGCTTTAATCTTAATAAAACCTTCCCCATCTTCCGGATCCAGTTTCCATCCGCCGATTTTTTCATCCTCAGCAATAACGCCTTCGGCAAGGGTAATGGCCGTTCCGCTTGGCGCATCCAGTTTGTGAATGTGGTGGATTTCAGTCATGGAAGCGTGGTAATTCTGCCCTTTCATCAAACGCGCCAGCTGACGGTTCAAACGGAAGAAGAGATTAACCCCGATACTGTAATTGGAAGCGTAAAAGAATGCACCTTTTTTACTTTCACAAAGCTGCTCAATTTCCTTGCGGTGTTCGAGCCAGCCTGTGGTGCCGCATACGATCGGCCAGCCTTTTTCAAGACAATACGTGATGTTGGCATAAGCCGATTCGGGAGAGCTAAACTCAATGGCAACGTCAACATCGTCTTTTCCGAGATTTTCCATTTCCGAGCGGTTCTGGACATCTATTTTCCCGACGATAACGTGTCCTCTTTCCAAGGCAATCTTTTCGATTGTTTTACCCATTTTGCCGTAACCCAGCAATAATATTTTCATTTTAAAAACTTAAATTTCAATCAATACTTTATTAACTAATATCTCTTATTTCCGGAAATTAAAAACGAGGCTTACACCGGGTGTAGGCCTGGTCATATTGGGCTGCTGAATTTTCGGCGAAACATGCAATGTCAGGTCGTCCGACAGGTCAAATGTTTTTAAATGTGCGGCAACGTTGGCTTCGATGATGGAAATAGCATAAAGCGCAACGGTAAACACAATGGCGGTTTCACGGTAACGTCTGTAACGGCTTTTCTCTCTTTTAACCTGATCCACAGTTAACATCAATGAATCCACGCGCTCGCCATTTAAAATACCTCCCCGATAAAAAATCGGCAATCTGGTATCCGACGTTACTCCCTTTTTAAACTTTCCGTATCCCGCGCTTGTCGGATCATCCAGATCATAAAAGCTCCTATATCCTTCTACGAAATCCTTATACCTGACATTCCAATAGAGCGCAGTCCAGGTTCCGCCTCCGAGCGCCGCATACACCAAAGGAACTTTCCAGTAGTCGCGGTTATAAATTTGTCCGGATCCGGGTATCATCGCCGCCAAACGCGTGGCTTTTTTAGGATTAGGCATCCATTTCTTTGTCACCTTTGATAAAGAAGTATCGCCCTTCATTACTGCCGCTGTATCTGCAACTACAATTTTGGCAGCCTTCCCATTTCCACCATCCGGCCCGACAGTCTGGGCATTTCCTTTACCAGAGATAAAAAGGACAATCCCTATCAAAAACCACTTTTTCAAGCTTTGCTATTAAATTTCAACGTTTCCAAAATCTTTTTCAACTCATCCTGAGACTCAAAAGGAATCTTAATTTCACCCTTATGGTCGTCACTGCTTTTCACAGATACTTTTGCCCCAAAAAAGGAAGACAATTGGAATTGTAGCGATTTTATTTCCTGGTTGACCGTCACCGGTTTTTTAGTCTCAAAAGAAATGCTGCTCATCATACCAAGCTTGCGCACCTCTTCTTCTACTTTACGAACCGACCATCCTTCTTCAATAATTTTATTGAAAATTTTCAGCTGGATCTGGTCACTGTTGATGGTGATAATTGCCCTGGCGTGCCCCATGCTGATGCGGTTGTCGCGCAAAGCAGCCTGAATCACCGGCGGCAATTTCAAAAGACGGATGTAGTTATTAACCGTAGTCCGGTTCTTACCCACGCGCACACCAAGCTCCTCCTGTTTCAGGTTACATTCCAGAATCAGGCGCTGGTAGCTCAGGGCAATTTCTATCGAGTTAAGGTTTTCACGCTGAATATTTTCAATCAGCGCCATTTCCAGCATTTGCTGGTCATTCGCAGTCCGCACATAAGCCGGAATGCTCACCATCCCAAGGGATTTCGAGGCCTGCAAACGTCTTTCACCGGAAATAAGCTGATACTGGTCCGGCCCAAGCTGGCGAACCGTAATTGGTTGAATAATCCCCTGGACCCTGATCGAGTCTGCGAGTTCCGAAAGTGCTTCCTGATCGAACTTGGTTCGGGGCTGATATGGGTTCGCTTCTATCTGATCCAGCTCGATCTCGTTCATCGAACCGACTGCATCAAGAGACGAAGGTCTTGTACTCGGACGGGGCGTGTTATTCACCTTGTCCGAATCCTGCAACAATGCGCCCAAGCCTCGCCCGAGACCGGTCATTTTTTTATTTTTATTGGTTGTTTCCATTCTGCGCTATGATCTCCCCTAAATACAATTGATCAATTTACTCCCTGATGTGCATCCGTAGAAAGCAATCCGTTTTTAGTCAGAATCTCTCTGGCCAGATTCAGATAACTGATAGCACCCTTGCTGTCTGCATCCTGCGCCAAAACAGGAATACCATAACTTGGCGATTCACTTAAACGAATGTTGCGGGGAATGATTGTATTAAATACCAACGACTCAAAATGGCTGGTGACCTCATTAACCACCTGGTTCGACAAGCGTAAACGCAGGTCGTACATGGTTAAAAGGATACCTTCAATCGCAAGATTTGTGTTGAGTCGTGACTGGATAATGGTGATTGTATTCAGGAGTTTCCCTAAACCTTCCAATGCAAAATATTCACACTGAACGGGTACAATCACAGAATCTGCCGCGGTTAAACTATTGATGGTAATTAAACCCAGAGAAGGTGAACAGTCGATAATGATAAAATCGTATTCGTCGCGCACTTCCGCAATCGCATCTTTCATGCGCTGCTCGCGATTTTTAAGGTTGATCATTTCAATCTCCGCCCCTACCAGATCTATGTGCGACGGCAATAGATTGAGGTTTGGGAAATCGGTTTCCAAAATGACATCGCTTGTACGAACATCCTCTACCATACATTCGTAGATGCTGTTCTGCATTTCCTGAGGGTTAAATCCCAGTCCTGAGGTAGAATTCGCCTGCGGATCTGCGTCAATAATAAGCGTACGGAATTCCAGTGCTGCCAAGCTGGCAGCAAGATTAATCGCGGTAGTAGTTTTACCTACTCCGCCTTTTTGGTTTGCAATTGCAATTACTTTGCCCATGAATTGTGTGAGTTACCAATGCCAAATTTCAATTATTCGGAGCAAACCACCAAAAAATGTTCCACGGAGTTTTAATAATAACTATTTAAAACCTGTATATCAGAATGTTATATCGTATTAATATTTGTTAATTTTTCGAATATATATCAAAAAAACCAATGTTTCACGCCCAAACCTGTGTTCCCTCCGTGCAATTCTTGCACATTTCGATCTCGGATCTTGACCGGATCAACGATGCTCTAAAGTCGGTATACTTCTTGCCGCGCCACAACTCCCGGAAACTGGTCCGCTTCATATCGCCCAATTGATATTCGGCATCCTTATCAAAACAACAGGGCACCACCGCGCCATCCCAGGTAATAACACAGGAGTGCCACATTTTCCAGCAATGATCAACAAACTTGTTTTTGATCGAAAAACCTCCGCCTTTCTCTTTCTTATAACGGGAATATTTGTCAATGGTTGGTATCAGATCAGATCCTTCCTCGTAGTCGTATATCTGCGCCGTTTTCAAACCCACTTCATCCACACCCATTTCCTCAGCCAGTTTCTTGACGTCTTCAATCTGATGTTCATTGGGCTTCACCACCAGAAACTGAAAAATCACATGCGGCGTACTTGATTTCAGCTCTTTTTTCCATTTGATGATATTGCGCGTTCCTTCCAGCACTTTTTCAAGGTTTCCGCCGATGCGGTACTGCTCGTAAGTGTCCTGCGTGGTTCCGTCAATAGAAATGATCAGACGATCGAGCCCCGACTCCACGGTTTTTCTGGCTTTTTCATCCGTCAGATAATGTGCGTTTGTAGAAGTTGCCGTGTAAATACCCTTGTCATGTGCGTACTGCACCAGTTCGAAAAACTTGGGATGCAGATAAGGTTCGCCCTGAAAGTAAAATATAAGGTATAATAAGGTATCCGCGAGTTCGTCGATCGTCTTTTTGTAGAGTTTTTCTTCCATCATCCCCGTCGGACGGGTGAAAGAACGCAGCCCGCTCGGACATTCAGGGCAGCGTAAGTTACAGGAGGTGGTTGGTTCGAAAGAAATGGCAATGGGCATTCCCCAATGAACAGGTCTGCCAGTGGATTTCGAGTAAAAATAACTGCTTAATATCTGAATGGCATTCCATGCACGCTTCGGAGTAACCTTCGACATGAGGTTCAGGCCATCTTTAAAATTTTTATTCATCTGGTTAATTTTTAGCTTTCATTACCGAAACACGAAATCGATAATCCGCTTGTAAACAATACTTTTGCCATGGCTTATCAAACAAAATATCACAGCCCTAACGAACCGAAATACCCGTCGAATACTTTATTTCGGATATAACGAAATAGCTGCTGATGTGTAACACACTTTTTAGGGCAGAAAGTTTATGCTGGTAAAATTGATTGTACGCTTCCCCGTCTTCTACCACCACTTTGAGCATGTAGTCAAAATTGCCGGAAACGACCGAACATTCCAAAACTTCGCTCATATTAACAATGGCCTGATTGAAATCCTCAAAGCTCTCACGTTTTTGTTTATCCAGTGTAATATTACAATAAACAATCAACGATTTCCCCAGCTTCCGGCGGTTTAAAAGGCAAACATATTTATCAATATAACCTTCTCTTTCCAGTTTTCGAATGCGGTCATGCACCGGTGTAACGGACAAATTGATCTGGCTTGCGATTTCCTTCATCGTAACTTGTGAGTCCTCCTGAAGAAGTTCCAGAATGTGGCGATCCGTAGCATCTAATGACATAGAAAGTGTTTTTTTCAGTGGTGGTTTATTTTACGGTAAATGAAAGGATATTTTTCCTGACAAAACACCCAAAACAGTTTTTTTTTCTATATTTAAATACCTCAAAAGAATCTTTTTCCACAATCCGGTACTTTTACAGAATGATTTAAATAAACTCTTTCCCAAAATATAAAATTGCTATTACTATGATCATCGGCGTTCCGAAAGAAATCAAAAACAATGAAAACCGGGTGGCTGTTACGCCAGCCGGCGTAACTGAATTTCGTAAACACGGGCATACAGTTTACGTTCAGACTGAGGCTGGCAAGGGAAGCGGTTTTACAGACGAACAATATAGTGAAGCCGGAGCGACCATTCTGCCAACAATTGAAGAGGTTTATGGCATTGCGGAGATGATTGTTAAGGTAAAAGAGCCGATTGAAAGCGAATATGCCTTGATTAAAGAAGATCAGTTGCTATTCACCTATTTCCACTTTGCTTCATCTGAACCGCTGACCAAAGCAATGATCGGACGCAAAGCAGTTTGTCTTGCTTATGAGACAGTAGAACGGGCAGACAGAAGTCTGCCTTTATTGATTCCAATGAGTGAGGTCGCCGGTCGTATGGCAATTCAGGAAGGTGCAAAATTTCTGGAAAAACCCATGGGCGGATTCGGGATTTTACTTGGCGGCGTTGCGGGTGTAAAACCAGCAAACGTGCTCGTACTGGGCGGTGGCATTGTTGGAACGCAGGCTGCAAAAATGGCCGCGGGCTTAGGCGCCAATGTTACCATTGTTGATATCAGCCTTGCGCGTTTGCGTTACCTGGAAGATATTATGCCAGCCAACGTGGACACGGTGATGTCTAACGAATACAACATCCGTGAATTGATCCAAAGCTCTATCCTTATTATAGGCGGGGTTTTAATTCCGGGTGCAAAAGCACCTTCACTGATCACAAAAGAGATGTTGAAACTGATGAAACCAGGAACCGTTATGGTGGACGTGGCCATCGATCAGGGCGGATGTTTCGAAACTTCTCATGCTACTACACACGAAGATCCCATTTATGAAGTCGATGGCGTTGTTCACTACTGTGTGGCCAACATGCCGGGGGCGGTTCCTTATACTTCTACCCTTGCATTAACCAATGCTACCCTGCCTTATGCGTTACAGCTGGCAAATAAAGGCTGGAAAGATGCCTGTACCAACAATGAAGAATTGCGCAAAGGACTGAATGTTGTCCACGGCAAGATCGTTTTCAAAGGCGTTTCCGATGCTTGGAACCTGCCTTACACGGAGGTTAGCGAGGTGCTTTGATTGATATAAACTTGCACAACAACCTGGGCTGCGCCACCATGTGATGCAGCCCGGGTTATTTACAGGATTTTACAATCCAAAGTTCTTGGAAATACCAAACCCTGCACCGCTTCCAAAGTTAAGCCCGAAACTGCTGCTCCTGTCCTGGCCTTTTACTTTGGCCGATGTAAAACCAAGACTTCCAAAATTAAAGTTCAGCGCAAAACCGTTTTTAAGATTCACGCCGATCGCCGGAAAAAGAGTAGCCTCTGCCCCATTCATTTTCACTCCGGCTGTTTTTCCTGATAAGAAATTGGTGTTCAGCTGCCCATAAACTGCGAAGATATCCGAAAGCGGATGCGCATAACGAATAAACGGCCCGGCCCCGAAAGCAGTCGATTTTACTTCCGGGGATCCGGTCTTCCAGCTTTCCGTTTTCAGATTAACCCCACCCGTCCAGTGGTCATCCCATTGATAACCCACCCCAGGTGAAAAAGAGAAACTGCTTGTTTTCACATCCGCGGCCGATTTGCTGCTGTTGATCCCCAGATTTCCATAAACGAGGATTGAATGACGCTGAGCATGAGCGGTTAAACTCGCAGCAGCGACCAGAGCACTTAAAAAGATCTTTTTCATGGTCGTATGTATATAGTTGTGTATGACGTTACCTGCACCGAAACAGGTAATTTTATCCTTTATACGGGCTTAATACAAAAAAGTAACTGTGTCCAAACTTATTAAAAAAGTTAATTAGGGCACTCACAGCACCGTTTTCAGCTTCCCATCGATACTCGCCAAATTATCGTTTCTAAAAATATTACAATTATTATTTCTCAAATACTTGATTGTTCAGATTTTATTCTTACTTTTGTAAAAAAATTAGAACGAACATCCGTTCGCTTCTCTGCTTCTAAAACGGTTCGGCGACAGTTTGCGCCACCAACCTTTAAAACGCCTGGTTGGCTTTTACCCGTTTCGTCATGCAGAGCCCCACGGATGTCTAGTGGTGGGCTTTGCGCAATCCCCTTTGAACTAAAAAAAACTGATCGTCATCAGATTTGTTGTACCGAATCGGCCTCGTCTGGTTTACCTTAACAAGCAGATGTGATTTCAAATTGTGCAGATTGTTTAAGTATCAGATTTGGTTATTCGTCATGAATAATAATCAGATTTTGTATTGAGGGAATCTAATGTCTGCCACTTTCTATTAAATCATTTTTAAAGAATTTTAATAACAATAAGATAGATGACAACTGAAACAATTGAGACAATTGAAGATTTTGAGACCTTCGCTGATTTAGGACTCTCAGAAAACATCCTTAAAGCCTTAACTGAAATGGGTTTCACAAAACCCTCCCCAATACAAGCGCAAGGTATCCCTGCTGTTATGCAAGGTTCTGACGTAATTGGTCAGGCTCAAACAGGAACCGGAAAAACTGCTGCCTTTGGAATACCTGTACTTGAACGTATTGACACATCCAGCAATGCAGTTCAGGCACTTATACTATGCCCTACAAGAGAATTAGCTGTACAAGTTTCCGAAGAATTGGGAAGACTTGCGAAATTTCAGCGCGGAATAAGAATTGAAGCTATATATGGTGGTGATTCAATCGATCGCCAGATCCGTTCACTAAAAAGAGGCGTTCATATTGTTGTAGGAACACCTGGTCGTGTAATGGATCATATGCAACGTCGTACTTTGAAATTTGACGAAGTACGTATGATGGTACTTGACGAAGCGGATGAAATGTTGGATATGGGCTTCCGTGAAGACATTGAAAGCATTTTGGCCGACATGCCGGAAGATCGCCAGACGATTCTTTTCTCGGCAACAATGTCTAAGCCGATTATGTCAATCACAAAACGTTTCCTTAACGATCCTGTGTTGATTAAAGTAGTTCGTAACGAACTTACCAACGTGAACATCGAACAGGTTTGTTTTGAAGTGAAACCACAGGCAAAAGTGGAAGTAATGACTCGTTTGATCGATATGTATCATTTGAAATCATTGCTTGTATTTTGTAATACAAAACGTAAAGTGGACGAAATCGTTGAAGATCTTCAGCTTCGCGGTTATGCATCAGAAGGTATCCACGGTGACTTGCGTCAGCAACAGCGCAGCAATGTAATGAGCAAATTTAAGGCCGGTGTAACAACCATCCTTGTTGCAACTGACGTAGCTGCACGTGGTATCGACGTAAGCGGTCTTGACGGGGTTATCAACTACGATATTCCTTTGGATGAAGAATATTACGTACACCGTATCGGCCGTACAGGTCGTGCCGGTATGTCCGGAAAAGCTTTCTCCCTGGTTGCACGTGACGAAAAATTCCGTCTGAAATCAATCGAGAGTTATACAAAAGTAAAAATCGAAAAAGGCGTTATTCCTTCTTATGAAGATATTGTTGGGGTTCGTAAAGCACGTTTTGTAGAAAGCATCTCTGCGGCTATCCAGGAAGGCGACATTGACCTGTACGAAGATGTATTGGAAATGTTACGCCACAGCGGATACTCAACAGAACAAATTGTTGCTGCGCTTGCTAAACAAATCATGGGTGTTCAGAAAAATGAATACGCTGACAGCAATCTTGCATGGGAAGAAAGACGTGGTGGAGAACGTCGTGAAGGCGGAAACGACCGTTTCGAACGTCGTTCATCAGGAGGCAGCCGTTTCGAAAGAGGTGGCCGTGATGGTGGAAGAGACGGAGACCGTCGTGGTGGAAGCGACCGTTTTGCAAGCAGAGAACGCAGCGGCGAATCGCGTGCACCACGGGAACGTGACGGCGAATCAAAACGCACAGCGGCACCGGAAGCGGGTATGACTCGTTTATTCCTTAGCCTTGGACGCAAAGACCATATCATGCCACGTGATATCGTTGGTGCGATTGCAGGCGAAGCAAACATTCCTGGTAAAACAATCGGAGCGATTGATATTTATGACAAATTTACTTTCGTTGACGTACCTGAACGTGATGCCCGTGCGGTATTGCGCGCTATGGACGGTAACACCATAAAAGGTAAAGCTGTGCAAATTGATATTGCAAAATAATCCGTTGGATATTTCTGACACCAATATATGAATTGAAAAGGGACTTGTAAAAGAGTCCCTTTTTTCGTTTCTTTTCCGTATGGAAAATCAGCAAAAGTTAGAAGTATGGCTCAGAGGCCCGCTTGAAGGAATACCGCCCCTGTTGCAGCCAGTGGCGCATGCGCTGTTACAGGTACAGGAAGAATTGAACGCGCTGGACAAAACTTTCCCAACCGAACGTCTATGGCTAAAACCGGCCGGACTGGCCTCCGTAGGTTTTCACATGCAGCATCTGGCCGGTGTACTGGACCGTCTTTTAACCTATGCCAAAGCACAACCCCTCACAGAAAACCAATTCACTTATCTGAAACAGGAGGGGACGGAACCTTTTCCCGGATGTACTTTTAGTGATTTACTGCACATTTTAAACAAACAGTTCGCTGTCGCCCTTGATCAGATAAAACGGACCGATTCTGCTACGCTCCTGGAGATCCGCGGGGTTGGCCGCGCTCAAATTCCATCCACCCATCTTGGGCTGCTCTTCCATGCGGCCGAGCATACCGTAAGACATTTTGGTCAGCTGCTGGTAACATTCAAAATTCTTCTCAGTGATAGCAAAACAAATATTGAGTAGTTCGAAATGTACTTAACCTTTTAAAAGTGTTTATTTTACATTATAATACAATCTCATGCAATTTTCTAAATCTACAATTCTTTGCTGCCTGTTTGCGCTATGCAGTTTTGCGGCAGTCGCTCAAAAAAACCCTGAAGACAAAATTGGCTGGAAGCTTGGCGCTCAGTCCTATACGTTTCGTTTATTCACCTTTGACGAAGCCCTTAGAAAAATTGACAGCTGCGGATTAAAATATGTTGAAGCTTTTCCGGGCCAAAAATTAGGTGGCGGACTGGAAGGCAACATGGATTTTAAAATGGATGCAGCCAAGCGTCAGGCGGTAAAAAATCTGCTCAAAAAACATGGCATCACCATCACCGCGTTTGGCGTTGTCAATGCAAAAGACGAAGAAGAATGGAAAACTTTGTTCGAATTTGCGAAGGATATGGGTATCCTGAACATCAACACGGAACCTAAACCGGAGCAATTTGCATACATCGCGCCGCTGGCCGACAAGTATAAAATAAAAGTGGCTTTGCATAACCACCCAAAACCTTCCCGTTACTGGCACCCGGACTCCGTCCTTAAATATGCTGTTCAGAGCAAATTCATCGGTTCATGCGCTGATATCGGTCACTGGGTACGGTCTGGCCTGGATCCTGTCGAGTGTTTGAAAAAACTGAACGGACACGTTTTGGGCTCCCATTTTAAAGATGTGGTAAAAGACACGCCTGACGGAAAATACCACGACGTGATCTGGGGAGGCGGTGACAGCAAAGTAGATGCTGTAATTGTTGAACTAAAACGCCAAAAATTCAAAGGACCTATATCCGCTGAGTATGAGTACCATTGGGAAAATAGCGGTCCGGAAGTATCAAAAAGCGTTAAATATTTCCGCAGCTCTTTCGAAAAATCAAAATAAAACGGGTGTAAATACTGTTTTAAACCTAATTAGTTCTTTTAACATTTAACAGTACCTTTTTATGACTTATAACCGTAGGTTATTTTTAAAATCCGCTGGTGCCGCCGCAGCCGGCACGCTTGTTTTCTCCATTTCGTCATGTGGAGGATCAAAAGACAAAACTTCCGAAAGTGCTGATTCGACAGGCTTGGCATCGGCAGCTACTTCGGGAGCGCCGTCAATTCCTGATTTTGGATTACAATTGTATAGCGTTCGTGACATCATCGGAGCAGATCCAAAGGGGGTTTTAAAACAAATAGCTGATTTAGGTTATAAAAAGGTAGAAAGCTATGCAGGCGATAAAGGATTTTTGTGGGGCATGAAACCCAAAGAATTCAAAGCATACATGGATGAACTTGGCATGACCATCGTGAGTACCCATGCCGACACGACAAAAGATCTTGAAAAAACGGCTGCTGAGGCCGCGGAAGCCGGTTTGAGTTATGTTCTCCAACCATACATCGGCGCGCAAAAGACCTTGGATGAATGGAACAAGCGTGCTGAAGAATTCAATAAGCGTGGGGAGATCTGTCAAAAAGCAGGTATCAAATTCGGATATCACAACCACGATTATTCTTTTAAAGTACAAGACGGAAAAATTCCTCAGGAACTTTTACTTGACAATACCGACAAATCGCTTGTTCACTTCGAACTTGATTTGATGTGGATCGTCGCCGCTGGTGCTGATCCGGTTGCGCATTTGAAAAAATATGCGGGTCGCTACGACCTTTGCCATATCAAGGACCTTGTGAGCAAACCAGAGCACCATTCAACGGATTTAGGAAAAGGAGAAATTGATTTCGCGAGTTTGTTGAAAGTTGCCTCCGATTCCGGTATCACGCAGTTTATCGTGGAGCAGGAAGAATATCCGGGACCCGTTTTGACAAGTATTGGAAACGACGCGGAGTACATGAAAAAGCTTGTTTTCAAATAAGCCTTACTCTTCACTTTCTGGCCTGATATGCAGAAGCCGCCGCCACCAACTCCGTTGTTCGGCGGCTTCCGCTTTTTTATCCGTTTCATTGAAGGAAAATTTGGTCATTTCGGATAAGTCCGGCTGCCCTGCGTTAATCCAGCACGTAAACCATAAGTTGCTTACCATTTCAATGGACGATCGCATCTGGCGTTGCACCTGTCCTTTTAAAAGATCATGATAAGCCCGTGAAAAATCTTCCGAGTAGGTTCTTACCAAAACATTATTCCTGGGTTCGTAACTAAATTTTTTATCCTGCGGAAAAGATTCACTTAATTGCTTTTCCAGCAAAAAAACCGAGTCGCTCGCCACATGTGCATGGTTCACGGCCTTCCATGCTGCTTCACTGATGTTTTCGATGTAGGCTGCCTGTCCAATCCATAAATCATAATCCGCCGCATACAACTCGGGAAGCCGGGATTCCCAAAACGCATGAATACCTTCCTGCCGGGTCAATTGCCCATTATAATTTCGGGTGGTATGCAAAGGCACATGGGCGTCGGCAATATAGTGCCCGAGGTCAGCAGAAATACGTAAAATTCTTTTGGGATCCCTATCCCTGAACGCCTCCATCAGCTGAAAACTTGCGGTCTGAATATACCAGGGGACGATACCGTGTTTTCGCAAGCTGTCCTCTCCCACTTTTTTAACGGCTGCCGACCAGAACCGTGGCAAAACTGCCGCACTATCGCCATACACATCGAGATCAATAAAATGCCTTTCCGCCTCGCCCACGACCGCATAACGTCGCCGGTCCGGATTTACGGCGTTCTCTGTGATGTAATCAATATGCTTTTTGTAAAAATACTGCATCTCGGGCGGAAGCCTGAAAACGGCCAGACGGTTAATTCGGCGGTGTGCCCAGAACCCCCATTCAGGTTTAAAACCCAACAGACCAGTCAAAAAAAGCCAGACAGAACTTAAAATCAGCAATTTTTTGAAAAAAAACTTAAAAACTTTTGGCTTTTTTTCGAAAAACCTATGGTCTGTTTCCATATAAAGTTTGGTATAATGATCTCCATTTCAAACACCATTATATACCGTAAACAATAAAAAAAGTAACGTTTCCAATAGAAAATAAACCTGATTTTTCATTTTTATAACTATTTCAAAAAAAGCAACCTGCTTTTATCGCCCCCTCTTACACAAAAAACAAAAATTCAGCAGACAAGCAGGGAGAATAATATATGGCTGACTGAGCTTTGGCAGGCTAAAAATTTCAAAAAACACCTCACAAACAATATATGTTATATTATTTATTTAAATAATGCAATAAGAAATATTTATTATACTTTTGCTTAAGAATAAAACCAGACGGTTACCGAATTTCGAAACAATGAGAACAAAAAATAAAACATTAGGATATTTACTTCCAGTATTCGTATTGAGCGTGTTTATGCTCATTATTTACGGAGCGTACGTTCCGCATAAACCAGCGGAAACACAACGCGTTGTTTGTATCAAATTCAAACCTGGTACAACATCTGAGGAAATAGAAAAACACATGCGCGATTTTGCTACTTTGAAAAACAACGTAAATGATGTTGTGGCTTATTCAGCAGGGCGTGTTCAAAAATCAGAAGGAACTCAGAGTGATTACGACGTAATTCACTATCTGACTTTCCGGACCAATGATGCCGCGAAACAGTATGCATCCAATGCAGATCGCAAGAAATTTGTGAAAAGCAACGAAGGGCACTGGGACAAGGTATTAGAAATGAATTCCAGTATCGAGAGATAATTATTAAATAGTAATAGGAGTGAAAATCATTAAAAAGAGTCGGGAATTCCCGGCTCTTTTTTTTGTAAGTGGTAGTGAAAAATTAGTTTGTATTATTGATTTTTACAATAAACTATTAATCATCCGGTTACTGAGCTAATCGCATAAAGCTAATTGCCAACAGCTGCTTATCACCAATTAATAGGCTGAAGCCCTTTTTGCACGAGATATTCATTCGCTTTGCTGAAATGCTTGCAACCAAACCACCCTCCCCCATTCGCCGCCATGGGCGATGGATGTTTTGCTTTTAACACGTAATGCTTGCTTTCATCGATGATTTTGCCCTTTTCCTGCGCATATCTCCCCCAGAGCAAAAAAACAATATCCTTTTTTTCGTCCGACAAACATTTGATCACCGCATTGGTGAAAGTTTCCCATCCCATGTTTTGATGTGAACCCGCTTTCCCTGCCTCAACGGTTAAAGTAGCGTTGAGCAAAAGTACGCCCTGAGAAGCCCAGCGTTCAAGATTTCCGCTTTTAGGAACAGGCTTCCCCAGATCCTCTTTAATTTCTTTAAAAATATTAATCAGGGAAGGTGGAACCCTGACGTCGTCATTCACGGAAAAACAAAGTCCGTTTGCCTGACTAAAACCATGGTAAGGGTCCTGGCCAAGAATAACGACTTCACAATCGTCAAAACTGCAATGATTAAATGCGTTGAAGATTTGTTTAGCAGGCGGAAAGATCTGTTTGGCTGCATATTCCTTTTTTACAAAATCGGTCAGGGAAACAAAATATGGTTTTTCAAACTCCGTTGCTAATCGTTTTTTCCAGGATTCCTCTATTTTAACATCCATACTTTTGATAATTGAATTAAAAAACAAATTAATTGATTTTTGATTTGGTTTTATCCGTAATTGATGACTATTTTCGTTTATATTGATGTTTTACAAAAGATAGAGCAAATCCTCCTAAAATTAACCCGGATATTCACCAATATTCTTAATGTATATGGTTTCGAAAGTAACAGATGGCGTTAAAGTCACCGTATTGACAGAATATCAGCCTGATTACTCTAATCCAAGGCAGGATCATTTTGTATTTACCTATAAGATTCTCATTGAAAACCACAGCGAGCACACGGTCAAGCTGCTGCGCAGACATTGGTTAATTTACGATGCCAACGGCACTGTCCGTGAAGTGGAGGGTGAAGGCATCGTTGGTTTACAGCCTGTGCTGGAACCCGGAGATGTGCATGACTATGTTTCAGGGTGTAATTTGCGGACGGACCTGGGCAAAATGTCCGGAACCTATCTGATGGAACGTGTTTTGGACGGCCGCCAGTTTCACGTCATTATTCCTGCGTTTGCGTTGGTTGTCCCTTATCGATTAAACTAAAATACTTTCGCCGTAACTTTGATGGCCGAAAGACAATATTATTAAAAAATACCTCAATTGATTACTTCTTATTTTAAGTACCTCCTGCGTTCCGGGAATGAACATGCTATTCACTCGCCCTTTCTTTTTGATCTGTATACCAAAGTTATCAAGGTTAAAAACGACAACCACCCGGACTACGATGAGCTAAAATCGCTTCGCAAAGCATTGCTTTCTTCCAATGAAAAAATTGAAATACTTGACCTCGGTGCTGGCTCCCGGGTTAATAAATCCAATCTGAGGAAAATAAAAACGATTGCCAAAAACGCTGAAAAACCTGCAAAATTCGGGAAACTATTTCACCGGTTAATCCGTCATTTCCAGCCCGAAACCATACTGGAACTGGGTACATCGCTCGGGCTTACGACCTTGTACATGTCAAAAGCAAAACCTGGCACTAAAATTATTTCTTTTGAAGGCTGCCCACAAACCGCGGAAGTAGCACAAAGGAATTTTGACAAATCAGGTGTCGAAAATATTGAAGTCGTGCTCGGAAATATCGACGAAACGCTACCGGCAGCCCTGCAAAAACTAAACCGCAAGCTTGATTATGCTTACTTCGATGCTAACCACCGTTACGAACCTACGGTAAGGTATTTTGAAGACTGTCTGCCTTATGCCCATAACGATTCCCTCTTTATTTTTGACGATATTTACTGGTCCGACGGAATGACCAAGGCGTGGGAAGAAATCAAGGCGCATCCGCAAGTGACACTCACGGTTGACTTATTTTGGATCGGGCTGGTATTTTTCCGGAAGGAACAGGTCAAGGAAGATTTTGTGTTAAGATTTTAGTGCCGGAGGCAGCTTCACACCTGCTATTTATTTACTGGCAACATGCGGATTCCGAGAATAAATTATCTTTATAGATTATTTACTTTCACTGCCACCTCTACAAACCAATGGATACCAAAGCAATCCTGGAAAACCTGACACAAAAAGGAATAATACCCGAGGAGCAGTCCGTTCAGGTTCTGGAATATGAAACGACAAAACCCTTTTCGATACACTGGGAACTGAGGTCCCTTCTCTTCCTGGGAATAACCTTGCTCACTTCCGGACTTGGTGTGCTGATCTATAAAAATATTGATACCATCGGGCATCAAGCCATTATAGCCCTTATCGGCGCGCTGGTTGTTGTATGCTTTTATCATGTGATCAGACACCGGCTACCATTTAGCTGGGACGAAGTAAACCACCCGACAAAATTTTCGGAACATGCCTTGCTGCTTGGCTGTACGCTTTTTCTGATCATGGAAGGCTATTTACAGTTTCAGTACAACTTTTTCGGCACAAAATACGGCCTTGCCATATTCATTCCAACGGTGTTATTCTTTCTTCTTGCCTACCGGTTTGACCACCGCGGCGTGCTTTCCATGGCCATTACCGGATTAGCCTCCTGGCTCGGCCTGACCATTTCCCCACTCGCCGTTTTAGAAAAAAATGATTTTACGGCTCCGGGAATTACCAACACCGGAATTGTTTTAGGTATTGCACTGGCTGTCATCAGCTGGCTTTCTGAAACCCGAAATCTGAAAAAACACTTTGGTTTTACTTATCTCCTGCTCGGTGGAAATCTTGCCGTTATAGCCAGCATGACCGGTTTGTTCACAAGCAGTCCGAAAATAATTTACTTCATAATCGGTGTACTCCTGTGTCTTTATCTGGTTATGTATGCCAGAAAAACGCAATCCCTGATATTTCTGCTGCTGGGCGTTGTTTATGGTTACATCATGCTCACCTACGCTGCTTTTGAAGCCTTGCCGGATATTGTCCTCGGCTTTCTGAGTATTTACTACTTTTTGTTCACCAGCATCGGCGTAATCTTTTTTCTGTTAAACGTTAAGAAAATCTTAGGGCTGAAAAAATGAAAAAGGCATATAACGAAACCTGGGTTCAGAACCTCGATATTCAGCGCATTGCTCAGTCCTGGCAGGAGAAAAACCTGATTACCACTGCGCAGTTTGAGCAGGTTAAAACTGAATTTCACGAGTCGTTTTATCGCCCGGGCATCTTTGTGAAAATTGGTTTATTCCTGTTTACACTTGTTGCGGGCTGCTTTTTCACGGGTTTCATTTCCCTGTTTTTCATTGACGGAGGCGGCGATAAATCCTTTGCCGTTTTGAGTATGCTGTGTGCTGCCAGCTTCTTTTTTGTGCTGGAATATTTCATAAAAGACCGCAAGTTGTTTCATTCCGGTATCGATAATGCCTTGCTTTACATGGCCACAGGCGCCGCCCTTGTTCCGATCTTTATCATTTTCCCGGATCTAAAGGTCTGGCAGTATTGTGTATTTATCCTCATTATCCAAGTACTTGTCACGCTGCGTTATGCGGATGTTTTCACGACACTTATCGGCATCATCGTACTCTATGCTTTTTTTTCCAATCTGCTGATCGGCTTTCCTCTGGGAAAAGCACTGCTCCCATTCGCGATGATGATCCTCTCCGGAATCATCTATTTGTTAAACAGGAAAAGGCAGGATGCCTATTACCGCGATACTCAGACCGTGATAGAAATTGTGGCCCTGGTTGTCTTTTATCTAGGCGGAAACTATTATGTCGTACGAGAAGGCAATGCACTGCTCGCAGATTTATTGTCACCGGTTGCACCTCAAATTCCTTTTGCAACGCTGTTCTATCTACTTACGGCTGCGATTCCCCTGCTTTATGTCGCCCTCGGATTGAGGAATAAAGACCGGGTTTTGCTGATTATAGGCTTATTGATGACCGCCTTTTCCTGCTTTACTTACCGCTATTATTTTGACATCATTCCTGTCGAAGTTTTACTTTCGGTTGCAGGTGCATTGCTGATTGCCCTGACCGTCTTTTGTATTCATTATTTCAAAACGCCCAAGTTCGGTCTGACGGATGAAAAACTTGAAAAACGCAACCTCGCCAACCTGGAAGCCATGCTGGTCGCGCATCAATTCGGACAGACGCCGGCAGGAAAAAATCTCGAATTTGGCGGTGGTGACTTCGGTGGCGGTGGCGCAGGCAATGATTACTAAATCATTCAAAAACCGGTGAACAATTTGAATTCGTTGTGACTGCTATTAACTTGCAGTTAAAAAATTAATCTATGAAAAAACAAATCTTATTCGTTCTTCTGTCATTAATTACCGCATCTTCCTATTCTCAAAATATAAAAAAGACATCCGGCAACCCCGTGTTTCCGGGCTGGTACGCAGATCCTGAGGGCATTATATTTAACAACCCGAAGGGCGGAAAAGACTACTGGATCTATCCTACTTATTCTGCCCCTTACAAGGACCAGGTTTTCTTCGATGCTTTTTCATCAAAAGATCTTGTGACATGGAACAAACACGAGAAGGTTTTAGATACTTTACACGTAAAATGGGCTAAAAAAGCGATTTGGGCGCCTTCCATAATTGAAAAGGATAAAAAATATTTCATGTTCTTCGGAGCCAACGATATCCAGAGCGATCAGGAATCTGGCGGAATCGGCGTTGCCGTTGCTGATAGACCCGAAGGGCCTTTCAAGGATTATCTTGGAAAACCATTGATCGACAAATTTCACAATGGCGCACAGCCCATCGACCAGTTCGTCTTTAAAGATAAAGATGGCCAGTATTACCTTTACTATGGTGGCTGGAAACACTGTAATGTGGCAAAACTTAAAAGTGATTTCACCGGATTTATTCCTTTCGAAGACGGGAAAATCTTCCGGGAGATTACCCCGGCCAGTTACGTTGAGGGGCCATTTATGTTTATCCGTAACGGAAAATATTATTTTATGTGGTCAGAAGGCGGCTGGACTGGCCCGAATTATTCGGTAGCTTATGCCATTTCAGACTCTCCTTTCGGACCTTTTGAAAGAATTGGAAAAATTCTTCAGCAAGACCCAAAAGTCGCAACCGGCGCAGGGCATCATTCCGTCATTCAGGTTCCGGAAAAAGATCAGTGGTATATTGTTTACCACCGCCGTCCATTGACCGAAACCGATGGTAACCATCGTATGACTTGTGTGGATTTAATGACCTTTGACGAAACAGGGTTTATCAACCCTGTGAAAATTACAAATGAAGGTGTTAAGCCTTATGTTCTGAAATAATTGTCAGTTTAACAGAGGGATTAATCATAATTTCTCTGTTAAATTAACTGCAAAAAGCTTGTCCTTATCCATAATTATCCGATATTTAGTTGCCCGACGGATTCAAAAAAACTTCCGGTTGTACCCATACTGAAATTCAGAATCATGTTTTGGCTTTATGAATATCAGGGTTTCCCAATTCAGGAAAATTAAATAGATGATCTCATCTGTCCGAAAACTTTTCAACTTATCACAGATCATCCTTATTCATCTTTTCAGAAATATTGAGCAAGCCAAACGTCATGGAATAATTTTTGCTATTACAAAAAACAATATACAGACAGCGAGACTGCAACCACTTAACGCCGTAATGTAGGTAATCAACCTTTGCAATAACTTTTGATGAGCGCGAAACAAAAAGAACATGTTTTTACTAAAAATTTAGATCATGCCCTGCTGTCAGTATACAATGGCTACAAATTTTTTATCCGGTTTTTCGTAGAGGCCTTTCGGGGGCGTATGGAATTTCAGGAATTAGTCAAACAATGTTACGCAATAGGCTATAAATCATTGTTACTGATAGGCCTTACCGGTTTTATTACCGGGATGGTTTTCACGAAACAATCCAGACCTTCGCTTGCTGAGTTTGGGGCTACCTCATGGTTGCCTTCGCTGGTGTCTATCGCCATCGTCCGGGCACTGGCCGCACTGGTAACGGCATTGATCAGCGCGGGGAAGGTAGGTTCGAGTATCGGCGCTGAATTGGGTTCCATGCGGGTAACCGAGCAGATCGACGCCATGGAAGTTTCGGCAATTAATCCCTTTAAATTTCTGGTCGTCACCAGGGTCCTGGCCTCAACGATCACCATACCGCTTTTAATGTTCTATTGTACGCTGGTAGGCCTTACAGGGGCATTTTTGAATATTTATGTGAATGAGGGCACGAGTGCAACGACATTTATAGAAAAAGCTTTTGAGCAGATTACCTTTCTGGACCTGGGAACTTCCGTCGTAAAAGCGATTGCCTATGGCTTCACGATCGGGATTGTAGGATGCTATCAGGGCTACAATGCAACGAAAGGAACGGAAGGAGTTGGAAAAGCAGCCAACAGTTCCGTTGTCATATCGATGTTTTTGATTTTTATCGAGGAGGTAATCATTGTTCAGATATCAAATTATTTCCGCGGTTAATTAGTTATGAAAAACGATACAGCACAAGAGGATCCGATCATTTCAATCAGAGATGTATATAAGTCATTTGGCGATTTGCACGTACTGAATGGCGTGGACCTTGATGTATACCGGGGCGAAAACGTAGTGGTTTTAGGCCGCTCCGGTACCGGAAAATCCGTATTAATTAAGATAATCATCGGGCTTCTCCAACAGGATAAAGGCTCGGTCAATGTGCTGGGCCAGGAAGTTTCCGGGTTATGGGGCCCGGCGCTTAATGCATTGAGACGAAAAATTGGGTTTTCATTCCAAAACAGCGCGTTGTACGACAGTATGACCGTCCGTGAAAACCTCGAATTCCCGCTCGTGAGAAACGTGGAAAACCTTACCCGCGCAGAAATTAACGAACAGGTTGAGTCAGTATTGGAATCGGTTGGATTGTCTCAAACCATCAATCAAGTTCCGTCCCAGCTTTCGGGAGGGCAACGCAAACGTATTGGTATTGCCCGCACACTTATTCTGAAGCCAGAAATCATGCTGTATGATGAACCCACTGCCGGCCTTGATCCGATAACCTGTATTGAGATCAATGAGCTTATCAATGAGGTCAAAGAAAAATACCAAACCACAGCCATCATCATTACCCACGATCTAACCTGCGCTAGAGAAACAGGCGACCGGATAGCCATGCTTCTGGACGGCCAGTTCCTGAAAACCGGGACATTCGATGAAGTTTTTGCCTCGGATGAAGAAAGAGTTAAGAGTTTTTACGATTATAATTTTATTCAATAATAATGGAAACAAGCAATAGAAAACGCTCCGTCATAGTTGGTCTTTTCGTAGTTATAGGATTGGTGATCTTACTTGTTGGAGTCCTTACGATTGGAAGCATGAAAAAGGTTTTTTCATCCAATATAACCGTAAAAACTATTTTTGAAGATGTTAATGGTCTCAAAGCCGGAAATAACATCTGGTATTCCGGGGTTAAGATCGGAACGGTAAAATCGCTCCGCTTTTTACCCAATTCGCAGGTGGAGGTTATGCTGAACATCGAGGAAAAATCTAAGGAATTTATCCGGAAAAACGCGCTTGCAAAAGTAAGCACGGACGGACTGATCGGAAATAAGATCATTGTTATTGCTGGTGGAACACAAAAAGTACCTTCGATTGAAGATGGTGATGAACTAGCCGTTGCCAAGGTCGAAAGTACTGAAGAAATGCTAAACGTATTGTCAGAAAATAACAAAAACCTGCTCTCGATAACCGACGCTTTTAAAAAAATAAGCAAGAATATCCTGGAAGGAAGAGGGACCGTAGGGATGCTTTTAAATGACGACAGGTTATACCGTGATGTGGATGAAACACTGGCCGGTTTGAAGAAGGCCGCCACGAACGCACAAACCCTTACGGCTTCGTTGTCTGCTTACAGCACTAAATTAAATCAGAAAGGCGGGCTCGCTAACGACCTTGCCACTGACACGCTCATTATGCATGACGTACGGGCGACGATGTTCCGGTTAAATGAGACCGTGGCTTCCGCCAACGCTATGGTAAATAACCTAAAAACCGTCAGTGCGGACATCAATTCTAATTCAAAAAGCCCGATCGGTGTACTTCTTCACGATGAAGCGACCGCTGCAAATCTGAAAACGACGATACAAAACCTGGAAACCAGTACATCTAAGCTGGATGAAAATATGCTTGCTTTACGTCAAAATTTCCTTTTCAGGAGGTATTTCAAGAAAAAAGCTAAGAGTGAAGCTAAGGAAGAGGAGGTAAAAAAGGAGGATAATAAAGAAAGTGGTGTTAAACCGTGAGAATTTGTTTTTGAAAACGGTTGTATTTCAGCACAATTCCAATCTGGCACGAATAATTTTAACATTATTTAAGGAATTCTACAAATAAATATCATAACTACTTATAAATTTACCTAGTTCTAAGTAGTCCGAATAATTATTTCCGGTATTGGAAAAAGTCAGGATATTAGTCATTATAATTCATTAGTTTTAAATTATTTAACACCATCCAAATCCCTAAAGAATATACCTTAATGGCTCTACCACTTAACTCAGCGCTTGATGTCAATTATCTCACCCAAATTTATGGTGACGATGCGTCAATTGTGCAAATCATATTCGAAGCCTTTTTGTCCGATTCACTGCCACGTTGGAAAACGCTTAAAACACTGATCGAAAAAGAAGACATTGCCGAAGCTGCCAGTGTGGTTCATGGCATTAAACCGTCTTTCACAATGGCCGGGCTGACTGCCATCCGTGTAAAAGTAGAAGAACTTGAACGTGATATCCACAACGAAAAAGATACCCAGGATTTGATCGCACATTATCTTAGGATCAATAAAGATGTAGAAAATATTGTACCAATTCTTGAAAAAGAAGCCATAAACCTGGCTAAGCTGGTTCAGCAATAATTACTACCTGAATATAAAAAAACGCCTCAGATTACATTAACGTAAATCCGAGGCGTTTTTTTTTGGTCCATTAAGTCGTTTTCCGTCTGGCCTTTTCCCAGGCTGCACTCTGGCTTCCCTGATAATAACGCCAGATACCGGCAATGACCGCATAATTCATGACACAGAAATAATAGGGAATAAACAAAGCCTTAACTTTAATCCTTCGCTTCTCCAGCATCCAGCCCGCAAAAGCCGCGCCGTAAAAGAATAACTGTCCCGCCATCATCAGCCCATAGATTATTTCCTGCGTCTGAAAACAAATCAGGATGTTTAGGATAAAGACAAGGATCATCAAAAAAGGTGTCACTGTCCATCGCAACACGCGGTGGCTGATGTATTGAAACCACAACAGTGGAAAATTGAAAGGCAAAAACAATTTATTCAAACGCAGAATGGATTGAATCCCCCCCGCAGCAATACGTACCTTTCTTTTTAGTTCCTCCGTGATATTGTCAGATGAAAGCTCGGAGGCATACGCATCCGGCTCATAGATCACGCGGTACCCCTGCTGCGCAATAAGCATTGAAATCATAAAATCGTCCAAAATGGTATCGGGCTCTACTTCCTGATACAATGAACGCCTGACGCTGAACAATTCGCCGGCAGCGCCTACGACAGAATACAGTTCCGAGTCCCACTTCTTTAATGTCGATTCGTATTTCCAATAGAATCCTTCACCCGCCGTTGCATCGGAAACAGCATCCTGCATAACCCGTTTTTCACCGGACACTGCCCCGACTTCCGGGTCAGCGTAATGCCGCGCGATAAGAAGCAGCGCATCTTGATTCAAAAAAGTATTGGCGTCCGTAAAGACAACCACCTCACTGTTAACTTCATGCATGGCTCTATGGATCGCATGAATTTTACCATTTCTGGCAGCCGAATGCATGAGCTTTATTTGCGGATACCGTGCAATAAGATCAGGCGTTTTATCGCTGGATCCGTCTGTGATAAAGAGCAGATGCAACTTATCGGCAGGATAGTTCAAACCCAACGTATTCTGAACTTTTTCAATAATGAGGTCTTCTTCATTGTACGCAGCCACCACAAGTGTCAGCGTCGGAAAATCCTGGTTCAGATCGGGTAAAATCCTTTTCCCTTTGCGTACTCGTCTGATCTTCACCAGAAAATAAAGAAGAATTCCGTAACCCAGAAAAGTATAAAAAACAATGAACAAGCTAAGCCAGAAAAGAATCTGCATATATTAAAATTTTATGGGATAGCCCAAATTATTACTATTCGTTGTATTGGTAAAATGCCAGGTAACAGCCCTTAAAAAAACCGGTATAAAATGATATTCCTTATGGATCAGATAGCTCAGCAGATTTCTTGGGACGACCAATAACAGAAAATAGATACAAAAAATAGCAAAGGTGGTTAACGATGTATTTCTCCTGATAAACAATATCCGGTTCCTATTCATAAAAAACTCTTTCAAAGCACTTTTTTTTCCTACTGAAACAGATTCCTTATGGTATATCAAAGCTTGCAGATTCACATGAATTTCATAACCAGCCTTCCTGATCCGTTCGCACCAGTCAAGTTCTTCATAGTATAAAAAGTAATTTTCGGCCATAAGACCTGCTTTTTGAACTGCCATTGCGGACAGCATCATAGCCGCCCCGTGGGCATATCCTGTCGGACCACTTAGGGAGTCGTATTGCCCTTTATCTTCCTCAAATTGTCCAATGCAGGCGTTCCTGGCTGTGTAGTAATTCATCGGGGTGTATCCCGCATATTGCAGCATGCCCGGCCGGTCGAAATAGTGGATCTTGGGAGAAATTATGCCGATTTTCGGATTGGTTTCGAGGGTTTTAACAAGCTTTTCAATCAGGTCAGCGGTGACTTCTGTATCGTTGTTGATCAGAAAAAAATAGTCTCCCCTCGCCTGTCTTATCCCGATATTATTTCCTCCGGCAAACCCTGTATTTAGCTCTGATCTGATAAAAATCACATCCGGGTACTTCACTTTCCATTCGGGGACAGGGTTTATTTTACTCCCGTTATCGACAACAATAATTTCAAAATCAGGATAAGTATTGATCTCAGTCAATGATTTAAGCAAATCTTCTGTAACTTTTTGTTGATTGAAATTAACTGTAACGATAGAAACTTTTTTCATCCGGTAGAAAATAACGACTGAATTTATAGGTTAAAATGAAGAATAAATTCCGTTGATTTGTAGAAGTATTTCAAAATTAATAATAAAAACCTAGCTTTAAACAAAATTCATAAGGCATACTGACGATTTTACTACAAATCGCCTGCAAAGCTTTGTAGCTATTGACACAATTTCCTAAAATTGACCGGGTGAAACTACCACGTTTACAAGACATAAAAAGAATTTCTGCGAGCAAGCCGGACAGCCCCATCCCCGGCGAGACTGAAAACTCACTGCTAGACGCAAAAGTAAGGGAATTGATCGATGTTATAGAAAAGTCCAGCGTCAGTAACAAAATTGCAAAAAATTATCAGCAGCAAATAGCCACCGCATTTCAGAACTCCCGGTTTTCGGCAAAACAACTTAGCCCTTACGACGCACTCGACCAGAACAATAGTTTGTCCCGTGAAGAATTATTAGAAGGACTTGAAAAACTGCTTTCGGAAACAAAGATTGACAGTAATATCAGCAAAAACTACCTTAGGAAAAATGCGGTCCAAAAGATTATCCTGTTTATTCTGGCGTTCTTGCTGATTGTCGTCGGCTTTGCCATGATTATCATGCCAGCACCTCCGAGCTTCGAAATATTTACTGTTTTCTATTTTAATGCCAATGATGGGGTTACGATCATGGATCTGGTCTCCCTGCTCATTATTTTTTGTGGAGTTCTGCTCTTTGTGTTAAATTTCAACAAAAAATGATGACGTTTCCAGACCCTCCCGCCAAAGTAAAAAAAATACTGTTCGTTGAAGATAACCTGGTCTTTCGCAAAGTGATGGAGGCATCTCTAAAAAAGGCAGGTTATGTTTGCACCCTGTGCGGCTCTGCGACGGAGGCTTTATCGTTACTGCAAACAGAGATGCCGGATCTCATTTTATCTGATTATGAAATGCCTGAGATAAACGGTTTTGATTTCCGTCAAACCGTTCTCCTTAATCCTGATATCCGCGACATCCCTTTCGTATTCCTGACTTCTTTCACCGACAATTCCCTGGTTCTGGAAGGGCTGAATATGAATGCACTGGACTACATCAATAAGGAAACACCAATACCCGTTATTATTTCCAAGCTGAATAACATTATTAAATCGCTTGAAAATGAACATATCCGGTCAATCCGGGAGTTAAGGATAGCAGCAGAAACCCTCAACGTAAAATCAATTCCAACGACAAACCCGGTGGTTTCCGGTTTCAAAATCGATTTTTGGCACAAAGGTTATCTGGGATACCCCGGAGGCGATTTTATCGATTTTATTCGGGTCGACGACCGCTATTGTTTTGCGTTACTGGGTGACATTATGGGCAAAAAATGGAAGGCCTGGTTTTTTACCTTCGGTTTTCTAAGCTACATCCGGGCGGCCATTCGGTTCTGTGCCCTGGATGACGACTTTGCCCTGGATAACATCGTACAAAAAATAAATAAACTGGTTTTTCTAGATGAAAGCCTGCAAAATATTTTATCCAGTCTCTCGCTGCTGCTTTTGGATAGTCAAACCGGACATGTCCATTACACTGGTGCGGGGGATTTGCCTTTGATCCTGTATAAAAAAAAGGGCCAAAAAACGGACATGATCAAGTCGTCCGGGTTGTTGCTCGGACTCCTTGAAGACGGTTTATACGACAACCAGATCGTGTCCATGCAACCGGGCGATAAGCTCGTAATTTTTACCGATGGCATGATCGATATCCCTTCAAATGGCACAAAGAAAAGCGACTATCCGTTTTTTGTTGAAAAGATCAGTCCATACTTTGGGAACGAAGCCAGCTTTGAACAGATCAAATCGCATGTGCTGAACAAGATCAACGACAGCAACCAGATGGATGACGCGAGTATAATTTTTATCGAGAAACAATAACCCATTCACATAACCCGCATGATACTTCAGGTTAATAAGATTCAGGACATCACACAGGCAACAATTTTGCAGCAAGAGGCAAGCCTGGCCAACGCAGACAAGTTTAAGGAAGAAATGGTTTCCCTGATTGCAGAAGGGACGAAACTGATCATCGTCAATTTTGAAAATGTAAATTATATAGACAGCTCGTTTTTAGGTAGCCTGGTTGTGGCCTTGAAATTTGCTATGCCCCGAAAAACCGATATTTATCTGGTTGCATTAAAACCCGATGTCAGAAATCTGTTAACGCTGATCCGCATGGATAAGGTTTTCAAAATCTATACAAATTTTGATCAGGCAATGGACACATTAAATAAATGAATCGTCACAGGTACCAAAAGTCATTTCAATTCTCAAATAAGACGGCAGATGTTGCTTCTGTTTTAAGTAACTGCATGGAGCACATACAGGCGTCTGAAGAACTACGGGAGGTATCTCAGGACATTAAGTCCAGGGTTAAGTGGGCGCTTACCGAACTCCTCATTAATGGGGCGAAACACGCGGGCGCAGCACAAACCCTGTTGCATTTCAAACTGGCAGAAAATACGCTTGTGATTGAAAAGGAGGACCTGGGCAATCCTCTTTTGCTTACAGTGAACGGCAATCAGCAATTATCCTGGCCCGTTGCTGAACCTTGTCTAAATCAACATTTTGATATTTATAGAAACGGAATGGATTCACTCCGGATCTACACCGAGAGCCGTAACAGCGCCTTTTTTCTGGTTGAAGAGATCGAAGATCTGGAAATGCCGGAGCTTCTGACCAATACAAGTGACCATTTTGGCCTACTGATCATTGCCAAGGCATCTGACCATTTCAGTTATTGCTTTGATCAGCCTACAGGCAGAAACACTTTCCGAATCACCTTTAATCTGCTGTGACAGCGCATTATTGTTATTAAGCGGAAAATCAATTTAAGGTCCGGCAACGAAAATACCCCAGTCTTTTCAAGCATTACTTCGCCGACAACTTGTACCAATAAGTCCTAAGCAAGGTTATGATCTGACTATACCCGGTTGTCAGAATACTGAATATATTAAATGGCTGGAACCGGTTTAGCCCCCAATAACCCACCCCTACGCCGATCAGCGTGGGAATGAGTCCCGCAAAGGCTACGCCGTAAAGGCTGTTGGTTAAGAAAATGCCAAAAAACGACGAGCCAGCACTAGCCACCAGCATAACCAGCACCTTGATAAAATTAATTTTAGGCTGATGGATAACGTCCAATGTCAGGGCAAAAAATCTGTCCATGGGATACAGCAATGCGAATGTCATAAAAATGCGCATGATATTAGCCGCTTCTGAATCCATATACTTGCTCCCGCCGATGATCGCGATTGCAACATCGGCAAGCGCAACGGCCCCCAAACATACCGGCATCAGCGCAACGGTGATAAGCCCGGCGTAACGCTTCATCGTATCGATCACCCAGGCCTTATTCCCGGCATTGTAGGCAGCCGACAACTCCGGCATTCCTGTGGCAACAAAACTTCTCAATGGAATTTCAATAACTTCCATCAACCGCTGTCCCAGGTTAAAAACCGCCAACGCAGCGGGCCCGAGCATGAAATTGATGATCATCATGTTGGAAGTACTGAATAAATTAGCACTTAGGCTGGTACCAGCACTGTACTTTCCAAAGTGAACCATCTCGCGGATACAAGCAAATGTCCTGTATTGAAAGGACGAAACACGTGCCCAACCCATGAATATGCTCAATAAACTCGTTAAAAATGCGCAGCCAAGATATGCGTAGATGATATTTTGCAGGGTCGCGGTTTTGGTCAGCGCCATGAAAATGACGAAAAATATAAAAATACCCTGGCTTGA
This sequence comes from Dyadobacter sp. LHD-138, assembly GCF_030929615.1. Lineage (GTDB taxonomy): Bacteria > Bacteroidota > Bacteroidia > Cytophagales > Spirosomataceae > Dyadobacter. The sequence continues at coordinate 91,772 of NZ_JAVFVU010000020.1, read as the reverse complement.
AAAACGGATGTACAATAGATGATCAAAACGTTGTTCTGCCTGGACTACGCAGGAAGCAATGAAATATGGCAATGACGAGACGTAGATTATCCCGGACCATTCAACAAACAAGACAATCGAAGGATTCTTTATATATGAAATGAAGAAGTAGGCGAGAATATTGATTAAAACCATAACCGTCGTGATTGCGCCGCCGATAAACCAGGCCGAGCCCACAACTTCCCGAGCCCGCTCAGGCGTTGCACCAGCATAAAATTTAATGAAGGCCGTTGTCAAAAATCCGGATCTGAACGTGTCTACCAAAAGCAAAATGGAAAGAAAAAAGACCCACACACCAATGCTCGCAACCGGAAGCGCCCGGTAAAGGATAATCATATTGAGCATGCCTAATACCGACATGATGCCGTTGCCCGCCAAAGAAAGAAAATGCTTGTTTTGTAACTTTTGTAAAAGCTGTAATGCCATTTAACGATGAGTCAGTTAATTGCGTCTGCGTTTGAGGAGCTCCGCAAATACGCTATTTTTCAATAATATATTGTTTGCATCAACAAATTACTTCTACAAAGTAAAAAAAGAGTAATTTGCTATAACGATTTTATAAATAGTCGAAAAAATACTTTATTTATAAATTATTTGCTCAACGTATGACAAAAAGTATTGACAGTTCTACAAACTTTCACAAAAGTACACTTCCCTTTCTTGTCATTTTTCTTTTTTCAGGAGTTTTTCTTCGTTTTTTGCGCTACTTTAATAATTGTTCGCTGTGGAAAGATGAAGTATTTCTGGCTTCCTGTCTAATGAGAATAAATTTCACGAAACTGTCCACCCCACCCATTGATTATCAACAAAAGGCAGCTATCTGGCAAGTAAAACCAGTACGGACATAAAATGATATCTGTTTGTCTTTACCTGGCCCAAAGTCTGTCAAAGTTTTAAAATAATGGGTCTCAGCACAATAATTGAAATAAAGATATGAGCTTATTTGGTTTGCCAAAATGGATTTTACCACATCTTTTTAAGAACAAAAAATTCCAGGACCTGACGGATGCTGAAATCGGTCATCTCAGAACGGCCATTGGTCATTTTAAGACTGAACATCCGGATATCTCAGTTGTCATTCCGGCATGGAACGAAGAGAACAATATTTATCGTACCCTTTCCTCGCTGTCGGCCAGCCATACAAAATACAAGGTTGAAATCGTCGTGATCAATAACAACTCGACGGACGGTACGCAAAACGTTCTTGACACACTTGGCGTCCGCAATTATTTACAGACGGTGCAAGGCACTCCTTTTGCCCGGCAAATGGGACTTGAACTCGCCCGAGGCAAATACCACCTTTGCGCCGATTCCGACACTTTTTACCCGCCAGACTGGATTGACCTCATGGTGGCTCCCATGGTAAAAGATTCCGGAATCACCGGCGTTTATGGAAACTATGCATTTATCCCTCCCGGCGATCAGGGAAGATTTGGACTTTGGTTATATGAAAAATTCGCCGGTGTGATGATCCAAATTCGAAAAAAGAACCGGGAATATCTCAATGTCTATGGTTTCAACATGGGTTTCGTTACGGAAATTGGCCGCAATACCGGAGGTTTCAAAGTAAGCGGGTCCAGGATATATGCCAATATCGTAGGAAGCGATTATGAAAATGAAGCGGAAGACGGACGCATGGCGTTAAACCTCAAAACAGCCGGTAAACTCAAAATGGTTCGTGATTCAAAAGCCACTGTCTTTACTTCGCCACGCAGGTTGCTTGACGACGGAAGTATTTTTAATGCTTTTTTAAATCGGGCAAAAAGGCAAGTAAAAGGAATGCGCGACTATTTATCTATGTTTTAAGCCACTATGAAGCACATATTTCCCGACACGACGCTACGCGCTACAACCGCGGCCAGTCTCTGAAACAACTGCTAAAATCTTTTGCCGGCTTGAAAATATCGTCGTTTCAGACGATGGAAGCAAGACTGTGCATGAGACATCTGTACCGTCATCTAAAATTCAACCTCGATTATCGGAAATAACTCAGATCCGTTGCGGCTTAGCTCCCGCGATGGCTTTGTAAATTTCCCCGACGCTGTTTTCCCAGGTGTGTGCGCTTGCAAAAACCCTGCGGGCTATACATTTTTCAGGTGAATTTTCGGCCAGTGCCCGTTCTATTAACTGAACGTACTCTTCTTTGCTATCCCCCAGATAAACATGTTCCGCAAAAACACGCATGGCATCTGTTTTCGTTGCAACGATCGGTTTTCCAACGGCAAGATATTCATCAATTTTCCGGGGATAATTTCCAATCGTCACCTCATTGAGAAGCTGTGGATTAAGACAAACGTCGAAGGAATTGATGTAAGCCGGGAGCTCATCGAAACGCTTTGAACCCGTAAAAACAACGTTATTTAAATGATGCAGACCACTTTGTCTAAACTCATCGTCCTCAGGCCCGACCAGAACAAGGCTCCATTCGGGCCGGGAAACTGCTATATGCCGTAACAGCTCCAAATCTAATCTAAGACTCTGTAAAGCACCCACATACCCAATGATGGGTTTCCGTATCGGCCGGATATCTGCGGGCTTCCCGGCATGAATACCATCCATAAATATGTCAAGATCACAGCCCTGCCCTACATAATAAGATCGTTCGTTGTATTTTTTACAATAATCCGCCAGGTAGGTAGAATTGGCCACACAAACATCACTTTTTGCGATCAATTGCGGCTCAAGCGCCCGACCATGTTTTTTCCAGTAATCGACTGCGAGCATATAATCGCGCGAATAGTAGACCGATAACCTGGGGCTTAGGTAGTCTTTCAGATAAAAACTCCGGAAAATGTCATTGTCATTGAAATGTATATAATCCCTGAATCCCAGTTGCTGCGCCGCCTGCATAATGCTTTTGACGAAAATCCTGTTATTTCTCTTATTAAACAGATCAAAAACAAAGTCAGAATTGATCCAGTTGATGGATTCTATCATTTTATCAGGATAAAGAACCCAAAGATTTTCATTGATCACTTCCAGACCATTCAGCTGCTTTCTGACAACTTTCCTTCTTTTTGCAATTTTGGGATCATTACCATTTTTCCACAAACTGATCCTGTCCAGCGGAGAATTGACATATAACACCCGATGAATTTTACTAAATTCCAGTGCTATATTCTTGCAATTGCTCCCAATTTCGACATCCCAGGCCTGTTGTCCGGTAATAATAATATCCATAATTTTCTTTTATATAATGTGAGTAATTAACAATTGGACGGTTTAAACCCGATCCTTTCGATCCAGTGCATCCATGATTTCAGGATGTTTCAACCGATCAAACTTTCTTGCAAACAACGCCTCGGTGGCAAACAATTCCGACTCGCTTTGTTCCGTTAATGTTTCCGGACTTGCCTTTCCTTTCGTCCAGACGATATACCGCAAATTGTTGTTAACCATCTTATCCTTCCATTTCGAATTGAATAAAATCGTCTGGAATAAAATCTCATCCGGCGCCCAGGTCAGTTTGAAAAACTGTTCCACTTCCGGATGATCTTTCAAATAATCCAAAATATACCTGCCCGCCTCCGTTGGAATACTAAACCATTGTGATCTCCCGACTGCCACCAGATTGTCCGGCATTTTCCGCGCGGGCGTCAGCCGGTTAAGCCATTTCTGCACAAAATATTTCCCCGGAAACGAATAATGTGTCAGGTGATATTCCGTCAGCCTCGGAATTGCTTCTTTCCATTCATTCACAACAGAGTAATACTCCATAAAAACCTGTTCTTTGTTCCTGGCAAAAAACGTATGGATTTCTTTGGTACTTTTCAATGGATAATCGGCACCGCTTAACAAATTGAAATAATCTATTTTCAAACCCGAATCAAGAATTTCCTTAAAGCCGTTTAGGGTTGCCTGCACCATACTATACGCTCCCCATTGCACATTTACGCGGTTTTTCACCAAATACACCTGATGCTTTTCAGACAGAAATGCAAAGGGATCAATGGCTGTTTTATTATCTATATGGATAAAAAAATAGGCGTCCTCATGTTGCAAACGATCAATAAGCCTGCCCAGTTGGTGCGGATCCGAATGAGCCAATATCAAATGGGCAATTTTCATAATTCCTCTTTACGATATTTAATGTTTCCGATTATTCTAAATTATCTGTTCTCGTGTGCGGACCTCATTTCCATATCATCAATCCTTTTGGTTATGTTGATCAAAGCCACGGCCAGATAGAAACAAATACTGGAAGGAAATTGTACGAGTGCTTCCTGAGGATAATTGCCAATATTATAGGCAAAAACAATCATCAGCACCGCCAGGCAATAGGTCTTCAATTCAGGATTTCTAATCGTGTAATAGTTATTGATCCCTTCACGCATGATAAAAAACATCAGGCAGCAGAATATCAGCAAACCCACCCAGCCCAGCTCCACAGCCACGCGTACATAACCGCTGTCAGGAGGGAATTTGGCCAGATAAGAATGTGGCGCAAAACGCTCTCCCCAGGTACCAGTCGCCCCCAATCCTCCTCCGATGGGGTGCGCGAGAATATAAGGCTGTATCCGTTTTTGATTTTGTGCACGCAGGTTGAACGAATCGTCATTGGAGGGCTGAAACGCCGTTTGGAAACGAACAATGTTGGGATTACTGGAAGGGGCAATAATCAGGAAAAGGATGAAAACACCGGCGATACCTGTAAAGATTAAAACCTTCGGGCTAAATCTCAGAATGAGAAATAACACCATCGTCGCGGGTAGTAACACGTACGCGCCACGGGTTCCCGAAAATAACATGGATGAAAAAAACAGGGCGATCAGTCCGAAAAGCACGACTTTTTTCCAAATCTGTTTTACATAAGTCAATAACGCGATGCATATAATGCTGCTTACCACCATGTTATAGGAAAAAGCAACAGGGTCAGACAATATCGAAAATTTACGCCAGCGACCATTGATAAACAACAAGTTAGCAATATTCGGATCCGAGTGCAGCCAGCTGTCTTCGGCATCAGAGAAACCCAGGTATTCCTGTTTGTACCCGTAAAGTGCCGCGATAACCGCAAGGCCAAGCCATAATAGCAAGATTCCCCGGATGGCGGCAACCGTTTTTATATGGTACATAAAAACAAAATACATCAGCATGACAACGGCCACAGAGCGGATCGTATACACCCAGGCCAGACGCGATTCTGCGGTCGGATTGAGCACTTGCAAAACATTGAAGCCAATCCAGATCAGGATCATCACGCTGATAGGTCCGTTAAAAACTTTCCAGTCCGGCTTTGTCTTCTGGTGTATGAAGAAGCCGAGTATAAGTAAAAACTGAATTCCGTCCATGACCGTGCCTAATGGAAAATTAAGCCCCAGCCGCATGATTGCAAAAAGCAGATAGGCCATGATCATCAGAACGAAGATCCCGAACATCGGGAAGGCAATAATGCCGTACAACACAGCCGGAACGATTAGAGCGCCCAGAATAAGCACGCCGGCAATCATGCCATGATTGACGATCAGCCAGCCAAAAGTCAACGAGATTAAAAGCAAAACAGCGATTCCAACCGGGTTATTGAGTTTTTCAACCCAAAACCACTGCTTCAACCTACCCCAAAAAGTGTTCCGGGCATTCTTGTCTTTTACAAAAATCTGAATGTCCTTCCCCACTTAAAAGAATAGAATTTTAAAGAAAAAAATAAAAACACTTACAAAAGCCAGCAACGATGCAGCCTGCCTCGTTTTCTTTTGAAGCGGAGACAAATGCTCGTAGCTTGTCTTGTCTTTTTTGACTGATTTTGCTGGATAAATTTTCATAACTTCAAAGACTTTTTACTCCTGTTTCACTTCCTGTCCATGGCGTGTAGCTACCGAAATCTGGTTGGCTTTTCCTGCTTTTAACAACGCCAGGACCTGAAAAGCAATGAATTTCGGAATGTTCACCAGCGCATTATAAATCCGCGGATCTGTCTTTGAGCGCGCGAGTGAAATGTAAAACCCGGCTACAAAAACAACCATCGCAGCAAACCAAACCAAAGCAACCCAGGGTGCTAAAAACAGATTGATCATTAAAAACAAGCCCGACAACAACAGAAATATGAAAAGCGGTGGCCGCAAAAGCACCAGACCGAATAAGATCTGGTTCCAGTTTAAGCCGACAATTCCCTTAAATAATATCTTGAATCCAAGTGCAAAATATTTGAACCAGGTATTAATCCAGCGGGCACGCTGATTTACCAATTGGTCCGTTCCGCTTGTTTTTTCATCGTAAACCACTGCCTTTTCTGCAAAAGCAATGCTATACTTTCTGCTGACGATTTCATACTGCAAAACTTTGTCAAAACCCGCGCCCGTAACGTCAAGATGTCCGAGACATTCCTCGTACAAAGCCGTTGTAAATGCCATACCCGACCCTGCCAGCGTTGCAGAAGATCCGGCACCGAAAAGTATTTTTCCATCATAAAAATGATAGTAAATATCCCGGGCAGCATCCAGACAAGCATAGGTACTATCCAGATTTTTTGCTTCACGGACACCCTGAACTGCCTGAAATCCGCGCTTGAAATAGCTGTTCAGTTCATTCAGATATTCGGGATCCGTTAAATTATCGCTGTCTATGATCGTCAGATGTGAATGTGGCCTGATAAAGTTACGGATCGCATAAAAGTGTGATCGCGTATTGCTGCCCAAAACCTGCTCGGGTCGGAGCAGGGAGACTTTATCCGAATTAAAATGCAGGTTGGTAATATCACATTTATCAGCGACCACGTAAATATGGTAACTGCTGTAATTCAACTTCAACAAAGAACTGACAACCGCCGGCAATTGATGTATTTGCTCATAAGCCGTCACAATGATCCCGTAGTCCGGAGGTGTTTCCAGTCCAGACTTTTTAAAGGAAATTCCGAGCGCGTTTCGTAATCCATAAATCAGCAGCAACAATACAGGAAAAACCAGATTATACCCGACTAAACACTGAATCGCTATCCATATGTATTCGACTATTATCATACTTCCACCGGTTTACCTAGTTTTCCTGCCTGTTCGGGAATATCCTCGGTATTGGTGAGGACCCATCCGGAAAACTTCTCGCCCAAATTGTCAAGATATTGTATTTTAGACTGATCCTCTTCAGAAATGGCATGACCAGCAGCAAAAACCGCAACCAGACGATCGGAATAGGTAATCCATTCTTTTGCTTTGTTCATTGCCGCAAGAGAATCCGTCTCGATCAGGATAATGTCAAACCGGGTTTTCAATACCTGAATGCTTGCCGACAATTGTTTTTCGTCCGCTAGTTCAAGCAAAGAAATATCACCACCTCTGTTTCCCAAAATACTGATCTGCCCTGAAACCGCCTCAGGTAAGTTTTGCTTAGCAATATAGGTTTCAAAGAGGCCCGCATCCGGGTTCAGTCTGGAAATATCCGGTTGACCAAAATTACCGTCTATGATCAACACCGTTTTGTTAATTTTAGAAATGGCCCAGGCCAAAGCAATCACGAAAGAGGTTTTGCCAACACCATCGGAAAGACTCGTTATCGAAAGAATTTTCGGGTCTTCAATTTCGTTATCAAGCTCATACCTTATCGACCGAACCAGATTCTTATACGTTCTGATGGATTTGCCGTCAGAGGCATTCATCCCCGACAAGCTCAAATTAGATTCTTTCCCCAAAGCATTCAAATAACCTAATACCGGTTTATTTGTGGCATTGGCCAGCTGCATCGGATAACGAATCGATTTATCCAAAAAGAACAGAATGAAGAAAACAAAAACACAAAAAGTCAGACTGATAATACCGGAAAGGATCACGAGTACCATTTTTTTAGAAGCCTGAACCTCTCCCGGAATCGCCTTTTCGATCATGCGCAGATAGACCGGAAAACTGAATTCCAGACTCGCCTCGTTGTAACGCTGCAAAGCCTCAATGTATTCTTTGCTTGCGATGTCAATGCTGGTCTCGTACTCCTGAATTTTTGCTTCGTTGGGCACCAGGCCGTCAAACTTTCGGTTCAATCGGTTTAATTCGTCCTGTATTGATTCCACACTATTTTTAGCCAGTTCCAGAGAAATTTCCATACTCATTTTCTGCGTAACCAGGTCCTGTTTCAATGCCATCGGGTTGTACGCATATTTATCGGCGGCAAAAGAAATCTGTTCTGTCAGCTTACCCCTCAGCGAATCCAGGCTAAGTTTCAGTTTCGGATCAAAATTGCTCTGAATGTAACGTTCGTTCAGTGATTTGAGATTGAGTTTGCTGGAAACAATACTCTGGTTGATCTCAGTAAGCGCACTTTCAAAATATTTCCTGTCTGCCGGATTAAACTTGTTATCAATATTTCTGATCGCCGCGCCGTATGCAACAATGTCTTTATGGGCAATTTCCCTTTTCGTTTCAAAATCCGCCATTTGCGCGTAAAGACTTTTAGCCTGCTCGTTGAGGTTCAATACCCTGTTTTGAATTTTAAAATTCCGTAACGTATTCATCCGCTCATCAAGCACTCCCAGTTTTTGCTGCATAAAACTTTGCAGAAAGTCGATTGTCTTTTTATTATTGTCGACTACCCGGGACGAGTTCTGGACAATAAATTCCTGCGCCAATGTATTGATCACATAAGCGGTAAAGTCAGGATTTTCCGCTTCGTACTGAATGTCAATGTAGTCACTGCCGCCGGTGCGATAAATCGTAAGTTTTTCTCTCAGCGACCCGGCATCGTAGTGCATGTCCTCAATGATTTTGCTCAGATAACTTTCGTATGGTATCGAGATAAAAAGCTCTTCCCTGGCTTTATATTTCCGCGTAATCAGGGCAATTGCCTTTGCCTTGTCACCCTTACTCATGTCCTGCAATTCCTTTACAGGTTCACGCCAGGTCGAATCCTTTACCCCTTTTAAATCATTTAGTATAAGGCGGTAAGAAACCTGATCAAGCGTTCTTTTCAGCAGCATCATCTGGATGAGGCTTTCAAACTTTCTGCCAATCTGCGAATCCTGCTCGTCTTTGGCTTTCGTCACCACCTGGTCTGTCTTGTCCACCAGCCCCGTGGCGATCCGTCCGCGGGACTCAAAAGAATCCGGAAGTTTTTTGACCAGGAAATAACAAACAATGACCGTGATCAACGGGACCACGATAAGCGTGATTTTATTTCTTTGAAGTAATCTTAAAAATTGTAAAAATTCGGTCATTTTATATTTTCCAGTTTTTGTCCCAACAATTCTTCCAAACTAGTCTTCGCGTTCAAAACATCTCCTTCTGCATTGATAACATTCTGAGCGTGATCGGATTGAACTATCAGTGCTTTATTATAATTATCCAGGCTTTCTTCGCCCTTTTCAAAACGATGTTTTATGTTAGTAAGCATGCTTTCAACATCCAGAATCGTTGCCGATCGCAAACGCAAAACCGCCACTCTTTGGATATAGGTAAAATATCTTTTTTTCACTTCCGCTTCCATGCTCAGATCATTGGCTTCTTTATCGTGCAGTGCGGCTGCATACTCCCCTTTCGCCTGTTTGATAAAACTAGGTTTTTGAAGCAGCATCCCCACATTGGCAAAAAAACCAAACTGGTAACCACCCAGAAAACTCGGAGAAGAAGTGGTGTTATAGTTATTGGGACTATACAGGTAACCTACCGAAAAAATATCAAAATAAGACAATTTGGCTTTTTTGATTCCATGTTCAGCAATGCCCACCCGGTCTTCGTAGGTCTTTATTTTGGGATAATTTTTCTTGCAAACGGCAATTAATTTGTCCAGATAGTCGTAAGAAATATCTTTTGCCAAAGACTCCTGTGCCCGGGTTGTATGTATAGTAAAAAAAAGAACCAAAAACACTGCGTATCTCATCTGCATTAATTTTTGAAAAAAAATAAATTATTAAAAACTACTTTTGCTATCTGTGCAAGAAAATGCCCGCCTTAAAAAAATACTAATCTCAACGTCCGTAAATAAACCCGTTCATGTCTTTCTCAGAAAAAATCAAGAGCAATCCCCGGCTGAAAAAGTTTGTCCATTGGTTGTTAATCCCCACTAACCAGGCCCGTCCGCGTCTTTGGGTCAGATTGTTCCTGAATCCTTTCTATCATAAAAAAGGAAAGGGTGTAATCATCCGTCGCTGGGTGAGAATGGATGTTGTCCCATTCAATCCATTTTCAATCGGAAGTAACTCCGTGATCGAAGATTTCAGCACCATTAACAATGGCGTGGGAGAAGTTCAGATCGGTGCGAACGCTCTGGTCGGATTGGGAAATGTTATTATTGGACCGGTAAAAATTGGCAATAATGTTATTCTTGCTCAAAACATCGTCGCAAGCGGGCTCAACCATCACTACACCGACGTCCATCAGCCTATTCATAAACAAGGTGTCGGGGTTGCGCCCATTGTCATTGAAGACGATTGCTGGATTGGTGCCAACGCTGTTATTACCGCCGGCGTGACCATTGGAAAACATTCCGTTGTTGCAGCAGGCGCTGTTGTTACCAAAAACATACCGCCCTATTCCGTTGCCGTCGGAAATCCGTCGCGCGTTATCAAAAGATATGACGAAGTGCAAAAAGAATGGATTAAAACCTCTTGACATAACAGCTTTTGTAAAGTTTATTTATCCAGTTTGACCGGTTCTTTTTTATCATTAGCCGTTCCGGTTTACTGGATCAAGCGCAAAAAATCAAACATTTTCAGACTGGAACAATGCAGGAAAAGTTTTCAGAATTATTTCCAGATCCATACGAAAAGAAAAATTTTTCGCGTATTTAATATCCAGCTCTGTCCGTTCTTCCTCAGACATATCGGATTTACCCTTCCCACGTTTGGTCACCTGCCATAAACCTGTAAGTCCGGCCGGGCCTGCAAAACGTAGTATCTGATGATCTGTGGTAAGTTTCTCGGCTTCATAAAGCGGCAATGGACGGTTTCCAACCAATGACATATCGCCTTTAAGAATATTGATCAGCTGCGGCAATTCATCAAGACTGGTATTTCTCAGGAAGTTGCCCACCCGGGTTATCCTCGGATCGTTCTGAAACTTCATGAAAGCAGCCTTCTGCTCCTTTTGAGCCTGATGCACCTTTTCGCAGATTTCTTTTCCATCCAGAAACAAACGGCGGTTGCAAAAATCTCCGCTCTGACAGACTTCACAAAGATTTGTCATTTCAGCATTTACATCCGTTTGCGGGGTTTTGGCATTGTACATGTTGAATGCGGCCATTTTTTTAATCATTTGATCGGCATCCGTCCGCATGGTTCTGAACTTATAGAGATCAAATATCTTATAACCGCTGCCCACTCTCTTGGATCTGTAAAAGACCGGACCCTTCGAATCAAAACGTATCAGCAATGCAACCAGAATAAAAACCGGAGACAATACGATCACAGCCGATCCCGTGAGTATCACGTCAACCGCCCTTTTCCAGAAAGGCGTATGGCTTTTTTCGGCATCAATCTTTTCAGACGCTTTCCTGGCCACGTACCATTGTCTTTTTGTGAAATAGTGAAGCCGTGTCAGCAAGTCCCCCTTTGCAAAATCGACCGCATAAATATCGTCCGCCTTCTTTGCTCTTGCATTTTTTATCACGGCAGGCGTAAGACTGTCGACCAGAATGATAAAGGGAATATTCCCAAAACCAGCATTATTGCGTACGGTATCGAGCAATTCCCAAGCGCCGCTTTTGACGTGCGCAATAATAGCATCTGCCGGAAAATAATCGTGCAGGGCTTTCAGAAGATCTTCTTTGCCTTCAAAATATTCAATTTGCAAATAGCTGCCGTAATTGGCAGAAAACCAAAGGTACTGCTCGAAATCCTTCGTGAGATAGGCTATTCGGTATTGTGCAGAAGGCGGTGCCTTTGGATCAACAGTAGTATCCTCAGACTGGCTTGTCCATTCCATCATGCTTGCGTTTTTTTTACAGAATCAGGAATATCTCTTGCTGCGTCTCAATATCGCATTGATTTTCGCATGCACCTCAACAGGATTGAAGGGCTTAACCATAAAATCATCTGCTCCTAAATTGAGGCATTGTATGCGTTCGCTGCTCTCATCCGAGCCCGACAGTATAATAACGGGGATATCTGCAAAGAGATTACTGGCTCTGGTAATTTTAAGAAATTCTTTGCCGTTCAGGTTAGGCATCTGAAGGTCTGCAATGATCAGGTCAACTTCGTTTCCTTCTTCCAGCCATAGCATACCTTCTGCACCATCATTTTTGACAAAGACATTAAAATCTTTTTTTAGAAAGTGCTCCAGTATTTTGCAAATACTGGGCTCATCGTCCATCACCAATAGATTTTTTCGTGGGTTCATAATGTTGAGTTAACTAGGATATACTGTGTCGATATTTCAAAATGAATGTATAGTCCATAGTATGACCTGCAATAAAATTTCCTGACATTGTTTTATAACGTATCGCAATTTTCTGGTGCATTCACCTACGAAAATATGAGAATAATTATATTATACACGATTACAATGGAGCCTAAGTCAGGTTATTAGTCCATTGATTTACAGCAAAATCCGAATTTTATTATCGAATAAACTACCGGCCAAAATTACGAACAATGTCTACAACCACCAAAGTATACTGATAATATTTTAGACGATAAAAGAATTCGCATTTTTCAGAAAACCTCATAAATTTTCCTGGTTAAGTATATAAATACCGTATTCAATACCGAATCAAAGTTCACCAAAAGCTGGCATCGGAATATTTATACAAGCAACGACTGGCTCCAATTTATAGAAATACAATTAAATAAAACCATGCATGAATTATTTCTACAAATTACAAATCCTGGGTTTTTACGTCATAAAAACATAGCCAGCTCTAGCAAAAATTCAATAAAAGATAATCACGCTGAATACCTATCCGTTGCGTGGCACCGACAGGATTATGCATCCGGATTTAACGCCTTTTTTAATAATTCCGTGCCAGGTTTGCTGTATTGCATCGCCAATGCAGCGTTCTGCCCCGGATCACTCATTTTCCCCCAGGTTTTCCGAAGAATATCAATCATCTTTTCTTCGCTGAGTTTTTCTATCAAATCATCAAACTGATATTCCAGAAAGACAAGACAAAGGGCGTTTTCCATCGTTTGTACATCTTCATCCAGCTTGATCCGCTGTTTAAGAATAATTTCCCTTACCCGCTTTATTTCAGTTTCATCATAACCCACTACTGTGAGTATTTCCGCCGCTTTTTGCGCATGGAATTTCCCAAGATCGCTGCGCCATTTGAGATACCCTACCCGCCCGTCGGGATATGATTTTCTGGCGATCTCCCACCTCCCGATATGCTGGCTTCTCGAGGCTAACAAAAGACTTTCTGGTGCATCAGGTTCCAGTTTTTTAACCCAGTCATGCAACTTTAAGGCATAGAAATATTCAGAAGGATATTCCTTCCCCTCCCAGACAATTTTCTCGGGTGACTGTTGGTTGTAGGCATCAAAAAGGGAAAATGCTTGTTCTAATTTGCTCATGGTGGATTTGTATGCTGTTTTACAATGATGCAAATAAAGAATAAATCCCGTAGTTTTTTTGATTTTGAAACGCAGATAACCTAAAACAACACAGGTCTACTGCCGGAGACAAAATCTCAGACAATAAACCTGCGTTCAGACGTTAACAATTCTTATAAATGCTGCAAATGCGCAGGCAACGGGATATGCTGGCTTCGCGTATCTGCGATCGGAGTTAACCGCTTATTTGACAATGGGATAAGACCGGACCAAATCGGAAGTTCGAGATCTTCTTCCTCATCAAGGGGCATTCCCGACCGCATTTTGGCCGATGCTTCATCAATTTTAAAAGCCAGCGCGGTCGTTTTTTTCACTTCGTTATTTTTAACCGGGCGTAAATATTCCCAGCTATCCGGAACAATTTTATTCGTAAGCCATTCGAATGAGGCAATCTTTTGATCGATATCCTCAATAACTTCCGCCTTTGAAAAAACAACGACCGACCTGTAATTGACTGAATGACTAAATGCTGATTTGGCAACAACCAGTTCATCCACGAGCATCACGGTGATGCAAACGGGAATACCCTTTTCAATTTGCCGGATAAAATGACTTCCAACCGAACCGTGGATGTATAGCTTATCTTCATACCGAACAAAAGAAGTAGGAATAGAAAAAGGCTGATCATCAACAGAAAAGCTGATCGTACAAAAAAGAGCTTCGTCCAGGATCGGATAAATGGATTCGGCGTCGAAGTGCGCGCGTTTCGCTGAACGGCTTGGAATGAGATGTGGAAGTGCTGTGCCCATAGGTTTGTTTTTTTACAAAATTGTTCCTTTATTGGACTGACACAATCATCCAGTTTTAATAAAATCAGTAGTCCAATCCAATGCAGCCGCTCTCGTCCCTGTTGTTTATTAATAAATCAGACCGCCAGCCGGTCTATTTACAAATCGCCAATCAGTTAACGGAGCTGATCAGGACCGGCATAATTTTGTCGGGGCACCAGCTATTGAGTAGCAGGCAGTTGGCCGACACCATGGATATTCATAGAAAAACCGTGGTCCGTGCTTATGATGAACTTCTGGCGCAAGGCTGGCTCGAAAGCCGTGCCGGCAGCGGTACCTTTGTTGCCATGCATTTTCCCGAGATCAAACCGCAACCGATCAACACCTCCGGAAAGGAAATTCCCAACACAAGCAAAATAGCGGGGTTTTCGTTTGAAGATAAACCGCATCTACATCGGGCGGTTTTAAAAAGCAGAACCTCATTGCACCTTGACGATGGTTTCCCCGATCCGCGCCTGGCACCCCTGGAAGAACTTTCACGCGCTTACCGGACGCAATTGTTAACTGGAAATTCCTATGTAAAACTGGGATATGGCGATACATTTGGCACCTATTGGCTCCGCCAGGAATTGTCTGATTACCTGAATGAAACACGTGCACTGAAAACTTCACCGGAAAATATTCTGATCACCCGCGGAACGGTGATGGGCCTTTACCTGGCGAGTACCGGTCTTTTAAAAAAAGGGGATCATGTAGCCATGGGTGAATTGTCCTGGTCCAGTGCGCGTATGAATTTCACTCAGGTCGGTGCCAATATTCTGAGCATTCCATCGGATGAATATGGAGTCAGCGTGGACGCGATCGAAACAATATGTCAAAAACAACCGTTGCGCATGCTTTACGTCACCTCGCACCACCACTACCCTACCACGGTAGCATTACGTGCCGACCGCCGACTGCAATTACTCGCACTTTCAGAAAAATACGGGTTCATTATTTTTGAGGATGATTATGACTACGATTTTCATTACCTAAGCAAGCCGTTGCTTCCGTTGGCCGGTGCAGATCGTGCCGGAATGGTGCTCTATTGCGGTTCATTCACAAAAACGATTTCTCCGGCTTTCCGGGTTGGCTATCTGGTCGGTTCTGAAAATGTGATAAACCATCTTGCCCAAATACGCAGAATTATCGATCGGCAGGGTGACAATATGCTGGAAAACGCCATGGCGGAACTTTTACAGAATGGAATTATCCAGCGGCATTTACGAAAGTCATTAAGGACATATCGTCAACGGCGTGATCTTTTTTGTGGCCTTTTAAAATCAGAATTAAGTAACTATCTGGATTTTCAGACCCCTGACGGCGGTATGGCCGTTTGGACGCGCTTCGATCAAGACATTGACCTACGTAATCTTGCGCAAAAAGCCTTCCAACAAGATCTCTATTTTTCAGACGGAGCCGATGGTAACGCCTTGTCACCAAAACTGAACGGTACAAGGCTCGGATTTGCATCGTCAACGCCGGACGAACTCGAACAAAGTGTTGGTATCATCAAAAAGCTCCTGGAACAAATCTAAGACATCACCAGGTCAAAACACGTCATAAAGTGTTTTATCCCAGCATCCACAAGCCCCAAAATTTCACTATTGAATAAACAAAAACCGCAAGACCAGCCAGTTTTGCGACCGATCCTGTGGTTATACGCATTCGATAAATATTACTTCGTAATGCTGATACCCGTGCGGCCATTTACATTGTATACGGTTTCCCAACCCGGGCCTTTCACATATTTAGCCTTCATTTTCTGATGTAATGCGTCCGGCTGCTTCACACCATTTACGATCAGTTCATCGCTGTTCAGCTTGTAAGAATATACTGTTTTGTCTTTTAAAACACCCTCCTTCATCAAATCATTGGTAAGTTCGGCCTGCATTTTTTCAAAAACCACTCTGGATTTTTCCGCTTCCTTTCTGGAAACTTCTGCCCGCTCACGTTGTTCTCCGGCAATTTTTCTATGTTCCTCGGCTTTCAAACGATGCCCTTCCGCCACCTCCCTTTGTTTTTCAGCCTGCCCCCTGATCGTCTCTGCTTGTTTCCTCACATCCTCCGCCACCAAGCGTGCCTGATTTGCCTGCTCCCGCATTTTCCCAGCCTCCGCACGCATTTTCTCAGCGTCCTTTCTATACTCGTCCGCTTGTTTTCTCATCACATTTGCCTCAGCCCGTGCTTTTTCCGCATGTCCTCTTTCCACTTCCGCATTTTCCCTTGCCACTTTTACTTCCTGCATAATTTCGTCAATATCCGAATGATAGCTCGAAATTTGATCCTCCGCAATTTTTTGTCCGTCCACCTTCAACGATGTAATCTTCCCGTCGACGCTTTCAATTTCATAACGTTTATTGTTTTTTGTCGTCTCAATATTGCTGACGTTTCCATTCGTCTGAATACGGTCATATCTGCCGGGCACCGTATCACGCACTGTCGGTTCTTGTAAATTTACTACTGGCTCTTTCACCCGCGCGACCGTTTCAGAAAGCAAATTCTCCTTCCAAACTGCTGGTTCTACCATTGATTTTTCCGCAATCGGTTTATTCTCAATTGCGCTAACTGGTTCAGGTTTTTCATTGGGCGAAAAAGCAGCGGTCAATAACACTGCTGCGATTAAGCTGGTTGTTACAAATAATTTTTCCATGGCGTTTAAAGATTTATTGTTTTTGTAAATGATTCGCTTGATCCGATCCAGAAGGGCATTGCGCTTCCCGGGAAAAGCCATCGCATGCGAAGTTTCCGGAAGATTATATTCCTGAAATGAAACCAGTGCCTGCACAAAGGAGGTATCATTTTTCGTTATCGAAATGGCGATATCGTCGCAGCAGTGTTCACGTTCTTCACGGATCAAAGCCGATATCCAGACCACAGCCGGGTTGAAAAAGAAAATATTTTCTCCAAAACTCTGGATCAGGTTTACCAGATAATCCCTTCTTTTGATATGCGCAAGCTCATGAAGTAAAATGGCTTCAATCTGGTTTGCGGGTAGATTTGCAAGAATTCCAGCGGGAATAAAAATGATTGGTTTCAGAATGCCAACGACCAGCGGTACCGTCACGATAACGGATTCAAACAAGGACACCGACTGCCGGATACCCATTGTTTCCGCAAGCTGCATCACTTTTATCTTCCAGACTTGCTCGGGTTCCTGCCAATGATTGTGCTTTAACTGATGAATATAAAACAGCCCCGCCCCTGCTTTCAAAGATTTTAGTACGAATATGACCAGCCAAATGGCAACAATAATGGATGCATTTTGACTAAAAAACTGATCAAGCCATGTGAGGGTCTGATCAACCGGACTTAACAAAGAAACCCTTTCTGTTGTTATCAATGACCCCGTTACCGCAGGATTTCTGACCAAAAAGTCATCTAAAACCAACGGTGACGTCTGGCTTTGCCTGCTGAATTCAATAAAAAAAGTAACACCGCTGCCAAAGACGAAAAGCAGCAATGACAGAGATAAAAGATTATACCGCAGCGCCGGACGTGATTTCCGGGTTGCCATCAAAATAATGCCTGTCAGAATAGCCAGCAGCAAACCCTGCCATAACGAATGCAATAAGGTCCTGCAAACAGTCTGTATCAGTTTTTGAAAAAAAGGATGGTTCAAATAATCAAAATTCATGGCTAATAAATTTTAGGAAAGTGAACGAATATGTATTGCTAATCCAGCTTGTTCAGGAAGTCCTTAATCTCCTTCAGATCACTTTCAGAGGTTCCTTTATTTCCAAAAAGCTGCATCACCAAACTGGATGCAGAACCTTTGTACATGGTATCCACGAAACGTTTTAAAAGCAGATTTTTCGTCTTGCTTTCTTCTTCCGCAGGACTGTAAACGTGTTTCATACTGCGCTCGTCTCTTTTCACAATACCCTTTTCGGCCATGATCTGCATAAGCTTTAAGGTTGACGAATATTGCACGGCACGTTTTTCTTCATTAAGTGTATCGTTGACAAATCGTACCGTTGAGGGACCGTGCTGCCAAAGCACCTGCAGTATCTCCAATTCTGATTTTGTAGGCTCCATAGTTTCAATTTTCAATAACAACGGATCAAAGGTAGGAAATATTTCGTACGAAAAAATATTTAGGTATTTTATTTCAATTCGGTTGTCATAAAAAATACCGATAACAACGCCAACCAAAGGATTCCCTTCCTAATCAGCAGCATCACCGGCACATACAGGCGCGTTTTACGGGTAGTAATTTAAAAGTGTTTCTAGTAAAACCTTCCGACGTACTTATTTTCAACAATAACCTTTTTCATTTTCCTGGGGTCAATCGGTCCTTGCTGCGCATAAACAATTTTTCCGCCCGGCTCAACCAGGATGGTATAAGGCAATGCCCCCTGCCAGTTGGGATCTATGGCCTCAATAAGTTTATATTTATCCTCGATATGAAAAATATAATTTTTGTTGGAAGCTCGTTTGCCTTGCAGGAATTTCAGCGCTTTCTCCTTTTTATCCGGCGTGTCGGCGCTTACCGAAATAAATTCAAAATCGCGATTTCGGTACATATGATACATTTGCATAAAATCAGGAAATTCAGTCACACAGGGGCCGCACCAGGTAGCCCACACATTAATCAGCCGGAGTTTATCCGATTTATTTGAAATCAGCTCCTTCAACCCCGCCTCGTCAATCGTTTCAAGCGAAACGGGTTCCTTGGCCCATGAAGCTTCCTCATCCTGCACATTGTGTTCCTTTGTCGCCCATTTCATGGAACAGCCGAAAGTTTTGGTCGTCGCAACGGTCACCGGCCGGTTACCGACCAGTTCCTGAATCGCATTGTAAGCATCTCTGTTTTTGGGCGTTCCGGTTGGTTTTTCTACATCGTCAATTCTCCCTGTATAGCGCAGTTTTCTTTCCTTATCGAAAATAAAAATATGCGGTGTCGCAACCGGGCCATACGCCAATGCGGTCGCCTGATTATCACCATCATACAAATACGGGAAGTTATAACCTTTGTCTTTCGCACGTAATTTCATTTCCTCATACGTGTCGCTCATGTCGGTATACCCAAGCTCATCAAGCCTGATCGCCTTCGGGTCATTGGAGGAAATAGCCACGACAGCCACTTTTTTATCCTTGAAATCATAAGTGAGTGCTTTGATCCTATCCTCATACGCCTGCGCAGTAGGACAATGGTTGCAGGTAAAAACAATGGCCAGTACAGCCGCGTCGGAAAAATTTTTGAGGGAATAATTTTTCCCGTCGATATTCTTTAAATTAAAATCCGGGGCGGCAGAGCCAATTGTCAGCGTTGCCGCTGGTTGGGCGGAAAAGGAACAGACCGATGCCAACAGTAAAATAATGACTGTCTGAACTGATAATCGTATACGCATAACGCTAAGATTTAGTGAATATCAAATGAGAACAAACACTTAAATTTAAAAGTATTTGTCGATATTATTATATTTTCTAAATCCTAGCGTCCTAAGGAAACTATCTTATCACCAATTCCAGCTCCGATTCCTTAAAAGGCTGAGTTACAACGGCAGTATTATCGTTAACCCATGTACACCAGACTTTTCCATTGTATTGCCTGTGCACATAATCTCCACCTTTCTTTCCCGCAAGCACTTCCACCACCTCCTCGGTCTGATACTCTTCGATCTGCATCAATTGTGCGCTCCCTTTCTTCCTGACCCAGTCCTCTTTTATAAATTTAGGCACAAACATATTGAACTGATTTAAAGGTTTAGACTCCATTATCAACCTTCCTGTACAGTTCTAAAACGTTGAAATAATGATTTTTCTTTTATCCTTTACCGGTTTCATTAAAATCATACCAAAGATTTCCGCCAAGCAGATTTTAAAAGCAATATTTCGAAAATTAAATTTAACGGACCGAACTTTCGTTTTTTACAGATACCTGAACTTTTCGTAAAACGATAACCTTCATTTTGAGCTTGGATTCCTTTATTGACACCAATCAACTGAAAATCAATTCATATTTTATATCTAACCAAGTCCTGGCTTACTTTTAAAATTCAACCAATAAGTATGTAGAATTCATAGATTATTTATTAGTGTTTTATATTTACTTTAATTAACCCAGACAATATCTTGGACAGCAAATTGAGGAATTCGCAACACATATTGTAGCCACAGGGGCTTGATTCCGCACTTTAGTATTCATTCAAAATTAAAGGTACACAAGTACCGAATCGGTAAACAATGTAACCAATTTGATGAATTACGAACAAATATGACTCTCGTGTAATATTTATTCTATAATTTCTTTGATTTTATATTTCCATCCCCTACTTTTATGTCACTTATTTTACAAGTGTAGAGGAGGGTTAAAATGAGCAAAAAAGCCTTGATGATATCGAGGCTTTTTATTTTGTTCAATACTTCGACTTTTGAACCCTGACATTTTAATGCTACAAAGCAGATCGCACAAAAAATGGCGAACCGAAGTCCGCCATTTACCAAAGTCTGTCAAGGCAAAGACTGCACTATTTCACCACCGGTATAGCCCAAAACAAACTCACCTGTATTACACTATTTTTAAAATCAGGATCAATATTATTTCCCTTAAAATCACCAACCTTGGATAAGCCCGCGATATATCGTGCACCAATACCCAGTCCCATGGCAGACTGGTAACCAATACCGCCGCCTAGCGCCAGGTCAAGATTTTTAGAGAAATGATCGATGGTCTGATCCGGAATATCTTCACCGGTTTTAAATGCAACCTGCGGTCCGGCTTCAATATAAAGCCCGCCCGAGGTTTTTAGTTTTAACATAACCGGAACCGAGACATAACTGGTTTTATATTTTTCAGCCTTAACGCCATTGTCAACTTTTGCACCTTGCGTTGAAAAAAGAACTTCCGGCTGAATGGAAAAATGCTCTCCTATCCCAAAATTCAACAAACCTCCCAAATGAAAACCCACAAGCGCATCGGATTTGATATTACCACTCGTATAATTACTCACGTTGACACCGACTTTTGGGCCGAATTTGAAAGATTGTGCAAAAGTAAACGTACTGACTGCTAGCAGGAGCAGCGTTAACGAAATTTTTTTCATATGGCTTTTGATTAAAGTGTAAATATTTAACTGAATTAAGCAATAAAAAAGCATGCCACGGCAGAGAAAACAACCCAACCCAGGAAGTTGATCTGCTATGGGAACGCTCCGTTTGACGCTGCCACAACAAAAAGGTCACACACCATCCCGGCATGTGACCTTTCCCGACTTTATGAATTTGTTAAAAAATTCAGCTTTAACTATTCCTCAAATTTTTTAAAAATACTCGTTGCAATATGTCCCCCAAAACCAAATGTATTGCTCATTGCGTAATTCACTGTCCTTTCCTGTGCTTTACCCAATGTCAGGTTAAATTTCCCTTCAATTTCAGGATCCAGCTCAGCGGTATTAATCGTTGGCGGAACAATATTGTGCATCGTGGATTTGATACAGGCAATGGCTTCCACAGCACCGGCTCCGCCCAGTAAATGCCCGGTCATCGACTTAGTCGCACTGATGTTAAGCCCGGAATTAAAGCCGAAAACTCTTTCAACCGATTTCAGTTCACTGGCGTCTCCCATCGGCGTCGAGGTTGCGTGCACGTTCAGGTAGTCGATTTCGTGCGGTTGCAGGTTTGCCTCAGCCAAGGCTTCCAGAATACCTAAATAAGCTCCTTCTCCTTCAGGGTGTGTACCCGTCAGGTGATAGGCATCGGCAGCCATTCCGCCGCCAACAATTTCAGCAAGAATAGGCGCACCTCTTCTGATAGCATGTTCATAGCTCTCCAATACGAGCGCGCCGGCACCTTCACCCATCACAAATCCATCTCTTTTTATATCAAAAGGGCGCGAAGCCGATGCCGGATCTTCATTATGGGTCGAGAGCGCTTTGCTGGCGTTGAATCCGCCAATCGATGTTTCATTAATCGGGGCCTCAGAACCACCTGTGATGATCATATCCGCTTTTCCCCAATGAATATAGTTGAAAGCATCAATAATAGCGGTATTGGAACTTGCACAGGCTGAGACTGTTGTAAAATTAGGCCCGCGTAAACCGTACTTAATTGAGATAACCCCCGAAGCAATATCCACGATCATTTTCGGGATAAAATAAGGGTTAAAACGTGGCGTTCCGTTACCCAGGGCAAATTCCATAACCTGCTCCTGGAACGTCTGGATGCCGCCGTTTCCACTACCCCATATCACCCCGATACGGTTTTTGTTAAGCGTATCAAAATTGATATTCGCATTTTTAACGGCCTCTTCAACCGCTATTAAGGCGTACTGCGTAAAAGGATCATATTTTCTTGCTTCATTTCTTTCGAAAAAATCCTGCGCTTTAATGCCTTTCAGCTCACAGGCAAATTTCGTTTTGAAATGTGTCGTATCAAACTTCGTAATATTGGCAGAACCGCTAACCCCGTTTATCAATGAATTCCAAAAATCGTCTACATTGTTCCCGATCGGCGTTAAGGCGCCCAGCCCTGTCACGACCACCCGGTTTAATTCTTTCCTAACTTTCATTTTGTAACTTCGATTTATTAAATATTAGCTTTTGGTTGGTTCCACATTTCAAAAGGCGAAATTAAAATTTGTTTGCACTAATACCACCTAAATACATCGGATGATCATAAAAATGCAAACTTACCGAACGATCGGTAAAATAAAAACAATTTGATCTCTTATTTAATTCCTTTGTCCAAGCAGTTTCGGAATTGCGGAGATGCTGGTTCCGAAAATAGTATTATCTTTCAGGGCACGGGACAAAATCAGTGAGCCCTGAATATTAATCATCGCTTCCATCGCTTTTGCTTTTGCAACATTCTCTGGCAAACCATTTTCCATGGCGATGTGTGAAAACCCGTCGCTCAGAATGGTAAAACAGGCGGCTATCGCTTCCTGAAAAAAAGCCGACTCAGAACCCGCGGACAGCATCCGCAACGGGCAATTTCTGTCGCCATCCTCAAAAAGATCACGGATTGCCTTTAAAGCTTCGGCCAGACGAGCCTCCAATGGCAGCGACGGATCACGGATCACCGCATCAATACGCTCTAAAAACCAGGTTCTGATATTTAACAGGACGTGCTGCGCCATTTCCTTTTTCCCGCCCGGAAAACGGTGATAAAGACTGGCCTTTTTCAGCCCGGTTGCCTGGGATAACAATTCCATCGAGGCTCCGTCATAGCCAAAACGGGTAAATACCTCGGTCAGCTTTCGATCTACGTCCTGTGGAAAAACTTTAATTACTGGCATACGCTTTATTTTACCGATTGTTCGGTAAAGTTACAAAAAGCCTTTAATACTGCGAAATTTATTCCACAATCCACCGGTTCAGATGGTTGTACCTGGCTTCCAGCACAATTTTATAAAAGCCGGCAGGCAATTTTGATATATCAAAAGTCGCCCTTTCCTTACTCACGGGTATTTCGTCGACCAAATAGTATAAGTCGCTCCCACCCTCTTCAAAATGGTTTGTCGTAGTCAGCCAGATTTTAACACTCCCCTCCTTATTTATAGCCTTCCAGCTGGCGTTTATTTTGCCGTTTTCTTTTTTAACAACCGGATCAAGAATAGAAATATTACCCGTTAACGATACACCATCCACTTCAAATGCCTGTTCCTTTGGAAAGCTCACATCCATATGCCTGGCAATGGTCGGCATAATGTCAACGATACCCGGATTGGATTTGAAATTTGTATTCAGGTCTTTTGCATTGGTCACGATCCAGGTGCTGCGCTCCCGATCCGACTGTCCGCCATGGCCTTTTCCATCCTTGGGGTCACGGCCATGATCCGTTGTAATCACCACGAGCCAATCTTCCTTGAAATTTTTCTCCCGGTACTGCACAGCCTCCCACAAACGGCCCATTTGCTTGTCCATTACCTTAATCGCATCATGAAACTGATCGCTGTCGCCATACTTATGGCCCATGTCGTCTGTATACTCCAGATAAACCCAGGACAGATCGGGGCTGTTGGTTTTGATATAAGAAGCCGCTTCGTCCACAACTTTTTCATCAATGTTGTGGATATAAGCCTTCAGCTTATCATGCGGAAAATGGAGGGTATCCAGTTCAAAACCATCAAAGGTATAATCTGTTTTTAGCTTGTCTGTTTGTGGTAAACCGTCTCCAACCAGTTTCGTGCGGTTATCCAGCCAGGTCGAAAATATGGCACTGCGCTTGGCAGGATATTGTTCCTTAAAAAAACGGAAAATTGTCCAGTAGTTGTAATTTGGCGCTTTGATATCATTATCCCACACATTGTGTTTGTTGACCCAAGTTCCCGTAAGCAAGCTGTTATAACCAACGGCAGAAATGGTCGGTGTTTGAGAATAAGTCCCTTTTTCTCCGCCCACATGCGCACGGGTATAACCACCCTGTTTGGCTATCATATCCAGATTTGGTTTCTGTATTTTCTCCAAAACATCACTGGAAATGCCATCAACGATCACAAAAACTGTTTTTTTGATACGAGACTGCGCGTTCGACGGGGAATTCGTCAAACCAACGGATATCAAAGCCGCCGTCAATAAGTATTTTAACTTCATGGGTAAATTTAGCTCAGATTAATTCCTTCCTGGAAAAGTGGTTGAAATTAAACATAATTATGGCAGCGCAAAAAATGTGATGTGTTTCTTCGCATAATTTCACATGAATATAACAAAGCGGGAAAATCCAACGCTTCCCGGTATTTCCGGTCCGTTAAGTTTTCCCGCTTTCGAATTTAAACTTTTTACACTTCAAAAATCAGCTGTTCATCCCGGTCTAAAATTGGAATTTTTCTAATAAAATTGTCATAGCCTTCTTCATCCTGATGGTCGCTGTACACGCCGTAAGTACCCATGCTGTAACCAACAAGACCATCTGAGGCTTCAATAATATATAGAATCGATGAATCCGCAGGATCTGACTCGCCCTCAAACCGATATGTCCTGATAATCGTCAGGTCTTCCGGCGCATAACTTTTGCCTTTGCTGGCGGTAAACCCTTCCTTCGTCCACCTGAACTCGTTGTCGAACTTTCTCAAACGAAGTTTTTCCAAAACATGTGATAACGTGGCCATTTCCGTAACCCTTGGTGCAATGTTATTTTCCATAGTGGTCGCTGACAAGTATGTCGTGTTTGGTTGATTTCAATATTTACCATTTCCCAAATATTGTGCCATGAAAAATGGGATATGTATTCAGATTTAATTCAAAATTGAATACGTAAATTGTATCTATGAAAATTCTGGTCATAGAAGACGAAGAGGAGCTTGCCCATAATATCGCGGTTTATTTATCCGACGAAAATTATTTGTGCCAGTTTGCCGAAACCTTTCAACAGGCCATTGAAAAAGTGAACGCATACAATTACGACTGCATTTTACTTGATTTAATGCTGCCCGGCGGTAGTGGTTTGAAAATTCTGGAGGTACTGAAACAAGAAAACAAACAGGACGGCGTCATCATCATTTCGGCCAAGGATTCGTTACAGGATAAAATTGCCGGACTTCAAATCGGTGCTGACGACTACCTGGCAAAACCTTTTCATTTGTCCGAGCTTGCTGCCAGAATTTATTCGGTAATCCGCAGAAAACAATTCGGTAATTCGAATATCATCCGCTTAAACGAGTTAGAGATTGACCTACTGGCCAAGACGGTTCATGTCAATCAGGAACCCGTCGTGCTTACCAAAAGGAATTCGATCTGCTTCTACTTTTTATCGGTAACAAAAACCGCGTTCTTTCCAAAAGTGCGCTCGCCGAACACCTTTCCGGCGAATTTCCATTCGTGCCAATAAAAGTCTTGTGGAGATCATGCTTGTAAATTTGCTGCTCAACGCAATCCGGCACAATCCTGTGGATGGTTTAATAAAAATTGAACTCACTGACCATGAATTCACGGTCAGCAACACCGGTGATACACCGCTTAATCAGGAAACTATGTTCAAACGTTTTATTGCTCCGTCAACCAGCACACCTAGCAGCGGCCTGGGACTGGCGATTGTTCGTGAGATCGGAAACCGGTATGGCTGGAAGGTGAGCTATGCTTTCAAGGAGGGTTTTCACCAATTTTCCGTACAGTTTTAAAATTCAGAATTTCTTCCAAATCATGTCCGACTTTTAGGTTAAAATCCCTGAGTCATATGAAAAAAATGTTTTGTTGTCTGCTGTTTCTCTTTCAGTCTAACTATCTTTTTTCGCAATCCGATAGTATTTATCTACATGAAAAACCAAAGTTTCAGTCGATCCAGTTCGTACCGCCTGTGGCACTCATGATGGCTGGTTTGCTGACCAACGGCAACGGAAGGGAATCGTTAAAAAATGAAATTGTTGAGGAACGTAATGAACACTTTTCGCATTTTCGCACACATCTGGACGACTACCTGCAATTTTCGCCAAGCGTAGTGGCTTATGGTCTGGATGCCGCGGGAATCAAATCACGAACGGATGCTGCCAACCGGACTGCGATTTTGTTGAAAGCTGAAATTATGATGATGGGTTCCGTAACGGTTTTGAAAAATGTCACACACAAAATCCGTCCTGACGGCAGTTCTTACAACTCCTTTCCGCCAGGTCATACGGCGCAGGCCTTCGCGGCGGCCACATTTTTAAGTGAGGAATACGGACGGCGCTATCAATGGATGCCCTACGCGGCTTATGGCACGGCCTCTGCCGTCGGCTCGTTGCGTATGGCCAACAACCGTCATTATATCAGTGATGGGTTAATGGGTGCCGGAATAGGTATCCTTTCCGTAAAAGTTTCGTACTGGACCCATCGGTATAAGTGGGGCCACAAGCCTAAAACATCCTTTGTCTATTAACCTGCTGAATCCTTCACAATACCTCGTTTATCGGGCCAGCTTCAAACCCGGCCAGGTATCAAAAAAATCCGGAATTTTAGTTAATGCTGGTTATATTCAACACTCGAAAGACTGGTGCCGTTTTCTATTTTAGGGTTGTTTGGCTTTTTAAATGCGAAGGCTACAATCATCACCAAAGTCAGCATTGAAATTATAAAAAGTCTGTCGGCGTGCTTTTCAATTGTCTTGTACATATCGTTGAATAGAGTTTTTATCATCCCGGGAAAATTACCAGCTTTATCTTATTTAAACGCAATATAGATATTTTATTTTCCATACAAGAAAATCACCTATTTTTTATACGTTTTTTTGCTAAAAAAACAGAATAATAACAAAAAGAAAGAAAACAGATCTCATTGTAAATCATCAATATTACAGGGTGATTTGCAACGTGCCATTGGGTTTATGGAAATACTGAAAGCTACACTGCCCATCGGGTAAATTTGGGAGAATTGTGTATCTTTATCAAACAATAGACCCTCATTCCACCATGAATTATTTCGATATTTTCAGAATAAATTATGATGATTTGAAAATCATCGCGGAAAATCCCGAGGCAATCATCAGTTCTGTTGAAAAAACGGACGCGGGCTATATCGGGGAAATTATTCTG
Organism: Dyadobacter sp. LHD-138; assembly: GCF_030929615.1. Taxonomy (GTDB): domain Bacteria; phylum Bacteroidota; class Bacteroidia; order Cytophagales; family Spirosomataceae; genus Dyadobacter. The sequence goes on along the minus strand of NZ_JAVFVU010000020.1, from coordinate 64,057 downwards.
CTGGGCGAGCATCCTCAGCGGGAAAGTACGATATTGTTTTTCCATGAAAATGGATTTCAGTCCATTGAAGAAGCCTATTCGGACCTGGATTTGATCATCGAAACTGTCACAACGGCATTCAGGAATACAAAGAAAAGTGAAGCGATCAGCAAAGGTGATTACGCTGATTAGCGATTCTTTTTGATTAAATTCGGAGATAATTTCACCACGCCTCCACTACTTCATGGAAAAAACTTTCAGCATTTTTATTCTTGATCCCGAAAAAGGAATTCTGCCAAACCCGATCGACGTTCAAAACGAGGTTGGGAAATGGTACAAAGAATTTTTGTCGGAACGTCACGCTGAAAAAGTAATTGAAAAGTTAATGAACGAATACGACTACAACGGCTCCAAGTATATTATCCTGCCCGTTTACAGCAAGGAATAAATTACTTTTTCATATTCGCGAAATGGAAATCCATTGGCTAAATGGTATGAATTTCCTATCACGCTCTTGCTGCCCTTCTACCAGAAACGGATATTTTATAAATCCCTACGGAACACATCCTCATTTTATTCCTTATTTTAGGGAATTCAATTTCCTTAGCCCAATTAAGTAGCCGTTGGCAATTAGCGCAGTAACCGGATGATTAATAGATTATTATAAAAATCAATAGTATAGACTAATTTTTCACCACTACTTATTCCTAAACCAATGGATTCTAAACGTCGGCATTTTCTAAAAAGTGTTACCGCCGCTTCGGCTCTGCTTGCTACCGGAAGTGTTGCAAAACCTTTCAGCATCATCCGGGATTAAAAAAAGATCAGTCCAAATGATAAAATCCGTTTCGCTACAATCGGCATGGGTATTCAGGGGAATCAGGATACCAGAGCCGCCCTACGCGGTGCTCCTGATGCTGAATTTGTCGCAGCTGCGGATCTTTACGACGGCCGGCTTACCCGTGTCAGGGAAACTTATGGAAAAGATATTTTCACAACGCGCGACTATCGCCAGATCCTGGAACGCAAAGACATCGATGCTGTCCTGGTGGTGACGCCGGATCACTGGCATGACCATATTACAAAAGCTGCATTGCAGGCAGGGAAGCACGTTTATTGTGAAAAACCAATGGTTCAGCATATTGACGAAGGAAAATCGGTGATTGAAGCCTGGAAAAAATCGGGCAAAACAATGCAGATTGGCAGTCAGCGTATCAGTTCTGCATCGTTTAAAGAAGCCAAGAGGCTTTTTCTGGCTGGTGAAATCGGAGAAATCAATTACGTTGAATCCAATAGCGACCGCTTTAATTCACTGGGTGCCTGGAATTATTCCATCCCCGGTGACGCATCTCTGACCACCCTTGACTGGGATGCATTTCTTGGCGATGCCCCCAAAACACCTTTTGATCCCAAACGTTTTTTCAGATGGAGAAATTATAAGGACTATGGTACTGGTGTAGCCGGCGACTTGTTTGTGCACCTGATCACAGGTGTACATTTTGTGACAAATTCGCTGGGGCCCGAACGTATCTTTTCTTCGGGCGAACTAAGTTATTGGAAAGACGGAAGAGACGTTCCTGACGTACTGGTTTCGATTCTTGAATATCCCAAAACGGATGTTCACGCGAATTTCCAGATGGTGTTAAGGGTAAATTTTGCCAATGCCGGTGCTATTGCCAATAACACAAGGATAATCGGAACGGAGGGACAAATAGAATTTACGGAAAATAACCTCATTCTGACGAAAAATAAATTGCCGAAAGCACCTGGTTACGGAGGTTATGATAGCTTCGGAACCTTTGCCGCAAGTGAGCAAAAGGAGTTTGAAAAACAGTACAACGCGCAATATCCTGCGGACAGCAGAAAGGCCGATCCTGTAAAAGAGATCCGGTTTGAAGCCCCGAAAGAGGATGATGCGCACGCAAACCATTTCCGTGACTTCTTCGAGAACGTAAAAAAAGGAACGCTTGGCACGGTCGAAGACCCGGTTTTCGGATTCAGGGCTGCTGCACCCGTGCTTGCCTGCAACGATAGCTATTTCAAGAAGAAAATAATTCACTGGGATCCGGTAGCCATGAAGGTAAAAAAATAATTCCTCGGGGAAATGTACACCAGCGGGCACGGCTGGTACAATTATAGTAGCTTTTTGGAGGTGTAATTTTACGCCCTGTATTGTTGCAGCATATGGGCGAACATGGAAAAATCAATGTATCAAACCTTTAACGTATTTCGAAATGAAACCAGGAATTGGAATCTCTGACAAAAACAGAAAAGTAGTTGCTGACCAGCTAGCCATATTGCTGGCTGACGAGTTTATATTGTATACAAAGACCCTGAACGCCCATTGGAACCTAGTCGGGCCCGACTTCCATTCTGTACACGTCTATTTTGAAGGCCTTTACGAACAATCGGCTGAAATTCTGGATAGCGTCGCAGAAAGAATCCGTCAACTGGGACATTTCGCCCCCGCCAAACTTAAAAATTATTTGCAGATAAGCCACCTCACCGAACAATATGAAGGCGGTAACGACAGCCAGAGCCTGATCAAATATTTATTGCAGGATCATGAGAGTATTATCGAGTTTATCCGCGGGAACATCAACACCTTTGCGGAAGAACATAAGGATGCCGGAACAAGCGATTATGTAACAGGACTTATGGAGCAGCATGAGAAAATTGCCTGGATGCTGAGAGCACACCTGCAATAATACGATTATAAAGGAAAAACGACATCAGGATGCATCCTGATGTCGTTTTTCCTTTATAATTCCCTAAATAAAATCTCAGGAATCCAACAAATTATTGATGAATTTTTCAAGCACAACCACGTGATTATATTCTTCGTCGTGGGCGGCGTAGAGTAAAGTAACCGTTTTGTGTTTTTTGATTTTATCCACCAGATCGTGAACCGAGGCCATGCAATGCCTTAACTCGAAAGTATAGTCTTGCCTGAATTCTTCCCATTTCTCGGGGTCATGGTTAAACCATTTTCTCAAATCTGTTGACGGGGCCACACCTTTAAGCCATTCATCAACACCTGCCTCTTCTCTTTTTAATCCGCGAGGCCATAAACGATCCACAAGTATCCTGAAGCCGTCTGCCTCATTTTTTGGTTCATAAATACGCTTAATATGTACGCTACTCATATTACAGTTAGGACTATATAGTTCTTAGACTAAATAAAAACTAGGTGAATTTAAAAATAGTTTCCTAAACAACCTATTTTCATTTGCCCATTCCCTGTTAAAACCGGCTTGCTAATAACAATTTGTAACCGATGTAAATCTAAGGCTACAAATTTAGCAAAACATTTTACCGGATCATTTTGAAATATGAGCCACAAAACCGCACACATCTATCTGAATTACAATTACTTATATAGTAAAATAAAGGTTTTAACGATATCCGACTTCAAAAACTGGTCGTTACCAAACTGTCATTATTTTTTCATTAAAATTTGAAGAATATTTTAATGAAATCTTGAAAGGAAGAAATGAGCATTTGCCAATAAACCTCAGTGAGGTAGATTACGTACCAGCTAACAACAAATGTACTATGGCTCCGCCGTAACCTCAGGTTTCTTGGGTACTTTCCCGAAGACATATCGTATTCCACCCGTCACGGTCACAGACTGTTTGCTATTTTTCAAGAGATAAAGATCATTGTCCGGCTTTGTCGGATCCATGTGTACAGCGTTATCGGATCCAAATGTCACATTGTATGCAGCCTCCACCATGAAGCCAAGCCGTCTGCCTATGGGAAGCAACACGCCGACCTTTGGCGCCAGACCAGGATTTACGGCTGATTTATCAATAATGATGTTGTATCCTTCAATCTTTTGAATATTTATCCCTGCTTCCAAACCTGCGTAAGGCTGTATTCCCTTTGTTTTAAAATAATATTCAGCCATCAGATTAACCGGAACGTTCGTGGCACGCCCTCTGATCGTCTTCAGGGATAATTGATTGCTAAAATTTTCTACGAGATATTTGGCAGACAAACCAACGGCAATATTGGGCTTTACGAAGTAACGATACTGAGTCCCTCCGCCAAAAATACCTTTTGAAATATCATTTTGATTTGTACTCCCGTAAGTGCCAAGTAAAGTGAGCGAGGATTGGGCTGAGACATTTTCAGAAAATAAGAAAGTTAACAAAAACAAAACCGACAGGCCTAATAACTTTTTCATAAATTTTTAATTTTATTTACGCTATTGCTTTTAGGCCTGTACGCATAAAAATGCCGTTTCGTGGAAAATGACGATGTTTTTATTACATAAATTATAAAATCGTTACCGGCGCATTCAGCTTTACCCGTACTTTTTGCATTGAAAAACACAAAGCAATACTTAAAATACTGAAAGAGAATTATTTAAAAACTACAATTTTACAATCCGGAAAACTTTCTTCTGATCGTTTGAAGTGACTTCTACCACATATAATCCGGCAGAAAACCCGGATCCTGACAAATCCATCTGATGCTGCTGCCTTTTACCATTTGCTGTTAGTGATTTATCATACACAAGATTTCCCGTCAGATCGAACGCTTTGATACGCATCGGCATGCCGGCACCAGCCTGATATTGTATTTCAAAACTGCCATTCGAAGGATTCGGATATGTTTTCCAATCCGCATTCAGGTCAAACGAAACAGCCCTAATTGATGAATATTTGAAACTTTCGTCGCGGTCCAGCATTTTTAAGCGATAATAATAATCCCCGGATTTTGGAGACTCGTTATCCGTAAAAAAATATTCATTTTTAATCCGCGAGTCTCCCGCCGCACTAACTTCGCCAATTTTTGCAAACCGTTTAAGTTTTAACGCCTCCAGCCCGTCCGCGCGCTCCACCTCAAAACGATCCGCATTGATTTCAGAAGTCGTGACCCACTGCGCAATCACCTGATCCGGATTTTCAGTATCTGTTTTTTTATTTACATTAAAACTGATCAGATCGACAGGTAACGGATTGCTGTTATCACCGTTAGAAAACCAGAATTCCGAGAAATCCTTAACACCAATTTCAGCATAATAACCTTTATCAAAAGGGACTTTCAGCGTACTCGCGGAATTTATGTATTTCCATACACCTGCCTGATTATTGGTTAGACTGCCATCCTCCTTGCTTTTGTCTGCATCGGTATATTTGAAAACGCCAAGCTCAAAAGCAGTTTTCACTTTGGGACAGGCGACGCAGGTTGCTGCGTTGATAAGTTTTTCTGCTTCGGTATCCAGGAAATAGATGCGAACCGTCGCATTCGAACCAAGTGCTGCATGAGCCGGTTTGATTGTAACATTCCGGTCGAGATAATATTGTTTCCCGTCATCACGAATTGCACCGCCGTTGATATAAGCCTGCACGTTGGTGGCACCAATGGTCTGTCCATTGGGATTTATGGAAACCACAAGTTTCCCATTCTGCTTAAAATCAATCCATCCTGAGGGACTTGGCGGCTGCTGCAAAACGGGTGACAATGTGGTGCTTTCATCGTAAATCCCCGAATTGTTATTGTAAATATGAATATCATCGATGGCAATCCCTTCCCGCGTCGTGCCCGGATCGCCGATCATCACAAAACGCAGACGGATATTTCCGTTTGTCACGGGAAGCGGAATTGTCCCCACGTGCCAGCGCGTATAGTCCTGTATACTCCACGCCTGTTTATCCGTTGTCGTTTTATTATACCAATTGGTCCCCTGCCCTTTCGCCCCCAACTGGGTCCAGACATTTCCATCGATCGAATATTCCAGGTAAGCCAGGTCGCAATCTTCATTGGCACAGAACTCAATGTCCAGTGCCAGGCTAAAACTTAACGTCGGGTTCGCCATGCCGCTGATGTTGTAGCATGGCGAATACAAATATGAATTTTCCTGGTTGTTGTAATTTCCGTTTAAATTCGTTTTCCATGCTTTGGTCCCGCTTGCTGCTCCATTAATTTTGGTAGAAGCCGGTGTGCCATACGACCAGGATTTACTCGTCCCGCCGCTATGCCAGCCTCCGTTGCTATTCTCAAAATTTTCAAGATGAGGAAAAGTAGTTACCAGCGCATTGTTATAAAAAATCAGGTCCACCATATTATTGTCAGCATAGGTATCGGTGTTCAGCGCCGACCAGACTTTAATATAATATTCGCCAAAAGCAGAGAGATTCAGCTTCGTATTAAATGTGTACTGAATGGTCTGTCTACCGTTAATCACAGGAATCATTTCCGTCACCTCGTTATTTGTTCCAAGTTTATAGCGCACGGGAACATTGTTAATAGTACGGTCTGAGCTATTACGGATGGTTACTGTCACAGGATGTAAACTACCCAGCCCGCAGCTGGCAGCCGTTATGCTGTTCAGGCTTAACATCTGAATATCATCCATTTCAATTCTAAGTTGAATATCATCAAACGAATATCCTGAGCCGTCTGAGGGGCTCGCTGTAATTCTTTTGCCATGCTGTCCCCACCGAATCTGGGCACTTTTTGACAGGGGCTGTCCGTGATCCGCCAGAATATTGGCAAGTTCAATACTGGTCGAAAGTTTATAGGATTGGTTAACTGAATTCTGGTTCGCAAAAAGATCATAAACCAAAATCCAGTTGTCCGCATAACTTCCCCGTATCCAAACCTTGTTGTCAGCATGGTTCGTTTGTCCATGATTTTTATACCGAAAAACGAGGCGAATATCATCCGCTAACGAGTAGTTCGAAAAGTTGAAAGTTCCATACAGGAAATTCGTATTTTCACTCGGAAAATAGCGGTCTGTGTCCAATGTCAGCGCTCTGTTCCCCGAATAGGCCATACCCGTATTAACAAAAGTACGAAGGCGTCCAGCCGTTGAAGAATTTGTAAAATCGTAACGGTCCGCATGCTCCAAACCCACCTGACCAACAAGTACAGACTGCTCCGATGCCGATTCAAGGTTATCAATAAAAGGCAGCGCAACAGGATTGTTAGGCAACTGTTTAAAGATTTTCGAAAGGGTGTTATTTTTTATGACAATATCCCCGACCTTGTTGATGGTAGCTGAAACAACATAGCTTCCAAGGGCAGACAGATCCTGGTCGTCGGGGAAAATATAATCTGTAAATGAATTGGCAGCAATAGACAATGGTACACTCAGCGATTTCTTAAGAGAACCGTTAACAGAATAACTAACAGCCACATTCCCGGCAGTCGCCTGATCGTCAAGATTCCGGACCCGGATCGTTACAGGCGTGTGATCTGAAAGGGCGGTCGGCGTAAACTGCCTGCCCGAAGATACCGGTGAAACAATGGCTTCGAGTTTAAGATCATTATCTGAAATTGAGCCAGCACAGGTACCGCTATCCGGTTTTCTTGAAAGTGCCGTCGCCCTTGGCCCTGGATTTTGATTCAACCGGGCCCGTACTGAAAACCAGTAAAGGCTGTCTCTGGACATTCCGGCCATAACAAAACTGTTTGAAGTGGTTGTTCCGGCTGAAACCATCTCATCTCCATGCAAAAGCATAACTTCATAGTCTGTTGCACCAGTTACGGGTTGCCAGTCCACAGCAATATATCCTTCGCACTGTATATCCGAAATTTTGAACACCGGGGGCGGCAAAATGGTAAAAGCCTTACTGATGACCTCAATCCCGGTACCACTCTGCGTAATTTTAACTTTTGCCTTATCGGTTACGACATCGGGCACCACCCAGCGCAGCAAGTGCTTGCTCGTTACCGGATTACCCAGCACATTGGTCCAGGTAGCGCCATCGTTTGTCGAATACTGAACCGTAAAATTGCTGGACGTATTTCCATAAGATTCCCAGCTGATGTTAATATCGTCACCCGGCTTAAAATGTTCATTTCCAACCGGATAAGTAAGCTCCGTCGCCACCGGAATAGCATCATAAACCAGAAAGTATTCCTGCTGCGGATTTTGTAATATCTCCGTTCCCTTGATATTTATTTTATAGGTTCCGGCACCCGGGTCGTTGATAATAACCTGTTCCATATTGTTTATATGATCCGGACCAGTGGAGGCCGCATTGCCGACATTTGCTGGCGTGGGATCGAGTAATTTCGGAAGCGTCGTAATATTTGATGGATTTTTAACTTCAAGATCCAGGTCATTAACCAAAGTCCTCGAAGCAAAAACGGAGGCTGCCGGATCATTCCAGTACAACATCACTTTCAGTTTTGCTGTCCCGGGCGGAACCTGTATCTCATGTAAATTACTACTGCCATGGGTTGCAGAACCCGTCAGATAACTATTATTTTCAATCATTTTAACCGACCGCAGCAGGTTCAACCAGCCAAATCCGTACTGATAGTCGGGTCCTTCGTGGCCCAGATCCGTGGTTCCATTACAAAGAATGGCTTTCATTAACCCGTTTTTAGGATTATTCTGGTTATTCAGTTTCCGATATTGCTGATACAACAACGCCAGTCCGCCGGAAACGGCCGGAGAAGCCATGCTGGTACCCGTGGAATTGATGTATGAATTATCAACCGCATAAGTAGACATTACCAGTCTCCCCTGCGCTGATATTTCCGGTTTAATCCGCCCATCAGCAACCGGGCCTCTGCTAGAGGTCGTCCAAACATCCCCTTCCATCGTAGTATTTCCAACAGTAATTACATTTTTAGCCGCCTGATATCCGCCCACAACGCTACCGAATCCGCCCGTAAAAGGGGCGCAATTCATTCCACCGCTATTTCCTGAGGCAAAAACATGCTGAAGGTATGGCATTTGGAAAGCCTGCTGATCGAGAATGTAGGAATTAAGGTCGTACTCCCCAAAAGTAGCGCAATCGGTTATATTATTTCCATACGAGTTATTTGTGATCACCATCCCGAAATCCTGCACATAAATGGGTGCATAAGCCAGAATGTTGGAATATAACTGAGAAACGATTTTTGCTTTGGGCGCATATCCCGTATATTTTTCTGAAACAATTCCAGCTCCGGCCAGTGTTCCGATTACATGCACCCCATGCGCACCGAAGTCAATGGCAGCCCGGTTGATCACTCTGCTGCTGAAATCTATATGCTGCAATGGATTAGATTCATCACCCACGCCCACAACCACTCCTTCTCCGCGCAGGTTACGCCCCATATTAAACGCAGCATTCAGGACATTTGCCCGCCCGTTAACCGTGCTGTGGTCGTTAACGGGGCGATCTTCCTTTGGTATCGCCTGTATGTATTGAATAAACGGCAGTTGCGCCAGGTCATTCAATTTCGATTCCTCCACCCGAATTTCCAGTACCTGATAATCTTTATAAATGTCAGAAAGTACCTCATAGTGATCATTTTTGAGAGCGGCCAATACGTCCGCCGCTGTAAAAGATCTCGGGAAATTCACCCACACATCCACGAAACCCGCCACTTTTTTAGCGTGGACGGGAATTGTCCCGTTTGCCAGGGAAGTTTGTAGTTTTTGTTCGGCGACAGGGAAAACAACAGCCCGCACGCCCGATTTTTGCAAAAGCACCTCATTGAACACACCGGTAAGCGTTGCGGTATAGGCATTGTTGGGCACATAATCCAGCAATTCAATACCATCTTTTTTTAAAACCTGCCGCTCCGACTCAGAAGGATTTTTCTCAAATTGAATAATGACAAACGATTTTTTATTAAAGGGGACTAGTCTGCGGTTTAAGTCTTTGATTTTGTTTTTACTGACATTCCTTTCCGGTACAAAAGACCCACTTTTCAGTTGCAACAGGTATTTTTCTGCATCCTGAGCAACGACAGAAAATGACAAAATAACGCAGAGTAAAATAATTTTCAGGTGTATAACAGCTTTCATAGTTGTGTGGCAAATGTGTGACCTTTTAAAGGCTAATTTCAATAAATAAATTCACATTTATACCATATTTGACCGCCTAATTCTGAAGATATAATACCCAATATGGGGTAAGTAGTAAACAGTCGGCAACATCAGGCCAAACAACAATCCGCTGAATTATAACCACTTAATACACATGGCATGATCCTGTTATGAAACTGTCGAAGTGCAAGGGCACAGTAATACTGATTTAATCATATAAACACAGATTATGAAAAAGCTAATAATGTCGGCAGTAGCCTTAACGCTTATCTCTTTCGCCACTGTTCAGGCTAATCCAGGCGCAGAAATTACATCTGCTTTAACAGTAAATCAGGACAAAGTTTCCGTAAAACCGGAAGATTTGCCCGCGGCGGTGAAAGCAACCATAAATAGCGAAGCATTTGCAGGATGGAAAGTTGTTGAAGCTTTCCTGGTAACCGGAGATGACAAAACACAATACTACGATTTATCCGTAATGAAAGGCAAGGAAACCGCCAGGGTTAAACTTGACAAAAACGGAAGAAACGTAGAATAACCATAATACCAATTTCTTTTTACTCAACGTAGATATGGCCGGGGCTTGCTCCGGCTTTTTTGAAAGGTCTCTTATCAGATTTCGCGAAGTATTTTCTTTGCCGATTTTTTTTGGGGGGTGTAAAGACAAATATCCAGCCACTTCCAATCTATTTTATTTCCGGACAAAAATCGAGTACAGGCATCGGCACTAGCTAAAAAAAGAAAGTGCAAATACAACGGCAGCAAGGATTAAGGCGAGGCTTGCCATCGCAATCGGAAAACCAATGGTCAATCGTCTCCTGAAATCCAAGTTTTGCTGCATGGGTATAATGTTTTCATTATTCCATTTGATGATGTCACCCATACGGTTCATTGCTTCCGTTGCTTTGTTGAGCACGTTTGGATTCGTCATTCTAAGTTCGAAAATACGTTCCCTAATAAGTTCCAGCATATCCTCGTCAATATTTTCTTCGCTTTCGGCAAGTTTTCGCTCCAAGCCCTTTATTTTTTGCTCAAAATCCAAATACATGGCTTCATACTTCTTGACTTTATCAAATTGGCGATTCCCGTAAACATCCCCATTTGCAAGCTTCTCTGGCAGTTCTTCTATTTGCGCCTGTAATTTGGCCATATGTATCGCCCTATTTTTATCCCATTTCGCACTAAACCATAAGAGAATAGCATAAAAAAGACAACAGAGTAGCGCCACACCCAATATCAGATTATAGCTCCCCTTTCCAAACGCAAACCCTAGCACCTCGACGGATTGTACATATGATTTAATAAATTGAATATTAACCATTTGCAAATCCAAAAGTAGAGTAAAAAACGAGATATAAAGTAGCTGATTGGAAAGATTTCTTGTATCCTCGCTAATAGGATGCTCTGCCAGGAGCTGAAAGATACGTGCCATTTTCGCCTTATCGTTTTCCATAAAAGAGAACAGCTAAGATTCTTGAGAATAGTTACCTCCTAAAATACACCAACAAATCAATTATAAAAAGTCCGCTAAAAAAGAAATCTCACGCGCGACGCTTTCCTAGTGGAAAAGGTTCATAATTTCGTCTTCTTAAAACCGAACGGATCTCTGTATACATTCGGCTTTTTGAATGAAATAAATCCTAAACACCTGAAAGAATTTCTATGTACCGTTTTCTAGCTTATGCTGTTTGTTTTTCCGTTACCGTTTTTGTCCTCGTCAATTGTTCCACCAGTAAAAAAACTACGGGCTATCCGTCTGACAACAAGACATTAACCCAGGGAAAAGAACTTTTCAATAACAATTGTGCCTCTTGCCACGCCATCGCCGACGAAGGCATAGGGCCCAGACTTGGCGGCATCACCCATCTGTTGTCAGAAAAAAGCTTAACCGATTTTATCCTGAACCCGGCGAAGGTTATCGATTCCGGAGATCTCAGGGCCGTCAATCTGAGTAAGAAATTTAAAATGGTCATGCCGTCTTTTGATTTCCTGAAACCAGCCGAAATCAATTCAATCCTGGCTTACATCCATAAGGAAACAGCGCTTAATCCCATCGAACCGCTGGTTGTTAAAACTGAAACCGATGCTGTTTCAACAACGAGCGAAAGGGTTGGTGTGCCGGTTAAAAAATCCGGGATTACGATTGAGCTGGAAGATTTCGTTCAAATTCCTGCGTCTTCCGACAAACCTCCTCTGACCAGGATTGCCAATATGAGACCGCATCCGACGGCTGACGGATCGCTCTTTGTGAGCGATCAAAGGGGAATTATTCATCATATCCACAAAGGACAGGTTAGCACGTTCCTTGACATACGGCAAAAAATCGATCATTACATCAACGCACCGGGTCTGGGAACCGGTCTGGGCAGTTTTGCATTTCATCCGGATTATCAGAAAAACGGGTTGATTTACATTACCCACACGGAGGCGTTTACCGGCAAAAAAGCGGATTACGAATTCAACGACTCGATCAAAGTCGCCATGCAGTGGGTCGTGTCCGCGTGGAAAATCAACGATGTAAAAAGCGCTGTTTTTGAAGGAAGCCGAAGAGAGTTATTACGGATTAATGTCCCCTCGGGCGTACACGGAACGCAGGACATTAACTTTATTCCGGGCATTGATAAAAAAGACCCGGACTATGGTATGCTCTTCATCGGTACCGGTGACGGCGGCTCAACCATTGGCAAACATCCTGAACTGACGCATCACCTCAATTCTTTACTGGGAACGATTATCAGAATTGACCCGCTCGGCAATAACAGCCCGAATGGAAAATATGGAATTCCCTCAGACAATCCGTTTGTAAACAACCCTGACCCGGGAACCAGAAAAGAAATATGGGCTTTCGGTTTTAGGAATCCACATCGTATGTCCTGGGATTTAAATCACGGAAAAATAATGTTCAGCGCCGAGGTTGGCGAAGGTAATTTCGAAGAGGTCAACGTAATCGTTAAAGGGGGTGATTATGGCTGGAACACCCGCGAAGGAAGTTATGGAATTTCTCCATCCGACCTTAAAACTGTTTTTAAAGTGAGTGATTCCGAAAAATACATCAGACCTTATCTCGAATATGACCATTTGGACGGTAATGCCATCAGTGGTGGGTCTGTATATGAAGGTGCGTTGACTGCACTTAAGGATAAATACATCTTCGGTGATATTGTTAACGGACGGATCTTCTTTGCCAACATCAACAGACAATTGTCAGATTCGACGGTATATGAAATTGGAATTATTCAAAATGGCGAGCCAACTAATTTACAGAAAATGTCAGGTTCCAAACGGGTGGATTTGAGAGTAGAATACGATTATTTTACAAGGGAAATGTATATGATGACCAAAAGTGACGGTAAAATAAGAAGAATTTCCAAAGCCAGATAACATCAAAATTGTCGACCGTTTAAAACGAGAAAGGAGCTGCACAAAAAGCACACCTTTCTCGTTTTTATGCCGAATACACTCAGGCAAATTTATTATGGCTGTCATAAGCCAAACCAAGCCCTACGCTGGAAAGTTTGTTTTCATCCGCCAGAGCAGCGTTGGGAAAAAGCTTTTTGAATTCCGTTTGTATCAAAGGCACCTCGGTAGAGCCACCCGTCAGAATCACAAGCTCAATATCTTCCTTTTGAACCTTTGCATCCAACAAACATTGCAAAGCTGAGTTGGATATTTTTTCAATCTTTTGAATAATGGCTTCGTCAAATTGCTCACGGGTAACTTTCGTCGTAAGGCCGTCTTCAAGGAAATCGAAAGGCGCGTCGTATTCAGCCTGTGAGGTCAGCGCAATTTTCGTTTCCTCGGTAGCTGCCAATAGCGTATGACCGGTTTCCTGTTCAAGCACCTGTAACAGACGCTTGTAGCGGATTTTGTCGTGCGCCTCAAAAAGGATCTGCTTGGTTTGTGATATGATCTTGGTCGTATAAAGAAAGTTAACTTTGCTCCACTCCGACAAGTCAAAATAATGATACAAAGGCACTTCCAGATTTTTAGAACCATAAGTACTCCGATAACCCAATTCAGGCATAATGGCCGCCAAACTCAGGTCTTTATCAAAATCATTCCCTCCTACCCGAATCCCGGTATTAGCCAGAATATCCGAAGTGCGGTCGGCCTTGTTGATGTATTTATTGGATAACCTGATCACCGTAAAATCGGAAGTTCCTCCCCCCAGATCCACGACAATCGCCAGCTTTTCTCCCGTTATGTTCACTTCATGAGCGAAGGCTGCGGCAATAGGCTCAAATTGAAAATCTATATTTTTGAATCCCAGCTGTTTGGCAATCGCTTTCAATTCAGCTTCGGCTCTGATATCCGCCGCGCTGTCGTTGTCAACAAAATGCACCGGCCTGCCCATCACTACATTTTCCATTTCATGACCAGCCTCAGCGTCTGCCTTCTCTTTTAAATTTTGTAAAAAAGAAATGATGATCTGATCGAACCGCATCAGCTCACCGTTCACCATCGTTCCCTGACGCATCACCGGCGTGCCTAACACACGCTTTAAACTGCGCATAAAACGTCCCGGATTTCGATCCAGAAACATATTCACTGCCGCTCTCCCATAATAAGGAACATTGCCTTTACGGAGAAAAAACATTGCACTTGGCGTTGTTGTACTGGAACCCTCTACCGGAACGAGATGGACGTTACCCTGGTTTGCTATTGCTATACTTGAATTGGAAGTTCCGAAGTCGATTCCGCAGGAAATACTGGTCATTATAATTCTAAAAATTTGGGGGCGCAATTTCCGATTAATTATGATACTTTGCAATTTCTGAACTTACTATTATCCATATAAAGTGAAATATTTCTCCCCGCTTTTTATTTCCCCGCTACGGGTCTTTAAATTCTGCTAAGTAATATAAAATGTTTTATGTCTCTGGTCAGTATGTTCATTTCCTGGCGGACTTAAGGGTAATTAAAGCATTATCAAGTCTTGTAATAACAGTACCCTATTTCAAAGAAAACAATCCTTTTTGATACGAACCTGAAAATGAAAAAAGCAGAAGATAACCGACGTGAATTTATCAGAAACACCATGAGTACCGCCGCGGGACTGATCATGATGTCAGCCATTCCAGGTGAGGCAGCCAGCGCTCCGGTTGCTTCGGAAGCAGCAGAAATTGAGGAAGAAATTATCGAGCCGGGAAGGATAAAATTTGCCGTGATCGGCATGAATCACGGGCATATTTACGGACAGGTGGAGGCGGTGACCAGAGGCGGAGGACAACTGGTTGCTTACTATGCAAAGGAAGCGGATCTGACGGCCGCATTCGGGAAGAAATATCCCGACGCCAAACTGGTTGCGACAGAAAAAGAGATACTGGAAGACAAATCCATCCAGCTAGTGCTTAGCTCGGCAATTCCCGATGAACGCGCACCGATAGGAATCCGCGTGATGAAGCATGGCAAGGATTTTATGGCCGACAAGCCTGGCATAACCTCACTGGAACAATTGGCACAGGTTCGTAAAGTACAAAAAGAAACGGGTCGGATCTATTCAATTATGTACGGTGAACGTCTTGAAAACCGGGCTACTGTCAAAGCAGGCGAACTTGTTAAAGCGGGAGCTATCGGAAAAGTGATACAAACGATCGGACTTGGCCCGCACCGGATGTCAGCCAGTTCACGCCCCGAATGGTTCTTCGATGCCAAACGTTATGGCGGTGTCATTTGTGACATTGCGTCTCACCAGTTTGACCAGTTTCTGTTCTTTACCGGTTCCAGTAAAGCCGAGGTGGTGGCTTCTCAGGTGGGAAATGTCAGCCACCCGCAATACCCAAAATTTGAAGATTTCGGAGATTGTATGATTCGCGGCAATGGTGGAACAGGATATATTCGTGTAGACTGGTTTACCCCCGACGGCCTGAAAAGCTGGGGTGACGGCCGGTTAACAATCCTTGGAACAGAAGGATTTATTGAACTTCGCAAGAATGTCGATATCGGTGGTCGTGAAGGCGGGAACCACTTGTTTCTCGTAACGCAAAAGGAAACAAAATACATCGATTGCAGCAAGGAGCCACTTCCGTATGGCAAACAGCTGGTTGATGATGTGATCAACAGAACGGAAACGGCGATGTCTCAGGAACACTGTTTCCTGGCCACCGAATTAGCCCTGAAAGCGCAAAAACAGGCTCAGATTGTAAAATTGACCGTTTGATCTTTTTTGATCCAAATACTAAAAGCTGAATACGGTTCCATACCAGGAATGTATTCAGCTTTTGTTTTAACCAGCAGCATGCCGATACTGACGTTATTTGAACTTATTTGTGGTAAACCAATAGAAGTTCAAACAACTTTTTATGCCTCGTAGCCTTCATCTATCACCCAACAAAAAAGAGCATTCATACAACACACTCCTTTAAATAATTGTTGGGTCCGGTGCTTTCAAACTTCAATTTTGAATAAAGGAAACTTCCACCGGTAAAAGTATAGAGGGAATTTATCAAATGGGTGTACAGCACCTCATAACGAACACAAAAGTTATATCAAAAGTCTTTGCCGCATATGATAGGAATTCCGTAACAAGTCTGGTAACTTGATTTTTTTTAGAAGATTGGAGCGAACAAAACGCAGTTTCTGAAAGACAGGCTTATCGGTTTACCACAATAACTAATCTAACAGAATAGCTTAAAATGGGATCAGATACGAAGAAATTACCGACGATGGCAACATGATATTGCCATGACCACTTCCAGGGAATCTACGCCAGCGGAGGATCTGTATTAAGTTTTTGGATTTACCTTAGAAAATGTAATTAATAAACCAAAAGCGTTGTTAAATAAATAAGATGAAAATAGGAATAGCAGCCGATCACGGCGGATTTGCGTTAAAAGGAATAATCAGAGACTACATCGTTTCGCTTGGGCACCATGTAACAGATTTCGGAGCCTATCAACTGGACAATAAGGACGACTACCCCGACTTTGTAATACCGCTTGCAGAAGCAGTTGCAGCCGGAGCGCTAGACCGCGGCATAGCGGTTTGCGGCAGCGGCGTCGGGGCATCCGTGGCCGCGAATAAAGTGGCCGGAGCGCGTGCTGCCCTTATCAACGATCATTTTTCAGCACATCAGGGTGTTGAGGATGACGACCTGAATATCCTTTGTCTCGGAGGCCGGGTAACCGGAAACAGCGCCGCTCTGGAATTGATCGGAGCATTTTTAAATGCCGAGTTTACAGGGTTAGAGCGGCACTTACGTCGTCTTGGAAAAGTTAAAGCATTAGAAAAGTAAATTTATAATTCAAATTAAAGTTGGTTATGGCAAGTAACAAAGTAAAACAAATACACGAGTTTGGTCAAAGCATCTGGTTGGATTTTATTGACCGTAAGATTATTAATACGGGTGAACTTAAGAAACTGGTGGAAGAAGATGGCGTTAGAGGCGTAACTTCAAACCCCGCTATTTTTGAAAAAGCAATCAGCAGCAGCGCTGACTATGATGCGGATATCAGCGCCTTGTCAAAAGGAGATAAAACGAACGAAGAGATATTTTTTGGTCTGGCGGTAAGCGACATCAAGCTGGCCTGTGATCTGTTGAGACCCGTTTATGATGAAGCTCCAAAAGGCGGTGACGGTTATGTGAGTCTTGAAGTTTCTCCTTTCCTTGCTTTAAATACGGAAGGAACCATCAAGCAGGCGATTGAACTTTGGAAGGCTGTTGATAAAGAAAATGTAATGATCAAAATTCCGGGAACCGAGCCCGGTCTTCCTGCCATCCGGAAAGCCATCAGCGAGGGCATCAATATCAACGTTACGCTGCTATTCGGACTGGATCGTTACGAGGCAGTTACAGAAGCTTACATTTCAGGTTTGGAAGAAAGGGCTGCGAAGGGTTTACCGGTTAGCAATATTGCTTCCGTGGCCAGTTTCTTCCTGAGCCGCATCGATGTTGTCGTTGATCCTTTGCTGGATGAAAAAGGATTGGGCGAGCTTAAAGGCGAAGTTGCCATTGCTTCCGCCAAAAAAGCCTACGAAATTTATAAAAGAGTATTCAGCACCGACCGCTGGAAAAAACTGGCCGAAAAAGGTGCCGTTCCGCAGCGTTTGCTTTGGGCAAGTACCAGCAGCAAAAACCCGGCCTTCAAGGATACCAAGTATGTGGAAGCCCTGATCGGTCCGGACACCGTTGATACCATTCCTTTGGAGACACTGGAAGCATACCGCGACCACGGCGATCCGGCAAGTCGTTTGGAAGATGATCTGGATGGGGCGACGGAGGTTCTTGCAAAAATCAAAGCCGCCGGAATTGATATCGACGCGATTACAAAACAGTTGGAAGACGAAGGAATTGATAAATTTAATAAGCCTTTTGAAAAATTATTACAGGCTATTGAAGACCAAAAATCCAAAGTCAACTAACTGTAATAATGGAAAGTACTGATCTTAAAATACTATTTTTTGATATCGGTGGCGTGCTCCTCAGCAATGGCTGGGGGCACGAATCACGTCAGGTAGCGGCTGAAAAATTCGGGCTGGATTATGCCGAAGTAAATGCGCTCCATAATTTCATATTCAATGTCTATGAGATCGGTAGTGTAACCCTCGACGAATATCTCGATACCGTAATTTTCAATCATCCCCGTGATTTCGCACGGGAGGATTTTAAAGCATTTATCTATTCGCAGTCGGTAGAGCTGCCGGATATGCTGAAATGGCTTAAAGCGTGGAAAAAAGATTGCGGTTTCCGTGTAATTTCCATCAACAACGAAGGAAAAGAACTGAACGATTACCGTGTCCAAAAGTTCAAACTGCACGAATGTTTTGACGCCTTTATCTCTTCCTGTGAAGTAAAAATGCGCAAACCTGATCCCGGAATATTTAATCTGGCTATGGGCATTGCCCAGGCTAGTCCATCGCAATGCGTCTACTTCGACGACCGGATCATGTTTACGACCACGGCCCACAAGCTAGGCATACGCGCTTTTCATCATACCGATTTCGAGTCAACTAAAAAGATACTTGAAGGTCTTAAAAAAGAAAAATTCAGCCAGTTATGAGTTCAGAACAAAAATATAACTTTGGAATGATTGGCCTTGGCACCATGGGCCGGAATTTACTTCTCAATATTGGTGATCATGGCTTTGCAGGAGCAGGTTATGATAAAGATGCCAGCAAAGGAGCTTTACTCGAAACAGAAGGGAAAAATATCAAAGTAAAAGGTTTCAGTGATATTAAAGAATTTGTCGCAAGCCTGACAACGCCGCGCGCAATCACGATGCTTGTACCGGCGGGGAAAATTGTAGACAACGTTATTGAAGAATTATTGCCGCTGCTGGACAAAGGTGATATACTTATCGATGGAGGGAATTCTCATTTCGTTGATACCAACCGCCGCGTCGAATATTTGGAAAACCTTGGTTATCACTTCTTTGGCATGGGAATATCCGGTGGCGAAGAAGGAGCACGTCGCGGCCCGAGTATTATGCCGGGTGGAGACAAACAGGCTTATGCGGTTATGAAACCAATTCTGGAAGCCATCGCTGCCAAAGTAGACGGCGCGCCATGTGTCACGTATATAGGACAAGGTTCGGCTGGACATTTTGTTAAAATGGTCCACAACGGCATTGAATACGGCTTGATGCAGTTGATTTCCGAAACCTATGAAATTCTGAAAAACGGATTGAAACTGGACAACGGCTCCATCCAAAAATTGTTTTCCAAATGGAATGAAGGCCGGTTGCAGTCATTTTTGATCGATATAACAAAAGACATATTTGCCTACAAAGAGCCTGGCGCTGACCACTTACTTCTGGACGATATTAAGGACGAGGCAAGGGCCAAGGGGACCGGCAAATGGACTTCACAGGCGGCCATGGATCTGCAATCCCCTATCCCGACAATTGATGCAGCTGTGGCGATGCGTGATTTATCAAAATACAAAGCGCTTCGTGAGCAGGCTGCCACTTTGTACAGCATTTCCGAAACTGCGAAACTGGATGTAGATCAGAATCAATTTTTGGCTGAGCTGGAACAGGCGTTTTATTTCAGCATGATCATCACCTATGCACAGGGCATGCAAATGCTGTCCAATGCCTCGGCAGAATACGGCTATGGTCTCAACCTGTCTGAAATTGCTAAAATCTGGCGTGGCGGCTGTATTATCCGCTCGTCGTTTTTGAACGATATCTACAACGCTTATGAAAAAGATAGCGGATTAAAGCACTTATTGCTGGATGAAAATGTTGCTAAAATTGTCAATGAAACCATCCCGGGTGCGCGGTCTGTTATTTCGGCCTCGGTTGCCAAGGGCATTGCCATTCCCGCATTTGCTTCCTCATTAAGCTATTTTGATGCATTCCGAAGCAAAAGAATGCCATCAAACCTGATTCAGGCCCAGCGGGATTTCTTTGGTGCGCACACCTATGAGCTGATTGGGAAAGAAGGTGTTTTCCATACGCAATGGGTGCCAAAAAACTGACCGGAAATATAAAAAACAGTCTGTAAAACAACGACATCATGTATTCAACATTAAAATCACAGCCAACGATATTCATTATTTTCGGCGGTACCGGTGACCTGAATTCCAGAAAACTGGCTCCGGCTTTGTATAACCTTTACCTGGAAGGCTGGCTTCCCGACAATTTCTCAATCATCGGAACGGGCCGTACACCTTTGTCTGACGATGATTTCAAGGTAAAAATCCTGGAAGGCATCAATTCATTTTCACGAAGCGGTAAAGCAAAGGAAGATAAATGGGCAGCGTTTTCGAAACATCTTTATTATCAGGTTTCTGATATCAAGAATGCCGAAACGTACAAAGAATTTGGTGTTCGTATCGATAACCACAATGCAGAATGGGGAACCAAAGCCAACGTCATTTATTATCTGGCCGTATCGCCCAACTTCTTCCCGATTATTGCCGAAAATATTTCAAAAAGCAACCTTCAGGATCCTGAGAAAACCAGAATTGTCATTGAAAAACCATTCGGTCACGACCTGGATTCGGCCGTTGCGCTGAATAAGCTGCTTTCCCGCATTTTTGACGAAAAACAGATTTACCGTATTGACCATTATCTGGGAAAACAAACGGTTCAGAATATCATGGCGTTCCGTTTTGCAAACGCGATTCTCGAACCGATCTGGAACCGGAATTATATTGAACACGTACAAATTTCAGTAACCGAGCAATTGGGCGTTGAAGAACGCGGTGATTATTACGACGGCTCGGGAGCCATGCGCGATATGATACAGAATCACCTTTTGCAGCTGCTTTGTCTTGTAGCGATGGAGTCGCCGGTGAGCTTTGATGCCGACGAAATTCGTAACCGGAAAGTGGACGTATTGAAAGCCATGCGGAAGTTTACGCCAGAAGACGTCCGTTTATCGGCCGTTCGCGGACAGTATGGCAGCGGCTGGATGAAGGGCAAGGAAGTTCCAGGCTATCGGGAAGAACCGAAAGTGGATCAGGAATCCAACACCGAGACTTTCGCGGCTATTAAGTTTTTCGTTGATAACTGGCGCTGGCAGGGCGTTCCGTTCTACGTACGTACCGGAAAGCGTCTGCATCAGTCGGCTTCGGTGATTACCATTCAGTTTAAGGACGTCCCACACCTGGTATTCCCAACTGAGGCTAATGAAAGCTGGCAACAAAACAGGCTCATTATCAGCATACAACCAGAAATGAGCATACGTCTGCAAGTTCAGGCCAAACGTCCGGGACTTGATATGTACCTGAATGCAGTGGATATGGTATTCGATTACAAAGGAACTTACACAACCGAAGCACCGGAAGCATACGAAACACTGCTGCTGGATACGATGCTTGGCGACCAGACCCTGTTCATGCGCGGCGACCAGGTTGAAACGGCCTGGGAGTTGATCATGCCGATCCTGAACGCATGGCAAGGAAGAAAAAGTCTGAACTTCCCGAATTACTCGGCTGATTCATGGGGACCGGAAATTGCAGAAGCCTTGATAGCAAGGGATGGTTTTCACTGGTTTACCCTACCGATCAAAAGCAAGAAATAACCTTTTATCATACAAAATCAAAGGGGAGAAGTCGCTGCGACCTCTCCCCTTTTTTATGCTAAATCTTTAAAACACCCGGATTCTAGTCGCCCAGACAAGTGTTTGAAATGTGCGACTTTCTGATCATTCCTCTTGATTCCTTACGTTTCAACCGTTCCAGGTTTTTCTTTTTACCATATTCCAGCAATTCCCGGCCATAGCCGGTTTTAAAAAAATGTGATTCCAGCAAACAGATTGTCGCTTTTCGCCAGTTACTGGTGTCAATTTTACAACCCGTCTTCCTTTCCACTTCTTCCTGCATCAGCATATTCCGTTCAGAAAACTCCTCGGTTCCGAAGTGGTATAAATCTGCATCACACATGATCTGCTGCAAGAGATTTTCAGGTTTCTGAGGCATGACCGTAGCCATGATGCACATTTGAACCTCCTGATTCAACGCTTCCTCTACCCCCAGATTTGTTAAAAACCCGCCAGCCATTTCTGCGCCTCTCTGCTCGTGCCCGTCTGCGCCGCCAGTATAATAACCCGTATCATGAAACCACGCAGCCGTTGTGACAATAAAAGTTTCCTTTTCATCCAAACCGTAATGCTTCGCCATTTTCGTCGCATGGGTTACCACATCATGCGTATGCGC
This sequence comes from Dyadobacter sp. LHD-138, assembly GCF_030929615.1. Lineage (GTDB taxonomy): Bacteria > Bacteroidota > Bacteroidia > Cytophagales > Spirosomataceae > Dyadobacter. Next base: position 41,693 of record NZ_JAVFVU010000020.1, on the reverse strand, counting down.
AAAATTATGGAAGGTCAGCGTCGAATCTTCTTTGGCTTTGTAAAACTGCTCAATATACTGCTGAACCACCTCGAGAATTTCAGTATACTTCATACCCTGGAAATAATAATTGACACATAACTACATCAGCTGGCCACACGATTTCACTACAAAACCTGTACCAAGATATGGGTGAATTTCGAATACATTTTGAATGTATGCATAGAGAACGGACTTTTCAAGAAAAAATTTTTCTACTTCGGTTTTATGCCCCAAAATCACCGTATTTTCCACCATCAGTTTTCGGCTTTTTTACTGATCACCTTGCCTGTTTTATCAAAAGTTACGTCCATTTCCGAAGTTGCCGTCTTTAATTCAACCTTATACGTAACCACTCCAGCGTTATCGGTTTTCTTAGGATCATGGATTTTGTACCCTTTGTAATCCCTGCTAATCGCGGCTACCACTTCCTTTGGCAATTGTTCAGCCTTAATTTCTTCCTTATGCTTCACCACCTTCCCTGTTTTTTCAAGCCACAGTTCGTGGTCGTCCTTCCCGATCGCAAATTCCACTTTATACATACCGGCTTTCAATTTCCACTCCACAGCAGTCGCCTTGGCATATTGTTGTTTGAAGGTATTTAAAACAACCGAAGGAACCTCTGTTTCCTTAATATCCTGACCATAACTCACAGCAGCGTAAAGCATGCCGCATAGTACAAAAATTAACTTTTTCATATGATTTCAATTTAGGTTTAACAAAATACAACTTGCTACGTTTTGGCGGCTCAAATATCACCCGCGCTAAAAAACTGATGCCATGATCCTTCAAATTTAAGGGAATCCCCGTCACTAATCCTAACGCAAGATTTGGGGTCAAAACCAATTTAATTTGCGGTCGCACGACAGTCTCCGCTTTCCACCCAAAATATTCCTGATTCAATTCCACGCCTAACAAATTCCCTCCATTTTTCAACTGGTAATGCATGCTGGCATTCAACTGATAGTATTTTTCGGGTTTCTTTTCACCGGCTGTAAACTCCCATTCCGGTCCCGTGTAAATCATCGAATGGATTCGTTTTCCCCACCTTTTTGCCACCACAAAAAACGGGCTCATATTATGTCCCTTCAACGGAACCGAGCCATGACTTAGGGAATGAAAAGAATGTGCCCTGAATTCATGGATATAGCCAACGGCCATGGACATATTACATTTGGGAGCAACAAGAAAAGTATATTGTGACGCCAGTTTCACGCCTTCCATGCGATTTCTCGGTGCATCCTCCCCTTCCTTGTGTTCAAATACCGGTTTGTAAAACGTAAAAGGCACTTCCACTTCAAGCCCCAGCCTGTTAACCGGCGAAAACTCATACTCGAAAAAACCGGTATTCGCAACGTAACCATTCCGGCTTTCCATGCCCCAGCCAACGTTTAGCTCTTTCTCGCCTCTGCGTGCGCCCAGATCGCGAATAAGATCAATGAACAAAGGTTCTGCGTGGTGAATCTTGACCGGCGGCTTGGGCAGAGAATCCGTTTGCCCGAAAGCTACTGAACAGGCCATTGCCAATACGAGTGTTCTGATGATGTGTTTCATACTTTTAACGTTTGATACCACAATGTTAAAAGTCAAAACCGGAAAGAACTGGTAATCTGTTACCCGATGCTCCCTTGGTTAAAAGAAACCGTCATTTGATGTCTGTTTTGGTAAGAATATGCAACCGGCAATCCATACAAATCTGCGATCGCCTTCACAATCGCAAGTCCCAGACCAGTCGTATTTTTTTCGTTTGATTTCTTCTGAAAACGTTGAAAAACCTTGTCCTTGTCCAGCGGTGCATCACTTCCCGAATTCGTTATTGTGAAAGATGTCGGGTTTACCGTTATCTGTACCGATCCGCCGGAAACATTATGGACAATCGCATTCTTTAAAAAATTGGTAACGAATATCTCCGCCAGGTTTTTGTTCATGTCTGCATACAGCTGCCCGTGCTCCTGATACGAAATGGTTACATTTTTATAATCCGCAAAATCGGTAAATTCCTCAATCAGGTTTTTAAAAACCGCATTGATATCAACCCTTTCATTTTCCTGAAATTGCTTGTTTTCGATTTTCGATAATAGTAATAAAGACTTGTTCAGCCGCGTCAGCCTTGCCAGTGTCTGGATCACCTGCCCGATCGCCATCAGATTGGCCTCGTCCATATCTTCCTTTTCACTCAGCAATTCCAGCTTGTTGATACTGATCGCCAAGGGTGTTTGCAGCTCGTGTGAGGCGTTTTCAATAAACTGCTTCTGTCCGTGGTAGGTTTCCAGCGAGCGGTTAATCAGCAGACTGACTGCCTCGTTCAATTCCTTGAATTCCTTTACCTGTGTTTCCGCAGGCTTTATCATCGGATCTTTCCCGAGCTTGAAACCCCGGAGCTGTTCCAGCAAAACATAAAATGGCTTCCAGGTTTTTCGCAGCAGGAAATTATTGACGAGCAGAATACTGGCAATCATCGCCAGATAAAGCCAGATCAAAGAATACAGCAAATCCTCGATCAGGTCGTCCTCTTCCACCATCGACGAAATCACTTTCAGCTCATAATAGCGGTTATTCATCCTGAAAGCGGATGTGAGCATCCGAACCGGTTCGTAATCTTCTTCATTCTCCATATACATCAACGTGTCCACATGCGTATCCTTACGCTGCAAAGCGATGGTTTCAGGGATTTCACGGATCTCATAATTACTCTCAGCAAACTCGGTTTTGGTCAGAATCGTGGAATCTTCTTCGGCTTTGTTGATGATCAGCAGTTTGTAATTATCCAGTCCGTCATCCAAACTGTCATATACTTCATCCAGCATATTGATGTAAAAAATCGCCGCCCAGATGCTGATGATTACAAATAAAGTAATTGAAAGATACTTTAACGTATGATTCAGAAGTTTCATAGTATCAACAGTTTATAACCGAGCCCGTACACGGCCTGAATTTCCACACCCGCACCGTTATCCTTCAATTTCTTACGCAGGTTTTTAATCTGGGAATAAATAAACTCATAGTCATCCGCTTCATCCATGTGATCGCCCCAAACGCGCTCAGCCAAAGATGTTTTATTCACAAGACGGTTTTTATTAACGACCATATAGGTCAGAATATCGAATTCTTTACGATTGAGTAGCAACGGTTTATTATCAATAAGCAAAGTCCGGTCATCGAGATCGAGTTTTACGTTCGCGAGTTCGACCGTATTTTTCCCACCAAAAGACTTTCTCCGCAAAACGGATTTAATTCTGGCATTCAGTTCGGCGATATGAAATGGTTTGGTCAGATAATCGTCTGCACCAAGGTCAAGCCCCGTCAGTTTGTCTTCGAGAGAATCCTTGGCCGAGATGATAATGACATTATCTGACTTATCCAGGTTTTTAAGCTCCTGCAAAATATCCAGTCCGCTTCCTCCGGGAAGCATGATATCCAGCAAAATGCAGTCGTAGTCAAAGGAAATAACTTTGTCCAGTGCGTTATGATAGTCAGAAGCACTTTCTACGAGAAAATTCTCCTTTTCCAGCGACTGGCGAATCACTTCCATCAGCTCCGTTTCGTCTTCAATGATCAGTATTTTCATAATCCGTAAAGATCAAAAACAAAACTGGAAAGAATCTGGAAAAGTTACCGTTTTATGAATAAATCAGGGGATAACAATTAAATTTTATGTGGAAGTTGTTTAAACTTATAGATAATCCCGAAGGGATGATATTATTGTAGAAAATGCGAGCGAACCTTCAGGCCATAACCCTGAAGGGGTGACATAACCATTTCAAAAATCGAATTTACAACGCCGCCAAAAATTCTCATTCCGTGGCTACTCACAACGAATCAGCCACCCTGACGGGGTTTGTTGGAACGGCCTGACATTTACTTTCTACAATAATTCCATCCCTCCGGGATTTTGCGGCTGATGGATTTCTTTGCAACCCTATCGGTTTTCGGTGGGGCCACCTCGGCTATCTTATGAAGGCAAGGGATGAAATTCTAGCCGATTGCCGATGGTAAAACTGCCTTACAATACAATTCGTGTTACGTATATTGAGTTAGCCCAAATAAGTTTAAACAACTTCGTGATAATTTATGAATACATTTACAGCAGTAGAGAAAGAAGAAAAAAAACTTTTAAAGCAACAGGTCCAGGAAGTATCCCAATATGAAAATAGCAGTGCGCAATATTGTATGCTGTAACGGTTTTAAATCCGTTGGCTTGTGCATTATTTTTGTCCTGTTTTCCTGCACGCTACATGCGCAGAAAGATTCGTCTTCTACCAAAAAAGCGGCCTTCTTATTTAACCTTGACTCCCGGAATACCTTTATTGACCATAAACACATCAACATTTGGGGCGTAAGAGCCGGCGTGAGTTTCGGCAAAAAACTACATCGCCTCACGCTGGGTTATTACTGGCTGGGCTACAATAGCTCGCATAGTGTGATCCGGTTTCGGAAAATGTTTTCTCCGACGATTCATTTATCCAGCATCAAACAAACCGACGTTCAGTTTGTCAGCCTGGCTTACTGGTATCCGATTTTAAAAACGCCCAAATGGATTCTTTCCGCCCCCGTTGAAATTGGTTTGGGGAAAGAATCTTCTCATTATAAGGATTTCTTTGAAGATCTGATCATGAGAAGAAGAGAACGATATTTTCAGCCATTTCAGCTTGGAATATACGCCGAACACCGTCTCACGCCCTGGGCCGGTTTGAACCTACAGGTGGGCTATCGAAATGCGCTTTCCAAGGGAAATCTTCGTCAGGGGTTCGGTGGGGTCTATTATAGTTATGGGCTCACTTTATATCCGGGAACGATTTACAAGGATATAAAAAAATGGAGGGCTGGCAAGAAATAAGATGGTATTTCAGAAAGGCAAAAAGCGGCATTCTGATATGAATACCGCTTTTTGCTTTTGTGAAAATCGTACGTTCATTACCGACGTCCTCCACGGGAACCTCCACCGCCGCCACTTCTGAAACCGCCGCCGCTATATCCACCGCGATTATATCCACCGCCGTAAGAGGGTGCGCTTCTGAAACTTCCACTGTTGTAGCTTCTTCCGTTATTGTTATAACTCCGATTATAAACCCCCTGGTTCGGTGCAGAACGGAAACCCTGGGACTGCACACCGCCGGGACGGCTATAACTACGTGGTGATGACAACCAGTTTGAGCGTGCACTCATTTCTGGATTGTAATGTCTTCCGGCTGCCCCGATAAATCCATTGCGGGGAGAAATATACCGGCCTCTGCTGATGTACTGATTGCGGTAATAATTGCTGTAAGTACGGTACAAATGAGGATAATACCGGTAAGCGCCGCCAAAAACCAGGTTGAAAATCCCCAGGTCGGGAAACCATATCCATACAAACCGGCTCCGTAATACAGTCCGCCACTGAAACCAAATGCGCCCGGATACCACATCGGTGAGCCGTACCAGTAAGGATATCCGAACCAGTAAGAATACGGATTGTTGTAATAATTGATCACTTTGTCACCTGTTGGCGCAGGATAGCTATAACCACCGGACGCCGCATATTGCTGGGACGCCTGATCATATTCCTTTTGAGCCTCGGGATCCTGTGAAAGGTTATTTTTATAATTGGCCAGATCTTCTTTATTCTCCGCATCTATTTTATCGTGCATCGCTGCAAGATTCTGACGCGTTCCATCCGGATCGTTTTTAAAATCTTCACCCAGCCGTGCTGTAAGATCTTTGTGGTCGTTCAGAATGGACAAAACATCGGGCATTTCCTGCAATGATTTGAATGCTTCCTGCGCATCACCGCTCAACGGACTGATCAGATCCTGAAAAGAATTAATCGCCTGCTGGTTCAGATTATCAACAGTCGTCAGGTCTGCGTGGTGATTGTTATACAACTTCCAGGCGGCTTCCTGCAATTCCTTCGACGGGTTGCTCAAAAGACTGTTAATCTGGTCTTTTGACTGTTTACGAGGCAGCGTTGCCAGATCATGCATCAACTCGGGATAGCGGGATACTTCGTAAAACCAGTTTTGTTTTTTCTGAGGATAACCCTGAATCGTTCCCTGAAAAGCCTGGGTGGTATATTCCCGGATACGTGCCAGTTTTTCCAAAACATCAGGATACTGCGTCGCAATCAGGATGTTATTTCTGATCTCTTCACTGTACGGAGCCACAGTCGGCGCAATGCTCTGCGCCACGGGACCTGATCTGTTGTCACGATAAGACAGCTGCGTGTTGTAATTATTCTGATCGTTTTGACTATAACCGGTAATCGAGACGGTTACCAGTGCTATTGCTGCGAAAATGGTTGTAAATGAGCGAAATTTAAAGGCTTTTTCTCCTTCGTAACAAATATCGGGATTACCTTTTTTAAGCGATTTCATGTGCTTACCTATTAAAATTTGAATTACTTTTAATCTTTAACTGATCAGAATTACACGGACATCCTCCCTGCTCAACTCTGACGGACAGGGAAATCCTTCATCAATTTTTTCACACCTTTATTGATCCTTTTTTCAAGATGGTTGGGATTGCTGACATCTCCCGAGATTGCCTTTTGCCAGATAATTTCACCGGTTTTTGCATCAATCACATCGAGAATCAGTGTCCCGTCGGTGTTGTTGCTGGAAGATGGATAACCACCATAACCGTAACCATATCCGCCGTAAGGCATTCCCCAACCATATCCCATCATCGGATAACCCATCATGGGATAACCGCCATAGTAATTTCTGCGAACGCGTTGGGTGTAGGTATGAAATTGCAGCAGCAGATCGGGATTCTGGGTTTCCCTTACCATACCTCTGCCATTCAGCGCTTCATCAAAAGCCTTTTGTATCCGCTGACGGGAGTACGTGCTGCTGTACATCGGGTTTTGATTTTTTTTCATATCAGGCACGATCCAGTTATAGGTGCGGGCCGGTGCACCTTCTGTCACTTTGGAATGAGGATTATTCGCAAAAACCACACTGCTTAAAATACTAAGCACGCCCAGCACAATCAGATTCTTTTTCATTTTTACGGTGGTTAAATTTTTAATACTCCGAAAAAAATTCTCTTTAAAACATAAACATTGCATCTGTGGAAGGGCGGGTACGAGACCCGCCCCTACAATCACAAACCAATCGCATAATATTGTGTTTCCTGACTTCCCGGATAAATCCCCTCAATCATGACCCCACCTTTTTTACCTTCCAATGCTTTCATGGCCTGCTGCACGCTTCCCACGGGTGTTCTATCTATTTTAGTAATAACGAAACCGTCCTGCATATCCGTATTCTGGCGAACTTTTCCCGCGTTAATCTGGCTTACCTGCACACCGGCTTCAACATCACAGGCCTTTTTTTGCTGAGCAGTCAAATCCTGCAATTCAATACCCAGGTTATCAAGCGTCTGGGTTGATTTCTCAGCGACCAATGTTCCGGCACTGCTTTTCAAAATTACGGTAATGGCTTTTTCGGCCCCGTCGCGGTTGACGTTCACAATCACTTTATCACTTGGCTTATGCTGGGCAATGGCTTCCTGCAATTGTGCCACACTTTCAATAGCCTGACCGTCAATTTTTGTAATCACATCACCTACTTTAATGCCGGATTCGCGCGCGGCACTTTGTTCGGCAAAATTTTCCACACGGACACCTTCGTCGACTTTAAGATCATAAGACTTCACTTTCTCGCCATCCACTTCACTGATTCCTACGCCCAGATAACCGCGTTGCACTGTACCGAATTTCGAAATATCTTCCACAACTTTGTGCGCGATACTCGATGGAACGGCGAAAGAATAACCAGCAAACTGGCCCGTCTGACTCGCTATGGCCGTGTTGATGCCAATCAGATTTCCGTTCAGATCCACCAGCGCACCACCCGAATTACCCGGATTGACGGCCGCATCCGTTTGAATAAATGATTCGACAGGTGCTTTTGAGTTTTCACCCAGAATATTAATGCTGCGACCTTTGGCACTGACAATCCCGGCTGTAACGGTCGATGTAAGGTTATAAGGATTTCCGACGGCAAGTACCCACTGCCCTACTTTAACATTTTCTGAGCTGCCGAACGATAGGGCGGGAAGGTTTTTCGCTTCAATCTGAATCAATGCAATATCTGTATTCGGATCTGAACCGATCACCTTTGCTTTAAATGTACGTTTATCAGCAAGCGTTACTTCCAGTGACTCTGCACCCTGGATCACGTGGTTGTTCGTAACAATATATCCGTCAGGATTGATGATAACGCCCGAACCGGAAGCTTGTGGCTTTTCACCCCTGTCCCGCCCCTGTGGCACTTCTTGCCCAAACGGACTCCGGCCACCGAAGAATTCTTTCAACTCATCGGGCACCTCCATTTGACTTACCGTCCTTTCTGCTTTGAGCGTCGATGTAATATGTACAACGGCAGCCGTTGCTTTTTGAGAGGCAAATGAAAAATCGGCCGGAATCATGGCCACATTGGCACCCGCATTTTTTTCGTCCAGTCTGGCTTTTACAACCGGCATGTTGGATTCCACCCCGTTTAAAATGGTATCCGGTTTGCTCAGGTGCTCATACATGGCGTAAGAAGTACCGCCCAAAAACGCAAAAGCCAGAGCAACAGGAGCTAATTTTTTAATATTTTGTTTTTCTAACATGACTACAAAAGATGATAAGTTGAAAGATGAATTAACCAACTCGAGAGGCGTTTCAGGAAGGCCGGCTGGACCTTACCCCTTACTTTCTCTTGTTTGTTATTTCAAAATTGCAACACGATCCTGTTGTAATCTTGTGGGAATTCTGAAGAGATTCTGAAGTTTTTAAAAATCTCCTACGCTTCCCGCACATTGCTCAATTAATTGGCTTTGAGCCCTACTTTGTCATTGATAAAAAGTAAATAACGGGTTTGCAGTTTTGAACTTCTTTTATCGTGGTCCAGAAAGCCCAGTTTCAGTTTTGTAATATGAAAATTCCGTGGGGCCGCTAGGATTTCGGCATCGACGCCTGCCCGCAGCAGACTATCTCCGATAGCTGCTGTCGTGTACAAATAACAAGGGTTATTCTTGATAAAATGCCCCAGCTGGTCATTACTTTTTATAAGTCTGACATCACCGGGAGCGTAAAATTCAAAAGAATAGGAAAAAGACTGGTAGGATGCAACCGGAATCTCGTCATGATTCCTGGCGTCGATCAACCGCGCAGCCTCTGTACCCGATTGATAACGCAGTAAAAATGGATAAAAGAAATAAAACAAAAATACATACAGCATAACCGATGTGGCATATCCTTTAAAAAGCAGCTGACTGAGTGGCTCCCGTAACCTGATAAAAGTCGCGCCAAACGTCAGCATAACGGTAACCACTGCCCCCGCAACCGCATACTCCAATTTTGTAAAAAACAACAGCCACAAAATCGCCGCACACAAAATGTACATCAAAATGGTTTGAAAAGTAACCAGTCGCCTAAGTATCGGATCCTGTGCCTTTTTGTAGAGAAAATATCCGGTCAGGATTGAAAAATATGGAAACTCGATCACGATATAGTGCGGCAGTTGAAACCTGGATAACGAGAACAATACGAACGTGATGATGGTGCTGCCATAGATAATCCAACGCAACGGATTAGGCGCCCTGTCAAACCTGACCAGGTGTATAATCGCAGCAATTAATCCGATCGACCACGGGAGAAATGCCCATAAAGTGGTATGTAAAAAGAAGGTAACATCGCCCTTTCCTTTGATGGGTCCGGTATTAAAAAAACGCCCGAACTGACTATCCCAAAAGAAAAAACGAAGGCCCGAGACATGGGTTCTGCCAAAAACAACTTTCTCCGGATGAAGGTCAAACTGCTGATACAAACAAAACAGTTCGGGAAGAATAAAAATGAAAGTCAGTGCCAGAAATACCCACCAGCGATAATTCAGAAGCTGTTGCCATTGCTTTGTTATCGCCCAAAAGATTAGCCACCCGCCACCCAGTGTGATTAAAACAAAAACACCTTTTGTCATGATCGCACAGGCAGAAAAAAGAGCCGCAGCAAAAATATGTATCCAGTGCTTTCGCTCGTAAATGCACAACATATGCCAGATGGCCGCGATAAGGCAGGTGGTCAGATAGGGCTCGGCACGGACATCAAAATTGGCCAACGTACTGTGCAGGGCGACGGTATAAATCAGCACGGAAATTCTGGCAACCGTATGATTAAACAAATCGCGCGCGGTCAGATAGGTATACAAAAGACTGACCAGCCAGAAAATGAAAGCGGGCAATTTATAAGCCAACCCGTCGACACCAAGAAGCTTATAACTGATGGCAGCCATCCAGAAAGGAAAATGGGGTTTATCAAGCCAGTCGTGCCCGTCACCGTATAAGTTAATCCAGTCGTTGTGCTGAACAATATGTTTGGCAATGGTTGCGTACAAGGCCCCGTCAGGTTCCATCACGTCCAGCCAAAGACCCGGCACATTCAGTAAAATTCCAAGCATGAGCAGCCAGGGAAAGTAACGCTGCAAAGAGATTTCCAGTGTAGTCATCGTTGAGCTTCGGTGAATTATGTCACATTTTAATCCTTTGCCGGAAATAAAAATTTCGTCCCGGGCAATGATTACAAAATGATAATATTCACCTATATCGCAGACCCTGCGATTTTGATGCAAAACGATTGTGATTATTTTGGAAATGAATCAATCCGATACCCCGATTTTCAACCGTACAGAAAAGTTAATTCATTAAAAAAAGGAAGGTTAAAAACCTCCCCCTTTCCTTTGTTATTAGCCATGAAAAATCTTTATGTTACCAACTCACAGTCAAAGAATGCCAGTCGTTCTCAATGTCATATTTTAATGTTTGTCCATTCACCTCGCAAATGCTTTTTACCAGCGCAAGGCCCAGACCCAACGAAGCAGACAACGTACTTTCTTTACGAAAACGTTCAAACAACTGCTCAGGGTTCGCACTCAGGGTTTTCCCCGTATTTCGGACGGATAAAAATCTTTCCCGTAAGATAATAATAATCTTTCCTTTTTCAACGTTATGGCGTATCGCGTTAGTCAATAAATTATTTACAAGAATTTCAGCCAGCGCCGGATGTATCACAAGACCAACGGGTTGCAGCTCTGTTTGAATATCTATTTCCCTTTTCCCGATCAAATCTTCCAGATCCCTTAGTTTCCCATTGATGATCGGTACCAGATTTACCGGCTCCGTCCCTGCCAGAAATTGTCTGTTTTCAATTTTTGTTAGCAATAACAATGCCTGATTCAAACGCCCCAAACGATTAGCCGCTTCACTCACGCTCGACAATATAACAAGTTGTGACTCAGTTAAAGTTTCATCCTGGAACAATCCCTCAATTTTTGAGAGGATAACCGCCAACGGTGTTTGTATCTCATGCGATGCATTTTCAGTAAACTCTTTCAGGTTCTGATAAGCGGTTGCGATCCTGCTCGTAAGCTGCGAAACGGCCTGATTCAACTGGTCAAATTCAAGTGTTTCTTCGCGTGCAAACCTCAGCGTTTCATGCTGCTGAATCTGGTATTGATCCAGTTTACCCAATGTTTTATAAAACGGTTTCCACAAACGTTGCGAAAGCCAGCTGTTTAATAATAACAACGATACAAGCAACAGCGCCACGATAAAGGTCACCGTCATCACCACCGCCTCCATAAGCCGCTGCCGTTGAAGCAACAACTTACTGATTGTCACCCGGTACCATTGCCCCAGCGCACGTTCATAAAACACAAGCTGCCGATAAGGCTGATATTCGTTTTCGGCAAGATTTAACATAAAAGTTTCCCTGACCAGCACTTTCCCCGGATAACGGACTTCTTCCAGTTGCAAACTATCGCCAAGCTGTAAAATATAAACCGGTAAAGTTTCCAGGTGTCTTAATTGCCAGCGCACTTTTAACTGACTCTGAAACAGCTCTTTATTTACCTCACGATCAATCAGATAACGCACCGAAACATAGAACAGCCCCGCTCCCAAAAAGAGAACCAGCATGGATGTCACCAATTGGTAGCGCAGGATCTGTACCAGTAATTTCATTGTTCGCTAAACTTATAACCCACCCCGTAAATCGATCTCAGATAATCGGGACAATCTTTGTCCATCAGTTTCTTCCTGAGGTTTTTAATATGGGTATAAATAAAATCGAAATTATCCATCAAATCCGCATCGTCTCCCCACAAATGTTCCGCAATTGATTCCTTTGTCAGCACACGGTTTTTATTGGCAATCAGATAAATCAACAGATCATATTCCTTTCGCGTCAGTATGATTTCCTGGCCTTCGACGGAAACAAAATGCTCTTGCGGCTCAATAACAATTTTACCAAAACGGATCTGCTGATTCCCTTGAAAACTTCTCCTCCTGATCACCGCCTGCACCCGCGCATTAAGCTCGGACAGGTGGAAAGGTTTAGTCAGGTAATCGTCCGAACCAAGATTTAACCCCTCAATCCGGTCGTCAAGCGAATTTTTGGCTGAAATAATAATAATGCCGGTCTGCGGAAATTTCCGTTTCAATTCCCTTACTGCATTCAGCCCGTCCCCATCCGGAAGCATGATATCAACCAGGACGCAGTCGTACTGATAAATATTTATTTTTTCGGTGGCCGTTTCATAATCGACCGCCCATTCACATATAAAATTTTCGCGCTGGAAATAATTCTAAATACTGGTGGCCAGCGCTTTTTCGTCTTCTATGAGTAATAGCTTCATGCCCTGATATTTTATACAAATGAAGCAATGAATTCTGATGCAATTCTGTACCTGGCTTAAAAACTACTTTTTGCCGGTTCCCAGCCATAAAAGTCCGTCAACGACAAGTTGATTCTGTACCTTGTTATCAAATGTATGGGACAGCGTTTTATTCGTTTTACCCTCATAATCAATATCATTATGCCCCATATTTAAATACAGCATTTTGTAATTCTTATTGGTCCAAACCACCGGATAATAGCCGCTGTGCCAGATTTCATGCTTTTTGGGGCCTGTTCCCAAAGGAAAACTGGTCGAATCAATTGAGATAAGTATTTTTATATCCGCGTTTTTACGAAGATCATGTTCCCAGCGATACCATTCGTTTGGCGATGCCCTGAAGGTATCGGGAAGGTTTTTTGTAGCCGGATTTTTGTGATCCTCAACCCGCAGGATCGCGGAAGTTGGCCGCCAGGTATTGCTGGCATACTGCCCCGACCCCAGGAATTTTTCATGATACCAATCCCAGTCCTGATTGAAAGCAGAAGGTGTCAAAGCAAATGCTGCAAAATGAAAACCCATCCAGGCACCCCCATTTTCCATGTACTTCTGAAAATCAGCCCTTTGCTCCGGTACTTCCGGCCTGGTATCCAAAAAAAGGACTACCTGATAATCAGACAGAAACTGCGCATTCAGTTTGCTCCAATCGGTTGTTGCTTCGTAGGTAAAATTGTTTTCGGCAGCCATTTTCGGAAAAAACTGATTCGCTTCGTGCACATAACTGATATGCGCCTGATCATTTTTCCCGGTATAAAACGCGATCACTTTAAACTTCGGCTTTTTAGTTTGCGCCTGAACAATTTGAACACATCCGGTTAAAATGAAAAAAGAAAAACATAATCGTAAAATATTTCGGAGAACGGGGAACATGGTTTGGTGGCTAAATGACATAGGTTTAGAAACACTGGCAGTATTTGTGCCTTATCCGGCTCAGCTGCCTGGTTTTGCAATATAAAATAATTAAATCAATACTTTCTTTCGAGTAATCCAACGGCAGCAATTTATCACTTATTTGTTCTGCTAGGGCGCTATGTACAGTCTGTCATTGGACCGTACAACTGCCCAAACGTCGTTCCTTATTCATTCAGTAAATTGAACAAAATGTGTCGCAGTCAAAACGGGAGCGACGACCTGGCCTTGAAAAATTTTATAGCTTTAACAGGTTTTCGAGACAAATAAGACCCTGATTTACAGAATAAAAATAAATAAAAAGTGATATTGACAAATTAAATAAAACCTTTAAATCACCCGTTGCGTTGCATTCTAAGGATGGGAGATGTCCCGGAAACAGTTTACGTGCACTGATGATGCGTTCGGAAAACATTGGCCATCATGAAATTTTCGGTGTAAACCTACATACCGGCGTTCCCGAATTTTACGAATTTTCGTCTCAGGTGATCGTTAATAAAGTCGGATATTCTGATTGATAGTTCGTAAACCTGGTTAATTGAAATACCCTAAAAAGAAATGTTATGAAAAGAATACTGGTGCCATGTAATTTTTCCGCGTATGCAGAAATGGCCATACAGTTTGCCATGGAACTTGCGAAAGTTAACAATGCTGAAATATTGTTGCTGACCGTTTTACAAAATCTCGATCCCGGGATACCTGTTGGTCCGGAAGAAATTACCGCAACAACCGAAACACAGAAACAAAAATTTGACCACTTTATAAAAAGTCATAGCCATGCACCGGTTGCAATAAGCCATTTGATACAATATGGTCAAATGACTCCCGTGGTGCTTGATGTAATTGAAAAGAACCATATCGATCTGGTGGTGATGGGGACGCATGGTTCGAGAGGCTGGAACGACTTTTTCATGGGCTCCAATATCGAAAAAATTGTACGTACCTCGCCTGTTCCTGTTTTCGCCGTTAAGAAAAAAACAACGATCAGCTCAGTGCACAATATTGTTTTCCCGACCAATCTTAAACTGGATCAAAAAGATGTCGTTGAAAAAATAAAAGCCATTCAGAAGCTCTTCCATGCGAGACTGCATCTGTTACGGATCCATACAGACGGAGAAAAAAAGGAAAGTGAGATACTGGCAAAAATTGAAGCGTATGCCTCGCATTATCAATTAAATAACTACACAACGAGTGTGAGAAATAATGATGATGTCAGACAAGGCATTCTGCAATTCTCACGCGAAATGAATTCGGATATGATTCTCATGACCACACACGGAAACAGGAGCCCGAAGGATATGTATAAACAAAGCATTACCGCGGAAATCGTTAACCACGCCAACTTGCTCGTATGGACCTGCTGCACGGAAAAACGTGCACATCCGGTAGACGATCTTGTTTAGACTCGTATTGACTACAATAATTTTTATTCTCATCTAAGCAGCTGTTGGCAATTGGCTATATGCGATTAGCTCAGTAACCGAAGATTTATAGACAGAGAAAATACTATCCGCAGCATTGAACGTGCTACGGATAGTATTTTTACATATCAGCAAACTCCCACGCGCTCTGGTACGCATTCAGTTCTTCCGCATACGTTATAAAATCTGAATAAAATGGTAGCTGTGAAAGTGTTGCGCTATCGCCAACGATAACCAGTTTTTTTCTGGCTCTGGTCATCGCCACATTCATTCTCCGTACATCCGACAAAAACCCGATTTCACCTTCTGCATTGCTCCGCGTCATGCTGATGTAAACAATGTCCCGCTCCTGCCCCTGAAAACTGTCAATCGTGTTGACTGAGATTTTATCCCCATACTTTTGAAGCGCCGGCGAATGCGTCAACTGCTCTTTCAGTACGTGTATCTGTTGTTTGTACGGTGAAATAATAGCAATCGATGGAAATGTGTTCACGTCAAAATCCCCCTCCTTAGTGCCGATCAGCGCTGCAACCAGATAATTCAAATGCCTGAAAAGAAAGGCCGCTTCTTCCGGATTTGTTGAACTTGTGCCTGCCAGCTTTTCATCGAAACCACAACCGGCGGTGTCGATAAAAGCAAGCGGAGCATCGCCCTGGAACAACAAATGACCCGAAACCGAATGGTGCGCACGGAGCTTATTTTTATAAAATATCTTCGAAGAATAGCCCATAATAGCCTCATGCATCCGGTATTGTTCTTCCAGTAAAACCACCGCTTCCGGATGCATGGACACACATTTTTCAAGGAGTGTATTGGCCAATCCTTTCTTTGCCGCCTCGCTGGATTTGATCGTCGGTGATAGCTGGCAATGATCTCCCGCCAGCACTACTTTTTGCGATTTCAGTATCGGGATCCAGCACGCCGGTTCAAGCGCCTGTCCGGCCTCGTCAATCACAACGGTATTGAATTTGAGATTTCTTACCGTGTAATGATTTGAACCAACCAAAGTCGCCGTGATCACCTGTGCTTTCGAAACCAAGTCGTCAATAATATATTGCTCTGCCTTGCCTACATCTTTCATAATCCGATGCGCTTCATCGAACAGCGCCTTCCGTTGATCTCGTTCCGACTTGCCGAAATTCCGCTTGTACTTATGCGCCATATTCTTGAATTCATTCGCCTGCTTTTTCAGGGTCTTGATTTCCTTCATACCCGCATGTCCGGTCATTTTACTATCCAGCGTCAAAGACATCAGCCGCTCCGAAACCCTTGCCGGATTTCCCACCCGCAATACGTTTAAACCCTGATCCGAGAGCTTTTCGCTCAGCAAATCGACAGCGGTATTACTGGGTGCAACGACAAGAATCTGTTTTTTATCCTGTTTGATCAGTGCTTTGATCGCTTCAACAAGTGTAGTCGTTTTTCCCGTCCCCGGCGGGCCGTGTACGATCGCCAGCTCATTGGCCGATACGATTTTATTCACTGCCGCCTGTTGCGAATCATTTAATTCGGGGGCAACGTAAAACGGAACATCCTGTTTGAAAGTCGGCTCTTTTTCACCTGTAAGGATTTTAACAACGCGCCCTGCCTCATCTTTTTCATCCAGACAACCCGCCGCTTTAAGCGCATTTTGCATTTCGTCATAACTGTTATCGTCGAAAAGCAAATCGATGCCCAGTTTCCCGTCTCTGGACCAATCTGGTAATTCATCCGTCCGCAAGGTAATTTTCAAACGATTTCCACTTTGGTGCGTTATCGTTCCTTCTACCCGGTCCTTTTTAGGTTCATGATTTGAAAACAGCACGACGGGCATACCAAAACGGAGCTGATGCGAAACATCCTGATGGGTAGTCCTCTCCACTTCAACCGTCAAATAATCCCCTCTGCTCATTTCAGAGCCCCTTATTGCAATCGGATACCAGGCCAAACCATTGGCTCTTCGCTCTGATACCGAACTTGATTCTGTAAGTTTGAGATAAGATTGTCGGTCTTCTTCCCTTTCTATTTTGAGTAATTCAAGCAGCTTTTTAAAATAATCCATACCACAAAGGTAAGCAATCGGAAAAGTTTTGCGGCTTATTATCCTCCAATTAAACCTGTTCCGTTAACTGATAACGAAAGTTTGCATCTGCTTTTTGTTCCAGAATTCTTTCCAGCCTATTGGCTTCATCAATCAGCTTTTTATCTATAAAACGACTAAAATCTATTTGCTTGCTCAACAGACCCGGCTTGTAAATATCTCTGAAAGCGAAATAATCAAGCGCGAACTGCCAGCCATCATTGAGCTTTGAAAACAACGCTTTGTCTGATTTTAACAACCGGCCGAAGTTAATGATCGTATAATTTTCCTCGTTAATTCCAGAAATACAGTTTAAGATTTCCTGGTTGTAAAAAGTCCAGACTTTCACAAAATGGGAAGCGTGGTCGGTACAGATCTGTTTAATCCGCTTGTTATAGGTTCTCTTTTTCCTTAATTCTTTGAACAAACCCTTTTTTACAATCTCATGATCCTTATAATCTACTTTATAGGTTCGGCTGATCAGCGAGCTTACCGTTGTTTTCCAATCGCGAAAAACAACCAGATAATATGCTTCGGGAATCAGCTCCCGGTATTCTTTTAAAAACAGGCAGGTTCTCGGATCCTTCCATCCCCACTCCCCGACTGTGTTATTTTTTCGGACAATTATTTCCCTAAGCTTTTCCCTGTCAGAGGCACTTAGTGCACCCACAGGATGGTCAATAATGCCGGAATCGGGTAACTGCATATTGATCAAAGCCTGAACCTGAAAATTATAAAATTCAAGGTCTTCGTAGTGTCCGTCTTCATTTCCTATACCAGATCCCAGCAGATTTCCTCCCACATGAAGTCCGCACCGGTATAACCATTGTGTAATTAACGAGGTGCCGGATCGGTGCATTCCGGCAATTATCAGCGTTTTATTCTGCATAAATTATGGATTCAGTATAATATTGTCTTTCGGTATCGTTTGCAGCAGCGCGCTCATGCTAAGCTGAGTCAGAATAAAATCACATAGACTTTCTGTGCATTCATCTACCGTTTCAGACCCCGTATTAAGATATAAATCAGGACTTAGCGGAATTTCAAACTGATCATTCACACCCGTCAAGTTATGAAGTTTTTGAGGATCTCCCTCTGGTAAAAGCGTTCGTTTGTATAAGCCTTTGGTATCTCTTTTGTAAAGCGTTTCAACCGGACAGTCGAGGTGAACCGTTTTTACATCGGGATAGGAATTAACCAATTCAAGCCGGGTTTCTTCATACGGATTTATCACGCTCATGATCGCGACGATGCCCTGATCCGAAAAACGACTGGCAATGAACCCTAATCTGCGGATATTTTCCTGTCTGTCTGCTTTTGAAAAACCCAGGTCCTTACATAATTTGCTCCGATACACGTCGCCGTCGATAATCTCCACAGCAATTCCTTTCAGATTCAGCTGCATTTTGGTTTGGGTAGCCAAAGTTGTTTTACCAACCCCGGACAAGCCACAAAATTGAATAACCATATTTCATTGTTTTTTCGATACCACTTGCGGATATGTCAATTTTTCTTCCCGGGGAAGTGCGGACAATGTTCTCAAAATCCGTCCCCCTGATTCTATAATAAAAACATACCCGTGAGCATATCTCACTAGTAATTATTGGGCACTATCTAACTAATACGCTGAAAAGTGATGAAATGTTGCATAGACATTTATTAAGTCCTTCGATAGTCATACCTCATCCAATGACCTAGCATCCAGCACAATGTCCCATTTAAAAAATTAATAACTATGGGTTACTTTCTCATTATTAACTGATTACCATCATAATTCAAACCTATAAAAGTCATAATCAGCTTCGCCTGAAAAGAAGAATTTTACGTCATCATTTTTTTCAATCTCTTTTAGAAATCATAAAAGGTTGGGTAAAAAATTCACTTAATGCGTATGCCAATGAACACGCCAACTTACATTTCAGCCGACGACGCTGTCAAACATATCAAATCCGGAAATCGCGTATTTATCCATGGCAGTGCAGCAACCCCGATCCGGCTTATTCGCGCACTACAGCGCAGGCACTGGGAACTAAAAAATGTTGAGTTGATCAGCATCACCACCCTTGGCGACGTGGATTTTAACAATCCGGCATATCATAACAGCTTCTTTTTCAATTCACTTTTTGTTTCGGCCAATACGCGGTCCGTCGTCAATAGTGATTATGGCGACTACGTACCCATTTTCCTGAGTCAGATTCCCCAGCTCATTAAAAGCGGAAACATGCCCGTCGACGTGGCCATAATTCAGGTATCACCACCGGATCCACACGGTTTTTGCTCGCTCGGGACCTCAGTCGACATTGCCAGGTCAGTTGTTGATACAGCCAAATGCATCATCGCCCAGGTGAATCCGAACATGCCCAGAACGCATGGCGACGGTTTTGTGCACATCAGTAAAATCAACGC
Source organism: Dyadobacter sp. LHD-138 (assembly GCF_030929615.1). Classification (GTDB taxonomy): domain Bacteria; phylum Bacteroidota; class Bacteroidia; order Cytophagales; family Spirosomataceae; genus Dyadobacter. The sequence goes on along the minus strand of NZ_JAVFVU010000020.1, from coordinate 22,185 downwards.
AATGGTTTGGTGTGACGATACCCTTCCGGAAGTCGATTATGCGCTGAACGTAAAAAGCGCAACCGTTCAGATCGGTGAAAATATCGCTTCGCTTATTGAAGATGGTGCCACGCTGCAGGTGGGCATCGGCGGCATTCCTGATCAGGTGCTCAAAAATCTTAAACACCACAGGCACCTGGGATTACATACTGAAATGTTATCCGACGGGGTCATTCCGCTGATCGAAAGCGGCGTGATTGATAATAGCCTAAAAAAACTGAACCGCGGTAAATCTGTCACTTCATTTATGGTCGGCACGAAAAAACTCTATGATTTTGTCAACGATAATCCGGCTATCCGCGTGATGGATATCGGTTATGTGAACGATACCAGCATCATCAGGCAAAATCCGAAAGTTACTGCCATCAATTCCGCACTGGAACTGGATCTGACCGGTCAGGTTTGCGCCGATTCACTGGGGACTTATCAGTATTCAGGTATCGGCGGACAGATGGATTTCATTCATGGTGCCTCACTTTCCCAGGGCGGCAAACCAATTATTGCATTGCCATCTGTGACTTCGGCGGGCGCTTCCAGGATTGTGCCGTTTTTAAAAGAAGGAGCCGGTGTCGTTACCACCCGGGGACATATTCATTGGGTCGTAACCGAATTTGGTGTCGTCGATTTATTTGGAAAAAGCTTAAAACAGCGCGCCCGGGCATTGATCAGCATCGCGCATCCCGACCACCGGGAAGCGCTGGAAAGGGCATTTTGCGAACGTTTTGGAAGTTATCACCGCCCGGCAATAACGGGAATTTCTGACAGGGTCTTTCATCCTTAAAATTTTTGTTACCCGTCGGATGGTCCAAAAGCCATTCGACGGGTAACTCAGGGAATCTATTTTTTGGCGAGCATAATAATGATCGGACGATCTACGAAATCGCCTAAATTACTTTGCGTCGTCTCTACTTCTTCAATCGTTTCATTTAACGAAAAACCTGCCTGTTTCAAAAGCGCTTCAGCCAGATCTTTGTCATACAACTGAAAACCAAACCTGGTAAAAGGCAACTGTTCCATGAAACTTTTATCGGAAAATACCAGACTAAAAACACCACCCGGCTTTAAAACCCGAAAAATTTCTTTGGTATAACCGACAGGATCCTGCCAGAAATACACCGTATTGACCGTAAAGATCTTATCAAAAAAATTGTCTCGAAAATCCAGCCCATTACCATCGGATAAGGCAAAAGTTACCCGCCCCTTTGCCACCAGATCCGCATTTAATTTACTGGCTTCAAGCACCATCGTTTCGGAAATGTCAATGCCATGATACGCAACATCGTCAGCAATACTGACAACCGAACCGACATGCGAGCCGTTACCGGGTCCAATTTCCAAAACTGTTTCACCTGTCGTTATATGCAGCGATTCAATCCCGCGGTTAATCATATTCGCATTGCTGAGATTCATCCGTTCGCCGGTTTTAACACCATTGGCACCATCGGGATTTCCCAGTTGCCGAGCCACTTCCTTCAATTCGTCTTCACTCCATTCTTTTTTCATTTTCAATTACCATTGTTTTAGCCGACAATTTAATCAGGAAATTGTCGGAGTGAGCATTTCTTTTCATTATTTTACCTGAGAATTTGTTTAGCCGTCCGACGGTGAAAAACCGTCGGACGGCGTTCCTGGTCAGATGACATTTCCCGTTTGTTCAATCAATGCAAAACACTCTGAAATAAAATTCACTCATGTCGGTTATCCCTGAATTTAAAATTGCGCGGTTCAGCATCCAGGCTCCTTTCATTTTTGCTAAAGATCCGCTTCTGGCAATCAGAAGAGGTTTTGATGCCTGCGGAGACACTTTTCGGCTAAAACTATTCAGAGAATTTGCTGTCAGTCGTGACCCCGCTTTTTTCAAACAGGTTTTGGTGACAAACCACAAAAACTACAAAAAAGGCAGCTCTTCAAAAATGCTGAATCCGGTTCTGGGAAACGGCCTGGTCACGAGTGAGGGAGATTTCTGGCTTCGTCAGCGGCGGCTTGTACAACCAGCCTTTCACCGGGAAAGATTACAGGAATTATTCGTTACGATGGGACAAATAACGGCTGACTTTTTGCACGAAATGGAAACTTTCAGAGGTAAAAAAGCCGTTGATATTGACGCCAAAATGATGGGCATCACAGCCGACATCGCATTGAAGACGCTGTTTGGTAATATTTCCCATGAGGATAAAATGCAGATCTATCATCAGGTGAACAGGACCCAGCGTTATCTTGTCACGCGGGTGCGCAGGCCGTACCGCATTCCTCTGATGATGGTCAATGGCGAAAGGACCCGCTTCAAAACAGATCTGGCATACTTTAATAAACTGGTTTTTGAATTTATACACCAGCGCCATGGGATAACTGAAAAACCCAATGATTTGCTGCAATTATTGCTGGACAGCCTGGATGAAGAAACCGGTGAGCAAATGAATGATCAGCAGATTCGTGATGAAGCGATAACCATGTTCGCAGCCGGTCACGAAACGTCGGCTACGGGCCTCAGCTGGCTGCTTTGGGAACTTGCTCGACAGCCGAACATTATTGCCCGGATACGACAAGAGGCGGAAATTTTTGATACGGTTCCGACTTTTGAACAGCTGCTAAAACTTCCCTACACGCGTCAGGTCATCGAAGAAGGTATGCGGTTGTACCCGCCCGCATGGACCATGACCCGCGAATCGTTGGGCGAAGACGAGGTCGAAGGACAGATTATCCCCAAAGGGATATCCGTGTTTATGTCCATTTATGAGCTGCACCGGAACCCTAATATCTGGAAAAATTCACTTGTTTTTGACCCAGAAAATTTCAGTTTGGAAAATGTCAAAAACAGACCTAAATTTAATTACTTACCGTTCGGCGCCGGTCCGCGACTATGTATCGGACAGCAATTTGCCATGATGGAAATGCAGCTGATCCTTGCTTCGCTGATCAAACGTTTTGACTTCGAAATTGACCCATCACATCACGTGGGCATATATCCCCAGATTGTTTTGAAATCCACGAATGGCATTAAGCTGTTCATCAAATAGACGTATTACGCCAACATTTTACATTCCAATAACAGTGAAGAACATCCCGCTCATCGTATTACTGATTATGCTTTCGTCAATAAATTTACAGGCACAAATTCCGGTTGGCATCAAACTCCAAACCGGCGATATGATTTTTCAGGATCTGGACTGCGGCCCCTTATGCGACGCCATTGAGCAGGTTACCAAAAGTTATGACGGCAAACATTTTTCTCATATCGGGCTTGTATCCGTTCAACACAGCGGTATTTTCATCATCGAAGCCATCGGCAAGGAAGTTCAGCTTACACCTTTGAAAAAATTCACAAACCGAACGACCAATCCAATGCTGGTGGGGCGTGTTAAAAAACAATATACCCGCATTGCTGCCAAGGCGGTAAAATATGCACTCGCCGAAAAGGGTGTGCCTTATGATGATGCGTTTTTGTACAACAATAAAAAATATTACTGCTCCGAGCTGCTCTATGACGCTTTCAAAAAAGCAAATAGAGGGAAGGACTTTTTTGTCCTCGAACCAATGACTTTTAAGCAGCCAGGCAGCAATCAGTTCTTTCCCGTCTGGGTTGCGTATTACGAAAAACTAGGAATTTCCATTCCCGAAGCTGAACCCGGAATTAATCCCGGCGGTATCTCTACGTCGTCAAAAATAGAGATATTGACACCTTAATTATTTATTAGCCAAACACTTGCACATGCTAATATAAAGCAACCTGATTCAACTATACAAACTTGAAAAATGGAAACGAAAAACACAGAACCATTTGTAGTCGAAAGCACCTATCGTGCACCTGTCGGAAAAGTCTGGCAAGCAATAACCGACAATGCCAAAATGAGGCAATGGTATTTTGACATCGCCGAATTCAAACCTGAAGTCGGATGCGAATTTGAGTTTTACGGAGAAAACGAGGGGGTAAAATACCGTCATCTATGCATCGTTACCGCAGTTGAAAAAGAGAAAAAACTGGCATACAGCTGGCGTTACGATGGCTATCCGGGAAATTCGTTGGTCACATTTACGTTATTTCCCGAGGGTGATAAAACCAGAATTAAGCTGACACATGAAGGTCTCGAAACGTTCCCTGACCTAAAAGATTTCAAACGCGAAAATTTTGCCGCTGGCTGGAATGAAATTATCGGTACCATGTTGAAAGAATATGTCGAGTAATCGACAATAAGGTTTTAACCAGTAAATCCTGCGCCTCTCGAATTTGTAATTGGACGCAGGATTTACAGGTTGTATTTTTTTGAAAAACCTATTCTCCTTCGCCGCTATACAAATTGAAAGCCAGCAAGTGTTTCTTAAAAATTGCTTCGTATTCCTTTGCAGCAGTATCCTGTTTTGCCTGCTTGCATTCCTGCACGATTGTCTGCAAAATGTATAGGTCCGCATTAATGTCCCGGCTTCTTGAAACCTCATTTTTCCTGGCAAATTCCAGATTTTCATTGGCACGCAACGCCATGGTCCGGGCGGTATCTAACGCTTTTTTATTTTCACCAAGATCAAAAAGCATCCCGATATAATTTGAGGAAATCTGGTCGTACGGAATACTGTTGTCGGGCATGACCGTCAACGCTTTACGCATTACTTTTCGGGCGTCTTCCTTGCGATTCTCGGCCAATAACTGATTTGTAAGACGTAAAAATGCAATTCTTGCCGTCGCGACCGGAGAACCCAGGTAGGTATTATCGTAATAAGTCTCTTTGTTATTTAACTCCCGCCAGAACATTTTATTCATCAGATTGTCGTACATCACATCCGAATTCACATATCCGTCCGACGCGCCCGGCACACGGACCGGAAGCAAGCGATAGGTGTATCCTTCCAGTTGCATATACTCTTTCAAACCCAGATTATTCGATCCGCCCATCGTGCTCGAAAAATAGACCGGCCGTTTCCAGTTATTACTGGCAATGATATCGAGCATCACCAGATCTCCCTTATACAAATCCTTCTTGCCAATTGTCCAGCTCATGGAGTCAGCTAAAAGTGGCAACAGATCCTTTTTGATAATATTCAGCCTTTCAACTTCCCTGACATTTACCGGGAGAAACAGAACGGATGACGGTAAAATGGAAGCCACATCACCACTCGTCAGCGGAACCTGAATGGCCTTGTTTTCCTTCCCGATCAGTTCAAGATATTCTTTCAAATTGATACCGGATTTTACACTTGGAATCTCATAAAACGGCAGATAGTCATTTTTTCCGAATGCATAACTATTGGAATCCAGAGATAAAGGCAACCCCTCCGATTGATTGGTTTTCCGTTTCAACTGGCTGATATACCAATCGGTACCGAGAAAAGTCTGCACACAAACGCGCACATCCGTCCGGAAACCTTCCACCTCCTGCACATACCACAACGGAAAAGTATCATTATCGCCGCCGGTAAACAGAATGGCGTTGGGCGCACAGGAATTTAGCAGATTTTTAGCAAAGTCGACAGCATGATACCGGTTGCTCCGGTTATGATTATCCCAGCCTTTAACCCCCATCATGACGGGTACAGCCAGACACACGGCGCTGGCAAAAACCGCACTTTTTGACGCATTTCCCGACCATTTTCTAACGCCATCAGCCACAGCAATAACGCCCAGTCCGATCCACATGCAAAAGATATAAAATGAACCAACATAAATATAATCACGCTCCCGGGCCTCTATGGGAGGCGAATTCAGGTAAATAACCAAAGCGACGCCGGTCAGCAAAAAAAGCAACCCTAAAACGAGTAAATCCTTTTTGTTTTTAAAATATAGTACCACTATACCAGCCAGCCCGAGCAGTAACGGAAGCATGAAAAAGTTGTTGTGCGCCCTGTTTTGCGTAATAGCGGAAGGATACGTTTTGGCAGCATCCCATGGCAGCATAACGCCTGCCCCCTCCACATCACTCTCGCGTCCCGCAAAATTCCAGAGAAAATAACGCCAGTACATATGTCCGAGCTGATGCGAAAACATAAATGAAAGGTTCTGAGACATCGTTGGCTTTTGCCCTTCCACCAGCCCCATCATCTGCTGATAAAGCTGCGGATGCCCCGGCTCCGTGCTGTACAAACGCGGCAAAAGCATACTGCTTCCCGGCTCATAATCATAGTCGTACCGATAACCCTGGACGACATACTTACCGTCTTTTTTCTGATAAACAGGTGTATCACGTTTTTGACTTATGGGTCTGGATGCAAAGGAAGGTCCATAAAGCAGCGGACGACTTCCGTATTGTTCCCTTTTCAGGTAAGAAACAAAACTTAAAACATCGCTCGGATTATTCTCGTTAATCGGCGGATTGTATTCCGACCGCACCAGAACAAGCAGATACGAAGCATAACCGATCAGCACGAAAGCAAATGACAACAAACAGGTATTGAGCAGCGCCTTTTCCTTTTGATGCGCATACCGGATACCCCAAACGAGGGAGCCTAAAAAAAGCACGATGAACACAGTCATTCCTGATTTGTACGGAAGTCCGAAGCTATTGACAAAAAATATCTCGAATTTCCCCGCCAGCGTTGGCAGGCCGGCAATTAGCCCTGAATTAATGAGCGCAAGAACTGCCAATCCCCCGCTCAGCGCCATAAACCCTCCAAACACACCCGGTTTAGGATATTTTTTAAAATAATAAACCAAAGCCAAGGCAGGAATGGTAACAAGGTTTAATAAATGAACACCGATAGAAATGCCCGTGAGATAGGCTATAAAGATCAGCCACCGGTTTTCCTCAGAAGGATCTTCCATTTTCTCCCATTTAAAAACCGCCCAGATCACAATCGCCGTAAAGAAAGACGACATCGCATAAACTTCTGCCTCAACGGCCGAAAACCAGAAGGAATCCGACCAGGTATAGGCAAGAGCGCCCACAATGCCCGCGCCCATGGAAAGCACAACATCGTCGGGCGTCATTTCATCGTCAGGTTTTCCGATCAGTTTTCTTGTCAAAAGGGTTATCGTCCAGAATAAAAACAGGATCGTGAATGCGCTGCACAACACCGAAAGCATGTTGATCCAGAAGGCTACCCGGGTAACATCGCCCATTGCCAGCATCGAAAAAAGCCGCCCGACCAACAGAAAAAACGGGGCTCCGGGCGGATGCGGAACCTGTAATTTAAATGCACAGGCGATGAACTCGCCGCAGTCCCAGAAACTGGCCGTTTGCTCGATCGTGAACCGGTAAGTCAGCAACGCAATTGCAAAAACAATCCAGCCAGTAAGGTTGTTGATTCGTTTGAAAGTCATCATTGAATTTGTAGTGTTTGGGATCGATATCCGTTGTAATTTATTTTCAGCAATGCACTTGTAATCAACTACAAAGTGTATAATTGATCAGATTCATCCGCCAAAACTATTGAAATGGATATTCAGAAGCGGGCTGCTTTGTCTTAAAAAAAGTTAAGCATTTCCCCGAGGTAGCCGTGTTTAACTTTCTTTAACAACGAGTCGGTAATTCCACCGGTTTTTGCTTTTGTTCATGAAGTGTTTCACCACAAGAAAGCAAATTTCAGACAGGCGAAATGACAGCCGAAAGTATTTTATCAGTAATATTGAACCCTGTATCAACCCGAGTGCCGAAAAATGGAATTTTTAGTTGTTCTGGCCATATTTGGCTATATATATTATTTGAGGAACTACGCGGACCTGCGAACCAAATCTGAAAAAGAAACTGCAAGTCTGAAAGACGGAATTAAATTATATAATGACGCGCAGATACAGCCCGCCTTTGATTATTTTGACGCCAGAATAAAAGCCAAACCCAAGTCCAGTGTTGCCTATCTGTACCGGGCGCTTTGTTACAAAAAAATGGGGAACACCGATGCAGCCAAAAAGGATCTGATCAGTGGTTTAAGTTATGACGGCACTTTGTCTGCGCTACACCTGGAAAAAGGTAAGCTGGAATATGAAAACCAGTTACTGAAAGATGCACTGGAATCACTGAATAAGGCTATTTTATACGACGGAGAGCAAAGTCAGGCACCCTATCGCTGGCGCGGCCTGACATATCAGGCACTTGGTCTTGACGCAGAAGCGCAGAAAGATTTTCTGAAAGAAAGCGAGATACTGAAAATGAAGCTGACCGGTGAAAGTCAAACCGTAGAGGTTAAAACTCCGTTTCTGGATAAACGACTGGCGGTCAATTCAATATTAATCGTTGTAACCAGCGCTATCATCATCATTGAAATAAAAGGAGCGGAAAGTATTCACCTTCCGTATTTCCTGGCCGTTGTCTCGGCGATTTCCATCGGCTTTGTCGAGCCTGTGAAGGGCTGGCTGCTGGCCATTTGCCAATGTATTTTCCTGTTAGCCGGGTATTTTCTTTTTACAAACATTCCCGAAAGTACCGGACGTCAGGAAATTGAAAATTTTAGTCTGTACGGCAGCTGTATTCTTACGTTTGCAGGCAGTTTCATTGGCGGATTTTTCAAAAGAGCCATCAACGCAGGATAAATAACAACAAAATCTTTCAGGAAATACATCAAACCATTTTCGGCTGTTTATCTCTGTAAAGCTGACGATAACTTTGCGGGCTCAAACCGGTCGTTTCTTTAAACCTCTTGTGAAAGCAGCTGAAATTCATAAACCCGCTTTCAAAACCCAGTTGTTTGATACTTACACTGCTATTGATCAGCAATTTACAGCAATGCCCTACCCTGATTTCGTTTAAAAACTGAGAATAAGTCTTGCCAGTCCTTGATTTAAAATACCTGCAAAAAGAATTCGGCACCATACCCGCCACCGAAGCAATTTCTTCCAGACTTACTTTTTGCTTAAAGTTGGATAAAGTGTAGTCATAAATCGCATTGATCCGGTCATTTTCAGACTCTGAAAGATCGTATTGAAAACCCACCGACGACAGCATCAGATACTCTTCGGACCTTGCCACAGCGATCAGACATTTCATGAGGGCAATAATCCGGTCAGGTCCCTCGGCAAAACGCATTTCTTCCATCAGTTCGGCAATCCTGATTTTCAGTTTTCCAGTCAACAACAAACCTCGCTGGGCCTTGTCAAGAATTAGTTTCAGCGGTTTGTTTTCCGTAAGATCCAGAAACTTCTCGCCCCAAAACTGGCTTGTAAAATGCACAACGGTAGAATATGGCGCGTGCGTCGGTTTATGTAAAATTTCATCGTCATCGTCCCGCCAGTAATGAGGCAGATTTGAGCCCACCAGCACAATATCATCCGCTCCAAAACGCTTGATACTATCCCCGACAAACTGCGTACCCGAGCCTCTGTGAAAATGTATCAGCTCGATTTCAGGATGGTAATGCCAACGGTTGTTCAGATTCGGGACCAGGTCCTGCCGGACACTAAATGAATACGCCGGTGCCGTCGGGACTTTAAGAAGCTGTGGTTTCATGCCGATATTTATACATCAATAAACATATCAAATAAAAAAACATGTTAATATATCTTATTACTTGGATAAATACGATTCTCTTCTTTATAATAAAATATAATTCCTTTGCATTGTTTAATTTTAAGCTCCTTAAACCACTAAACTTATCTTAACCTATGACAGATCGCAAAACCCGTCTGGCTATTATTCTTATTACTTCCCTGTTCTTTTTGTGGGGTTTTGCACTCAATCTTAATCCGATCCTTATTCCGCATTTAAAGAAAGCCTGCCAGTTGACCGACGTACAATCTGCATTGATCGACTCGGCTTCTTACATCGCGTATTTCCTCATCGCATTACCGGCAGGACTTTTCATGAAAAGATTCGGCTATAAGGCTGGGATTACGCTCGGGCTCATTCTCTTTGCGTTCGGCACATTCCTCTTCTATCCGGCAGCGGAACTTCGTCATTTTGGCTTTTTCTTGGTCGCGTTGTTTATCATTGCCAGCGGTCTTACTTTACTTGAAACTGCTGCAAACCCTTATATCACCGTACTTGGAGATGCCGACACGTCCACCCAGCGCCTTAATTTTGCTCAATCCTTTAACGGTTTGGCAGCATTTCTTGCACCTTTAATGGGCGGAGCATTCATTCTTTCGGGAAAAACACTTTCGGCACAGGAGCAGCAGGCCATGAGCGCGCAACAGCTAAACAATTACCTGGCCGAAGAAGCTGCCTCCGTAAAAATCCCATTTTTAACAATCGGTATTATTGTACTAATCGTCGCCGTTCTGATCTGGCGGACACAGCTTCCTGAAATTGTTGAAGAAGAAGACACAAGCGAAAAAGCTTCCGGCTCGATCCTTGGCGAGAAAAACCTTATCCTTGGGACCTTTGCGCAGTTTTTCTACGTAGGTGGACAGGTATGCGTCAGCAGCTTCTTCATCCGTTTTTCGGATAAGGTTGCAGGGATTGATGAAAAAACAGCGGCCTACCTCTTATCCGGTGCATTGCTGAGCTTTATGGTTGGCCGTTTCATTGGGACTTATCTGATGCGTTTTATCGCGCCTCCACGTCTGCTTGCGATTTACAGTGTACTTAACATTGCGTTGCTGATCGTAGCCGTCGTTACTTCCGGCATGGTATCGGTTTATGCTTTGGTTGGCGTCGAGTTCTTTATGTCAATCATGTTCCCGACAATCTTCGCATTGAGTATCCGCGGACTTGGGGCCAAGACCAAAATTGGTTCTTCCCTTGTAATTATGTCCATCGTCGGTGGGGCTATTTTCCCGGTGATCATGGGTTGGGTTTCCGATCAATCGTCTATACAAACCGCCTACATCGTACCGGCATTCTGTTTTCTTGTAGTACTTTATTTCGCAGTAAAAAACAGTTCTGTAAAAAATGTGACACTGGGTGTTTCACATTAAATTATTAAAAACCGAAACGATTAGACATTATCACGATTTCTCTTGTAGCGCTGTCAGCTGTCACGCCAAGAAATGATATTTTAACCGATTGCTGATAGCCTACTTCTGACGTAAAACAGTCTTGCAATATAATTCGTGATAAAGTCTATTGATTCTCTATTATTCTTAAAAAATGGATTTACAGCTTAAAGATAAAGTCATTATCGTAACCGGTGGTGCAAAAGGTATTGGCGAAGGCATTGTTCAGGTACTGGCAGCGGAAGGCGCTGTCCCCGTGATCGTTGGAAGAAACGCAGACGACAACCAAACAGTGCTAGATAATATAACATCCAAAGGATTGAAAGCCTTCCAGGTTTCGGCGGAGCTAACCAAACCCGAAGATTCCGAACGGGCTGTTAAAGAAATACTGGCTCAGTTTGGCCGGATCGACGGACTTGTAAACAACGCTGGTGTGAACGACGGGGTTGGTCTGGAAAATGGAAACTACGAAAGCTTCATTGCCTCACTGCACAAAAACCTTGTCCATTATTACCTGATGGCGCAATACGCCTTGCCTGCTTTAAAAGCATCCAAAGGATCCATTGTCAATATTACTTCCAAAACAGCTGATACCGGCCAGGGAGGCACTTCGGCCTACGCGGCAGCCAATGGCGGAAGAAATGCGCTCACCCGCGAATGGGCCGTTGAATTGCTAAAATACGGTATCCGTGTGAACGCAATTGTCGTGGCGGAATGCTGGACACCGCTTTATGAAAAGTGGATACAGACCTTACCTGATCCGGAAGAAAAGTTAAAATCCATCGTAGCACATATTCCGTTGGAAAACCGGATGACAACGGCCGCAGAAATCGCGAATACAACGGCGTTTCTGCTGTCGGGCAAATCAAGCCATACGACCGGCCAGCTTCTTTATGTGGATGGAGGTTATGTTCACCTGGATCGGGCGTTGGCTAATTCCTGAAAATAAATACCTGCATCAGTTGTCCCAGGCAACTGATGTATCATTTTTCATTCTTAATTCTCAGTACACTCCATGGAAACGCTTGTTTGTACAACGCCGGGCCATTTTGCTTACCAGCAAGCCGAAAAACCCGTGCTGACTCCCGGGCATACAATTCTCAAAATAAAACGGATCGGCATTTGTGGCACGGATCTTCACGCTTTTGAAGGAACACAACCATTTTTCAATTACCCCCGTATTTTGGGGCATGAACTTGCAGGCGAAATTGTCTCCCTCGACAACGCCCCGGGTTTTGAAATTGGAGAAGCCGTGACTTTTGTCCCTTATTTCAATTGTGGCAAATGTGTTGCCTGTCGTGCCGGCAAGCCAAATTGTTGTACCAACATACAGGTATCCGGCGTGCATATCGATGGCGGAATGGCAGAATATATTTCCGTCCCATCCTATTCGCTTGTGCATGGCGATGGTTTGAGCTTTGACGAACTTGCGCTCGTAGAACCATTGGCCATTGGCGCCCATGGTGTTAGGAGAGCTGACATAAAACCCGGCGATGTCGTGCTGGTCGTTGGCGCGGGCCCCATAGGATTGGGAACGATGGAGTTTGCCCGAATTGCAGGAGCAACCGTGATCGCACTGGATATCAACGACTCCCGTCTGGCCTTTTGCCGTGGCCGGATTCATGTTGATCATACCATTAACGCATTGACGGAGAACGTGACAGAACGGTTGCATGAACTCACAAAGGGTGATATGCCGACCGTGGTCATAGATGCAACGGGGAATCTCAGGGCGATCAATACCGGTTTCAGCTATCTGGCGCACGGCGGCCGGTATATCCTGATAGGACTGCAAAAAGGCGATATTAATATCAACCATCCCGAATTCCACAAAAGGGAAGCCACGCTGATGAGCAGCCGAAACGCAACGCGCCAGGACTTCGAACATGTGATCGACAGCATGAAAAAAGGGTTGGTTAAACCAACTACTTATATCACCCACCGGGTTCAGTTTGACGAGGTCATGGATCAATTTGAGAGCTGGCTGGATCCGCAAAACGGCGTGATCAAGGCCATGGTTGCCATCAGTTAAACGGCCTTCGGTTTATAAAAAAGCCCTACTTCCGAACGACTGGAAGTAGGGCTTTTTATTCATAACGACTCCACAATTTAGGATATCTCAGTTGTACAGCACTTCCATCTTTTTTCTAAAATCCTCAGGGGAAAATCCGGTTTGCTTCCCGAAAAAACGGGTAAAATACGAAGGTTCTGTAAACCCGAGTTCATAACTGATTTCCTTGATTGGCTTCTCCGAGCAGCTTATTTCCCTTTTAGCTTCCAGAATAAGCCTGTCGTTGATAAGCTGACTGATTGTTTTGCCAAATGTTTCCTTCGTCAGTTCGTTAAGTCTTTTCGCACTCAGCGATAATTCATTGGCATAAAAAGAGGATTTCCGCTCATCTTTGAAATTCACCTCAACCGATTCGATCAGTACCTGCATTCTGCTATCTGGCCGGTCGTCACGCTGCACTGCCTTTTCCAGTTCTATACAATGTAAAAACCAGCTTCGTAAATAGGATTCAAGGATTGCCGGCCGTTTTCCCGACTCGTTTTCCTGTCGAATCAACTTGATAAGCGTTTGAAAAAGATTGTCATGAGTATCGGGAATGACCACTGAAAAATTAACCGAATGATAGAACAATTTAAAGATATCGGCAGCAATCAAGCGTTCAAAGAAATCCCGCGACATGGCAAAAACAAAACCTGTCTTACCGGCCCGGTCCATACTATGCACCTGATCTGGCAAAAGGAGAAATAACTGGTTATCGGCGATCGGATATTTGATAAAATCGATATAATGTGCCTCCTGTTTTTTTACGCTTGTAAACCAGAGTACCTCATAAAAATCATGGCGGTGAACGCCATTAAAAAAATGTTCGTCACCGCCTTCAATCGTTGTGATTGCAAAAAAATCTTCGCCCAGATCATGCAGAGGAAAATCCGAATTTTGAGTTAGTGTGGTATCATGTGTTTTTTGAATGGTTCTTGTACTGGTATATTTCATGGCTTGTTGATTCATTCAGGCACAAAATGCTGCCTGAAATAGAAAACTTTCGCTAATTTATTTATTTTTATTCTAAATAAAAATAAATAAATTAAACAATTATGATTGTGCTGCCAGATCCGGGCTGCGGACGCAATACATATTTCTTCGGTTGCTTCCCGGCATTCGTTCGACAAATCCCTGTTTAACCATCCAGTCGAGCATTTGATAAATCGTTGCCTGACTAATTCGCACTGAATTTTTGTGAAACATCATATACAGCGTTTCGGCGTCCGCCTTTCCCTCTTCTTTTTCCAAAAAATCGGCAAGCATCAATCTTTTGTTGGTGCAACGCAGCTGCTTCGACTTGCAGTACTGCGCTATTTCATTTGATAATATCATTACGCATAAATTTTATGGATAACCTATTATTTTCGGGATCAAACCGATGTGACCGATACGCTAAACACTGCTAAAACAGACCGAGATTGAGTTTCCCCAATCCCGGTGCTTATGAAGAAGAAGTGTAAATGCTGATCAGTCATTAACCTGCGCTTTTTTCATTGCCGGCTGGAACTTTGGCCTTGGTTTGGAAATCTCGTTTTCATCCGGGCTTCCCCCTGCCGACTTGGTCTGCGCTTTCGGCATTTTCTTTTTGTCCTTTTTATTCCGCTTGCCCCACCACACGAGAAATCCCGTGACGGGAAGACTGGCACCAATTAAACTGGAAAGAAATGCCAGCACTTTACCCGGAAAGCCAAGAATACTTCCAACGTGGATGTCATAGTTCATTTTCCGCAATTTGGTGCCAAACGGAGCGCCCTCGTAGACCGCGCCATAAACCTTGTCTCTTGGTAACTCCTTTAAAGTGTGCTGATCGAAGGTGTATCCCTGGTTATTATAAAATTGTCCGCTGTTGGGATAAATGGTTACAAAAATTGCAGATTTGGCTTTGGCAGTATCCGGAAAACTGTAAAAAAAACCCTCCGATTTCGGATGTTTGGCAATCACCGTAGTCCAGGCCTTATCAATCGCCTGTTGCGGTGTGTAAAACTTATTAGCCATCAGGGAATCGGAATTGGTCTCCCTGTCTCTATCCGGAAGAGAATCGCCCCCGGAAGTAACCCAGTAAAGCCCTTCACTATACCATTTGATACCATAAACCATGCCGGTCATGGCAATGGCCAGTAGGAACAGGAGCGAGTAAAAGCCCAGAACATTGTGCAAATCAAGATTTACGCGTTTGAAAGAACCATCCCATTTTATTTTAAAACTTTTGTCGCGCGTACTTTTTGTCCATTTTTTAGGATACCACCACACCAATCCGGTAATGAGCAGAACGACAAAAATCAACGTGCCATAGTTCACGATCGGGCGGCCTATTTCAAAAGGCATCCATAAAAAGCGGTGACCGTTCAGCACCCAGCGAAAGAAATTCGTTTCGCCCTTTTTATGTACTTCCTTGCTGATCACCTCACCTGTATAAGGGTTTACTTTTAGTGTGATATTGGGTCCCCGCCGTTCACCGAGGCCAAGGTTAATAGCCCTGCCCTGCTGATAATTGGCATAGGAAACTTTAACGTCGGGATATAAGGTATTGCCAATCTGCATCAACTGAGATGGCATGATCACAGGCTTATCCTGGTGCTCTATGCGGGTTTCGGGCTCCATTAACCCTGTTATTTCTTCATTAAAAACCCAGATACAGCCAGTCACGCAGACAATAAATACGATAATTCCTGACGCAAGACCCAGCCATAAATGCAGCCAGTTATTGATTTTTCTGAAAGTGGACATAACTATGTTCAGTGAATAGGTTAAACAGAAAGTATTTTGTTCGTTATTCAGCTATTTCGGTAGAGAGATACGGCAAAACCTTTCCCCCTTTGAATTTTTAACTAAAAACAAACCCCTGTCTTCCATAGTAAGGTCGACAGGGCTTGTTCGCTGAACCTGATTCCTAACTATTTTACTTTAACAATGGCTGTAATTGCACCACCTTCCACTTTCAAGCCTTGTTTGGCTGTTGCGGTTGCGATGTCAATGTTATAAACCCAGCTTCCTGCGTCTGTGTTAATTCCTACAAATACTGTTTTTCCGTCGGCACTAATTGTGTTGTTGTTATAAGAAGCCGAACCAGACTCGATGCTTTCCGGAGCACCCGTTACCCAGGTAAATGTTTTGTTGTAGATGTCAGAAATCGCAAGTCTTTTCGCGCTGTACTGATCGTTGGGATCCGTCAACATGTAAAGCAATGATTTCCCTTTTCCAAGATAAGTCTGGCCGATCACCTTTTTGCCACCAGCTTTTTCCTGCACATTGAAGTAATAACTCTGATCAAATTCGGTTGTACCTTTTTTGATTCTTACGAACGCAGACGGTTTGGTTGAAGTTTGCTTGCCACTGTTCGAAGCCACAGCGGGAGAAAAAGCATAAGTATCGCCGTTTTCGTCCACCGTAAGTCCATTGTTGAAATAAGAACCGAAGAAACTGGTTCTGTTGTCTTTGATTACTTTTTCAAGCTGCATGCTTGGGTAAGCAAAAACGGCAATCCAGCTGCTGTCCGGATAAGCCGTTCCGAAAACATCCGGCGCCGCACCTTTGATGCTCATGTAAGGAGCGAAAATTTTATCCCCAACCTGTGTTGCCCAGGTAAAATGCGCACGCTCACCGTTTCCGGCCAGTTTTACGATATTAACCTGACCTTCCGCTACAATTTTAGACTGATCCGCGTTAATTCTAAACCAGGAAGCACTTTCGTTACCACTTCTTGGCACTTTTATGGTCAGGATATCGTCCCCCGCCGGTGCAAATACCTGTACCGTCTCACTTTGAAAATCGGATATTTTTTCCAATTCCCCTTTGTCATTCATGGTATAAGTGGTTACAGCACCAGGATTTCCCTGTCCGTACAACAAGCTAAAAAACTTGCCCTTATGCGTCAGGTAGTATCGGTATGAACCATCCTGCTCAATTCCTTTTCCCACCGTACTGATCGTTCCCTGTGAAAGATCGCTTGTTGTCAAAAGATAGTCAGCCACGCCCGAAGAGCCTATCGGTGAAGAAGCTACAACATATCTCGACGTAACGGGTGTTCCCGGGTCCGTTCCCGGATCCACGGTTTTATCATCGCTGCATGCGCCTAAAACCATTCCCATCCCTAACACCAAAAACCAGTGTAAATATGACTTTTTCATTGTTGATTTATTATAATTATTGAATTGATTTTAAACTATTTACTGATAAAATATCTTAGCTTGACATAGAAGCCTCTGCTTGGTTTTTGCAGACTAAAATTGTCGTACAACTTGCCGTCAAGCATGTTTTTACATTCCAGCGAGACGTTGTATTTTCCGTTTGCCATTGCATACACAACGTTCACATCATGGCTCAGCTGACGGGGAATATCCAGCTTATCACTTCCCAAACTTGGCCAGTACAAGTAGTAGGCATGTACGAAAAGAAGGTTATAGCCAAACGTCAGTGTATTGCCTTTATGACCAAAATCTTTTAGAAAAACAGCTGCGTCGGCATTTCCGAACATGAAAGGCATATTGGGAATACGATCGCGGTACAGCGGACTTTCAGTGGTGTATCCGTCTTCAAATCTGGTGTTGTTACGCAGGTCCTGATACGTCAGGTTCACACCGGCCGTAAACAATTGTTTGAATGAATAACGCACTTCACCGTCAACACCAAAGTTGGTAACATCGGCCAGGTTGTCCATGACCTGTTTCGTCTGGTTTGCATTTAATTTAGGACGGATAAAACCCTGTGCATCACGATAAAGCACATTTGCATCAATACTGAAACGATGGATTTTATTGATATGCGTCTGATAACTTACGCCAAGATTGTAGTTGTTACTTGTTTCCGGATCCAGTTCGATATTTCCTTCCAGATTCAGCAGGTCGCCAAACAACTCGTCGGTCTCCGGTAAACGGTAACTTTTTTCAAATGAACCTTTTAACTGTAAATTTTTGGCAAGAAAATAGGTTGATGCTAAGCCATACCCCATTTTGCTGAAACTATTTTTCTGCTCCTTGTAAGCCACATCGCCATAGTTTCCGCTAGGGTTATAGGACACAGAATACTTGTTGTGCTGCGAAAAATGCTTTACAAAAAGAGAAGTATTCCACCGCTCGCTGTAATCAAATTTATAACCCAGTCCAAGTACATTTTTTGTATTAATCCGTGGCTGCTCATATTTGTCTGCATCCGGATAAAGCTCGTCCCGTCCTTTACGGTTGAACGTGTTGTAAACATTATTGACCGTAACCGAATGTTTGCTATTGATCGTGTAACTCGCATTGGCCGTTGCCAAACCATTGTTATTCCGGTATTTATACATCGAACGTTCTCTTTCGCTTCCTGCACCTTCGTACTGTTTAAATTGCTGAAACCAGTTGTAACGACGGTACACCGTGTCGATATTCTGCTCTTGTCCAAGGTTATAGTTGGCCGAAATATTTACATGCAAGCCTTTTACAAACAGATCTTTCTTCTGGTATTTGAGGCTTGGCATCACAATATTTCCTTTCCGGTGCCATTGGCCAAAAACGCTCACCATCCGCGCACCCGTTTGTATCTCGGCCTTATTTTGTCCTAGTGTTATTCCCACCAAAAGTTTGTCAGCGAATTTCTTCCCAACTACCCCCACATTGGCGATCAGCGTTTCATTGTGGTAAGTATCGTGAAATCTTCTCAGCCGCTGATTTCTGAAATATTCTCCGGTATTAACATCGGCCACATCAACATTAATCCAGTAATTATTATCAGAATAGTTTTGAAAAGCGTTAAGTTGAGCGGTAAAACCATTTTTCGAAGTAAAACCTGCATTGATTCCTGTGCGGTGGGTATTGAAAGAGCCATAAGAATAAGAGGCGTCCAGGTAGCTGTTCTGCTTGGTGTTGGTAACAATATTCACCGCCCCGCCCAGTGCGTCCGAGCCGAGCCAGATCGGTACCACACCCTTGTAAACTTCCACCCTTTCAGCCAGATTGATCGGTATATTATTCAGCTGAAAAGAGGATCCAAAGTTATCCATCGGCACACCATCCAGAAAGAATTTAACCTGTCTGCCGGTAAATCCATTCAAAGAAAAATTCATGTTCGAGCCCACACCGCCACTTTCTCGAACCCGAACCCCCGATACGCGGTCCAGGGCGTGCGATAAATCGAGCGTTGAATTTTGGAGTTTTTTTGCATCAATCGCCGTGACATTATAAGCCTGGCGATTGATTTCTTTCGTTTCCGTCCTTCCGATTACGGAAACCGATTCAAGCTCCCTGCTATCCGAAGCCAGACGAAAATTCAATTTTGGATGTTCACCAGCCTTTACCGTAATCTGTTTCAACTGTGATTGGTAGCCAAGAAATGAAACAATAAGCTGGTATGATCCCGGATGTACATTTTCCAGGCTGAACCTGCCATCGTTGGCAGAAAATGTCCCGATTGCTGTTCCCTTCAGCGCCACGGCCGCACCAGGCAATGTTTCCCCTTCTTCCGTTTTGACCTGCCCGGAAATGGTGACAGGCGAATTTTGGGCAAAAGTTATTATTGAGAGGGCACAAAGAAGCCCTGTATGCAGAATTTTACTAATTTGCATTGCTTTAAAATGTTTCAGCGTTTATAAGCATTGCGCTTTTGCGCAATGAGCCGGGTGGGTTCCAGCCATCCGGCTTTTACTTTTAGTTACTTATTTGAAAATTCAGATTGGATAGGGTCAGGTCATATGTTTGATTTTATTTTGTCTTTATTGAAACACTTTAATAACTAGTAGCGTAATGAAGGCATAACCACAGTAATTTTTTTGATCTTTTTGATAACTGACTGTATTATACATAAATAGACTTATTCTAAATAAGATCACAAAAGTACACGCCACAGCGCAGATACACTTATACAATTTGCCGGTTGAGTTGGACAATCTGCACATTTTTGTCAATCTATCCGAAAACATTCCAATCAAAGCCTCATGATCGGGTTAATAAGCATAACAAATCCTATCCGCCATAAAAACTTCCCGAAATAGACCTTCTTTCAAAAGCTGCATTTTCCAGTTTAAGTATAACTACCTATTAAAATGGGTAAAAGCTCGTATTTCACGGCAATCACAATACTGGTAATTTTGTCGCATCAATTAGCGTATGAAAAATTAATCGACCAGTACAATCAATTAGCCATGAAAAAAATCCTTTTTGCAAACATTCCATTTGATGGACATTTTAACCCGTTGACCAGTGTCGCCATGCACCTGAAATCTCTCGGACACGACGTACGATGGTACTCCGGCAGCATTTACAAGAACAAGCTAGACAAGCTTGATATCCCCTATTTCCCTTTTGTCAAAGCGGTAGATTTTAACCAACACAACGTAAATGAAATTTTTGCAGAACGGCTTAAATTTAAAAGTCAGATCAGCAAACTGAAATACGATATTGAGCACAGCTTTATCCTCAGGTCCACAGAATTTTATGAGGATATCAAAACGATCAACGAAAACTGGGATTTTGATCTGATGATCAGCGATATAGCTTTTACCGGAATTCCATTTGTCAAGGACAAACTTCACAAACCCGTGATATCAATCGGCGTCTTTCCACTTACGGAAAATTCCCGTGACTGTCCACCGGCGGGTCTGGGACTGCATCCGTCATATACTTTCTTTGGAAAAATAAAGCAGCAATTTCAACGAAAAATGGCTGATCAAATCATCTTTAAAGATTTGAATAAATTGTATAAAAACCTTTTCGCCCAATATGGTATGAAAGCCGGAACCGGTAACGTCTTTGATGCGATGGGACAAAAATCTGATCTTCTTCTTCAAATCGGTACGCCAGGGTTTGAGTATATGCGTTCCGATCTTAGTAAAAATATCCGGTTCATAGGGGCATTACTGCCATTTACGGCAAACAAAAAGCAAGCTCCTGAAATTGGCGAGGTGCTTCGAAAGTATCCCAAAGTTATTCTGGTAACGCAGGGAACGCTGGAAAAAGATCCGGAGAAAATCATTGTCCCAACACTGGAAGCATTTAAGGACAGTAATTATCTGGTTATCGCGACTACGGGCGGTTCTAAAACACAGGAATTAATAGATAGATATCCGCAGGAGAATATCATTATCAGAGACTTTATTCCTTTTAATGAAATCATGCCACATTGCAACGTATATGTAACGAACGGTGGTTATGGCGGTGTCATGCTCGGTATTGAAAACAAACTGCCGCTGGTAGTAGCCGGAGTTCATGAAGGGAAAAATGAGATAAACGCCCGTGTTGGCTATTTCAAACTGGGTATCGATCTTAAAACTGAATTTCCAAAGCCAGCACAGATCAAACAAAGTGTGGAAAAAGTGCTTTCAAACAGTGTTTATCAGGATAATGTTACGAACCTGAGCCAAGAATTTAGAAATTACGACCCACAATTACTTTGTGAAAAATACGTAAATGAAGTTTTAGACGCTGTTGAAAAAACGCATGAAACTTATTCGGAATACATTTAAGATCTGGATGGTTTTTGGGAAAAGGGTTGTGTAAAAAGACTTATTCTCTCTTAATCAGCTTAAAACCACGAAAGAGGAAACCGTTATAACATTCATCCGCTTTTTGATCCGTTCATGTATAGAATAATGCAAAAATAAAACCAGTACTATATATTGCATAGTACCATGTTTTACATTATAAATTATCGCCATGAAACAGACCTTACTTCCCAACCTATCAGCCATAATAGTACTGATTTGTTGCGTTTCCTGTACAAATTCGGATGATTTAAGCATTAGCGTCAAGGACTCCGAAGATATTTATAAATTTTCCGCTCATTACGACGAAGAGAAAACCGAAAGAGTTCAAAGCATGATCAACGAAGGTATCGCTCCAAACCATATTGAATCCACAGAGGACTGGGACATTACCACGGTGCTAAACAACAAAACGCATGTAAAAATAGAATCAGCTCCGGGAGATTTAACCATTAAACTGGATAAAGAAGAAAATGATAAGGCTTCTTATTTGCAGGTAAAAAGAATGTGTGAAGGAATAAAAGGAATTTTGACAGAGAAGCAATGATTCGAAAACGCTTTTGCTATAAAAGTTTCAAAAATAGGTCTAAACTGGGCTCTCCTTTGAAGGAGAAATTAGCTTAGCCAGTGTATATGATACAAATCCGACTCAACATCACCGACTCAACATCAAACACATTGGCGGAACGAGTATTGCTATCCTTGCAGTATAAAAATATATAAACCCGCTTAAACGCAAAAAGCCACCCTTATTCAGAGTGGCTTTTGCATTGCAATGGTATTGTGGCGACTACCTACTTTACCAGGTTTGACCCAAGTATCATCGGCGGTTCTGGGCTTAACTTCTCT
>NZ_JAVFVU010000019.1 GCF_030929615.1 Dyadobacter sp. LHD-138 | reverse complement strand
AAAAGCGTTCCGTTCCACCTCACGGGGTGTCAGGGATATTTCATTCTTCCTTTTCAGACTATCCAAACTCTACGCATGAAGTCCCGATTCAATTCCCCCCAAGAATTTGGCTTGATCCGAAGAATTGAGGTCTTAAAAACAAAACTTTCCAGCAATGTTACAGCAGAAAAAGCAAGAAACCCAGCTACTAGTATGTAAGTAGCTGGGTTTCAATGTTTTCACACTTGGCCGAAACGGCCATCGTGTGACCCATAGGGGAACAAAGGTATTTGATTCAACGATTTGTATTATAGTCATCTTGGAAGCCCGGAGCCTCCTTATGTGAGCGAAACTGTGAGCAATTAAGCTACGTCAACCTGTTCGGTCGCTTCATCAACCTGATCGGCTAATGAATTTAGCTTAATTACGTCACGGGTGACATTTTCACTCACATCAGACTTTCCCAGTAATACATCAACGGTCTTCTGTAATCCTTCAATTTGTCTGTCCTTAACATCTATCTGATTTAACAGTCTTTTAAACTGCTCTTCCAAACTTGCCAAATGTTCCAAAAGATAATTTGACTCATCCTTTGTCACCTCGGGATTTATTTCTCCCCTCCATCTCCCAACAATCTCCTCAGTAGACACACCCAAAACTTTTGCCCACTTAATAATATCACCGTTATTCATGTCAGTCCGTTTAAAATTGTTATAAACAGCCTGCTTGCTTATCCCTAGCTCCTTAACTAAATAAGAAGGAGAAATTGTTTTCTCGTCAACTATTTGTCTTAATACAAGACCTATTGGTAGTTTGCTCATAACTATATACAAGTTTAATACTTTACTAAATATCCCTAGTGCTTTACGCATAAAGTACAAATATTGACGAAATATGTATAAATATCAAACCGTTCACATAGTTTGTAAACCATTTAAAACAAAAAGTACAGTATTAAAGGTTACAGATTAACCTATACTACATTTTGAAATCTAAATCTTCAAGTATTTTCATCATGCGCCTGATAGATTTTTTCTCTTTGTTTGAAATCTCCCTATCAAAAACCCTGTCTTTACCTTCATATCTCATTTTTGCAACCTTGCTATTCGAAATCTCTTTCAATATTAACAAATCAATGTTGCTTGGCTTTTTATCAACATATTCCCATACTAAACCTGAACCATTATCGCGCGTAATTTTCTCTTCAGGCAGAATAGTCCTTTTTTGACCATCAATTACAAAATGATAAGTTGATACGAAGAGCCAATCGTCACCAGAGTATTGTATTTGCAGCCTTGGATAGACATAATCCCCAGATCTACCAAGATATAGCAAAATTTCATTTTCAATGCTTGTCTTTGGGCTATTGGGATCTTTATAGAATGTCGTTTCTTGAAAGTCGTCTTTATCCTTACGCAATCCACTTAAAATCTTATCAATATCAGCCGAAGAAAAGGTTTTAGGCTCAGCTATTTTAACTGTATCAAGACTTTTTTGCTCTGCCGGACTTTCGTTAACCGTTGATGTTGATTCATTTTTTGAATCACAGCTTTTTCCCAATTGGCCAATCCCAATAAAAACCAGCACACCAATACCTACTTTTTTCCATAATGCCATTTTCTTTTTTGAGGGTAATTCTTCTTGTTTCATAAATACAGTCAACTGACTATTAAGTGGTTAAAAAATATAATAAAAAAATATTAAATATTTTAACTTACAAAGGTTGACTTTGTCAACTCTTATAAGTTACCTTTGCTTGCATAAAGATTAATGCAACTAGCGCAATAATACAACAAGTACCAATAATACCAAACCCACTATGCAAAAGCCAACAAAGACAAAAGTCAGAAGGGAGGAATTTACACCCCTAGGTCACATTTACTACAAACAGGCTAAACCATGGCAACGCACTAAGATTGAGGCAGAAGTATTCAATGAATTAGGCCTAAAACGTTCATCAGTGAGGGCATACATGGTCAGTACGCCTGGTTACAGAATGCGTGCTGACATGAAGGAAATTATTCTGAGAACCTTACCCGAAGCAAAAGATTGCTTCATAGATCCAAGAATTAAAAATCAAAAAACACAACCTGTATGAATCCTGCCCCTTCTCTTTCGTCGCTTATCGGCCAGTTCATTTTTGGCGGCCGGGTTACTGAATTCTGCGTTAAAAATCCCGGCTATGTCTCAGCCTTTGGATGCCTTGCTTTTACGATGTTGGTTGTGATATGCGTTCAAAGTAGCAACCGGAACCGATATGGAAATTAATGCTTTGATCTGGCTTGCTGTTGTTGCCAAAATGGGCGTTACGGCATACTTGTTAATTAAAGAACTAAGAAACCCCTTGGACATGGATAAGTATGAAAAAGAGCGGCAAAACCACCACTGTACCGGACAATGAGCATATCCCCTTTTCGCTGGACTACATTATGTGTCCGGACTGCGAAGAAGTTCAGAGTGCAAAGATTTCGCTTACGTACCCCTTCCATACTTACTTTCACACCTGCATTAACTGCAAAAGGGTGATCAGAAAGAAAGACTGGAAGTCAATACAATAACAAACTAAATACCTCCAAAATGAACCTAAATTCTATAATTCAGGCCTGGGAAAATAATGCCCTGCCTGCGGATCTTACCGTCCTTGATGCGTACAAAAAGGAGATTGATAATTGCGAGAAACACGCATTTGAAGCCTGGCGAACCACTACAAACAAAGCCATGGCAAAGATGCTGATGAATGAGCTAATCCTGTATGCTGACGTCTCGGTTGCGATACTTTTAGAAAAATCATTAAAGGCCAGGGAAACGTCCATAGTGAATAAATATGCTGTTTTAACGCTATCAAAACATCAACGTATAATACTTAACGGTTTACTGTTATACTACACGGCTAACTTTGGAGAAAACACGCAAAAAGTAAAAGATACCCCTGGTTGTCATGCTCTCGAAATAGAACACGACATGATTTCAGAAATGCTTCAAGAACTTCAATTCATTTTATCCTAACTCATTCATTCCCTGCTCTCTGATCTTGATTATTTTGGAGGGAGTAGTATGCTTCTCAAACCGGTACTGCCGGTTCTGAGAGCAGGGAAATAAATCATCATCTCAACATGTCAGAATTTAGTCTTTTTTTAGGAGGCATTAACGTCAAAAAACCGGATCGGTCCATCTCGTTGGAGGAAGTGATTACCTGGGTCCGTGATGGAAAATATTCGACCGAAATTGCCAACGTCCGGGCGGCTTCAAACCCCAAAGAAGCCGCGTTTCACAAGAAGTCATTGGACTTTGTTACACCTTCCGGCATCTTTTCGCCTACCAGGTTAGCCGCTAACTTGCAGGAACATAGCGGGCTGATTGTCATTGACCTGGATCACATCCAGTCACCCGAAAGTTTGAAGCTACAATTTCAACAGGATCCCTTTGTAAATGCCTGTTTTGTTTCGCCATCGGCCAATGGGTTGAAGGTGATAGTCAAGATAAAAGATACCGACCGCCACAAAGAGACGTTTGCGGATCTTGCATTTTACTTTAACACTTCTTACATCCTGTATGACCAGGAAAAGGTTGATCCCAGCGGCTCGGATGTATGCCGTGCCTGCTTTCTGTCGCACGATCCTACGGCTTATTACAATCCAGATTCAAAGGTTTACAGCATTCAGAATCGCATTCCGGAGAAACCCAAAAGTGAGCGCCAGATTGAAAAGGACGCCACGGAGTTGGAAAAGTGGGTTTCTGTACTGACTGACAGGATCGAAACCCATACGATGGACATCTGTAACGATTACGGCACGGAGTGGCTACTGATCGCTTTTAGCTTGTCCGTCCTGAAAGAAAACGGTCGTAGTTACTTCCACCGTATCAGCAAGCAGAACGCGAAGTACAACGAAAAGGATACGGACGCCAAGTTTGATAACGCGCTCAAAACAAGCCGCTTTACAAATATCGCCAAATTGGTTTCTATCTGTAAAGATTACGGTATCGACACGAGCCAACCGGGAAAAGAGAAACCGGTTAAAGAAAAATCTGAAACTAAAAATACCGTTCAAGACAACTCGCTGACTGACAAGAAAAAAGCTAAAAAGGAAAATCGTGAGGACCTGCACCCGACTGTCTGGTATAAGGATGGCGGCATGGAAATCAAATCAGGGAAGTATTTTGACGAAGTGGCTCCGAACTTCCAGGTCTTTATTAAGTACAAAACCGAGGACGAACAGGAAAACGTCACCTGGATTTTAGAAATCAAGAAAATTGACGAAGATCCTATCTACTTGGAGGTTTTCCACGATGACTTTTGCAGTGCCCGGAAGCTTAAAAACATGCTGGCCACAAAGCGCCTTGGTTTTAAAATTAAGGATGGCCACCTGGATGAGCTGCATTCTTATCTTTTCACCAGGACAAAGTTCAGTTCTGCATTAAAGGTTTTGCGATATGGGTTTCACAAAGACAGCAAGGTCTATTTTTTCGCCAACAAGGCGTTAAACCTTACGTCTGGTGAAATAGTAACCCCTGACGATTTTGGAATTGTTGAAGCTAATGAATTTCATCTTTCTATTCCTAAGAAGACCAAAATGCGTCAGCAGCGTTACACGCTTAGCGATACGGATATTTCATTTCAGGAATTTTGGAAACTGTATGCAACGGCACATACCTATGACAAGTCGTTTGTACCGATCTGCTTTTATATTTTCAGCCTGTTTAGAGATATCGGATTGAAGTATAAAAACTTCTCACCTATTCTGTTTTTGAAAGGTGGGTACGGGACTGGTAAATCTTCCATGATCCGCGTTTTAACAGCTGCATTTGGTTACAAGCAAGAGGGTGTAAACTTGAAATCAAAGAATACGGATGCCGCCCTGATCAAGCTAATGAGCCAGACGTCCAATGCAATAATCTGGTTTGATGAGTTTCACAATGAACTGCCAAATGAAGGCTTGTTACAAGCAGCTTATGACAATGATGGTTATCATAAATCTACCGGTGATAACGAAAGTATTGATACCAACACCGTTGAGATATATAGCGCGCTGGCTCTGACAAGCAATTACTTGCCACAAAATGACATTTTCTTTTCACGCTGCCTGTACATCGGTATCAACTCCCAAAAGAAAACGGACCAACAAACTGAGGCATTCAATAAGCTGAATGATCTGGAAGATACCGGATTAGGTTGTTTGACAGTGGAACTTCTAAGGCACCGGCAAATACTTGAAGCGAATGACAACTACCTGGTTAGTTTAAACCGAATTTCCAAAGGTTTTAAAGTAGCTACCAAGGGACAAAACATTCCTCAAAGGTTTTTCGAAAATATGGCACAAGTTATGGCAGCAGCCTACACGTTCCAATGCCTGGGATTGATCAATATCCTAACATTTGAAACGAGCAATGAGGATGAAATACTCCAAGAATTTGTATCGATGGGCGTGACGGCCATTAACACGCAAGTGAGAATAATGAGCGACACCAAGGCCAGCGCTGAATTTTTCGAAATACTTCAAATGGCATTTGATGCAGGAGCAGTCCAGGAAGAATTACACTTCCGTTTTAACGGTGATAACATACTTCTCAATTTCAGGAAATTGTACAATATTTTTTCACAGAAATATTCTGTCACTTTTCGCAAAAATCCACCCGAAAGAGACGAGATACAAACGGAGCTTGCCACTTTGGCCGGACATTCCGATTGGGAATCACTATCAAAAGGTATCAGATTCGCTAATGATGGTACTGGAAGTTCCACCGCATCGACCATACCACAAACCGGGTCATGCGAGCTGAATTATAAGCAATTACGAGAAGTATATTCCATTGATTTCCAGAATAGACCTATTCTAAAATGACAGTAATCAAAAAATCAAAATAAAACTAAAACAGCTAAAAACGGCACTACAATACTACAAGAAGATATAAGTAATTAATAATCAATATATTATATGTATTTAAGTTGTAGTAAAAGTGTAGTAAAGGTGTAGTGTTGTAGTATTTGTATTTTTTGTAGTAAGAGCCGCACTACACTTAAAGCAAGTCAATCATCTGAAAATCAAATAATTACATTGATGTAGTATTGTAGTGAAAATACAACCTCCTAAAACTCACAAATTTTTCTGAAAAAATCATGGATATATCCCAGGAAAGTGCAATTGAAAACTTCGAAAAAGTTACGAGAATCGATGCAAACAGGTACCCTATTAACAAATACAGCCGGTGGTTGGACACAAAAGGGCGCTTGCTCATTATCACAGGCTTTTACCATCGATGGGACCCTGGATCACACTGTTTTGACAGGATAGCACTTGATGTGCTCATTGTTCCGGAAGAAAAGGTGGAATACATGGAAATCCGGGATTTCATCCAGTTTATACGCCTTCAAAAACTAATGCCCTGGAAAGAAGAACAAGCAGTTATTTAATCATACACCTTAACAGATTCGAACCCAATGGACGAAGACAGCTTTGAGTACAAGCAGTTCGCGCTTTCCGAAAATGACATTTTGCAAGGATTTATTATTCGAGACGGTCAGAAAACAACAGTTGGTATTGAAGACTTATGTCAAGAATCTGAACTGTCTTCTACGCAAATTGCAATGAATCAATACTATTAACCTTAACAGCTTCGAACCTATGCAATTCCCAGAATGGAAGGGGGACGAATTTGTCCCTGACGAAAAAGCAAAATATCACTGGGGCACCGTCCCGACCAAACTGTCGAAGTCACGGTAATGATGTGGACTAAGGCATACACAGGATTCTGGTACATAAGGCTGCCAAATGGAATACCGCACTACACAAAATTTTTATCAAAAATTTAAACAATCAATTTCAATGCAAAAAGTAATATCACTTGGCTTAGGCGTTCAGTCCACCGCATTGTATTACATGAGTAGTAAGGGGATTCTACCACGGGCCGACTATGCTGTTTTCTCTGATCTTGGACGGGAAGGAACAAAAACATATCAGTACCTGAAATACCTGCAAGCCTGGCAAAAAGCAAACGACGGAATCGAGATTGTGGTCAGAAATGAGCGAAATCTGTACACAGATCTATTAAATGTCAACGAAGACGGGCAATCCAGATTTTCATCGATACCAGCATATACCGAAAACGGTGACGGATCCGAAGGAATGCTTAGAAGGCAATGCACGGGGGAGTATAAAATCCAAGTGGTTGATAACTGTATCCGGGACCGTTACGGGCTGAAAAGTGGCGACCGTAGACCGTTAACGGAGGTTTGGCACGGCATAACCATGGACGAAATGGGACGCATGAGCATCCCAATGGAAGCATGGAAAGTCAATACATATCCTTTCATAGGATACGCGGCCACTAGCAAATTGAAGGGCTATAAAATTGATTGGGCAATAAGAAAAACACGGGGTGAAGTAATCCAATGGTATCATGAAAATGGCTTACCAGTTCCACCTAAAAGCTCTTGTATATTTTGCCCTTATCAGTCTGACTACTCCTGGCACCGCATGAAAACCGCCGATCCCGAGGACTTCGCTGACGCTGTCCGGGTTGATAAAGCCATTCGCAATTCAACCAAAAAGGGGGGCAAACAACCGGTCTATTTACATAGAAGCATGAAGCCCTTGGATCAAATAAACTTCAATCCAACCCTTGAAATTGACTGGGGCGATTGCTCAGGAAATTGTCACGTTTAATTTTTCAATAATCTATAAATCAATTAACTCAAAACCATGGGACAAATACTTCCTCTATCGCTATGCCTGTCGGACATCGACAAATCAAAAATCACAACCGGCAAAAATGGCAAATTATACCTGGCGATTTCGGTAGGTACTAAGGATACAAAAGACCAGTTCGGTAAAGATGTTTCCGCCTGGCATTCCCAAACCAAGGAAGAAAGGGAAGCCGAAGCAAAACGTGCCTGGCTGGGCAACGGGGAAATTGTTTGGGATAGTACCAACGGATCCCGCCCGGCCACACCAGAAGAATCTGACGACTTACCATTTTAACATTCTTAAAAATGAACAAAAAACGCTTGAAGGAATTGCAAAAAGTAATACCTGAACTCGAATCCATCATCGAAAAGATCCAGGGCATTTTAGATCAGGAACAGGAATCTTTCGACAACATGCCTGAATCATTCCAAACATCGGAAAGGGGCGAAACAGTTGAAAACAACGTTGGTGTGTTAGAGGATCAAATCAGTAACCTGGAAGATGTGGCAAATGAAATTAATGATCATTTCGAATTAGCATGATCTCAGAAGCAAAACCAGGGGAATTCACATTGGTATACAATGGTGACGGAGTCGCCTACCCCGTGGCACTGACCAAAGAACAACACCAAATTGTACAGGTACTTGTCCACCACGGACTACCTGGTACAATCGTGGTTGTAGGCAAACTCAAAGTAGAAACATCAATCATCGAAAATCATGAATGAAACTGAAATCAAGGCCGGGCAAACCTGGAAGACCCGAAATGGACTTTCTGTCCACATTGACGAGACAGGACTCGATAATGGAGCATTCCCAGTTAGATCCGGCCACAATTACTGGCAGGCGAATGGGAGGTATTGGGAAGACAACTACGATCACGGAAAAGATTTAATCACACTCATAAAATAAACATCATGGAAAAGCCCTATCAGTACGCAGCAATTATTACCACCCACCTCGCTACACTTTTTCAGGAAGAAAACTCTTTCAGTTTGGATATGAAGGAAATAACCGACCCGGAAAACTTCAAAGCTTTCTTACATGCGCTGTCCTCTGTTGTTCCCTGTCGGATGTACAACGAGTTCACGGGTGGTGATAAAAATCACCTTGAATTCAATCATTTGGCAAATCAACTGTGCTTTGAGTATATAGCCAAAGCCGACTAGTTTTCCCCGGATCCCTGGGCGATCGTCCAGGGATAATTTTACAATCATACACTGAATTTATACACATGGAAAATCTACATAAAGACAAAGTTTCGAACATTACGGACGCCATCATCTTTATCAAAACGTACAGAATTTTTGAAAAGTCGTCACTGAAATTTGGTAAGGATACTATCAAAACAGTTGTAAAAGACGATTATACGGTTAAGCACCTTTGTAATTCATGGGCTGGCCGCGAGAAAAATTTTGGTAGTTTCTTTTTAAACCTGGATCACTCCACCCAGGGCGATTTTATCGAATTCTTTGGAATCAACGTTCCGGGCCTGAAAGAATACACGGCAAAAAAAGAAGAATATCCGGCAGCGACATTATGGCTTTTAGCACCTCCGACCGTTGAATGGCTGCACGAACTGTTGAAATATTTTTATAACCACAGCGTCGATTCCTACAAAAATCTTCTGCTACCCGACATCAACTATCAGGGCGATAGGTACGGAAACTCAACCAACTGGGGTATTTACATTCTTTCCCTGCAAGAGGAGAATAAATACAGGGTGCTTAGCCAGCTGTATGACATTGTGATCAAGCCAAAAGAAACAAACTAAAACCAATCTGTGGAACAGTAAAACGTCACTGTTCCACAGATACCGTACAGCTGGGCAAATATTTTTAACCATCCATTTTCATGAAGATAGTCACAGTTAGGTTTTACAACCAAGAATCAAACGATGGGTTGTTTTCGATCCAGTTAGCCTATTTCCCGGTTTTTGTTAAAGGTCAGATCGTCCGATTTTCAAGACAGGATGGATCAAAAACATGGGGCAGTGTAATATCCGTGGAACAGTCTTTCGAAGAATGGGAATGTGGATCGATGGAAGGCACAAGCCACTTTCTTAATATCACCTTAATAGTAAGCCGGACGACAAAATGAGCTCAATTATTTCAAAACTCGCAGACGAAATAAAGCTGCATGGATCCTATGAGGCTTATTGCGCTTTCCGGGACCAGGTTAAAATAGAATCCGAACCAGAAGATGTTCCGCGCGTTCCCGGTTGGATTATACCAAAAGAAGGCAGTGAAACGTGGATAGAAAATATCCCCTGCAAAGATGCAAAGGCTTTCGAAAGAGAGGTTTTAGGAACAAGGAATTAGAAATTGTTCACATTAAAAACACAATCATGAGCAGATTTGAATACATAGATTTAGCCGTTAATGTCATTTTTACACTGGCAGCTCTCTATGCCGTTTACCGGATAGTTAAATGGACACTTGATTTTAAAATCACGATTAAAATAAATGATCTGGTGATGGAACAAGAGAATGGAGGTTATAGGAAAGGTTACGGTGGCCCTCTAATTGACCGCGGGATTTATGGCTCAGAAGTGATGGAGGAAAG
The DNA here is from genome assembly GCF_030929615.1 of Dyadobacter sp. LHD-138. Lineage (GTDB taxonomy): Bacteria > Bacteroidota > Bacteroidia > Cytophagales > Spirosomataceae > Dyadobacter. The sequence continues at coordinate 72,002 of NZ_JAVFVU010000019.1, read as the reverse complement.
AGGGATTAAGCTTGTTGACCGACATACTGGTAAAGCGGTTGACACTGATCAATATGATTCAGTTCCATTACCACCGGCTGGTCGAACGATTCGGGAAGGGCAAGTATCACCGCCAGATAGTGATATTTTAAGTGATAACCCTTGTGACCGATTGAACTCAGATCGTTACGCATATCAGGATATGAAATATTTAGCTATGAGCGCCCACCTATTTGCAATGGATCAGAATGAAACAATGGCTCTAACGACATTGCGAAACTTGAAATTTTTGGTAGAATCCTTTATCACAAATAAGGAGATTTCAATCGTACCGAAACGGCCGGAGCGCCCTACTCCCGATCAACCGAAACCACGAATTTAGATCAACAAACAAAAACCCTCCTAGCGCCAACTGGGAGGGTAAAGCATCGAATACTGATTAAGTGTCCGACAGAGGTAAAAGGTATCTCAAATATACGCTTAATCATTATAACTTCTATGAAGCTGGATATCCCTGTTGAACAACATGTTTATCAATTTCTCACAAGCCCCGAAATGTTTGGCGGCGAACTTCCAATAAAAGCACGTAAGGATACTTTGCTGGGGATGCTGTTGATCATGATCGCCAAGAAAGGACCGTTCGATATGGACGATTTCTATGCGTCGCGGTTTGTTCCGGACATGCCTGCATCGGATAAGCTTAAAAATTTGTCTGTTGACACCTCTTTTCCGATGCGTAAGGAATTCATCGAAGAAAGCAATCTGCTTTACATCGGCGCATTACTCGGCAATATGTTTGAAATGTTCATCATCTTTTACTCGATGGGATACACCGCCAGGGCAGGATCCGAACGCGGTGCAATTGCCCGGGTTTACGAGCAGTTCATGATCGATGATGACCCGATAAAACAGGAGTCGCTACGGGCGATCTGCAAAAGGTACAGGGGGAAGGTTCGGGAAAATTACAAGCGGGCGGCCGTTAAAAAACCGTCCCATTCTGCACAAAAACCGTCCCAATACGCTTAAAAGTTGTACCCAAATATTAAAAAGTTGTCCCACTAAAAAAAGCGTTAAAAATGACCATCACTGAACAGAAAATAGGTGGGTATTCCGGGGTAAATGCCCCCGGTGTGCTCAACTTATATGTTATAGATCGTAAAGAAGTTTTGTCTGTCCTGGATCCGGCCCGTCACCGGATCCCAGGCGGCGCAGTGTCCGTAGTCCCGGCCGGTGGTGTGGTCCTTAATCGCGGGGCGATGATCACGAAAATGAAGTTCCCGCCACTGCAATGTTCATATATCCAAACGATGGAACGCACGGACGGCGGCCTGATCAGTAAACCCGTTATTGAATTCCAGGTCCCGGCCAGCCGGAAAGATCTCATTGATTTTTATAATGTACACTACCAGAAACAATTCGTTTGCCTGGTAGAAGACGCCAACCGCCAGGCCTACATCATGGGCAATGAAGAACGTGGATTACGTATGCAGCTTTCACAAAGCGTCAATTCCGTAAACACACATTTGATAACTTTTTCGGGAAGTTTTGCCAATCCGTCATTCCTTTTGGAGACATCGGCGGCCGGTCTCGTCCTTGCCGATCACTTCCGGGATACTGATTTTAGTATTGATTTTTCACTTGACTTCAACGCCTAATGGCCTATTTCAGTAGCTTACAAAATTTTATCGACACGGTTACGGCCCGTTTCAATAAGCCCAAACGCAGCCTTGTAAACGAGGGGATTGTCAAACAGGATGTCATCGACGTATTAACAGACACGGCAAAATTTGTGACTGACATCAAAGTGGCGAGCGAGGGTATTAACGCCAATTTTATACAAAGAAGTTTAAGCCTATATGCAACTATTTACGTCAACGGTACAGACGGGAACGATGCTAGGACTGGGCTGTCTTACGATAACAATCCTGTTTGGGGAGCTGTGAAAACGCTGGGCCGGGTGGCAGAACTGCATTCTCAGAAAACCCAAAACCTAATGATCGTTATTAGTGGGAATACATCGATCAGTAATTTCGTAGACTTGGATATCCCCTTTGTAACAATTATTGTCAACCAGAATGTCACTTTGACGTTTAGTAAGAAATCTGTTGAAGACGCTAATGGCATTGTCGTGGGTGAAGGATCATGGGCGATTTTCTTTTATGGCCATGAGCTAAATTTTAACAACTCCGGAACCATTAAGGTTGAAGGGCACGCGGGAAGCACAGGGTTAGGCGACCAATACTATTACCGGCAAAGACAGGGTGCGGTCGCAATGGCACGTAGAAATATGTACGATTCAGATCGTTTTTCTATATTAAACGTTACGGGTACTGGGGTCTTAAATGTGGGAAATAATACCACTTTCGCAGTTTCTGGCGGGTCTGGTAGTAATTCTGACGGAATGAACAGGCTGGGGCGATACCGGAGATCGGGGGTTGTTGGAGGTACATTGGTTTTAGGTACCAATGCAGTTGAATCTATTTCTTTTGGAGACCGTACAACGATCAGAAGGTACACGCCTACCAGCTCAACAGACTTAAAAGTAGAAGATAGCGAGCTTGTAGGAGACTCGACATACCTGTATTCAAAACGCGATGGCGTAATTAAAAAAATAGCCTGGACGGCATTTTAAAACCCTATGGAAAATATTCAACGAATTGACATTTCACCTTTCCCGGGGTATCCGGATGTGGCTCGTAAAATTGCCGTTGTTGGCAAGAACGAAGATTATAAAAACGGATCCGTTACACTGATCTGCCAGATTGAGCACTACGACCAGGTAGGAAAACGACTGAATGTTTTCGCTGCCATCGAGCGGGATCCGTTTTTATTGGTCGCGGATGACACCAGCATGGTTAACTCTGCAACCGGTGCGCTTGTTTTCAAAGATGAAAACGGTCATTACCCAGCCGGATCTGTTGGCCAATATACCTGGTTAAAGTTGGCTGTTGAGTCTGGTGCTAATCCTTTTACAATTTCCGAGGGTGCCGTTTTGGAAGCGTCTGCACTGGGTAGATTTAATTAGCTATGACAGAGTTCCCAGACATCCGATTTAAAAAGAGAACAGGATTCGGCACAAAGAATGATTGGTTTGAGGTGGTCGAAGATTGTAAATGCCCAGGTGGTATAGTGATCCCCCAAGGGTACATCACCGACTTTGCGTCTGTCCCGCGCGTTCTTTGGGGCATTTTTCCGCCTCACGGCTATATGGCGGATGCCGCCGTCTTACATGATTATATGTATGACTACCAGGTGGGGGCCGATATCTGGGGCGAATGGCAAGCCAGAAAAATAGCCGACGAACTTTTTATTATCCACTGTATAAGAGACAATGTACCGGTTTGGCAGTCAGTATTAATGTATTATACCATTCGTTTGTTAGGGCGCCGTTGGTGGGTCAAATAGTTAAATTTATATAGTGTGTGCATTCCTTACACCCTGGCGGGTTTCCTGCCAGGGTGTTTTTTTGTCCTATTCGATTTCGTTTATCCCACGGAGTTTAGCAGTCTAATATCGTAACCAATCCCGATGCTGCATCAACTTCTTACCGAAAAATGGGCACTTGAACCCCGATTCCATGAACGCATGGCCATGCTGGCTTTGTCGGATAAACTTGATTTCAAGTCTTTCAAAATCGACCGCAAGCAACCCTACTTTGAGGCCGGATCCGGAAACGCCTGGTACTACGGTGAATTACCCAAAATGTCTACCAAAAAGGGCATGGTAGCGGTTATTCCGCTAATGGGAACGATGACGCGCAACGGGGATCTATGCAGCTGGGGGACCGAAGATGTGGGGGCATGGCTTTTGGAAGCGTATGCGGATACTTCGGTGATCGGGGTAGTCCTGGAAATCAATTCAGGCGGCGGATCCGTGGACGGAACCGAGCTACTGGCCGAGATTGTCAGACAGCGTAATAAGCCGGTTGTAGCCTATGTTTTGGGCGTTTGTGCCAGTGCAGCCTACTGGGTAGCAAGCCAATGTGACGAGATCGTGATGGAAAGCGCAGCCAGCTCCGAGGTAGGATCAATAGGTGTGCTGGCTATGCACGTCGATTCTTCCCAGGCTTACGAAAAAGAAGGGCATAAGATCACGATTATTCGGGCTGACGGCTCTGAGGCAAAGGCCCTGTTCAATTCTGTTGAAAAGCTTACCGATGAAATCATATTAGCCACAAAAGCCGAAATGAAGCCTATCCGTAATGAATTCGTACGCCAGGTGAAAGCAGGACGCCCGGCCATTACGGATGAAAGCATTTTTGAAGGTGGCATGTATAACGGTGCCGTAGCCATCACAAACGGTATGGCTGATTCTATCGGTTTCCTGGGCGATGCAGTAACAAGGGTGATTAAGCTTGACAACCAATTAAACGCGGCGGCGTAACGCACCATAATTATGAACATGAACAGAAAATCATTGGGACAGCTTAAAGCTGTTTTTAATGCCTTTATCGGTGCTGATGACAAGAAATCCGCCACTGACGTTAAGCCCGATAAAGCGAACGATTCCACCGACGCAGGAGACGACGCGGCCGACGACAAATCCGACGATTCCAAAAAAAAGGAAGAAAAGAAAGTGGAGACAGAAACGGCAAAAGACCCGCAAGGATCTGCTAATGTCGTACAGGGAAATGTCGTTAATCTCAGCACTGAAGACTACGATATGCTGATGAGCATGGCGAATTCTGCTGTATCGATGAAAGAAGAAAACACAGCTTTAAAGGCAAAGGCAGACCGTTGGGACGCTTACCAGGCCGCCCTGGGCAGTGGCAAACCAGCAGCCGACACAGCCGGTGCAAAAGCTGACAAGGCAAGTGACAACCAGGGCGATGACGATCTTGCTGAGCTTCGCAAGAAACACGGTGCCCTGATGGCTGACATTTAACAGTCAGATTAAAAAGTATTTATTCATTTTTTATAATATCTATTAGCGATGGCAACAGTTGACGTTTCGGCATTGTCCGACAATTTAACCAGGGATAAAAAGGATTACGAAAAGATCTTTGGTTTAAAAATGGCATCCGGATTTGCCGCAAAAGGGGATTTTGTCGTGATGGGCATCACGCAGGACATTGACCTGATCCGCGATGAACTTGGCAACATCACCCAACCGGGCCGCACAGGCGTGCTTAACTTCACGACCAATGCAATCACGCAAAAGGCACGCCGTGGGACGCTTAAACCTGTTAAAGGTGATATCCGTTTCACCGAGGAAGAACTGTACAAACTTCGCACTTCGTATTTGGGACGCCGCGAGCCTGGGGATCCAAAAGACATCCATTCACTGGCCGGGCGTACCTATATCATGGGGCGTATTTTTGACCGTATTGGTAAAGAGGTTAACCGCGCACTGATCAAAGGTGTTGAAAACCGCACAACCGGCCTGGTGGGTGGACTCAACCTTTTTGACGGTTTGGCCTTTAAGTTCACGGAAGGCTATGCGACCGTCGCGAATGGAGGCAAGGAAGATATTCCGGTAGGCAACAAGGTGACGGGTGCAGCAGCTACCGTGACAGAGGCTAACATTTTGGGCGAGGTCAAAAAAATGACCGAACTGATACTTAGCAATGAAGATCTGGTTGAGTATCGTGAGGAAGACGCAGGGTTGTGGATTAACCCGGTTTGGTATCAGTGGATTTGCAATTCCCTTGATAGCGCCCTGTCTAACGGCAGCCAGGTGGTAACAATCAGAAACGGTAAAATGTATCTGAACGCGTTACCAAACACGGAAGTGAGGCCACGCGTGTACATGGTAGGCGTAAATAACATGTTCTGGACAGTGGACGGGAACTTGTTTTATCTACACCAGGATGTAGAAGGCGATATCCCTAAAATGAAGTTTCAGGAAGTTGGCCGGGATCTGCAAATCCTGATCGACAGCGAAGCCAATGTTGACTACGCAGACGGCCGTCTGATTGTCCTTTATAAGTAACCTTTTTGTTCTGGTCCGCTACGCGTTGTAGCGGATCAGAACTTTTTTTTCAACCTTTTCAACGCTGAAAAGATGCCTGTATCAAAATTTAAAAATATAGCCTACCGGGCGCGTGGCTTGTCCAACCTTGGCGGGATTGCCAGAATGGTCCTCTTTGCCGAATCAGATTTTGTAGCCGGATGGCCTATTGCCGCCGACATCGGTTTGCTGGGCGAATGCACCGTTTTACCGCGGATTGTTGCCAATACCGTACCAGCCGAAATTACTTTTGACTTACATACCGGTCGCGCGAAATCCTCTAAAAAGGGGGTACTGGGTTACCAGAACTATGAGCATGATATCGAATGCAAATTCGCCGGTGTGGATCCTGCCCAACTGGAAGCCGTTCAGAAGTTTTTGAACGAAGGTGGCGTTGGAATCGCCTATTACAAAAACGGCAAGCGCCGCATTTATGGTACCAGCTGGAACCCGTTGGTCATTGAAGACAGTGACGACTCAGGTGCTAAGGCCGATGACCAAAACGCGATCAGCTTTAAAGCAAAAGGCGACGGATATCCGTTTCCTGCTTTGTTCATGCAGGATGATTTGATAATGCCAACCGACACGGCAGCGGCCAAACCAAAACCATTTGCAGTGGTCTAAAACCTACTGATTTAACATTTTTTCTAACTGCATTAAGATATGCCTGCAAGTACATCAAAATTTAAAAATCTCAGCTACAAGGTGCGCGGAATAGCCAACCTTGGGGGGATCGCCCGGATGATCCTTTATGCTGAATCGGACTTTACGGCTGGCTGGCCCCTGGATACGCAGGTGGTGGCTGGTGTATTGTCAACTGCTCCGCCTATTGCGGCCGGGGTCGTTCCGGCCGAACTTAGCTTTGACCTGCATACCGGTCGCGCGAAATCCTCTAAAAAGGGGGTGCTGGGTTACCAGAACTATGAGCACGACGTTGAATGCAAGTTCGCCGGTGTGGATCCTGCCCAGTTGGAAGCCGTTCAGAAGTTTTTGAACGAAGGTGGCGTTGGAATCGCTTACTACAAAAACGGCACGCGCCGGGTGTATGGTGCGAGCTGGAACCCGCTGGTCATTGAAGACAGTGACGATTCGGGCGCTAAGGCTGATGACCAAAACGCGATCAGCTTTAAAGGTAAATCGGACGGTTTGCCGTTTCCTGCCCCCTTCCTGGCTGCATCCGTCGCTTTGGTAACTGATACCGTTGCACTTAAACCTATGCCGTTTCTAACCGTTTAAACTATGGCAAAAATCGCAAAAGTGTGGCGCGTCCTTGAAAAATACGAAGGGCGCGTCACTTTGGAAACCGAATGTAAACACGTGGTGCTTTCCAATAAATTAAGCCAGGAGGAACTTGCAGACATTGCAAAAAATCCGTCAGCGGCTGCATTTATGGAACTTGTACCCGCATCCACTCAAACCGATGGAGAGTAAAAAAAAGAAACAGATTGTTGCTGTCAGCGGCGCTATTATCTCTGCGTTAAGAAAGGCGCACAATTTCATCAACGAAAACGGCCACCTGCCCGAGGTTGAAGATTATGAGCTTCCAAGACTGGCGCCCGCCATTATGAAAACGCTGGAAAAGGAATTTTCTGAAATTCAGGAAAACGAGCGTTTCGAAGGGTTGAGCTATGAGGAAGTAACCGAATTAAAAGAGGCTGAACGCAAAGAGCAGCTGGCAGTATTGCAGAACCAGGCTGGGGAGCTGTTGAAATCTTTGAAGAAGCCCGAAATTATCGAAGAAGATCCGGAAGTTGAAGTCAACGACCTTGACACTGACGACCTGGACGAAGATCCGGACGATGGAGACGGTGACCTGGACGCGGACGAGCTGGACGAAGATCCGGAAGAATTAGAACTGTTCCCTGTTGTCCCTCCAAACGAGCCACTACCACAGATCTGATCATTTGTTGATAGAATGACAAAAACACCATTGAGATTTCAGTGGTGTTTTTTTTGGCAATTGCCGTCCCTGATCCTGGCAATTCCTTCCAATACATTTGGCTGAATATCATTTAAAACCAAATGGCTACACCGAACAATTTAACCGATCTCCGTTTGTTTCTACACACCCGGCAAATAGATCATGCCTGGTTACGAACCGTTTTATTTCAATACCTGGAAGAAAACACACAAACGGATCTTGACATCCTGAGTGACCACCAGGTATGGGATTACCGTAACATCATTACGGAATTCACAAACCTTTTATGCGAAGATCCGGAAGATCTTGAATCGGACGAAGATGATGAATAGCAAGATACAACAACAGGAATCGGCCGTTGAAATGATCCGGCAGCTGGTCAATGCAAAACGTTCCCGGCCGGAAAGGTTGGAGGCGGCTATTAACGAGCTTAACAGGTTGAAATCTGACCTGGTGGTTGATGGCGCGGAAACAGCGCCAGGTGACACAGCAGCGCCGCGGATGTCCCGCAAAGTGACGGCGATCATGAAAGATGTGAACAGCGATATTTTTGCGCTCAAACATAGCGCATTAAGCCAGGAGGCCGACAGGCTCAGACGTGACCAGGCCGAGCTGAGCAATATGCTTGTAAAAGTGCCACCCGGGCAGCCATGCCCTGACCTGGTTAATAAGATTCTTGAATTGCATTACAAGATTGAGGCAATTTGGGACGAAAAGAAATTTTTGGACCGTAACCAGTTTGACGGGCCGAAAAATCCCGCCCATGACCAGCAAGTGATTGAGCGGCCGGTGCAGGCGGTTGTCAGCAAAGCGGAATTGTCGGTAAAACTGCAAAAGTGCCGTGAGAAGCGCTCGAAGTTGAAGAGCAAACTTCTTAACCCCAAAGCATCGATGGCGGCAAGAAGTAAGTGGGAATTGGAGCTGGTACAGATTGAGGCTGCGATTGAGGAAACGGAGGGGAAGCGGGCGTTGATGTAAATAAGTTAAATTATTTGTGAAATTACTTTACGTAGTTGTTGTATAATTACTTTACAAACATTATCTTTGTTTAACAAAACAAACAAGGATATATGAAAAAGAAAAACCGCCGCGAGGAGTTGATTGACCGAATCAAAAAGAGGCTCAGCGAACTTGACGAACTGATTTTAATGCTTCCCCCGTCAGTCTTACATGACACAGCGTTTGAAGAACTAAAAAACGAAGCGATCAAATTAAGAGAAGAATTAAAAAATCTAAGTTAACACGGAGGGGGAAACCCCTCCCTTCAACTTTACTATATGAAAACTGAAATTAAAAAAAGGCTTTCGGATTATGTATCCGATCTAAGTAAAGCTTCTGAGGAAGAAAAAGTCGAAATACGGGGAAAATTCGCAGCATTCTACGAAGCTCTTACACCTGAAGAAAAGCAGGAAACAAAACCATTTTTCTTGAATATACAATCAACTGCCAAGCAGGTAATTGCTACTATTAAGGAAGATCTGAGTGAATTAAAAAGGCTGGAAGATGTTAAATTGGTCGTATCCGGCGCCGAATATGATCTGCACGACTGGATGACAATTTCAGATTATTCTAAGCAGCACAACTTAAAAGTTAGCAGGGTGCAAAACTGGATTACCAGGGGCGTGATTCCTAGTGAAAATGTTTTAGTAATTCCGCAACTCAATGATGTAAAGTTGATTAAAAACGAAATTTATAGTACTCGGGTTTAATACCCTTGTTTGTTTTGATAATTTATTCACCCTGTTAGTTTTGCTGACAGGGTGTTTTTTTGTCCTATTCCTACCTATATCAATCTGATATCATTGCCCAAAACCGCAATGATATGGATAACAACTTATTGCCTTTCGGGTCTGGCCTGCCCGAAAAAGGAGAACACAAAATGGATAAGTTCAAAGATCACTTGGTGAAAGGCGAAAAGCTTAACCAACGTGATCAATTGTACTTTGAAAAGATGAAAAAGGCATGGAGCTGGTCCAGCAAAATGTTTTCGCCTTCTCAGGTCGTGGCGATGCTCTACAATGAATACGGCCACGAAAAAACCCACGCATACCAGATTTTACGCGACGCCTACGAGCTGTGGGGCGTAGCTTACGACCTGGACAAACGCGGGATTACCAAAATTCTGAAAGAGGCCGCGTACATCGCGCTGAGTATTGGCCGCCGTGATCATGACCCGGATGTGATCATGAAAGCAATCGACAGGATTGCGAAACTGTCCAAACTGGACGAAGTAGACAACATTGTCCCACCAGGAGAATCGATGCCGACCGGTGTGCGGGTGTATGTGGTCAATGGTGATGTGCATGTACCTGGTAGCGAAAGAAAGGAGGTTATTGATGTCGAAAGCCAAGAAGTACGTTGATGATCCATCGTACATAAAGCTGCATCCCAACCCGGCACAAGCCAATTTTCTGATGAAAGTCCTGGAAAATGAAGCGGATTTTTTAGGTGCCGACGGAATCGGATATCAGGCAGGATTCAGGGCCACTTTTAACGGAGGTAGGGGGTGTGGGAAAACCAACGTTTTAATGCGTTTGATTGCCGAATCTGCTTTTGAGCTTCCCAGGGCAAAGTTAGGTTTAGCCTCGATGACCTTCCGGCACGTCCAGGATGTAGTACTTTCACAGAGTCGTAAGGTATTTGCTGAATACGGCCTGCATGAATATGATCCGAAGATCCGGACGTGGGGGCATTATGTAATTAACAGGCGCCCACCAGAGGGATGGTGGCATCCCTGGGAGGGCGTAAACACGTATGATAATTGCGTTTGCTTCAAAAATGGCTATACGGTAGTTTTTCTTTCTGCCGACCGCCCGGATACGGCCCGTGGTTTGAACCTGGACCAGTTGGTGATGGATGAAAGCTTTAAACTGAAAGAGTCGTTCTACAATACCGTTTTGCGTAAAACGGTCCGTGCCAATAAATACACCTACCGGGATCCCAGAAAAGGCCGAAAAGGGCTCAATCATCCCTTGCACTGGCTGATTGCGGATTTCACATCGGCAGCCTGGACGCCAGAACAACAGTGGATATATCGCACTGAAGAGTTGATGAAGAAAAAGCCAGAACAATATTTCTTCATGGAGTCCACGCCTTACGACAACCTGATGAACTTGCCCGGAAACTGGATAGAGTCAGAACGTGAGGCATCGGAATCAGACCTGGCCTTTGATATCGAGGTCATGAACCGAAGAATTGAGAAGGTGGAAAACGCCTATTATAGCGCCCTGACATTTACCAGGCACACGTACAGCGACATGTACGAGTATCAGTTTGATGAAAAATCAAGGCTCTATATGTCTAAGCGTAAGGACTATCTTACTACCAAGGCGCTTGAAATCAGCCTGGACTTTAACGCTGGCTTCACCTGTCAGGTTATCGCGCAAGAGCATGACAAAGAGCTAAGATTCATTGACAACATGTTTGTTAAGAAGGCAGAGACTACCCTGGTGGAAGATCTGGCAGAGAAGTTCTGTACCAAGTACAAGGACCATGCTCGCAAGATGGTCTATTTGTATGGGGATAACAGCGGTAAGAAGGGCGACCCCGGACGTAACAAGACCCACTATCAGCTATATAAGAAAGTACTGATGACTAACGGATGGCGTATTGTTGACTGTGTGCAGAACTCTTATCCACCATACAAGATTCGTTATCGTGTTATCAACACAATCTTATCAGAGAGACATTCAAGTGTTCCGCGTGTTCGCATCAACGAACAGGATTGCAAGAGCTTATTAATAAGTCTCAAGCACACTCCAATCATCGGCGACAACTTCGAGAAGGACAAATCATCGGAATCAAACATTAAGTTGGATCAGCAATATGCAACACACCTTTCTGATGCGTTCGATTACATTTTATTTAAAAAATATTCTCGAATTGTCCCAATCGCCGCCACTGGATCCGGTCCGCGTTTCGGAACCAGGCAAAGCTGAAAAATGGCCGTGCATATAACGGAATTTGCCAAATGGCAATTGCCAAACCGATACAGGGCGGGCAATCCCCTCCAAGAGTAGCGGACTCTGAAAGGTTGTTTTCAGCGATAACTAACTGATAATCAAAAACAAGGCACTTTAAAACACCGGAATGATGTCGAAATCAGAATGACGTCCTACCTGTTTCAAAGGATTTGCCACAGTTTTAACCCATTATGATGATGAAAATGTATTTAAAAGATGCCAGGCGGCAGATCCAAATGGCATCCGGATATCAAAAAACTTTCGCGATTACCTACCAGAAAAAAGATGGTTCGTATGGTGAAAAAGACGAGTGCCGAAACCGGTCAGGATACTACAACAGGAAAGAAAAATCCGACCTATCCAGCATACAGAAAGAAAATAAACGAGCTGGTAAGGCCTACCTGGAATACAAAACCAAATCCGGAGCCTGGCAGCCCTTTGAAATCTTTTGGTGTTTGCTGCGAAGCGTGGACGGCCGGGAAATTGATCACAGATTTTAAAATTTATTAGCCATGTCAAATAATTCAAGACCCAAAACCCGGATGATCCACTTTTCAAAGTCCGCCTCGGTGGATCCACAAGAACAGCGCGACATCAACAGTTCCCGCGGTAATGTCCAGCGGACCGTAAAAGTTGACGGAAAGGATTTCGAACTATATCCGTGGGGCGAAAACAACCTTTTGCCAAATGAGCGCCTGAAACTTTTACGAAGCAACGGCGATGCTCAAAACCTGATCGAAGCCAGGGCCGATTTTATTTTTGGGGGCGGTTTCGGATGGTTTAAACATGTCGAGCAAAACGGGATCATCAACCGGATCCCGTTTTCCAACAAAGCGACGAAGAACTACGCCAAATCGTACGGTATGGAAGGTCTTAACGGCCTTGTCAATGCCATGTGTACATCGCTGATCGAGACGGGAAACATCTTTGTTAACCGGACACTCGAAGGAAAACTACCGATTTACAGTGTTAAAGACGCTATCGTTTGCCGTGCGGTAAAAACCACCGGTAGAAATGTAGAAACCTGGTTAATGAACTCGGACTGGTCCAGCTCTGAAAGTGTCAGCAAAAACACGATCGCTACACCGGCCTACAATCCGAAAAACGCCAACCTGGCCGAAACTATTTTCCAGCTTCGGCCCTACCAAAGCGGCCAGGCGTATTATGGTTTCGGCCAGTATTGGGGCGAAGAAACAGTCATGTGGATTGAGGTTATGAATTTCATTGCCAAATCCATCGGTTCGACTGTCAAGCACAACAAAAACATAGCCCACATCTGCCGGGTTGCTACTGCCTATTTTGATCAAATGATCGCCAACGCCGCAGCTGCCATCGACAATAACGATGACAGCTACGACCCAGAAAAAGAAAAGGAAAAAGTTCGGGACGCATTTTACGAAAAGGTTGAAGAAATGATCACTAGCGAGTCAGGGCCGAAAGTCATTTTCGATGAATGCGACATGGGTCCGGACGGAAAAATGTCGGGGATGATCGCCTTTGAAGAGATCAAACGATCATTAAACGCCAAGGAATTGCAGGAAGCCTACGACATCGCCCTACGTGCTTTCGCCAACGCATCCCGGATGTTGCCAACCCTTGCCGGTGTTTCTGATGGTAAAACCATTGGGGGATCCGGAAGCGAATTGAAAGTATCTGCCAATTACCAGCAGTTTTTTCGTACGCCACGCGAACGCCAATTAATCCTTAGCCCGTTCAATCACGATGTCAAAACCGCCTTAAATCTTCCGGATGATGTGTTTGCCGGTTTCTTTGATATCCTGCTGGTCAGTGATGACAAAAACCCAGCAGGAAAGCAGGCGAAAACACAGCAGGATTCAGGCAATCAGGGTTCAAATTCACAACAAACCGATCAAGAAGATGCTGCTTAAAAGTGTTGACGACTTAATATTATATCTCGGCCGGGCAGTCATGGCCGCCAGTACTGACGAATTCCTACAAGCCTACATTAACGAGGCTCAGGAAACCATTTTAGAACGCGCCGTTGGTCCCGAAATACTGGCCGACCTGGAACAATTCCGCGATGATTTCGGGATAGAGCCAAAGAAAACCATACTGTTGACCAAGACACAGCGTGCGTTGGCCTGGTTTGCATACCTGAAATATCTTCCTTTCAGTATCGGGAATGATGGTGACAATGGTTTACAGGAACTTGGAACCGACAGTACGCAACCGGTCCGTATCGGTGTTCTTGATCGCAGGATCCGCGAGACGGAAAAGAACGCCGTCGCCGCCCTGGAAGCGGTTTTGGTTTACCTGGAAGAAAACACTGACCACTTTCCAGCGTATAAGAATTCAGAAACCGCAAAAGCTACCCGTGCGCTTTTTGTGCCGTCTGCTACCGTCATGAGCGAATTCCTGCCACAGATCGATGGCAACTATCGCCTGTTTTTAAACATGCGGCCATACATCAAGCTGGCGGAGCGTGATTTTGTTTTGCCTCGGATCGGTAAGGCGCAATACGACCGGCTTAAAGAAGGCCTGGTTGCGGGGGATCTGTCCCTGAACGAACAGGTTTTGTTATCGGCCATACGCCGCGCGCTGGCTTTGACTGCCTATTACGTCGCCCTTCCGAATTTACAGTTCGCCATGATCAGCAATGGAAACATCCGCGTACTCAGTGATTTTGACGGGATCTACAATTCCAAGGCCATCGACAATGAAACCATCATGAGCCTGGTCCGATCTGCCGAAACAGAGGCTAAAAAATGGCAAAATGCCCTGCGTGCTTACCTGGTTAATAACATCGCATTGTTCCCCTTGTATGCCGAAAGCCAGGCATCCAAAGCCCAGCCAACCAACAAATTGCCAGATAATAGTCAGTACAGTTCAATTTTCCGGATGAAATAATGGATTACTTAGCAACCATGCAGCACCAAAAGCTGCAAATGACCCGGAACCCCATTGTCGTTTTGGTGGATCCCGTTGTTCTGGCACCAGGTGCAAGCCGGGTAGATCTTCGTTATCAGCTTGAATTACGGATCCAGAAGTCTTTCCAAAACAGCCAATTTATAAACTTGCCCATTCAGGAAGCATCTGAAAAGCCCGTACCTGATGGCTATACAATCAGCCCAGGCGCATATTTTGAAGTGCAAACCCGGATTGACGACCAGCTGAGCGCGACGCCGCCCGTGTACGCGGATAATTTCATTTCAGTGTGTCCTAACCTGACCCGTCAGTATTACTACGTTAGCTCCGCCTACAACGATGAAACCCTGATCCGGACAGAGACATCCACAACCCTGTGGGCGATCCGTGCGCAAATGGCGATGCGTCATTTTTCGATGTACAAAGACGTTTTCTTTACCCAGGTGATTGGTGGGCAGCTCAGTAAGTTTCTAACCTGGCAACCTGACGGCAAGCTGGTAAGGACTGACCAGCCGGAACGCCTGTATTTTCTTACCAACTTCACCCCGTCGCCTAGGTCCTTAAACCTTCGCGCCCGGGTGTATTATGCCGACAATTCAGCGGAAACTTTCACGGCCAAAACTGTGGACAATGTAACGCCTATGACGGTTTACTCTGTACCGGTGGGCTATTCCGAACTTAACCTGCAAGCCAGGACCAAACCCGTAACCTGGTACGAAGTGTGGTTGTCGAACGAAAACGGTGAACAGGTCAGCGAAACGCGTTTTTACCGGATTGACCGCTTTGCATACGAGTCGGTCAAATACATTGTTTTCCAGAATAGTCTGGGCGGTTATGACACCTTGCGCTGTGTAGGATCTGCGAGTGAATCCGTCAGTATTAACCGGCAAATCCTCGAACGTTTCACCGATTACGATTACTTACCAACCGTTTCGGAAGTCCTGATCAATAACGTGACTGGCGAACGTCAGATCACCGTAAATGTTGGCAACTGGTTAAATGCAAACCACCGCGAATACCTGGAAGACCTTGCCCTTTCTGAGGAATTCTATATTGTCGATGGTGACGAATTTATCCCTTTAACCCCCAATTTCGGTGGACTGACCACCCAAAGTAATACGGAATGGCCCATTGAGCGGACTTTAAGTTTCACGTACGCCAACGGTATTGGAGGGTACTCCAAACTGCCGAAAATTGTGCCGGTCACACGTCAAACCGGTTGGAAACAATGGTCTGTAAGTTGCCAGCTGGACGCGAACGGTTTACGGACCGGAAAACAGATCGTAAACGAGCTGGTAAAATATTACCTGGATTCTGGTGAAAATGTGCGCCCGATCACCACGAAAGCCAACATTTCAGGAACGGACGGATATATCCCGCCCTGGGACACGGGCGCATGTGCAGCGTCTACTACTCCCTTCTTTAATACCTTCATTGCAGGGCAATCTAATTTCAAAAAATCCACCTGCGGCAATGGGCAGGTAGGTACAACCTGGGCAATCGCCATCCCAGCCGGATCCTACGGCTCTGAGCTAAGCCAGGCCGACGCTCAGGCCAAAGCCCAAACGGCATGGACCGCCCTGGACACACAGGCCAACGCTGACAGTAGCGGTGGCTGCATCCCGGCCGTGAATTTGAAGCTAGGTTTGATCAACTACACACCAGGTGATGGTAATGGTAACTACGGCGGATCTTATAACCCGATTGGCGCTATAATGATCAATGACGTGGAATTAATTCCGAATACGACCTACACCGGTGCACCGCCTCGTTTCTCGGACACAACCTTGCCAGCGGGTACGCGGAATATTGATGTACGGTGCATGTTTGCCAATGTGCCAACATTGCCCTATCGTGTCAGTATCCCGTCGAAAAACCAGACCAGCCCCGTTTTGAGTGGTCCGCAAACGTACCGTTTCGCGAACATCGTTTCGAACTGGGGCGATCCCGATCTGATCATTAGAATTGACCCGGCCTGATGGATATATTAAAATACAATAAGAAAACTTATTACGCACCGGCCAGCTGGCAGGAATGCGACCCCGAAACGATTGCCAGGCTGATCGTCTTTTCAAGGTTATCACCCCAGGACATCACGGATGAAGTGTTTGAATTGTTGGTACAGATCACTTTCCTGATCTCGGCAAAGCAATGGGCAACCTGGGCCATGACGACCAGGGAATGGCAAATGTTAAAGGAGCAAGTCAAATGGGTATTTACCGCGCCCGAAGACCGGCCGTTCCCCTACTTTGAACACGAAGGAGTTAATTACATTCTTCCGGAAGAAAACTTTGCCGACACCACCGCCCTGGAATTGTCGATGGCCTTCATCGCCTACACCGATTTTGCGGATCCCGACGAGCCAGACCCCACGGCTTTAAACCGGCTTATTGCCACTTTGTGCCGCCCGGCCAGATCGGACTTGAAAGCGTTTTTGTCATCACCGGACTGGACCGGTGATGACCGCGAAACCTTTAACGAAGCCAGAATGATGAAACGCGCCGCCTCCCTGGAATCGATGGATCTGCAAATGAAAATGGTTATCCTGACCTATTTCGAAGTGCAGGCAAAATCTTTTCTGGAACAGTACGAAGGCCTTTTCGGAGGCGACACAGCGCCCCGGTATGGCGACGGCCGCGGCTGGATCATGTTACTTAAAAACATCGCCAAAGAAGGGCATTTCGGAGACTTTGATAGCGTGGGCAAACAATACGCCCACCTGGTGTACGCCGCCGCCCTGGACGACACAATCACCGCGGAAGAAACCCGCGATAACCAAGACAACGGATATGAGTACTAACACCGGCATGGTCGTAATCACCGATTTGATTACCCTTAAAGAATTTTTTGAACAGGTTGTCCGGAACCTTCCCGGCATCGATGTTGCCCGCACGCTTTCTGTCGGCCCCGAAGGGATAGCGGAAATAGCCAAGGTGTTTGATAACGACGTAAAGCCAAATCAGACAGTTTGCACCTTCCAGGTGGCCGAAACGCCACTACGGGATAATGGCGCCGGACTCACTTGCGCGACTTTTGCCTGCACCGTCATGATCATGAAAAAAATGGGAGCGCAGGCAGCATTACCGGATGTTAAACTCGAAGCCAGAAACGAAGCCTGGAAAAAGATGTTAAAAATGGTCGGGCTGATCCGTCAGGCTGCCGAATGGTATGCCACCGAAGTAAACGAGGTCGAAGGCCAGGACTACCAAGTAATCTTTGAAATCTTCCAGGACAAGATCCTGCCCGTCGGCAAGGTCGCCAACGCCAATATGCAAGGCTGGTTAATTGATATTGACGTTACAATCCCTGTAAATGGTTTGATGTATGTCTGAGTTAAATAATGATATTCTAAGGCAATTTGAATCTGTTGTTGTAGAAGCTTGTGAAAAAATCTTTGAGGAAGGTGTCCGTAAAATGCAAGCCGACGCGGAAGATGCAGGCCTGGTGTTAACCGGCGCACTGAAAGACTCCATAATGGCAGAACGACCATTTATTACCGATTCATTGCAAGCGTCATTTAGAATGGGGATGCGCGGCGAAGGACGATTTAAAGATATGCGACAAATCAGCTTTGGAGGATATCCGAATGTAGAAGCCTTGAAGGAGTATATTGAGGAAATTGGCGTCAGGGATTTCATAAACAATGAAACCGTCACTATTAATGGGAAACAAGTAACGTTGTACGTACCTGGTTATCACAGTAACGCAAGGCGCCGTTCTACAATCACAGAGGAAAGAGCAAAAACACGTATCGCTGTTGGTATGAGCCGCGCAATGTCCGAAGCCAAAACAATCAGACGCGCAAAAAATGGCGGTTTCTACAACGTTAATAAAGTAGAGATTTACAATGAAATATCTAGTTACCTCATGACAAAGCTGCCACCGACTATGATGCAGGCAATGAAGGAATATTATGAAAAGCCGATTTATGATCGGAATTAAAAAACCTATTTTGTGAACTATATTGTCAGCGATTAAAAACTATCCTCTAAAACTTGATTTCAATGTATAACGAAACGCGTGTGAAAATTATAGGTGGAATCACCTTGATGTTTGCAACAATTCTCTGCTTTTTATTCTTACTTGGTGAATGGCCATATTTTAAATTTCTTGGCGCCGTAGACGACCAAAAAATTTCTAACTTTTTCACATCCCTTGAAGCAATGTGTTTCATAGCCACCTTATTCTTTGCCTCTTGGCAGTTAGAGGAAGCAAGATTAGCAAGAATTGCCTCCCATAAGCCTAACCTTAGACCTTCCGAGTATGTATTTACGTGGAAAAATCTTACACCAGGAGAAATAGAATTAACATATTTAATGAAAGAAGCCGATAGAGGTTATTATGTTTCAAAGACTATTAGAGAAAATACATTTGAATTAAAAAACAGCGGAACAAATGTAGCTAATGACATCAAATGTGAGTGGAATTATGATACCACTTTGGTTTCTGAGATTATTAAAAAGGAGCACGAGACAGAATTGACGATAGATAATTATAAAGAAAATAAAGAATCCTCATTTGCGATAATTGAACCCGGAGAAACTGTAAACGCCTTATTGTGTCGTTATTATCTTTTGATGTGGTCAGGGGAGAAATCGTTTTTAAATTTCACATTGGGTAATAGACCAGTTTATCCGCCCCTTTCTCTTAACATTTCATTTTCTGATATTACAGGGAATAGGTATTCTGAAAAGTATTTAGCCTCCGTGTCCTATTATATGGACGATAGTCTAACAATGGATTTTAAAAGGGTGATTAAAAAAAGTCTCTATTCCCGGTTCGTGATTTGGTTAGATTCTTGGTTATGAAAAAGTGATTATTTTTCGCAAGTTCCCGTCCTACTTCCTGCAAAAGGTACGCTACAATTTAGTAGCGTACCTTTTTTATTAGCCAATGAATTTAGTTGAAAACTCGGTCTGGAATCTGGACATAAACGGAAAACCGGCCTTAAATGCCCTGGGCGAACTGGAAGCCGAATTAGCGCGAGTCAAAAAATCCCAGGAGGACCTTAAACGGGGAACAAAAGAATGGACGGAGTCCAAACAGGAGGTTAAAGCACTCGAAGCGGAAATAAAGAAAACCCGTGAAGAGATGGGCAACGCCGGGATGACAGTCAAGCAGCTCGAAGGTTATTCCAGACAGCTAAATAAAGAAATCAAGGATCTTACACCCGGAACCGACGAGTACATTGAAAAAACAAAGGAGCTCAAAGACGTAAACGACCGGCTTGCAAACGTCCGGAAAGATGTCAGAGGTGTTTCGGATGAAGTCAAGGAAAGTAAAACCGTTTGGGCAAACCTGGGCGACTGGATAAAGGGAGCTTTTGCGGCCACTATTGTTTTTGAAGCCCTTCAACTTATCCGTGATTTTGTCGTAGGATCTGTCGAGAATTTTAAAAAATTCGAAGCAGCATCCAAGGAACTTTCCGCGAACACAAACATTATCGGCAAGGATCTCAATTACCTGGAAGAACAGGCGAAAACACTCGGTCCCCAAATGGGCAAAACCGGTGATGAAATGCTGGCTGCCTACCAGGCCATGGGTTCAGCTAAATCTGATCTTACGGAAAACGCTGCATCCCTGGCCGCGGTGACAAAAGAGGCGATTATCCTTTCGCAGGCTGGAAAACTGGATTTAGCACCTGCCACGGAATTGATGGCCGGGGCGCTTAACCAGTTCAATGCCCCCGCATCGGATGCGGGCCGTTTTATTAATGCCATCGCGGCCGGTGCACAAGTCGGATCCGCAGAAATTGACGACATGACCGGCGCGCTAAAAGCATCGGGGACCGTTGCAAATGCTGCCAACGTCAGCTTTGAGCAGACGAACGGCGCTTTACAATCTCTTTCCACGATCAACATCAAGGGAGAACAGGCAGGTACTAACTTCCGGAACGTGCTGATCAAAATGATGGGTTCAGCCGATGATTTAAACCCGCAAATCGTTGGTTTGGACACTGCCTTGGAAAATCTTGGAAAGAGAAATTTGTCTACGGCTGAGCTTGCCAAAATGTTTGGTACGGAAAACGTTGTGGCCGCCCAACACCTGGTAACACACCGCGACCAGCTTAAAGAATTCACTACGGCGCTCACCGGCACCGATGCCGCCTATACCATGGCTGCGAAAAACAATGACACACTGGAATTTAAACAAAAGCAAACTGAGGCAACTATTTCACAAGTTGGTGTAGCCCTTTCTGAAAAGCTGTACCCTTTCATCATAAAAGCCTATGACGGATTTGCAACTTTCACGGGTGTACTGGGTGATGTAATCAAAGGCAGCACGCCGCTTTTTGACGCCTTCATGATGCTGTTTACTGTATTTGGAAACTTATACAGTAGTATTTTTAAAGTCATCGGTGCGTTTTTTGGCCTGGACGAAAAGACAAACGGCACCAAGGTAGTAATGCAGGTTTTGGGGCAGGTGTTCGGTGTGGTTACGGCGGTCGCTTCGAGTTTGGTTGCGGTCCTACAATTAGCAATCGACGCCCTCCTTTTCCTGGACGGCAAAATTACTTTTGAAAAACTTAAACAAAATGCCGTCAACAACTTTAACACGATTAAAGCCGGTGTTAAATCAACGTTTGTAGATAGCTTTAAAGAGGTAGAATCACAGGCCGTCACCGCAGCTGCATCACTGACGCAAAAGCAGGGATCCGCACGTCAGGCCGAAGAAAAGAAAACCATCGATGCTATTGTCGCCAATGAAACTGGCACACACGCCAAAGGTATTGCAACCAAAACGGCGGCCAATACAACTTTCATTAATGACGCCAAGGACAAGGCAAAAAAGGCGGCTGACCAGGAGGCGGCTGATAAAACTAAGGCCAATGAAACGGCTACCAAGGCAATCGAAAAAATGAACATCGATGCCATTACGGACGAGCAGACACGTAAAAAAAAGTTGCTGGAATTTGAGCTGACGGAAAAACTTGCCACCAACGCCAAATCTAAGGCCGACGACCTGCTGAAAGTCAACTATGAAATTTCCCTCCGTAACCAGTTCAAAACAGCAATCGAAAAACTGGATAAGGAGTATAGCGATAAGAAAATCGCAGACGAAAAAAAGCGTATCGATGAAATAAACAAGTTGGAAGAAGCTCAGAGAACCGAGCGGATGACCAAAGAATACGCCACCCAAAAAACAACCCTGGAAACGCAGCTTTCAAACGAAAAACTGCATATCAACCAGCGGCAAGCCTTACGCCTGCAACTCATTGAGCTGGAACGCAAGCACGAACTAGACCGCATTGAGGAAGTCGCGGCAAAGGAAAGGCAAAAAGCCAATGAAACCAGCGCCCAGCTGATGAAGCTTGCCGGTGATGATGCCGCCAAGAAAAAGCAGATTGAGGCAGAAACGGCCGCCACACTTCGTAGCATCGATGCCCAACGAATTGCCCAAACCGATGCTGCCAACGCAGCCCATCAAAACGCGCTAAAAACAAATGAAAAGACCAACCTGGAAGAAAGAAAAAACAACCAGCAAGGCTTTTTCAGCGCGATAAAGTCGCTGATGTCTGGTGATTTTTCCGGCTTCATGGATTTTATAAATAAGAAATTGTCCAGCGAAAAGGCCATGAACGATTCGCGCTTGCAAAATTGGACCAGCAAAGGCGCTGAAATTCTTTCGGGTGTGGCCGCCGGGCTGCAAATGATGCAAAAGCTATCCGAAGCCAGGCTACAAAAGGAGCTTTCCAATATCACCAAGGAGAAAGATACGCAACTTAAATCCTGGAAAGACAAATACGACAAAGGCCTGATCAGCAAGGATACCTACGAAAAGGAAATTGACAAAATCAATAAAAACGCCCTTGAAAAAGAGCACGAAGCGAAGGTAAAAGCCTGGAAGCGTGAGCAGAAAATGCAGATCGGCATGGCGCTTATTAATGCCGCGATGGCCGCGTTGAAATCACTTGCCATGATGGGTTTCCCGCTCGGGCTAATTGGTGTAGTGGCATCGGCCGCCCTGGCTGCCGTTCAGATCGGGATCATTAAAAGCCAGCAGCCGCCAAGTATGGCAAAGGGTGGGTATATCCGCAATGCCGGTGTGCCACAGGGGCCACGCCACGGCCAAAGTTACGGCCAGTCTGGTATTGCCCTGACCAACCGGGAAACGGGGGAAGAAGTGGGCGAAATGGAAGGCGACGAACCAATCATGATCCTTTCCCGGAATACCTACAAAAACAACCGGGTGATGATCAACGCGCTTTTAGATTCGAGTTTGCATAAAAACGGTGCGCCGGTACATGCCGAGCGTGGAACCGTTTTCGGTAACGATGGTGGCGATTATCGTAGCCTGTTGGAGCCGCTTCGCAAAGGTGAATCCTACCTGTTTGGATCCAAAAAACGCAAAGCGGAAGCCGACGCAAAAAATGCGGCCAATGCAGCGGCCTGGGAAGCCGAACAACAGCAAAAGGAACTTGACGAAGAGCTGGCCAAAGCACAAGCCAGCGCAGACGGCGGGGCTAATGCTGGCGGTGGGTACGATGAAGGCATGAACCCCTACGGCGATGTCGAAGGCGGTGACGCTGACGGAACTACGGCCGCAACCGGTGCCGAAATCGGGCGCAGCCAGGCCATGATGGCAACGATAGGCAAGAATACAGCCGGAACCAGAGACGCCGTACTGGACCAAAAACCATCACTGGAAAACATTGCCGGAAAAATGGATCAGCTGATCGGCGCCGTGAACCGTGCCGCTGACGGATCCTGGGCAGCTGCCGGCGCGAGCAACCGCGCAGCCGACGCAGCCGCAATGGCAGGACGAAGCAATCTATAACAATGGCTGTCGGCTGTCAGCCATTGGCATTCAAACCGCCGATGGCCGACAACCGACCACCGATAGCATTTAAACAATGAACAAACGCATTGACATTTTAATTGACGGCACCCCGCTGGATCTTTTCCCGGGGACCAGCTTTACACTGGAAAGATTCAACCCCGTTTTTGACTTTGGAACCGTGCAGGGTTCCAAAGTTTACCGGTTTACCGTGCCCTTTTCGCCGACTAATAACCGTATTTTCAAATACGCCGCGGATCCGCAATCAGTCGGGGATCCGCAAAATTATTACACGGAGAAAATCGCAGACGGTGACACAATCGAGCGCGGTTTCACCTATCTGGAAAAAGTTACAGCATCGGGCTATGAAATTAGTTTCAGCTCAAACCTGGGCAACTTCTTTGGCGACTACCAGGACGTGCCCCTGAACCTGATCCCGTTCGGTAGTGAAGCATTGCCCGTGAACCATGCCACCATCCCGGTTGAAAAACTGGAAGGTGGAAAGCTGGTTTACGCACTGCCTACGATTTTGAACAGCCAATTTTATAGCACCAGCACCGTCCCCGGATTCACAGGCAAAGTCAACGAATATGTTTCCGGAACTGGTTATAAAACAGGATCCCCGAAAACACCCATGTTTTCATTGCACTGGGTGCTTCGTAAGCTGGGCGAAATTTGCGGTTTCCGTGTCCAGGGTGAGTTCATGGATGACCCGGCCGCTCAACGCCTTTTGCTTTACAATACGTTTGCCCTGGACGGATCCACCATTTTAGACTACCGCAATCACCTGCCGTCAGATCTTACGGTCCGCACTTTGTTTTTGGCTCTGAAACTGCCCCCGTTTGGCGTTACCAGCTTTTTCGATGTACAGCGCCGGGTGATCACCATGCATTATACCGAAAGCCGGTTAGCAATCCCTACGGTGATGGACGTAACGGAACGGACAATCCCGCTCATTCTTCCGGGTAATATCCTGGACAGGCGTATTGAGCTGGATTGGGAGCTGGACGGTGACGACGGCCTGATGAAAACCGTCCCCCCTGAATTTGAAAAATACACGTCCGAAGTGTACAACGACGAAACGCTTTTCACACTGAAGGGAAAATTCTCAACCCTGAAAATGGACACGGGCACCGGCTTGCCAATCACGGAACAAAACGGAATTACCAGCCTGACCGGCCAGATGGAAAAGAAATTCAAGCCGCGCCTATTGTACTGGCATGGTTTGATCGCAGGCGCCCCGACCGCAAAAAATGAATACGGCACAACCAGGTTGTCGTTTCATGGATCCAACAATTTGCGAGATAAGTTTTGGAAGCGCTACGAGATTTTCAGGGGTAGTACTTTTCCAGCGCCACCCAGCGTGCAGCTCAATTCCTCTGAGCTGGCCAGGCTGGATTTTCACCGGCACGGCGGCAATGAAATGGCGGTCCATATCCGCGGGGTGGATTATTTTGTGCAAAGCATCAAAGCCAATTTGCCGCTATCTAATGTATCACAGTTGGAAGTACTTAAACGTTAATTCCGTCCTACTCTAATACCGGCATGACTGGCAGATTTGATTTTCAAATCTATAATCAAATCTGTTAGTCATGAAAAAAATTGTTTCAATCTGGCTGTTGGTCCTGCTTACGAGCATGGCCAGCGTCGGCCAGAAATTAAACGTTGACATTACCTTACCCGACAGCATCGCCGGGAAACAATGGGTAATCGATCAGATCCGAAAAGCGGTTTCCAGTGAGCAGCCTTCAACCGGTATCAACCCGTGCAAAGCTGGTCCGGAATTAAAGGGTGTTTCCAATGTTTCCGCCATTGGTTTAAACGGAGAATTTCACGGGGTCGAAGTCGCCCGGATCAAGTGGGCAATCCTGGACGCGTTAGGAAAAGAGGTTCGTTACGGGGACGCAAAACCCGACGACAACAAGCCGCGGATCCAGTTTGAGCCCTTGCCGCCTGGCAGCTACACGCTGACGTTCCGCGGATCCTCTTGCAGCTCCAAAATTTTTACGTATCCCTTCACAATCCCAGGTGAAACCGGTCCCGTATTAAAGGACTGCGAAAAACTGCCGACTATTGATAGGATCACGGCCAGCCAGGGCGTCGCATCGGTCATTTTTGATGCTAAAAATTTAAAGACGCTTACTTTAACATTGCTTAACAGTGTAGGCGGATCCGTAAAGTCCGTTACCTACAATCCTGAAAGCAATACTCTTTCGTTTCCGTATGCCGGTCAAAGTCCGGGGCCGTATCAGATAAAGCTTACACCGGTCAGCTGCAAAGCGGCACCAGACATTAAATCTTTCATTATCAAAGACGAAAGTACCGGTGTAATCCCACCACCTGTTGTTGACCCTGGTGGCGTGGATTATAAGCTGATCACAAAGGGAATGCCCGATCACATGAGTATCACCCGCCGCACGGTGGGTGATACTGATTACATTACCGATAATACGGCAAACGACCTTTGGGCTAACTATGAATACCGATACATTGTTGGCGCTGATGTAGTTCTACGCCCAACGCCTTTAAAAGATTATCCCGTTGCGCGAAATAACGGTTTTAGGGTGGTTAAGTTTCTTTCAAAAAAAGGAATAGGCACAATTAATAGATGGCCGGGGCAAGGCGAAGAGATTATTGAGGGTGGATATTATGATAATAATGCAGGGCAAAGTTACCAGTATAATGCGTCTGCGGCTGTAACTACCGGATTTTACGGAGGTTCTCAATCCGGTTTCGTAAATCACATTCCTGCAAGTTTCAAGCCCGAATTACAGATGCCGCAATGGGCGGACATTTCTCCGGAAGCCACATTGCCAAACGGTCGTTTTTTCGTTCTAGGTCGTAGCGATTGGCCTATCGATCAAGTAATGAGGAAAGGGTTAACGCATATTCGTCACCACGAAATACCACGTCCAAACGGTGACGAAACTTTGGCTTTTCAGCTGAGACTCCAAGGTAAGACATACAGCGACGTTCCGCTTTCGACAACAATTTTCGGAGGTACACCTTCGGAACATCCAACGAAAGCAGAAGTACAGCGGATGATCGATCTTCATCAATATCCCGATGCACTGCATATAGGCGAGACAATGGAGCAGTCGCATGCAATTGATCCAAGTAAGACCTGGCTCAAAGATTTTAATGAAGGCTTTGTAAACAATCAGAAAAAGTTATTTGACGATAAGGGGATCAAATCCCTGAATTGCTTCAATTACTTTCAGTTCTGGCCCCCTTCGTATCACTTAGGACAAGTTTCGGCAGATTCATCTAAGGCGATGTTTCGTCTTTCCCCTGACAAATTGCCCTACTCAAATTTCAGTCCTGGTGCGCCTCTTTCAACGACAAATTTAATCGTAGAAGCTGTTTACCTGGGGCCGCCTGATATTCAACAAGCGCAGCCGATCGACTTGGCATTTAAGTTGATGCTGTTTGACCACATGGGTTACACTGGCGGGGTTTTTCTGGCCGGGGAACATGAGTGGCGACCGAATATCTTCTTTGAAAATCTTTATCCCGAAGGTAAATATTACAGCCAGGGCAAAATACCACTCGATCCCAATACGGTCATTACTGCTGCTTTTTTTTCGCAGGTTTTTGGCAAAGTTTTCGTTCAGTGGGGCGGCACAGGTAAGGTTAATGCCGGTAGAATATTTAACGATCTAACGCCCGAACCAACATACTGGTTTCAAAATGGATCGAATGAAATGAAGGGCAGTTCTTGGAATCCAGACCCGAACGCGGGAAGATATTCTCAATGGATTACTAGCCCGGATTTTCCTTACTCACGTCGCAACGGTGTTGGTTACTATGGATTTAATGCAGGAACAGACCTTTGTCGTTTCGGACTACAAGTTTTTTTAGATACCTGGTTTAAGATTCCAGAGGACGGGTCGAAGAACTTTCTTTCCTACCGGATCGATAACGGCGAATGGATCAACGCAGAAAATCAGTTTGCCGATGATATCATTAACGCATCCGTTCAGAAACGCGGCTTTGTTCATTCAATCCATAAAGCCGGACAAATAGCATGGTTCTACATCAATCCGTATGCGGACAATCTTTGGCATGACTTAGAGGTTCGTTTCCCTAACGGACGAATAGCACGAAACAGGGTGGCCGGAAACGGGATCCATGCAAAACTTGACAGCTTATGAAAATCACCAGTCGACTTATCTGGGGTATAAACCTGGGCTTAGTTATCGCTATTGCCGTTATTCTTTTAACAAAAGAGCTACAAAAAGAACCCGTGCCCAGCACAACAGAAGACCTACAAGACAAAATAATTTATCATGCTGAGCAAGAAAAACTTCATACCGATTCTGCTGAAATCCATCACCAGGAATGGGAAAAAGCGTGGAAAATTTATATTGATACTGTCAATATTAAGTCTGCTCACTGGGACACTATTCGCGCAAGGTACAGAAGAGATCTTCGAGAAACGTTACGAAGAAGCGCTCCTGGATTCAGCGATTCGGTACGAGGCCCTCAAACCGGTAACCTTTCACCTGCAACTGGAAAATAAGCACCTGATTCAAGCAAATCTTGAATTACGGATACTGGTTGATCTCAGAGACAAGCAGCGGGAACTGATTCAAAAAAAATACAACGCCCAGCTGGCGGACTTGCGAAAAGGAGCTACACGCAGATTCTTGATTGGTACCGCGGTCGGAGCGCTGGGCACTTTAATCATTCTTAAATTATGAAAACACTTAATTCGATGTTTACAAACATCTCAGATAAGCACTTCTTAGCCGTATCGGCTGCCTTCGCAGGCATCAAAACAGTTTTCGACACGTACATTTTTTCAGACTGGCAGTTTGTTTTATTCCTGATCACGCTGGTTGTGGTGGACACGGTACTGGGTACCTACAAGGCTTATGTTAAAAAGACCTTGGAGTCACGCGCCTATGCCAGGCTGTTCGAAAAAATAATGCTGTACGGGGCAATCCTGATCACTTCCCACGTGCTGATCAGCTTTCCGATTTCAGGGACCGCAACCGGCCTTTTTGACTGGGTGGACGATGTCCTTTATTGCGCAATGATGGTCCGCGAAGCAATCAGCATTTTTGAGAACGTCGGCGAAATAAAGCCGAACCTACTTCCTGCCTGGGTTCTTGCCAGGTTAAAAAAGTTTGACGAGTCCGGGCAATTTAAAGATTTAATGTGATGGAAATATTTGTTACAAGGCGCTGGCGTGGCGTCAACAGTACAGTAAGTTCCGTTACGGTAGACGGCCAGGCGCATCATTTTATTTTAGAGGACCGCGACCGCGGGCTAAAATCTGACATGCCCCTGGCTGATATCAAACGCGAAAAGGTCTACGGCAAAACGGCAATCCCAACCGGCCGTTACCAGGTTGCCGTCACCTATTCCAACCGGTTCAAAAGACTTTTACCGATCCTGGTCAACGTGCCAGGTTTCGCCGGGATCCGGATACATCCGGGAAACCGCCACATTGACACCGAAGGGTGTTTGTTGCCAGGGAAAGGGTACGCCAAGGAAGAACAGGAATACATCGTAACCACCAGCCGGACGGCTTGCGATGTTCTGTTTTTGAAGATCAACGAGGCCCTGAAAAAAGGGGAAGAAGTTTGGTGTACGATTGTCAGGACTTACCCGTAATTGTATGAAAAGGTTCATTCAATTATACGGAAGCACCGTACTTATAGCCCTGATTGCATCATTATTTGTCTTTATGATTATTGATATGATATCAGGCAAAACCCTAAATTCTAACGGGATAGTAGTTCAAAAACGTTACAGAGAGGCGAGAACCTACGTTACGCTAAGTGTAACATCCGATGGAAAAGGACATACGCGGACTTACCCAGTAGTGCATCACGACCCGCCCGAATGGCATTTTTTGGTGAAGATTAAAGCTGGTGAAATTGTAACGATCGACACCAGGCCCGATTTGTACTACCGGACAAAGGAAGGTGATTTGATCCCTTTTGCAACCAGGTACGGCGGAATGACGGGAATCCCGTATTTCCGGACGGCGCTTTCTTATTAGAAAAACGGCTGGCATTATTGTCAGCCGTTTTTTGTATAATTACTAAAAAAGTCAGCAGTTAATACGATCGAGGAATGGGAATGAATATGTCCGAAGACGAAAAGGCCTTTATCCTGGATAAAGCAATGAAGGACCTGAAAGACTTCAATCCGGAAACCTACGAGGGAAAGGGTTTTTGGATGCTAAGTGGATATGATGACATTTTGTATGAAGTCTCCTTTAAACCCGAAAAACTGGACAACGGCCGATATCAGTGGAAAATAAACACCATTCGCAAATGGGAGGGATAAAATTTACGGGGTAAAAGGCGGCCAACAGACCGCCTTTTTATTTTACGAAGCTTTGATCAAATCTTCAAAAGCTTCCAAATTGAAAGGAATTACAACTTTGTTTTTGTTCAGGTCGTGCAGGATCCGGGCCGGGTGAACGATAGAATAGTTACTTAATTGACGTTCGTTGGTGTGACCAACCATAAACATAATTAACCTGGCAGGAACCATCATTTCATTTTCCATCATACTTATAAAGGTATCTCTAAAAACGCTCGTAGACAGCTTAAAAGGTGCCTTTGTCAATTCACCTAAAATTTTCAAAGCTTTGTTAAAATCGCTGAGATCCAGCCGTGGCAGTTTCCGGATACTGCCATATTTTTTAATAATCGCGTGAGCCTGGGGAAGCAGTGGAATGATTGAATAAATATTTGTCTTATCACGCGGTTTTTTAATAAAGTACTCCCCTGCCGGTAGCCTATAAAGGTGTTCGTCTCCCAGGCTTGAATAATCCGTATGGCTCAGGCCTGTGTACATTAAGAATATAGAAACGTCAATTTCCCTTTCTAAGGATTTGACCGTACATTCTTCGACGCGCTGCCTCGCGTCGGCCTCCATGTATTGAGGCGGCTTGCTACGGTCATACTCCAAGCCCATAGCACCGATGGGGTTGGATTTTAAGTATTCCTTATTAATGGCATATTCCAAAACCTGGTTAACAAGTGTTAAATGTTTATTAATGGTATTGGTTCCCCATCGCTCGGATCCGTCATCATTTTTTTGGTCTATCATCCACAACTGAAATTCTTCGAAATGGCTATATCTAAACTCACTTACTTTCAGATTACCATAGTTTTTGGCCAATAAAAATTCATGGATATTGTTTCTTCTGGTCCGATAGTTGGTCATGGTGTTTTTCGACCTTTTGGACGTAAGCACGTCCCGTAGTTCGTCAAGTGTTGCTAGAAACTGTTTCCCTGGTGCTACTTTTCTTTTTGCCGTAATAATTAGCTTAATAGCTTCCGGGGTAATTTCCTGTTCTGTGGATTCTAAAATGTTCTTTGCGGTTTGGGCTGCTTTCCGGATCCGGGCAATGCCTTCATTTATTTGTTCTGACAACAAATAACTACTACTTGCCGGGTGCTCGCTGGTGGACGGCTTAATCTTACTTTTTTTAGGGGTGGGTTTAACCTGCCAGTATTTAGCAGGGATTTGCAATCTGATTGAAAACGCAGTTCCCCGCAAACCATCACAATCTATCTGCGCGTAGATGGAACAAAGCTCGTCAGGTTTGGCAGTTTCTTTTCCGCGCAGGAAAAAGTGAACATCAACAATCATGTCATTCTTTAAAAAAATCATCAAGAGGTAAGTTTAATACGAACCATCTTAACGGTGTGAGCAAGAAAATGTAACTGTGAGCGGAGTTGTGAGACAGGAGCTAAATACTTGAAGCAAAACAAAAAAGCCTGCTTTTCAGCAGGCTTCCAAAATAACTTAAACAGTTGGATCAGAGAAAGAAATGAACTCTAAACTTACACGATTTGTGACCCATAGGGGAATCGAACCCCTGTTTCAACCGTGAAAGGGTCGTGTCCTAACCGCTAGACGAATGGGCCGACTGGTCTCCTACTTCGTGTGCGATTTCAGCACTTTCTTTCTTTTTTCCGACTCCGTTTCCTTTATCGTGGTGCAAATATGCACGGTTGATTTTTCATATCCAAATGCTAGATAAAAATAATTTAAAAATAATTTTTACTACACTTATTATCAGAGACTTAATTTAAAAACTTTTTTTTAAGTTATTTGAGACTGCCATTAAATTGCCATTACTTTTTAAATTTGGGAAAGGCATACCTCTAAATTCATTCCCCTTATCATGATCAGATATATTTGTGGTCTTCTACTCTCTTTTGTGTTCCTGAATACAAATGCGCAAAACAAAACACCCGATGATTTTCTGGGGTATCCTTTGGGTAGTAAATTTTCTTTCCACCATCGGATTCTGGATTACTACAAAACCATCGCCGCCCAAAACCCGGATCGCGTGAAGCTGATACAATATGGAAGTACTTATGAAGGGAGACCTTTAATGGTCGCGATTGTGGCTTCGCCGGAAAACCTTGCCAACCTCGATAACCTCCGGAACAACCACCTGAAAAATATAAAACTGCTTCCCGGGAATACGGGTAAAAAAACACCGGCTATTGCCTGGCTGGGTTATAATATTCACGGAAACGAGGCTGTTTCGTCGGAAACGGCGATGAAAGTGCTTTATGAACTGCTCAACAAAAACAATCCGTCTACACAGGCGGCCCTGAAAAACACAATTATCATTCTTGACCCATGCAGCAATCCCGATGGCCGCGAACGCTACGTTTCGTGGTATAACCGTGTACAGAATGTTGAGCCGGACATCACTCCTTTTGCTCTGGAACACGACGAGCCATGGCCAGGCGGCCGGTTTAACCATTATCTCTTCGATCTGAACCGCGACTGGGCTTGGCAAACACAGAAGGAAACGCAGGAACGGGTAGCGTTCTACAATCAGTGGATGCCGCATTTGCATGCCGATTTCCACGAAATGGGAGCGGCGCGCAGTTATTATTTCCCGCCAGCCGCCAAGCCTTACCATCAGGATATCACGAAATGGCAGCGGGAATTCAATGAGCTCCTGGGTGCCAACTGCCGCAAATATTTTGACCAGCGAAACTGGACCTACTTTTCGAAAAAGGACTATGACCTGTTTTATCCAAGTTACGGCGATACCTGGCCGACCTATAACGGCGCCATCGGTATCACTTTCGAGCAGGGCGGCGGCGGACGGGGTGGATTGGCATTGTCCAGACCGGATCAAAATGATACGCTGACGCTGAAAAGCAGAATTGACCATCATTATGTCACAAGTATTGCTACACTGGAAACCATTTCGTCCCAAAAAGAGAAGATCGTCAGCGAGTTCATCAGTTTTTATGACAATGCCATTCAAAAACCGATTGGAACTTATAAAACCTATCTGATCAAGTCGCAGGGGAATGAGGAGCGAACCCGGTCATTTGCCGAATGGCTCAACAAACAAGGATTTGAATATGGTGTCGTGGGCAAAAATATATCGGTTAAAGGCACAGAACTGACAAGCCATGCGGAGCAAACCATTAAAACGGATAACAGCGATCTTTTGATCAGTGCTTATCAGCCAAAATCCAATCTGCTCAAAATCCTTTTCGAATCGCAGCCGACTTTGGAGGATTCGGTCACTTACGACATCACAAGCTGGGGTCTCTCCTACCTTTATGGCTTGCATGCTTATGGTTTGAAGGAAAAGCTGACTCCGGCGACCTATCAATCTAAAAAAATTGAGAATAACATCCCTGCAACAAAACCTTACGCTTATCTCGCACACTGGAAAAGTGTCAACGATGTGATTTTTCTTTCAGAGCTATTAAAAAGAAAAATCCTTGTGCGCACGTCGAATTTGCCCTTTGAAACCAATAAAACAGCGTTTGAGGCAGGCACACTAATCATTGCAAAAAAAGGCAACGGCGGATCAAATTTTGACAGTCTCGTAACCTCACTGGCCACGAAATACCATGTTAAACTGACCCCGACTACCACAGGTTCGGTGTCATCCGGCGTCGATTTTGGTTCAGATCAGGTTGTTTCATTGAAATCTTCGAAAATCGTGACCTTATATGGCGAAGGTATTTCAACAACCTCTCTGGGCGCGGTCTGGCATTATTTCGAGCAGCAAATTAGATACCCCTTAACGCTAATCTCTGCCTCAAAAATCGCGCAATTACCCCTGGACCAGGTGGACGTTTTGATATTACCCGACGGAAATTATTCGACAATCCTGAACGATAAAATGCTGAATACTTTGCAAGAATGGATCAAAAAAGGCGGCAAGCTCATTGCGATGGAAGATGCCAACGAGGCATTTTTGAACAAACCCGGTTTTGAAATAGCCAAAAAGAATTCGGCACCTAAAAATAATTCGGATCCGTTTAAGAAATTCGGGGATAAGGAAAGGGAGGAAAGCAGCTATTCGTCGCCCGGCAGCATGTATCAGGTTTCACTCGATGCCACACACCCTCTCGCTTTCGGATGCAGCAAAGAATATTTCAGCATTGTCAGAAATGCCTATAACATTGATTATCTGACGGATGGATGGAACGTGGGCTATCTTTCCGAAACCGGATACAAAGCAGGATTTGTCGGCAACAAGGCTACTGAAAAGCTAAAAAACACATTAATTATGGGCGTTCAGGAAATCGGCCAGGGACAAATCATCTACCTTATGGATGACCCGCTTTTCCGGGGAATGCTTTATAATGGCAAAATACTTTTCAGTAACGCTGTGTTCCGCTAAATTTTAAAGGAAATATCTTACGGCAAGTTCATAACCTTTTAGCCCCAGTCCGCAGATCATGCCTTTGCAGCGGTTGGTCAAGAAACTATGGTGGCGGAAAGATTCGCGCGCGTGGATGTTCGAAATATGGACTTCCACAGCTGGCGTGGTCACAGCCGATAACGCATCGGCCAGCGCGATGGAAGTATGGGAGTAACCACCGGCATTGACTATAATTCCGTCAAAAGTAAAACCTGTTTCGTGGATTTTATCGATTAAATCGCCCTCGTGGTTGGACTGGTAATAATGTAACTGTGTGTTGGGAAATTCCGCT
Organism: Dyadobacter sp. LHD-138; assembly: GCF_030929615.1. Taxonomy (GTDB): domain Bacteria; phylum Bacteroidota; class Bacteroidia; order Cytophagales; family Spirosomataceae; genus Dyadobacter. The sequence continues at coordinate 37,566 of NZ_JAVFVU010000019.1, read as the reverse complement.
TTCAAAGTTTTGAAATAGTCTTCAAACGTTTGACTGCCATAAACAGTTGGTTCGCGCGTGCCTAAAAGATTAAGATTAGGACCATTGAGAATTAATATTTTTTTCATACAAGGATCGGGCCTTACATTTACATGATAAAACAATTTGTGAACTAACATTCACCCATCAGGAATTCACCAGTCTGACTATGTGGCAAAGCTACATCAAACATTTTAAAAATTATCTCCGCCTGGAAAGGTCATTTTCCGACAATTCGGTCCAGGCTTACGTCCGGGACACGGAAAAACTTGCTGAATATCTTGAATTGGCAGCAATAAACCTCTCTCCCGTTGACATAAAAGAGGAACATTTACTCGCATTTTTAAAATATTTGTCCGATCTGGGTTTGTCGGCACACACACAAGCGAGGATGCTTTCCGGCATTAAAGCGTTTTATAAATACCTTTTACTTGAAAATGAAATTACGGAAGATCCCACGGAATTGATTGAAGCGCCGCGTTTGCCACGCAAACTTCCCGACGTACTTTCTTATGAAGAAATCGAGCAAATGCTTCAATCCATCGATCATTCCACACCGGAGGGAACCCGTAACAGGGCAATCATCGAAGTTTTGTATAGCTCCGGACTCCGGGTTTCAGAGTTAGTCGGCTTGCAGCTTACTTTCTGTTATTTTGACATTGGATTTATCCGCATCCTGGGAAAAGGCGACAAGGTAAGGCTCGTCCCCATTGGAAAAGAGGCCATTAAATACACACAGCTCTATCTGGACCATGTTCGCAGCGAGATCGAGGTAAAAAAAGACAGCGAAGACATTCTCTTCTTAAACAGGCGTGGCGGCCAGCTTTCACGGGTTATGGTGTTCCTGATCATCAAAGATGTAGCCGAAAAAGCTGGAATTTCCAAGAATGTAAGTCCGCATACGTTCCGGCATTCCTTTGCCACGCACCTGATTGAAGGCGGCGCTAGTTTGCGCGCCGTTCAGGAAATGCTGGGCCACGAATCCATCACAACCACAGAAATTTACACCCATCTGGACCGTGATTATTTACGGCAGATCATCACAGAATTTCATCCCAGATCTTAATTATTTAACTTCGTTCAACAGGGAGTCCAGCCCCAATGTATCTGCTTTTGGCAGGTCTCCCGGCAAAGCCCGGTCAAGCTGTTTTGGTTTGTTCCACGGGGCTGTTGTCCTGCTCGCCATGTCATAGGAAATGTAGACAAAAAGCGAAACGAAAAGTATAAATACGATTATAAAGATCCGACGGTTTCGGTTTGGCTTTTCCATTAGTATTAAGATTCCCGAAGTTCTCTTGGGGACATGTATAAAACAAATTTTCCGGTTTTGGCAGAGATTTCAGCCCATTCCAGATTTTCAAATTCAATGATCACAAGGCTGCATTTTGACATCGAGTCAAGATCCTTACCAGAAAGATATTCAGCGAAATAAGTGATGTCCGGATTATGCCCGAACAAAGCCACGACCTGGCTTTCACTTGGTATCGCATTCACCACGCTCAGATAGCCACGCGGGCCTCCATCGTATAAAAAGTCCTCCAAAACAATTGATCCCGCCTGAAATTGCAGCTGATCGGCCATAATCACGGCAGTCTGGTGGGCACGCGCAGCAGCGCTGGAAACAAAACGGTCCGGATTTATATTTTTACTCACAAGCCACCGTCCCATTGCAGAAGCGTCGGTTTTCCCTTTTCCAAGTAATTCCCGTTCAAAATCCCGAACCATGAGTTTCTGGTCTTCGGCTGCGGCATGGCGCACAAGTATCAATGTTTTTTTCATTACCGTATTTTATACAAAAATAAAGAATCCGATAGAGCTTCTCTGAGGACTTGCGGTAAATAAATAGAAAAAAAAATTGACATAGAAATTTTACCACTCATTTCGCTAAAATTACCTTCGAACATTATTTCATACACGATCTGGCATAATAAATAGTTAATTTTGTTAACACCATATCTCTGAATTTTAAACTCATTGCTATATATCCGTATGTTACAGTTCCTTAAGTATGTCTTCGCAACGCTGGTCGGCATTTTTATTTTCATTTTCCTGTCCTTTGTGATCCTCGCAGGTATCGGATCCGCTTTTTCATCCGATGAAAAAGTGGTTGTTGAAGACAAATCAATCCTGAAACTCGATCTGAATAAACCGATCCAGGAAGTGGGTGTTGAAAATCCGCTATCGGATCTGGGCGGTCCTTTTACCGGCAATGAAAATGTAACAGGGTTGAAAGACATTGTTGAGGCGTTGAAAAGTGCCCAGCATGACAGCAAAATAAAAGGTATCTATTTAAAAACAGAAGGCCCACAAGCGGGTTGGGCAACACTGGAAGAGATCAGAAACCAGCTTCTTGAATTCAAAAAGTCTAAGAAATTTGTTGTTACCTATGGCGAATCGTATTCTGAAAAAGGATATTATTTGGCATCTGTGGCTGATAAAATTTACCTGAATCCAGCCGGTGGTATCGAGTGGAACGGGATGTCGGCCGAATACAGCTTTTTCAAAGGAACGTTTGATAAACTTGAAATAAAACCGGAAGTTTTCCGTGTCGGCGAGTTCAAAAGTGCTATTGAAATGTTTTCCCGTCAGGATATGAGCGAGGCTAGCAAAAAACAATCTTCTGAACTGATCGGAGCTATTTATGGCAACTTCCTGACCAATATTTCCAATTCCCGCAACATCCCTACTGACGCGCTGAAACGTTTTGCAGATTCTTTAACGATTGATAATCCACAGGCTGCACTTTCAAACAAACTCGTGACAAACCTTGGTTATTGGGACGAATTCGAAGGAAGTATCAAAAAAAGCCTGAGCATCAAGGAAGACGACAATATTTCTTACGTTGGTGTTGACAAGTATCTCCAATCGGATGTAACGCCGGAAGAAGGCGATTTTAATAACCGTATCGGCGTTTTGGTAGCCGAAGGTGAAATTAATTCCGGCAAAGGAAGTGATGAGTCAATCGGCTCGGATGATTTTGTGAAGGAACTGAAAAAAGTGCGTGACAATGACAAAATCAAAGCCATTGTCATCCGTATCAATTCTCCGGGCGGAAGCGCGCTGGCATCTGATGTGATGTGGCGTGAAATCCAGCTTACGGCGAAGAAAAAACCGGTGATCGCTTCGATGTCTGACGTAGCTGCCTCGGGAGGATATTATATGGCGATGGGTTGCGATACGATTGTTGCACAACCTAACACCATCACGGGTTCCATTGGGATTTTTGGTCTTATTTTCAATGTGAAAGATTTCATGAACAATAAGTTGGGCGTGACCTTTGATGCGGTAAAAACCAGTCCGCACGCTGACTGGCCAACCACGACACGCGACATGACCGATTTTGAAAAATCCATGATCCAGAAAAGTGTTAATGAAGGTTATGACTCTTTCACGAAAAAAGCGGCAGCCGGCAGAAAAATGCCCGTTGAAAAATTAAGAAGTCTTGCTCAGGGACGTGTTTGGTCGGGTGTTGAGGCCAAAGCCAACGGACTGGTTGACGTACTCGGAGGCGTTGACGATGCCATCAAAATAGCCGCAAAAGCCGCTAAATTAAAAGAAGGTGACTATCGCGTTCGTTATTACCCTGAAAAGAAACGACCAATTGAAGATTTAATCGAAAGATTTATTGGCGGATCCGAAGAAAAAGCGATGAACAAAAATCTTGGAGAGCTTTCTTCTTATGTTAAAATGTACAAAAAACTAATGAATATGGGCGGCATGCAAACCAGAATGCCGTTTGAATTAGTGATCCGGTAACGAATAAGAAATCATTATAAACAAAAATTCCTGATCGCTAGCCGGTCAGGGATTTTTGTTTATGATTGTAGCAACCAGGTATTGGTTAAATCACTTTGCCCGTTTCTTTATCAATTTCCTTTCTGATCACCAGAACTGCCTGCGCATTCGGGGCAATTGCGATACCATCCAGTTTGGCATAAACCTTTGTAAATTCGGCCCCAAAATAGAGGATAATGGAGGAATAATATACCCAGGTAAGCAGGATGACGATCGATGCAGAAGTGCCATACGTAGCGCCCAAATCCGCTTTTCCGATGTAAAAACTGATCACAAATTTACCAATCAGAAACAGCGTTGCGGTAAATCCTGCGCCTACCAGACATTCCTTCCAACGTAAATAACCATCGGGAAGAACTTTGAAAATAACGGTAAAAAGTGCCGTGATAATAGCCAGAACAATGGCCAGGTTCACGATATAAAACAGGATAACAGAAGCTTCGGAAAAATACTTCGCGAGCTGCGAGCTGAGAATATCCACCATCGCATTGACACCCAGCGAAACCAGCAGCAGGAACCCCAGCGTAAGAATGATCGAAAACGACAGCAGCCTGTTTTTCAGATATTGCAGCCAGCCTTTCTTTGGTTTTGCCTTTATCGACCATATGTAATTGATTGAATCCTGAATTTCGGCAAAAACCCCGGTGGCTCCCAGCAACAAAGTGCCGAGACCTATCACCGCAGCAACATCGGATTTGTTAGAAACCTGCGCGTTTTTTAAAATTTCCTGTAACTGAGCGGCGGCATTATCTCCTACCAATCCGCGGATCTGGTCAAACAATTCACCCTGAATGGCATCACGCCCAAAAAACAGACTGCATACCGAAATGATCACAAGCAACATCGGCGCCAGCGAAAACACGGTGTAATACGACAAGGCCGCACTAAGTTTCAGGCCATTATCATTCATGAATTCAGTAAAACTTTCCGCTAATAGTTCGAAGATGAATTTAATTTGTTTCATGTAGGGCTCCCGTTTGCGTGATTATTTTGCGTGTGGTTTGGGAGCAAATATAATCATGCCAGGGTCCTGTTCATGTTTTTCAAAAAACGATATTCATGTAAACATTGAATCAGGCAGCGGAAAGTTACTGCCTGGACTTGAATCAGGGGTAATATGCGCTCGCCAAAAAAGCCTGTACATTCTGCGATGCCATGATTTCCCAGGCATTACTTGTTCCTACCTGCCGGGCCAGTGCGGTCTTTTTAAAAGTCGCATAATCATCCTTTTCCGGCAGAACCCGCTCTGTCATAAAAAAATCAGTACCAAACATCATCTTTGATTTTAATTTGGGGCCACTCAAATCATTCAGAAATGCATTATGAGTCTTCGGGTTGCCAACCGCATAAGCAATATCCGTGTAAACATTAGGATACTTCGTGATAAGATCCTTAATCTGGGCACACCAGTTCTGTTGAACCATCCCAACAATGGGACCCGCCGCATTCCCATTAAATTCATTTAAAACATGATCCTCTCCACCAAAATGAGCCAGGCAGATCTTTAACGGTTTTTCCTTTTTTGAGAAGTAATCCACGAGCGTCCGGTAACTGGCAGGTTCCAAAAAATACGAACAGGTATTTAGGTTCCGCAAATTATCCGTTTGACCTAAGATCCATTTAAAAAAATTCCATGATTGATCGGGTACCGGCGGCGGGGTACCTGGTCCAAAATTCACGGAATATTGCTGACCGCTGTAAACATCCAATGGGTTAAGGCTGCTGTTAACATGGTTGGTATCATTCGAGTAGATCCCTCCAAGGTAACTACAATGGCTCAAAACAGGCACGCCTTTTTCTGCAGCCCACTCAAAGGTTTCTTTTAGTTTTTCATCAAAGGCATAAAAACCCAGGCTTGGATAGATTTTTAAACCCACAAAAGGATATACCGAGCGCTCGGCATTAACATGAATTTTATTTTCAAAATACCGTTCGACCGTCTCTTTCAATTCCCTACCCGTACTTTTCCATCGCGGATCAATGCCTAAAAAGACGAGCAGATTGTCTGGATTTTCCTTTTTCACTTCAAGGATGCCTTCTAATTGACCTTCATATCCCGTATCGGATGGGCCCGCTCCGCATTTTTCCATGTACATGGTCAGGGCCACAATTTTCAAATGCGGATCGTCATATTGCTTTCTTAAAGTTTCGAAAATTTCCCGTTGATTCCGGCTTTTTCCAACTTGTAAAAAACTGGCATACCTTTTACCCAGGTTACCACCGAATTTTGACAAGAGAAAACCAAAAGCGGTTGATCCTACATCCGTGTTTGTTAACTTATCAATGAGATTCGCGGCGACATCCGGAAGAAACAGACTAAGAAAGTTCTTCGGAGCATTCCGGATATTAAAAACGTGGCTATGAACATTAAAGAATTGCATGGCTTCAATTTTTAGATTTTGGAGGTCGCTTTTTTCAATAAATCAAACCAAAATGGTGCGCCGAAACTGGCCGCAAACCCTGAGATCAGGATCCCTAATATCTTCAGCAAGTAGTCTCCCCAATCCATTTCAGCTCTTCTTACAATCAAATTATACTTCCATCCCACGGGTAATTTTGAGGAAACAATAAGACTGTCCATCGATTTTATTAATCGGATCGTTGAAACATCGAGGCTGTCCTCTCCAGCCATTGCTTTTGAATTTTCTATAGAGTTTTCAGACCGCTTTGTTTTTACAAGACTATCCAGTTTTGTACTGTCGGCACTGTTCCGTATAATACCCGTAGTGACGCCTGCAGACTCCGGAACGGTTTGCGGTACACGCCTTTCGCCCGCCAGATCGGTGGCGCTATCCTGGTCAGGCAGGAATATTTCCGGATGATCTTCGTAATACTGGATTATGGCTGCCTTCGCCACCGGGTTCTCTTCGTAAAAAGAAAAGAGCTGAAGACTATCCACATTAATAATGATCCCGATCAGTACGCCAAGGTAGAATAATCTTTCCCGGGTTTTCTTTTTGTACCATAACGTGAGACGCCCGGTCAGTTCTCCAAACCAGTTTTCCAGGTACTCGGTTAAATGGCCGTAAAGTTCTGCTTCGTTGAATGCTTCACCGTCTTTTCCAGGGAGCGTTTTTAATTCGGCGCTATGCATGGCCTGCCTAAAAAGTGATACCAGATCACTGGGATTTAATATCTGCGTACCAAACTTGAAATCACTGAGAACCTTAGACTTGTAGGAAACTACCCACTTTTCATTTTTTAATTCTTCAACCCGATTTTGTACCAACTGAGAACTCCCCACCACCTCTATTAAGGTTTCAGCAAATAATCTTGGAGAAATATCATTGGTAGGTTTCTTCGGATCGCGGCTCAGCAGATCAATTGTTCCATGCGAATAAAGTTTTTCGGCCCAGTTAATTCCATTAGCATTATCCATCAATTGTAAGTAGAGATAATTCTTCATAAACCGGCCACGCTCCGCCTTGATCTGCACCAGGGCCTCGTGAACATAACTGCAAAACAAGGCATACAGCGCCCAGCTAATAACTATGGCGATTGCAGTGGATACGATGGGGATGTCAAGGAGGTTCATGATACGAATTGTTTTTTAGTAAAAGGCCAAAATACCAGTTGAGCTAAAGTATGAACTTGTTAAAGAACCGCTACCACTAGTCAATGATGTATTATTACCAAAGCAAGAGTGAATGCAAGGAGACTTACCCGGGTAAATATTTGGTGTGACCATTCCCAAGCTTTACCGCTCTGAGCGACTGCCTTCTGTTTCTTGGCCCGAATGAAACATGCACCCATGAATCGAATTCCTGTATGAGCTGGTCATAGGGAAAGTTCCCGGCCTTGATAAATTGGTATAATTCCTCTACCGTCATACTAAGTACCTGAATATCGGCAGCTTCTCCATCTATATGCTGACTGTTTCGCGCTCCGCCGATTTTAGTGTTTACTCGTAGACATCGATATCCGCTTGACACCCGAATTGGCTTAGCAAGAGCCACGCGAATCGGTTCCAATACATGCTGACAAAGCGCCGTTAAGCTTTGTTTCACGTTGTTGGGAGGAGTAAATTGTTCGCTATACCTAAACCTGATCGCGGTTTGGCTCGTAAGCATCTCTTCCATCGTGAAATGCGGAGTGATTTGTGTAGCCATGGTTGGTTATTTTATAACTGTTTTTTTGATCTGGTGGAAAAACATGAAATGCACTGGTAAAATTTGTATTGGTCCAACACCTGACATGGTCCTGCTCGTTCCATTCAAGAAATCAAGTGCGTTCTACTATGGGAAACGTGGAGCAGATATAACGGTGAGTTGCGTCATTGAAGTTATGTTTTTTATTTGGATAACGGATGGTCCTTTTGTTAAATCTGATACTAACATACGCTTTTTCTTTAATGAAATTTCACAAGACTACCGACTCATCTCCCCACCCATTAGTTTTACAATTTCCAGTTCACGTTTGCTCAGGATTATTTCAGGCTTAATGGCCGTGGTGCTATCTGAGCTGAAAAGGGAAAATTTCTTGTCCATCACTGAAGTGAGAGCAGCAAGCTGGGTCCCATTTCTTTTCCACTGCGTGATGTCATTGCAGACGCCCAGTAAATGCGTGACATCCACCTTACTATCCTGCTGTAAAACAGCATTTTGAACTAAAACCCTTACGACCTTTCCGTCCGGTTTCAAGATCCGGTAATCATAGCTAAATTTGTAATGAGGCCTACTTGATGACGGAATATCCTGAAGAACCTTCCAGATAAATGCCGGATTCTCAAAACTGTCTGTTTCCGGTTCATCCGCATAACTTTGCACATATGCATTACTTCCCGGTATTCTTTATTGACATGAAGCTTTCAGATTTGCGTATCCATATATAAAAAGGGTTGACAAGGAAGGCTGGTTTCCTAAATAGCCAAGCAAACATATACGAACGATTATGTTTATACGATCAACTGTACAAATCTATATCGTAACAAACAGCTCCATCTTCCCAGGCAAGAAAATCCTCGTCCCTGGAAATAGCATTGTTATGTAAAAGCATGAAGAATATTTTTCCGAAAATTTAAATCACCCTTAAATCACGAAGATTTGGCGTAACAATTGTCAGGGCGAAGAAATCGATACCGAGGTGGATTTCCTGGATTGAACTGAAGAGCTTTCATAGGTTTGAGTAGTTAAGATTGAAGGGGATGCTTTCATGATGTATTATCCTTTTGAGACAAATACTACAATAAAGATATATTTAATTGTACAAATTTATATCAAATTACTTCGTCACTTATTAAACGGCAAAACAATGCAAAATTAAAGTTCAAGCCCCAAAAGCACTTAAAAATACCCAGTTCCTAAACAGGAAATTCAGTGTATTTGAAACCGCAAAATACAGTATCAAACGGGTACTTCTCTCTTTCATAAATCTGTTAATCCCCTCCCTTTTAACCCGTCAATAAAATATGCTCTGGAATTATTCCTGGTACGAGCAATGCGTTTATCAACAGGATTCTCGATTTTAAATACCTTCGAAAGACGAAACCGGGTAGGCCAAAACTGTAAATCATAGCTTCGACCAGCAACTAAATTTTTATCGTTTATAAACCAAAGAAGTCAACTTTTGAAAAGGGGCACGCTCAGTGTTGACGCTTTTATCTTTAAACTTATTTTTTCCCTAAAACTTAACCTCTTTAATCTTTTACAGCAACAACCCCGCCAACGTTGCAGACATATACGAAGCCAGCGTACCACAAATCAGTGCTTTGAATCCAAGCCTTGCCAGATCCGCGCGGCGTGAAGGGGCAAGTTCACCGATCCCTCCTACCTGAATGGCAATGGAACTGAAATTTGCAAAACCGCAAAGCGCAAAACTTGTAATTACGATTGTTTTATGATCCAGCGTGTCTTTCATTTTTACCATATCCAGGTAAGCTACAAACTCGTTGATCACCATTTTGGTCCCCATCAAGGAACCAGCCGCCTGAATATCTTTCGAAGGAACACCCATGGCCCATGCGAAAACTGAAAATATTTTACCCAACACAAAATTGAAGCTCAATTCAGGGAAGGAGAATACACCTCCGATCAATCCCAGCAAGTAGTCCAGTAAGGCCACCAGTGCTATAAACCCGATCAACATCGCAATCACGTTGAAACCTACCTTCAAGCCTTCACCGGCACCGGCTGCAATGGCATCCAATAAATTAGCATGCGACTTTTGAATTTCAAGTTTTACAGCGCCTTTGGTATTGGATTCCTCGGTCTCCGGAAATACAATTTTAGAAATCACTAAAGCACCCGGTGCGGCCATCAAACTGGCTGCGATCAGATAAGGCGCTGGCACCCCCAGTGAAATATAAACAGCCATAACCCCGCCGGCAATGCAGGCAAAACTACCGGTCATGGAGGCCATCAGCTCCGAATTGGTCATGTTTTTCAGATAAGGCTTGATCATGATCTGTGCCTCAACCTGTCCTACAAATGTACTCGCTACGTTCGAAACCGCCTCGGCACCACTTACGCCCATCAGCCAGTATACGCCCTTCGCCATGGTCGATACCACACGCTGCATAATACCCAGGTGATAGAGCATATTAACCAATACCGCCACAAAAATAATGGTAGGGATTACTTTGAAAAAGAAGACAAAATCATTTCCCGGGCCAAATGCTTTCGCCATCAATTCCGGACGCACCAGCGTACCAAAAACGAAATCTGCACCTTTATCGGAAAATGAAAGTAATTTTTGAACCTTGGCACCCAGCCACTGGAAGATAGCCTGGCCTATGTCTGTACGGAGGATAAATAATGCCAGCCCAAACTGAATACCCAGCCCAACGCCAACCGTACGATAATTAATTGCTTTACGATTGTTTGACATTGCATAAGCAATACCCAAAATCAATACAATACCAAACAGACCAGTAAATCTTTCCATGAAAATAATTTGTTACCATCAAACCAGGGTGCAAAATAACAAACAAATCTATTGGAAGTTACAGGCATTACGAAATAAAATACTGACAAGATTTAGATCATAATTAAATAATAATTTTTTCGCCAAATATCTAATCGCTATTATACGTCTACCGTTCAGGTTTAAGTTTTGAAAAGAATATAAATCCGTTATTTCCCCGCAAGAAGGTTAGTCGACTGGCGCGCAGTCAGTTTCCAGGTCTTGCCATCTTTCATCCAGACATCTGTATAACGTCCGCTCGGATTAGAGCCAGATTTACGCACACCATCTTCTGTTTCATGCCCCATCACAACGGCAACATTCTCAGAAATCGCTATTTTTTCAATAACACGGCTGAAAGGAGCCTGATTGACAGCACCTTTTCTGAAAGTATCTTTTAATTCGGATAGTGTAAGAACCTTGCTGTCGGTCGTATTGATTACCAAATCCTCTGACCATAACTGAAACAGCGTCGTTGTATCTGATTTCAGGAGTGCATTTCGTTCCACGCTTTCCAGATTCCGGATCTCTTCCTCGTAATTCCTTTCCCGCACTTTATCATCAGCGGGCGAGTCCGTGACCTGTTCAATGAATACCCGGGAATCCGGGTTCAGGATCTTTGTCTGCGTTTTCGATCTTAATTTAAATGACGTAGCAATTAAAATTAAAAAAATGAATATGATGAAGTTTCTTTTCATGGCTGTGTGCTTTTAAAGGTCGCCGCTAAATCTATTTAAACCCAAATTTCATGCCAGTATCCTGACACCGGTATCCGGTTACAAATATTTCACAAAATTTTATAAAAAAATAGCGTATAAATACCTGATTTTTACTATACGTTATAAATAACGGCTTACACAATAAAAAAGGAGAGCTGGTTTCCCAACTCTCCCCATAAAACTGAACCTTACTTATTAATACCCCAAAACCGGTGCGAGCCATTTCTCGATTTCTTCGAGCGGCATATTTTTTCTTTTTGCATAATCCACAACCTGATCTTTAAAGATCTTCCCAACCGGGAAATACCGGCTGTCGGGATGAGAGAAATACCACCCGCTGACACTGCTTGCCGGATACATGGCGTAACTTTCGGTCAGTGAAATACCGAGTTGCTCAGCCTGTAACAAGTCAAAAAGCATGCGTTTTTCAGTATGGTCCGGACAAGCAGGATAACCCGGTGCCGGACGAATACCACTATATGCCTCTTTAATCAGTTCTTCGTTGGTAAAGTTTTCCTCAGGTGTCTGCCCCCAGATCTCCTTACGCACCCGTTCGTGCATGAGCTCTGTCAACGCTTCTACCAAACGGTCGCCCAAAGCTTTTACCATGATGCTGTTATAATCGTCGTGGTCGGCCTCAAATTTTTCAATCAGCGCCTCAATACCAATACCAGCCGTCACTGCAAAACCACCAATGTAATCCATATGACCGCTTTCCAACGGCGCTACAAAGTCTGAAAGGCAATAATTTGGCAAATTTTTAGCCTTTTCACTTTGCTGACGCAGGTGATGAAGCACGGTCATGGTATCCGCAACAAGCTCACCGCCATTTAGTTGTTCGGCCGTAACCTGACTGATCTTATACTCGGTATGCTGCTGTGAACCATGGCCTTCATTACCTTCTGCCGTTTCTTCGAAATGGTGTAAAACAATGTCGTCTTCAATAGCATTGGCCGGCCAGAAACCAAGTACAGCTTTTGCCTTCAAACTCTTATCGCGAATAATTTCACCCAAAAGTACAGCAGCATCTTCATACAGACGTGTTGCTTCCTGTCCAACAACCTTATCTTCAAATATCTTCGGATACTTCCCATGCAGCTGCCAGGTTTGGAAAAACGGTGTCCAGTCGATGTATTTTGCGATATCCGCTAAATCGTAATCATCATATACCCTTGTTCCGAGGAACTGCGGCTTTTTTGCTTTAAAATTCGTCCAGTCAATTTTTGCCTTATTTTCACGGGCTTTGTCGATAGGCACATGCGCCTTATCTCCGCTCCTTTTCGCATGATCTTCACGCAATTTCGCATACTCACCCTTGATGTCCGACAAAACCTGTGCCTGGCTCACATCACTCTGAATTAACTTGCCGGCAACAGGAACCGACCGGGACGCATCCAGCACGTGAATAACTGCACCGGAATAGTTAGGGTCAATTTTAACCGCCGTGTGGATACGTGACGTGGTTGCCCCTCCAATCAAAAGCGGCATTTTAAAATGTCTGCGTTCCATTTCCTTGGCAACACCAACCATTTCATCCAGCGATGGCGTGATCAAGCCTGACAAACCGATAATATCGACATTGTGCTCAATCGCAGCTGCCAGGATTTTATCCGTTGGCACCATCACACCAAGATCGATAATCTCGTAATTGTTACATCCTAATACAACGCCAACAATATTCTTGCCAATATCATGCACATCACCTTTCACGGTGGCAAGCAAAATTTTACCTGCAAAAGATGAACCTTCCTGCTTTTCAGCCTCAATGTAAGGTTGTAAAAATGCCACCGCTTTTTTCATTACCCGGGCAGATTTCACAACCTGCGGAAGGAACATTTTCCCTTCTCCGAATAAGTCTCCCACGATGCTCATCCCGTCCATCAACGGACCTTCAATAATTTCCAAAGGCCTGTTAAACATTGGAAGACATTCTGCAACATCTTCTTCGATATAGTCCGCATTGCCTTTCACCAAAGCATGGCTGATCCTTTCCCGCACCGGAAAGGTACGCCAGGTGAGATCCGGCCCGCTTGCAACCTTTCCTTTGTCTTTAACCGTTTCGGCAAACGTTACCAGTTTTTCGGTAGCCTCTGCGTTTCTGTTCAAAAGTACGTCTTCAACCAGTATCAGTGTTTCTTTTGGAATTTCATCATAAATTCCGATCTGTCCGGCATTCACGATACCCATATCCATACCCGCCTTGATCGCGTGGTATAAAAACGCCGTGTGAATGGCTTCACGAACCAGCTCATTTCCCCGGAAACTGAACGATACGTTTGATACCCCACCAGACACCTTTGCATACGGCAGATTTTCCTTGATCCATTTTATTGATTCAATAAAATCGACTGCATAATTATTGTGTTCCTCCATCCCTGTCGCAACGGTCAGGATGTTTGGGTCAAAAATGATATCCTGGGGCGGAAACCCAACTTCTTCTACCAATATTCTGTAAGCCCGTCCGCAAATTTCCTTTCTTCTTTCCAGGTTATCCGCCTGTCCTGTTTCATCAAAAGCCATGACAACCGCCGCAGCCCCATAACGCAGCACGGCTCTTGCCGATTCTTTAAATTTCTCTTCACCCTCTTTCAGAGAAATAGAATTCACAATGGCTTTACCCTGCACACATTTCAAACCGGCCTCAATCACCTCCCATTTAGAGGAATCGATCATCAGCGGCACGCGGGAAATATCCGGTTCAGCGGCAATCAGGTTGACAAACGTCGTCATCGCTTCTACGCCGTCAATCATCCCCTCATCCATGTTGATATCAATGACCTGCGCACCATTTTCAACCTGGTCACGGGCAATAGACAAGGCTTCGTCATACTTACCGGTACGGATCAATCGTGCAAACATCTTGGAACCGGATACGTTACAGCGCTCACCAATATTTACAAAGTTGGTCAGCTTGGTAATATCCATCGGTTCAAGACCCGATAACTTCAATATCTTTTCATACTCCGGCACGACACGTGGTTTGTATCTTCCGGCAAGGTCCGCGATCACCCGAATGTGTCCCGGCGTCGTTCCGCAGCAGCCTCCGATGATATTGATCAGGTTGTCCCTCAAAAACCCGTCAATAACTTCCCCCATCTGTTCCGGGGATTCATCGTATTCTCCCATTTCATTCGGCAAACCCGCATTCGGGTGGGCAGAAGTATAAAACGGAGAATTATTGGCAAGGATCTGCACGTAAGGACGCATCAGATCTGCCCCCAAAGCACAGTTCAAACCAACCGATAGCAACGGCAAATGTGATATGGAAGTCAAAAATGCCTCTGTCGTCTGGCCGGAAAGCGTTCTGCCGGAAGCATCCGTGATGGTTCCTGAAACCATGATCGGCAGGAAATCATCTGCACCGGTTTTCCAGCTTGGCAGTACTTCTACCAATCCGTTTTTAGCGTCTGTAAAAAATTTATCAATGGCGAAAAGTGCCGCCTTTGCATTTAATGTATCAAAAACAGTTTCAACCAAAAGAAGGTCACATCCTCCGTCCGTCAAACCTTTTACCTGCTCGTAATAAGCTTCAACGAGCTGATCAAATGTTATCGCGCGATAACCCGGATTGTTTACGTCAGGCGACAAGGACGCCGTACGGTTTGTCGGCCCGATTGAACCTGCAACGAAACGTGGTTTCTCAGGCTCGCGTTCTGTAAATTCATCGGCCACTTCGCGTGCAAGTCTGGCAGATTCGAAATTCAGTTCGTAAACCAGTTCTTCCATACCATAATCCGCCATCGCGATGGTGGTTCCGGAGAAGGTGTTGGTTTCAGCAATATCCGCGCCAGCTTCAAAATAGGCCGCGTGAATTTCCTTGATCACATCCGGCCGTGTCAGCGAAAGCAAATCGTTATTACCCTTTACATCATGCGGCCAGTCTTTAAACCGTTCACCGCTGTAATCGTAATCTTCTAATTTATAGCGTTGTATCATCGTACCCATTGCACCATCGAGTACAAGGATCCGTTCTTTTAATATTTCCCGAATGTCAAACTTTTGCGTTGTTATCATTATATGTTTATCGTATTACGAAAAATAATCCCGCCATTTTTATGTTCAATACCAATTTTACCAACCGTCCTCTGAGACTTGTTGACAATACAAATTTACATTACCAGATGTTTTATTCAATAATTTGAAAAAAAATAGACGCTTAGTCTGTTTTTTGATCTTTACGTAAATTATTTATCTATATTCGAACATTATAATCGAATTGTAAAGATAATCTATCTATGTATAATCTGGATGAGACGGATTGCAAAATACTACACTACCTGCAACAGGATGCTACGCTGAAAACACGTGAATTGTCGGAAAAATTAAATCTGTCGTACACCCCCGTTTATGAACGGATCAGGCGACTTGAAAAAGAAGGAATAATCAAGAAGTATGTGGCACTCGTAGACCGGGAGAAAGTCGGCAAGAAGCTGATGGTTTTTTGCAACATTGCCCTGAAAGAGCACTCACTGACGATGGGAGAAAAGTTCGTGAAGGCTGTTTTGGCCATGCCCGAAGTCATGGAATGTTTTAATATCTCCGGTGATTATGATTTTCTGCTCAAAATAGTGGTAAACGATATGTCTCAGTATCAGCATTTTCTCATGCAAAAACTTGGCTCTCTCGAAAATATCGGCAGCTCGCACAGTCTGTTTGTGATGGGAGAAATAAAAAATACGTCGGAGATAGAAATGTTGGATTCGAAGACAAAATAAGCTAGCGGTTGGCGGTCGGCAGTCGGCTGGGTGGCTCGGCGAACAGACTAATTCGAAAAATGATATTTTTAGTTATCGGCGGAGCCAATAGCTGATCGCTGATCGCCGACTGTAAAATCTCATGAATTGGTAAAAAATAAATACGGAGCCGAAAAATCCAGCCCCGTATTCCAACTCACCCCTAACAAAATCTTTTAATGCCTTTTCGGACCTTTTCCTTTCAATGGTTTTTCCAGTTCTTTATTAAAACTGCCGTCAGCATTGAATAAGAGTACTTTGACCTTATTGTCAAGTACTATCCCTACGAAGTATTGTCCATCTGCATTTCTGCCTGCTTTTTTCACTTCGGCACCTGCATAATGGGCTGTGATATAGGTCGTTACCGCTGCCGGTAAGTCGACAAGTGCCACTTCTGTCAGTTTTGCTTTCTGCGCGTGGCGTTTTAGTTCTTCTTTAAAAGTACCGTCTGCGTTAAATATCAATCCCTTTGGCGTTCCATCCGCAAGCAGGATTGAAACGACAATTTTACCGCCTTCATCTTTTGCCGCAAATTTTATTTGTGACGACGGATAAGTTGTTGATATATACGTTGTAATGGATGCTGCCAGATCAGCAACTGCTACTTCTGTTAATTTTCCCTTGCAGGTATGCGTCGTAACCGAATCGGACTCTACCGAGAAACGCGCCGCCGTTGTGGCAACAGTTTCCAAACTCACGTCATCTGTATCAGCCGTTGGACTCATATCAGTGCTATCCTTTTGACAGGAGGCAAACCACAAACCCACCGATGCGATGAGCATTACAACCACCTTTTTCATAATCCGATTCGTTTTGAGTGTGAAACAGAGAAAGCTATGCTGCTTTTAACGGTCATTACGCCTCATGAAGGACGGTTGTTGCAAACTCAATAAATTTATTTGAAACTTTTTTACTGCCCAGAATCCCGACAAAATTCCTTCTGATGAAACCTTTTCAGCATTGGGATAGCATGTAAAAAAAAAGAATCATTCCATATTGAATATCAGACAGATAACGCTAAAATACGCAGGCCTGAAAATTGATCAAACGATCAAAAACATTAACTTCGTAAAAGATTTTTGGGAACCTGAAATTCTTTTGCAACAAATTGACAGACCTGGGCGTATCACTTAGTACAGATTCATATCCTAACAATTTGACATCCAAACTTTGCTATTTGGTAAGAAATCTTCCTTTAATGAAAACGATTTCGGAACGGTCGTTTCTGCATGCATAGCTGGTAACAACCAGGCTCAAAGGTATCTGTACAAACAATTTTTCGGATACTCAAAAAGCATTTGTCTGCGCTATACCTCGACGACAGAAGAGGCCGAGGAAGTATTGAATGAAGGTTTCCTCAAAGTGTTTAACAACATGGGAAAATACGATTTGGCGCATCCGTTTAAGGCGTGGCTTCGTACGATCATGGTGAATACGGCGATCAGTTATTACCGTAAACACAAAAAACACCACGAGGATATGATATCGCTTGAAGATGCACCATGTCCGCGTTTTGATGAAGATGTAGTGAGCCAGATAACAGCGGAAGAAATTTTACAGCTAGTACAGGGGATTAAGCCCATCTACAAAAACGTGTTCCTTTTATACGTTGTGGATGGTTACACTCACCGCGAGATAGCCAATCTATTGCAAATAAATGAGGCAACGGTGCGCTCGCATTATGTGCGGGCCAGAGCCAGGCTGCAGCATTTGATAAAACAGCATTACCCCCATCTTTTTCCAAGTGATTGGGGAATAAAGTCATTCAAGAGCAATGAAAACTGATAAATTTGAAAAAACTATACGCCGGAAGCTAGAAAGCATTACGCCCGATTTTCATGAAGATGACTGGACGAAAATGCAGAACTACATGCATGCCCATACGCCTCCGACGTTTTGGCAGCAGTATAGTTCATGGCTTGGTTATGCGGCGGCCGCCACCGTGACAACCGTCATGGCGTTTATGTATGTGAACCAGCTTTCCCAAAACAATCACCTGCAAAGTGATGTGAAACAACTCCAAAACCAGATCGAGCTTATAAAAAACAACCCGGCGGTTGTTCAGAAAACGGATACAGTCTATGTCGTTCAGCAACAAACCGTTGACCATACCACAAACGAATACACGCAGGAAAATCAAAGAGAAGAAAGGTTTGCACCGCAACAGGATAACCGGGATGCCGCGGAATCGCTGGCGCATACAGAGGATAAGGAAACAGGTTTAGGAACAAACGCAGGACAACCGTCAACCGATTTTGTTAAACCGGAAATGAATGAAAAACGGAACCTGCTTTCCCGGACTGAAAAAACAGGTCAGAATATTGTAAAAGAAGAAGTTATAGCAATTCCTGAAAATATTAGACAAAACAAAACAGGTAATGAAATTGCTGCTTCAACTGGTGTCGAGGTAAATTCCGGCAACAACGCAGGCGTCACCAATAAAGCCGGTAGCCGCGGAACGGGTGGCGACATCCATTCAGGGAGAGGTACTACTTATGGTGATCTCAACAATGTCCCGGCTAATAGCCGTGTAGTTTTCACAAAAACACTGGATGAAAAATTTGATCAGATTGCCACACAGACGCCAGTTCAGCAGAACAATTACCAGACGGTTTCCCGCAGGATGCAGTATGCGCTCGCACATCGTATTGCGCCAAAACAGATAAAAAATGTGTTGCTGGCAGCCAATCCGCCGACTATTAAACAGCCTGAATCTCAAAAGAACGTCACTTCAACCAAAAAAGCAGAAACAACAATACCGAAACTGAACCTGAAAGTCCCTTACCGTTTTGGCTTTGCACAGCAATGGGAAGGAAAAAATCAGTCAAAAACAGTCCTTGCCGAGGTGGTTGTGTCGAAACATTTCTCTTTTTCAGCAGGTTTGAGCTGGTTAAAAATAAAAGCGAAAGACTTTCACTCGGAAAAAAATTACCGGGAAAAAACACGGAAGAATTTCCGTGACGACTTCAATCCCCAGGTGATGCCTTTCGAAGGTATTGAAAATATCAATATCAAACCTTCCGTGGTCCAAATTCCACTGACGGTTGCTTACAGAAACGATCTTAAAAATAACTTCACTTTTTTTGTGGGTGCCGGAACAAACTTAACAGTGAAACAAAAGCAGGATATCACATTCGACAGTTACAGAGATATTTATATTCAGTCAGGTCCAAAACCATACATCGTGCGGGCTACCCGTAGTGAACAGATAACGGAAAAAATGAATTTAAACCTTGTTAATTCGTTGAATTTTTCGGCGGGCATAGAGAAAAGCTGGCATCCGGTGGTGTTGCAGGCAGAAGGTTATCTTTATACCTATTTTTTACCGCTTTCTCCACTGACTTCGCGCAGCGGTCCAGGCTTTAAAATTAAGTTTCTGTACCAGATCGGAAAGAAAATGTAAAAACCAGTCACTACGAATATGAACAGATTAATGAAAAGATGTTCGTGAAAAGATCTATTTTTGGTTTTTATTAACCTTATGACAGTTCTCTTTTGAAATTTGCGGCAATAGATATTGGATCCAATGGTGCCCGTATGCAAATATCTTCGGTTTTGCATGACGAAGGAATCACACGGCTTAAAAAAGTTGAGTACGTACGTTTCCCGCTCCGGCTCGGACATGATGTTTTTACAGAGGGAAGAATTTCTCCGCTGAGTGAAGACCGTATGATCAAACTGATGCTTTCTTATCAGTTGCTTATGGAACTTCACGAGGTCGAAGATTACATGGCCTGTGCTACTTCCGCCATGCGGGAAGCCGAAAATGGCTATGAAGTCCGGGCCAATATCGAACAAAGAACAGGCATCCATATCCAGATTATTGACGGCCAGCGCGAGGCTGAGCTTGTTAATAACGTCGTTGTTAAATCGCTGAGCGAGGGACAATATCTGCACATTGATGTAGGCGGCGGCAGTACGGAGCTGAACCTTTATCAGGACCGAAAAAAAATAATTGCCAAGTCCTTTAAGCTCGGGTCGGTTCGTTTACTCGAAGGAAAAGAATCAAAAACGGCTTTTCAGAAAATGCAGGAATGGATCACGAGGTACGTTGATCATTCACAACCGATTGAAGCCGTTGGAACTGGCGGAAACATCAATAAATTGTTCGATCTTTCATCCAAGTTATCAGAAAGCTCAACAAGCCTCGACGAAATTCTGCGTATGCGAAATTATATCGCACAATTTACCCTGGCCGAAAGAATCAACAAATTACAATTGAACCCCGACCGTGCGGATGTTATCGTGCCAGCCGGTGATATTTATACTTCTGCCATGAAATGGGCAGGAGCACAAGTTATTCACGTACCTGACGTGGGATTAAAAGACGGTATGCTCCAATTGCTTTACGACAGGGCTTCCAGAAAAAAGAGAGCCTAACATATGAGCCTTTTTTGAAAAAACTACTACCAGACCTGTTCAAGATCTTTCGAAGTGTATTTATGATTCCGGTCAATAAATACACTTTTTTTGTTTTCGCGTTTAAGCGACAATGGATTCTTCTTGCCAATTTTTGACATAATCGCTACGGGAACCAGGACGATAAAAAATACAATCGACAGCAAAATACGGCCGTTGATCGCACCCAGTACTTCCGCTATTTTATACCAGATTTTTACAATAAGATTGCCTCCAACCGGGATGGCGATGCTAATAACGCCCACCGCCGCAGCTCCAATCAAAAAATACGGATAACGGGATTTGAAAACAAAATACAACACCACCAGACCGGTTACGATCACCAGCTGTGCTTTGGTTTTTTCTGACTCACTCATTTGTTTAAATATAGGATATGAAAAACCCGGACTAACATATCAGACAAGACATGAAGCCTGTTAGCAATTGATTAAGCCATCAGCGGAAAACACCCTGACGGTTTAATTCTTTTAAAACAAAGTATAAATGAACGGTGCAACTGCCGAACCACCGCCGATAACGATCAATATA
Organism: Dyadobacter sp. LHD-138; assembly: GCF_030929615.1. Classification (GTDB taxonomy): domain Bacteria; phylum Bacteroidota; class Bacteroidia; order Cytophagales; family Spirosomataceae; genus Dyadobacter. The sequence continues at coordinate 16,454 of NZ_JAVFVU010000019.1, read as the reverse complement.
CCAATTAATAACAACACAATAATGACAGGAGCAAGCCACCATTTCTTGCGTTCCCTCATAAAGGCGAATAAGTCTGTTAAAAAATCCATCTCTCTTATGTTTTGTATAAAGTTGTCAATTTTTTTTGATACTATCAAAAAGTCGGTCTGCAATCAACCCATTAAGCACGGCACTTGCATGACCATCATTTTTACCTACAACACGATCTTTATCAGGAAGTTTGGCAATATCTTCGTTTAAAGTCACCACGGTAACGCCATGTGCACGGAGATAATCTTCAACCGGTTTTGTATAGGATGCACTTTTATCCAGTTGAAACAGGAACGGAATAAAAACAGCATACATTTTTGCACCTGTGCTATCTTTATACGCTACCATTTTCGATAAGTCACGCAGGTGAGCGTTTAAAACCGTAGTATCTGTATAAGCTGTCTGTACAAATTTCTCAAACGTGCTGAATGCGGTATGTGGAAGCTGCCAGTAAATAAAGTTTGGTAAATAAAACCTTTTCACCAATGTTGCCATCGGCCCTTTCAGATCCCCGTAAGGCGCAGCGGCAGAAACAGAAAGTCCCTTTTCTCTCCCTGCTTTTTCAATATCGTTCGGAAAATACTGAAGCACAATCACATCGGGTTTGACAGGAAATGTTTCCAGGCGTTTGACTTCATCACGCGTATCTGCGCCTGAAACGCCAAGATTATATACTGTATATTGAGATTTCCCCAGTTTCTCTTCAAGTTTGTCGGAGAAACGATCGGAAACATTTTCCAAACCATGCCCGGCCGCGAAAGAATCGCCTACAACCAAAACCTGCTTTGCACCCGTTTGTCTGGTTATTTCCTTATCACGATACCCCAGTTTATTGACCGGCGCCCAATACTTTTCCCACCATATCTGCGAAGCTTTTGAGAGAACCCCTTCATGGCTTTGCGGAATATACATGAAAATATTTTCCAGGAAAATCAGCGTGATAATCAGTGGAACAGCGATTGTTGCAACATTAGCCATGAGGCCCCTGGCCTTGGTTTTGACAAGCCCGTAATAAAAGATTCTCAGGATTTCAATCACAATCAAAAGCCAGAAAAATGTCTTTGTCAAACGGATATATACGTTGTCGCTTTGCGGAGCGCCCGGGTATTGAAAAGTAACGTGAAAGCGATCCGGATAAAAAATAAAAACGAACAATACGCCCAGAAAAAGTATACGGATCAGACTGGTTAGAATTTTAGATGCCATGAAGTGTGCGGTTAATTGATTGGACAAACAGTTGGTTTAGTCTAAAACAAATTCTTCCTGCCAGTTATCTTTTTCCATCCATTCCGGTTGATTTTTCTTGTCAAAAATGTAATTTCCGACTACGAGGTAATCCATTTCTGTCCTCATAAAACAACGGTATGCATCATTTGGCGTACAAACAATAGGCTCTCCGCGCACGTTGAAACTCGTATTAACGACAACGGCATAGCCAGTCAGTTTCTTAAAAGCATTGATTAATTCATAGTAACGCGGATTGGTATCCTCGTGAACGGTCTGAATCCTGGCTGAATAATCAATATGTGTAACAGAAGGCAAATCAGAACGTTCGAAATACAATTTCTCACGCAAATCCATCGCATTGTAATCGGCAGGAACAGGAATCCTTCTGTTTTCAGCTACCGGGTGAACGAGTAACATGTATGGCGAAGCCCCGTCATAATCGAAATAATCCGCACAATCCTCAGCAAGAACCGAGGGGGCAAAAGGGCGAAAAGACTCACGGTATTTAATTTTCAAATTCAGTTTTTTCTGCATTTCTGCATTTCTAGGATCCCCCAGGATACTCCTTCCACCTAAAGCACGAGGCCCGAATTCCATACGCCCTTGAACCCAACCCACCACATTACCCTCAGAAAGTAATTTTGCAGCGTCGTCAGCGAGCTCTTTAAAGTTTTCGTAATGGGTAGAAACTGCTTTGTATTTTTTCGCAGCCAGTTCTACTTCCAGGTCTGAGAATGTCGGGCCTAGATAAGAGCCACGCATGGCATCAGCCTTCCAGGTAATCTTACGTTCCTGTCCAAAGAAAATGTGGTATGCAGCCTGAGCCGCTCCTAGCGCCCCGCCTGCGTCACCCGCGGCCGGTTGTATAAATATCTCCTTGAAGATATTGGCCTTTTGCAGCTTCCCGTTTGAAACACAATTCAACGCCACACCGCCTGCCATACATAAGTAATCTGCTCCCGTCAAACGCCTGGCTTCTTTGGCCATACGGATTACCGCCTCTTCGGTAATGTTCTGAATCGCCAGGCCTAAATTACAATGAATTGCTTCAAGAGTATCTTCGGGCCTGCGGGTCTTAAAGCCAAAAAGTGCTTCCCATTTATGCTCGTTAACCATCCTCAGGCCCGTTGCATAATCAAAATATTCCTGATCAAGCCAAACCGACCCATCTTCCTTTAGTTCAATTAACTCCTCAAGAATAATCTTCTCATATTTCGCAACATCCGGTGACGTCGGATCGCCATAGGGAGCCAGTCCCATTAATTTATATTCACCTGAATTGACTCTGAAACCAAGAAAATAGGTAAACGCGGAATATAGCAGTCCCAGAGAATGCGGAAACCTCAATTCCTTAAGGTTGGTAATATCTTTTCCTTCTCCCAGGCAGATAGAAGCCGTTGCCCACTCACCTACTCCGTCGATCGTTAAAATGGCTGATCGTTCAAACGGCGAAGGATAATAGGCACTCGCTGCGTGAGACAAATGGTGCTCCGGGAAAAGCATTTTCACCGGTTTTTTTTTATCATACCCGAGTTTAACAAGCTCTTCGTTGATCAGGCGTTTGAGAAACATCTTTTCCTTAATCCACACGGGCATAGCCGTTAAGAAGGATTTTATACCTTTTGGGGCAAAGGCATAATACGTTTCCAGCAACCTTTCAAATTTTAAAAGGGGCTTGTCATAAAATACAATAGCATCCAGCTCATTCAATGAGATACCTCCGTACTCCAGACAGAAACTGATTGCGTGGGAAGGGAAGCCCGGGTCGTGCTTTTTTCTTGTAAAACGTTCCTCTTGTGCGGCCGCAATTATTTCGGCATTATCAATAAGTGCCGCCGCTGAGTCGTGGTAGAAAGCCGAAATCCCGAGAATTTTCATCGAAAACTGGTTAAAAAAATTAAATTATAGTGTGAATTTGGACCACAATGATACATATAAATATATACAAATAGGAACAAGTCTCACAAAATAATATAGCTACCGGCAATACCAACTATTTAACGGTCGTATTAATTCTATAACATCATTTTATCCTATTTTTACCGATTACAGAAATTGCCTTTTGTAAATCCCCCACCCCTTATGTCAAAAAGGTATATCAGTATCTATTTGACTGTAACCAAATTAAACAATTTACAAACTAAATCTGCTCCTTACTCAAAACTTTTGTCGGTTTGTTTTGTTCATCCAAAGCCACAAACGTAAAACGCCCGGATACCGCTTTTTCTCTACCCTGTTCATACATCTGCTCTACAAAAATTTCTACTTGTACTTTCATACTTGTATTTCCAACTTCTACAACTTTACCTACTAGCTCAATAATCGTACCAGCAGGAATGGGATGTGTAAAGTCAATGCGGTCCGAGGAAACGGTTACACAACGTAAACGTGTAAAACGTGTGGCTGCGATAAATGCAACTTCGTCCATCATGGATAAAGCCGTTCCACCAAAAAGCGTGTCGTAATGATTTGTGTTATTTGGAAAAACTGTTTTAAAAACCCGGGTTTCCGATAATTTAATTCTGTCCTGTAAATCCATGATCTGTTGAAAAAAAATCTCCCGGCATCCATGATAACCGGGAGATTCTATATTATATTGATATAGTTTTATTACTGCGCTATTGTTACCGATTCGCGCAGCAAGTTAGCCGCAGTAATCATATTTCGCAAGGCAGCTTCAGTTTCAGACCATTGCCTGGTCTTTAAACCGCAGTCCGGGTTCACCCAAAGATTACGGGCAGGAATTACCTTTAATGCTTTTTCCAGCAAAACCGTAATTTCCTCGACGCTGGGTACACGTGGGGAGTGAATATCATAAACACCAGGTCCGATTTCATTTGGGTAATTGAAATCAGCAAACGCATCCAGTAATTCCATTTGCGAGCGGGAAGTTTCAATCGTGATTACATCCGCATCCATGGCAGCAATCGAATCTATGATGTCATTAAATTCCGAATAACACATATGCGTATGGATCTGCGTCTGATCGGCCACGCCGGCGGCACTGAGACGGAATGCATCAACAGCCCATTTCAGATACGTTCTCCAATCCGATTTGCGTAACGGCAATCCTTCACGGATCGCGGGTTCATCAATCTGGATTATTTTTATTCCTGCTTTTTCCAGATCAATTACCTCATCACGGATCGCAAGTCCTATCTGGAAAGTGGTGTCTTTTCTTGGCTGGTCATCACGCACGAATGACCATTGTAAAATCGTAACAGGGCCGGTTAACATACCTTTCACCAGTTTTCCTGAATTCGCCTGAGCAAAAGCCGACCAGCGAATTGTCATCGGGACGGGGCGTTCCACGTCTCCGAAAATAATCGGCGGCTTCACACAACGGCTGCCATAACTCTGAACCCAGCCATTTTCCGTGAAAACAAATCCGGAAAGTCTCTCTCCGAAATACTCCACCATGTCATTCCGTTCAAATTCACCATGTACGAGTACGTCAATACCCAACTCTTCCTGCCAACGGATCGAGCTGATTACTTCTTCCTCAATGCTGCTTTCATATTCTTCGAAAGACAAGCTGCCTTTTTTCAATCGCGCGCGCAGCTGACGTACATCGGCTGTCTGCGGAAAAGAGCCGATGGTTGTGGAAGGGAAAAGCGGCAATTTAAGTTTTTCAAGCTGAATGATTTGGCGGGAAGCAAACGGACTTACACGTTCAAAATCATTTTCCTTAATTGCAGCGACGCGTTCCTTCACTTCACTTTTATGAATTAAGGTAGAAGTCCGGCGGCTTTCAATTGCTTTTTGATTGGTAATAAATGCATCGGCAGCCTGATAATCCGTTCCCACAAGTTTTGCCAGTGTAGAAACTTCGTCCAATTTCTGTTTGGCAAAGGCCATCCAGTTTTTAATTTCCGGCGTCAGAACCGCTTCATTGTGTTCAAGATCCAGGTCGTGCGGACTGTGTAACAGGGAAGAGGAAGGCGCGACCAAAACGCGGTCTGTTCCTAAAACTGCCGTTGCTTTTTGAATAAAATCAAGCGATTTCTGGTAGTCGTTTTTCCAGATATTTCTTCCGTCAACAACACCAACTGAAAGCAGTTTGGACGAGTTAACGAATGCCTGATTTTCCAGAATTCCCGGTAAGCTTGCCGCGCCGCGTGTTACATCGATATGCAGCGCAGCAACGGGAAGGGTGGCAGCGAGTAAAAGATTGGCATCAAGTGCGCCAAAATAAGTTGCCAGCAAGATTTTTAAATCCGGAACGGCTTGGTGCATTTTACGATACGCAAATTGCAGTGTCTCTTGTTCCTCGTCGCCCAAATCCAAAACCAGGCAGGGCTCATCAAGCTGTACCCATTCGGCACCGCGCGCCGCAAGTTCCTGTAAAATTTCAATGTATACAGGAAGCAATTTTTCAATTAAACTGATCCGGTTGAACCCTTCCTCTTTTTCTTTTCCTAAAACCAAAAATGTAACCGGCCCAACCAGAACAGGTTTGGTAAAAATCCCTTTTTGTTTTGCATCTTCAAATTCAAGGATTATTTTATCCGAATAACGGTTAAATTCCTGTTTTTCAACAAATTCAGGTACGATGTAATGATAATTGGTATCAAACCACTTGGTCATCTCCATCGCCTTTATATCAAGTCCGTCACGCTGCACACCGCGTGCCATAGCGAAATACAGATCCAGTTCACGGTTTGATTTCCCGTCGATTAATTGCTGATAACGTTCAGGAATGGCACCCACCAAAAGAGCCGTATCCAAAACCTGATCATACAATGAGAAGTCATTGGATGGGATCAGATCAATACCTGCGTCTTTTTGCAGCTGCCAGTTGCGGTGACGGATTTCCCGCCCCACTTTCTGCAATTCGTCTTTGGTGATTTTGCCAGCCCAGAATTGCTCGCTGGCTTTTTTCAGTTCTCTTTGGCTTCCTACACGCGGATAACCCAAATTGTGTGACAACATAATACATGTGTTAAAGAGTTAATAAAAACTCTTTGGAATGCCCTACCCGTCCTGATTTAATTGAAAGTTGAGAGCGGCCGCCGCGCGGTTAAAAGCGGTCCGTCGCACGGTTTCTTTTGCCTAAGTGGCCGTTGGCTTTCGGAATCTCTGGTCATTATTAACCTCCTGACCGGAAATTATTCAACTATCTACTTGCCGCTGCGGCGGCCGCTAAATCAGTACGTTTTGGTATCAGGTTCATCAAAATGTTACGTACAAAAGTGACTGAACATATCTTCGAAAAATGAATTTTGAAGATAATAACCTGACAACAATACAATTGTAAAATCAATGCGTGACAAGACCCCATTCGTGAGGGAATGGCCATTGAGGGTAAAGGCAAGTCTCCTGGCTTGTGCCATTTTCACCGCCCTTCTCATCATAAACTATGACAATGGGTCGCGAGGGTAAAAACGTTCCTGATTAGCTCAGGACGGCACTTACAGTAGCACGACTGCCCGTGAATTTCACACGGTTCCTTTTTAATTTCTGCTTGTATGGCTGAGGGTACCAAAAGCGAAAACCATTACCCCGATTGACGGGCGTTCACAAAGAACGAGGGCAAAGTTATAGAAAAAAGAAGCCCGAAAAATCGACGTTCCGCATTTAAGTGAAGTGGTTACTTATAGAAAAAGGTAGTAGATAAATTATCTTTTTGGTGGGGTAAAATGGTTCGAAGAAAGTTATTTTTGAAACCGACCGCGAAATAAATCCAGATTTATTGAACCGTTTTTTGGCCAACCGACCAATTGGGTTGGATAGAATAATCGTAAATGTAAATCCAGCTTTTGCACCATAGGTACATCTCGCTGGGAGAAAACACGATTCGAGAAATCACCAGGCGTTCCGATGGAACGCTCCCCGCCGGGTACCATCACCAATGCTACCAACGAGATCTGCCGATGGCAGATAAAAAGCACGCTCCTAATTATCTTCAAGAAATCTGGCTCTGCTAAAACACAAATTATTCAAAGCCATTGTACCATAGGTACATCTCGTCGGTACAAAACACGATTCGAGAAATCACCAGGCGTTCCGATGGAACGCTCCACACCGGGTACCGTCACCAATGCTACCCACGAGATCTGCCGATGGCAGATAAAAAGCACGCTCCTAATTATCTTCAAGAAATCTGGCTCTGCTAAAACACAAATTATTCAAAGCCATTGTACCATAGGTACATCTCGCTGGTAGAAAACATGATTCGAGAAATCACCAGGCGTTCCGATAGAACGCTCCACGCCGGGTACCATCACCAATGCTACCAACGAGATCTGCCGATGGTAGATAAAAAGCACGCTCCTAATTATCTTCAAGAAATCTGGCTCTGCTAAAACATAAATTATTCAAAGCCATTGTACCATAGGTACATCTCGTCGGTAGAAAAGAACGGAATGATTAACCATCCAAGCGTTCCATTGGAACGCCTCGTGCTGCATACCGTCTACAAACCAGACCCGCCGAAAACATAAGTATTCACACTACTTCTTTACAACTCACAACAATTGGTTATAATTCATAAACATTTATCCACCAAAAAATACTAAAAAATCGGCATCCAACCCTAACTTTACCGTTCAAATCTGATTCATTCATTTTACATTATTATTACCTCATAAAATGGAATACCGCATAGAAAAAGATACCATGGGCGAAGTGCAGGTTCCTGCTCATGTATATTGGGGCGCTCAAACGCAACGCTCTATCAAGAATTTCCCGATTGCTCAGGATATCAACAAAATGCCTAAGGAAATTATCAGCGCTTTTGCTTACCTGAAAAAAGCGGCGGCGATCACAAATGCTGAGGCCGGTGTTCTTGCACAGGAAAAAAGCGATCTGATCGGACAGGTTTGCGATGAAATATTGGCTGGCGGACTGGAAGATCAATTTCCGTTGGTGGTTTGGCAGACAGGTTCGGGTACGCAGTCGAACATGAACTGTAACGAAGTAATCGCTTACCGCGGACACGTTTTGCAAGGCGGTGACCTGGCTGACAAAACCAAAGTTTTACATCCTAATGACGATGTAAACAAGTCGCAATCTTCCAATGACACCTATCCGACTGCCATGCATATTGCGGCTTATAAGATATTGGTTGACGTCACCATTCCCGGCATCACGAAATTACGCGATACTTTAAGAGCAAAAGCAGAGGCTTTCAAACATGTTGTTAAAATTGGCCGTACCCACTTCATGGATGCAACGCCTTTAACACTTGGACAGGAATTTTCAGGCTATGCATCGCAGCTGGATCATGGTCTGCGCGCAATTTCTCATACGCTTGCCCACCTTTCAGAACTTGCTTTGGGTGGCACTGCAGTTGGGACGGGAATCAACACGCCGACCGGTTACTCGGAAAATGTTGCACAGCATATCGCTTCGCTAACAGGTTTGCCTTTTATCACGGCTGAAAATAAATTTGAAGCACTGGCCGCGCATGATGCGATCGTTGAAGCACACGGCGCATTGAAAACAGTGGCGGTGAGTCTGATGAAAATTGGCAATGATATCCGCATGTTGTCTTCCGGCCCGCGCTCCGGAATTGGCGAAATTCATATTCCCGACAATGAACCCGGCAGCTCTATCATGCCTGGAAAAGTAAATCCGACACAATGTGAAGCGATGACCATGGTAGCCGCGCAGGTGATGGGAAATGACGTGGCGATCAGCATCGGAGGTTCGAACGGACATTTTGAACTGAATGTTTTCAAACCTTTGATGGCTTACAACTTCCTTCATTCTGCCCGTTTGATCGGTGATGTTTGCGTTTCTTTCAATGATAATTGTGCTGTGGGTATCGAGCCATTGCACGAAAACATTAAGAAACACGTGAACAACTCATTGATGCTCGTAACCGCTTTGAACACTAAAATAGGTTACTACAAAGCAGCAGAAATTGCCCAGACGGCCCATAAAAACGGTTCAACTTTAAAAGAAACCGCCGTTGCGCTGGGTTATCTGACGCCTGAAGAGTTTGATGCGTGGGTTAAACCAGAAGAAATGGTTGGTGAAATCAAATAATTTCAGGCTTCTCTGATGGAATTTTGAATAATATCATAGCCCTGCGCTTTTGCGTGGGGCTTTTTATTTACTTTGTACTACAAATTCCTAAAATACTTCTTTATGTTATTTAACTTTTCAAGGCTTTTTCTGATTGTCATTCTATTTTTCCAGACTTCGAAAATTGCTTATTCGCAGAAGACAAATAATCAAAATGGTTTAAAACTTTGGTATGATCAGCCGGCAACCGACTGGATGACACAGGCTTTGCCGATTGGCAATGGTTATCTTGGCATTATGTTTTTCGGAGATCCCAACGAAGAGCGCCTGCAATTTTCGGAAGGAAGTTTGTGGGCAGGCGGGAAAGGCGCTAACGAAGAATACAATTTCGGACTTCGGAAAGATGCTTATAAAACGCTGCCAAAAGTTCGTGCGCTACTTGCGGAGGGAAAATTAAAAGAGGCGGATAAGCTGGCCGGCGCAGAAATGACTGGCATTATTCATGAGAAAAAAGGCAACACGCCTTCCAGTGATTTTGGTGCGCAACAAACCATGGGTGATCTCTATGTCAGTGTTTCGAACAAGGGGGCAATTAAAAATTATCGCCGGGAACTGGATATTGCCACGGCAACAGGAAAAGTGAGTTATGAAGCCGGTACTGAAAAATTTGAAAGAACCTTCTTCGGAAATTATCCTTCAAGGGTGATGGTTTACACGTTCAAATCAACATCGGCCGAGACTTATTCAATCCGTTTCAAGACGCCGCATCATACGGAATATGAAAAATTTGAAAATAACCAATACGTTTTCGGTGGCAGTCTGAAAGACAACAAACAAGAATTTGAAACGACTTACCGGATTGATACCGATGGCAAAGTAAATTATGAGAACGGAATTGTCACGGTCAAAAACGCGAAGAAAGTTTCGCTGATCCACACCGCCTCCACCGACTACACTTATCAATTCCCTACCTATAAAGGAAATTTATACAAAAAAATAAATCAGCAGGTGATGGCTGCTGTGGCGGGCAAAAATGACATTTCACTGCAAATTGAGCAACAAAAGGATTATAAAAATCTATTCGATCGGGTTTCACTAAATCTTGGAACAGCGTCTGAGAATTCAGTTCCAACGGACAAAAGACAAATCGCTTACTTCAAGGGAAATACAGATCCCGGTTTTGAAGTATTGTATTTTCAGTACGGAAGATATCTGATGATTTCTTCGACGCGCCCGGGAACAATGCCCATGAGTTTGCAGGGAAAATGGAATGACAGCACTGACCCACCCTGGGCCAACGATTACCACACCAACATCAACATCCAAATGTTGTACTGGCCGGCAGAAACAACCAACCTTTCGGAGTGTTATCTTCCTTTGTCTGATTTCACCAAATCGATAGTTGAGCCTGGAAAACTGGCTGCAAAAGAATTTTTCAACACGCGTGGCTGGACGGTCAATACCATGCTGAATGCTTATGGTTATACTGCTCCCGGATGGAGTTTCCCCTGGGGATTTTTTCCCGGTGGCGCCGGTTGGTTAAGTCAGCATTTATGGGAACATTATGCCTTTACAAACGATGTTGTCTATTTAAAAAACACTGCTTATCCAATTTTGAAGGAAGCTTCTTTGTTCTGGATTGATTATCTGACAAAGGGAAAAAGTGGATACCTGGTTTCTTCTCCCTCTTATTCCCCTGAACATGGCGGGATTTCCACCGGTGCGTCTATGGATCACCAAATTGCATGGGACGTCCTTTCCAATACCATTCTGGCGAGCAAAGTTTTAAAAACGGACGCCGAATTTGCTTCGCAGGCACAAAAAATAAAAGATCAGATCCAACCTCCGCAAATTGGCCGCTGGGGACAATTGCAGGAATGGAACGAGGATGTGGATGATTCTACCAATAAACACCGTCATGTTTCCCACCTTTTTGCGCTACACCCTGGCCACCAGATTTCATTGACAGAAACACCTGCGTTTGCCAAAGCAGCCAAGGTGACGCTGAACGCAAGAGGAGATGAAGGAACGGGCTGGTCGCTGGCATGGAAAGTTAATTTCTGGGCAAGATTGCAGGATGGAAACCGTGCTTATTCTTTATTCAAAAGCATCCTGCGTCCGGTCGGTGATAAAACAGAAAACATGATGAATGGTGGTGGCTCGTATTCCAATCTTCTTTGCGCGCATCCGCCATTTCAATTGGATGGAAATATGGGCTCGACGGCAGGCGTTGCCGAAATGCTTTTGCAATCGCAGGCTGGTGTGATCGAGTTATTACCTGCTTTGCCGGACACATGGCCAACCGGAGCAGTGAAAGGGCTAAAGGCACGCGGAAATGTTACCGTGGACCAGCAGTGGAAAGCAGGGAAATTAGTTTCCGTTACGTTAACCGCTGGAGATTCCGGAAAACAAACGTTAAAATCAGGGGCGAAAACATTGGAGGTTAACTTGGTCAAGGGCCAGGCTAAAACCATTTCTGCCAGTTTGTTTAGGTGATTAGCCATTGGGTCGAGTTGGTTGTGTCACCCCTTCGGGGTTGAAATGAGAGCGCCCCCTACTGTTTCCTATAATACTGTCATCCCTTTGAAATTAGAAAGCCAGCGAAATCCCGAAGGGATGACAGTATTATAGAACATGGAATAATCTCTGTTCCGCCCTTTTCAACCCCGAAGGGGTGACAGAACCCACACCAAAATTCTGGATACTAATAAACCGAATAACGATGAACATCCGGGACGAACTTTTAAAACAACAAATTCACTTCAAAAAACACGCCCTGGCCATTACTGAATTTGCGGTTTCTTCTGATGAAAATTTCAAAGAACTGATAAACTGTTTTCTTTCAAAAGATATCCGTCTCGCACAAAGGGCCGCGTGGAGCGTCAACTGGGCTGCACAGAAAAAACCAGAAATCATTCAGCCCTACATCGGTGTATTGGTTGACCAGTTGAAGAAAACGGACGGCCATAATGCCGTAATCAGAAACAGCCTGCGCGTACTCGAAGATCTGACCATACCGGAAGAATTTCATGGCGAGGTAATGGATGCCTGTTTTACTTTCCTTCAAAAACGAGATACAGCCATTGCAATTAAGGCATTTGCCCTCACTGTTCTTTTTAAGCTCTCAAAAATTTACCCCGAAATAAAAAACGAACTGCGTTTCATTATCGAAGAAAATATGGATTACGAAACAGCGGCTTACAAATCAAGGGGAAAGAAAATCTTGGCTAAATTATAAGATTTACCGTGAAAAGGATTAACCGGTTAGTTTGCCGGTTGGCTTTGATAACGTAGCTTTAAGGGTTGATTTATAAAATCATTGTCAGGAGGTTATAAATTTCTGTAAAAGATAATTCGAAAAAAAACAGGTAAAACCGGGAGATTCTCCCTCTTTAAACATAGAAACGATGTTCATATACTGTCATGCTAACCTTGATGAAGTACTTCGGAGCCGATTATCGGAAGTACTTTCTCCAAAATATACTTTACATTTTCAATCAGATACGACATCAAAAACTGAGGCCAGGAGTTTCTTTAACAAGGCCGATTACCTATTGGGAAACCCTCCATTGGACTGGTTTTCAGAGCCGCAGAACAACCTGAAATTCTGGCAGCTCGATTCGGCAGGTTTCGACCAATATGCATCCGTGCCGCTAAATGAACAAACGAAAGTGGCCAATATGGGCGACTGGTTTGCCCGTCCCTGCGCTGAATCGATTATTGGAGGGATTTTGGCTTTGTATCGCGGACTGGATAAGCTGACATTATTAAAAGAAAAAACGGAATGGATCGGCACCCCGTTACGCGCAAACCTGCGGTTACTTTCAGGACAGCAAGTTGTGATTTTGGGTGCGGGAACAATTGGCAAGACTGTCCATAATTTTTTGCAGGGATTCGGCTGCACGTTGCATATGATGGCCCGAACCTCTCCCGATGCGGATATTCATTCGAAAGAGGAGTTATTTGACATTTTGCCAAATATTGATCTGGTAATCAACACCTTGCCCGGATCGGCCAATCAGTTTGTTGACCAGACCTTTTTCCAGACTATGAAAAAAGGCAGTGTGTACGCAAGTGTCGGGCGTGGCAGTACAACCGATGAGCTGGCATTGATAGCGGCGCTTCATTCGCAGCACCTGGACGGAGCCGTTCTGGATGTAACCGAGGTGGAGCCTATTCCAAACAACAATCCGTTATGGAAAATGGAAAATGTCATTTTAAGTCAGCATACCGGCGGAGGTCATGCCAACGAACACGTTGGAAAAGTCGATCTGTTTTTGAACAACATGATGACGATCGAAAACGGCGGCAGTCCGATCAATGAAGTAAATCTTGCCAAAGGATATTAATTAGGAATTGAAACGATTATCCTTTACATCAATCTTAACGGATAATCTACAACTAAAATATAGATGATAAGTACAGAATCCAGTACCGCAGACAGAATACGGACTAAATATCTTGAACATTTCGGTGGCGATACCAATGCTCAGGACTTCCGGCTTTTCCGCTCACCGGGGCGCATTAATTTAATTGGCGAACATACGGATTATAACAATGGGTTCGTATTGCCGGCCAGCGCAGACAAGGCTGTCTATTTTGCTATTGCTCCCCGTGCCGATAATCAGGTTGTTTTATACGCCGTTGATTTAAATGAAACGTACACCTTTTCCGTTGAAGACATTTCCAAACCTGATCAGAAATGGGCTCATTTTCAACTGGGTGTTATCGAACAGATTTATAAAAATGGCTTAAATATCGGTGGATTTCAGGCTGCTTTTGGTGGTGATGTACCACAGGGCGCCGGGATGTCATCGTCAGCCGCTCTGGAATGCTGCCTGTTGTTTGCGCTTAACGAAGTTTTCAGTCTCGGACTTGACCGGTTTTCCATTGTAAAACTGGCCCAGAAAGCCGAGAATGAATATGTTGGCGTTCAGTGCGGGATTATGGATCAGTTTGCTTCCGCGTTTGGCAAAAACGAAGCCGTGATCCGTTTGGACTGCCGTTCACTGGAATACGAATATTTCCCATTCCCGATGGATGAATACCTGATCGTCCTTTGTAATACGATGGTGGAGCATTCTCTGGCAAGTTCCGAATACAATACCCGCAGACTGGAATGTGAAAAGGGAGTTTCCATTCTTCAAAAATATTACCCGGAAATCAAAAGTCTGCGTGATGCAACACCTGCACAAGTTGACGAACACAAGGGTGAACTGGGCAATGTCGTTTACCGTCGCTGTAAATTTATGACGGAAGAAATCGAACGTGTGCAGGTTGCCTGTGATTTTCTGACAGCAGGCGATCTTATCCGTTTTGGCGAAAAAATGTACGAAACACACCAGGGCCTTCAACACGAGTATGAAGTAAGCTGCGAAGAGCTTGACTTTCTGGTGGAACAAACTTTGGACGACGATTCTGTGATCGGAGCCAGGATGATGGGGGGCGGTTTTGGTGGCTGTACGATTAATCTCGTCAAAAAAGATGCTGTCGATCGTTTCGAAGAAAAAATGAAAAAAGTTTATCAGGAAAAATTCGGGATCGATATGCCATGCTATCGTGTGAGGATCACTGACGGAACTGAGGAAATCATACAGAAAGCTTAAACCATCATATTTCCGGAAATACCTTTATGAAAAAACGATCATTTATACTCGCTGCACTGATCGGGATAGGCCTGATGAGTTGCTCAAAAACCAAAAACGAAAACGAAAGTAAAACAATGACCAGTACGATTTCGAAAGATGTATTCGGAGATCTTCCGGACGGCAAAAAGGCAGACCTTTACACGCTGACAAACGCCAATGGAATGACGGTTAAGATCACCAACTACGGTGGAATTATCACAGAATTAACCGCAAAAGACAAAGATGGAAAATGGGAAGATGTAGTGCTCGGCTTTGATTCCCTGGCTCCTTATCTGGGCGAACACCCCTTCTTTGGCGCGCTGGTTGGCCGTTTTGGAAACCGTATTGCAAATGGAAAGTTTACTTTGGATGGCAAAACGTATAATTTACCGATCAACAACGGACCAAATTCGTTGCATGGCGGTATTAGCGGTTTTAATAAAAAACTCTGGAACGCAACGGAGATTAAAAACGATTCGATCGTTGGTCTGGAGCTGACTTATTTGAGCAAAGACGGGGAAGAAGGCTATCCGGGAAATCTGAACGTAAAGGTTATCTACACGCTTTCAAATGAGAATGGACTTCGTATTGATTATGAAGCGACAACGGATAAAAACACTGTTGTTAATTTAACAAATCATTCGTACTTCAACCTTACTGGGCTGAAACGTGATATTCTGAACCATGAAGTTTCAATAAAGTCGGACAGCCTGGTGCCTGTTAATGCGATGCTCATTCCGACTGGAAAGCTTTTGAATGTAAAAGGAACGCCATTCGATTTCAACGAGCCTACACTTGTTGGAAAGAGAATTGACGACAACACCGATGTGCAAATCAAAAACGGTGGCGGGTATGATCATTGCTGGGTTATCAACCGCGCGGCTGACAAAAGTTTATTGCTTTTCGCAACCGTAAAAGATCCTGAAAGCGGCCGTTTCATGGAAGTTTACACTACTGAACCTGCTGTGCAGTTTTATACCGGCAACTTCCTGGATGGAAAATTAACGGGGAAGGGCGCGACTTATTCAAAACGCTTTGGCCTTTGTCTTGAAACTGAACATTATCCTGATGCCCCAAACCAGCCTCAATTCCCGACAACGGAGTTAAAACCGGGTGAAACTTATAAAACTTCTACGGAGTATAAGTTTTCAGTGAAGTAAGCAATCAAAAATAATATCAGGAACAGCCGACGGAGTGAATCTGCCGGCTGTTTTTTTATCAATTATCTTGAAAGTAAAGGCTATGGCTAAAGCCCGAAAGTTTCGAGCGAGCCTCCCCCAAGGCTGAAGCCTTGGGTTATAATCCATTCGCCCGTCAGAGCCAAATCAATAAAGAAGAAAATTGGGGATCGCCAACCGAGTCAACGCAAGGTTTCAATCCTCGAACACGCTAACCCTCCACAAAGAAATCAACCCAAGGACTCAGCCCTGGAAACCTGGCAATCATATTAACCCAAAGTCCCCCAAGCATAGTAAACCACCGCAAAGGTGCTAACCCAAGGATTCAGCCCTGAAAACCCGGCAACCATATTAACCCAAATCTCCCCCACCGAGCATAGTAAACCGCCGCAAAGGTGGCTAACCCAAGGATTCAGCCCTG
>NZ_JAVFVU010000018.1 GCF_030929615.1 Dyadobacter sp. LHD-138 | reverse complement strand
CTGAAAACCCGATAACCATATTAACCCAAGGCTCCCCCACCGAGCATAGTAAACCGCCGCAAAGGTGGCTAACCCAAGGATTCAGCCCTGAAAACCCGATAACCATATTAACCCAAGGCTCCCCCACCGAGCATAGTAAACCGCCGCAAAGGTGGCTAACCCAAGGATTCAGCCCTGAAAACCCGATAACCATATTAACCCAAGGCTGAAGCCTTGGGGGCCAGAAATGTGCTGTGCGTATCAGGCTTTAGCCATTGATTTTGCGCCTCCCGGTCCAAAAAGTAATTTATTAATAATAAAATTCCCCCGATGAATTATCTTTACGGGAAATATTATTGCAACTAATAACATCAACATGCTAACCAGAACGGTAAAAATCAGTAATGTCACAAACTTGTCCGACGCCCGTTATTGTGCAGGTATGGGAGTGGAAATGCTTGGTTTTTCAATTGATCAGGATTCTCCCAATTATATCTCTCCAAAAAAATTCGAAGA
The DNA here is from genome assembly GCF_030929615.1 of Dyadobacter sp. LHD-138. Lineage (GTDB taxonomy): Bacteria > Bacteroidota > Bacteroidia > Cytophagales > Spirosomataceae > Dyadobacter. The sequence goes on along the minus strand of NZ_JAVFVU010000018.1, from coordinate 104,962 downwards.
AATATGTTCATGGCTGGCTGGCGTGCAGTTGGTTGCTGAATCCAGCCAAAGTGATCCTGAACTACTCCTTAAAGCACTTTCCGAATATCCTGTTCATTATGTGCAGGTTGAAACTCAAGGATTGCTTACCTATTTACAAAGCGAGCTGAATCTTCCACTGATCCTCCGGGTGAGTGTGGATACCTACGACGCCAACGATATTTATTCAATTCTGAGCCGTTATGGTGACGAAGTTGCTTATTTTTTATTGGAAAGTGACGTAAATACTGCCTTGACCGAAGAATGGATCAATGCCTTGGCACAACTTGCAAAAGAGTATCCGATATTGATCGGTTTTGGTCTTGACGACGAAAGTACCGTTAACAACCTTACCGAAACTTTTCCCGAAATAGGTATTGCTTTACGTGGAAGTGAAGAAATCCGTCCGGGCTACAAAGACTTCGGCAGCATGATGGATATTCTCGAAGCGCTTGAAGAAGAATAAAATGCAACGTAACTTCCCGAAAACCGATCAAAATAATTGCTTTCAAGACCAATTCTTTTGATCGGTTTTCATTTAAATTTCGGGCTGTTTAAGTGTAACTAAAAGTTTGAAAATCGGAAATCATTCCAGATTACCTTTTAACACGTCAACTAACCGATAATAAATTTCCAGCTTGCAGTATCTTGTATCACCCACTACCTTTGATTACAAATAAACGTAAACAACGAAATGGAAAAGAAATTGCACCGCATACCCGATCAGGCTGTATTTGGAGGAGTTGCTTCCGGTATTGCCCAATATTTACAAATAGATGTCGTAATCGTTAGGGTTTTATTTGTCGTGATGTTGTTCCTGCCAATCCCGCCAAGTTTCGGCTGGACCGGTATCCTCTACATCATTTTGTGGGCTGTGCTTCCAACCGGAACTGCGGATGTCCATAATGTTGACACCATTGCGTCAAAACCGCACGATCCCGAAGCAGAGAAAAAACGGAACGACCAGACGATCAAAATTCTTGGAGGAGCACTGGTACTGTTTGGTATCTTTATGCTGGTTGACGACTTCCCTTTGTGGTACGAAATCAAACCCTATTTCTGGCCGGTAGCGTTGATCGTTGTGGGTGCATTTTTAATCCTTCGCCAGCGCGACAAAGAGCAGGAAAATGGCAACGCGACCGTTTATCCGACCACACCACCGCCAACGGAGCCGGTAGAACCCAACACGCCAACACCAGATCCGCAGCCATATACACCATTCAGCACAACGGAATCGACACCTGCGAGTACGTTTCCCAGGGACCCAAACGAACCCAAGGGAGACAATGACGATGATGTAATAAAAGTTAATTAGAGTAAATGAGCTGAAAACACTAAAAAACTTTCAACCGCGCGGCGGACCGCTCTTAACTGTCAACTCTCAACTATTTTAGTCATGAACTTTCGAAGCATTTTCTGGGGTATACTCCTCATCCTTGCAGGCTGCCTCTTTCTTATAGAAGAGTTTACCGGGTTTGACTTCAAAGGCTTTTTCTGGCCCGTCATGCTCATCATCGCCGGTATCCTGCTTTTACTCAAAAATTTCATTAATTCCGATACATCCAACCACTCAAATATTTAAGCAATCATGAAAAATTCAAGAGGTGTTTTTTGGGGTGGAATTCTTATTGTCATCGGTATCGTTGCCCTCCTTCGTAAACTGAACCTGTTTTACTTCCACTGGGATTCGGTTTTACCTTACTGGCCAGTACTCCTTATTTTGGCGGGGATATTGTTGCTGGTAACACAAAAACATGCGCCAGCCAGGGCTTTCGTGGGTATTCTGATAGGCCTCGCCGTTTTCGGAGGCATTGCACACAGGACCGACCGCGCGATTGACCGCAACCGCGACAACTGGAATTTTAACTGGAATGACGACAACGATCAGGATGAAGATAACAACGACGACGGAGACGAAAATAAAGACGAAGACTACGAACAGGATCACAGCGAAAGGCAGGATGATGGAGATAGCAAGTTAAGAAACAACTCCTATCAATATGACATGCAGGATTTTATCCAGAAAGCAAATTTCAATCTGGAAGGCGGTGCCGGCACTTTTACCATGAAAGGTAATACCGATAAACTGTTTGAAGCGGATACAAAATCTTCCGTAATCGGCTTTTTATCAAATACCTCCATTAATAAACTGGCAAATTCTGCAACGGTTAATTTCAAAATGGAAGATGGCAATGTAAAACTGAACCACGGAGAGCTAAGCAATAGAGCAGAGATCGAGCTGAATGACAAACCTATCTGGACAATTGATCTTGGACTGGGCGCTGGAAAAGGCGATTTTGACCTGAGTGGCTATAAAGTAGAATCATTAAAAGTGAGTACTGGTGTAGCCGATATGAATATCCGCCTAGGTGATAAACTGGATAATTCAAAAGTGAAAATTGAAGCTGGCGTAGCAGCCATCGACCTCGAAATCCCAAAATCAGTCGGCTGTGAGATAGTCCTGGACGGAGCACTTAACCTGACATCGTTTGACGATCTTGAAAAAATAAATGATAAACTTTATCGTTCTCCCGGATATGATAAGGCTTCGAGAAAAATTAATATAAACTTCAAAGGTGGCTTATCAAAAGTCAAAATCAGAAGATATTAATCATGTTATCCTCCTTCTCAATCGCTGAGAAGGAGGAATTATTTTACTGTTTGAAACGTATGCGTGCTTTTAAGATATTTTTCCCAACTGCGGTTTTCACCATTTTTTACATATTTGTACAGGCCCAGCATCCTGAAAACCAATCTAAAAAGAATATTTCAGGCACCGAAAAAAAAATCCTCGACCAGGGGCTTGTCAACATTCAAACCGTAAATCCGGATATACTCGTTGAATTGAAATACGCTACTTCTGATAATTTCATGAAGAGAAATGTATACGGAGATCTTACCCATGCCTATCTTCAGCCCGAAATGGCCAAAAAACTTTCTCAGGCCAGCATTTTTCTTCAGCGCATAAAGCCAGGTTTTAAGTTACTGGTGTATGATGCCGCCCGTCCAAATTCTGTGCAATACAAGTTATGGGACGCGCTTGATGATCTTAAAATACCTGCACGTCAGAAAACACAATATGTCGCCGATCCAAAAATTGGCTCCAATCATAATTTTGGCTGCGCCATCGACCTGACAGTTGTCGACGAAAACGGAAAACCGTTGGATATGGGGACCAAATATGATTTTTTTGGCCCTCTTGCTTATCCCCGATCAGAACAGGAAATGCTGAAACAAGGCAAGCTGACATCCAAACAAATTGCGAACCGGAATATTCTGCGCAACGCGATGACTCAGGCCGGTTTTACCGTCAATACAACGGAATGGTGGCATTTTGACGGTATGTCAAAAAAACAGGCCCGGGCCAAATACGGCATGATCAAATAGTTAATCCTGGTGTACCAAACTTCCTCCGGATACCTTTTTCTGAACATTTGGGTTTCCCCGGAATCTTAAATGGCTTGCACCGCTGGCATCCGCTTTGAGAAATTTACTTATCCTGACTTTCCCTTTACTCGCTCCCGATAATTTGAGGTCTGATTCTTCTGCCTGGTATTCGAAACTGCTCAATTCCGACGCGCCTGAAAGTTCTCCATCCAGAAATTGTCCGCTACCAATCAGACTTAAATAGGATGCGCCCGATAAGTCGACTTCAATACTTTTGGCCGAACCGATAAAATTACATTGAGAAGCACCCGACAATTCGAAGTCAATTTTCCGGGCATTTTCAAATCCATAAATACCCGCATCCACCGCTCCTGAAAACTCCACACCCGTCAAAGTAGGCATGGTAACGTCGATAGTCATCTTTTGGCGACGATTTCCCCAATCTTTATAACGAACAACAAGCGCTCCGTCTTCCGTAAAAATCTCAAGGTCATCGAGATCATTTAACTCCCCTGTCGCTGTGACTGCATAGGAATTTCCTGCTTTCACGTTAACCTGAAAAGCATTGCCCATCTCGAGCTGATCAAAACCGGTAAAACTATAATTACGCATACTCGTCCCGCGTGGTTCCGGATCGTCATCAATGCAGGATTGCAGGCTGAATATGGTAAAAGCATAGACAAACAAGGGAAGAAATATTTTTTTCATGGCTAATAAATGATATTTGATTTAGGCTATTTCCAGTTCTCGCATTGAGGACAATCCAAATTTATTTTCCCCCTACGCCCGGAAATATTTTTTAGCCATAGGGGGAAGCGCGTTTCCGTTTGTCATAGAGAAAAGAAATTTAAACCGTGTCAGCAACCGCTCTTATTAATCGGGATTTTATAATCGGAAGAGATTATCTACTTTTGGCCAAAAATCAAAAGAGAAAGTCCGTGAAAGCCACTGATCCGGAAATTGTTCAAGCGATAAGAAAAGGAGACGAAGCCGCTTTCGAGCATACTTTCCGTTTCTACTACCAGCGCCTGTGCAATTATGCCAGTTCTCTATTGAAGGACGAGGAGGATGCGGAGGAAATTGTTCAAACCGTTTTCATAACGATTTGGGAAAAACGAGAAGATCTTGAGATTACCCTTTCATTGAAATCCTATCTTTATCGTGCTGTGCATAACCATTGCCTGAACCGGTTCAAGCACGCCTCGGTGAAAGAGGCATACCGGGAATATTCGGTCAATTATATGCCGCAATCGTACGAATCCGTGACGGAAGCGATCCATGCGGATGAGCTCGCTGAACGTATTGAAAAAGCGGTACGCCGGTTGCCGGAACAATGCCAGAAAGCATTCCGGATGAGCCGCTTTGAGGAAATGAAATACCAGGAAATTGCCGATCAGTTGAGTATTTCCATCAAAACGGTGGAAAACCAGATTGGCAAAGCACTGAAAATATTACGGAGTGAGCTGGCGGATTATCTTCCTTCGCTGCTTTTATTGGTTTATTTTTTACATCAACAGTTTTTCCAATCGTAAGCATGAACAATCATGAAAACATATCGGATGAGCTGTTAGCACGCTACGTAGCCGACATTGCCACTGCTGAGGAAATTGCAGCGATACAAAGCTGGCTTAAAAACGCACCCGAAAATAAAAAGGAGCTCGCAGCCTTTGAAATGCTCTGGGAGAAGTCTGCCGCGTTAAAAACAAGACAGGTAAAAGTAGATACTGACGCAGCCTGGGATAAGGTACGTTTAAAAATGACGGCTAAAAATCCGGTCATCGGGGACGGAAATACCGATCAGGGCCTCGCGCATGAAACGATCATCAGACAATTACCGTTAAAAAAACAATTTTCATATAAGTTATGGATTGCCGCAGCCGTTTCGATGGTCATGATGGCCTTTGGCTGGTATGTTTTCCAGACCCAATTGAATGTCCCCGAGACCTTGCAGGTCGCCACAACCAACAATACAACCGAAGCAACCTTGCCGGACGGAACCCAGGTATTTCTGAATTATAATTCAAAAATAAGTTACCCTGAAAATTTCAGCGGTGATTTACGTTCGGTCGCTTTACAGGGAGAAGCCTTTTTTGACGTAAAACCAGATGCCTCCCACCCTTTTGTCATCGATGCAAATGGTACGGAAGTAAGGGTTTTAGGAACTTCTTTCAATGTTAAAGCTTACAAAAAGGAACTCGTCCGCGTTGACGTAAAAACCGGTAAAGTCCGGGTTAGCAAGGCAGAGCAAAAAATTGAGCTGGTAAAAGGAGAAAGTGTGGAAGTAAAGGATGATACCTTGCGAAGCCTTCAGACCGATTTAAACATCATGGGTTATCGTACGCAGGTTTTCGATTTCAATGCAGCACATCTGGGTAATATTGTTAATTCTTTAAAAGACGGATATCACGCTGATATTCGTCTAGCCAACGCTGATCTGGCCAACTGCCGGTTGACCATTGGTTTTCAAAAAGAACCACTGGACGCCACGCTTTCCGTTATCGCGGAAACCCTGAAGTTACGTTTGAGAAAAGAAGGAACGACTTATTGGCTGGACGGAAACAGCTGCCAGTAGTACCCGCATTCCATTGCTACAAGCCTCAACCTATCCGCGCAGTACCTTGAAAAAGTTCCAGTTCAGCTTCCTGATCATTCTATTGAATTTTCTGATCCCAATTCCTTCACAAGCGCAGGAATTGCTGGAAAGAAAGATCTCTATCCGGATCAATAATCAGCCTTTGAACGAAGTTTTACAGCAAATTGGTAATCTGGGCGGGTTCAGCTTTTCTTACAATCCGGATGTCATTGATACCAGAACCCGCGTCTCCGTCAAAGTTACCAATCAAAGTATACGTGAAATCCTGAATGAGTTGTTTAAAGGAAAAGTTACTTTCAAGGAGCGTCGCAAGTATATTATTCTGCAGAGCAGTCCAAAGAAGGAAAACGAGGTTCCGGAAAATTTCAATCTCAACGGGTATATTATTGACAAAAGTACAGGCGAAAAACTCGCCAATGCCAGTATTTATGACCCGTATACGCTGACTTCAACGATAAGCGACCGGTATGGATACTACAAAATCCGGTTACCGACGGTTTCCTCACCCGTAAGACTTGAAGTCCGGAAACACCAGTACGTTGGTAAATCGGTCGTTATATCCAGTAAAAAAAACACTTATTTACCCATCGCTCTAAACCCGGATACGATCAAATCGCTGTCCGTCCGGCAAATCAATATTCCTAAAAAGACAAATTCTCCCGATAATCCCAAAATACAAATTCCACAGTATGAATATATTTCAACTACTTACGTATCCTCCGATACCATCATAGAAATAGATTCCCTTCGCGCTCAGAAAAAACTGCGGACTACCTACCAGCGTGTAAGAAAAAATTTCAGTATGGCGTTTGCTTCTGCAAAACAGGCCATCAACACCAGAAATATTAAGGATACCCTGCACAGGCCTGTTCAAACCTCAATTTTACCATTTCTAAGTACCAACCGGGAATTGAGCGGTAACGTCGTCAATGATTATTCATTTAATGTCCTCGCCGGCTATTCGCTCGGAACCAATAAACTGGAAATTGGTGGTTTTTTTAACGCGGACCGGGGAAATGTAGTCGGAGTGCAGCTTGCCGGGATTGCGAATGTCGTTGGAAATAACGTCACCGGTTTCCAGTATGCCACAGCGCTTAATCTGGTCATGGGCAATGTGACAGGTTTCCAGTATTCGACGTTGCTGAATTTTACAGCAGGTAATTTTCATGGCCTGCAACTCGCTGGTGCAGGCAATGTGTTGTTAGGAAATCTTTACGGATGGCAGGTTTCGGGTGGTTATAACTATGCCAGAACCGTACGCCGCGGTCATCAGTTAAGCGCCTTTAACTACGCGGATTCATCTGCGACTGCACCCATCGGTCTTTTCAGTTACGTTCGTAAAAACGGATACCGTCGCTATGAGGTTGCAACCGATGAATTCAACTATTTTAACACGTCCTTTAAAACCGGAATGAATGCGTTTTACAACATATTTACGTTTGGATTTAACGCACTGGCCTCCGATAAACCGCTTGGAAGTATTGGGTATGGTTTTGGAACTGCCAGAAATCTAGGACGCGGCTGGATGGTCAATGCCGATCTGACGGCTAACCTGGTGGTCATAGACGAGCATGTAAAAAATAACGATGCGGCGGGTTTATTTAGGATTATTACCGCTTTGGAGCGAAAAGTGGGGAACAGGTTTTCATTGGCATTTGGTCCATCGATAAATCTGCTGGCTGGAAATCAGGCTGGTATTGCCAAAGATGGCCGACGTTTTTTTTCCACGTTTTGGATTGGCGGCAAACCCGATCAGACCCGCAGGAACTACGCCTGGGTTGGATTTCAGGCGGCAATACGGTTCCGGGATAAGCTTTAATTGAGGGGGCACAGTTTCGTTTAACCACAAAGAGCACAAAGTCTAACCACAAAGAGCGCAAAGTTAAAATCTCTGCGCTCTTTGTGGTTAGACCTTTGTGCCCTTTGTGGTTAAACCTTTGTAGTTAATCTTTTCGTGAAACAAAAAAGAAGTCCTAAAATCCAATTCTCCCTCTGCTATTCCTGCCGCCATTACCACCTGCATATGCCCTCAATTCTGCCAATTCCTTTTCAAATCCTCCTGAAAGAATCGGGAAGCGGCACCAGGAACGCGGATCCAGGTTCAGATCATCCAGATGGAAAGACGGCGCATAACGTTCTCTTTTCCACTGATTGCGGCTCCATAATTTAAAGAATCGTTCCGTCCAGCCCAGAACCTGTGCATCGGAATAAACGCCGTTGTACTTTACGAGCATGTGCCTGTAACAATCAACCGGCGACTTTTTATCCCGGATCGCCACTTTTTCCAGAGCGTCCAGGAAGTCATAAGGCATAAGGTCAGCCTCGTCGGTCTGGTTTAATTCCAATGGTCGTAGCTCCGCCGTGGGTTGCAGTGAATTCACCTTTTTCAAGCCCTCAATCCGGATATGTTTTCCCTTCACCTCGCAGCCAACGGTTTCCAGCCAGCGAAGCCATTGACGCAAATAATGTTTGTCAATTCCAGCCAATGGGCTAATACTTCCCGAAGTATCGCCATCCATGGTGGCATAACCTACGGCCACTTCAGAGCGATTGGATGTAGCCAGCAGCAGGTGATTTGACAAATTGGTCAGCAACCAGACACCCGGAGCACGAACCCTCGCCTGAATATTCTGCAAGGCGATATCATCCGTTTTCCATGACAGTTTCCTGCCGATCTGGTCCTCGATCAATCCTTTATAAGTCTCAACCAGACCGTTGATATTGATGTTATAAAAAGTCGAACCGATAGACAAAGCCAGCGAACTCGCCGAGTCCAGTGTATCGGCAGAGCTGTTTTCAGTACCCTGGTAAATATTATGGATCAATGCCAAAGCAATATCTTCCTCCGTTTTGGCGGATTGAATTCCTTTGATATACGACAGTTTCTCCTTAAACCGTTTCAGGCCAATACTTTCGTCGGCCAGACGGATCATCAGACCGCATAAGGCCGTACAAGCGCAGGAATCCGCACCTCCAGACAACGAAATGGTAAACCCATTGGATCTGCTTTTTCTCAGATAGTCAAAAAGCCCCAGAGAAACGGCGCGGGCAAATTCCTCCTCCTTCAACGCACCGCCCTTTTCAAAAGCTTCCAATGCTGCTACTTGTTGTGGAACGGGACCTATCTCTGGAAAATCAAAACGTCCTGCAACACGCCAGGTTTTATCTTTATTTGAGGATGATATCTTGTTCTGCAACTGGTTTAACCGTGTATTATCGGTATCGATCACCGCCGTGATGATCAGATAATCCTCATAACTGAACCGATCGCTTGTTACCAGCATTTCACCGTTGGAAGCGATCATCGCATCGCCGTCATAAATGGCTCTACCCGCCTCATTGCCCAATAAATTGGTATACACATAGCTGCAACCAAATGATCTCGAACCATCCAGAACCAGCCTTTCACGGGTAAGAAACTTATGGAAAGCAAAGTGACTGGCACTCGGATTTAATATCACATCCACACCGCGCTCATAATGACGGCGCCCCGGACGGTTTGACACCCAGGCGTCTTCACAAATTTCAAACCCGATCCTGATGCCTGACAAATCAAAAATCACGTCCCCGATCGGATACAGCATCTGATCAATTTCTATACTTTCGACCAGGCCGACCGGCCATGGACGAAACCACCTTGCTTCGTAATGTATCCCGTTATTCGCCAGATTTTGTTTACAATAAAATCCAATAATCTGTTTGTTGGCGATGAGGCAGGCGGCGTTATACAAATTGTTGTTATGCCGAACGGGCAAACCCACCGCGACAATTATACCAGCCGTAACCTGAACGATTTCATGAAGACATTTCTGAGCCTGATCCACCAGATCCTGCGCAAAAAAATAGTCCTCACAGCCATAACCCGACACGCACAGTTCAGGCAGACAAAGTAAACTTACATCCTGTTTCTTTGCTTCTTCAATCGCTTGCAAAATGTGTTTGGTATTGGATTCCCACGTCATGGGCGTTTGGTTTACTACGCCTGAGGATACTTTTATAAATGACATATTTAGAATAATCCGTTTTTGAGGTACCTACTTTTACCGTTTGACAGAACACAAACCGCTTGGCAACTTAACAAAAAAATAAGGAGAAGAATTGAATATTTTGCGCTAAGATGTAAAAAACACAAAAGAAATCATGCTAACGGTATTTGCGAGGGATTCAAAAGGAAGTAAACTTTTTCGCTACTTTTGTCAGAATAATAGTAAAATCTAAAATCCGATTTCTTTGCAGTTTCCCTCATTTATTGCCAAACGCATCCGGAACAACGAAGCCGGTTCTTTTTCTGCAACGGTTTCACGTATTGGCGTGGCCAGTATTGCTATTGGCGTGGCGGTCGGAATTGTTGCATTCGCAGTGCTGATCGGTTTTAAGGAAACAATTCAGAAGAAGGTTTTTCTCTTCGGCGCCCATATCAACGTGACGGCTTTTGCCTTGGGAAATGTTTATGAGGAAGGTGCTTTACCCATCAAAAATCCTGTTGTTGATGCCTTAAAGAAAATGCCGGAAGTTAGTCACTGGCAGGCTGTTGCCCATAAATCAGGCATTTTAAAAACCTCCGACGAAATAAAAGGTGTCGTTTTAAAGGGTGTTGGGAAAGATTACGACTGGGAATTGTTTAAAAATACGCTGGTCGAAGGCCGTTTGATTGGTACCAAAGATTCGTCTTCTCTGAAATATGGTTATTCTTCCGAAATTCTGGTCAGCCAAAAAATTGCTTCCCAATTGAAACTAAAATCCGGCGACGAGGTGATTATGTATTCGCTGCAAGATCCGCCACGCCCCAGAAAACTGAAAATTTCAGGCATCTATGACACCCAGATGGAGGAATTTGACGACCGGCTTATCATTGGCGATCTGGCTTTGGTACAACGCCTCAACGGATGGGGCCCCGATTCCATTGGTACTTACGAAATTTATCTCAAAGATTTCCAGCAGCTCGATAACGTTTCGCATCAGTTAAAAAAGATTTTACCACCTGCCGTTTATCTCCAAAAAGTTACCGATACATTCCGTCAGTTATTCGACTGGCTCATATTACTCGACAGAAATACAGCCGTTTTTCTGACGTTAATTCTCTTTGTCGCTTGCTTCAACATGATCTCCATTTTACTGGTCATGATCATGGAAAGGACGCCTTTAATCGGCTTATTAAAAACCCTCGGCAGCCCGAATAAGCAAATCAGAATGGTCTTTTTACGCGTCGGCTTATATATGGTACGGAGGGGGCTGCTGATCGGAAATGCAGCCGGTCTGACATTTTGCTGGCTACAATATCAATTTAAAATCATCCCGCTTGATCCGGTAAATTACAACATGGACACCGTTCCCATCATTTTTGACTGGGCTACGTTTCTGTTAATTAACGTGATCACCATTGTTGTTTCTGCCTTAATTCTCATGATCCCAACGCTGATCATCACCCGGATCCAACCCATCAAAGCCTTGTTATTCAAAAAATAAATGATTGTTGTTTCTGGTTAGGTTACACAGAGAACCACTGAGTTACACAGAGATACTCGGAGCTGATGTTATAATAATAACCTCCGTGTATCTCTGTGTAACCTAAAAATATCACCAGATCACCTTATTCAACAGTTCCCCAGCTCTCAGAAGTGTGTCATTGTTTTTAGCAAAACAAAACCTCAAAACTCTGAAATCAGTCGGTTGGTCGTAAAATGAAGCAATCGGAATCGATGCTACGCCTGCTTCCTTTGTTAACCGTTCGGCCAATACCAGATCATGTTCATCCGATAGATGCGCATAGGATACGTTCTGAAAAAAACTCCCTTCCGACGGTTTCAAAATAAATCCGGTATCCCGGATCGCGTTGTTAAAAAGATTTCGCTTGGTCTCGTAAAAAGTAGAAAGACTTAAATAATGATCCGGTTCTTTCAGATATTCTGCCAGCGCAAACTGGAATGGTGTAACCACACTAAAAACCATGTACTGATGGATTTTGCGAAACTCAGCAGTATACTCCACCGGTGCCAGGCAATAACCCACTTTCCATCCTGTTGTATGAAAAGTCTTCCCGAAAGACCCGCAAAGGAAAGTTCTGGAAGCCAGTGCAGGTATGGAAGCCGCAGAAATATGCTGTAATCCGTCAAAAATAATATGTTCGTACACTTCGTCACTGATGACAAACAGGTCATGTTTTTTGGCTAAAAAACTAAGTTGTTCCAGGTCTGTCGAGGTCCACACTTTGCCGGTAGGGTTATGTGGTGTATTGATAATGATGGCCTTTGTTTTGTCCGTAACTTTTGAACCAACAACTACCCAGTCGATATATTCATACTGCGGATCCAGGGTCACGAAAACCGGAACGCCTCCGTTCATTTCAATCGCCGGAACATAACTGTCATAAGCAGGTTCAAAAACAATTACCTCATCCCCCGGATTCACAACCGTAGAAATCGCTACGTAAAGTGCCTCCGTAGCGCCGCTCGTGATCGTAATTTCGGATACAGGATGATATTCCGTACCTGTTGACTCAAACACCTTCTGAGCAATTGCTTCCCTCAACGCTATCACACCGGCCATCGGCGCATATTGGTTTTTTCCCTGACGGATATATTTATCAACCAGTTTTTGCAACTCCGGAGAACAATCAAATTCCGGAAAACCCTGCGCCAGATTGATTGCCTTATAATCCTCGGCAAGTTTCGACATATGGGTAAAAATGGTAGTACCCACTTTGGGCAGCTTCGACTGGATTCCTGAGATTGCAGAAGGCATAAAAAACGTAACAGAAGTGTCAGATAAAAGAAAATAGTACACCGGCAACCGGACTGGTTCAAATATAATTGAAACAGTCTGACTGCCGGTGCAGATCATATAATTTTAGAGATTTTTATTTTTTGTCTTTCCAGTCGTAAACTGTTTTCAGCAGCGCTTTACGATTTGGCGTTCCGTCGAAATTTTCATCCACAAAAGTGTAGGCAATCTTTCTGTCACTACCAATCACAAAAAGTGCTGGCGTAAATACCTCCTCTGAAATTCCCGCGATACGGTCCCAGATCGGTGAAGTTTCGGAATAAACCCCGTAAGACCGTGCAACGTTAAAATCTTTATCGTGAATGATGGTAAAATCAAGTTGCAGTTTCTTTGATATTCTTTCGATTTGCTTCGGCGACTCGTTAGTCAGGACCAAAAGCTGCCCCCCGAAAGCTTCGATTTGCGGAGCAAGTTCCTGCAAAACAGCCAAATGTTTAGGTGCGTAACTCCCCCAGCATGGGCAATAGAAACTCAATACAAGTGGTTTGTAAGACAAGAGATCAATCAGAGACCTGGAATCACTGGCTACGGAATATCCGGAAACAGATGTTACCTGCACGCCATCTTCCGATCTCAAATAAAATAAAGGGGCCAGATCGCCTGCTGACAGTTCCTCAGCCTGCTCATCCTGCTCCCGCTCTTTCAGCTGAATGGTTGAAATGTTACCCAATTCATCTTCGATTTCGTAATACATAATCGTTAGGGTTGTGTATTTGTTTGAGTTTCTAATGCAAAGGTATTATTAATCTATATAATCTACAATATTTATAGACTTTTAATTTTAAAGAATATTTTCTAGTAGAAACGAAACGATGGTTTGTTTACTAGGTGGTAAGAACGCCGGAAGCGGGCCCCGCAGGAGCTTCCGGCTTATAGTAAAATAAATTGGTAAAATACCAACGCTGATTCAGCCGTCTTATCTAATACGAGTCCATTCCTAAAACCCATGTATGAAACGATTTTACCTGTTTTTATCGCTATTAATGTTAGGCGGTCTTTTGCCGCCTGTTTCTGCCCAATCGGTACGATGGCATGAAATTCACCCCGGAATCTGGAAAGGGACCGTCGGAAAACCCGATACCTACGACTTATTGAAAGCAGCCGACACCGACCCCTCACCGACCCTCAAAAAACTACAAAATGCTACATTTCCATTAAACAACGAGGACATTTCCGTCGAAGTCAAAAACGGAAAAACCTATCTTCGTTTTCCCTTGAAAAGAAATGAGCAACTCTATGGTTTCGGTCTGAACTTTCAGACGATCCACCAACGCGGGCGCATTATGCAGCTGCACGCGGATCATTATGGCAAATCCGATAATGGACGCACCCATGCCCCCGTTCCTTTTTACGTGTCTTCGCTGGGCTATGGTGTATTTGTGAATTCTGCGAAATATATTGAGGTTTATGCCGGATCGTCTGTCAGGAAAGACAGCAAAAATGCCCCGGAAGTTCAGGACAGAAATACGGATAAGAACTGGCATGCCCACCCCTATTCCGACGCCATGGAAATGCTCGTTCCGGGTGAGGGCATAGAGTTGTATGTTTTTGCAGGACCAAAACCTGTCAATGTGATCGAGCGGTTCAATTTGTTAAGCGGCGGTGGCTGTCTCCCACCAAGATGGGGACTGGGCTTCACGCAGCGCGTCAACCGCCTTTACAACGACGAACAGGTCAAAGCCGAAGCCAAGGCATTTTCCGATAGAGGTTATCCGCTGGACTTTATTGGACTGGAACCTGGCTGGCAGAGTAAATCCTATCCCTGCACCTTTGAATGGGATCCAACCCGTTTCCCCAATCCTGAAAAGTTTGTAAAGGAAATGGATGCCGTGGGTGTAAAAATTAACTTATGGACCAACCCATACGTTTCGCCTGATGCTTCTATTTATTCAAAAATAAAACCTTACACGGCGTCTCATACGGTATGGAACGGGATTGTACCGGATCTTTCCATGCCAGAAGCCCGAAAAATATTATTCGGGCAGTTTGAAAAAGAGCATGTTAAAATTGGTGTGAGCGGATATAAAATTGACGAAGTGGACGGTTTCGATACCTATCTGTGGCCGGATGTCGCTACTTTCCCTTCCGGTCATACGGCAGAACAGTTAAGACAAACCTACGGGTTGCTCGTTCAGAAGCATACCTATGACATGTTCAGGAAAAACAACAGCCGTACCTATGGCCTCGTACGTGGCTCCAATGCCGGCGGCGCTTCTTTTCCTTATGTTATTTACAACGACAATTACAGCCACGAAGATTTCATTACAGCCCTCATCAACAGTGGATACGCAGGTGTATTGTGGACACCGGAAGTGCGCGCGTCAAAAACGAGTGAAGAATGGCTCAGAAGATTTCAGACCGTATGCTTTTCTCCCATGGCCATGATTAACGCCTGGGCCAGCAGCACGCAACCCTGGACCTTCCCGGATGTCGCCGAACAGGTTAAAGACATGGCTCAGCTGCGGATGCGGATGATGCCTTACTGGTACAGCACTTTTGCGAAATATCATTACGAAGGCACGCCGCCATTCCGTGGGATGAATCTTGAAGAAGGCTTTGGCATGGAGCTAAAAAAAGAGAAAACACCAACCAATCTGGAAGAAAATCCATACGAAGAAGCGACAGCAAAAGAAGTGAAAGACCAGTACATGGCCGGAGAATATTTACTCGTTGCACCGCTTTTCACAGGACAAACAACGCGAAAGGTGATCCTCCCAAAAGGAAAATGGTACGATTTTTACACCGGCAAATTTGCAGGCGACGGCGAGGTGATTACCGTAACCCCGGGATTATCCAAAATTCCTGTTTTCGTAAAAGATGGTGGCATTATCCCGATGATGCCTGCGCTGTTACATGCCCCAAAAGCGAATGAAAAAGTCGATCTGGAAATACGCTATTACGGCAAAAAGCAGGCAGCCGTTTCTAGATTATATGATGACGATGGTGAAACATTTGCCTACGAAAACAATCAGTATGCTTGGCGTGAATTAAAGGTTGAAAGCCGGAATGGCGTATTAAGAGGCAGTATTTCCAGTCCGGAAAAAGGCAAACCCAACACCGTCGGCAGAGTAACCTGGCACTTTATGACAAATTAATTTTCGCCGTATTCAGGTTTTTAAAACCCAGATTAATATGCTGAATGGAAGTAGTGTTAAGCAGCAAATCGGTCGTAATAAATTCCGGATAAATACTTCCGAAATCGATTTGTTTGATATCTTTCCAATGAAACAGCAGCTCGGTATCGTCTTCCTGCACGACAAAATCCAGCTGGTTATCAAGATCCGGGATTTCCATTTGGTAATAAAAGCCGATTTCGTGATACCGGGTTTCGTTGTATTCAAAGAAATTTTCAACCACCCAAAGCAGGTTGCCTACGGTTACGGTTTTACCAATTTCCTCGACCATTTCCCGTAAAAGCGTTTCTTTTGAAAACTCGAACATATCCACGCGACCACCCGGCAAACTCCAGAAATTATCCGTTGGCGTTTTATGAAGAAGTAGTTTTCCGTTTTGAACGGCAACACCGGCCACACGAAAATTGAACAGCGAATTGCCCACAGGGAGACAAATCGATTCGGCACCATTCATAGATCAATCAGGATTTGCGTGACACTATACATTGACCGTTTTACGCGCCGTCGATTCTCGGATGATCAAAGATGTTTTCAATGATCTTGTTTCAAAAACGGTCGGTTTTTTAGGGTGTTCAATCAACCTGATTAAAAGCTCCGTGGCCTGATGCCCCATATCCAAAGCCGGCTGTACAACGGCAGTTAGCGGCGGATTTAATAAATCTGCTATGCTCGTATTCGTAAAACCAACGACGGCAATCTCATCGGGGAGCTTGATTTGTTTTTGGTGTAAAACGGATAAACAACTGGTGGTTAATCGGTCGCTGGCCGTAAAAATCGCATCCGGCGGTTCAGACATATCCAGCAACTCCTGCACCGCAGTTTCATTTTCACTCATCATCATCCCGCCATGGTGACAATATTTGACGTACGACTCATCAAAAGGAATGCCGTAATCTTCCAACGCCTGACGGTAGCCCGCAAGACGTTCCATCGTGATCGACAAATAGAAAGGGCTGGTCAAATGCGCGATCCTTTTTCTTCCTGTTTTGATCAAATGTTCTGTTGCCTGATAACTCCCGAAAAAATTGTCCACAACGATTTTATGCGTATCGATATTTTTTGGAACCCGGTCGATAAAAACGATGGGCATCCCCTTTTCCAGTAATTCTTCAAAATGTGTCAGATCCGTGGTAAGGCTTGAAAGCGATACCAAAAGACCGTCAACCTTCCTTGAAACAAGATAATTTGTATTGGCAACCTCCCGCTCGTAGGACTCATGGCTTTGAAAAATCACAACGTGATAACCCATGTTGTAAGCAATGGATTCGATGCCGTTGATCAGCTGCGAGAAAAAATTATTGGCAATTTCAGGAATAATGACACCGATGGATTTGCTTTTACTATCTCTCAAACTCAACGCAATCGGATTAGGCCGGTAGTTCATTTTCTCGGCATATTCCAGTACAAGCTTTTTGGTTTCATTGTTGATTTCGTAACTATTTCTCAACGCACGGGATACCGTAGATGTCGACAAATTCAAGGCACGGGCAATATCTTTTATTGTAATTGTTTCCAAAGAATATATTCGTTTACTACAACTTATTCCTAGATAAAATATACTTAACTAAACACTCAGTGAATATACTAAATAACCCTTTAATTCTACAATTTTCAATTATTAACTTACCATCAGACATTGCTGGTAACGTTCCCGATAACGATTGCACAAAAAAAGACAATCCAATATTTGATAATTCTAACTATTACATCTAAACTCGTTGAAATTCATACTCATTTTTTGCACAAACTGGCTGTATTTATGCTGGCGACCCAAAAATCAACAGAAAAATTTAAATGAATAGTACAAATTTGTTCAACCTCACCGGGAAAACTGCCCTCGTAACAGGTTGTAACCGTGGCATAGGCAAAGCGATGGCCGAAGCACTGGCCGAAGCGGGTGCTGATATCATCGGTATATCTTCTTCGCTGCCAGCAACTGAGAGTGAAATTCAAAAATCAATTACGTCACTTGGCAGGAAATTTTATCCATATCAGGTGGATTTGGGAAGCCGGGAGAGTCTTTATGCTTTTATCAAACAGGTAAAAGAAGACCATCCGGTTATTGATATTCTTGTCAATAATGCCGGCATTATTCTTCGCCAGCCTACCGCCGAGCATAGCGACGAATATTGGGATCAGGTATTGAATGTTAACCTGGATGCACCTTTCATCCTTTCCCGCGAACTCGGTAAAGAAATGGTTGCAAGAGGATATGGTAAAATAATTTTCACAGCTTCTTTATTGACCTTCCAGGGCGGAATCAATGTGCCGGGTTATACGGCATCAAAAAGTGCCATTGGGGGTTTGGTTAAAGCACTTGCCAATGAATGGGCCGGAAAAGGAGTCAATGTGAACGCCATTGCGCCGGGTTATATCAACACCGACAACACCGAGGCGCTGCGCAACGATCCGGTCAGAAGCAAATCCATTCTGGACCGTATTCCTGCCGGCCGCTGGGGATTACCCGAAGATTTCAAAGGCCCTGCGTTGTTTCTTGCCTCGGATGCTTCCAATTATGTCAACGGGACGACTTTGACCGTAGATGGCGGCTGGATGGGTAGATAGTGGTCTGCCGCGCGGTTTAATCGATGGAGTGACCGGGCTGCCAGCGCAGTTAATGATAGCATGTTGACTCTCCCGAATTTAATAGGCAACAACAAAATTTATAAAAGCGCTGTTTTCTAAAAAGCCAATTGCTAACAGCCAAAAGCTAATAAATACCCCTAAACTATGGAAATCAGGTTTGAAAGTAGCCGTAAAGAAGTATCTCAGATGAATACTGAGACTTTGCGGGAGAATTTTTTAATTGAGAATATATTTGAATCCGGTAAGATCAACTGGGTTTATTCGCATTACGACCGTGTGATGATCGGCGGTGCCATACCCGTTTCCACGCCGCTGGTACTGGAAACGTTCGATTCCCTGAAAGCAAAATATTTTCTGGAAAGACGTGAAATCGGTATCATCAACATTGGCGGCGATGGAAAAGTTACCGCCGACGGTGAAGAAATAGCGATCAGCAAACTGGGCTGTATTTATGTAGGAAAAGGAACGCAGAAAGTCATTTTTACAAGCAATGATGCAGAAAACCCTGCCGCATTTTACTTATTGTCGTCACCGGCGCATCAGACTTATCCAACGCGTTTATTCACAAAAGAAGATGCAACGCCCGTAACGATCGGAAGTATGGAAACTTCCAACCACCGGACCATCTACAAATACATTCACCTGGATGGTATCCAAAGCTGCCAGCTGGTGATGGGGCTTACGGTGCTAAAAACGGGTAGCGTCTGGAACACCATGCCATCGCACGTACATGACCGCCGGATGGAGGCTTACTGTTATTTTGATGTGCCCACCAACCAGCGTGTGCTGCATTTGATGGGTGAGCCGTCTGAAACCCGCCACTTATGGGTAGCCGACCGCCAGGCTATTATCTCGCCCCCCTGGTCGATTCACTCTGGCTGTGGTACTTTCAACTATTCATTTATTTGGGGAATGGCCGGAGAAAACAAAGATTACACCGACATGGACGCCGTTGCCATAGGCGATTTGCGTTAACAGGATCCAAAAAACACAGAGGAGTTTGGTAAAATTAAGTCTTTTACCAAACTCCTTTTTTATTGCTATAATACCATTTTTCGGCAAGCCGGTTTCGCTCTCAAACAGTTTCAAATTCCGCGTAAATTCATTTATACAACTGAAAATCATATTTGATCGGGCGAAATACAGCGACTGGCAACGTTCCCGAGAACGATTGCACAACAAAAGACAATTTATTATTTGATAATTATAATTATAAGCTCTAAACTCGTCATATCCCAGGATATTCGCTGTTTATGGCAACCGGGAATAATTATTAAAATAAGTCAATTAATAAAACTATTTCCGGAAAACCGGTTTTGAATGAAACAAGGATGAAAAAACTATTATTACTTTCTCTGGTAGTCATTTTAGGGTTCAGACCGGATCAGGATAAAATCCAGGTTTTTCTGATTGGTGATTCTACTTTGGCCAACAAACAACCCGGGGACGCGCCGGAAACCGGTTGGGGAATGGTTTTTCAGGATTTTTTCCAAAATAACATTCAGGTGCAGAACCATGCGATGAATGGCCGCAGCACCAAAAGTTTTATCAATGAAGGACGCTGGGCAACAATCACAAAAAATATGAAATCCGGCGACTGGGTATTTATCCAGTTCGGGCACAATGATTCAAAAGATAAAGACACCAGCCGTTACGCTGCTGCCAATGCCGATTACAAAAAAAATCTGACCCGTTTTGTAAATGAAACCCGGGCCAAAGATGGAAAACCGGTTTTGATAACCCCGGTAATGCGTCGGCGTTTTGATGAAAAAGGTAAATTTTTGGATACCCACGGCGACTATCCTGCTGCCGTAAAAGCAGTGGCGGCCGAATTAAAAGTGCCGGTGATTGACCTGCACCATTTGAGTCAGGAAGTCATTGTCCAGCACGGTGTTGAAGGGTCAAAAACTTTGTTCATGCATCTGGAAGGTGGTTACTATCCAAAATTCCCAAAAGGTATTGTGGATGACACGCATTTCTCCCAATACGGTGCACGGATCATGGCCGGTTTGGTTGCCAAAGAAATAAAGTTTCAAAATCTTGCTTTGGAAAAGTATCTCAAACATTTCGGCACCACCGATAAATATGTGTTTGATTTGCCGGTCATTCAACAGCCCGCATTCCGGAAAGATACATTCAACATCATTTCTTATGGTGCTAAAAATGATGGATTAACCCTCAATTCTGTCGCTATTAATAACGCAATAAATGCCTGCGCGAAAAAAGGAGGCGGGACGGTTTTAATCCCCGAAGGCTTCTGGCTGACTGGACCGATTACTTTGAAAAGCAATATTAACCTGCACATTGCCAAAGGCGCCCTGTTACAATTCAGTGACAATTATAAAGATTATCCCCTTGTAAAAACCACCTGGGAAGGGCTGGACGCCATTCGCTGCCAATCGCCGGTGAGTGCCTCAGATGCGGTTAATATCGCCATCACCGGCAGCGGGATTATTGACGGAGCCGGGCAAGTCTGGCGGTCAGTCAAAAAAGAAAAATTAACAGACTCGCAGTGGCAAAAATTGATCGCATCCGGTGGCGTTCTCGATGAAGGTCAAAAAACCTGGTATCCGAGTGAAGGTTCACGTTTGGGAAATAAAACGCCGGGAGCCGGCAACATTGCGGCCGGTTACACGATAGAAAATGTTGTTAAATTTCAAGAGTTTTTACGCCCTAACCTGATCCGCTTCACCAATTGCAAAAAGATATTACTGGAAGGTGTCACGTTCCAGAACTCGCCTGCCTGGAACCTGCACCCGATGCTTTGCGACCATATTACGTTAAGAAATCTGACGGTTCGAAATCCCTGGTATGCACAAAACGGCGACGGTGTCGACCTGGAATCGTGCCGGTTTGGAATGATCGACAATTGTACTTTTGATGTGGGCGACGACGGGATTTGCATTAAATCCGGCCGTGACGAAGAAGGGCGTAAGCGTGGCGTACCTACCGAAAATGTGATCGTCCAGAATTCAACGGTTTTTCACGGTCACGGTGGTTTTGTGATCGGCAGTGAAATGTCCGGAGGCGTTAAAAACCTGTTTATCAACAATTGCAATTTTCTGGGAACCGATGTGGGACTTCGTTTCAAAACAGCACGCGGCCGCGGTGGTGTAGTTGAGAACATTTTCATCTCCGACATTAACATGTCAAATATTCCGGGCGAGGCAGTTTTGTTCGACATGTATTACATGGCCAAAGATCCGGTTCCAAAGGCGGGTGAGAAAAATGAACTGCCTGTCATGAAAGCAGAACCGCTTAACGCAGGAACGCCCCAATTTCAGAATTTTCATATCCGAAACATCGTCTGTAAGGGAGCTGAAACGGCCATCATGGTTCGCGGTTTACCTGAAATGAGTATTAAAAACATTACCATCGAAAATGCGGTATTGCAAAGCAACAAGGGCTTTGTCTGCATTGAAGGCGAAAATATCAATCTGAAAAACGTCTCTCTTTTTACAAAAGATAAAACCGTGATGCAGATTCAGAACAGTACCAATGTCACGATGGATGATATCAAATATTCTGACGGCAAAGAGTTGCTTTTGAACATTACCGGCGATCGTTCCAAAGGAATCCGCCTGTTGAATACCGATGAAAAGAAGGCAAAGAAAAATATTGAATTTGGTGGAAATACCTCAACAAAAGCATTAACCGGAAAATAATTATCGCAGCAAGCAGGCGTCATAAAATATATCAGTAAATCATCATGGACCAAAAAGGAAAAGAGTTTATCAACGATTCGGAAATTGACTGGGAAGAGCTCGGAGGCGGATTGAAAAGGAAAATCATGTCATACGATGATAACCTGATGATGGTTAAAGTCGCTTTCGAAAAAGGCGGCATCGGTACATTGCACAGCCATTTTCATACCCAGATGAGCTATGTCGACAGCGGCTCATTTGAGATAACCATCGGCGATAAAACCGGCGTGTTGAAAAAAGGAGATGCCTACTACATTCCGCCAAACATCGTGCATGGCGCTTTGTGCCTGGAGGCTGGCGTACTTGTTGATATTTTCACCCCGCTGCGGGAAGATTTTATCTCAAAATAAAAATTTCAGACATCAATTAAATCATGAGTCACAAATCACAGCTTTTTAAGCCCGCACTTGTTTGTTTAGGGCTTTTCCTCTTTGCCAATCCATTATTTGCACAAAATGCTCAGGCCGCGGCGGCAAAAGGAAAACAAATGATCATAGATGCCGAAATCCCCTGGCAGGAACTGGGCGTGGGATTGAAACGTAAAATCATGTCTTATGACGAGACCATGATGATGGTAAAAATTGACTTCCAACAAGGCGGTACTGGAACACCTCACAAGCACGTACACACCCAGATGAGCTATGTCGATAGCGGTGTTTTTGAAGTCACGATCGGAGATAAAAAACAGATTCTGAAAAAAGGTGACGCCTTTTACGTGCCATCCAACGTCATGCACGGCGCCGTTTGCCTGGAAGCCGGGGTTCTGATAGACATGTTTACGCCGATGCGTGAGGATTTTGTAAAGTAAAAAACCGAAACCAGTATATATTTTAAGATTTTGAATGGCATGAAATATTTATCCAACCGTTTTATAAAAATTACTTCGTCCCTGCTTTTTGGGCTGACCGCTGTATCCTCCTACGCGCAGGAAAAACCATGGTCAACACGCATGGCGGATTCTTTTATTTCCTGGAATAAGGACTCGATCCTCGTAGGGGAAGCCAAACGTTCCAACTGGAATTATGAGCAGGGTTTGATGCTGAAAGCGCTTGAAAGAGTGTTTTACCGCACGGGTGAAGGTAAATATTTCGAGTATATCAGAAAGGATGAGGATCAGTTTGTGAAACTGGACGGCTCCATTCGCACCTATGATTTCAGTTCTTTCAACCTGGATAATATTCCGACTGGTCGAGCTTTGCTCACCCTTTACCAGCAAACACAGCCTGACAAAGAGAAATACAAAAAAGCGGCTGATTTGCTTTGGAAGCAATTAGCTGAGCAGCCTCGCACCAAGGAAGGCGGATACTGGCATAAAAAAAGGTATCCAAACCAGATGTGGCTCGACGGGTTATTCATGGCTGAACCTTTTTCTGCCGAATACAGCCTGCTATTTAACCACCCCGAGCATTTCAATGACATCGCCAAACAGTTTGAACTCATTGAAAAATATGCCGTGGATGAAAAAACAGGTCTGATTTACCACGCCTATGACGAGAGTAAAGAGCAAAAATGGGCAGATAAAAAAACAGGCAGATCGCCTCATTTCTGGGGACGTGCCATCGGATGGTATGTAATGGCGTTGGTTGACGTACTGGATTATTTTCCAAAAGACCACCCAAAGAGACCTGAGCTGATCAAATATCTTCAGAGAATTGCACCCGTGCTGGCCAAATATCAGGATAAAAACTCCGGTGTATGGTATCAAATTATGGATCAGGGGACACGTAAGGGCAATTATCTTGAAGCTTCTGCCTCCACGATGTTTGTGTATGCGCTGGCAAAAGGCTCGCGTTTGGGTTACATTCCGGCGAGCTATGCGGCTGTGGCCAAAAAAGGTTATGACGGAATCATCAAAAACTTTATTGAAAAAGAATCCGACGGGACGATAAGTCTGAATAAAACGGTGAGCGTAGGCGGACTTGGCGGCACGCCTTACCGTGACGGGAGTTATGAGTACTACCTGAGCGAGCCAATCCGCAAAAACGATTTGAAAGGTGTAGGACCGTTTATCATGGCCAGCATCGAAATAGAAATTGCTGCTGAAAATGCTGTTGGACAAGGTAAAAAAGTGGGGCTGGATTATCATTTCAACAAAGAAGTGAGAAAGAATGCTGCTGGTCAGCAAGAACCGTTTCACTATACCTGGGAAGATCGTCAGCATTCGGGCTACTGGTTGTGGGGGAAAATCTATCGTGAGTTAGGTGCAGAAACCGTTTCAATCCCGGCCGCTCCTACCGCCGAAAATCTTAAAGGCATTGACGTATACATCATCGTTGATCCTGATACAAAAAAGGAATCACCAACCCCAAACTTCGTGCAGGCGAAAGACATCGCTGAAATTGAAAAATGGGTGAAGGCCGGCGGTGTGCTGGTGTTAATGACAAACGACACAGCCAATTGCGAAATACCTCATTTCAACCAGCTGGCAAAGGTTTTTGGCATTCAGTTTACCAACAAAAACAGAAACATGGTCCAGGGCCTTCAGTTTGAACAGGGCCGTATTGACGTACCTGCCAACGACAAGGCCATTTTCAAAAATGCCAGCAAACTGTATATCAAAGAATTATCTCCCATTGCCGTAACGCCGCCTGCCAAATCGGTTCTGACCGACCATGATGATATTATCATGGCTGTTTCAAAATATGGCAAAGGGACAGTATTCGCGCTTGGAGATCCGTGGATTTACAACGAATATCTTGATGGTCGCAGAATCAATAATACGTTCCAGAACTTCGAAGCTGCCAAAGAACTTTCCACCTGGTTATTGCAGCAAACAGCAAAAAAATAGGATCTGACTTTTTTACATTGACTAAGATTTAAAACTTATGAATCACCTATTTCGCGAACATTTGCGCCGGCTGCGGAACCATCCGGATGTGACCGTACCAGACGATTCAGTTTTCGAATTGCCGGAAAAAGTAATTCAGTTTGGAACCGGCGCATTTTTACGCGGACTTGCTGATTATTTTGTAGACAAAGCAAACCGTGAAGGTATTTTCAACGGACGGATTGTTGTTGTAAAATCAACCGAGGAAGGTGATTTGAAAGCATTTGACCGTCAGGATAACCTGTACACCCTTGCCATGAAAGGGGTTCATAACGGAAAGTTAATCGAGGAAACCATCATTTCGTCATCGATCAGCCGGGTTTTATCCGCCAAAAATCAATGGTCGCTTGTACTGGACTGCGCCAGGAATCCGGCAATAAAAATTGTGTTTTCCAACACCACCGAACTGGGTATCCAGCTCGTTCAGGATGATATTTACCAATGGCCGCCGATTTCATTTCCAGGTAAATTACTGGCTTTTCTATATGCGCGTTTTACCGCATTTGCGGCAAGTCCCGACCATGGATTGGTAATTGTACCAACGGAATTAATTTCTGATAACGGGAAAAAGCTGGAATCCATCGTACTGGAACTGGCCCACCGAAACGGACTGGAAGGCTCTTTCATCGATTGGCTTGAACAAAGCAATTCGTTCTGTAACTCTCTCGTTGACCGCATTGTACCTGGCCGGCCGGATGTTCAGATCAAAAAACAGATCGAAGAAGAATTGGGTTACATCGACGACCTGATGATTATTTCGGAACATTACCGGATGTGGGCTATCGAAGGTGACGAAAAGGTCAAAGAAATTCTATCATTCAGCCAGGTAGACTCCGGCGTCATTATCGAGTCGGATATTGAATTGTACCGCGAATTAAAACTTCGTTTGCTCAACGGCGCGCATACACTTGGTTCCGGTCTGGCCTATTTATGCGGTTTTACCACCGTGGTAGAGGCCATGAAAAATCCAACATTCTCTGCCTACCTGACCAATCTGATACAAGGTGAAATTTCCCTCGCCATTCCTTATCCCGTGAGTGAAGAGCGAGCTCAAAAATTCAGTAAAATGGTATTGGACCGCTTTCTGAACCCGTACATCGAGCACAAATGGATCAATATCACCCATAATTATTCTGCCAAAATCAACTCGCGGGTTATCCCTTCCTTTTTACAATTTCATAAAGAATTTGGCACTACGCCCGAATACATAACTTTCGGTTTCGCAGTGTATATATTTTTTATGAAAGCGGTTCGTAAAGACGGTGATAATTTCTATGGTCTTGCAAACGGCAGTTATTATCTTATTCAGGATCAGCGGGCGGCCTATTTTCACCAAAAATGGCAGATCACTTCTTTGCCTGAAATGGTCCATCTGATTTTAAAAGATCCGTTCATTTGGGGCTCCGACCTCACGAAGTTGGGGGTATCAGAGGAGAATGTCGTCCACTATTTAGAATCCCTCGAAAACGTCGGCGCATCTCAGACTCTTGCTGATTTTCTTTCAAAAGTTGAATACGTCAAAATCTAAATTCAATCCCCGAAACAATAATCTGTCGCAAATATGCTTACTACCGAAATCCCTAAGTTAGAAAATCAAATGACGAAGTATCGCTGGCGCGTCGTTGCTTTGTTGTTTTTTGCAACCACCATTAACTATCTCGACCGCCAGGTATTGGGTCTGTTAAAACCAGCTCTTGAATCTGATTTTAGCTGGACTGAGAAAGATTTCAGCCACATTGTGATGGCCTTTCAGGCAGCTTATGCGGTCTCACTCATTGGTTTCGGTGCCATTATTGATAAAATCGGGACTAAACTGGGATACATCATTTCGGTTGTGGTATGGAGTATTGCAGCTATTTTACATGCCGCCGCTACCGGAACGCTTAGTTTTGGTTTGATGCGTGCACTGCTTGGACTCGGTGAGGCAGGAAACTTTCCGGTTGCCATTAAAGCAACTGCCGAATGGTTTCCTAAAAAAGAGCGCGCACTGGCGACTGGTATTTTTAATTCGGGCGCTAACATCGGTGCTGTGGTTGCACCAATCATGGTTCCCTGGCTTTTGGGAGCGTATGGCTGGCAGGAAGCATTTTGGATCACGGGTGCGCTGGGTTTTGTATGGTTGTTTTTCTGGTGGAGATACTACGAAGTACCCTCAAAACAACAACGTATCAACCAGGCTGAATTTGAATACATCCACAGTGACAATGAACCGGATACCAGCAAAGAAGCACCTGTAAAATGGCTTGATCTTTTCAAAGTACGCCAAACCTGGGCCTTTGTTTTCGGAAAAATGTTAACTGATCCTATCTGGTGGTTTTTTCTATACTGGCTTCCATCCTACTTTGCGGAAGCCTTTAAGCTTAACCTTTCCAAACCAAGTCTTGAACTCGTGATCGTATACACAGCTACTACCATTGGCAGTATCGGTGGTGGTTATCTTTCAGGTCACTTTATTAAAAAAGGCTGGCCGATTTTCCGCGCCCGTAAAACCTCAATGTTTATTTTCGCCATTTTGGTTACTCCAATCATGCTCGCACAATACACAACCAATATCTGGCAGGCCGTATTCCTGATCAGTTTGGCTGCGGCAGCGCACCAGGCCTGGAGTGCCAATATTTTCACAACGGCATCCGATATGTTTCCGAAAAAAGCGGTTAGCTCGGTTGTCGGTATTGGCGGCATGGCCGGATCAGTAGGTGGGATACTTTTCCCGCTTTTGGTAGGTATTATCCTTGACAATTATAAAACAGCTGGCAATATCGGTGCCGGCTATAACCTGATCTTTATCATTTGCGGTTTCGCTTACTTGCTTGCATGGGGAGTTATGCACTTCTTTGCACCCAAAATGGAACAAGTTAAAATTTAAAAGAATCCGGTCCCGGTAATCTTAAAATTATTTATGATCATGATGAAAAAAACACTCTTTGCCGCAGCGTTATTGCTACTTACCAGTCTTTCGTCTTTTGCACAAAGTGCTGATGAAAAAGCAGTTGGTAATGCTGTGGAAAAATTAAAAAATGCAATTATTGCGGCTGATGCACCTGCCTTGGACAAGCTGACTTCTCCGTTGTTATCTTATGGTCATTCCAATGGATTGCTTGAAGATAAAAAGGAATTTATCCGTGCGCTGACCAGCGGCGAATCGCATTTCACCAAAATTGACCTTTCGGATCAGACAATTTCTGTTTCCGGTGATTTGGCTATCGTTCGTCATAAGCTGATTGGAGATACACACAACAAGGGGAAAGATCCTGCTCCGGTTAAATTGGGCGTTTTTTATGTTTGGCAAAAAACAAAGGGAACCTGGTTGTTATTAGGTCGTCAGGCGTTTAAATTACCAATGTAAGGCCAATCCCTCGTGGTTGCCCCTCTCCCATCCAAAATCCTGTGCCCGGGCAATGTTCCTGCGTACTTATTCCAGATATATTATATTGGGGAATAGGGGGTTGATAGAAATTTGATTTTTTTTAGGGGCGACCACAAGGGTCGCCCCTACCTGTAAAAACGATCTTCGACCCATTTCGCGGGATTGTTTATGATGTAATTTGCGATATTATCAAAGGCGGCGGACGTTCTTATGATATGTTCGTAGTAGTTCCTTTGCCATAACCTGCCTTCAAAGCATTTCCAACCGGAAGTTTTCACACCTTCAATGTATTTTACTGTTGTTATCGATTTAAATGCAGCGATAATCTCGCCAATCGTAGGCTTATGGAGATTATTGCCATCTGGTACTTCGCTATTGCCGGTAATAATTTCTATGATCGCGTGGAAGTGGTTTGGCATTACGACAAATTCATGGAGTTGAATGTTGGGAAAACGGGTAGGTAATGCCTCCCACTCAGCATCGATCATTTTTCCTGCATTGGTTAATGTTATCGAGGGAACGATTTCCTTGGGTGGCTCGCTGTTTTCAGGAAATTCGGTTTTAGGGGCGACCACGAGGGGCGCCCCTACGATATGACCGAAAAAACATTCGTGGTTTTGGCAACAAATGGTGATAAAATAATATCCCGATTTACTGTAATCATATTCTTTTAAACGAATGGATCGTCTGTGATGAATATCCGGATTATACTGCCCCATGATCTTTTATTTTAAATAAAACATTCCGTACCATTCGTTTATAGACGGTAGTTTTATTAAAAAGTCATTACGTCAAAACCGGGAATTCAGCTCCATTAGGAAAAGACAACGCACACGAATTCAAATTATTAGGAGTTCAACAACCTGAGTGCAACGGATAAAAATCACCCACCGGTAACTAACAAGTATAAACGACAAGACGATTATCATTTGGCATCATAAAATTTTAACGGGCCTTTATAATAACCTGTCAGCTTTTTACCGTCCGAGCCTTCTGTACAGTCAAAAGTTAATTCGTAGTTATTACCATCTTTTTTAACATTAACCTTTCCATAAATAATCTCGTGTACCTCCCCCGCTGATGTTATGTAATCTGCATTGAAAACGACGTATGAAAGTCCAAAGGTTTTTGCCATCAGGGTGGCTGTGTCGTCAAAGACATATTCACCCTCACCCAGAGCATTTGAAACCGGGCTGAATATTTCAAAATAAAGAATATGTCCTTTGCCCGACGTAGAATCAATTTTTCCCGCACCTTCATAAACTTTAACGCCGGAAGAATACAAAAATAAAACCTGCTGATGCCCCTGGTTCTTTTTAGACTGTCCATAGTCGATCAGTAAACCACTGGCCAGATCGTAAGTTTTCCCATCAAAAGTCAAGGTACTTTTCGGAGTAACTTCTTCGTCCTTTTTACAGCTAAAAAAAACGAAAACAGCAAATACCAGAAGACACAAAAATTTGGAAAAATTTAGCATAGAACGGATAATTAGAAATGAAAAGCTGGACTAAACGCAAAAAAACGCTATTGAACCTCTTGAAATATTTTGCAAACTTTTCTTCTAATCATCCGGCACATCTGCCTGGAAGGATAAAAGTATTTCTTGAATAAAAAAAAGGCATTCCGATTGTTTCTAATTCCTTCTACAACCAGAATGCCATTGATTTGAATAATCTTCTTTACACAGACAGAAGCTTAGCTATAAGCTATTCAATAGTCCGTATTAAGTAGTAGTGAAAAATTAGTTTATATTATTGATTTTTATAATAAGCTATTAATCATCCGGTTACTGAGCTAATCGCATATAGCTAATTACCAACAGATACTTATTATATTAAAGTTAAAATAAAACCACTAATTATCAATGCGTTGGTCGGTCAGAAGCCGGTACAGACGCATGATAGTCACTTTGAATGATATCAGCGTATTTGTCCAGAAGTTCTATCACCTTATCCTTGGACTTTGAGCGGACTACGAGCCCAATATGATGTTCTTCATCCATCCGCCAGACAATCTCAGGATCATCGAAAACCGAAATATCCGGCCATGGCTGCCTGGTCAGCGAGATAATGATTCCGGCATATTCTTTACGGCTTGGCGGCAGCTTGAATACTTCGCCGTTTGCTTCGGCGGTTTCCATTTTTGCCCACTCTTTCCATAAATTAATTCCAGAAGAAGCATCCACAAGCTCGGACAAATGTGCGCCCCCAACCCGGCAGGATGTTTCCAGAAAGTAATACTTGCCATCATCTTTTGACCGTATCACCTCTGTATGCGACGCACTGTGCCGCAGGCCAAACGCCTTTAAAACATCAACCGATATCGTTTCCAGTGCATGTGCTTCCGATGAGTCAAAAGGTACAGTCATCGAACGAAATATACCTCCGCCATGAGCTACGTCAAAAGGTGGGTCCAGGTATTTGCTGTTCCATGAAAAGATCACCCGCCCGTTCATCGACAAACTGTCCACGTGATAAACATCCCCCGGCTTAAATTGCTCAACAAGGTAAGCATGTCTTTTGTCGCCAAGTTCATGGATTGTTTCCCATAACTCTTCCCGGTTATCCAGTTTTTTAATTCCGGTAGCCGACGCTTCGGAACGTGGCTTAATCATCCATGGTCCCGGATGATCATCGAGAAATTTGTTAATGATGTCATCGTTAAACAAACCGCAAAACCCCGGAACCAGTATTCCCGACTCAGATGCCTTCGTCCGCATGGCCAGTTTATCTCTAAAATATTTTCCCGTGGTTTGTCCCATACCGGGTATCCTGAAATATTCACGGATCAGCGCTGCTTTTTCCACATCAAAATCATCCAGGGCAACAACACGATCGATCATGCGGCTGCGCATGATATACGCAAGGCCCGTAATGACTTCATCCATGTCGTAGGTTTTATTCTCATCTTCCTCTATGTAGAAGAACTCATCGACAGATTCCCGCGCCCACGGTTTCTGATCCAGTTTTTTAGCTGTCAGTAAATAGACAACATTCCCCGCATCTTTGCAGGCTTTCAGAAAATCATTCCCTTTAAAATAGGTCGAAATACATAGAAAAGTTAAAGCACGCGCCATAAACAACCGTTTGTAGTGTTAGTATGCATATCAAAGCATTCCTGTTCAGCAAGAGTCGCCGGAAAACTTCCTTTTCCCAAATCTAACAAAAACAAGCTGTTTATCAAGTAAAGATTAAGTTAAATTTCTATGATTTGAAGAATTTAAAATCACAGCCTGATTTGGTCGGATAAAAGAAAAAATAACACGATTGAAAGTTATCCTGCATTATTTCAATGACGTCAGGTAGGTCCTTAGCAAACGGATTCCATAAGCCGTTCCCGCCCGTCCGGGTGCAAAATCATTATCCCCAAAAGCCATTCCGGCAATATCCAGATGGGCCCATTCCGGATGTTCATCGGTAAACACTTCCAGAAATTTGGCTGCGACTATTGCTCCGGCCAGGGGCTTTCCATGGTAGTTTTTAAGGTCTGCAATATCCGACGATATTTCCTCTTTGTATTCGTCCCAAACCGGTAATCGCCATAACCGCTCCCCGGTTTCCTCCCCCGCCTTTGTCAGGTCACTCGCCAGATTATCACTGACGGTAAACAGCCCTGCCGCTTCGTAACCCAACGTTTGAATGATACTTCCCGTTAATGTCGCGAGATCAATCACAACATCAGGCTTATATTCCCCGACGGCATAACTCAGCCCATCCGCCAGTATCAGCCTTCCTTCGGCATCCGTATCGATCACTTCAATCGTCTTTCCGGCATAGGATCTGATCACATCACCCGGTTTCATGGATGAACCATCGACACAGTTTTCCGTCGACGGAACAATACCGATAATTTTTACCGGTAGTTTCAGCTGCGCAGCCAGCTCAACGATCCCCAAAACGGCCGCAGCACCGCCCATATCACTCTTCATCAGGTGCATATTGGCAGAAGGTTTTATCGAAATTCCACCCGTATCAAATGTAACGCCCTTTCCAACCAGTGCGATGGTTCTGCTATAATGCTCGGGCTCGTATTCAGAAATGATCATGACCGGCGGCACATCACTTCCCTTACTCACCGAAAGCAACGCATACATGTGAAGCTCATGCAGTTTGTTTTTATCAAAAACGGTGACTTTATACTGATTGTTTTTTCCCGACTCAACGGCCCATTCTGCCAGCTTTTCGGGTGTTTTATAATTTCCCGGTGCGTTCATCAAATCCATGACACGGGTTTGTACCAATGCAGTTTTGTGAGCAAGGGTTATTGCATGCGTGTTGGCTTCTGTCACCGCATCTGTCAGGACGAATAATTTGCCCGTCTCACCAAAAAACGAGCTAAAAATCTTGGGTTCGGTTTTGTATAATTGCAAATTATAGCCGCCTAAAATGATACCATTCACAGCCACTTCGATCCATTCCGGTGTTTTACCTTTTGCATCCAGTACAATCTGATCCGGCCAGCGATCCTTACGTTTGAAAAACAAAAATCGCAGCGTTTTAAGAACAGCAGCCAGTTTTGGAGACTTTCCAAGACCCAACCAGATTTCGTTTTCAGAAGGCCACCAGACCTCACCTTTCTCCGCTTTAAAATACTGCTGTTGCTCAAGTTCAGTACCTGATTCAAAAGTGCGAAGTAGAAGTGTATTTTCCGGTGCTTCTATGGTCTGGATAAAATGCATAAGGTTTCATAAATAAGTGGATAGTATCCAAAGCTAAGGATAGTAGCGCTTTATTTAAATTTTATCCAGGAATATTATCGGGCAAAGCAGGTGAGTACGGGAATGTTCACGAGCCCCAAAATACTATATTTGTTTACCACCTTAATGCAATTTCAACCAGCTATCTCAGGCAGCACATGAACGTACAATATCTATCCAAACAATCTATATTTCAAGGCATTATCTTTTTGGGACTAATTTTAGGCCAAATACATAATGTTGTTGCCCAACGCAATGAAACCAAAGCAAACGACTCCAATACGCCGCTCCACTTATTGCAGCCGGATTATCCTGTACCCTACGGACTGGTAAAAAAAGAGCATATTGTGAATGATTTAAATCGTATTCATGCGTATTTAAACAACGTTACTCCGACGGCATTTGTGGACAGCAAAACGGGAAAACCGGTAACTGACCTGGCGAAAATTGACCAGAATACGGCTTTGCAAAAAGGCGATTACCGGATCGTGAGTTATGAATGGGGCGTAACCTATTCGTCGATGCTGCTTGCAAGCCAGGTGACGGGCGATCCGAAGTTTAAGGAATATGCCGATAAAAGGCTGCAATTTATTGCTGAATCTGTTCCCTATTTCAAAAAAACCAGCGCAGAACATGCCGATTGGGGCACCGCCGGTCCTTTGCGGGGTTTGGTGGATCCGCATGCACTGGACGACTGCGGGGCCATGTGCGCTGCGATGATCAAAGCCACCAGAGCCGGAACAAAAGGAAATTTCCGCCCGTTGATCGACAGCCATATCGATTACATTTTAAACAAGGAACACAAGTTAAAAGACGGTTCACTGGCCAGAAACCGGCCCCAGCCCAACACAATCTGGCTGGATGATCTCTTTATGGGCGTTCCTGCCCTCGCGCAAATGGGCAAACTTACAGGTGATAAAAAATATTATGATGAGGCCGTAAAACAGGTTTTACAGATTTCCGGCAGAATGTTTAATAAAAACAAAGGAGTGTACATGCATGGCTGGGTGGAAGGAATGACTGATCATCCCGAATTTCACTGGGCCCGTGCAAACGGCTGGGCAATTTTGACGAAAGTGGAATTGCTTGACGTACTCCCTCTGAACCATCCCGGAAGACCAAAAATTCTTGAATTGCTCAAAGCACATGTACGCGGGCTGGCCTCCTATCAGTCCGGATCTGGTTTCTGGCACCAGTTACTGGATCGCAGCGATTCCTATCTGGAAACGTCTGCCACCGCAATTTATGCTTATTCCATTGCCAAAGCCATTAATAATGGCTGGATAGACGGACTTAGTTATGCACCGATGACGCTGCTTGCATGGCATGCCGTCTCCACAAAAATCAACAAGGAAGGACAGGTGGAAGGCACTTGTGTAGGAACCGGAATGGGCTTTGATCCTGCATTTTACTATCACCGTCCGATCAGCCCTTTTGCGGCGCATGGTTACGGACCGGTGATTATGGCCGGTGCGGAAGTTATTAATTTACTGAATAACAAGTCGTTCGAAATCAATGACAGTTCCGTACAGTTGCTGCAAAAAAAGTAAGTTTCTCTTTCTGGACTCAGTCAGTTTGTACCCGAAAATGAGTTAAAATTAGATGTCGGTTTATGAAAGCAAGCAACGACCTCCAATGTAAAGAAGTCAAGTTTTGAAAACTTGACTTCTTTACCATCCACAAAAACTTAAAGTATTTTTCAAACAATAGCCCAACAATTAATCAAGTCCCCCCTTGCGTGTCGGCTGCCTTACCGCCGGCCAAGCACCAGGCTCTCCTTTTGCATTGGCTGGAAGCACGCTTTTTTCGCGGGATGTTTTGGCAGGATCTTCACTCGCCTGATAAGCCATGATGGCGGCTAATATTGCGTTGCTGCGCACATCATCAAAAACAATCTTATCGTAGGTATCGCGATTCGTATGCCAGGTATACGTTCCATACGACCAGTTTAATGAGCTCAGTGAAAATGCTGGCGCGCCAGCTGCTACAAACGAAGCAAAGTCCGAACCTCCTGCACCGGGTGCACCAGGAAATTTGGTTTCAATCGGTGCCTTAATAGCGTCCGGTACTTTCGACAACCAGCGTCCCAAATAGTCATAGGCATACAAAAAGCCCTGACCAGACAAATTTATCACGCGCCCGGTTCCATTATCCTGATTAAAAACCGCCTGAATATTTTTAACGATTTCCGGATGGTCTTCAACGAAAGCACGTGAGCCATTCAAACCTTGCTCCTCGCTCCCCCAATGTCCAACCAAAATTGTTCTCTTTGGATTTGGATAAACTTTTTTCAGGATACGCATGGCTTCCATCATCGTTAAGGTACCGGTACCGTTATCGGTAGCGCCCGTACCGCCATCCCATGAGTCAAAATGGGCTGAAAGAATGACATATTCATCCGGTTTTTCTGTTCCTTTTATTTCCGCAATGGTATTGAAAGTGGGCACTACACCATGCTCTTTCGAATCCGCTTTGACACTGATTTTTGGTGTATGCCCTGATTCTGCCAAACGATACAGCAAGCCGTAATCTTCCAAAGCGATATCAACGGTAGGTACTTTTTTGGTAACTGCCCCAAAAATTTTGTTCGCCCCAAATCCTTTTGACCAGTAAGAAGCCACAATACCAACCGCACCCGCTTTTTCCAAAGCCAAAGGTAATGTACGTGCCGAATAACCCGTTTTGGTAATTCGTTTCGCCCATGCTTCTGTCTGCACATCACGATCTTTTTTCATCTTTTCAAACGATTCCTTCGTGCCAAATTCCTGCCAGTTATAATCCGGACGGCCTGTGGGCTGCAACATGCTGATCATCACAAACTTCCCTTTTACAGAAGGAAGCCACTTGGCAAACGCCAGAGAGTCCGCCAGATCAGGAACAATAACAACATCAGCGGTAACCGTTTTACCCGCCGTGGACGGACTCCATGCCAGCTGCATACCTTCCAGAGATTTCACCCGCGGCGAAACCATGTCAATATGAGAAGCCCCCCGCTCCCACCCGCGCCATTCTCCCCATTTTTCATTTTTAGCGAAAATATTCCATTCTTTATATTTGGCAACCGCCCATTCATTTGCCTGCACCATTTGTGGTGAGCCGACAAGTCGGGGCCCGATCACATCCATTAATTCATGCGCCAGTTTTTCAAGCTGCGAATTTTCATTGGCTTCTTTAACGATACCATCTACAACAGGATCTTTTGTCTGTGCCTGGGTTAAAACTGAGGTTGCCAGGAGCAGCCCAAGCGAGAGCCCGGATAATTTCTTCATAGGTTTAAAACTTAGGTTTTGGATTTCGGTTTTCCTAAATTAGGAATATTGAATGATCCGACAATCCATTCCTGGATTATTCCTGATTTGTCCAAGAATAACCTTATCCATGCAGCAAGAAAGCGCACAAACATATACTGTGGCAAAAAAGCAGATTGAAACAACTATTGCCGACAAAAATTACAAAATCATTGGGACGGCCAATGATCGGCAGTCCCTTATACCCGGAAAAAATAATAAATAAACGATTCAACAACATTTCCAAAATTAAAATCGGAGGTTCATGCCACAAAATAAGGGAATATCCGGTATTGTAAGTAAACAGCCAGACGGTTGTTCGCCATTAAAAACTGCAACCGGATTTCAAGCCGCTCTATGAAATAAATTTTACTGAAATTTTCCCTTAACCTTCATTAAATGAGTTTCATATGAAAGAGCAAATCAGAAATTTACTGGCCGTTAATACCGGACTTCCTTTTCATTCGATTACCGATGACGCAAACCTGTCCCGTGATCTTGGGCTCGACAGCCTCGATACAGTGGACCTGGTTTTGCAGCTGGAAGATATGTTTAAAGTCTCCATCCCGGACGAAGATTATCAGCATTTGCAAACGGTGAAGCAGTTTTGTGAGTATTTGCAGGAAAAAGTTATGGCTACGGCATAAAAAAGGAAAGGCTTATCTGAAATCAAATCCGATCAGCCTTTCTTTTTTATATGATCAAAAAATATCTGTTTACGGAAGATGATCTCCGTTAAACAACAAAATTTTTCTATTCTAAAACAGACAGGAGGCTCCAAAGGAGCCCAGAAGCATCGTAAACCAAACAACTTCTATAAACAGGGAGCTCTTAACGAGCTTTTCATTAACAGGATCATTAATACGCCACCTAGTGAGCAATTATTAAAATGTTTTGACGGCATTAGCCGTCTCCTGTTTATAGCAAAATAAATGGGGGCCTAAAAAACTCCGTAGGCGTTTCCGATGCTACCTTCTGTATTATCTGGTTATGAAAGGAATTAGCGTATCGCATAAAATCCGACACTTTTCGGAAACATACGCTTTAAAAATAGCTTTTCACTGACAAAGGCTCTTCTCACTTCAAATAACGTTTTTTAAATTCCGAGGGATTTCCGCCTTCAACTTTTCTAAACAACTTGTTAAAATAAGACAAGCTTTCGAAACCTACGGCAAAACAGGTTTCGGATACGGTTTTATCCTGTAACAGATAATTTTTAGCCTGATTAATACGATAATGATTCACAAAATCGGTAAAAGTCATTTTGGCATTTTTCTTAAAAAACCTGCAAAACGCCGCCGTTGTAAGGTTTACCTGCTCCGCAATGAAATTCACATCCGGTTTTTGATCAAAATGCGTTTCCACATATTTGTAGATCGTATGCATGCGAAACTGTTCTTTCTGCAAAGATTTGTTCCCGGCGGGCCTGTTATTTAAAACCGTAACCTGATCCGCCGAGGCCAGCAATCTGAGTATTTGAAGCAGGGAAATAAGCTGATCAAAATGATCCAGTTTCGGTAATGCTTTAAGTTTCTCTCCTACAATTTTCTTCGTATTACCCGTAAATGAAAGTCCAAAATGCGACTGATCAAAAAGTGATCTGATGAGAGCAAACTCAGGAATATCAAGAAAATCCTTCCCCAGAAAATCCTCCTTCATTTGGATAATCACCTGTTCACAAGCCGTCCGTACGCCATAGTCAAAATTTAAATGCGGAATATTCGGCCCAATCATAACCAGATCGCTGCCTTCATAAACAGAGGTATGATCCCCGACATGCCGGGTTCCACTGGTTCCTTCAACGTATACAATTTCATATTCCGGATGAAAATGCCACAAGAACGTATCATTAAGTCCCGGTGTAAGCAGCACTTTAAACGAACTTCCTTCATCAGGAGCAATATTTTCGCGGATAATTTTCACTTGGACAGCTGGTTGTAGGCATTAAGCTAAAATCCTGAATTAATGCACAAAACAGACTCTTCTTTTGCCGTTTATTCAACTAAAATTACCAAAGATATCAATAGAGAGCAAATAGTGGTTATTGTAGCGGTTGATATGACTTATGCGGGCAAAGTAACTTTGTCATATTAAATCACGCAAAAAATATCATATCAAATGAAACATCAGACCATGGCCCCCACGATGGCGCCTACCAGCGCGCACAAAGATATTCCCGGCAATCCTTCGACTGCAAAATCCAGTAACGTGAAACTGAATGATCGAAGCAATGGCAAGCCTTTGCGCTTACTGAGTGAAGCCGACTGGCAATTTTGGATCACCAACGGTTATATCGTCATTAAAGATGCTGTTCCAAAAGCACAGGTGAAAAAACTGGCAGACTTCCTCTGGGAATTTGAAGAAAAAGATCCAAATGACCAGGAAACCTGGTATACGCCGCCACGTGCTGAAATGAAAATGAAAGAACTCACCAACACCGGCATGGTGGAAGTTTACAATCATCAGTATTTATGGGATAACCGTCAGTTTCCCAAGGTGCATGAAGCTTTTACGGATATATGGGGAACCGAAAAATTATGGGTGACCATCGACCGCGCGAACCTTAACCTACCGCTAAGACCCGGATTTGACTACAAAGGTTTTATTCACTGGGATTATGATCCTGAAACAAAACCACAAAATGTTCAGGGCGTTTTGGCGCTCGCCGACCAGGATGATGAAAATATGGGTGGTTTTCAATGCATTCCCGAATTGTTCAGGACTTATGATACCTGGAAACTGACGCAACCGGAAGATCGTAATCATTTTCAGCCCGACACCACAGGTTTTGACCTGGTTAAAGTAAAAATGAGCGCGGGAGATCTGTTAATTTTCAACAGTTCGCAGCCGCATGGCATAAGGCCAAACCGTAGCAAGGACAAAGTCCGGATGGCACAATACATTGCAATGATGCCGGCTCAGGAAGACGACGAAGCCCTTCGCCAGTGGCGTGTTAATTCCTGGAAAGAAAGACAGGCTCCCGAAGGGTACGCATTTCCTGGTGATCCCAGAAATTGGGAGAAGACAAAATACGAAACTGCGGAATTATCCGATCTGGGAAGAAAATTGCTGGGGTTGGACAAGTGGTGAGGTGTTTAGAAGATATAATTTTCTACAACGTTACGGCGCACAATTGGGACATAAATTAATTTTAAGTGTCTAACCAACACAAATTTTTATCCAAGTCTGTTACTTTTTAGTCAGACTGAGCGTTCTTTGTATAAAATATTGATTCAGTAAATACATTAAAATGTCAGATATTAAGCTGGTTGCAACCGATATGGATGGTACGCTTCTCAATTCGAAGCATGAGATAAGTGATTCTTTTTTACCTGTTTTCAGGAAATTAAAGGATCAGGGGATCATTTTCGTGGCAGCCAGCGGACGGCAATATTACAATTTGCTTAAGACGCTGGACGAAATAAAAGACGAGGTCATTTTTGCGGCTGAAAATGGTAGTTATGTCGTTTTTCAGGACGAAGAAATACATGTGCAGGCCATGGATCAGCAAATCGTCAGAGAGCTTATCATAAAGGCACGGAACATCGGCGGTACTTATGCCGTGATTTGTGGCAAGAAAAAAGCCTACGTTGAAAGTGCCGAGCCTGAATTTATCGATCACCTTAAGCTCTATTTCGAAAGGTATGAAATCGTTGACGATCTGCTGAAAGTGGAAGATGATCAGTTTTTGAAATTCACTTTATGTGATCTGGCTGGCTCGGAAGGCAATAGTTATCCACATTACAAACATTTGCAGGATACCTTGCAGGTGAAAGTGTCCGGACCAATCTGGCTGGATATTTCACACAAGGAGGCTAACAAGGGAAAAGCGATGGAAGTGCTTCAGGCCAAATTTAGCGTTTCATTTGAGCAGACGATGGTTTTCGGAGACTACTTCAATGATCTGGAAATGCTTCAGAAAGGTTATTATTCCTATGCGATGGCAAATGCACATGCGGATATCAAAAGTGTCGCCAGGTTTATTGCCAAGAGCAATGATGAAAATGGTGTGGTAGAAATCCTCTCTACGTTGGTCGACAATTCCATTGTGGCCGATAAATAAGGCATTTTTAAAGAAGTCAACTTTTGAAAAGGGGCACGCCCCGTGTTGACTTCTTTAAAAATGAAGAGATTATTTTGGGCAAATTTCTACACTGCCTTCAAGCTCAACGCACCAGTTTTCCTTTCAAAATCGGTCGTGTATCTTTTGTATTGCCTAAAATAGCCAGACTTCTCACAAATTCAGTTTCAATATCTCCCTGATTAAAACGACATTTCACCACTTCGTAATGAGCGGTTTCAATAAATCGCCAGGTCATTTCAAAGGTATTCTCATCCGTCCAGGAACCACTGGCGGCAATTTTAGTCTTCGTTTCGCCCGGAATAACCGTCTGTGTTAATTTCAACGGCAGCGTGCTGATGTCCGTCATGCCATGCTTCCATTTATTGATGCCGCAGCTCACCAGATGTTCCCCCTTATCATCCATGATCTTAAAATCACAGCCGTCTTCTTTGAAAGAAAGGGAAATGTTACTGACCAACAAGGCATTTTCATCTATGGCAAAACTTTTACCATTTACGGTTGCTATGGTCGGCGATACCGGTTTTCCTTTGGGTATGGATAGCGCCAGTGCTGACAATTTTTGTTTCAACTGATTTTGGGCAGTTTTATCCGCCGCAATTGGCGAACTTTTGACAGCAGGCAAAATATGATCCCATACCTGGTCCAAAATCCCCTGCATATCGGCAGTTTCACTCGTCATGGCTATTACCAAATCTTCTTTGGGTAGAACGATACAATATTGTCCATAGGCCCCATCTCCCCGGAATGCCTCGTGACGGCACTGCCAGAACTGATATCCATAACCTTGCAGCCAGTCATTTTCTTCTTTCTTGCGAGCGCCGCCTTTGGATTCAACCTGTGCGCTTGTGGCGTCTTTTATCCAATCCTCAGATACCAGACGTTTGCCATTCCACATGCCTTTTTGTATCAGCAACTGCCCGAATTTGGCGATATCTTCCGTTTTTAGCCGAAGTCCCCAGCCGCCGGTATTAATGCCATTCGGATCTACTTCCCAGTCCGCGCCTACGATATTTAATGGTTTGAAAAGTCTCGGAGTGAGATAATTCAGCACCGTTTCACCCGTCAGCTTCTGGATAATTGCTGAAAGCATGTACGTTGCGCCGCTGTTGTAAACAAAAAATGACCCAGGCTCATGTTCCACCGGCAAAGCCAGAAAACTCTTTATCCAGTTTGTTTCCGGAGAATTGCGAAGGGAAGGCGTACTATCCTTGTCGTGACCGGTTGACATCGTTAACAAATCTTTGACCCGCATCGCAGCAAGATTCGGACTTATCGTTGCGGGTACATCCGTTGGGAAAAATGAAACGACCTTATCTTCCACTTTTAATTTTCCTTCGGCAACTGCCAATCCGATCGCGGTTGACGTAAAACTTTTGCTCAAAGAATAAAGCGTATGTTTCAGGTCCGGCGCATAGGGGCCCCACCAGCCCTCGACAACGATTTTCCCATGCCGGACAACAATAAGGCTATGTAAATTCAGGTTTTTATTCTCGATTGCATTGACAAAATCAAAAATTCCAGCTGATCCAACACCCTGTGCTTCCGGCAGACTCCGCAGTAATCCGGTATTGGAAACTGCCGCTGCCCGGGATAACACAGGCAACTGACTGAGCAATCCCAGCTGAAGGGCAGCCCACCCGGTTTTTTCTAAAAATTCTCTCCGATTTAATGCCATGTTGTAAAAGTGAATAAAGGTCTGTCAAATAATTTATTTCTTCGTTTACATCCGTTCATGGTCAATTTCAGACCCTGTTTTAGGAGGAATAACACGGTTTTCAATGTTACCAGAACATGATAGCCTGCTTATTGGTATATTTGCAGCGACCAAATGGTCATTTTATCATAACAAGTACAGAATCATATGTCTTTCCAAAAATTTGGTTTATCCGAACCTTTATTAAAAACCATAGCAGAACAAAATTATACTCAACCTTATCCGATTCAGCAGGAAGCAATTCCGGCGATTTTGGAAGGCAAAGATATTTTGGGAATTGCGAAAACAGGTTCGGGAAAAACCGCAAGTTTTGTATTGCCGATTCTGGAAATGTTTCAGTCCAAAAGTGCCCCGAAAAACAGGTACATCACGGCCCTTGTGCTGGTACCAACCCGGGAACTTGCCGTGCAGATTGGCGTGGTTTTTCAGACATTCGGGGAAAAACTCCCGCGAAAAGTAAAAAGTCTGGCCGTTTATGGCGGTGTTTCGATCAATCCACAGATGATCGCCTTACAGGGTGTTGAAATCCTGATCGCGACACCAGGCAGGCTCATCGACCTATTATCTCATAAAGCCCTTAATATTTCTGAAACCCAAATTCTGGTGCTGGATGAAGCCGATAAGATGCTGAATCTTGGTTTTGCAGAAGAAATGAAGGATATCCTTTTTCTTCTTCCCAAAAAACGTCAGAGTATTCTTTTCTCGGCAACACTTGGAGAAGAAGTAGATAAGATCAATAAAAGTACGCTTAAAAATCCGGTAACGATTGAAATTACGGAAGAAGAGCAGAATCTGGACCTGATCAAACAAAGCGGATATTTCGTTGATCCGGAGAGAAAAGGGCCCTTACTGCGCTATCTGATCAAACAAGGAGAAATGAAACAGGTGCTTGTTTTCGTTTCATCGACCAGAACGGCTGATAACCTGGTTGTAAAACTGGTAAAAAACGGCATCCAGGCAGCCGCCATGCACAGTAAAAAAAGCCAGGGTGCGAGAACAGAAGTTTTAAATAAATTCAAATCCGGGAAGCTGGCCGTTATGGTCGCCACCGATCTTGTTTCAAGAGGTATTGACATACAGTTTTTACCACATGTGATCAATTTTGAATTACCACGTTCTCCAAAAGATTACATTCACCGCATCGGACGCACCGGGCGTGCAGAATCGACCGGTGAAGCAATTTCACTGATCACACCCGAAGAAGCACACCACTGGAAAATCATTCAAAAGAAAATGGGCAAGCGCGTTGAAATGACAGAGACTTTTGATTTGGATTTGATGGGGTATTGAATTACTGGGGCAATAAATTCATTTATTATTCCTACTTAAATATTTCTTATACAAAGAATCCTCGGATCCAAGATACTGTTTTGCCCCTTCTTCATCTTTGTAACCAAAGCGCAAAGTCTGATAGGTGTTGGGATAGGAATCGTATGCATATACCCTATACGTATCGCGTTTTCCAAGGTAAAAATTCGCTAAGATATTGTCTCTTAGCAAAGGGCTTTTAACCAAAATTCCGTTGAGAAATAAAAAAGACATTAACGAAAAAGCAATAAAAAACGACCTCTTTTGCCCCCATTGACCGGTCCTGATGTTTGTATCCAACCCTCTCAGGATACAAACAACCAATATTATACAAAGTGGAATGGATCCTCTGAAAAATAAATCACTATAAATCCCCATCCGATACTGGGATAATAAAAATATCCCGGTAAATATTAAATGAATAAACCAGGCTGGAAAATAGTTTTTATTTAACGAAAATACGACCACATAAAACATCGCAAGATCCACCATAATACCAGTGAGATAACCTATCATGACAGGCTGGATTGCGCCAAAACTCCACAAAAAACCTTTTGTTACAATAGACTGAGAAGATAAGAAATAGACAAATGCGGGGGTAAACAACAGCCCGGGAAGTAAATACCAATGGAGAATGTTTTTTAAATTTAATTGCTCAATATCTCTCTTGAAAAAATATTTATTGACCACTAGCGCAGCATAAAGCAGTACCAGGACCATAGCGGGAAAAACGCCCCATATAAACGCAAGGGTAATAACAAAAAAACTCTCTTCCTCCTTTTTTCTGCATACCAAGTCATGCACTACTATTCCGCAAACAATGACGGCAGGAATTACCTGGTTCGGCGCATAAATGCTTTGTTCAAAAACTGATCTGATGGAAGGATTATATATCGGAAGATTGATATTGCCGGCGCCTAATTTATTAAACACAAGAATAATCAGCTGCCCGATACCTCGTATAAATAAAAAAACGACAAGCAGCGATTTGTTCTTGTTAATGAGAACATAAATCCATGACAGCCCCAGAAAAAATCCAAAACAGGTCCACAAAACCCAGACCATTGGTAATAAGTGCCCGGACCATTTACTAATAAACGATGGGACTAGATAATATCCAAAATAGTAGCACGCATACCGATCAACATCTTTAAAATAAAGCGGCCAGTCATTTTTATATAAATCGTAGAACTTTGCCTGATGTGCAAGCCAATCCATTGACTGCGTACTCAATCCATGGATACCACAAAAGAAAGTCCATAACAACGCAAGCAAAAGAACAAACAGCATGTCTTTTAGTGACAGCTTTTCATTCCTGTCCTTTTTCGTAC
This sequence comes from Dyadobacter sp. LHD-138, assembly GCF_030929615.1. Lineage (GTDB taxonomy): Bacteria > Bacteroidota > Bacteroidia > Cytophagales > Spirosomataceae > Dyadobacter. The sequence continues at coordinate 60,146 of NZ_JAVFVU010000018.1, read as the reverse complement.
ATTCGATCATGAACAGATAGAGGAATCCCATAATTAAAAAGATCGCGTGGGCTTGCCGAAACCATCCAAGGCTAAATAATAAATTGGGCAGCAGCAAGTATGTAATACTACATTTACGTAAGAGAGCTGTGTGCATATAGTAAAAAAGACGTATCTATTATTCCAAAAATACAAAATGAATTCCTTAACTGATTACTTAATTTCTGCGCCCCTTTCTGCGCTGCTGACAATCATTTCCGGATTAAGTATGGCGTTATTTTTTGATTATGTAGGCAGAAAAATTTTCAAAAATGACACGGCAATATTCCGTGCGATGTATTTTTTCACCGGATTGCTATTAATTAGCTGGCTGATCTGGATCGTTTGCTTACTTCAAATTGCTTCCATAATACTTTTTAAGAGTCTGCTTTGGGGTATCATCGCGTCAGCATTTTATCTTGTAATTACACAAAAAACCTTATCCTTTTTCAATAAGCCGGACCGTCCGTTTTTAAATGGAACGAAATCAAAATATCTTGATTTCTATCTGTTTTGCATACTACTTTTTATTTCCTCCTGCTTTTCGATACTCGGTTTAACTGTACCCACGGATTCTGATTCTTTAAGTTATCATCTCGCCGTGCCAGTGGAAATTCTTAAAAACGGAAGCTTACTCTTTAATAAGGATAATCTTCATTTTCGGATGCTTGGGTTCGGCGAAATGTTGAATCTGTTGGGATTGGCCAATGGTTGTCCGCAAATCGGTGGCTTTATCCAGTGCATTGCATTGCTTCATGTATTCAATGCGAGTGCCAGCGTCATCACTTCATCACAAAGACTAAACTTGATAACCTTATACCTGTCCATTCCAACTTTATTATTCCTGGTACCCAATCAAAAACATCAATTAACGGGTATCCTTGCTACATCTGCCTGCTTTCTATTCCTCACGCAGCCCATCATATTTACCTCCGCATCCCTGACATTATTCCTGTCCGTTATGTTTTTTGCAGCGGGAATAAAATATTCATTTCTTTTAAGTGCTGTCGCATTAATTATATTTCTGCTGCTGAAAACATCCAAGGCAATCACACCTGGCAAACTTATTTTTCATTTAACCTTGCTCGGTGCGATTGTTCTTTTACCGCAATTCATTTTAAAATGGTATTACTTTGGCGATCCTCTTTCGCCATTGCTGGAAAGGTTTTCCGTGCAAAAAGACCCGGTCATTGTAAAGCTGCACACATACATCAAAAACTACCGCGAATCGCCGTATCCATTTCCTCTTAACCTCATTCTTGTAACTTCCCTCGGGAGAATATCAACCGTTATCGGCATTGCCGCCATAATCCCTGTTCTATTATTATTTTCTCCCAAAAGATTCAAACGAGAACTTATCGCCATCATTTTTCTGATCGTCATGACCATAATCTTCGGACAAGTATCCGCACGATTTTTAATGGAACCCGTTTTTTGGTCTATTCCATTGTTTATGACCGTTTATGGCGATCATCGATATTTCAAATATCTCATCTTCACGGCACGGCTTCAATTGTTAATTATTTTACCCTTGGTACTGATCGGAATATACAATCTCGCACCGTCTGTCCTGACCAATACCCTGAGATATGAGGTTATGTTACGATCTTCCAATGGGTATGCAGAAAGTGTCTGGATAAATGACGTGTTGCCAGCCAACGCACGAATAGCCATTGCTGACAAATCCAGAGCGTTCTTACCCAGAGCCTATTTCCCCTGGGAATATTTATTCTTTTCAACTATGAGTGACAAAAAAGAAGCCATCCAACTGGATTACAAACTAAGGCATCAATATAAAACGGAGTATCTGATACTGCCAAAACAAGGTTTTGATGAAATCAAAAATAAATATGCGGGAACAATTGTAGCTGGGCCTAAAACATTTTATTTAGCAACAAGAAATCCACTAAATAGAACAAAATATGAAATGGTAATTTATAAAATGAAGTAGCGTGCGGACGTTTTTTACAGGACATATACAGGTAAGAGCAGGAAGGATGGTAAAGGTTATACTTACAAAGACATTGCACACCGCTTGCGTCGGATTTTGATCCGAGTGATCAAGGCTATGAAAACTGGGGGTCCGTCCGCGAATTGTATCATGGTAAATGATCACAATCAATGTTTTTCCTTCCTGTAAATCAGTAAGTCAACTTATTCACGTAAAAGGGCGATCAAACTATCGGATCGCCCTACTTTAGTATCTCATTACAGTAAATCCCAATTTACTGTAATATTTTCTGTACAATAACGGGTTGATCGTTTGCCTGAATACTTAGAAATAACAAACCTGAATTCAATTTTGTCATGTCGTCCTTGATTTGATTACTGCCCTTGGAAAGCCGTTTTCCCAGGCCCTTACCCGATTTCCCAGGATGTTAAATAAAGCAATATGTACGATGCGTTCCGTATCGGACACCAATTCATAAGAAATATCGTCTCCAACTAAAGTCTGGCAGTGCTGTAAAACCAGTGCAGATTGCGTATCAGGATTTTTGACAAATATCATTCTGCTAAAATTGACTTTCCCATCCATTTCTTCCATCCTGAGTTTGTAATAATACCCTCCAACGCTGTTGAAAATCCCATCATCTGTCAACTGGTAGCTAAACTGCTTCTTCCCCGTGTTGTTGGACAGAACCGTACCAATATCAGAAAACCCGGTTCCGGTTTCACTCCTTTCTACAGCATAAGATTTCATTTTTGTTTCATTCACTGTTTTCCACTCCAGTAAATTACTACTCCCGTTTTTTTTTCCCGAAAATGAAATCAGGTCAACCGGCAATGCTGTGTTAGTTTGACGAAAGACGACACCATAATCCTCCACCTGGCCTGCTACGGTATTATGGCACGCATGAGATGGATTAGACGTATCGGTAATGACCCGCAGTCGGAGTATTTTATTCTTAGTTACATTCGATGGCGTTGTAAATCGCAGCCATGGCCTGCTGGTTGCATCGTACGTAAGATGGCCAGCCCAGCCTCCATTAGAATTAACAACCCGCTCAGTAGTTTCATTGAAAAGGCCGTCATTGTCATAGTCAATATACACTTTTATCCGCTCAAAAATGGTTGGAGTGACGTCCTCATCGTAATTACCAATACTGGCGATTACGTCATATAACGTGTTTTCTTTCAATTCAGTAATTTGTGTACAGGACCTGTCCACGTACTTACTTCCATCCGAGGCAGCATTTCCGGACGAAAAATTAATCGAGTTTAAGGCAAAATATTTTAGTCCTGCATTACCAGGCGTACCACTTGGCAAAGAACAGGAAGCAGTATTAAGGGCCGGATTATTTACAATGACATAATCATCAGCAACCAGGCTCTTTATTCCACTCACCAGATTTACATCATACGCTCCTGCGGTCGAATAAGTTATTGCTGGCTTAGCCAATGTGGAAGAAGCTGGACTCCCCGATTGAAAAGTCCAGCTTCGGGTAGAACCATTGACAGTATTGTCCTTAAATTCCACGGTACCACCTACGCAAACGGCAGAAGGCATGGCAATAAAAGCAGGAGTTACCGTTCCGTTACAATTGCTTAAACAGCCATAGGTACCAAGGCGGCTATTTATATCGGTTTGTGAATCAGACGACCAGGCGCTTGTCACGTTTACGGTCGGAGCCATAATGGTAGACGAACCGGCTGCAACATCATGAGACGCATTAAAATTATGACCGATTTCGTGTGCTGTCAGTACAGTAAGGAGTGATACATCGGGTGAGAAATCTTGTAAGATATGGTACTTATTACTGTTACGACAAACGCTTCCAACCCAAGCCAGTCCTACCGTGGTTCCATCAAAATTCCGGTTGGTCCAGAATTGCCCAACGTCGAAAGTAACACTAAAATTCCCAGCTTCTCCCCAGGCAGCAAAAGCAGTCAAAACAGTGTTTGGATCCGTAGAAGTTGTATTGGACAATAGCGGATCGTTGGAATAAGCCATACTTCCATATTGCGTAACAATACTAAACTCAATGTTATCCTGAAATTCATGTCTGTAAAGCACTGCCACATTATTCATTACCGCAATATTGTGATTAAACACGGCTGCTGTACTTCCAAATTTTGTAAACATGCTCGCGTCAGATGCTATTGCCAGTTCAACCACTTTACAGCCGTTGGCTGAGGTTCTCATTCCCGAATTCGATTGAAGCAATTCTTCTGCCTTGTTTTTATCCTCCTCGACGCCGCACCGAAACGGTGTCCCATCGATCACATCCAGCGCGTCATACATCACCAGCACTTCATGGTCCGACTCCCCGTTGATGTATTGCGCCTGTTCAATATACCACGTATGCCCACCGTCTTTGATTACGGCTGAGAAAAAGCCATGATCAACAGTGAGTGAAATTTTTCCTTTTCCACCCTGTAAAGTACCGTCAAATGTTTTTACGGTTGAATTACTTCGCTTGCGTACGCCATTGCTTCCGGCAACCGTTTCAAAATAACCTGCGGAAAGTAAATTATTTTCGGCGAGCTCGAAGGTCCATCTGGGCTGCCCGGAAAACGCCAGTTCTATCTGGCCATTTGGTTCATTTTCTAACTTAAAAAAAATGTTTTCCAGATCGGCTTTGATCAATTGATGTTGTTTAAATTTTGCACGAAGATCGATTCCACTGGTAATTTTGGGAATATCAAAATCAATTCTCTTTTGTGTAAAAGCTGTAATAAGGAAGAATCCTAACAGGTAAATTTATTTCATAAGGAATGGAAATGTGTATAGAGGAGATAAAACTTGCTAAATCCATATACGTAATTGCAAGTTGCGTATATCGGTTTAGCGTAGAATAAAAAAATCAAATAAACAACTTGTACACGCTCGTGTAAAAAAAGCCAGTCTCAGATTGAGCGAAGTCAGATTATCACGGACATAGCATGTAACATACTGATCTATAACGCCTCCATTACCACGGCCTGCAATGCCGTGCAAACAGAATGCATACGGATGGTTTTCCGGGATATGTGCAGGGAACTGGAAAAAAGCCCAAAGACGGCCAACCGGTAACCCATAGTACGATTTTGAAGATTACGGTCCGGACTGCTTCCCATTGGCAGGAACTGAAATTTATAAAATGAGATAAATACAATTCGTCGGTGATTATAAAGATCCCCGGCGGATCATATAAAACGGATTCTTGACTTTTATCTGTTGTTTGTTCAAAATCAATGTAGCAGCGGTACGGCCCATCGTTTCGAAATCGGTGGTGATGACGGTTATGCCCAATAACTCTTTCAGCGTCGTTTCGTTAAAAGAAATTACCCCGATCTCCCGCCCCATAACATACGCAGACTGGCGGCATTTTTTTACGAGCTCTGCCAGATCATTTTCTTCTACCACAATATAGGTGGTTCCAGGCCGGATTATTTGGTCATTGATGCTTTCAATGACATCCAACTGTTTGTCGTAATTGATGCAGTAGTTACGAAAACCCCGTACAATTTCCATTGGATAATTACCATCACCAGGAAAAACCAGGACCAGTTTTTTATACTTATTCAGCAAATCATTGGCATCTTCGAGAGCCCCAAAAATATCTTTGTCAAAATTCTGATGAATACTCAAGGTTGGCTGGATCAGTTCCGGAATATCGCGGTCGAGTAAAACAAGCTGAGAAGATGGAATACTCCTGATTGTAGCCATATAATCTTCCTCTTCGGTCATATTAAAATGGGGCATGATCACGTAATGATTATATTTTCCCAGATTCTTCCCGATGATTTCCCTGAAACGGTCTACGCTGTAATGATGAATTTCAAGGTCCACAACAGCGTGCTCACCTAGCGCCTTGATAAACGAATAGTAAATGATCTTTTTATAGGAGCTCAGTTTATTAAAAACCAGCAAAATTTTATCCTTCTTGTCATTCCCCGACTGCACATAATATCCTTTTCCCTGCACAGAGGTAATGAAACCCAGATTTCTCAATTCCCGGTATGCCTTTTCAACGGTATCCCTTGCCAGCAGATAATCCACACTTAACTCACTGATGGAAGGAAGTTGGGTGCCCTTTTTCAAAACGCCTCTTTCAATGTCGGTCCGGATCGACTGCACAATTTGTTTGTATTTGGGCATCTTGCCCTCCGGGTCAAACTGCATCTGAAATGAGTCTACCTTTTCATGAAAATACACATCCTTAAAAACAAAGTTTTTCGTGCCAAGATTGGCGCGGGCAGTGGAATATCCGGTCATCATTTCCAACTATTTAATTGAACATTTTTAATAAAACACCCTTTTCACATCAGCAGGCAAATGTGAATAAGCAATGTATATTAGCCAATAAATAACCTGGAAAATACAATCTGCCCGACTATTTTAATGCAATCGTTATCGGGAACGTTGCCAAAATATATTTGAATTGAGATAATATTGTATAAAACGCCGACAATATCCTGAAATAGAAAATTTTAAGCGTCATAGAGACACGAAAGGTTATTAGATTATAACAGTAAAATCAGTTCTTACGGGAAGTGTTGAACGTAAATCTGACACCGAGATTCAGGTTTACAATTTCACGGGGAATATTGGTTTCAAGAATACTGATCGCCGGGGTAAAGCTCACAAATCCTTTAATTGTTTGAGAACCTGCACTGAACCTGAAAGAAGGTTCCCAATAAAACATCATGGAGCGGTTGGCAATTCGATTCACCGTTCGAAAGTCATAGTCATTCAGCATCGTAGCATTGTTCACATTGTAATCGATACCCGAAAACTTCGATCCTATGCTTAACTCAATACCCCTCCTTGGGTGTGTGAAACTCAGCGAGGGCTGAACAAAGAATTTATTCATTTGTAACCTGACGCGTTTATCGGCGCTGTACATCACTTTGTACTCGCCTTTCCCACCGCCGCCATAGAGCTCAAAAACCCAGTTTTGATTGTCTTCTAATTTATCAAAATACCCCAATCCCCCCTCGGCATACCAACTACTGGTCCTTTCATGTTCCGCATAATTTCCGTATTCCCCACGGCTATTGGTTACAGCGCCGTTGGCCATGATACCAATATGCGAGCCGAGCGCGTAAGCCGTTTGCAAATCAGCACCTCTCATCACCCATCCACCACCAAAACCCGCATCAACCCGCATATCGTTTCTTTCCCGTAAATTGGGTACATTACCTTTATTGGGCGCATAATAGTAGGGCGAGCAGCCATAAGTCAGCACGCTCAAACACACAATTATCCTTGTAAAAATCTTCATGGCTGAAAATAAATTAGACTTGATAGAGCAGTTTGTCCATCAAGTCTAATTTAATAATTTTTACAGATATAATACAAAATAATCAAATTTACTTTGTATTCTCGCGCTTGCTTAAAGTCACGATCTCATCTTTCGTACCAAGCCAAAAAGCGATTTTTTGCCTGTTCCAGGTATACGTCACGGCGACAGAATCTCCCCAGCTGATGATGGCAGGATACGAAAACTCATCTTCTTTTTTACCTGTTTGAATATCCAGTTTATCCGGCCAGGTTTTCCCATTGTCGAATGACAATCCCACAGATAGAGGTGAACGGGAGCCCCAGTTTTTGGCGTCCGGATTGTAAGCCAAAGCGAGCGTTCCGTCAGTCAGTTTGGTCAAGTCAATACCGCTGTTCGGATTCGGAAGTGATGTGGTATAAATCGGTGTCCAGGTTTTTCCATAGTCTTCAGAATCGCTTCGACCGATAATACCGCCTGTGGTCCTCACCAGCATATGCACTTTGCCCGGTTCCGTTTCCCATAACGTAGGCTGAATTGCCCCTTTTCCTTTGATTTGGTTGGTATCAATTTTAAAATAGGAAGAAGCTATCCAGGTTTTTCCCTTATCCTCACTCCGATCAACAAAAACCTCCCAGCGTTTTACTTCATTGGACGCACCCGCAAGCCAGGTTCCGTTAGAAAGTTCGATCAACTTATTTTTCACCGGGCCTCTTCCACCTTTATCACCTTTCACCAGTTCATACGCCTCCGACCAGGTACTGCCGCCATCGGTTGACTTTTTAACCCAGGTTTCCCATTGAGCTATTTCCTTTCCAACCTTGAAATAAAGATACACGACACCATCCGGAGCAAGTTGTAACACAGGGTTCCAGTGTGCATCTTCCCTGATTTTGGCCACTTCTATCGGCTCACTCCATTCCCCGGGTTTTCCTTTGGACAACCAAATGCCGACGTCCGGATCTTTTTCCTCCGTCCCGCCAAACCAGGCGACTAAAAACTGACCGTCTTTCAAACGCACCAGCGTTGAGGCGTGACATTGCGCAAAAGCACGTTTGTCCCCAAAAACAAAATCCGTAACGGGTTTAGCACTTTCCATATCCGACGTTCCTTCGGATTCCGTCTTTTTTTTGTTGCAGGCCAGTAAAACCACGAATGCAGAAGCGAAAAGCAAACGGCTACATAAATTGGTACTCATCATGATTAAGAGAAATTTGAATTATTCCGAATGTTACAAGTACCCGTTTTACAGGTAAAAAGGCTATTACGTCAAAACCTTTTTCAATTCTTCAATCACCACGGATGGAGATATTTCCTCGTACAGGATCTTATAAACGGAGGAAGTGATTGGTAATTCTACGTGCAGGGTTTTGTTCAGCTCGTAAATACTCTTGGTAGCATAATAACCTTCCGCGATCATCTTCATTTCCAGCTGGGCTGCTTTTACACGATATCCACGACCAATCATGTTGCCAAACAAACGATTTCTGCTGAATTGAGAATAGGCCGTTACCAACAAATCTCCCAGGTACGCGGAGGTGCTTAATTCTCTTTCGCGGGGGTCAAGTGCGGTTACAAACTGCCGGATTTCCTGCATGGCATTGGACACCATCACAGCCTGAAAATTATCACCATTCCCCAAACCATGTGTAATGCCGCAGGCGAGCGCTATGATATTCTTCATCACTGCCGCATATTCAACGCCATACAAATCGGCTAACGGGTGTGCCGTTACAAAACGACAGGTCATTAATTTGGAGAAATCCTCGGCACAAACAGCATCCGTAGAAGCGATGGTCAGATAGGATTGTTTTTCCAATGCAACTTCCTCGGCATGACAAGGACCAGCGATGACGGCCATATCCTTTAAAGGCACTTTAAATTTTTCGGAAACCCAATCCGTAACAAGGATATTCTCTTCGGGAATCATCCCTTTTATAGCCGATACGATCCGTTTTCCTTTTAAATGTGATTCATTCAGGTCGTGTAAAGATTCCTGAACAAAAGCGGCAGGGACGGCTAAGATCACAAAGTCGGCGCCCTTGACGGCTTCCCTTGTTTTCTCAAAAACCTTCACCTTTTTGGGAGACAGGTAAACGTCGCTCAGATAACTTGGATTGTGATGAAATTTACGGATATGGGCAATATCCTGGGCATTTCGTAACCACCAGCGAATCTGAATGTGAGGCTGTTCACACAAAATTTTAATCAGTGCCGTGGCCCAGCTTCCACCTCCGATAACGGCTATTTTAGTATTATTTAAAAAACTCATACAATACGTAGAATACAATGAATCCTCATACTAACAACTGAGGAATATTAGAAAGAAATCCGCTTCGGACATTTGTCAAAGCAAAATTCATTCCCAAAAGTAAGGTTTTCTTCTAACTCGGTCCTTATCCCGTTACAGCGCCAGCTTCATAATCTTTCCGGAAATGTAATCGGCCAAATAAACTTCCCCTTTGGGATCCTGCCCGAAAGTTGAAATCCTTGCACTGCTTTTCATCAGCAAAGTATTGCTTTTAACCTGATTTCCATCCAATTCAAGCGCCCAGACACGACCGCTGACATAATCTCCATAAATGTATTTTCCGATCAGATTTTTTATCACCTGACCTCTGTAAACATAACCGCCCGTTATGGAAACATCTCCGGCTGAACGGCCATAATCTAAAACCGGTTCAATAAGGCCCGTCCCGTCACAATTGGAAGATGGACTGTAACAATCCTTTCCCTCCTTGATTTTCCACCCATAATTCCCCCCTTTTACAATCAGGTTTATTTCTTCTTTTGCACCTTGTCCGACATCGGCGGCGAAAAATCGGTCTGATCCGGTATCAAAGCTCATCCGCCATGGATTTCTGAGACCATATGCATAAATCTCTTCTAAAAAACCTTCCCGATTCCCCACAAACGGGTTATCGGCCGGGATTCCATAGTTACCTTTTTGCGTTGAATTTACATCAACCCGTAATATTTTACCTAAATAAGCTTTCTTGCTTTGGCCATTGCCCTGCGGATCGCCCCCACTGCCTCCGTCGCCGGCTGCAATGTATAAATAACCATCTTTCCCGAATTGCAACGCTCCTCCGTTGTGATTGGAATAAGGTTGATTGTACCGCATTAAAATAGTTTCGCTGGACGCATCCGCGGTATTGCCACCGGGAGCTGTGGCTTTGTAACGCGCGATTACGGTTTGCAGCGGACTTCCTGTCGTGTAGTTGACATAGAAATATCCATTGGTTTTAAAATCAGGGTGAAAAGTGAGTCCTAGTAACCCCATTTCTCCACCCGAACTCACTTTGTTCTTAATATCAAGAAATGTGGAACTACTGGACGCGGCGCCGTTATTGTCAAATACCCTGATCACACCGGCCTGTTCAACTACGAAAATTCTGTTGGAGGCATCGCCGGCATGCTGAATATCTACCGGTGAGCTAAATGTTAATGAAGGAAAGGCTTCTACCAGCTTAACCCTGTCATCTGTCCCGGTAGTAACTTCTTCTTTTTCCTTATCCGAGGAAGAGCAGCCAATAGCCAGGCTCAGGAACGCAAACAAGAGTGGTATCCGTATGTTTCTCATATAGTTGCTTTTTATTATCTAACGACATGAGAGTCAATTTGTTTTTCTATTGTTGCAGGAAGCCAGAGAAGCCGTTAACACCGATTTACAATCCGTGTTTCTTGGTTTAGCGTTTGTAACGCGATTTTATCTTCACACACGTTACAACCGCTAAACCATATGCACCCCGATTGCAAATCTGGGCGAGTCTTAAAACGTTAATTCAAATGGTTCCAGATCACATCATAAACATCCACTGCTTCAATTTCCTTGGTCACAGCTTCGTCCGTCACAAGAATCGGGAAATATTCGTGTGGTACATTCACACTGCCATGTGACCCTTTTACCAGCGTTGCATCCAGTGGAATAACATCCATCAGATACCGGAAGCCCAATAATTTACGTCCCAGTTTATAACCAGCACGCAGCTTAATAAATGGATTTTTCGGATCCATGAACATTTCAACCGGATCATAACCTGGCTTCTTGAAAATCTCTACCAGATGAGCGAAATCTGGTGCCTTGGCATCGTCAAGCCAGTAATAGTAGGTAAACCAGCTATCCGGTTTGGCAACGACAACGATATCTCCGGAACGATCGTGATCCAGGTGATAGGCTTTTTGCTGTTCCTTATCAAGCACAAGATCAATACCCGGCGTCGCCTTCAGAATCTTCACAACCTGCTCTTTCACCGTCGGATCATTCAGATAAACATGCGCGATCTGATGATCAGAGGCGGCAAAAGCTTTGGAAGCCCCTGCATCCAGCAGCTCATACCAACGCTCGGTCCGCACGGAAATCAACCCTTCGTTCCGCAGGATCCTGTTAATATCAATCGGGTTGCTGACCGGATTAATTCCGTATTCGGACAACAATATGATTTTGGCATTTTTCGCTTCGTAAAAAGTAACCAGGTCCTCCACGACTTTATCAATTTCTCCTAATTCCTTGCTGATTTTAGAAAAGTCGGGACCGAATTTTTGCAGACAATAATCCAGGTGCGGCAGGTAGATAAGCGTTAATGTAGGATTATGTTTTTCTTCCACATACATGGAAGCGTCGGCAATCCATCGTGTGGATTTAATATTGGCATTAGGCCCCCAAAAACTGAACAGCGGAAACTGACCCAGCTTTTCCTGAAGCTCATCCCGCAAATCGGGGGGATAAGCGTAACAGTCCGGTGCTTTCACGCCATCCGCGTGATATTGCGGTCTTGGTGTTACGGAAAAATCAGCGGTAGCATACATGTTATACCACCAGAACATTTTGGAGCACGTGAATGTAGGATCTGCTTTCTTTGCCGCATCCCAGATTTTATCGGCCTGAACCAGTTTATTTGATTGCTTCCAGAATTTGATCTCGGAATCGTCTTTATCATACCATCCATTGCCGACAATGCCATGGTCAACCGGCCATTTTCCCGTAACATACGTACTTTGTGAAGTAGTCGTTACGGCAGGGAGAACCGGTTTTATAGTGGTAAGATGACGTTTTTCAATATATTTTTTCAAAAAAGGCGTATGCGCTCCGATCAAATTAGCACTAAGCGCAACGATATCTATGACAACGGTTTTCTTCATTTCATTTTACCTTAAAAATTATTCCCGGAAGTGATGAATAGATAAATTTTCACCCAGTCACAGGAGGCTCCTAAAGGAGCCGGTAATTATATGAGTCTCAATTATTTTCTATAAACAGGGAGCTCCTCAAGGAGCTAGAAGATGAAAATTAAACTCTCCATTATCACTATAAACAGGAAGCTATTCAAGGAGCTAAAAGCCAAAAATCCTCAATCCTCAATTCCCAACATTAACCATTAATAATTCCCTTCACCCACTCCATTTCACGTACAATGGATTCACCGATTGGTTTTTGCATATCCTCGGGCAAAACACCCCAGGTATAAGTCTCCACTTCCAGACAAGGAGCAAAAGGTTTTTCTTTGTGGATTGCCAGTGTTTTCACGATTGCATCCCGGGTAGAATCCAGCGCGCCGTATGACGCAATAAAAAGCGGCACGTGAAAGTGGACGCGCCATTCCTTTTGTTCGCCTTCCTGATAATCTGCCAATGCCTCCGGAATATCAGGATAGTATTTTTTACCGCCGTCAGCCGTTTGGGCTACAACCTGGTGTAAATAAACCGGCTCATCAAACGCTTTAATCGCTTCGTATTTTACCTGAGGATCTTTTGAAAAATCTACCTTTAATGCCGAGCTTACCTGGATACGACCTACCTTGATCCCAACCTCATTGATTCGTTTCAGGATATCTCCCGGCTCTTCGAAGGCAACAGCGGCGTGACAAATATCATAGCAAAGACGGATGTAATGTAAAACCGTTTCCTTACCCTGTTCAGCAGAATAACCGTATTTTTCTTTCAAATAGGCAATACCTGCCGGCAGAAGATCATCCCGGTACCAGTTTACAAAATCCACGGTGTTGTCCAAAATCCCATCCGGTTCCGGCTCGATGTGCAGATGCATCACTTTACCCGACTCCTTTTCGATGGTGATCAGGTGGTCGATAATCGCAAGAATATGTTTCGTTGCAATATCAATCGTATTTCGCTTTGCTTCCTCGGTTTTCCACCAAAGCCGGTACGACAAAGGTGGCGTTGAAACACCGCCTTCGGTATCTACCGGCAGAATTTGGGATAAAATTGTAAAAAGACGTTTGGTATATTCCACACGATCCGCGGTTGTCCAGTCGGGTGTGTGCACATCGTCCTTCACACGTGTGGCATGAAAACCGCCGTAAGGAAAACCGTTGATCACGGTCACGTAAACATTCTGTTCGGCAAGCCAGTTTTTAAATTCGGCAAGGCGTTCGGGTTTACTTAGCTCAATGGATGCCTCATTGGCAATCCGGAGCCCCAGCGCAAACGGTTGCCCCGGTGCGAGTTGCTGCCGTATGTAGGGAATATTTTCCTGTAAAGCTTTAAAATGATCATCCCATTTTTCGCCGGGATGGATATTGCTGCAATAGGTTAAGTGACCGTAAGGGGTGATCATGATGCGCGGAAAATCTGGTTTAGGAATTTATTAAACGATACTTCATTCAAAACATCTTAACCTTCGGTCAAAACCTTTCTTTCTGAAATATATCTTTCAAGAATGTCCACCGATTCAGCGATGATATCGGCATCCATTTCATGCACTTCCACTCCTTTTCCTATTTTTTCCAAAAGCATAATGGTCAGACGACCGCCCAAATGTTCACGGAATTCCTGTAAACCATTGCGCAGATTAATTTTATCGTTTTCAGCCAGTTTGGCATGATATAATTCAAAACCCAGCTTAACCAGTATGTTATAAATTCTTTCCAGATCCGCATCCGAAAGCATCCCGATTTTGTTTGCATAAACGCAGTCGAGTGCAATACCGATCGCAACGGCTTCTCCGTGGCGCACTTCAAAATCAGTCAGATATTCCAGTTTATGTGCTGCCCAGTGGCCAAAATCCAACGGACGGGAAGAGCCAAACTCAAAAGGATCACCACTTCCGATATGCTCGGTATGCATTTCTGCACAACGGTGAATCAGGTATGACATCGTGACTTCATCCCGTTGTGCCAGCGCCAGAGCGTTTTCTTCGATCCACTCGAAAAATGTTTTATCCTTAATTAAAGCCACCTTTATGGCTTCTGAAATTCCGGCGCGCCAGTCACGGTCGTCCAGTGTTTTCAGATAAGTCAGATCATTAAATACGGCCACAGGTGGTGCAAATGTGCCCAGGAAGTTTTTCTTGCCATGGAAATTGATACCATTTTTAACCCCGACACCCGAATCGTTCTGAGACAAAACTGTCGTTGGGATACGGATCAGTTTAATACCTCTGTGCGAAACCGCGGCGGCATAACCAACCAAATCCAGAACCGCTCCGCCCCCGATACCAATGACAAAAGAATGACGGTCGATACCATAAGTATCCACGGCCTGAGCCAGTTTTTCGAACAAGGCCGGATCATTTTTTGAAGCTTCACCACCGGGAACAACAATAATATCCTGCGCAAGCTGAATATGTTTTACCTGCGAAACAAAGTAACTTTTAATCGTATCTGCCAGGTCCGGATGATACGAAAGAAACCCTCCATCCACCACAATCAATACTTTCCGCTGAAAACCCTGTTCCGCATAAGTACTGAAAAAATCACTCAGCTGGGTATTGGTTGTGTCAAAAAGATTATTGGTAAAAAAAATAGAATAATTGTATTCTACCTGAAAGCGTTGTTGTATCGTTTGCATCTTAAAAAACAATAATATCTTTATATTTTATGTTACCGCGAAAACGCGTGCTAAAAGTATTGATAATGGCAATAAAGCCAACACTGCCAGTGCAATCGGCCAAAAACCAAAAGCTACACACCAGGAAGCATTCATTACAATTAATGACAAAACGCCAGCCTTTACTGCCTTACCAATCAACGGTCCGATTGGATTTTGAATGGCATTATACAAAGGCCGGCCGATAAGCCAGGCATGTAAAAGAACGAAAGGAAGTGCAAAAAGAATATTTCCCTGCGACTGCGCAATGGCAAGCTGTGCGGCTAAAACCACCAGATATAAAAAAACGGCGATATACAAAGTGCGTCTTTTCCCCCCATGCACCTCATCCTGACTGATCAGCGTGATCGCCGCGATGTAGGCAATCGGTAAAAGTGCCACAAAACTCCATTGCTGAAACGACTCGGGCAAAACACTCATACCCAGCAGTAAATTACCGCCCCGGCACATCCCCATTGTTAAGGGTCCGAAAAAGACATGATGTTTTGCAAACCGGTTGTAAAGCACCGTCAAAGCCGCAACCACAACCGCGATCATCCCGCTTTGGAAACTGAAAAGTGCAGCGGCCAAAACACCGGCAAACAACAGCGTCATACCCAGCATCGTGGCCGATTGCAACGATACTTTTCCACTCGGGATCGGACGCTCGGGTCTCTCCACGGCATCCAGTTTGGCATCGAAAACGTCATTCATCACAACACCGCCTCCGTATAACCCCAACGTAGAAATGACGAGCAATGCCGGATTAAAGTCTGAAAAGGTAAACTGTGCGATGGCCATACCGGCTAAAATATCGGCAATGGCCGTCACCAGATTGGCTGGCCGTGTTAATTGTAAATAGGGTTTTAATGTACTCACTGCTATTGGATTACCAGGGAATCTTTGGCAACGTCAGGTTGCTGTCCTCCGCGTAAGATTGAATTACCATGAAATTTTTCTGTTTTTTCAACAGAGAGTCCGCTTTCAAAATCGGAAACATCAATTTGTCCGCTTTTCCCAAATGCATCAATCGCATTCTGATACGTTACCATACGAATCGTTTCATCGGAAATACCTCTCATTTTCATCAGCGCAGCGGTTTTCGGAAGTGCAAGCGGATCAGAAATCCCCCAGTCAGCCGCCGAATTAACCATAATACGCTCCGGTCCGTATTGTTCAACCACTTTTACCATACGTTCATTACCCATTTTTGTAAACGGATAAATGGTAAAAGCCGCATAAAAGCCCTGATCCAGCACGCTCTTAACCGTTTCTTCATTATTATGGTCGACAGTAACCCAGGACGGATCCAGGCCATGCTCCAGGGCAATAGCCATGCTGCGTTCCGTTCCACGTTTTTTATCCCGGTGCGGGGTATGAATCTGTACGGGAAGTTTTGCTTCTTTGGCCAGTTCCAACTGCAGGCGATAATACTTTTCCTCCGCTGGTGTCTGGTCATCAAAACCGATTTCACCGATACCAACAACACCTTCCTTGTAAATATATAATGGCAAAATTTCCATCACCTGCTCCGCAAGCGGTTCGTTATTGGCCTCACGGGAATTTAAACCCATGGTGCAATAATGTTTGATCCCAAACTGAGAAGAACGGAAACGCTCCCACCCTACCAGGCTGCTGTAATAATCTTTAAAGCTTGAAAGTCCGGTACGCGGTTGTCCAACCCAGAACGAAGGCTCGATCAAAGCAACGATACCCGCCTGACGCATGGCCTGATAATCGTCTGTAGTACGTGAAACCATGTGGATATGCGGGTCAAAAAAACGCATTCCCTTAATCAGTTCATTGTATTCACTCCATGCCATGTCAATATGAGCAGGAGAATTTGCCAGTCCGTCGCCCCCTTCAAAATGTGATGGATTGGGCGCGCTACTATCTTTGCAATGTTGGCACATAAGTATTTAAGTCAGTAAATTCAAGATTGGACCAGGTCAGGGCCCCTTCTGTAATCGATTTTTCAAATTCAGGATAACCTGATAATAGTGTTTTTGCTGGCGCATATTCTGAATCAAAACACACCAAAGCCGCAGCCTCGTGATTGTAAAGATGCGGTGTATGAAACAAATGCGCCACGTCAGCTAAAAGCGTGTCGTTCATATATTTACTCACCAAACGCCATACATTGGGCGCTACCGAACGACCGGCAGCCCAGCGTTCATGTGCAAAATCAGAAAGAATAAGTGCCAGTTTTTCGTTCTGCCTTTCTTCTAATCCTGTAATAAAATGGACGGGTTTATCATTGAAAATCGTTTTCATCACCAGTTGGTTCCAGGCCAGCTCGCTGAAATACCTGGCAGGATAAGGGTTGTGCAGCGCAATCGCATCAAATACAAAACCCATATTGGAACGAACGGCATCCGTAGCCCTGAACAGCCACTGCTCCGGAAAATCCAGCACAGGGAGCGCCGAATAAAGTGCTACCAGCTCGTTCATCTCCGCCGTATCAAAAAGCGTTTCAATATTTTTGACATAAATAGCCTGATCCGAACCATTCATCTTTGTGAGCAGCCAAACCCGGGCTACCCGCACCAAACTCCATCCATTCACGGAAAAACCAGGAACGATTTCACTCAGTGATTGCTCCTGAGCCAGTTCAATATTGACAATTTTCTTTGGTAAAAATCTGGGAGAAGCCACAAAGGCCGTCATTAACGCAATGGGCGAACCGTTTCCTTTCTGCGTCAGCCAATCTGCTTCTGTTTCGGATACATTCTGGCTGATAACCTCCCAGAGCGTTGTATTTATTAAGTAGGACATAATGATTCAAAAAATGGACTCAATTTAACACAAATTTTTGCCTTAAATTGTTTTAGGAAACTGGGTTTATGGTTTTGTATTTTTTAAACACTAATTTATGAACACTGGTTTATCGAAAACGTTATTTATTTCCTGATTTATATCACTTTATATACGGGCATTAAAAATACACTTCAATTCAGCAACCAATAGTTACTAAAAATCAAATTCTACAATATCTTTATCCTCCAAAAGATACTCGGTTAATTTTCCGTGCATTTCCTGAGATCCCTGTAACAACCAACTACCCGTAATATGACTTCCGGAACGATTCTGCTCTGCGCCTAAAACGGTCAGCCCAAAACTCTTGAAAAGTCCTTCATAATCTTTTAATGTTCTTTTCTGATAAATGCACATCAACCGGTAGCTCTTGATCTGATTCTTGTTGCGGATCCACTGCTGAATGGGTGTCAATACGACAAGAGACATTCCCGCTATTAAAAATGAGTACAGTGCAACCAAATAATATCCCGCGCCAATGGACATGCCCAACGCTGCCGTTACCCAGACAATCGCAGCCGTTGTAATCCCTACCACCCGGTTGTTCTCACGGAATATAATTCCTGCGCCAATGAACCCTATCCCCGTTACAATATTGGCTGCAATACGCCCGGCGTCTCCACTCATCCTGACGGATACCAGCGTGAAAAGTGTGGAACCGACTGCAATTAAAATCATCGTCCTCAACCCGGCAGACTTGCTACGATATTCTCTTTCGGCACCAATAATGGCCCCGAGAAGAAAAGAAAAAAGCAGCTTGTAAAGGTCTTCGGTATGAAATTCCATCAGCTATTAAATCATGCATTTATTGAATGAAAAGCCGGAAGAGTATAAAATCTCCCGGCTCTAATAACCTTCAAATTTAAATATTATTACGTATTCATCAATTCTTCAATTTCTTCGGCTTCGATCGGTATGTGTCCCATCAGGTCAATATTGCCATCTGCGGTGATCAGAATATTATTTTCCAGTCTTATCCCCAACCCTTCTTCACGAATATAAATTCCCGGTTCGCAGGTAAACACCATACCCGGCTCAAAGCGGCGATACTTATTGCCTACATCGTGGATATCAAGCCCGAGGAAATGAGAATTTCCATGCGGAAAATACTTCTTGTACGCGGGTAACTCCGGATCCTGTTTTTCAATATCATGTTTGGTAATTAAACCCAGCCCCAGCAACTCACTTTCCATGATCTTGCCCACTTCCACATGATATTCATCCCAAAGACCACCGGTCACCAACATGCTTTTGGATGCTTTAAAAACCCTCAGGACAGCATCATAAACGTCCCGCTGCCTTTTTGTAAAACGGCCATTCACGGGAATACTCCTGGAAAGATCCGAGCCATAATTGGCATATTCGGCTGCTACATCCAGCAATATCACATCACCATCCTGACAAGGTTTGTCATTCTGGATATAGTGCAATACGCAGGCATTGGCTCCGGACGCTATAATGGGCTGGTAAGCAAATCCTCTGGAACGGTTTCTGACAAATTCATGCAGTAATTCGGCTTCAATCTCAAATTCCTGCACGCCGGGTTTTACAAATTTGAGCAACCGTTCGAAGCCCAGTTTTGTAATATCGCAGGCCTTTTGCATCAAAGCAATTTCCTGAGGCTGCTTCACCGCCCGGAGC
The DNA here is from genome assembly GCF_030929615.1 of Dyadobacter sp. LHD-138. Taxonomy (GTDB): domain Bacteria; phylum Bacteroidota; class Bacteroidia; order Cytophagales; family Spirosomataceae; genus Dyadobacter. The sequence continues at coordinate 40,644 of NZ_JAVFVU010000018.1, read as the reverse complement.
TGGTGCATCAGCGGTGCTAGTCTCGCTAGTTGGTGCAGTGGATACTTTTCTTTGAAATCTGCAATAAAACGTGTGTCGCGGGTGATCACCGGTGAGTCGTTCCGGGTGTGTTCATTGGTATTGAGATATACATTTTCGGCCTCAAAAACGATGTTTCGGAAAACCGTTTCGTATTGGTGCGTCCAGTAAACCGTCTGAATACCGGAAACGTCACGCGCTTGTTCTTTGGATAACTTTTCACCCTCCCACACCGCAATCAGCTCGTTGGTTTCACGGACAAACAATACCTCTCTGAGCTTCTCATCCGGGTGCTGTGGAGAGATTAATAATATTGTTTCTTCCTGATCAACGCCCGTTAAATAAAAAAGGTCCGTGTTCTGACAAAAACCCATTGAACCGTCCGCATTCGTCGGCATAATATCGTTGGAATTTAAAATAGCCAATGATTTGAGTGTCAGCAAACCGGCAAGCCGGCGTCGGTTTTCAACAAAGAGATTTTTATCTATGGACGAATAACGCATAAAATCTAAGTTTTGTAACTGGTAATTAAATTTGTAAAATTACGTTTTACTTCTTTAATATTATATCATAAAGAAGGGAAGTTGTACGTTAGAAAGTTCAGAAAGTCTACGATTTTCTGAACACAAAATTATTAAGTAGTTTCAAAAGCAGGATTCCTACCAAATTTTAAATATTCGATGAAGCGATTTTTTTTACTGGCGTTTTTATGTATCCCCGCCTTGCTTTCTGCGCAGCCTAAGTACTGGATATATCTGAAAGATAAAAATTCATCCAATGCCCCCGCCGTTTCACAGACAACGCTGGAAAACCGTCAGAAATTTGGCAATCCTTCCTCAGATGACACCGACCTGCCCGTTCGTGAAGATTACCAGAAACAACTTAAGGAAAATTCGGTAAACATCGTCAACCGCTCCAAATGGCTCAATGCAGTTTCTGCGGTAATGAATTATGACCAGGCGGAAAAGGTTCGCCAGCTGAATTTCGTTAAGGAAGTAATTCCGATGACCTCAGGTTTTTTCATTGCACAAACCAGGCCGACCGAGAAAGCGCAGATGGCGCAGGTGATGTCGCAGGTTCAGGCCAATGCGTTCCAAAAAGCCGGTATTAATGGAAAAGATGTTACAATCGGCGTTATTGACGCGGGTTTTTACGGAGCTGATTCTTCACTCGCACTTCAGCATATTTTTGCTAACAAAAGAATTTTAGGCATTCATGACTATGTAAAACCGGGCAGACCAGGCAATATGCTTTTCAGCACGGCCGAGTCATTTTCGGATATGCATGGAACGGAGGTATTATCTGCCATTTCGGGGATTGACAACCAGGATCAGATGCAGTACGGTTTGGCATTAAATTCCAAATTTTATCTGGCGCGTACCGATTATTCCCTGCGTGAATGGCGTGGCGAGGAAGATAACTGGATCGCCGCAATGGAGTGGATGGACAGCCTTGGCGTTCGTTTGATCAATACTTCACTGGGTTATGCCAAAGGCTTCTCTGACCCGAAAGAAAACTACAAACCCTCCCAAATGGACGGAAAAACCAGTGCAATTACCCGTGCTGCGCAAATCGCCTCCGATAGAAAAGGAATCATGATCGTTGTTTCCGCCGGTAACGAAGGCGAGGACAAGAGCTGGGGCATTATCTCTGCTCCTGCTGATGCCCAGGGTGTGCTTTCCATTGGCGCAACCAATGCAAAACTATGGAACCGGATCGGTTACAGCAGTGTCGGACCCGAATTTTTATCCTATGTCAAGCCCAACGTTTCCTGTTTTTCCCTGTACGGGACATCGCTTTCCGCACCCGTTATCACCGGTTTTGCGGCTTGTCTGATGCAGGCAAATCCAAAACTTAACAACAAAGAACTGATTGAGCTGATCGAAAAATCGGCACATTTATATCCTTACGGAAATAATTTTGTGGGCTACGGCGTGCCACTGGCTTCTCGTGCACTGGCACTGGCCAAAGCACCATACCTTCCAAATTATTCAAAGCTGATCACGGCCAAAGGTCGTAACTGCGAGGTGGATGTTACGACGGATGAAAACCTCGTGGCCATTTACAGAAAGAAAAATAGCAAGGACGTATTGTCACAGCAAACTGCAAAAGTTCAAAATGGCAAAATATCGTTAAGACGACAAAATGGCGAACATTTCACGACAATTGATTTGAAAGATTACGCCGTGGAAGTCCAGTGGAATTAATAATAACCTGATTCCAATACGCTAAAAAAGCCTTCAAAATGTCGATTTTGAAGGCTTTTCATTTCAGGGTGAATCACGCAAACGCGCCTCTTCCAGATCCAGCTCTCTCTCCCTGGCCCTTAATATCTCATCGGAATAAATGCGCTCCCGTCTTAACTTTTGAAGCTCTTCGCGCTTGATGTAAACAATTTCAACCAGCATACTCCGGTACTTGGGCAGAAAATCAGCACTTGAACTTTTCGTTTCTTTCTCCAGAAGCTTCCCGTTGGCATTCTCAATCATACGTTCATAGCGGTCGCGGAGGCGGCTGAAAGCGTCTATGGCCTCAACTTCATCGCTATACATCGACTGCATATGGTCCAGGCTCGCCGTTGCCAGACGAAGGCGAACAGCCACTTCCTGCTCTTCGGTATCGCCGCCATCATCACTAATTTTCAGCCATTTGATCAAAAAAGGCAAACTTAAACCCTGCAAAACCAGTGTAAACAGTATGACAACAAACGTGATAAAAAGGATCATGTTCCGTTGTGGAAATGCCGTCGTCGTATCGGTTAAAGTTAATGGCACCGCCAAGCCCGACGCCAAAGAAACCACACCACGCATCCCGCTCCATGCCACAATAAAAACCGGTCTCCAGCTAACTCGAGGCTCACTTTCACGGATACGTTTACTTAAAATACGTGGCAGATAAGTACTTGGGAAAACCCAGAAAATACGGATTAAAATGGTTACGATACTGATCACGACCGCATAGGTAATGGCCGAACCAATTGAATTCTGGCCAAGGCCGTTGATGATTTCCGGCAATTGTAAACCAATCAGAATGAAGACGATACCATTCAAAAGAAACACAACAGTTTCCCAAACATAACGCGACTGCATCCGGGAATTGTAGGTAAGTATTTCATGCGAACGATAACTGAGAAATAACCCGCCGCTTACCGTTGCCAAAACACCTGAATAGTGAAAATGTTCAGCACCGATGTACATTAAATAGGGGCTGATAAAGGTTAAGGCCGTATCAATACTGGAAGTGGTGGGGAAAAACCGGTGAACCAGGTACAACACATGGGCAATGGCCAGCCCAATGAGAACCCCCATGATCGCTACGACAAAAAAATCAACCCCGGCTTTCCAGAAAACAAATTGTCCCGTCAATACGGTAGTCAGCGCAACCCGGAAAACGATCAGCGAGGACGCATCATTGACCAGACTCTCCCCTTCCAGAATGGTTACAACCCGTTTCGGAATTTTCAACCCCTGTAAAACCGATGTTGCCGCCACAGCGTCAGGCGGAGAAATAATCCCACCTAAAACAAAACCCATGGCCAGTGTAAAATCCGGTATCATGGCATTGGAAAGAAACGCAACAGCCGTTGCCGTCATCACAACCAATCCAATCGCCAGAAGCCCGATCGGCCGTTTAAGTCCCCAAAAATCTTTCCAGGACGTATTCCAGGCCGCGAAATATAAAAGTGGAGGAAGAAATAGCAGGAAAACCCAGTCGGGTTCAAGACCAATATGTGGAATCCCGGGAATAAAACTGATCAGCAAACCGGCGATAACTAAAAAAATCGGATAGGATATCCGCAATTTTTCGCTCAGCATGGTAAGCATGGAAACAACAAAAAGGAGCGAGATAACAATTAATAAATTATCCTGGATGTTATCCTGAGCCATAAGCCAAATGGATGCTTTCATTAGCGTTTCTAGGTATTAAAAGTAAAAGAAGCCCGTAATATTACAGAATTAAAACCTTTTGAAAAGCATTCGATGCACGACAAAATTTGAGAAGCATCAATACTTTTTGACTATTTTTTGAAGATAATTAGCAAAACAATTGGCAGATTTATTTAACTTTAAACCTTTGCATAGAATTGGGAAAGCATTAGTGTCGCTTCTGGATTTTAAGTAAATTTATTATCAAACCTAATCCCTTATAAAAATGAATGCTTCTCGTCGAGATGTTTTAAAAATGGCAGGTGTGGCACTGGCAGGTAGTGCTTTGCCGACAATCGCAATTATTAACCCAAACCGCGCCTATGCTGGTGTCAACAGTGACACACTAAAGATTGGCTTAATTGGTTGCGGAGGACGGGGGTCAGGGGCTGCTAATCAAGCACTTAAATCAGATCCAAACGTTGTCCTTCATGCGATGGGCGATATCTTCAAAGATAAATTAGACTCTTCATTTGAAAACCTGACGAAAGTACATGGTGCAAAGGTGAAGGTTGACGAAGGCCATAAATTTGTTGGTTTTGATGCTTTCAAAAAAGTTCTTGATTCCGGCGTTGACGTTGTACTTCTTGCAACGCCTCCGCATTTCCGTCCGGAGCATTTAACAGCGGCTATTAACGCAGGTAAACACGTTTTCTGTGAAAAACCGGTTGCTGTTGACGCGCCAGGTGTACGTAAAGTATTGGACGCTGCTAAATTGGCAAAACAGAAAAACCTTTCGCTGATGTCAGGTTTCTGCTGGAGATACCATGAACCAAAACGTGCGAGCTTTGGAAAGATCCTTGACGGAGCCGTTGGTGATATTTCAGCAGTTTATAATACTTATGATACCGGTACACTATGGTCTTTCCCACGTGTACAGGGCTGGACAGATGCGCAATATGTTTTGCGTAACTGGACTTATTATACATGGCTTGCCGGTGACCACATCGTAGAACAGGCTGTGCACAGTATCGACATGATGTCATGGGCGATGGGTGGAAAATTGCCAATCTCGGCAGTTGGAACCGGCGGACGCCAGGTAAGAACTGAGGAGCTTTTCGGTAATATTTTCGACCACTTCGCAGTAACGTACGAATACGAAAACGGTGCAAAAGGTTTCCACCATTCAAGACAACAAGCCAACTGTGAAAACAGCTATCTGGTTGAAACGATCGGTACTAAAGGAAGAGCGATGGTAAACTGTGCACGTAACGTACACGAAATTTACGGTCAGAATCCATGGAAATACGAAGGAAAACAAAATGACATGTATCAGACGGAGCATGACGAATTGTTCGCTTCGATCCGTAAGGGTAAACCTTTGAATGATGGCGAATTCATGGCGCATAGTACGCTTTTGGCTATCATGGGAAGAATGGCTGCTTATACAGGAAAGAGAGTTACCTGGGAAGATGCAATGAACTCGACGGAAAAACTGGGGCCTCAAAACTTAAGCTCTGCTGATTTCAGCTTTGACATGAAGCCTCCGATCGTTGAAGTAGCAAGACCTGGTATCACTTCATTCTCATAATCCGGTATGCAAAGAAGAGAATTTCTTAAAAATACCGCTTTTGCAACGGCGGCTACGACAGGTGTGGCTATGGGTATCGGTTCCATGACAGAAGTGATGGCAGCATCACCTGTGCAGACTGAACTCGGAAATATTGTTGCGCCTCTTGCCAGACCTATGATCAAGAAAAGCTTGAAATGGGGCATGGTAAAAGAAGATTTGTCTATCATGGACAAATTCAAAATGCTGAAAGATATCGGTTATGATGGCGTTGAGCTGGATTCACCTGATAAACTGGATATGAAAGAAGTTTTGGCTGCCCGCGACAAAACGGGACTGGAACTTCCGGGTACAGTAAACTCCATGCACTGGAAATTGCCATTGTCTGATCCGGATCCTAAGAAACGGGAAGAATGTGTAAAATCCATTGAAAAAGCACTTTGGGATACCAAACAATACGGCGGAACAACGGTTTTGGTGGTGCCGGGCGTAGTCAATGCACAGGTTTCCTATGCAGAAGCTTACGAACGTTCACGTGCCGAGCTTAAAAAATTACTTCCTGTTGCTGAAAAAACAGGTGTAAAAATTGCGCTGGAAAACGTTTGGAACCAATTTTTGATCAGTCCGTTGGAAGCTGCCAAATATGTTGACGATTTCAAACATCCGATGATCGGCTGGTATTTTGACGTTGGTAATGTACTTCGTTATGGCTGGCCTGTGTCCTGGATTGAAGCACTCGACAAGCGTATCCTGAAAATTGACCTTAAAGAATTCAGCTTCAAAAAGCAGAATGACCTGGGTCTGTGGAAAGGATTTGACGTAGAATTTTTTGATGGTGACTGCAACTGGCCGGAAGTAAACAAAGCATTGCAAAAAATTGGCTATTCCGGTTGGGCATCTGCGGAGGTTTCCGGTGGTGATCGTAAAAGATTACAGACGATCAAAGATTTTATGGATAAGATTTTTGCAGCATAATACGATCTGTAAAATGATATTGGGCAACCGCGGGATTATCTCGCGGTTGCTTTTTATTTAGCCGTTAAGAAAAATACCCTCGTCAGGATATGACGAACTGGTATCCCGATTTTGAAAAAAATAAAATTAAAACATCGAATTTATTTTCTTACTTGTGACAAATAAATTTATCAGTAATTATATGAATAAACATTTTTACCTACTCGGCGTTTCGTTATGTTCGCTTCTATTTTCTTACAAAACTCAGGCTCAGGGCTGTGTGGCCATTCGCAGCACGGGAAATGCCTGCATGCTCGCCCATCCGGACAGTACAGACCACAACAAATGGGTGTTTGCAACCAATGCGCGTTACTTCAAATCGTTTCGCCATTATTCAGGAACAGAAGAAAACAAAGATCGCCTTAAACAGCAAACCGAAGTAATCAACCACACGGTTTCCGTTGATTTCAACTTAACCCGCATCCTGAATGACCGCTGGTCTTTGATGCTCGACCTACCGGTGATTTCCAACGCCCGTTCTTCCCTATATGAACATGGCCTGATCAACGGCGCTAACAAATTCAACCAACGCCACAGCATGCATTCTTTCGGTATCGGCGACATGCGGATCGCCGCCTATCGCTGGTTGCTGGATCCGAAAAAAAATACCCGTGGAAATATCCAGCTGGGTCTCGGAATCAAATTACCTACGGGAGATTATGACTATCAGGACTATTGGTACAATGTTGGAACAAATGGAGCGAAGGAACTTCGTACCGTTGACCAATCGATTCAATTGGGCGACGGCGGCACCGGATTTACCATTGAAGCCAATACGTATTATAATATCTCGCACAATTTTGGGGTGTACGCAAACCTGTATTACCTCAGCAATCCAAGAGAACAAAACGGCGTTCGTACCTATCGCGAAACGTTAACACCGCGTCTTGCAAACGAAGCGATCATGAGTGTGCCCGATCAGTACATGGTCCGCGGTGGATTCAGTTATGCAATGAACAACGTAGCCCATGGTTTGTCAGTAGCAGCTGGTGTGCGCCTGGAAGGCGTTCCTGTTCATGACATCATTGGTGGAAGCGGTGATTTTCGTCGCCCCGGTTATGTGTGGAGTGTTGAACCGGCGATCAATTACTCGACCAATAAATACAGCATTTTTGTAACTGTTCCGGTTGCTTTCGTGCGGAACAGAACACAAAGTGTTACCGATAAAGAGAATACCGTTAAAACCGGTACCTACACACGTGGCGACGCGGCTTTTGCCGATTATTCCGTAAATGCAGGCATCGCATTCAAGTTTTGATTACGCGAAAAATTTCAGTGCACGGTTACCTCCGTGAACTATATTTTTAAACACAAAAAAGCTGTCCCAATAAATTTTGAGACAGCTTTTTTTATGTTTACTTAACAACATTAGACGCCACCCAGCGCATTCCGCTTGTCAGTGAATGAAAAATGTCACAATACCCACCAGTATTAAAATAACCCCGGTGATCCGTTTTTCATTGTGCTCAATGAAATCAGTATCCACAAGGTGTATCCCTTTAAAGGCCAGCATCACCAATCCGACAATACCGGCAATGCTTGTAACGGCATAAACCAGCGCCAGCAATAACACGTTTTTTACGCCAAACGCACCGGCCGAAAGGAAAAGACTTTCTACTTCCAGGCAGGGCGAGAGAAACATCATCATCACAAAAATCAGAATCCAGCGCGTCCTCGATTTTTTGTACTGTTCAATATCCTCGCCCGTTCCATGGTGGTGGTGAGGCAGATTAACCGAAAAATAAATCAGCCCAAAAATGATCAGCAGCACAGGTGCGATAATGTCAACAAAATCGCTGTATTGATCGGCCAGTCTGGTCCCGATAATGCCAAGAACGATTCCCAACGCAACTGTTCCCGCTACGTGTGCCAAAGAAATAATAAATGCAACACTCAGTAAGTCCGTCCGCTCCCACTTTTCTGCCTTCGCTACGGCCACCAGCGGCAGCCAATGATTGGGAATCAACGCATGAACCATTCCAAGTAATATCGTGGCCGTGATGATACTATACATAGTTTTTAATAAATAATGAAGCGAAAAATTCCGTTATTCTTCGCAAGATAATCTGGCTAAACGGTGCACGCTTAATGTGCGTGTCCGCCGCCGCCTTCACTTTTCAATAAATGACTTTGAATGTAATAAGACCCTTTCAGCACAATCCGGGCATCTTTTTCAAGATCCTGCAATGGCGTAACCTGAGTATACCCCAGCTGGGTAGTACCCGATTTTACCTCAACGCGCTGAAAATGGAATAACTTCACCTTACCTTTCTCTGCATGTTCCGCTTCCAGAATGAAGATAAATTCCCTGCCATCGGCTTTGATAACAGCATCCACGGGCAAAGCGTTTACTTCGTTCTTCCCAATATCAATTAAAGCATTGACATACATGCCCGGAATCAGGATTTGTTTGTCATTCAGGATATCTGCGTGGACGGCCACAGACTTGGTCTCATTTTCAAATGCTTTACCGACGCTGAATATTTTCCCCTGAATTTCGGCATTGTCCTGATTCGTGAGAACAAATCGTACCGTCTGATTCGGTTTTACTTTTTGCAGGTCCTTTTCATAAACCAGTAAATCCACATGCATTTTACTATTGTCAACAATACTGAAAAGTGCACTGCCGGGCTGTACATTACTGCCAATTTTAATATTAACCTCGGTGATATACCCGGATATCGGCGCCGTGACTGAAACTGTCGACGAAATATTGCCGGCCCCAGAACCGCTGATATGCAAAAGGTCCAATTGTTTTTTCAGCGAGCTGTACTTTACCTTTTCCGTTTCGTAGTCAGATTTTATTTTCTGAAACGCTTTTTTTGCGTTTACATTCTCCTCTGATAATGTTTTTTGTCTTTCAAATTCGGCACTTAAAAATTCCAGATTACTTTCCGACGTCAGATAGGCCTCCTGAAGCTTGGTAAATTCCGGACTTTCCAGTGTTGCAATCGTTTGACCCGCATTTACGCGCTGACCTTCGATCACCTTAATGGATTTCACGATTCCAGCCATAAATACCGACACATCAGCCTGATTCTGGGGCGGCAGTTTTGTATAACCGTTTGCATTGATCACTTCGCTCAGATTTTTCCGGTCGAAAGTACCCAGAACAATATCCGATGCATTGTACTGTGCCTCCGTGAGCTCTACTTCCTTATTTTTAGGTTCCTCATGTGCCTTTTCCGCAACAGGTTTTTCTTCGTGTTCCCCATCCGCTTCCTCCGACCTTTTGCAGGATAATACGCTCGCAAAAATGAACAGCCCCAGCATAAAACTTAAATATATGATCTTTTTCGTGTTCATGATTTCCTATTGGTTTAATACGTATTGCAGGCCGGCAAATGCCTGGTTAAAATCAGCCACCGCCCGCAGATAATTCATTTCTATATCCAAAGCCGTCTGAACGCCCTGAAGATATTCCACATATGAAATTTCACCGCTCTCATACCCCCTGGCAGCATTGGAAAAAATCGTTTGCGCATTCGGTATAGCCGAAGCGCGGTAATAATCCACGAGCGACTGGGACGTATAAAGCTGCGTTAACTGTTGATGATATTGACTTTCCAGCTGCGATTGCAGATAATCAGCATTCTTCTGCTGCACCTGAATATTTGTTTCAGCAGCCTGTATTTTGGATTTGTGACTCTTTGAAAAAACCGGAATGGCAATACCAGCCTTGAAACCCTGAAAACGGGGCATTCCATTGTAGTTGATGTTCTGCCCGCTGATATCCTGATTTCCCGTCAGGGACTGGATAAAATATCCCGCTGTAAAATCTGGCATCAGCATTGCCTTTTCAAGATTTTTACCTGCTCTTGCCATTTCCACCTGCTGCATGGCCTGAAGAAAAGCAGGATTTTGCCGGATTGCTGTACTATCCAGCAGCGCTGTAATCGGCTGTGTTGTGAAAACAGTATCACTGACTATGAAATCAGAATCCAGATTAAGCAGCACCTTCAGTTTTGATTTCTCGATTTTGATCAGACTTTCATTTTGGCGCATTCTCTGACCTACCTCCTCTTGCCTCGTTATAGCGGTCGTCTTTTCCAATAGATTTGTTTCACCGGTTTCAAACCGCAAAGTGGCGGCCTTAACAAACTGTCCCAGCAGACGATTTTGTTTTTCAAGTAAACCATTCAGTTGATGCAGATAAAGGATCGTAATCCAGTTTTGTCGGATCACATGGATAATCTCTCTGCGCGACTGATCCAGTTTTAGCTGGCTGCCTTTGAGATTACTGTCGAGAACTTCCCTGCGCGCGCTGTACTGGAACGGACTAAAACTCTGGGAAATATCATAATTCTGGTCAAATGCCTTCGTATTGTATTGCCCGAACACGCCGCCAATATTGGTTTTAGGAAGATCAAAAGCAGTACCTTTTAGCTGGGATTGCATCATTATTTCAAGCTCGCCGGCCGAAAGCAGCTGGTTATTTTTCAATCCCAGTGCAATGGCCTGTTGCAGGTCCAACGTCTTCACCGGCTGCGCATGAACCGCCGAAAAGGATAGCAACAGAAGCAGTACTGCCACCACCGAAGATTTACCTGGTTTGATGCCTTTCTCAAAATACCAGTAGAGAATCGGCAAAACAATGAGGGTCAAAAGTGTGGCGCTGATCAGCCCACCGATCACGACCGTCGCGAGCGGTTTTTGAACTTCGGCACCGGCACTTGTACTTAAAGCCATTGGCAGAAAACCCAGGGATGCCACGGATGCGGTCATGATAACAGGTCGTAAACGGATACGCGTACCAACTTTGATACGTTCCATCAGATCGGAAACACCTTCGGCCTTGAGTTGGTTAAAATAACCGATCAGTACAATCCCGTTCAAAACAGCAACCCCAAACAAGGCAATAAAACCGACACCGGCGGAAATACTGAAAGGCATATCCCGGATCCACAATGCGAATACGCCACCAATGGCAGAAAACGGGATGGCCGTATAAATCAGCAGCGATTGAGTGACCGAGCGGAAAGTAAAATACAGCAGTACAAAAATTAGTAAAAGCGCCACAGGAACTGCCACAGCCAGCCGTTTATTCGCTTTGATCAGGTTTTCAAATTGTCCTCCGTAGGTGACATAATAACCTGGCGGAAGTTTGAGTTTCGTGTCCAGTTTCCCCTGAATTTCGTCAATAACCGTCTTCACATCCTTATTTCTGACGTTAAATCCGACAACGATTCTACGCTTGCCTTCTTCCCTGCTAATCTGCATCGGCCCCGGCTCATAGTTAATATCGGCCACCTGTTCCAACGGAATCTGACTGCCGGAAGGCAGAGAAACAAAAAGTGTTTTAAGATTTGAAATATCCTGTCTGTGGTCTATGGCAAGGCGCACCACCATATCAAAACGTTTTTCGCCTTCATACACCACACCGGCCACTTCCCCTGCAAAACCGGTCCGGATGACTTGATTAAGATCACCGACATTTAATCCGTAAAGCGCAAGTTTGTCTTTGTTATAACGCACGGTGATCTGCGGCAATCCGGAAACCCGTTCGGCTTTTGCGTCCGTAACGCCTTCAATTCCCTGAATAAGCTGCAAAACATCATCACCGGCACTCACCAGTCTGTCAATATCTTCTCCGAAAATCTTGATCGCCACATCACTTCGGACGCCTGTCATCAACTCATTAAACCGCATTTGTATCGGCTGAGAAAATTCGGTCGTTACGCCAGGGATCGTTTCAAGCGCTTCTTCCATTTTAGCCATCAGTTCTTCTTTAGTCCTGGCTGATGTCCATTCACTTTTATCTTTTAAAATAATAATCATATCCCCCGCTTCCATCGGCATCGGATCCGTGGGAATTTCGGCGCTTCCGATCTTGGTTACGATCATTTTTACTTCCGGAAATTTCTCCTTTAATATCTGTTCAGCCTTCGTTGTCGCTTCAATTTCCTGTGACAATGAACTTCCCGAAGCAATAATCAAATGCGTTGCAATATCGCCTTCGTCCAAAGTCGGGATAAATTCTCCTCCTAACGAATTGAAAACAAAACCTGCAGCAACCAGAAATGCAACGGCTGTTAATACGACAAGCCCCTTCATTTTCAGTGACCAGGCCAATACAGGCTGGTAAATGCGCTGGAACGCATCCATGATTTTATCGCTGATATTGATCTTATGTCCGGTTTGTTTTTTCAAAACCAGCGCACTCATCATCGGAATGTAGGTCAGTGATAAAATAAATGCACCCAGAATGGCAAACGAAACCGTTTGTGCCATAGGCCCGAACATTTTCCCCTCGATACCAACCAAGGCCAGAATCGGCAGATAAACGATCAGAATGATAATTTCACCAAAAGCGGCACTGCTCCGGATTTTTGCAGATGCCTCGTAAATCTCCTGATCCATTTCGGCAGCGGTCAGTTTTCCCTTGGTACTGATCTGCAAACGATGAATAATGGATTCAACGATAATCACGGCCCCGTCCACAATCAACCCGAAATCAATCGCCCCCAACGACATCAGGTTTCCGGAAACCCCGAACAAATGCATCATACTTACGGCAAAAAGCAGCGATAAAGGGATCACCGACGCCACAACCAAACCAGCCCGAAGATTTCCAATCAGCAATATCAGGACGAAAATGACAATAAGCGCACCTTCCAGCAGGTTTTTCTCAACGGTTCCAATGGCCCTGTTAACCAGTTTTGTCCGATCTACAAATGCCTCAATCGAAACTCCTTCCGGCAAAGATTTTTTAATTTGCTCCATCCTGGTCTTAACACTTGCCACCACTTCGGCACTGTTTTCACCTTTCAGCATCATCACCATCCCACTTACCTCCTCACCCTTTCCATCTTTCGTAACGGCCCCATAACGGATGCTGCTGCCGATTTGAACCGTAGCCACGTCACGGATAAGGATCGGAATTTCGTTCTTGGTTTTGACAACAATCTTGTTGATCGCATCAATACCGTTGACCATACCAATCCCGCGGATGAAATAAGCATAGGGTTTCTTATCGATATAGGCGCCCCCGGTATTCTCATTATTCAGTTCCAGCGCATCCAGTATCTCGGCGATGGTGGTATTCATCGCCTTCAGCTTATCGGGTTCTATCGCGATTTCATATTGTTTTAAACTTCCGCCAAGCGTATTAACCTCGGCAACGCCGGATGTCCCGATTAGCTGGGGACGAATAATCCAATCCTGAATGGTCCTGAGGTCGGTGGCAGAAAATTTCTTTTCAAATCCTTTTTGCGGAAAAACAACATACTGATAAATTTCTCCCAGCCCGGTACTGATCGGAGCCAGTCCAGGATTCCCCAAACCTTTCGGAATGGTATTTTCAGCTTCCTTAAGTCGCTCGGAAATTTGAGCCCGCGCCCAGTATATATCTACGTTTTCTTCGAAAACAACGGTAACCACACTCAATCCAAACCGGCTGATCGACCGCAACTCCACAATTTTGGGAATAGGTTTTACAGCCAGTTCAATCGGATATGTGATAAATTGCTCCACTTCCTGCGTCGCAAGCGTAGGGGAAGTGGTAATGATCTGCACCTGATTATTGGTAATATCAGGCAGGGCGTCGATAGGCAGTTTGCTAAGCGAATAGCTGCCCACACCGATCAGCGCCAACATACACAAGCCGATAATAAACTTGTTATGTATACTGAAATGAATGATTTTATCTAACATGAAAATTTGATTGGCAAATAACGAATAGGATAAAATGCAGATGCCAAACCCAGTGGATCCAGTACCTTAATTTTAACCAAAAAACAAGACGTTATTAGGCAATCTTTGGCGGCTGCCAAATGGAGAAAGAAATTTCCGGACGGGATAAAACCTGATAATTCGGGAATTTCAAAGAAGCAAAAACCACTTTGGGTTTTTCAAGCATCGCAGTGGCGTATTGAAAAACCGTTGACGCTGCGCAGCAACTGCATGTACAAAAAGGTGTACAAGCTTCCGTAACATGCTCATGAGCCTTATGCTCCGACGCCACTGAAATTTTAAGCTCTTCCTGGCCATTACATTCCTTCACATCACCGCACGGAAAGCACGACAATGTTAAAATGTAAAGGCTTAATATGAGCTTGAATATTTTCATCGGGGCAAAGATAGGGAATTGAGAATAAAAAAAGTTATTGCCAAAATGAAATCAATGCCAATAGTGCGACGATTGACACAATCTTAAAAGTATTCAAAGCTTTAAATGCAGACATCCATTTCAATGTCACTTTGGAAAATCAGCGGTTGGAACTGATCTAATGAATTAAAGCCTATCATGCGACAGGCTTTAAGGTATACAACTTTTAGCGGTCGGTCAGCTATTCAACAATATGCCCCACAAACTGCGCGGTGTTATCAAGAATTTTTCCCCCGCGCCGAAAGCCTAATGCACAGGGTTCACCTGCGTAAAACACACCGGCCTGATAAGAAAATCCTTCTCCATCGACCGGAAATTCCACGTATTCCTGATAAACTCTTTTTTGCGCATCGTAGTCTCCCTCGACTTTTTCCAAAACCTCGCCTCCCTTTTCCATAATCGAAACATTGGCGCCCTCTCTGCCAAAAAGCACCTTGCTAACCGACTTTTTATGCGTGATCGGATGCCGCTCCGTTTGTAGCAGCAACGGATGATACGGATACAAATCCCACAATACCTTTAAAATATATTTCGACTGAAACAGCAAAGTATACGCCGGGTTCAAAATTACCGCACGACGATTTCTGACAATGTCTGTAAGCATGGCCGCCAGCTCAGGTTCGTCGTCGCCAATGTATTCCCAGGGAACCAGTTTGAACCAAAAATCAAAACGGACAAAATTGCCCGAACCGGAAGCATCCTGCTTAAAAACCCCTTCCTGAGCAAATTCCACTTCATCGATATAAGCAAAATCAACTTCAAATCCTGCTTCTTTTGCTGCCTCGGAAAGAATGCTCACATTGGTGTCATCTTCTGGGTAATCACGCATGGCAGAGAAAAGGATCGACGGCGTCAGGTCATTATTCACTAGTTTTATATACTGAAACTGACTGACCAGTGTTTCATAAAGCGTATTAAACTGCTTCGAATCATCCTCGCCGTTGGTGCGTAAATGCGCCCACTGAACCACCGCCGTTTCGGGCAGGCAGGTAGCGGTATCGGCATTAAATTCGATCAATTTTACCGGCTGATCGTCAAAGCCACCCGCCAGATCGAACCGTCCGTACAGGTGTACATTCCGGTCTTCCTCCCACGAAAGTTTAACAAGCTCAACCAGGTTTTCCGGAATTCCCATCTCAGCAAAAAGCTGTTGATCGATCGCATATTGCCCGGCTTCGACAAACATATCATACAATGTACCAGCCGCCTCATAGTATTCTGTGGCCGTTTCTTCATTGATTACAACCGCTTCCTTTCCCAGGTAAGGCGTTGTGTCCGTACCCAGCATCCAGTTCCATCCAAGTTTTTGAAGCGCCTGTTCCGGAGGATTCGGCAGGGATTTTAATTTGATCATACGTATTTTAAAATAGTCAGAAATGTTACTTCGAACGCCGGTGATCAGCCTCCGCTTCTTCCTGAAAATCTGCTAAAAAATCCGCTACGTCCGCCAGCCGGTCTGGAAGTTACCACCCTGGTTGAACGCGAGGCATTTACGTCGTTATAAGCACTTTGCGATTTGTTGAATGCACCCGGATTCGCATAAAATCCTCCCCGGGAAGTTTCACTGTTGCGGTAGTTATTCATATAACCGTTTCCTGAATTTCGTCCCAGCATATAACCCATACCTCCATACAAAAGCATACTGGAAAGTCCACTGTGATGCCCCACAGAAGATTGATTATTGCGAATTTCATTGTCAATCAATGCTTTGGCAGCGGTGGTCGACAGCGAATCCGTATGCCCGTCGAGATAAGTAACAATGGCCAGCGATTTGTCTGCCGCCACACTTTCTTCGTCGGTAATTTTAAATTCACCCGGTTTTACCTCTTTAATATGTGAACGGATCCCTTTGGAATAAGTCGTTTCTTCATAACTATAATCAGATTCATCATCCTTTGATGAACAGCCCGTCATTATCGCACCTCCCGACAAAATGGCAAGTGTTAATGCGCTGCTAAGCGTAATATCCTTGGCCCTCTTAATAAAAGAACCTTTGCGTTGTTGTGTCATGGTTTATAACAGAATTTGTTCCGTTTAAAGAATATCAAAGGTAACGGTTTACCCGACAGGAGCGAAACCAATTTGTTCAAACGGTCATATCCCTTACTTTTAACCTCATTTTTGCAATAAAAACGGTTAACATAATGGATAAGTGGTTTTCAAGAAAAATACGCTACCCGAAGATCATTTTCAAAGCAATTAAAAAGATCATGGCTGCCAACGAAATCTTCCTATTGGAACAAAAACACGGAAACATCCGAATATTTTTGTCCCATCAGGACATTTTGTTGGTAGAAACTAGGGATAGATCGATCTGGTTTTCGTTCCGTAGGAACGTTTCGTGGTTTTGATACGACCAATTAAATTAACCAGGAATGACAAGAATCTTAAACGATGGGTAAAATTAAGGATAATGAGATGCTGAAAAATCTTCTGGTAACGTACAAGAAAACTTGAACATCAAACAAAGAGGACATAGCCAGGCAACCGGGTGCTTAGGCTATGTCCTCAAATATGAACCGCACGGAAGCCATTCTTAATTAAACTTTCTTCGCTATTTTCTCCAAAGCGTCAACCAGCTTATCCAGATCACTTATTTTGGTATACACATGAGGCGTAACCCTGACACACTGAACGCTTTCATAGCTGATTCCCACCGTATGGATTTTAAAATCGCTGAATAACTTACTGTCGAGTTCTGTCGGTTTCAAACCCTCAACGCTTACTCCCGCGATCGCACAGGAATATTCGGGTTTCAGCGAGGTATGAATTTTCACCCCGGGAATCTCCTTTGCCCGCTCCGCCCAGTATTTTTTCAGATAATGAATACGTTCCTGTTTACGTTTTGTACCAATACCTTCCTGAAAATTAATGGCTTCACCAATGGCCTGCTCAATACAGAAACTTCTCGTGCCCAATGTTTCAAACTTACGGATATCGGCACTGGTTGGTTCCTGATTACAAACCAGCGGCCAGATCTTGGCAATTTTATCTTTTTTGATCCACATCATGCCGCTACCCACAGGCGCGCTCAAAAACTTATGCAGGCTGGTTCCAAAGTAGTCGCATTCCAAATCCGGAATTTTGAAGTCGAGCAACGCAAAGGAGTGCGCGCCATCCACAATCACCTCAATTCCCTTTTTATGCGCCATCTGACTGATCTTTTTCACCGGCATAATCTGCCCGATCCAGTTGACGATATGGGTAATGTGGATGATCTTCGTCTGCGGCGTTATTGCATCCTCGTAAGCTTTTACGATCTGTTCATCGTTTTCAATCGGAAACTCGAAAGACAATTGTTTATAGACGATCCCGTCGCGCAGCTGACGCTGGCGCCAGGCATTCATCATGTTTGGATAATCAAATTTCGTCCCTATCACCTCGTCACCTTTTTGCAAAGGCAATCCAAAAATGACCGTATTGAGTGCTTCGGTGGCATTGCGATTGATGGCAATTTCTTCGGGATCACAACCACCCAGGGTTGCCAAACGCTGCCGTAATGGCTCACGCCCCTTGTCCATAATCCGCCACATGTAGTAAGACGGCCCTTGTGCAGCTTGCTTGTTATATTTTTCCAGTGCCTGCTGGACCACAATCGGAGACGGAGAAACACCACCGTTATTCAGAATAATGATCTCGCTTTTACTGGCGGTATAAGCATCCTGAATGGTTCCCCAGTAGTTGTCATTGGTTTCACTGTCGTCCCTCCAAAATTTTTCAGCGTTCTGGAAATCAGCGGCATGGATTTCATTAAAAAGACTGTCCAGGCCAAATGCGCCCATACCCAGGGCAGCACTTTTTTTCATAAAAGACCGGCGGTTATTCATAGCAAAAGGGGTTAGGAAGTAGTTTAAGCGGAGTGATAATAAAATATTGCTAAAATAAATTTTTCGTCAATTTTGCCCAGGCCACCATCCTGCTCCATTCCTTCGCTACCCGGCTATTGTTTTACGATTGAATTCATCAACCAGTCATACGTATCGCCCGGTTCGGGCAATCCGTCTTTATTTAATTTCAAAAACATAAGATGTAAATGCGTCGGCGAGCGTCTCTTAAATGCATTGAAGCCGCTCCGGCCCATTTCTGAAATCTTGTCCCCGGCATTCACCCATTGTCCTGGCTCCACGAACAAAACATTGTTATGGGCATAATAGAATAACCCGTCCAGACAGGGATCATAAATCCATATCCAGTTTCCGCCCCGCAAATCGCTGTCATATTTCCAGTTATTTTCCACCGCCACCACCACGCCGGATGTAAATGCCAGCACTTCCACCGGTTTCCAGGTACGGTCATCGAGATTATCCTGATTTTTATCGTACACAAAAAGGTCATGTGCCGGATGGCTTCCTTTTACATCCATATCGAAAAGGTCAAAACCATCTGCTCTATACCCCATTCCTCTGCCGCCAATGGAGTTTTCCGGTGTATATCCTTTGATCGGAAACACGAAATAAGTAGAATCCCCCATCCGGCAGGTATCACCGCTACGAAACGTTGCCCTGATACTCCTGATATTGTCCTGCCAGGCCCTGGCCGCCGAATCTGGAGTTATGACGCAATCCCGGATATCCTGCTGTATCTGCCGAAAAGTAGCACAATACGTCAGCATGCTATTTTCCGGAATGGTTTGCGTATTCCATCCTGCAATCCCCACAATCAGCAGCAAGCCAATTATTCTTTTCATTGTACCTTCCAACAGTTTTCTCCAGCTAAACGACATTTTGTTTTTAATAACCCCTGTATCTTCCTAAATATAATAAATTGCAGCAAATGTATTTCAATAGGATTAAAAATGTGCTATAAATTCCTTTAAAGTAAAACAACTAAACATAAACAAGATGCAATACCGCCGTTTTGGACGTAGTGACTGGCAAATCAGTGAGATAGGTTATGGCATGTGGGGACTTGCTGGCTGGACCGGCTCGGACCGCAAGGAAATTGAAGACGCTCTGGATCTGGCCGTTGAATCGGGATGTAATTTTTTTGACACGGCCTGGGGTTATGCCGAAGGATTGAGCGAACAAATACTGGGTGATTTGATCCGCAGAAATCCTGACAAAAAACTATACGCGGCCACAAAAATCCCACCTAAAAACCGTCAGTGGCCTTCCAAACCCAACTTTCTTTTAAAAGATGTTTTTCCCGCCGATTACATCATCGAGTATGCTGAGAAAAGTTTGAAAAATTTAGGTGTTGAAACGATTGATTTGCTTCAATTTCACGTTTGGGAAGACGCCTGGGCGCATGAAGATGAATGGAAAGAAGCCATACAAAAACTGACCAAAGACGGCAAAGTGGAACGTTGGGGAATCAGTGTCAACCGCTGGGAACCTAATAATGCTTTAAAAACACTGGAAACAGGTTTGATCGATGCCGTACAGGTTATTTACAATATCTTCGATCAGGCGCCCGAAGACCAGTTATTCCCACTTTGTAATAAACTGGATATTGGTGTTATCGCCCGTGTCCCTCTGGACGAAGGAACTTTATCCGGAAATCTGACCAAGGAAACCACTTTCCCGGCAGACGACTGGCGTTCGACTTATTTTGTTCCCGAAAATTTAAATGCCAGCGTTGATCGCGCCGAAGCATTGCGTCCGATAGTTCCGGCCCATATGACAATGCCCGAATTAGCCCTGCGATTTATTCTGGAAAACCCTGATGTCCATACCACCATTCCGGGTATGCGCAAACTCGCTCACGTGCGCTCCAACATTGCAACAAGCGATGGCATACGATTAACCAAAGCGTTAACAGAAGAACTGAAAAAACATCGTTGGGACAGAGAACCTACCGAGTGGTCTCAATAGCTTTTTAGCTATGGTTCAGTTTATTTTAATCCCTTAAAACCTTAATCTGTTGTAAGGGATTTTTTATTGTTCAAAAGCGAATTCTTGCGAAAAGAAACAGAAAAATAACACTGTTATTTTGTAACTATTATTGCACTTTTCTCATCTTTGTAAATGACAAATATTTTCTTTGCTTTTTTGTTTATTTTTTATTAAAATGCTTTAAAAAATTGCAGTAGAAGCCTTTTTTGCAATACTGTCATATAACTATTCAAAGAGCTTTAAGATTTATTATACTGATATTCATTTATTTGTATAATTTTTGATTGTATATTTGTCGCACCAACTAAAAAACACTACAAAGTATGGCAATTACAAAACAATACTTAAAAAGCAAGCCGGTTGTAAAAGTTACATTTTCGCTGCCAGCTGAAGCCGTTGAAAAAACTGAAAAAGTTTCACTTATCGGCGAATTTAATGGATGGAATCCAGAAGAGGCAATTGCATTAAAAAAACAAAAAGACGGCTCTTTCAAAGGCAGTCTTGACCTTGTTCCGGGTAAGGAATACCAGTTCCGTTATCTTTTGGATAATGAGAAATGGGAAAATGACTGGGAAGCTGATAAGTACGTACCTGCGGGGGTAGACGATGAAGAAAATTCGGTTGTGGTATTGTAACTGGCTCCAACGACGACCAAATAAAAGGAGTCAATTTTTAAAGAAGTTAAGTTTTGAAAACTTGACTTCTTTAAAAATTGACTCCTTTTGCTTTAAAACGAAACCTTAAATGATAAAGCTGTCGCTATCAACGTACGCCTTGATCAACGCAGCTTCCCCTTCTTTTCCTTGCTGGGAATTTCCGTGTTCCATCCCCATAATGAAGCTCTTCCCTTCTTTCTTGCTACGGTCGTAGATATACTTGAAAATATTTTTGTAGTTAATTTCACCCGTTGTAGGCTCTTTTCTTCCAGGCTCATCTCCTATCTGGAAATAATCGATTTCGCTCCACGTCATGTTGATGTTGTGAATCAGACGTCCTTCATTTTTCTGCATGTGGTAAATATCATACAGGATCTTGCAGGATTTGCTGTTCACGCCACGGCATATTTCGTAGGTCTGGTCGGAAGTACGCAGGAATAAATTCGGAGAATCACTCAAAGGTTCCAAAACCATGACCAACCCGTGCGGTTCCAATATTTCAGCACCTCTGCGCAAGGCATCAATCACGTGGCCCGTCTGTACACCAATTGGTAAGTTGCGTTCGAAGTCACCAGGCACTACGGTCATCCATTTTGCATTGACACGTTTGGCCGTTTCCACTGCTCTTTTACATCCATTCAGGAAAATATCGATATATTCTTTCTTTCCTGCCGCAAGGGTATTGGCTCCGTTACCACCTTTATCTACGACGAAAACACCCATTTCCATGCCCAAACGGGTCATTTCTTTCCCTATTTTTTCCTGCTCCTCAACCGAACGTCCCATCATACCGTTATCTTCCAACGCCATGAAACCCTGATCTGCCATAAATTTCAGCTGGTCGATCACATCTTTACCGGCGCTGTTCTGGAACATGCCGAAGTGGGAAGCGTATTTAAGTTTGAATTTATTCTTTGCCATGGGTGAAGTTGAAGAAGCGAAGGCCTCTTCTGCTGCAATAGCAACGCCAGCTAATCCAAGTGATGATTTAACAAAGTTTCTGCGGAGCATGATTTAGTTTTTGTGTTATGGTTTTAGAATGTAAAGAAAAACGTCCTGGTTTTATACCGATTAAAATTTCAATTATAAGGTTTTTGAACCGGTTTCACGCAAAGAGGATAAGAAAAAAAGCAAAGAACGCGAAGTTTAAACCTTTTGCGTGCTTTGCCCTTTTCTTAGTTTACTTTGTGTGAAAACCTTAGCCTTTCTTCCTTCTTTTTTTCTCCTTTTTACTTTTTTCTTTTGGCTGAGCCTCTTCCGCAACCGTTACTACTTCAACCGGTTTAGGGAAATAAGGAGCCAGCTCGGCCTTTACATTTTCTCTGAAAGCATTTTTTACCCCTTGCAAAGCAGCTTCTTTGATATCTCCGTCAATCTGGTTTTGCTTTAACAATTTCACAATGGCATCCTCTCCTGGCCAGCTTGCACCCAAATAACGCGCCGCATCGGCTCTTACAGATTCTTTCTGACCTACATCAAGGATTACAGAACGCAAAATGTACACAGATTCGGAACTCCCTGCCGTTTGCAATGACGCCAGCAAAGCCGACTTTTTCGCATCACTTAATGTTCCAAATTTATCCGTAATAAAAGAAACCCCTGCGATATTCAGCAACAACGCACCCGCATCACGCCCAAGCACCCCTTCGGATTTACTGATCGCCATTTGGAACAACCTGTTATTTTCAGATTCCGGCGTATAACGGGTTACCAGTTCAATATAATCTTCTGTCCCGTATGTTTCGTCAAGCAATTTGTTTAAGGCGGATAATCCCTGCTGTGAGTTTGTTACAAAAGATTTGTCCAAATGTAACAGCGCGAGTTTACTTACTTCAATCCTGTCCGAAGATTTCACATCCATCACATGCATCAGCGCCTGCGATTTTTCATAACCGGCGTGAAAGAAGTCAAAAGCACGGAAATAGCGCAGTCTGTTTTTAAAGGTCTCCGACGTATCCGCTGCCAAATCGGTCAGGTAAGGAATCGCCTGTCTCGTTCTGGCCAGCCAGATAATATCTTTTCCTGCGTTTGTTGCACCGGGATTCTTTCCAGCTTTTGCAAGCCAGGCCGGGAAAATACGCTCCCATTGCCCGATCGCACCAATACTTAATGCCTCAACCGACCATCTGTCATTTCCCGGATATTGCTGCGCCAGCTGAAGCCAAACGTCAAGCGCCTCATAGGTGTGGTTATGATTGATGGCTAACGCACACTCGCGTCGTACCTGCGGATTAGGGTCCGAAGTTAACCGTTTGATATATTCTGTCGGGTCGCTGTTTCGCTGACGAACGGCCCTGAGCGTCGTAATACGTAAATTCGGATTCAATTCTCTGAAACCGACATCGAGATTTCTGTGGTTAAATCCTTCAATTTTATTCAAAACCCAAAGTGCACGCGCCCTTAATTTAGGGTTTCCATTGTATAACCTGAATAATTTTTCCAGCTCTGGCTCGGCTGCCCAACCCAGTTTTACACAAGCATTCCAGGCAAGGTAACGTTGGGATAAGTTAGGGCTTTGAAGCGCCTGAACCGCTTCCACCGGATTTGTCAGGTCATAAACCGGAATTTTATAAGGTGTTGCCGGAGGCGCTATACGAAAAATCCTGCCCCGACTTCTGTCTTTCATTTTATGAGAACCGGCAACAGGATCATACCAGTCCGATACAATCAGCGAGCCATCCGGCGCCACGCAAACATCTGTCGGACGGAACCATTTATCCCTTGTACCTTCGACAACCGGGTTAATACCAACCGATTTAAATCCCGCTCCATCCGGCTGAACCGGATAAGAAGTGACGGCATTTTGCCCGGCATCGGCCAGAATAACCTGATCCCAGAATTTGCGCGGCAATAAATCTCCTTCATAAACGACCATGCCCATTGGCAGTCCCGAACCTGTTTCCAGTAAATTAGGCACAACACCCGGATCGTTCTGATGCCAGTGACGGCGCGGAATTTCATCTTCCAGATTGGTATGATTGATACGCCAGCTCGCTCCGCTCATCTCATCGATATAACCGAAGTTCCCATTTTCCATGACATAACTCACACGATCGGCGCCATTTCCAGGTTCTTCCTGATCGGATTGCCACATCGTTCCATAACTATCAACGGCTACTTCAAAACCGTTATGGAAGTTTTCCGCGAGAATTTCTACATTACGAAATTCCTGATCTACCCTAAAAACGACTCCCTGGCGGTATTGACGGAAATTGATCGGCCTTTCATATTTATCCAGCAATGGTCGGTCTTGTCCGTCCACCAGCTGCTTTCCTGCATTGCCATAGTTAAAATAAAATTTCCCGTCAGGACCAAAAACAAAAGCGTGAACACCCGCATCCTGCTGCGTTCCACCGATTCCCTTGAAAAGTACTTCTTTTTTATCGGCCTTGTCGTCTCCGTCGGTATCGGTGAAAAGCCATACATAGGGACTTTGTGAAACAATTGCCTTGTTGCCCATCACCCATATCCCAAGCGGAGCGTTTAACTCCGGCCCCTGATAAAAAACTTTGGTAACATCCGCTTTCCCGTCGCCGGTGGTATCTTCCAGAATAACTATCCGGTCACCGACATTAAGCTCCGATTTTCCGTTTACCGCCGGACGATAATTGTAGGATTCGCAAACCCAGACACGGCCGCGGTGATCCACGTCGATATTGATCGGGTTTGTGATCAGCGGTTCTGAGGCAAACAGCGTTGCTTCCAGGCCATCGGCTGTTTTTAAACCGGCCACGGCATTTCTGGAAAATCTCTTTTCAGATTCTGAAAGTGAGGCATACAAACTGTCAGGATGTACTACAATCAGAGAATCAACCACTTGACACATACCACTTACAACAAAAAAGCAAAGATTTGTGGCAACCAGAAATGCGGACTTAATGTAATTTAATTGTTTCAAAACTTAATTCAATGGAGCAAATAACTATTGGACGACCTCAAAATTACCAGTTCTTTTTCAGATTAACGAAACAAAATCAGAGTTTTAAGTCACCGACATAAATAAAAAAACAGCCAGTTAAAACAAAAGTGTTTCAACTGGCTGCAATCGGAGCCTAAACTGAAAATTAAAAAATTATTTTTTCTTCAGACTGCTCATATATTCAACAAGATTTACCAATTCATCGGTGCTCATCGCATCCTGAAGACCAGCCGGCATCATGGAGTCAGCCATTTGTTTGATGGACTTAACCTGCGACATTTTATATTCCTGCGTCACACCGCCCGGCAATTTCATGATCAGATCCGTTTCTGTTTTGCTGGAAATAATACCAGAAACCGAAGAACCGTCTTTTAGCGTAACTTCAAAACCTTCATACCCAAAACCGATACCGGCACTTGGTTCGAATATCGCAGCGTAAAGCGCCTCCTTAGGCAGCTTGCTTCCGATCTCTGAAAGTTTAGGCCCAAAATCAATTCCCTGTCCGTTAACCTGGTGGCAAACGGTGCAATACATCCCGAAAATTTCTTTTCCTTTCGCAACATTGCCGCTCATACCAACCAACGTTTTCAGGTCAGGATGTTTTTTGGCAACCGTTCCGGAGCCTTCCAGATATTTGGCAGCTTCCATTTTTACCGATTTACGCCACGCGCCACTTAATCCCTGAACCGCAGCCGTTTTCAACTCGCCTGTTATTTTACCTTCTTTCAACAATACCAGCACAAGATCTTCTCCGCTCATGGTACCGCCCAAAGAACGGGTTGCCTCCACACGCAGGTCAATGGGTTGTTTGGCATCCAAAGCAACTGTTTTCAAAATATCCAGCGACTGTTTGCTACCCACACCTTTAATGGAAGTCAGCGCAGATGCCGCTTTTTGCGCATTCTTTCCTTTGATTGTTGCCCAAAGCAACGGCGCACCGTTTTGTTTTAAAAGCTGCTGACCAGCACTGCGACTAATATTCGATGGCGCCTTGCCCGTGGCCAGCTGCAACAAACGACTGTTTTCAGAAGGAATTTCATAGCGTGAAACCAGTTCCATATAAGTGGCTGTGCCATAGGTTGCATCCAGCAATTTTTTCAAAGACGTCATCGCCTCAGGCGACTGTTTCACAAAAGCCGGGTCCAGGTGACGAAGAGCCAGCTCATTGATTTCGTTTTGATTCTGTGCTTTTCCCTTCATGATTTTCAACAGTGCGGTCGATTTTTCTTTCGCGCCCGGGTTAAAATCGAAGGCACGGAAATATCTCAAACGACTTTTCAGATCAACGCCGGGATCACTTGCCAGGGAAGCCAGCAGGTTCACAGACTCCTTACTTCTTGAACGCCAGACAATATCTTTTCCGGCATTGGTCGCAATCGGATCAGCACCGGCTTTGGCAACCCAGGCTTTAAAAAATGAATCCCACTGACCTTCCGCACCAATACCCAGGGCTTCAAGATACCAGCGATCTTTGCCATCATATTGCTGTGCAAGCTGCGCCCACAGCTCCGGAGCATCGGCAGAAACCGTTCCGTGAAGCCCCAAAGCACATTCACGACGAACCTGCACATCCGAATCATTGACCAGTAATTTCAGGTATTTTGTCAAATCAGCATTTCTCTTTTCACGAACGACACGAAGCGCCGTGATACGAATATCCGCATTGGCATCACGGAAAGCAGATTCCAGCTCTTCCGTACCCACTTTGTCCAGCGTTGCGATGGCCCATAATGCACGGGCACGCATCCGTGGATTTTCCTTGCTTGCAAAAAGTGTTTTAAGCTCGGGAAGCGCTTTACTGCCCATTTTCACCAAAGCATCCCATGCCAGGTAACGTACCGAAAGATTCGGACTTTGGAGCGCCTGAACAGCGCCGACAGCCGTTGTATAATCTGCTTTGGTAATGCGATAAGGCGTATTTTCGGGTGCCAGACGATACAAACGGCCTTTGTTCTGATCACCCGCCTGGTGCCCGCCAACGCCCGGATCATACCAGTCTGAGACGATCAGAGAACCATCTGGCGCGACACAAACATCGGACGGACGGAACCACTGGTCACGTTTCCCTTCCAATACATTAACGATTTTAGCAGCATAACCAGCACCTGCCTTTTGAACAGGGTACGAACGCACTACATTGGGTCCGGCATCGCAATGTATCATCTGATCCCAAAACACTTTTGGCAATAAGCGTCCTTCGTACACAATTAACCCCGTAGGAGAACCTGCCCCGGTTTGCAAAAGATTTGGCACGACGCCCGGATCATTCAAATGCCAGTGACGGAAAGGAATGGAATCTTCAATATTCGTGCGGTTTGCACGCCAGCCAGCTCCCGTGATTTCATCCGTATAACCGTAATTTCCATACGGCATGACGTAATTGATACGCACACCTTTGTTGCCATCATCATCATTGTCCGACTGCCACATCGTTCCATAACTGTCGACAGCTACTTCATAGTTATTCCTGAAATTATTTCCCAGAACTTCAATATTTTTAAAATCCGGATCACAGCGAAAAACCATCCCCTGCTTGTATTTTTTGAAATCAATGGCTTTACCATCAAGGCCTGTTACCGGATTTCCCTTGCCATCCAGTAAATGTCCGCCCTCATTACCAAAGTTGAAATAAAGTTTTCCATCAGGACCGAACACAAAAGCGTGCATCCCGTGGTCGTGCTGGGTGCCACCAACGCCTTCGAAAATAACTTCTTTTTTATCCGCCTTTCCGTCTCCGTCCGCATCGGTAAACAACCATACATAAGGACTCTGCGAAACAATCACTTTATTGCCCATCACCCAGATGCCCAGCGGCGAATTCAGTTCTTCACCCTGATAAAAAACAGTGGTTTTATCTGACTTCCCATCGGCGTTGGTATCTTCCAGAATCAGGATCCGGTCACCCTCCTTGTGTGTCGGATTGCCGTTGATGGCCGGTCGATAGTTATACGCTTCGCAAACCCATACCCGACCAAGATGGTCCACATCAATATTAGTCGGATTGGTTAATGTCGGCTCCGAGGCAAAAAGCGTGGCTTCCAGCCCGTTCGCCACATTTAAGCCTGCTACGGCATATTTCGGAGAACGTTTTTGCTCCGTACTCAGATTCTCATACAAGCTATCCAGGCCCGGGCTTTGTACCGTACTGGGGTTGGTCCGCATGTAAGAAGCTGCCAGAACGCCCAATGCAAGCATACCGGATGCTGATAGCGTAAGCGGTTTTTTGAAATTCATCGGTGTATAATTAAATCAGTTGCTTTCCTCGGTTAATAATCGTTTCAAACAGAATTTATAGGATTCTTTTAGTAAAGATTGCTAAATTTAGATCATAAGAAACTAGCCACATATCATTTACTACCATGAACAGGATTTTTTTTCATGCGGCCGCTATCTGCGTCGCTTTTCAGGCACACGCACAAACGGTGATCCCGGCTGCCGATATTCAGATAAAAACCGCTTCACTAGCTGCACCGATCGATAAACAGGCAAGGGCAAAAGTGTATGGATATGCCGCTGACGGCACATTTAAAGTACTCAGAGCAGGTTCGAATGATTTTGTCTGCATTGCCGACGACCCCAAAAAAGAAGCTATAAACGTTTCTTGCTATCATGCAGATCTGGAACCTTTTATGGAGAGAGGACGCGTACTGACCAAAGAAGGTAAAAATCAAAAGGAGATATTTGATATCAGGGAAAAAGAAGTAAAATCCGGAAAGCTGAAAATGCCTAAACAACCATCGACACTGTATTCTTTTTCGGGATCAACGGAAAACTATGATGGTAACACAGGCGAAGTAAAAGATGGTTATTTGCGCTATGTCGTTTATATTCCTTTTGCCACGGCCGAGAGCACGGGTTTACCACTTAAACCAGACGTTCCTGGGATGCCCTGGATCATGGATCCGGGAACACACCGTGCACATATCATGATCAATCCCGCAAAAAAATAATGGGCAAATAATTTTATTACACTATTTTTTCCACAGAAAAAGCCAGGGGCTTGTCCGCAAACAACGCCTTTGTCTTTTTCCAGACCAGGCCAAAAAATTCGGTGCGCCTGTATGCGTTCAGATATTCTTCCGTTTCCCAATGACTGTGGGTGATCAAAACATTGGGATTGTCCAAATCTCTCCAAAGTTCGAGATGCAGACAACCCGGCATTTGTTTGATACCATGCTGACATTTTTCAAAAATACTTTGAAACTCACTTATCTTTTCCGGCAAAAAGGTCATTCTTACTATTCGTATGATCACGGCAACACGCTTTATATTGGCAACTTAGTAAAATCCAAAAAATAAATCCAAACCGTGTGTTAACAAATCCCGCATCCAGTACAGCTATTTATTAGAATATGTCAAACAGGCTTAAAAATAAAACTTCATGGAGAGCTGATTCTGAAAGACTTGATTTATACCGAGCTACTCATTAGTATAAAATAATAACTTAATTTGTTTAACTCTTTTTCTCTCGTTCGCCTTTACGGAATAAAAAATATTTATATTATACTAAAAAAAATTATTGATCTGGTCTCAAAACAGGTTGTCAAAATTAAACTGCATCCTCTTCTTAAATTTAAAAGTTCAGTATTGGTAATACGGTTTAAGCAATCCGAGGGTAAAGATCCGCATTGTTCGTCTTTTTGAAAGAAAGATCCTTAATCTATGAAAAAAACAAATTCGATTATAATGTCTGCTGGCCTTACGTTATTATCATTACAATCTATGGCACAAAATGAAGTCATATCGCTATGGCCCAATGGAAAAGTCCCAAATAATAAAACGAATACCGTAGAAAAAAAATCAGTTACCGCTGCGGATGGTATTTTAAGGATCAGCGGCGTAACCGTGCCTACCATGGCAGCCTATATCGCGCCAAAAGAAAAAGCGACAGGAGCCGCCGTGATGATTTGTCCGGGCGGCGGATACGGCATTCTGGCCGCTTCACATGAAGGAAGCGACCTTGCCAGGTGGTTTAACGAGCGTGGTATTTCTGCTTTTGTTTTAAAATACCGGCTTCCCGACGTGAAAGCCATGGAACATCAGCACGAAGCACCGCTTATGGACGCGATGCAGGGCATGAAACTGATTCGGCAGGGGGCAAAAAAGTGGAACATCCATGTGGATAAAATAGGTGTTATGGGATTTTCAGCAGGCGGACATTTGGCTGCAACGCTTTCCACACACTACAATTTGGGTACCAAAGCTTCCGAAGAGTCCAAACCTAACTTTTCAATTTTGATGTATCCGGTTATCTCGTTTATGCCTGAGCTGGCACATAGCGGTTCGAGAGACAATTTGCTGGGCCCTGATAAATCAGAAGAACTGATCAAATATTATTCCAACGAATTGCAGGTGAGTGAAAAAACGCCCCCTGCGTTCCTTGTACACGCTATGGATGACGGCGGCGTTCCGGTGGAAAACAGTATTGCGTATTATCTTGCTTTGAAAAAATTAAAGATCCCCGCAGAAATGCACCTTTACCCAAAAGGCGGCCATGGTTATGCCATGCGTACCGAAGGAAAAGGATCGTTGGTTAACTGGCCCGCCGCGATGGAAGGCTGGCTAAAAGCCAACGGATGGATGAAATAAAATCAGGGTTGCGGATCCGATGAAAAGGGTCCGCAACCCTGATTATTTAGTTTAAGGCCACCAAACGGCGCCCGGCTATTTCTGCAATTTCGGTGGTCGACAAGCTGATGTTTTTGACAATCCGTTCGTCTCCGTTCGTAATTTCAATTTTATATTCTCCGTCATTAATTTCTGAAAAATCGAATTTTTGGCCTACTTTTCTAAGCCCCTTACCGATGTATTCCTGGTGCAGCACTCTACCTCTGGCATCCATAAGTTTCAAATGCAACCCAACACCTTTATCCTTTTCGAGTAACAGATTCATGACAAGTGAATTTTTTACCCGATACATCCCCACACGGAAGGATTCGTCGTATTTTTCAGCTGGTGAATTTTGTAATTGTTCTGCTGAAACAAAATTGCTCAGCAACAAGCCGCAGAAAGCAGCAATGAAGGTTTTCTGTAAGTTTTTCATGACCTTGAAGATTTTATTGGCTAATAACTTTCACCAATGATACCTTCATTAAACCTCATGTTGCACCGGTTTTATGAGCGGTAAAAAATGTGGGTTGAGTGGTTCTTGAATTAAAGCGCAAAGAACCATTGTTGATTCTATTGTCAACAATCAAGACTCACTATTTCTTCGTTGATTTCGTTATCTTTGATATAAGTTGTAATGCTGCTATACCACTTAGAAAACAATCGCTATGGCTATGGCTTTAACATATCATATCAGGGTAAAAAAAGAGTATGCGACTTCCGTCATTGAAGATTTGCAGAAAATGGAAGCTATTGAGATTTTAACCAATAATGAAGAAGCTGAAATCCCTCAGTGGCACATGGATTTGGTTAACCAACGTATAGAAAAGTATAAAGATAATTCAGCGTTATTAATTGAGGAAGATCCCGCTTTTAAAATATTAGGTGCTGAATAATGTCTCCCTCATACCACCTTCGGTTTACTCCTGAATCATTGCAGGACATAATCGATGCCGCTGACTATTACGAATATCACAGCAAAGGATTAGGACAAAAATTCAAATCCGAGATTAAGAGAAAGCTTATTTTAATTAAAAAATCTCCCTTTTTATACGCCTTGCGATATCACGATGTAAGAATAGCGTTGACAGAAATCTTCCCGTATTCCATACATTTTTCAATTTATGAGAATATCCAGACGGTTCAGATACATGCTATCAATACCGAAAACCTTCCGAATTTTGAAACTGGCGTCAGCCTATCATCCACCAATCGCAATCATCCTGCGATTCTGTTCATAATCTTCTCTCGCATTCTTCTCGGAAAAGTCGATATGCCCGCCGTGTGCGAAATGTTTTTTCTGAAAATGCGTGTAAATCAATGACCGAATATCTTCGCCGCGTCTCATCGGTGTGAGCAGGTCAATCTCCGTTGTATCAAAAAGACAGTTTTTGAGCTTTCCATCCGCGGTCAAACGGATACGGTTGCAGCCGGCACAAAAAGGATGGGTTACCGTGCCAATAATCCCGAATGTTCCCTTTCCCCCGTTTACCTTAAAATTATGGGCGGTATCCTGCAATTCACCTTCAATTTGCTCGAAATCGAATTGCGTGCTAATATCAGCCAGCAGCTCATTGTAAGAGACAATTTTCGACATGTCCCATTTATTACCATTAAACGGCATAAATTCGATAAAACGGACATGCAGATCAGGTTCATCAAGCGTTAATCGTACAAAATCATTTACTTCGCTGTCATTAACGCCCCGCATAACAACCATGTTGATTTTCACCACAAAACCTTCTGAAATCAGCAAACGAATACTTTCCAGTGTTTTTCCGAAATGGTCTCTTTTGGTAATATTTTTAAAGGACTGCTCATTCAGCGTATCCAGACTGACGTTTAGGGAGCGAACGCCCGCAGTTTTCAGGTCGCCGATAAACTGATCAACAAAAACTGCGTTGGTCGTCAAAGTCAGCGCGGTTGGTAAAGTGCCCAGGTCACGGATAATTTGCCCCGCATCTTTCCTGATCAATGGCTCCCCGCCCGTTAAGCGTATTTTCTCAACACCCATATCGACAAAAATCCCGGCAAGCGTCTGGATTTCATCTGCCTGCATCAGCCATTTGGACGGCATAAACTGCATATCTTCCTGCGGCATACAATAGGTACAACGAAGGTTACACTTATCCGTGAGGGAGATCCTCAGATAAGTATGTTTTCGACCGAATGTATCCAGAATAGGTTGAGGCATTTTATTTGTCAATGTTATTAATCATGTTTCCCACCCTCTATAACACTAAAAACGTGCAAGACGTGCGGAAATAAAGCGTCTATGTATTCAGTAACGCCGCCAGTGCTGCCAGGCATTGTCAAAACCAAAGTATTACCAATCAATCCGGAAACTGATCTTGATAACATGGATGTAGGCATACGTTCCTGTCCGTACTGTCTCGCCGTTTCAGAAATCCCAGGAATCTCGCGGTCAATAAGTTCACTGACAGCCTCAGGAGTAACATCTCTCGTCGACAATCCGGTTCCGCCGGTGATTACAATCAGCTGATAATCCAGATCACAAAGACTTCGTATTTTTTCCTGAATAATGAATTTGCTATCGGGAATGATGCTGTAATCACTAACGCTAATGGCCAGTGTATCAAATTTTCCTATGATTTTTTTTCCGGATTTATCTTCTCCGATACCTTTTGAAATACTGTCGGAGCATACAATAACGGCGGTTTTCAGATTTTCCGGAATGGCTTTCTTGTCACTCTTTCCGCCGCGTTTTTCAAGCAGCTTTATATTCCTGATCTCCACACCTTTGTCAATCGGCTTCAACATATCGTACAGCGTAAGCGCCACCACCGAAGCGCCGTGCATCGCCTCCACTTCAACGCCGGTTTTGTAAATTGTCTTGACCGTCAGCTCAATAACAATGGTCAGATCCTCAATACGATAAGCAACGGCCGTATATTCTATGGGAATCGGGTGACAATCCGGTAACAAATCAGGCGTTTTCTTGACCGCCAGTAATCCCGCCGCTTTTGCCATTTCAAAAACATCACCTTTGGGCACCAGCTTGTTTTGAATCGCATGAATGGTCTCAGGCCTACTCACCACAACAACAGCCTGCGCAGTAGCAATTCGTAACGTATTAGTCTTATGCGTAATATCAACCATCAGAAAGAAAACAATGAAAAATAAAAATTAAGGCAAAATGATCTTTACATCTGAAATAAGGAGCGGTTAGCGATATGAGATTAGCTTAGTAAACGAATGATAAATAGCTTATTATAAAAATCAATAATATGGACTAATTTTTCACTACTACTTAACTCACTTATTCTCTTTCCAGACATACTCCCCGGCCGGTCCCATCAATTCCTTGCCAAAAATAGGCACCTTTGTTTTTATTTCGTCAACAATATATTCAGAAGCCTCAAAAGCAGCACGGCGATGGACGGAAGAAACAAAAACAAAAAGGCTGATCTCGCCCGTTGGCACCAATCCAAGACTATGATAAATATGCATACAGGTAAGGTCAAACTTTGAAAAAGCATCCTCCCTTATCGCATGGAACGCCTGTTCAGCCATTTCCTCATAAGCCGAGTATTCAATGCCGGTCACAAAACCTTCCTCCTTTTCATCCGCACGAATTTGTCCCAGAAAAATCGCATGCGCACCGATATTCACCTTGGACTGGTGCCTGGCGATAGAATCGGCAACAAACTGCGGACTGATCGGTCCTTGTACAAATACTTTTTTTGGTTTATGAATTTTATCCATGATCACTTTTGAACGGAACCAATAACAATGGTCCAAATTTTAGATTTAATCTCAGTTTAATCAATTAAGTAACTTATTTAACCCCTAAGACATCCGAGGATTAACCTCAGATTATCGAACGGAAACTGAAATAATCTCAGTCATCCCGGGTGGGCACAAATTATCCTCCCGCAAAAGGCGGTAATAAAGCGACTTCGGATTGGAATGAAATTTTCGTTCCGTCATCCCCTATTTGCTGATTTACAGCCACTTTGAATTTTTTATCACGTATTAAAGGATATTTATCCCCAATTTCCTGTTTTAAGTCACCAACAGTTAAACCGTCTTTGAGTAGCCAGGTTTCGCTGGCAAGACCCGTAATTTCGGCCAGCATTCCAAAATATAGAATATTGATAGTCATTTCCATGGGTAATTTTTCAAATCGGCAGCAAATGAACCTCGACCAAATCTCCAGCCTGCACGGTTTGCTGCGTCACAGGCAAATAAATTAATGCGTTGGCAACTGCAAAAGAACGGAGTGCAAATGATTCCTGTCCTTCCAGCGATGTTACCTTTCCATCTGAAACAAATGCTCTTAAAAATTCATCTCTTTCTCCGTTAAAAGAATAATTGTGCGAAACAGGCAATGCGAATGACTGTAAAAAACAATCTTTTCTACCCGACATCAGCCTTAAAGCCGGCAGCACATATTCGTAATAACACACAAGTGACGATGCCGGGTTTCCTGGCAGAGCATAAAAGTTTGTCGTTTCATTTTTGGCAAAAAGCAAAGGTTTCCCCGGCTTCTGCCGGATTTTATAAAATATGGTCTCCGCTCCTATCGCTTCCAAGGCCTTTCCTACATAATCATAATCCCCCACTGAAACGCCGCCAGTCGCCATGACAACATCATTACTTTCTGCTAAGTTTTCCAAACCACTGATCGTGGATGACAAATCATCTGCGGCATAATGTATTTCAACATCAAAAATACCTTCCTGCTTTAATACCGCTACCAACATGGCCGAATTGGATTCGTAGACCTGTCCATGTGCCAGGGTTTCCCCCGTCTTGACCAATTCATCGCCGGTCACGAGAATGCCTATCTTTGGTTTGCGATATACCTCGACCTCTTCAATATCCAATCCGGTCAAAAAGCCAACAGTCCCTCCTGAAACATACGCCCCCACAGGCAGGGCAATATCGCCTTGCCTGATCTGCTGTCCGATATTTCTAAGATTCCTATTTTCTGTGACGGGATATTCTTTTATCGTTACAGATCCATTTTCGACCGAAGTATTTTCCTGCATAATGACTGCCGTTGCTCCATCTGGCACCGGAGCGCCTGTGAAAATACGTATAGCAGTTCCTGGTTTCAAAACAAGTTTTTCCGCCTTTCCTGCTTTTGATTCCCCCACAACGGGCAATGTCACATTTTCTTCTGTGATATCTTCATGAAAAACAGCGTAACCATCCATCGATGATTGTCTGAAAGAAGGTAGCGAAAAGCCTGCCAGTACATCGCGGGCCAATACATAACCCGTCGCCTCCGACACGGCACGATTTTCCGAAATCAATACGGTTGTGTTACCAACTATTCTCCTTTTTGCTTCTTCAACTGTGACCATTGTGAATTTTTGCTGTCTGACTATGCAAGTTACTATTTATAAGCCGAACGGAATGCATCTTTTTACGCTGAAATATACGACCAGATAATCAGACATTTAGCCCGTTACTGACTGGTCATTTGAACAAATTTCAATTAAAAAGCACCGGATTTACCGGTTGATAAAAACCAGTAAATAAAAAATAAAAAAATATCCCCTATGAAAATTCCAATTTGAACTTTCAAAAATTCAGTTTGTATCCAAAAGTGATTTCCAATGATTATTCTATAAAATAGCGTTCTGACGATTAGAAAGCAATTGTCACCGGTAAAAACTACGAAATTTTCACATCTTAAATTAGTTCAAAAACAAAATTACACAATTACCTGCAAATCAACTTTTTACAGTAAAATGAAATTTTATTAATTCAATAGCGTTATCTTTGCTCCCCGGGAAACCGGATAAAATTATGTCGAACGAAATAAAACATGGATGATTAGACTAATCTTTATTGCCTTCTCAATTGCATCAATGGGTATTTTTTCACTTAGCAACTTGAAGGTAGAAAAGGAGGAATTGAAGACTGAACTAACAATCAACTCAAACCTTCTTGCCATTAATTTTTGTGGCGAAAAGGTGCCCCTAACGGAGATGCGCATTGCCGAGCGGTACCAGAAAATGATCAGGAATTACGATACCAATTCTTTCCGTAAACTGATGACGAGCGCAGAAAAAAGGATGAAAATTATAGAGCCCATCCTGACAAAGTACGGAGTTCCCTCCGACTTTAAATATATTCCAATAATAGAAAGTGCCATGAATCACGATGCCACTTCTCACAAAGGGGCAGGTGGATACTGGCAATTTATGCCTGCAACGGCCAAATCACTTGGCTTAACCGTAAACGGAACCGTTGATGATCGTAAACATCTTGTTAAATCCACCCATGCAGCTGGTAAGTATCTGAAAGAACTTCACCGCCAGCTTGGTTCCTGGACACTTGTAGCAGCTGCCTACAATGCGGGACCACAGCACATCCAGAACCGAATGAACGCACAAAATAAAGACGACTATTTTAAGCTTCGGTTAA
Source organism: Dyadobacter sp. LHD-138 (assembly GCF_030929615.1). Classification (GTDB taxonomy): domain Bacteria; phylum Bacteroidota; class Bacteroidia; order Cytophagales; family Spirosomataceae; genus Dyadobacter. Next base: position 3,651 of record NZ_JAVFVU010000018.1, on the reverse strand, counting down.
ACGCAGAAACTACTCAATACATTTATAAAATACTTGCAGTAAAAGAATGGTTTTCCAATCCTGAAAGAAGCCGCGAATGGGGCAGCGGGGACGTATTGGAAAAAATGGTTCAGATCCGGGAAGAGAAAAAAATTTCCGAATTAAAAAGCGATTCTAAACAATTCGCAAGCGCCGCAACCGATTCTTAATTTCTTTGGTTATATTATTGTTACGATGCAAGGAAACGGCTGCAATATGCTTTTCTTTGCATTTGTTATGATACACAAGCGGTACTAACAACCCGTAAATTCCATATTTTTTATCCAAATATCGTTTTATTAACATGATAAAGGCAGAAATGATCACCGATAAGGGTACTATGCTGATTGAGCTTTATGACCAGGATACGCCTATTGCAGTGAAAAACTTTGTAGAGCTTTCTAAAAAAGGATTTTATGACGGACTTACATTCCACCGTGTAATTCCTGATTTTATGATTCAGGGCGGATGTCCAGAAGGAACAGGACGCGGAGGTCCGGGTTATAAAATCAAATGTGAGGTTAGTGCTGGAAAACAATACCACGACCGTGGTGTTTTGTCAATGGCCCATGCAGGACGTGACACCGGTGGTTCTCAGTTCTTTATTTGCCACAGCCGTAACAATACCGCTCACCTTGACGGAAACCACACTTGCTTTGGTAAAGTACTTGAAGGTGTTGATACAGTTGATTTAATACGTCAGGGAGACAAAATCCAGAAGATCACCATTATCGAAGAAGAAGTAGCCTAAGCAGTTAGTATTTCTCTAGTAAACAAGAACGGCCTGGAAATTCCAGGCCGTTCTTGTTTATGCTGTATCCGATATCTACCAGAAAGTATTGTAAAGAATAGCAATAATCGACAGCACTACTATTGCCCCGATTACAAAACTCTTATGCGGCATAAACATGGAAACATCAATCTGTAATCCCTTTTTCTCGTCAGGAAGGACAAAACCCAGGATAAACATGACCACAACGCAAATCAGGAACACCAAGCCCATACGGTCCAGGAAAGGAACCTGCGTCCAGTCTGCACCGGGAAGGTAATTGTTGTGCATCGCCAGCGCAATTAAAAATCCACCAACGATGGCAAACAACGCGCCCGCCGAGTTTGTTCTTTTCCAGAAAAAACCCATGATGAAGGCAGCAAAAATACCGGGCGACAACAATCCGGTCATTTCCTGAATAAACTGAAAGCCTCCTTTTTTATCAATTCCCATATAAGGAGAAACAACAATGGCCAGTACCATCGCAACGACAACAACCCAGCGACCGATCAAAACGAGTTTTTTCTCGTCAGCATCTTTGCCGATGTAATTTTTGAAAATATCCAGTGTAAAAATAGTAGAAATACTGTTGGCCTTTCCTGCCAGGGAAGCCACTACTGCCGCTGTTAGGGCTGCAAAAGATAAACCCTTAAGACCGGTTGGCAATAAATTCAGCAGTACAGGATACGCTTTATCAGGATTAATAAGTCCGTCAGAACCTAACATTTCGGCCTGAAACAGCCCTTTGCTATACAACGCATAAGCAGCAATACCCGGCAATACCACGATCACCGGCATCAGTAATTTAAGACCGGCTGCAAACAAAATACCGTTACGGGCCGTTTTCAAATCTGCACCCAAAGCACGCTGGGTGATGTATTGATTACATCCCCAATAGTTCAAATTCACGATCCACATACCACCTAACAATACCGTTAACCCGGGAAGCTGCATGTAAAACGGACTGCTTTTAGGGAAAATCATGTGAAAATGATCGTCATGGTTTTCACGCATCATTTTCATACCGGTTAGCAAACCATCAATTCCTGTTTCACCTGAAACAAGGTTAACAGCCAGATAGGTCGTTGCCAAACCACCAATAACGAGAAAGAAAACCTGGATAACGTCTGTATAACCAATTACCTTCATGCCCCCTACCGTAATAATGATCGCAAAAACAGCCAGCGCGATCATACAGAAGGTAAAATCAAGGCCGGAAATACCGGATACCGCCAGTGCACCAAGATAAAGAATGGATGTAAGGTTAACCAGGATATACAAGGCCAGCCAGAAAATTGCCATAATTAAGCTCACCGTTGGGTTATAACGCTGACTTAAAAACTGCGGCATGGTGTAAATTTTATTTTTAAGATAGATTGGCATGAAGAAAACCGCCACAATAATCAGCGTCGCGGCCGCCATCCATTCATAGGTTGAAATCCCTAAACCCATCGAAAAACCATTACCGGACATCCCGATAAATTGTTCGGCTGAAATATTTGAGGCGATCAAAGATGCACCAATTGCCCACCAGGTAAGCGATCCCTCAGCAAGGAAAAAGTCTTTTGTAGATTCTGTGCCAGTTTTTTTCCGTTGGTAAATCCAGTAACCGTAGCCCGAGACTACGATAAAGTAAAAGAAGAATACTATGTAATCCAGGGTTTGTAACTGTTGCATTTCAAATATTAAAAATTAGATGAATGGATAAGCGATTTCTACTCAAACCGAAAGGTACACTATTTTCAGAAAATAGTGCAAGTAGAAAATACATGCAGGGCCCTATCTGCCGCCTTTATTTTCCAACTTGTGCTAAAACGGCTAAACAAGGAGATTATCGCAGCACTTTACCCACCGATTTTCTCCAAATCCTGAACACGAAGCAAATTTGCAGGCACTTCGACTTCATTTCTCTCCCGTGCCTCTTTTTCAATTTCCAAATAACGCGCATCAAAAGACTGTCCATTTCTCATTTCTGAAAGTAATTTCGAAAGCCCCTCTCCGCCGACAAAGGCAAGCCAGTAAGAAACTTCCATCCCCGAAGTCATATACGCAAGCATCACCTGTTTTTGATTTCCTGAGAAAAAACCTTTTACTGAAGAAATATTTTCCAGTTCAAGAATATTTTGTCCGCCTCCCGTCTGATAAAGCCATTCATCTGTATAGTCCAGATAACGTCCGATGGGATCCGGATTACTTACAAAACGTCGGTCCAGCATGAGTGCAATGCCTTCATTAAACCATTGCGGAATTTCTGTCGTCGTTTTCCACCAACCCAGTCGCCTGAAAAGTTCAACATGACTCATTTCATGGCTGATCACATCCACATTTAAGCCCTGGACATTTAAAATCACGAAAGATTGCCCCCAGGGCGTACCTAGGCTGCACCCCGCACCTTCCGTGCTTTGGCAATATTTTTCATATTCCTGTGGCGTGCCGCACAAGATCACCTTTGGATTGGCCTGTTTTCCAGACCAGAATGAATCAACCCTTGCTTCCGCCTTTTTGATTACTTTAATAATATTTACGCGCTGCCTGGCGTCCAAATCAGGACTTGCATAAATATTTGTCCTGATTTTCTCAAAATTTGAGAAATCAATCACCTGACAATAGAAAATCTGAGGATAGAGAAAAAAATAACCCGGAATAATAAAAACCAACCCGACCAAAAGAAATTTACCGAAAGCGGTAATGCGGGATTTTGTCAATGGGTTGATTTTCCGGTGAGGCACGCTGATACAATGATTTAAGAGGCTGTCTCAAAAGGGCAGTCTCTTTTTTTGCGTATATAGTGTTGTTTATTTTTTCAGAATTGATTATCTTTAGTTATAAGCAAATCAGGAAAAATGGGCCGCAGACAACCTACT